>NZ_LSRE01000009.1 GCF_001575205.1 Tsukamurella pseudospumae
TACTACTGCTGAGGCGTATCGTGCCGCGAATGCGGGTGATACGACGAACAAGGCTGTTGCGCATATGGATGAGTTGATCGCCGTGTGTAATTCGGAGCAGCAGAAGTTGGAGACGATCGCTGAGGCGCTGAATCGGAATGGTGGTTTGATCGCTAATACCGATGGTGATGGTGGTTCGTTGTTCACCGGCTATGCCACTGTCTGACCTGATCGACTGCGAATAGTAGAGGAGAACTTCCATGAGTGTCGACCGGATTCTGGTCAACTACGCGAGCTATGACACCACGTCGGCGAGTTTCGGTAAGGCTGCGGCGGTGGCGGATGCGAATATTGCTGAGCTCACGGCCAATAACACCGCGAATCTGAATGCGGGTAACTGGGTGGGTGTGGATCAGGAGAGCTATCAGCATGTTCATGAGGTGTGTTTGAAGGCCAATGAGAATCTGTCGCTCGCGTTGCAGAAGTGTGGTGTGAACATCTCGACCGCTGCTGCGATCCATCAGGGTGGGCAGACGCAGGCCGCCGGTTTCTACACGGTGTGATTCCACAGCCGCCCGCCGACGCCCGTGCGTCGGCGGGCGGCTGTGCGCGTGGGAGGAGCGCTTGTGTCGCGTCAACGATCCGCCCATCGGTTGTCCGCGTTCGGCGTGACGGTCGACGAACTGCTGCTGCTGATGCGGCTCTCCGATGTCACGGAGCTCGGTCCGGTGGTGCTGGCCGTGCACCCGAACGTCTATCGGCCCGACGATCAGCGGACCGTCGACCTTGCGGTCCTGCCGGGCCTGCTCGCAGCGGGACTGGTGGGGGAGGACGGCGGCGTCGACCCGTTCGTTCGACGGTGGCTGCATGCGTTGCAGGCGCCCGACGCGGGGATCGATCTCCGTGTGTTCGAAGGCGATTCGGTCCTCCGCGGTGCGGTGGTGCGGTGCGGCGAGCAGGTCGTCGTCGCCTTCCGGTACGACGACGAGGTCACGATCCAGGGGTTCATGGCGGACCGCGACGCGTTCGACACCACCGTGGTCGAACCCCTGTGGCGAGTGCTCGGGGCGGCTGAGCCCGCCGATATCGAGTCGATCACCCTCGGCGCTGCCGAGCTGGCCGGCATCGTCGCCACCTTCGATCCGAGCGTCGAGGATCGTCGTGCCGAGCGGGAGTTCCGGGGTCGGCTACGCGAGTTCGATGTGCCGGAATCCACGCTCGACGTGCTCGTCGAGGCGTCGCGGTACAGTGGCCGCCGCGCCGAACTCATCTACCAGCGGGTGTCCGAATCAGGGGTGCGGGTGCGGGCGGACTGGGCGCTGGGAGTGATGGACACGACCGCGGGCCGAGTGCTCTCGGTCACCGCTCGGGGCGCCCACGGGGAGCAGGACGTCACGATCAGCCCGGGCACCCGTAAGAGGTTCGCGGCGGGGCTCGTCGAACTCGTCGAGCGCGGTGGTGCTCGAGGATGGCTCGACCCGACCGACTGAGCGGGCCTGCTCCGAACGGCTGCCTGCAGGTCGCCGTCAGGTCATCGATTACTATTGCAAGCAATTTCGACCGGGATGCCGGGGAGGTCTACCAATGGGCGAAGCGCCGTTGAACATCCATTCGTCGTCTGGAGACGACAGTAAGAGCTCGGGCGACGTGGTCGTCCTTCCGACGATCGGATTCGAGCCCGCCGTCCCGGTGGTGCCGGTGGACGGTCCGGCGGCATCCGCCGCCGCTGATGCCCCTTCCGCTGCGTCGACCTGGCAGGAACCCGCGTTGCCCGGACTCGACGATGCCGGGCCCGCGCCGGCGGTCGACGCCGAGACGACGGACGTGATCACCTTCGAGGCGCGCCAGAGTGCGGCGGACGAGGCGCAGCCGACACCCGGTCCGGCCGGGCCCGCCGGACCCGGGCAGGCGGCCGCGGCTGCACCGGCGCGGGTCGCTCCCGCTGAGCCCGCGTTCGCGCGGCCCGGCGCGAGGCCCGCATCGCAGCAGGCTCCGTTCGTTCAGCAGCCCGGATTGCACGCCGCCCCGCCCGCGGGACAGTTCCAGGCGCAGCATCACCCTGCGGCGCAGGTGAACCGCCCGCCCGTGCCGACCGCCTTCAATCCGGCACTGCAACGGCCCGGCGCACAGCACGCCACGGCGAGCTCGGCGGGCCGGCCGGCCGAGCAGGCGCCGTCGGCGCCGATGGCGACCGCGTCGTCGTCGTTCAACCGCCAGATCCGCCCCGCCGCCGAGGCCGCGGTCCGGGTCGACGGTTGGCGCGCCTGGGTCAGGCGGATGGGCATCGACATCGGGCCCAGCGCCCGGGATCAGGCACAGTCGGAGCTCGTGCACCGCATCCGCGTGGCCAAGAACAAGTTCCACGTGACCGGCGTGTTCAGCGACTCCGCGGGTGGAACGCTGCTGGTGGGTGCGCTCGGCCAGATCCTCGAGCGGACGCGGGCGGACAATGTGGTCGCGCTGGACCTCGATCCCGACGGTGGCGATCTGGACCAGGTGACGGCGTGGCACCAGGGTGGTTCGACGGCGCGGACCCTGATTCAGCAGACGGACCTGTCGGACCGGAATCAGGTCGACAAGCACCTCGCGGTGACCGCCACGAACCTGCACGTGCTGCCCAGTCCCTGGCGATTCAACGGCGACGACGTCGCCGACTACGACGACGTGCTCGATCTGTACTCGATCTTCCGGCCGCACTACAGCCTGGCGCTGGTGGACGCGGGCCGTGGGCTGCAGACGCCGACCGGTGCCGGCGTCCTGGAGATATCCTCCGCCCTGATCCTGCCCGCGTCCGCGACCACCCGTGGCGTGCGGAAGGCGGCTGCCACGATCGATTGGCTGCGGCACCACGGTTGGCACGGCCTGCTCGCGAACACGATCGTGGTGATCAACCACACCAAGCGGAAGGGCAGCGTGTCCGTCGAGCAGTTCGAAGAGTTGTTCCGGGCCGGCCAGAAGCTTCGCGTGCATGAGATCCCGTACGACCCGCACTTGGACGCGGACGTGCCGATCGACCTGGAGCTGCTGAACAAGCAGACGGTTCGGGCGTTGGAGGAGCTCGCGGCGGATCTGGCGGACGGTTTCAACTCGGGCTACGAACCGCCGGCCGCGGTGAAGCTGGCCGAGCTGCATCCCCGTGTCGCCGAGGGACGCTGAGCCGTGGTGTTCCCGGTGAGTCCGGTCGGCCCTCCGGGCGGCCCGGACGGTGGTGCGGCGCCGCAGTCCGCGGTGCCCGAGCAGGTCCGCGTTCTCGTGGAGGTCGGCGAGAACTCGGTGGAGCGCAGTCTGGTGGCCCGCCGCCGGCTGTCCGTCGTGATGGACTCGGTGATCCCCGGGCTGGCGACGGTGTTCCCCGACCACGACTTCTCCACCGCCGGCGCGTGGACGTTCGCGCGGGAGGGCGGCACGGCCCTCTCCCGCGACCGGACGCTCGTGGAGGAGGGCGTACTCGACGGCGATCGGCTGATTCTCGCCGAGACCTTCTCCAACCAGACTTTCCGGCCGCTGATCGAGAGCACCGCGGACGCGATTCAGGAGTTCTGCCGACAACGGTTCCAGCGCTTCGGCGCGGGGACGGCCAGGGCCCTCGGCTTGATCGCGCTCGTGCTCGCCGCCCTCGTCGTCTCGGCAGAGGTCCTGATCGCATGGTGGGGCCGTTCCAGCGCACTGTGGTGGTTCCCCGTCGCCGGTGGGGTGGCCGCGGTGGCCGTCGTCGCCACCGTGTCCGCCGATCGGCGCTGGCACGCGCCGCAACTGGCGTACACCCTGCAACTGCTCACCGTCCCGTTGCTGTTCACGGCGGGCTTCGTGTTGGTACCGCCGGACGGGGGAGTCGACGGGGCCTTCACCGCGGCCAACGTGCTCGTGGGAGCGGTCTTCGCCTTCGCGGGGTCGGTGATCCTGGGGCGGAGCACGGGGTTGGGTGCCGCGGCCCTCGCGGCTCTGGGGACGCTGGCCGCGGTCACGGCGATCGCGAGCGCGGTGTTCGTCTTCACGCCCCTCGAACGGCCGGCGGTACCCGCCATCGGCGTCATCTCTGGGCTGCTCCTGGCGAACTGGGCGCAGGGCTGGGCATTGAATCTGGCCAGGGTTCGGCCCGATCCCCTGCCGCCGCCGGGCGAGGACATCGACCGCACCGAGCTCGGAGCGGCCTATCACGTGGACACTTTCGAGGACGAGAGCACCACGGAACTCGCCCGTGACGACGAGAACGTCGCGCTCGAGGTCGCCTCCCGCACTGCGGCGAAGCTGCTCACCGGCTTCTACATCGCGGTCGCGGTCATCCTGGTGGTATCGGCGTTGACCATCGTCGTGCCGCACCACCACTACTACTGGGGCGGGGTGGCCGTTGCGGCCCTCGTCTCGGTGATCTGTACGCTCCGCGGCCGCACGCTCGACGACCGGGTGCACGCGACGGTCTTCTTCGTGGCGGGTTTCGTCGTCGCAGCGGGCCTCGCCGTGACCATGCTGTCGTCCGTGGAATCCGACATCGCACGCGTCGTCGTGATCCTCGTCGGTGGCGCCGTTCTCGTCGCGTTCGCCGCGGCGGGCCTCGCCCTCGCCGACCGGACGTCGGCGGATGCGGGTGGACGCGGACGACCGTTGTCGGCGCGGCTGATGGGCCGGATCGAGCTGGGCGAGAAGCTGGCGATCTTCGCCGTCGTCCTGGTCGCATTGTGGACCACCCGCCTGTTCGCGGTCATGCGTGAACTCGATCTGTCGTTCCTGAGGTAGGGCCGTGTTTCCTCCGTCGAAGCCGGCTTGTGCTGCGGCCGTGGTGAGCACCGTGGCCCTGACTCTGCTGAGCGTGCCGGGCATCGCCTCCGCTGTGATTCCGCCGACGGCCGACATCGGTGCGGCACCTGCGGATACGACGGGCCCGGAGAAGCCGCTGCGAAGCAACAACCCGCGCTGCGTCGAGCCGTCGGTCCTGCCCGCGTCCAACCTGTCTGCGGCGCCCGCACCGTCGAACACGCTGCGGCTCGACGAGGCGCGTCGGTTCTCCTCGGGAGCGGGGGTCACCGTCGCGGTCCTCAGCACCGGAGTGCGGCCGCAGCCGCGGCTGCGCGGTCTCGACGGCGGCGGTGACTACGTCGTGACCGGTGACAACGGGCTGGTGGACTGCGATTCGACGGGCACTCTCGTCGCCGGCATCATCGGTGCGCAGCCGTGGGCCGGCGACGGCTTCTCCGGCGTCGCGCCCGACGCGCGGATCATGTCGATCCGCGTCGATTCGGCGGGATTCTCGCCGCAGAACACCGCGGCCGACAACCAGGACCCCAACCAGTCCCGGTCGGCGATGACCGGACGCAACATCGCCCGCGCGATCGTGCATGCAGCGAACCGGGGTGCGAAAGTCATCGTGGTCCCCGAGCCGGTCTGCATGGCATCGGACTCGATATTCAGTCAGCGGGAGATCGGTGGGGCGGTGGCCTACGCACTGCAGGCCAAGGACGCGCTGGTGATCGCCGGCGCGGGTAGCACCGACCGACAGGGCGGAACCGGTTCGTCCAACAGCTGCAAGGCCAATCCGGACCCGAACCCCGGACAGCCCGACGATCCTCGCGGCTGGCGCGGCGTGACCACCGTGGCGACCCCGAACTGGTTCGACGGGCAGGTCCTGTCAGTGGGCGCCGTCTCCGCCGAGGGCGTCCCGCTGCCGGGCTCGCTCGCCGGCCCCTGGACCGACGTCGCCGCACCCGGCTCCGGATTGGTCTCGCTCAGCTCGCGGGGAGGCGACGGAGCGATCAACGGACTGCGCTCGGACAAGACCTTGACGGCCTTCGCCGGACCCGAGTTCGCGGCCGCGTACGTGGCCGGAACGGCGGCGTTGGTCCGTTCCCGCTTCCCGCAGTTGCGGGCCAAAGACGTCGCGTTCCGGATCGTCGCCACCGCGCACAACCCGGCGCGTGGTGTCGACAACAAGGTCGGTGCAGGCCTCATCGACCCGGTCGCCGCTCTCACGGCGTCGTTACCCGCCGCCGGTGCGGATATCGACCCACAGTCCGCTGCGAGGCTCGTGGTTCCGCCACCCGCGCCGGGCCCCGACACTCGGCCGCGTCGCACCGCGACGCTGGTCGTCGGAGGCGTCCTCGGCGCCGTCGCCGTGCTCGCCGCCGTGATCGCCGCGGTGCGGCCGTTCCGTGGCCGCAGGAGCGGGGGTGGTCGATGATGGCGGAGAACCTCGACGCGGCGGCGTCGGCGAAGCCGCCCTCGCATCCCGAGATCGCGCGGCGTCGCAGGCTCCTCGGCCTGAGCGTCACGCTCCGTCGGTCCCTCGTCTGGGCGATCTCGGCGGCCGCCTTCGTCGTCGTGTTCGCCGGACGGTGGCCGCACTGGGCGGTGGCGGCGGTCGTGGTCGTGGCGGCGGTGCCGGCGTTCGTCGCCTTCCGCGGCCAGGGGCTCACCGAGCGGGTCGGCGCGCGGCTGCGCTACCTGCGCCGCCGTCGCCACGGCGGGCAGGGGCTCGCCGGCCGGGTCATCGACGTCGAGGGATGCGGCGTGCGTCGTGGCGACGGATTCGAACTGGTCTCCGCGATCGAGCTCAGTGCGGACCTGGCGGAGACACGGCTGCGGGACGGGCAGGCGTTCGCCGCCAGCACGGTGCCGTTGGACCTGTTGGCGTCGATGATGACGCAGTACGGACTCGACGTCGATATCGATGTGGTCTCGTCGGGACGGCGCGTTCCTCCCGGGCCCGCGTACCGTGCGTCCTACGCGCAGGGCGTGCGGTTCTACTCGGCGCTGGCGGAGCGCTCGACGTGGCTCGTGCTGCGCGTCAACACCCGGCGGAACCTGGCGGGTATCGTGCGCCGCGGGCCCTCGCGAGTCGCGGGACCGAAGGCGCTGATGGCCGCGACCCGCAGGCTCGAGCAGCGGCTGCAGGAGCGGCGGATCCGATGCCGGGTGCTGCCCGGGGACGAGCTCGTGACATTGGGCCCGGTGATGAACTTCGGGCACGACCCGCTTCTGGGAGTCGAGCGGTGGACCCACGTCGACCACGACGAGGCGCACACCACCACCTATGTCGTCGATCCGGCGCGCACGTCGACCGCGAAACTCGACCGCTGGTGGAGCCTCGACAGCGAGAGCACCTCGGTGGTGCTGCGTCTGCGGAGGTCCTCGCCGCAGGCTCCTGCCGAGATCAGTGGCCTCGTGCGGTACGAGACAGCAGTGCCCATCGTCGACGACCTCGACGACGCCCTGACACGGTGGCCCGGCCGGCAGCTCGCACTGACGCGGGCGACGCTGCCGGGCGGGGGGTCGAGCGTCGTCGATCTGCCGTCCACGCCACTCGCGGAGCTCGGCGCCGTCGACATCCCGTTCGGGCCGACGGGACCGGTGTGGGGGATCTCCGGATCCGATGCCATCGCGCTCCCGCTCTACGACGCCTCACCGGTTCCGGAGACACTGCAGGTGGAGTTCGCGACCGACCTGCCCACGCTGCAACTCGTGCTCCTGAGGTCGGTGGGTGCGGGCGCGTCGGTGGCCGTGCACACCGACCGTCCCGCGGAATGGGCGGCGCTCGCCCAGACGCTGGCGGATCCGAGCCGGTTCCGCATCGCCGACGGGGAGGCTCGGCGGTCGCCGGACATCACGGTCTTCGACGGGGTCGACATCGACGCGCTGCCCGAGCGCACGGTGCTCGCCCTGCGCAGAACGAGGACTCGGCCCTTGGGGAACAACGCCGACCTCACGGTGGAGCAGATCTCCCCGTCGAAGGTGGCGGTCAGGATCGGTCGGCGCGAGCCCTTCGACGTCGTCTTCAACCCCACGGAGGAGGAGCTGCGCTACTGCGCGACGAGGGCACAGCCCGCTCCCGGCCGCCGCGGGGCCCAGGGCCGTCCCGAGGTGTCGAGTGCGAATCGGGTCATCAGGCCCGCTGGTCCGGCTCCCGTGCGGACCATGCCGGCTCCGCCGGCAGCGGTACCGGTGGCACCGCAGGGCGTCCCCGACGAGCCGCGGCGGCCCGGTAACGACGACCGCCCCGCACCCTCCCGCCGCGTCGGGCCCGGGCCGGACGAACGCGCGCCCGCCGCGCAGCGGCAGCAGGGCGCCCGCCGATGGGTCCGCGGTGCGGACGATTCGGACACGGGGGTCCCGTCGCGACGCCCCGTCGTGCCCGAGAACGCGCCGCGGTGGGCGGCTCGGGAGCGCGATTCGTCGTCGGACGAGCCGCCAACCTCGCGTTAAGCGGCTCGCAACCTGCAGCGCGGTAGATTCATCACGCTGTAGACGTGCGTGAGTGGAGGTGTTCGTGGTCGCCCAACCTGGTGAATCGATCGCGGGGTACGTGATCGAGTCGGTGCTCGGTACCGGTGGCATGGGCACCGTCTACCGGGTCCGGCACCGCACGCTGCCCCGGTCCGTCGCGCTGAAGGTCCTGCAGAGCCAGCTGTCGGCGGATCCGTCGGTGCGGGCGCGGTTCGATCGCGAGGCCGACCTCATCGCAGGGCTCAAGCACCCGCACATCGTGGACGTGTACGACCGCGGGGAGTCCGACGGGCACCTGTGGATCGCGATGGAGCTGGTCGAGGGCGGCAACCTCGCCGAGACCGTGCAGCGCGAGGGACCCTTCAGCCTGGACCGCGCGGTCGCGGCGATCGAGCAGGTCGCCGACGCGCTGGACTACGCGCACCAGCACGGGATCCTGCACCGGGACGTCAAACCCGCCAACTTCCTCGTGGACCGGGGCCGGCGCGGCGAGCAGGTCAAGCTCGCCGACTTCGGTATCGGCGCGGCGCAGACCGAGGTCGGGCAGCACACCCAGGCCGGAACCGTGGTCGGCACGCTGGCCTACACCGCCCCCGAGGCGCTGCTGGGCAACCCCATCGACCACCGCGCCGACATCTACTCGCTGGCGTGCGCGGCCGTGGTCCTGCTGACCGGTGCCCCGCCGTTCACCACCACCGTCTCCGGCCAGCTCATGCTGGCGCACATCAGCCAGAACCCGCCGAGCATCCGGCTCAAGCGGCCCGACCTCTCGCCCGAGATCGACCACGTGCTCGGCCGGGCGATGGCGAAGAACCCGGCGGACCGGTACTCCACCGCCGGCGAGTTCGCCGACGCACTGGCCGCCGCCGCGCGCCGCATGTCCGGCGCCTCGGGCATGGCGCCGCCCACCGCGCCGGTGGGCACGAACTGGCAGGGCACGCCGTCGAATCCGGCGTTGGCAACAGGCTTCAACCGGCCCGCGCCGGCGCCGGGAACGCTGCCCGGGTTCGCCGGGCCGCCCGGGTACGGCCCGAACGGGCCGACGGGGCTCATGGGGCCGAGTAGCCCGTCGATGCCAGGTGCTGCGCCACAGCGCAGGAGTCGCAAGCCGCTGCTGATCGGCGGAGCCGCGGCCCTCGTCGTGGTCCTCGTCGCGGTACTGGCGTTCGTGTTCCTCGGCGGCGACAAGGACACCGGGCCGGCGCTCGACACGTGGAGCGCGCGTACCGTGACCGATGTCAACGGCGAGACCAAGCTCGACGACCGGCCGCAGCGCATCGTCGCCCTCGGCGCGGGCGACGCGGAACTGGTGTCGGCGTTGGGCTTCGATGTCGTCGCCGGTGCGAACGGCCCGAAGTCGGAGCTGCCCTCCTGGGTGCCGGCGTTGGCGAAGGTGCAGACCGCCGGCACGTCGTCCAATCCGGACAAGTCGGTGATCGAGAAGGCCAAGCCCGACCTCATCATCGACACGGACCCCGCGGCCGCCGCGACGGTCAAGGACCTCAAGTCGCTCGCCGGCGGCCGTGCGATCGCCGTGCCCGAGCAGGGCCGCGGCGGCTGGACCTGGCAGGAGCAGCTCGCCTTCATCGCCGAGGCACTGGGGGCCAAGGGCCGCGCGGATGCGGTGAAGAAGACCTACGAGGCCAAGATCACCGAGCTGCGTTCCGCGCACCCGGATTTCAACGGCAAGAAGCTGGACGTGGTGCACTACGACGGCGCCTCCGCTCGCATCGCGACCAGCTCGAGCAATCCCTTCCAGCTGCTCGGACTGCTCGGCTTCTCGATGCAGACGCCGGTCTCGGGATCCGGGTCCGGCTGGATCACGCTGGGTTCGTCGGACTACTACAAGGCGGTCAGCTCCAGCGACGTCGATCGCACGATAGTCGCCCGTACCGACCCCTCCGCGGGCAACGGCGGATTCGACGGCGTTCCCTCGTCCTTGATCTACGGCGTACCGATCATCATCGTGGACAAGACGAACGGCGTCGACGCACTTCTCTACGGCGGACCGCTCGCGATCGATACGGTGGAGTCGACGGTACTTCCGGCGATTTCGAAGGGGATCAAGTAGATGGCCGAGCAGACGCTCACCGAGGACGACCTCACCCGCTACGCCGCGGCGCTCGCCGAGGGGCGCAAGCCGCTCGTGTACCTGATCGAGGCCGTCCCCAGCCTCGGCCTCGCCGCTGGTGCGTCGGCTCGGGTCGTCGAGGTCGACGGTGCCACCGTGACGGTGAAGCCGACCGGCGTGGACGACCAGTTGCCCTACGAGGCACGGGAACTGCGCTCGACGAAGCAGCCGAAGCCGGTCAAGCGGGCGCCGAAGAAGGCCGCTGCCCCCGCGTCGGGCTCGGCGGTACCGTCGGGCACGCGCCCCGGGACCCCCGCGCCCAAAGCGGCGCGGTCGGTGACGATCACGCTGCACGTCGGTTCCGACAACACCGCCTCGCTCAAGGTGACGCGGAACGCGCAGAAGCCGGCCGGTGCGTCGGAGATCGCCCTGCCCGCCGTGCACAAGGCCCTTGCGGGCCTCGGTGACAAGGAGGCGCGGGCCGCCGTCGACGAGGTGCTGTCGACGGCCCGTGACGCGGCGGCGGACAAGGTCGCAGCGCTGCAGGCCGAACTGGCGGCCGCCAAGAAGTCGCTGGCCACGCTCGATCGCGCCAAGCGCGGGACTGCGCCCCCGAGCCGCGCTCGTTAGAGTGGGGCATGGCCCTCGACTTCCCGCATCTCGATCTGTCCGCCGATGAGGTACTGACCACCACCCGGTCCGTGCGCAAGCGTCTCGACCTGGAGCGGGAGGTCCCGCTCGGCGTGATCACCGACGCGTTGGAGGTGGCGTTGCAGGCTCCGTCGGGCAGCAACGCGCAGGGCTGGCACTGGATCGTGCTGACGGACCCCGAGCTCAAGAAGGTCGTCGCCGAGTACTACCGCACCTCCTACTTCGCCTATGCCGAGGCCGGTGCTGCGGCGCGGGCCGCGAAGCCGCCGAAGGATCTCGAGACCGCGGAGAAGGTCGCCTCGTCGGCGACCTACCTGGCGGAGATCATGGAGCAGGTGCCCGCGCTGGTGATCGGCGCGATCCACGTGCCCGGTGGCGAGCTGCCCGCCGGCAACCAGGCCGGGCTGTGGGGGTCGCTGCTCCCCGCAGCCTGGAGCCTCGCGCTCGCCCTCCGCGAGCGTGGCCTCGGATCCGCCTGGACCTCTCTGCATCTCGAGTACGAGCGTGAGATCGCCGAGGCGCTGGGCATCCCGGCGAGCGTCCGCCAGGGCGTGCTCATGCCCGTCGCGTACACGAAGGGCACCGACTTCAAGCTCGCCAAGCGCGCCCCGCTGGACACGGTGCTGCACGTCAACGGGTGGTAGGCGTCGACCCGACTCCGCACGGCGACCGCGATCAGTCGCGCCCGCGCGCGGCCGGTGTCAGTACGTGATGATGCCGACCCAGATGCCGGCGATCAGCCCGATGATCACACCGTAGAGCGCGAATTCCCGCAGGGTGGAGCGGAACATCGTCGGAGTGCCTTTCTTCCGTGGACGGATCAGAGCAGGAAGGCGGCGATCAGTCGGCCGATCGGCACGCCCACGGCGAAACCGAGTCCCACGAAGACGAAGGCGACGAGCCGCTCCTTGAAGAACAGTGTCCACGACGGATCGATCACAGGTCGTTGCGACCACCTCCACGGCCTGCCGTGCCGTGATCGGAACCTGCCGAACATCATCGCTCCTCGGCGGTAGTCCGCGCGGCGGTACCCGGAGCCGCCGTGTCGTGGTCGGTCAGTCGAACCATCCGCCGACCATCTTGCCCAAGCCCTTACCCACTTCGCTGCCGATCACCGCACCGATCCCTGCGCCGACCGCCGTTCCCACCGGGCCGGCGAAGGAGCCGACCGCGGCCCCAGCGAGTGCGCCCCCGGCGATGCCGCCACCCAGCGAGCCCGCCGTCTGGGTGATCGCTTGCGTCCCCGAGGTCTTCCCGTTCTGGTAGTCGTTGATCCCGCCGTACACCGTTGCCGCGGCACCGGTCACGAAATTCGCCCGGGCGAGGAACCTTCCCGCGGCGGCCACGCTCGGGGCGGACGCTCCGCCCAAGGGGATGCCGTGCCGGCCCGGAGTCGCGTGCTCGACGATCTTCGTCGCACCTGCTTCGCCGCCTCCGGTCGCTGCCGTCACCGCGGCGCTCGCCCAGTCGTAGGGGGTTTCGGGCGAGACCGTGTCCGGGACGACACGCGGGCCGCCCGGCGCGGGTGCGCGGATGGCACCCGGCGGGATCGGGCCGACGAACCACGAGGGGTAGACCTGGAGTCCGCCCGGCTGGGATTGGAGGGCGAGGAGTTGCGCGACGGCGTTGCGCGCCTGTTCGATGGCCAGCCCTGCGGCGCCGTAGAGCCCCATGTAGTCGTCCTCGACGAGGGTCATGGCGATCCCGTTGAAGAGTTCGACCGCGGAGGTGACGGCATTGCGGGCGAGGACCGTCAGCGTCGCCGACTTCCCGACGGTGGCGGCCATCGCCTGCGTCGCGGCGTCGTACGTGGTCTTGATCGCGTCGTTGACGACTTTGGTCTCGCCGTACGCGGGGATGCCCAGATCCCCGTCGGGGATGGAGTAGGGGGTGACAGCCGCCTGGGGCAGCGCCGGAGTGCCCCGCCCGAGGGTCGCCCGGAGTCCGCTGAACACGCCGCTGATGTAGTCGCGGGCGCCGCTCTCCACCCAGCCCGGGAAGCTGGGGGCGACTTCGGGCTCGAGCAGTACCAAGCCACCCATACGCCTTACCCCTGCCCGTCGTCGCCGCGGCACGCCCGCCGCGACGCGAACCGCGGCCATCCGTGCGTCTCCACGGAAGGGGCGAAACTCGGACAAATCGTATCAGGCGCCGACTGATCGATCGCGTGATGACCGGAACCTCGGCGTTCGCCGTCGGTTCGCCGACAGGGAGAACCGGCCGGGTAGCCGATCAGAGGCCGAGGGCGGTGTCGACGAGGAAGACGAGTTCGTCGTAGAACCGGGGGCGTCGGCGCAGGCGGCGGGTGCGGGCGAAGTCGTTGGCGATCGTCATCGCGGCGCCCACGGCGATCCGGGCACCCGCGGGGTCGAGCGCACCGTCGGATCCGTCGGACCCAGCGCCGTCGGACCTTGCGCCGTCGGACGCGGCCGAGAGGAGCGCCACCCAGCGCGCCACGTACGCCTTCTGCGCGGCGAGCAGCGCCTCGCCGCCCGACTCGATGACCACCTCGCGGCCGACGGTGAACGCGACCGCGAGGTCGGTGGAGGTCACGAGGTTCGCGGCGTAGGACCGGACCAGCGAGCGCAACTCGACGGCGGGGTCACCGTCGGACACCCCGGCCGCACCGATGACGCCGATCTCGAGCGCGGCGCGTGCGCGGCCCACGACGCCCACCAGGATGGACCCCTTCGAAGGGAAGTGCCCGTACACGCTGGGACCCGAAATGCCAACGGCCGCACCGATGTCGTCCATACTCACGGTGCTGTATCCGCGGGAGAAGAAGAGCTCGGACGCGGCGTCGAGGATCTCGTCGCTGCGCAGCACGGGGGCGCGACGCGCGGGCGGGGCGGGCAGGACCGGGGCCTTCGACGGTGCCGCGCGCAGCACGCGCTGTGCGATCGTCTCGAGATCGGCGCGGTAGCGGCGGATGCCGATGCGGCCGCGGCTCGGCGGCACGGATCCGCCGACGGCGAGGACGGCCCAGGACAGGACGCGGGCGTCGTCGTCGGTGATCTCGGGATGGTCGCGGCGCAGTACCTCGGTCCAGGAGCCGAGGACGGACTCGCTCGCGGCGATCATCTCCCGCGCCTGCTCCGCGGTGAGGTGGCGCCGGTTCCATCGCCACAGGGCGAGCGGCCCGGGGGCCGAGACGGCCATGGCGAAGACCGCCGAGGAGAGGTCGTCGAAGGTGGCACCGGGGCGGGCCAGGACCCGCTCGGTGGTGGCCGACATCTCGTCCACCGCCGAGCGCATGGCGGCGGCGAGGATCGACTCCTTGTCCGGGAAGTGCCGGTAGACGCTGGGGCCGCTGATCCCCGCGGCGCGCGCGATGTCCGACACCGAGACGTTCCCGTACCCGCGGTCGAGGAACAGGCCGGTGGCGACGTCGACGAGTTGTCGACGCCGTTCGGCGGCGCGCAGGCGTGTGTTCGGGGTAGCCATGGTTAACGCCACGATAGCCCACGATCCGAGTGTGATGTAGCCGTCTACATGCATCTCTTTCCAATTAAGCTACAGACGGTTAGCCTGTAGGGGTGACAGCCTCCACGGGCGTCCGTGGGGTCGGTGAACACTGAAGTGAAAGGACGGAAGACCGAAGTGTCTGACGCATTCATCTACGAGGCGATCCGTACGCCCCGTGGCAAGCTCAAGAACGGCTCGCTGACCGCGATCAAGCCCACCGACCTCGTGGTCGGCCTGATCGACGAGATCAAGGACCGCAACGAGAATCTCGATCCCGCGTCGATTGACGACATCGTGCTCGGCGTGGTCTCGCCCGTGGGCGAGCAGGGCGCCGACATCGCCCGCACCGCCTCCATCGTGGCCGGCCTGCCGGACACCGTCGCGGGCGTGCAGATCAACCGCTTCTGCGCCTCGGGCCTCGAGGCCACCAACATCGCCGGCCAGAAGGTCGGCTCCGGCCTCGGTGACGACCTGGTCCTCGCCGGTGGTGTCGAGTCGATGTCCCGCGTCCCGATGGGCTCCGACTTCGGCGCCCTGTTCTACGACGCGCAGTACAGCTACGACAACTACATCGCCCCGCAGGGCATCGGCGCCGACCTGATCGCCACCATCGAGGGCTTCTCCCGCGACGATGTCGACGAGTACTCGGCGCAGTCGCAGGACCTCGCCGCGAAGGCGTGGGACGAGGGCCGCTTCGCGAAGTCCGTTGTCCCGGTCAAGGATCAGAACGGCCTCGTCGTGCTCGACAACGACGAGCACCGTCGTCCCGGCACCACCGCCGCCGACCTCGGCAAGCTGCGCCCCGCCTTCACCGTCGTCGGTGAGATGGGCGGTTTCGACGCCGTCGCGCTGCAGCGCTACAACACGGTCGAGAAGATCAACCACGTCCACACCGGTGGCAACAGCTCGGGCATCGTCGACGGTGCCGCGCTCGTCCTGGTGGGCAACGAGGCCGGCGGCAAGAAGGCCGGCCTGACCCCCCGCGGCCGCATCGTCGCCACCGCGTCGACCGGTGCCGACCCCACGATCATGCTGACCGGCCCGACGCCGGCCACCGAGAAGGTCCTGGCGAAGGCCGGCCTGACGAAGGACGACATCGACGTGTGGGAGCTGAACGAGGCCTTCGCCTCGGTCGTCCTCAAGTGGATGAAGGACTTCAAGCTCGATCGCGAGCAGGTCAACGTCAACGGCGGCGCCATCGCGCTGGGCCACCCCCTCGGCGCCACCGGCGCCATGCTGGTGGGCACCGTGCTCGACGAGCTGGAGCGCACGGGCGGCCGCTACGGCCTCATCACGCTGTGCATCGCCGGCGGCATGGGCTCGGCCACCATCATCGAGCGCATCTGACGCCCGCCGGAACAACAGGAGACTGAAAAACACATGTCTGACAACATGATCCGCTGGGAGCAGGATGCCGACGGCATCGTCGTCCTGACGATGGACGATCCCACCAGCTCGGCGAACACCATGAACGAGCTGTACGGCACGTCCATGCGCGCCACCGTCGACCGCCTCGAGGCCGAGGTCGAGTCGATCACCGGAATCGTGCTCACCTCCGCGAAGAAGACCTTCTTCGCCGGTGGCAACCTGACCGAGATCCGCAAGGCCACGAAGGCCGACGCGCAGAAGGTCTTCGACGAGGTGCAGGAGATCAAGAAGGATCTCCGCCGCCTCGAGAAGCTGCCCAAGCCCGTGGTCGCCGCGATCAACGGTGCCGCGCTCGGCGGCGGCCTCGAGATCGCCCTCGCGACCAACCACCGCATCGCGGCGGACGTGCGCGGCAGCAAGATCGGCCTCCCCGAGGTCAGCCTCGGCCTGCTCCCCGGCGGCGGCGGCGTGGTCCGCACCGTCCGGATGCTGGGGCTGCAGGGCGCGCTCATGGGCGTGCTGCTCCAGGGCCAGCAGATGGCTCCGGCCAAGGCCCAGGCGACGGGCCTGGTCAACGAGCTGGTCGGCACCGTCGACGAGCTGATCCCCGCCGCGAAGGCGTGGATCAAGGCCAACCCCGAGGCCTCGGCGCAGCCGTGGGACGTCAAGGGCCACCGCATTCCCGGCGGCTCCCCGATCGACAAGACCCTGGCACCGAACGCCCCCGCGTTCCCGGCCAACCTGCGCAAGCAGCTCAAGGGTGCGCCGATGCCGGCGCCGGAGGCCATCATGGCCGCCGCGTTCGAGGGCACCTACGTCGACTTCGACACCGCCCTCGAGATCGAGTCGCGCTACTTCACCAAGCTGGCCACCGGCCAGGTGTCGAAGAACATGATCAAGGCGTTCTTCTTCGACCTGCAGCACATCAACGGCGGCGGCTCGCGGCCCGACGGCTTCGAGAAGTACCAGGCCAAGAAGGTCGGCGTCATCGGCGCCGGCATGATGGGCGCGGCCATCGCGTACGTCTCGGCCAAGGCCGGCATCGAGGTCGTCCTCAAGGACATCGACATCGACGCGGCCAAGCGCGGCAAGGCGTACTCGGAGCAGCTCGAGGCGAAGGCGCTGGCCAAGGGCCGCACCACGCAGGAGAAGTCCGACGCGCTGCTCGCCCGCATCACGCCGACCGTCGACCCGCAGGACTTCGCGGGCGTCGACCTCGTGATCGAGGCCGCGTTCGAGTCGGTCGAGGTCAAGAACAAGGTGTTCCAGGAGATCGAGGACATCGTCGAGCCCGACGCCATCCTCGGCTCCAACACCTCGACGCTGCCGATCACCATCCTCGCCGAGGGCGTCAAGCGCTCCGAGGACTTCATCGGCATCCACTTCTTCAGCCCCGTCGACAAGATGCCGCTGGTGGAGATCATCAAGGGCGAGAAGACCTCCGACGCCGTGCTGGCCAAGGTGATCGACTACACCCTGCAGATCAAGAAGACCCCGATCGTCGTCCACGACAGCCGCGGCTTCTTCACCTCGCGCGTCATCGGCACGTTCATCAACGAGGCCCTCGCGGCCATCGGTGAGGGCGTCGACCCGGTGTACCTGGAGCAGGCGGGCCAGCAGGCCGGCTACCCGGCCGCGCCGCTGCAGCTGACGGACGAGCTGACGCTCACCCTGATGCAGAAGATCCGCCTCGCCACCGAGACGGCTCTCAAGGCCGAGGGCAAGGACGTCCCGCAGCACGGCGCATTCGCCGTCGTGGACTGGATGGTCGAGAACGGTCGCACCTCCAAGAAGGACGGCGCGGGCTTCTACGACTACGCCGAGGGCAAGCGGACCGGCCTCTGGCAGGGCTTCCAGGAGCACTTCAAGTCGGGCTCCGTGAAGCCGGACTTCGCAGAGCTCCAGGAGCGCATGCTCTTCATCGAGTCCATCGAGACCGTGCGTTGCTTCGACGAGGGCGTGCTCACGTCCGTCGCCGACGCCAACATCGGCTCGATCTTCGGCATCGGCTTCCCCGCGTGGACCGGTGGCGTCATGCAGTACATCAACGGCTACGAGGGCCGCCCGGGCACGCCCGCCGAGGGCCTCACCGGTCCGAAGGCCTTCGTCGAGCAGGCGAAGTTCCTGGCCGGCAAGTACGGCGAGCAGTTCACGCCGCCCGCCTCGCTGGTCGCCAAGGCCGAGGCCGGCGAGACCTACGAGTAGGTCCGCGTCGAGCACTCGCTCCAACTGAGAGGTCCGGCATCACCCCACAGGTGATGCCGGACCTTTCGTTTCCGGGGTCGACGGTGCGCCGTGCCCGGTTGGCGGCGGTGCGGCGCGGTGTCCGGGTTCGACGGTGCGGGCCGCGTTGAGAAGGCGGGTGCCCGTTCGCCAAGCCATGCGTGCGGCGCATGGTTGCATATTTTGCAGGTCAGAGCGATATTTTCGGTCGAAGCCATGCGTCCGGCGCATGGGTCGCGGCTCGGCGTGGCCTTGGGGGCGGCCGCGTGGCGCGCGGGACGGCGGCGTGGCGTGGGGGGCGACGGCGCGGCGTGGGGGACGGCTGACCCCTCGTCGGACGACCGGCGTTCGGTGGGGGAGCGGACGTTTGGGTCGCGGCTCGGTGTGGCGCGGGGGACGAACCGGAATCGGGGGTCCCTGCGGTGGCCGCGAGGTCGGGGACCGAAGCGCACGGTGATTCCCCATGGATCAGCAGCGGCAGGCGCGAGCCATGCGTGCGGCGCATGGCTCGGTCGCATGAAAAGCCCTTTGACCTGCGGTTATGTGAGGTATGCGTGTCACGCATGGCTTTGCGGATCGGCATGGCACCTCTGGGTCCCCCGGCCACCTCGGCGTTCCCGGGTCGACGTCCACGCGGTACGTCCGGCCGATGGGTCTCCGGGCGCGCTCCCGTAGCGGCCGCCCGCAGCTCGGAGTGCCAGCGCCAGCCGCCGGCGCGCCAGCCGTCGGAGCTCAGCCCGTAGCCCGCGGAGCGCCCGCCGCCGGAGCGTGCGCTCCGGAACGGGCGGGCGCACCGTCGGGTCCGCTACTCCGGACCGGCCTCGATGACCTGCTCCGCGACCTCCGCGAGCCGAACGTTGCTGTCCTGCGAGAGCCGGGCCAACAACCTGAAGGCTGCGTCGGAGTCGAGCTTGTAGCGCTCCATGATCATGCCCTTGGCCTGGCCGATCACGTCGCGGGTGGTGAGGGCGGCGCGGATCTGCTCCTTCTCGCGCACGGCGGAGAAGGCGACCGCCGCGTGCACCGCGAACAGGGAACCGATGGACACGGACTCGGCGTCGAACGAGTGAGGTTCGCGCGCCATCAGATCGAGTGTGCCGTAGGCGTCGTTCTGGACGTACAGGCAGAACGAGAGGATCGAGCCCACACCCGCGGTCTGCGCCGCGAGTGCGAATCGGGGCCAGCGGTCCTCGGCGGAGGTGTCGTCGATGAGGATCGTCGTCGATTCGAAGGTGGCCCCCACGCTGGGCCCCTCCTGCAGGTCGCGCTGGACATCGGCGACCCGTTGCGCCTCGTCGCCGATCACCACCGGATGGGAGATCCCGCCCTTGGGATCGACGAGGGTCACGCTCGCGAAGTCCGCTCCCGGCACCTGCTCCACGGCGAACTGGGTCGCCGCGGTGAGAAGGGACTCCGAATCACCGGACTGCTCGCGCAGCAACCTCGCGATCTCGCCCATCCGCTCGCTGAGGCTCAGTTCCTCGAGGACCACCTCCTCGGCGGGCGGCGTTTCGTGCACGATGCCGAGGATCGAGGGGAGCTGTTCAGTGGTCTGTTTGCGTGAAGGCACGGCCACCCGTTCTCCGTGCCGGTGGGGCACGGGGTTACAACGTGGGTATCCGCCGGTTGCTGGACGGGACAACGGTAGGGCTATTACTGATCGACAGTTACCATATCGAGACCCGACGCTCGGGGTCCAGAAACAGGCGATCCCCGGCAGAGACGCCGAAGGCCGTGTAGAACTCGTCGAGGTTGGACACAATGGCATTGCAACGGAATTCGGCCGGCGAGTGCGGGTCGATGGCCAGTCGTCTGACGGCCTCCTCGGGTCGTGACTTGCCCCGCCAGATCTCGCCCCAGCTGTAGAAGACGCGCTGTAGACCGTTCAGTCCGTCAATCTCCGTGTCGGCATCGTCGACGGTGCCGCCGGCCCGTTCCCGGGCGATGCCGTACGCGACGAGTGCGATGCCCAACCCGCCGAGATCGCCGATGTTCTCGCCGACCGTGAAGCCGCCGTTGACGTGATGCGCGGACCCGTCCGGCTCACCGGCCAGTTCCCTCGGCACCAGCGCGTCGTACTGCTCGATCAGAGCCGTCGTGCGCTTGCCGAACTCCGCGCGGTCGGAGTCGGTCCACCAGTCCTCGAGGTTGCCGTCACCGTCGTACTTGGCTCCCTGATCGTCGAAGCCGTGGCCGATCTCGTGCCCGATCACCGCGCCGATCCCGCCGTAGTTGACGGCGTCGTCGGCGTCCGGGGCGAAGAACGGCGGCTGCAGGATCGCCGCAGGGAAGACGATCTCGTTCATACCGGGGTTGTAGTAGGCGTTCACCGTCTGCGGGGTCATGAACCACTCGTCGCGATCCACGGGCGCGCCGATCTTCGCGAACTCCCGGTCGTGCTCGAAGGCCTCGCCGCGGCGCAGGTTGCCGATGAGGTCGTCGCGGCGGATCTCCAGCGCCGCGTAATCGCGCGCCGCGTCCGGGTAGCCGATCTTCGGGGTGAACTTGCCCAGCTTCTCCAACGCCCGCTCGCGCGTGGCGGGGGTCATCCACGGCAGCTCGGAGATCCGGCGACGGTACGCCTCGACCAGGTCCGCCACCAGCGCCTGCATCCGCTCCTTGGAATCGGCCGGGAAGTGCTGCGCCGTGTACAGCTCGCCGACCGCGAAGCCCAGGTACTGCTCGACCAGCGTGACGCCGCGCTTCCAGCGCTCGCGGATCTCCGGCGTACCGGTGAGCGTGGTGCCGTAGAAGGCGAAGTGCTCATCGACCAGGTCGTCCGTGAGGAACGGGCTGCGCGCGTGCAGCAGGCTCCACGCCAGCCAGGCGCGCCACTGCTCGACCGGCCGATCGGTGATCAGGTCGGCCACGTGTGTGGCGTACGAGGGCTGGCGGACGTTCACCTCCGCGAACACCGGGGAGTCGGCCGAACCTGCGACCGCGGCGACCCAGTCCGTGAGACGCAGGCCGGGCGCCTCGGCGTCCAGCTCGGCGAAGGTCCGCAGGTTGTAGCCCTTGTCGGCGTCGCGACGGTCCACCACGTTCCAGTGCCCGGCGGCGATCGCCGTCTCCAGGTCGAGCACCTGCGCGGCGGCCGCGTCCTCCTCGCCCGGGGCGACGACGCCCTCGAGCGCGCCGGTCGCCAGGCGGAAGGTCGCGGCGACGTGGGCGACGAACTTCTCCCGCACCGGCGCGTACTGCTCCTCGCGGTAGTACGCCTCGTCGGGCAGCGAGATGCCGGATTGCACCAGGTTGACCAGGTAGCGGTCGGACCGCTTGGCATCGGTGTCCACGTAGTAGCCGAGCACGCCGCGCAGGCCCGTTCGCTGCAGGCGCCCGAGCACCGTGACCAGGTCCGACGGTGACTGCACCCAGCGGATCTCGGTCAGCTCGTCGGTCAGCGGCGTCAGCCCGGCAGCGGCGACGGCGGCGGTGTCCATGAAGCTCGCGTAGAGGTCGCCGATCTTGCGGGCGTCGCCGGCGCCGTCGGCCGGGGCGGCGGCGCACTCCTCGACGATGTCGCGCACGTGCTGCTCCGCGGCGTCGCGGAGGGCGTAGAAGGCACCGTCGGTCGAGCGGTCCGCGGGGATCTCGTGGCTGTCCAGCCACTGACCGTTGACGTGGCCGAACAGATCGTCCTGCACGCGGACGGCGGGGTCGACATGGCTGAGGTCCAGGGCGGGAGTGGAGGTCACCTTCCCATCCTGCCAGCTCCTCCTCAGTGATCTCACATGGTGGGAGAACTTACTCGTCAGTATTCCGTGTGACGCCGCACAGCGATACGGTGCCGTGTGATGCATACCGCAAACGGGGCTGGCCTGTGCGGTGGAGCTATGTTCAAGGAGATTCTCGTATGAGGCTGACGCGTCCGCGCCTGCGACTGGTTCTCGCCGCCCTCCTCACGGTGTTCGTCCTCGTGGCGACCGTGGTGACCGTCCCCGGACTGAACGCGAAGGCGAGTGCGGAGCCGTGGAAGCCCGGCCCCGGCGTCGCCGGGATGATCAACCCCGAGTGGATCGCCGATCACGACGGCCCCACGAAGTACCCCAAGATGGCCATCGAGTGGGACGTGCCGGTCACGATGTCCGACGGCACGGTGCTCAAGGCCAACGTCTTCCGCCCCGCCGATGCATCGGGCCGGGCGATCGACACGAAGACCCCGACGATCGTCAACATGACGCCGTACACCAAGTTCGTCAGCGCCATCGCGACGCTCGCGATGAACGTCCCGGTGCTCTCTCCCGCGCTGATCCAGCTGCTGAACCTGTTCAACTTCGCCGGCACCCCGATCGCCGGCGTCAACGACCTGCGTGATGTGCTCAACGGCGGCATGGTCAGCTCCTTCACCGGCTTGGACCCGAAGCTGGTGCAGAACGGCTACACCCAGGTCGTCGTCGATGTCCGCGGAACCGGCAACTCCCAGGGCGTGTGGCAGGTCTTCGCCGAGCGCGAGCAGCAGGACACCGTCGAGGTCCTGGACTGGGTCCGCAAGCAGAAGTGGGCCAACGGCCGGATGGGCATGACCGGCGTGTCCTACTCGGGCATCAACCAGCTCCAGGTGGCGGCGCGGAACCCGAAGGGCCTACAGGCGCTGTTCCCGGTGGTGCCGGGCGCGGACCTGACCGCCGACATCATCGCCCCCGGCGGCGGCCTGGGCGTCGGCTTCCTCGGCCCCTGGCTCGCGCTGGTCAACGTCCTCAAGTTCATCCCGGACATCCGCTCGCTGCTGAACGGCACCTTCGATTGGAAGTGGCTGCAGCAGCGCATCGAGAACCCCGCGGTCTTCGTGCCGCAGCTGCTCTCCGGCGTCTTCTCGCCGAGCGTCGACGGCCTCGACCCGAAGACCAAGGAGCTGATCGACAAGAACTCGCCGCTGCGGCAGGCCTTCCGGACGCCGCTGAACAAGATCACCACGCCCACCTTCGCGTTCGGCGGCTGGCACGACCTGTTCACGAACACCGAATGGCGCCTGCCGTCCGAGCTCAGCAGCCTGCCGCTGTCGAAGAAGAAGGTGATCATCGGCGACGCCTACCACGTCACCGTCACCCATGACCTGGGCGGCGTGAACCAGCCGACCCGCGCCGACGTGCTGCAGAAGGCGTGGTTCGACAAGTGGCTCAAGGACGCCGACAACGGCATCGACAACTACGCGCCGGTCACCGTGCACCGCAAGGGCGGCGGCTGGTGGCAGGGCGACAGCTTCCCGGAGCCGAACCAGCAGTACCAGCGCATGTACCTGTCGAGCCTCACCTCCGGCACGGCGCCGGGCTCGCTGTCCGACAACAGCCTGCAGACCGCGAAGCCGAAGCTCGCGGCGCGGCGCACCGTCGGCCCCGGCCTCAGCACGCTGTGCTCGAACGACACCGGGCAGGCGATGTTCGGCCTCCTGGTCTTCCAGGGCTGCGCCGCCGACAACCGCGTCGCGGAGATGAACGGGCTGACCTTCACGAGTAGGCCCGTCGGGAAGTCGACCGTGATCTCGGGCCCGATCAACCTGCACCTCACGACCACGCAGGACCAGCGGGACGCGTACTGGTCGGTGAACGTCACCGATGTCTCGCCCGACGGCCGGTCCGAGGTGATCAGTTCCGGGCAGCTCACCACCTCGCTGCGGCAGATCGATGACTCCCGCAGCCTCAAGACCGCCGCCGGCGACTACACCGCGCCCTACTACCAGCTCGACATCAACCAGCGGCAGCTGGTCAAGCCGGGGCAGGTCGTGGAGCTCGACATCGCCACGCACGCGGTCAGCGCGATCCTCAAGCCCGGCCATCGCCTCCGGGTGGACGTGTTCGCGCTGAACCTCATCAAGGCCATCACGCTGGGCCCGGTCACCTCGGAGACCAAGTTCTCGCCGCAGCACGTGGTGATCGACCCGAACCGGCCCAGCTACCTCGTGGTGCCCTCGGACCGACCGCTGCCCTAGGTCGCGGGGCGGCCCCGGCGGACCGTCGGGGCCGGGTCAGCCGCCCAGGCGGGTGAGCATGCGCCAGAACAGGAGTTCGGCACCGTCGGGCCCGGCGGTCACGCGCCGTCCGTCCCCGACGGTGCGCAGTGAGTCACCGTCGGACAGCAGTCCCGGGCCCTCGATGTCAGCGGCCCCGTCGGCGAGGTAGAGGTGCCCGAAGGGCGCGTCCGGAAGGTCGACGGTGCCGCCCGGCGCCAGGCGCGCCGCGAACAGGGTGGCGCCGCGGTTCCCGATCCGGACGGCCGCGTCCTGCGCGGGGTCGCCCGACGCGACCGGAACCAGCCCGCCCGCGGCCAGTTCGGCCGTCGTGTCGCGCTGCTCGTACGACGGTGCGCCGCCCGGCTCGTCCGGCAGGACCCACATCTGGACGAACCGGACATCGGCGCCCTCGACGGCGCGGTCGTTGCGCTCGGAGTGCAGCACCCCGGTCCCGGCACTCATGCGCTGCGCGAGACCCGGGTGGACCAGCCCGGCGTGTCCCTCACTGTCCTGGTGGACGAGCGAGCCGGACAGCACCCAGGTGACGATCTCGACGGCGCGGTGGGGGTGCGTGTCGAAGCCCGTGCCCGCCCGGACCTGCTCCGCGTTGCAGGCCAGCAGGATTCCGTGGTGGGTATTGTCGGGATCGTAGTGATCTCCGAAGGAGAAGCAGTGACGCGACCGGACGCCGGGCATCGACGACGCTGCCCGGTCCGCGGAACGCACCACCAGATCCATATCCCAAGGATGCCATGTTCGGAAAGGTAAGCTCCGCCGTCAGGGATGGCGCTGGGCCGTTCACCACGAGGGAGGCGACGTGAGACGGAGCGGTCGGGCACGCCACGGCACCGCCGCACTGGTCTCCGTCCTGCTCCTCGGCGTCGGCGGCGGGCTCGCCGCGTGCGGCGACAGCGCCGTGGCCGAGGTGCAGAAGATGCTCGACAGCTACACCTCGGCGATCGGGGAGGGCAAGGCCGTCGCCGCGGCGGCCGTCACGTCGTCGCCCGACGCGGCGGGTGGTGTCATCGGCCGCACCCTGCGCGACATGAACGCGCAGTCCGTGAAGGTGACCACGGCCAACGTGCAGCGCTACTCCGGCGGCAGCGCGACCTTCGACGTCAAGACGCACTGGAACTTCGGTGACGGGCGGGACTGGGACTACACCACCAAGGGCAGCGCGTCGCAGCTGTCCATCGGCTGGCGGATCTCCTGGGACCCGGCGGTGCTCGCGCCCGGGCTCACCCCGGACACCTCGATCCGGCAGATCCGCACCGACGCCAAGGCACCCAGGGTGTTCGCCGCGGACAAGTCGGACCTGATGTTCGCCGGCACCGTCCATCGCCTCACCGTCGACCCGAACAAGACCAAGAACCTCACCGACAGCCTGACGAGGGTCGCGAAGATCGTCTCGCCCGTCGCGCCGCTGGTCACCCCCGAGTCGCTCGCCGCGAAGGCCAAGGCGGATCCGGGGAAGCCCGTGCCCGTCCTCGACCTGCGCGACGACGACTTCGGCGTGCTCGGAGACAAGCTGACCGCCGTGCCCGGCCTGCAGGACACCCAGGCCCAGGACCTGCTCATCTCGAACCGACAACTGTTCTCGCCCCTCTTCGACGGGATCAAGGGCGCGTGGCAGGCGAACCGGGACGCGACCGCGGGTTGGGAGGTGCAGCTGCTCACGAACGGCAAGCCGCCCACCAAGATCGTCGGCTACCAGGGGCCGCCCGGACCGGACCTGCGCACCGCCATGGATCCCAAGGTCCAGCTCGACGTCGAGAACGCGGTTGTGCAACTGGGCCAGCCCGCCGCGATGGTCGTGGTCTCGGTCTCGACGGGGGCCGTGCTCGCCGCCGCGCAGAACACGCAGGCCAGCGCTGTCTCGACCGACTGGGCCCTCACCGGGCTGTCGACCACGGGGCCGGTCCTCGAGCCGCTGTACAGCGAGGTCAACGCCGCCGCGGGCAAGGACACCGGCAAGCAGGGCAAGCTGCTCGCGCCGCTCGGCATGGGCACCGATTTCGCCATGACCGGCGTGAAGACGGTGACCGCGGAACTGCCGGGGGCAGGCGGGCGCGGACCCGCGGAGCTCGGTGCCGACACCGTCAAGGCCACGCCGTTCGGCATGGCGATCTTCGCCGCGGCCATCGCGAAGGGGAAGACCACCGCGCCGTTCGTGGTGCAGGGCCAGACCGCGAAGCCCAGCGCTCCTATCGGTGACGTCGACGAGAAGATCCTCAAAGCCGTGCGCGCCAAGATGGACGCCACGGTCTCGCCGTCCGGCGACGGCGGCGACCTCGTCGCGACCAAGGCGAAGGGCCTCGTCGGCACCAACGGGCCGGAGGGCCCCGGCTGGTTCATCGGCTACCGCGGCGATCAGGCCTTCGCGATCATGGTCACTGGCGACCGCTCCGGCAGCGGATCGCTGCAGGTGGCCGGGGCGTACCTGAAGTAGCTCAGGCCTTCGCGCGGCGGGCGATCACGAGCTGCGCGACGGCGCGCCAGCCGAGCAGGAACAGGCCGAGCGCGATGGTGGCGACGATGACGAAGCTGACCTCGACGCCCTTCGACGTGAGCAGGCCCCGGGCGGTCATGCCGAAGGCCACCGTCGAGATCCAGATGATGACGCCCGCGGGGAAGACGCGCCCCGGGTAGAAGGTCTGCGCGCGCCCGGGCTCGTGGCCGCGCAGGGCGGCCAGCACGTAGGTGAAGGCCCAGCCCACGGCGAGGGCCAGCAGGAAGGGCCACGCGGTCTCGGCGAACCCGGCCGGCGAGAACGCCTCGTTGTGGTTGAACCGCCCGATCACGACGAACAGCAGCACGAAGACGACGTCGAGGACGGCGATGGCCGGAATGCGCATGTGACCACGGTAGACGGTGCTCGGCACGCGGTCGGGGCGCGGTCCTCCCAGACGCGCCCCGACCGGGCCTGACCCCCTCGCCCCCCTCCACTCCGGGGCGATGTGAGCGTGCGGGTCGTCCGCTCACAGGGACGACGATGCCCCGTCGTCCTTGAGAGCCGGTTGCAGCGCGCTAAAAGGGCAGGTGGGGGTGCTAACTCGGGCTGGTCGACGGTCCGCTGTCGCCCTCGGGGGCTTCGACCGTGCGATCGGCGTCCTGCGCGGGCCGGGTGCTGCCGGGCTTGCCGCTGCCGCCGGCCGCGTCGGGGTCGACGTCCAGGGTGGCGCGGTAGCTGCGGTATCCGACGACGATCACGATCCAGCCGACCACCACGACGAGGACGTAGCTGACCAGCCGGTACAGCAGGGTCGCCGTCAGTGCCGAGCTGGCGGGCATCCCCGCCAGCACGAGCGCGGGGACCAGCGCCGCCTCGACCAGCCCGAGGCCGCCCGGGATGGGGCTGACGGTGTTGACCAGCTTCGACGCGGCGTAGGCGCCGGCGAGCGCGGCGAGGCCGGGCGCGTCGCCGACGGCGTAGCAGGCGAACGCGAGGCAGGCCACGTCGGCGACCCAGTTGAACAGGGACCACCCGAAGGCCTCGGCGCCGTAGCGGCGGCTCAGCTTCACGGCCTGCAGCTGGTCGAGGATCTCCTTCCAGCGGGCGAGCCAGGTGTCCTCCGGCTTGTTGCGCAGGTCGTTGATCCAGCGGATGAGCCGCGCCCCGACGACGTAGAGGCCGTCCGGGTGCGAGGCCACGTACTGCACCAGCACGATGAAGACCACGAGCATCGCGACGGAGAACACCACGGAGTAGGGGCTGGTCTTGGCGCCGGCCAGCAGGCCGCCCGCGAGTCCGAGGACGGCGAGCCCCGCCGACATGAGCAGGCCGCTCATCACGATCTGCCAGGTCGCGATCACCGGCGAGGCGCCCCACATGCGGGTGCGCCGGTAGACCAGCGTCGGCGCGAGCACCTGCCCACCGGGCAGCGACTGCGAGACCGAGTTGGACGCCATCTGCAGGCTCAGCGCCTGCCGCTGCGTCACGGGCACGCCCGCGGACCGCAGCAGGGTACGCGTGACCTGGGCGAACGAGTCCATCGAGAAGAACACCGCGATGACGCAGGCGACGACCCACTCCCACCGGATGTGCTTGAGCTCGCGGACCGACTTCGACACTGTCGGCCAGAACAGATACGCCTCGACGCCGAGGACGATCGCGAGGATCACCAGCAGGGTGCGCCGCACCCACTTCCAGCGCCGCCGGTTCAGCACCGGCCGTTTGCCGCCCTCGGCATCGGCCGTGATCGCCGCTGCGGCGTCGTCGGGCGTGTCCGCCCCGGTCGGACCGTCGACGTCCGCTCCCGGCGCCGCGGCCGGGTCCGGGCGATCCGCCCGGTCGGCCGATTCACCTTCGCTCATCGGCGCCAGCCTACTCACCGGTTAACGTGGGCACATGCAAGGCCTCGCTACCCGTCTACGGCGCGCCGAGTCCGCCGACGGGGCCACGTCCGACGGCGGGGATCCCCGCGCGCCGCTGTGGCGCGGCGCGCAGTGGTTCCGGGCACTGTCGGTGCTCTACGCCGTCGGCCGGCAGATCGACGAGGCGGACCGGTACCGGCACGTGGGCTGGAGCTGGGTGATGATCGGCGCCGTCGTAGTGGTGAGCCTGGTCGCCGGATTCGGCTACGTGCGTGGATTCGGGCGGCACCGGTGGTTCGTGCTCGCCGAGTTCGCGGTCGCCGCGGTCCTGGCGCTGGGCACCGTCTGGGTGGCGTCGCCGGCGTTCACCGCGCACAACCAGACCCTCCCGACCACACTGTGGCTCACCAATCCCGTGGTCTCCGCAGCGATCCTGTCCGGGCCGGTCGCGGGCGTGATCGGCGGCATCGTCATCGCCGCGATCAACGCGATCTACCGCGGCACCTTCCCCGAGACGATCCTCCGCGACGCCAACTATCCCGTCTTCATGGCGGTGGGCCTGGGGATCGGCGTGGCCGCGCGCGTGGCCATTCGCTCGCAGGAGCAGCTGCGCGAGGCCGAGCGCGTCGCCGCGGAGGCCCGCGCCCGGGAGCGCCTCGCCCGGGAGGTGCACGACGGGGTGCTGCAGGCCCTCGCCTTCCTGGCCCGACGGTGCGCCGCCCTCGGCGGCCCCGGGACGGAGCTGGGCGCGCTGGGCGAGCTCGCGGCGCAGCAGGAGCGGGCGCTGCGCCGCCTGATCGCCGAGACGCCGGGCGGCACCGTCGAACCGGGGACAGCCGGCGACGGCGACCTGGTGGACCTGCGGGAGCTGCTGCGGCCGCTGGCGTCGTCGACCGTGACCCTCGCCGAGCCCGGCGGGGCGGTGACGCTGCCCGCCTCGACCGCGGCGGAGGTGACCGCGGCGGTCCGGAACGCTCTGGAGAACACCCTCCGGCACGCCGGTCCCGGGGCGCGGTCCTTCCTGCTGCTCGAGGATGTGGGCGACGCGGTCCTGGTGACCGTGCGCGACGACGGTGCAGGCATCGCGCCGGGGCGCCTCGACGCCGCGCGCGCCGAGGGCAGACTGGGGGTGGCGGAGTCGATCGTCGGACGGATGCGTGAGCTGGGTGGGCGCGCGGAGTTGACGACCGGCGTGGACGAGGGAGTGGAATGGGAGCTATGGATACCCCGGACGTAGCCGCGAACGCGGACATCTCCGTACTGGTGGTGGACGACCACCCGATGTGGCGCGACGCGGTCGCGCGCGACCTCGAGGCCCGCGGATTCGTCGTCGCGGGGACGGCGGACTCGGTGGCCGCCGCGGGGCGGATCGCCGGTGCGGTGCAGCCGCGGGTCGTGCTGATGGACATGTCGCTGCCCGACGGCGACGGCGCCGCGGGTACCGCGCTGGTGCTGGCCGCGGCACCGAAGGCCCAGGTGCTGATCCTGTCCGCGTCGGACGAGCGCGACGACGTTGTCGAGGCCGTGAAGGCCGGGGCCTGCGGCTACCTCGTCAAGAGCGCCTCCGCCGACGAGCTGGTCGCAGCCGTGCACGCCACTGCGGCCGGGCAACCGGTCTTCACGCCCGGCCTCGCGGGGCTGGTGCTGGGGGAGTTCCGGCGGATGGCCGCGGCGCCGGAGCCGACGCCCGCCGCGGCGCTCACGCCGCGCGAGACGGAGGTGCTGCGCCTGGTGGCGAAGGGCCTGTCCGCCAAGCAGATCGCCACCCGGCTGCACCTGAGCCACCGCACCGTCGAGAACCACGTGCAGGCCACGCTCCGCAAGCTCCAGCTGGGTAACCGTGTGGAGCTGGCCCGCTACGCGTTGGAGAACGGGCTGGATTGAAGCGGGTGCGGCGGCGCGGCGGCGCGCGAGCGGGTGCGCAGAGGCGGGATGTGCTGGCGCGCAAAGCAACGGCCCATCGCGATCATCGGACTCTCCGATCTTGACCGGTTCGGACAATGACGGCAGAGGCGCCGATCAGGCCGTCCAGCAAGATGTTCGGCGTCCAGCGTCTCGGTCATCTGGGGGCTGTGAGACCTCCGAGTCTGCACGGATCGATCCGTGCTCGATTCCGTGGGTGGCTACCTCCAGGAGGGATTCCTCAGGGGCAGAAGCCGCCGGATCTGTAGGTGATGTGCGTCGGTCGCGGATGTGGCGGCCGGGTACCGACGCGCGGTTGTCCGAATCGGTCAGGAACCGAGAGTCGCGTGGTCGAGGTGCCGCGCCTGGTGACGAAGGGCCTGTCCGCCACGCAGATTGCGACCCTTCTGCATCTGACGCCGGTTCATCACCGCAACTGCTCGACCGCCAGAGCACTCATCCGTTCCAGGGTCGGAACGATCGCGCGGTTGAGGAAGGCGATCGCCGGGCGGGCGAAGGGTCTGCCCAGCGCGGTGAAGTCGATGCCGGCGCGGTAGTGGATCCGGCAGCGGGTTTCGTCCACCGCCTCGAACGTGACCCGCTCCATGAAGCTGGAGAAGAAGCGCGGCCGGAACGAGGTGGCGGTGAACGACCACAGGCGGTTCTCCTCCCAGGCCACGAATCGTTCCTCGAGGCTGCCGAGGCCGTAGAGGAAGGTGACGGTGCGCGTCGACCCCACGCCGTGCTCGGGGTCCGACGTGGGCGTGACCGCCGTGACGAACCAGCCCAGCCAGCGGGTGCCGCCGCGGTTGTCCTTGAAGACCTCGAACGCCGCCTCCACCGGCGCAGGGCAGTCGTGCACGTAGTCGACCGTGTAGGGCGCCGTGTCCGCGAACTCAGGTGGTTGCTGCGTCGTCTTGGCCACGATCGGCCCTTTCACGTCGGTGCCCGCGGTGCGGGGCGTTGCCGCCACCATAGCGATCGTCTCGCGTGTGCACCGGCGTCACGGCCGAGCGGGTCGGGTCCCCACGAGCTTCGCGGTCACAGCCTGCGGACGCAGGTCCAGGCGGCGGAGGAGCTGCGCGTTGAGCGCCACCACCACCGTCGAGAGCGACATCAGGATCGCGCCCACCGACATGGGCAGCACGAAACCGATCGGTGCGAGCACTCCGGCGGCGAGCGGGACCGAGATCAGGTTGTATCCCGCCGCCCACCACAGGTTCTGCTGCATCTTGCGGTACGAGGCCCGCGACAGCTCGATCACCGACAGCACGGACCGGGGGTCGTCGCTCGCGAGGATGACGCCCGCGGAGGCGATCGCCACGTCGGTGCCCGCGCCGATGGCCAGGCCCACGTCCGCCTGCGCCAGCGCCGGCGCGTCGTTGACGCCGTCGCCGACCATCGCGACCCGCCGGCCCTCGTGCTGCAGCTCGGCGACCGTGGCCGCCTTGTCCTCCGGGCGCACGCCGGCGAAGACGCGGTCGATCCCGAGGTCGTCGGCGACGGTGCGGGCCACGGCTTCCGCGTCGCCGGTGATCATGACCACCTGGATCCCGAGGGCGTGCAGCGCGTCGACGGCCTCGCGGGACTCCGGCCGCACCTCGTCCGCCAACGCCAGCGCGCCGAGCACGTCGCCGTCGCGGAGCACGTGCAGGATGATCGCGCCGTGCGCGCGCCAGGCGTTCGCGACCGGAAGTTCCTGCGCGCCTTCCTCGGCGAGCAGGTGCGGGCCGCCGACGCGGATCGTCGCACGGTCGACCGTCGCCGTGACGCCCACGGCCGGAGAGCTGCTGAAGTCGGTGGCGGCGGGCACCGTCAGGCCGCGGTCCGCGGCGGCGCGGATGATCGCGCGGGCCAGCGGGTGCTCGCTATCGGCCTCCGCCGCGGCGGCGAGGGTGAGGACGGCGTCGTCGTCGCCCGACACCGCACTGATCTCGGTGACGGTCGGCTCGCCCCGCGTGAGGGTGCCGGTCTTGTCGAACAGCACGGCGTCGACGGTGCGCATGCTCTCGAGTGCCAGCCGATCCTTCACCAGCACACCGCCCTTCGCCGCGCGCTCGGTGGCGATGCTGACCACCAGCGGAATCGCCAGACCCAGTGCGTGGGGGCACGCGATCACCAGCACCGTGATGGTGCGGACCACGGCGTCGTCGGGCATCCCCAGCGCCGACCACACGGCCGCCGTGATCGCGGCCGCGCCCAGCGCGAACCAGAACAGCCAGCCCGCGGCGCGGTCGGCCAGCCGCTGGGCGCGGGAGGTCGAGTTCTGCGCCTGGGCGACCAGCCGGCCGATGCCGGCGAGGGCGGTGTCGTCGCCGATCGCCGTGACCCGCACGCGCAGACCGGAATCGGTGGCGACGGTGCCCGCCGTAACGGGATCGCCGAGGGTCCGCTCGACGGTGCGCGACTCGCCGGTGATCATCGACTCGTCCAGCGCCGCAGTACCGTCCACGACGACGCCGTCCGCGGGGACCGAGCCGCCCGGGCGCACCACCACGACATCGCCCACGCGCAGCTCCGACGGTGCGACGGTGACGATGGTGGCCCCGTCGACCCGCTCCGCCTCGTCCGGCAGGAGCGCGGCGAGCGAGTCCAGCGCGGAGGTGGTCTGCGCGAGCGAGCGCATCTCGATCCAGTGGCCCAGCAGCATGATCACAATGAGAAGCGCCAGCTCCCACCAGAAGTCGAGCTGGTGGTCGAGGATGCTCAGCGAGGCGCCCCAGGACGCGACGAAGGCGACGGTGATCGCCAGCCCGATCAGCAGCATCATGCCGGGCTTGCGGGCCTTGATCTCCGAGACGGCCCCCGTCAGGAAGGGCTTGCCGCCCCACACGTACATGACGGTGCCGAGCGCCGGCGAGACCCACCGCAGACCGGGTACGTCCGGGAGTGAGTAGCCCAGGATCATCGCGAACATGTCCGACAGCGCGACCGTCGGAACGGCGAGCACCAACATGATCCGGAACAGTCGCCGGAACTGCGCGACGTGGTCGCCGTGGCCTGCATGGCCACCGTGGCCGGAGTGGTCCATCCCGGGCATGGCTGCCATGTCGTGCCCGGGCATGTCGTGCCCCGTGTGCGCCGTCATGTCGTGTGCGGCGTGCGTGGTGCCGGCGCCGTGGTCGTGTTCCATGACGCCGACGATATACCCCTAGGGGGTATAGATCAAGGGCGGTCTCGCACAGCCGACTACTGGATCGCGGGCGGCCACTCGGATTCGGAACCCACCGGACGGACGGGTGCTCGGGCATCGAGAATGGGCGTGATGAGCTCCGCAACAGCATGCGCGAGGTCGTCGAACTCGGGGCATCGGTCCGCGCGGCGGCCGGGCAGGGGAGCCTGGTCGCGGGAGCTGGCGCCGTCGATGCGCGCTGCCGCGAGTTGCTGCTCGGCGAGCTCGGTGTACAGGCCGTTCCGCGCCATGAGCTCGGTGTGCGTGCCGGATTCGACGATCCGGCCGGCGTCGACGACGAGGATGACGTCCGAGTCGACGATGGTGGAAAGGCGGTGCGCGACAGTAATCGTCGTGCGGCCGTGGGCGACGGTGTCGAGCGCCTCCTGGACCACGCGTTCCGACACCGTGTCCAGCGCGGACGTCGCCTCGTCGAGCAGCAAGACCGGGGGATCCTTGAGGAGTACCCGTGCGATCGCGATGCGTTGTTTCTCGCCACCGGAGAGCCGGTACCCGCGTTCCCCGACCATGGTGTCGTAGCCCTGCTCGAAGCCGGTGATGATGTGGTCGATGTTGGCGGCGATGCACGCCTGCCGGAGTTCCTCGTCGGTGGCATCGGGCTTCGCGTAGCGCAGGTTGTCGGCGATGGTGGCGTGGAACAGGTAGGTCTCCTGAGCGACGATGCCGACCTCGTCGATGATCGACGCCGCAGTGAGCGTGGTGACGTCCGCGCCGTCGAATCGGACCGCCCCCGACGTGGCGTCGTAGAGACGTGGGATCAGGTAGAGGATCGTGGACTTACCGGATCCCGACGGTCCCACCAGCGCGACGTGCTGCCCGGGCTCGACCCGGAAGCTGATGTCGTCCAAGGTGGGTCGGCTGTCGTCCGCAGCGTCCGGGAACCGGAAGGTGACCTCCTCGAGGGCGATGCTCCCGCGGGGCCCGGGCGCGTTCGAGGCGTCGATCGCGTCCGGGTCGTCTTCGATCTGGGGGACCAGGTCGAGATACTCGAAGATCCGCGCGAACAGTGCCCGGGAGGTCTGGACATCGAGCGCGACGCGCATCAGTGATACCAGGGGTTGCAGCAAGCGCGCCTGGACAGTCGTGAAGGCGACGATCGCGCCCGCCGTGATCCCGCCACCCTGATCGCCGGTGAGCAGGAATCCCGCGATCAGGTAGATCACCGCGGGCACGGACGACATGAGCACCTGAACGACCGCGAAGAAGGTCTGACCGCTCATCGCCTGCTGTACCTGCAGGTCGATCTGGTTGGCGTTCTCCCGCTGGTAGCGAACGGATTCGGTGCGCTGCCGGTTGAACGATTTGGACAGCAGGACGCCGGAGATGCTCAGCGTCTCCTGCGTGATCGCCGTCAGCTCCGACAGCGATTCCTGCGTTCGGCCGGCGATCTTCGCGCGGACCCGCCCGACGCGCCGCTGCACCAGGGTCAGGATCGGCATGATCGCGACGGACACGAGCGTCAGTCGCCAGTCGATGAGCACCATGGCCACCAGCGACGCGATCACCGTCACCACGTTGCCGAGAATCGATGTGACGGTGGAGGTCAGCACTCCGGACACGCCACCCACGTCGTTCTGCAGACGTGACTGGATGACCCCGGTCTTGGTGCGGGTGAAGAACCCCAGCTCCATCGACTGGAGGTGCTCGAAGAGCTGAACCCGCAGATCGCCGGTGATGCGATTGCCGATGGTCGCGGTGAACCACGCTTGGAGGACGTTGAGGAGCGCTGCGACGAGGTACAGGCCGATCATGCCCAGCACCAGCCACATCAGCAGGGACATCGACGGGGTGCCGGCCTTCGGGAAGAGGGCGTCGTCGAACACCCGCTCCACCAACAGCGGGGGAACGACGCCGATCGCGGCGGTGATCATCACGAGCGCGCACGTGATGATGATCTGCGCTCTGTACGGCGCGAACAGGGCGACGATCCGCCGTCCGAGGTGGGCCACATCGGGAGCCGCGGCGTTCTGCACCCGCACCGCATCCTCGTCGATAGCCCGCATACCGCCCCGGCCACCCGGACCTGGTCCCGTCATGCCCCGGACCCTACGCCGCGACGAACATCGTGCAGTGGCGGACAGAGCCGATGGTGCGGTCCGTCGACTGATGCGACCATGGACGTGGTCCGCTCGTCGGGCCGCGGTTCGGCTCCCGGAGAGGTGGTTGTGCGTGAGGTTGCGCCGAAGGAGATCCGCCCCGGACCACGCCGTCGTGTCCGGTGACGCGGGTGGCCCGACCCAGCGGCTGGCACTGGCATCGCCGCCCGGCCGGTGGCTGGTGGCCGCCGCGGTCCTCGGCTCCGGCGTCGCCTTCCTCGACGGCTCGGTGGTCAACGTGGCGCTGCCCGCGATCGGGCGGGACCTCGGCGGCGGACTGTCGATGCTGCAGTGGGTGCTCGACGGGTACCTGCTCACCCTCAGTGCGTTGCTCCTGCTGGGCGGCGCACTCGGCGACAGGTACGACCGGCGCACCGTCTTCCTGTCCGGCCTGGCGGTGTTCACGCTCGCGTCGATCGCGTGCGGGTTCGCCCCCACCGGCGAGATCCTGATCGCGGCGCGCGTGGTGCAGGGCATCGGCGGCGCGCTCCTGGTGCCCAACAGCCTCGCGCTGATCGACACCGTGATCCGCGCCGAGGACCGGGGGCGGGCGATCGGCGTGTGGGCCGGGCTGAGCGGCGTCTCGTCCGCGATCGGGCCGTTCGTCGGGGGATGGCTCGTCGACTCGGCGTCGTGGCGCTGGGTGTTCCTGATCAACGTGCCGCTCGCAGCGGCGGCCCTGGCCCTGACCGTTCGCCACGTGCCGCGGATCCGTCCGACGCGGGTGCGGGGCGGGCTCGACGTGGCCGGCGCGACCTGCATCACGATCGGCCTGGGCGGCGCGACCTTCGCGATGATCGAGGCCCCGGTGCAGGGCTGGACGCCGATCGTCCTGCTCGCCCTCGCCATCGGGGTGTCGGCCCTCGCCGCGTTCCCCGTCGTCGAACACCGCGCGGCGGACCCGCTCGTTCCGATGCACCTGTTCCGATCGGCGCGGTTCAGCGGAACGAACATCGTCACCCTCGCCGTCTACACCGGGCTGGGCGGCGCGCTGTTCCTGCTGTCGCTGCACCTGCAGACGAACCTCGGCTACTCAGCCCTGGAGGCCGGTCTCGCGTTCGTTCCCTTCACCGCCGTCATGGCGCTCCTGTCGGGGCGGATCGGCGCGCTCGCGCAGCGGACCGGCCCCCGCGCGCTGATGACCGTCGGACCGATGGTCGCCGGGGCCGGCCTCGCCCTCCTGGTGCGGGTCGTGCCGGGCGCGGGCTACTGGGGCGGGGTGCTGCCCGGCGTCCTGGTGTTCGGGTCGGGCATGGCGATGACGGTCGCGCCGCTCACGTCGACGGTGCTCGACGCGGTGCCCGCCGAGTACGTCGGGGCCGCTTCCGGTGCCAACAACGCGATCTCGCGGTTCGCCGGCCTGCTCGCCGTGGCCGTCCTGCCGCTCGCGGTGGGCATCACCGACCCGAGCGGAGCCTCCCTCGCGAGCGGCTTCGCCCGGGCGATGCTGGTCTCCGCCGCGCTCTGTGTGATCGGGGGGATCGTCGCGTTCGTGTCGCTACGACCGCCCCCGGGCCGCGCGGATCGGGCCGGTGGGGCCGGCTGAGAAAGCGGCACCCGCCGGCGGCGCGTGCCGGACCGGACCGTCAGGCGCCGTCGGACTGCGGGGAGAGTGCGAGCGGCGGATGGCCCGTGAGGTACTCGGGGGTGAGCAGGGAGTCGAGCACGGCATCGTCGAGCAGGCCGCGCTCGCGGACGATCTCGACGACTCCCCGCCCGGACTCGAGGGCCTCGGCGGCGACGGAGGTCGCGGCGGCGTAGCCGATCGTGGGGCTCAGCGCCGTGACCACACCGATGGACTCGGCGACCATCCGCTCGAGCCGGTCGCGGTTGGCGGTGATGCCGGCGACGCAGCGCTCGCCGAGCACCCGCGCCCCGCGCGTGAGGTGCGAGATCGACTCCACGAGCGACCGGGCGATGATCGGCTCGAAGGCGTTGAGCTGCAATTGCCCGCCCTCGGCGGCCATGGTGATCGTGACGTCGTGGCCGATCACCTCGTACGCGATCTGGTTCACCACCTCAGGGATCACGGGATTGACCTTGCCGGGCATGATCGACGACCCGGCCTGCACGGCCGGCAGGTGGATCTCGTTGAGCCCGGCGCGCGGACCCGAGGACAGCAGCCGCAGGTCGTTGCAGGTCTTCGACAGTTTCACCGCGATCCGCTTGAGCACGCCGCTCAGTTGGACGAAGACGCCGACATCGGCCGTCGCCTCGATGAGGTCGGTGGCGCCGATCAGTTCGTAGACACCCGTGACCTCGCGCAGCCGCTCGATCACCCGCGCCCGGTAGCCCGGATGGGAGTTCAGCGCGGTGCCGATGGCGGTGCCGCCGATGTTGAGCTCGTGCAGCAGCCGCGTGGCCTCCTGCAGGCGCACGATGTCCTCGCCGAGGGTGGTCGCGAAGGCGCCGAACTCCTGCCCGAGCGTCATGGGGACCGCGTCCTGCAGCTGGGTCCGGCCCATCTTCACGATCCCCGCGAACTCCCCGGACTTGGCGCCGAACGCGCCGCGCAGCTCGGTGAGCGCCTCCTGGAGCTCGCGCAACTGCGTGATCAGGGCGATCTTGACGGCGGTCGGGTAGACGTCGTTGGTGCTCTGGCCGAGGTTCACGTGGTCGAGCGGGTGCAGGGTCGTGTACTCGCCGCGGGGCCGGCCCAGGTGCTCGAGGGCGGCGTTGGCGATCACCTCGTTGGCGTTCATGTTGGTCGAGGTGCCGGCGCCGCCCGCGATGGTGTCGACCAGGAACCACTCGTGCAGCTCGCCGCCGCGGATCCGCTCGCACGCGGCGACGATCGCCCGTGCCTTCTCCTCGTCGAGCAGCCCGAGCTCGCGATTCGCCGACGCCGCAGCCTGTTTCACCGCAGCCAACGCGTTCACCAGGTGGGTGTGGGTGGCGATGGGGATACCGGTGATCGGGAAGTTCAGCAGTGCCCGGGCGGTGTGGGCGCCGTAGTACGCGTCGGCCGGAACGTCGATGTCGCCGAGCAGGTCGTGCTCGCTGCGCGTCTGGGGAGAGGTCATGCTTCGATCGTCGCGCACCGTCGGCGATTTCTGAGCGATTTGAGCCCCCCGATTCGTCGTAACCCCACCCGAACGACCGGTGTTCCGGTGGGGTTACGACGAATCAGGGGGAGCGGTCGACCAAGGGGTGGGGGTGTGACGAATCGGGGGGCGCCCGGAACGCAGCGCGACGGTGCGCTACCGCTCGGCCGGGTGGTACGAGGCCAGGCCCAGGGCCACGACGGTGAGCTGCCGGGACGTCCGGTCGATGAGCTCGGCCTCGTCGCGGTTGTTGCGCGCGTCGATGCGCACGAGCTCGGCGACGAAACCCAGCATGATCGTCACGTAGAGGTCCGCCACCATGTCGAGGTCCTCGACGCTCCACTCGCTGAGCGGCGGGATCCGCGACAGGTCGTGCGTGAGCTCCTTGGCGAACAGCCGCAGCTCGACGTCGATCGCCCGCTGCAGCTCGGGGGAACCGCCGTAACGCTCACGCACCAGGAACTGGAACTCCGCGTCGTTGGCGCGGGCCTGCTTCGCGACGATCCGGACGGCCTCGGCGCCGCTCGGCGCGACGCCCTCGCGCCGGCCCTCGCGGAGCATACGACGCAACACGCGCATGGCGTCCTCGACCAGGGTGACGCCGAGATCGTCCATGGAGGCGAAGTGACGGTAGAAGGCAGTGGGCACCACGCCCGCGGCCTTCGCCACCTCGCGCAGCGACAGGCTCGCGAACGAGCGTTCACCGGCCAGGGCCAGCGCCTCGTCGAGAAGGGCCTGCCGCGTGCGTTCCTTGGCCTCCGCCCGCGACGGCCCCGGGGTGTGCCGTTCGACGGCGCGCGGGGTCGGTCTGGGCATGGGTTCGAGTCTATCGCCCCTGCGTCGGGACGGTGTCGCGGAGGCTGTGGCCGAGGTCACGGAACAACTCCTTGACGGGGAGCGGACGTCTGCGTGCATACTGTGAGTGTACAAGCGTGCACTGAACGGAGAAACACAGCCATGAGCCGCTTCACCCGATTCGCCGGCAACGTCATCGAGGCCGTGCTGACCCCGCACGCCGTGGATCGCTACCTCGAGCTCGTCGACCCGATGGTCACCTGGACGGAGATCCGCGGTCGCGTCACGGCCGTCAGTCGCCGCACCGACCGCACCGTCACCTTCAGTGTGACCCCCACTCGCCAGTTCGAGGGCTTCCAGGCCGGCCAGTTCATCCAGGTCAGCGTCGTGATCGACGGCGTCCGTCAGACACGCTGCTTCTCGCCCGCGAGCTCGCAGCACCACGACGGCGACCTCGAGTTCACCGTGACCGCCGACGCCGACGGGCACGTCAGCAAGCACCTCCGCGAGAACCTCGCCGTGGGCGACGTGCTCGGCCTCACGCCGGCCGGCGGCACCTTCGTCCTGCCCGGAACACCCGGCGACCGCCCCGCAAGCATCCGCCTCATCAGCGGCGGCAGCGGCATCACACCCGTACTCTCGATCCTGCGCACGCTCATCGACGAGAACTACGACGGCGAGGTCGCGCTCCTGCACTTCTGCCGCGACTCGGCGGACAACCCGTACCGCGCGGAACTGGAGCGGCTCGCCCGGTTCGGCAACGTGTCGGTGACCTACGTGTACACCCGCGCGGGCGGCCGGCACCTCGGTGCCGAACACATCGGGCAGCTCGAGGGCTACGGCGACGTCGGCCTCGCGTGCGGTCCCGCGTCGTTGCTGGACGCCGCGAAACAGCTGTACACCGACGCCGGCGTCGACCTCCGCGTCGAGGAGTTCACCCCGCCGGTGGTGTCGGCACCGTCGGGCGAGGCGACCGGAACCCTGCGCTTCACGGAAGCGGGCACCGAGGTCGACAACGACGGCCGCACCATCCTCGACCAGGCCGAGTCCTCCGGCCTGTTCCCCGAGAGCGGCTGCCGGATGGGCATCTGCTTCTCCTGCACCGCCGTGCGCAAGTCCGGCTGCACCACCAACGTCCTCACCGGTGAGACCGACACCGAACCCGACCAGCACATCCAGCTCTGCATCAGCGCGCCCGTCGGCGACGTCGAGATCGCGCTCTAGCCACCGCACCACAGACCCAGGGGAGAAATCATGACCGAACAGATCACCCTCACCGCCGAGCAGGTCGAGATCATCGGCGAGCGCTTCGACGCCATCCGTGCCCGCGTCCTCGCCGACCTCGGCGAGAAGGACCGCGAGTACATCTACAAGATCGTCCGCTACCAGCGCGGGCTCGAGATCGCCGGCCGCGCGATGATGTACCTGCCGCCGCTGTGGCCGGTCGCCGTCGGCGCGCTGGGCGTGTCGAAGATCCTGGACAACATGGAGATCGGCCACAACGTCATGCACGGCCAGTACGACTGGATGCGTGAGCCGGGCCTGAACTCGCGCGAGTTCGAGTGGGACAACGTGTGCCCGGGCGATCAGTGGAAGCACAGCCACAACTACCTGCACCACACCTTCACCAACGTCCTCGACATGGACCGCGACATCGGTTACGGCATCCTGCGGATGGCGCCCGAGCAGAAGTGGCACCCCTACTACCTCGGCAACCTCGCCTACGCGAGTGCGTTGATGGTGCTGTTCCAGTGGGGCGTCATGCTGCACGACCTCGAGGCCGAGAACATCGTCAAGGGCAACCGCAAGTGGTCCGACATCAAGGAACTCGTGGCGGGCATGCGCCGCAAGGCCGGCAAGCAGGTGCTCAAGGACTACGTGATCTTCCCGCTGCTCACCGGCCCGCTGTTCCCGCTCACCTTCCTGGGCAACGCCTCGGCGAACCTGATCCGCAACATCTGGTCGTACTCGATCATCTTCTGCGGCCACTTCCCGTCGGGCGTGCAGACCTTCACCAAGGAGGAGACGGCCGAGGAGACCCGCGGCGAGTGGTACGTGCGGCAGATGCTCGGTTCCGCGAACATCGACGGCGGCAAGCTCTTCCACGTCATGAGCGGCAACCTCAGCTTCCAGATCGAGCACCACCTCTTCCCCGACATCCCCGCGAACCGCTACCCGGAGGTCGCCGCCGAGGTGCGCGCGACGTGCGAGGAGTTCGGCCTGCCCTACAACACGGGTTCGCTGCGCAGCCAGCTCACGTCGACGTGGAAGAAGATCGCCAAGCTCTCGCTGCCGAACAGCTGGACCAAGCAGGAGCCGGACCTGGCCGTGACCATCGAGCGCGCCCGTCACGAGGACGCCGCGTCGAAGGCGCTGGCCGCGGCGGGCTGGCAGCGCGCCGTCGAGCGTGAGATGGTGTCGGTCTAGGCCGGACGCACCGGACCGCAACGGAGGAGTCGCAGTGGGCAAGATCGAGCGGCGCAAGGACGCGGCGCAGGAGGCCGTCGAGTCGACCTCCATCCGCGTCGGCCGCATCGCGACCATCATCACCACCGCCGTCGCGGACGTCGCTCGGGAGATCGGCGACGCCGTCGGAGACGCCCTCGAGATGCGCCAGGCCGCCAAGCGTGCCGCCGCGGACGAGGCCCGGCAGGCGGAGCCCCGGCAGGCCGGTTCAGTACCCCGGGCCGACGGTGCCGCCGGACGGGCGCCCACGGGGTCGGAGCCGAAGGCCGATCCGGACTCGGATCAGCCCTCGTCGACCTCGACGCCGTAGCTCCGGACAAGAGCCGCCACCCCGTCGGTCCACCCCTGCGCCACGGCGCGCAGCCGGAGCACCCGGTCTCCGGACGGGGTGTCGCGGTGGTACACCTCGAACAGGACGGACGCGCGCAGCCCCGGTTCGCCGGCCGCCGGCACCGTCCACGTCCCGTCGGCGCACCCGACGGTGACGGCCGGCACCGTCGGGCGGGTGGGTTCGGGCGCGTCGGTGGCGACGGCGACCACGATCCGCGCACCCGGCGGGAGCGCGTGCGGAGCGAGGGCGAGGCCGGCCTCGTCGCCGGGCGCGAGCGCCGCGATGCCGTCGGGGTCGCGCGGATTGTTGTAGAACACCATGTGCTGCTCGCTGAGGACCCGCTCGTCGCCGTCCACGATCAGTGCGAACAGGTCGCTGCCGGCTCGGACGCGCGGCGTCTCGACCCGTAGCAGCAGCTCCGCGGCGTGCGGCAGGTCCACGGTCTCGCCGCGCCGCAGCTCGACCGGTGCGCGACCCGACGGTGCCGTGGGTGCGGCCGACGGGGCGACGGTGGTCGGGGCGTCGTCGGCGGCGGGTTCGGCGGGGCGGAGCATCGTCGCGGCGTAGCCCGGGTCGTCGTCCGCGACGGTCGGGGCCGCGGCGCGCGCCGCGGGGGAGGCGGCGGCGATCGCGGCGAGCGCCTCGGCGAACTCGCCGCTCGTCGCGAACCGGTCGCCGGGGTCCTTGGCGAGCGCGCGCTGGAAGACGGCGTCCAGCTCCGGCGGGAGGCCCGGTCCGCGCTCGTGCACCGCCGGCACCGGCTGGTAGAGGTGGGCGCCCATGACGGCGGCGATGGTCGTGCCGGTGAACGGCGCTGCGCCCGTGAGCAGTTCGAACGCGGCGGTCGCCAGCGAGTACAGGTCGGTGCGGTTGTCCAGGTCGAGGCCGCCGATCGCCTCGGGGGACAGGTAGCCCAGCGTCCCGACGGTCGTGCCGGTCACCGTCAACGAGGTGGCCTCCGTGGAGGCCTTGGCGATCCCGAAGTCCACGAGCTTGACCGCGGCGGCCCGCCCCGCCCGTAGCCGCACCAGGACGTTGGCGGGTTTGACGTCGCGGTGGGTGATGGCGAAATCCTGATAGGCGTAGTCGAGCGCGCCCGCGACGCCGCTCACGATCTCCGAGACCAGGCCCAGCGCCAGCGGTCCCTGCTCGCGCAGCAGCTGTTTGGCGTCGGTGCCCTGGAGGTACTCCATGGTCAGCCACAGCCGGCCGTCGTCGAGCTGCCCGCGGTCGTAGAGGTGCACGATGTTGGGGTGCGACAGCGGCGCCAGTAGGTCCGCCTCGTGGATGAACCGCGCCTGGAACTCCGGGCTGGCGGAGACGGCACCGTCGAGCAGCTTGAGCGCGTCGCTCCGGGGGAGCCGCGGGTGGGCGACGAGGTAGACCTCGCCCATGCCGCCGGCGCCCAGCCGCTCGATCACCCGGTACCCGGCGATCTCCAGGTCCTGGTCGCTCCCCGCCATGGACACGGAGCCTACTCGTGCACGGCGCTCCATCACCATGCCGTTCTCGGACCTCCGGCCGAAGGGAACGACGGTGCGCCGACATCGCGCGCCTCGCGGCCCCGGATACGACGGTGCCCCGCAGGATCGAATCCTGCGGGGCACCGTCGAACTGCTAGCGCTCCTGGTCCCGGCCGGGCTGGGGCCCGGTGTCGCGGGGGCCGCCGGGGCGCGGACCCTGCGGCCCACCCGGCCCCTGCGGGCGCGGCGGGTACGGCGGGCGCTGGCCCTGCTGGCCACCCGCGGGCGGACCGCCGGGGCGCTGGCCCTGCGGGCGCGGCATCTGGCCGCTGGGCCGCGGGCCACCGGGACCACCGGGGCCGAACTGCCCGGGCGGCGGGCCCTGACGGCGCCCGGGGAGCGGCTGCTGGTAGCTGCGCGGATCGTGCGGCGGACGCTGCGTGGGCGCCGACGGGCGCGGTGGCAGCTCGATCCGGCCGGAGAATCCGGGCGGCGGTCCGGGACGCCGCGGGCCGGGGCCCATCGGGGTCGGGCGGGCCGGTCGGTCGGTCGGCGGTATGCCCGCGCCGGGCGGGATCGCGTGCTCGGTCGGGCTCGACACCGAGCCCGCCACGACCGGAACACCCGCCGCCACGACCTGCGGCGCGGCCTTGCCGGGGCCCGCGGTCGCGGGCCGGACCGACGACAGCGGGCGGCCGTCGCGGGTCTCGGCGGGCAGCGAGGTCTCGCCCAGGCCGACGGCCTCCTGGATCTTGCGCATCCAGTTCGGCGCCCACCAGGAGTCGTCGCCGAGCAGCTTCATCACGGCGGGGACGAGCACCATGCGGACCACGGTCGCGTCGACGAGCAGCGCGAACATCAGACCGAAGGACACGTACTTGAGCATCACCAGGTCGGACGTGGCGAACGCCGCCGCGACGCAGGCGAGCAGGATCGCGGCCGCCGTGATGATGCGGCCCGTGTTCGCCGTACCGGCGCGGATCGCCTGCTTGGTCGTGGCGCCGGCAGCGCGTTCCTCGATCATGCGGGAGATCACGAAGACCTCGTAGTCCGTACTGAGACCGAAGACCACCGCGATCACCAGCACCAGCACGGGCGCCATCATGGGCCCGCCGGTGAAGTTGAACAGGTCGCCGCCGTGACCGTCCACGAACATCCAGGTGAGGAAGCCGAGCGTGGAGCCCAGGGACAGCAGCGACATGAGCACGGCCTTGATCGGCAGCGTCAGCGAGCCGAAGGCCAGGAACATCGCGATCGTGGTGACCAGGACCAGCAGCAGCATCAGGGCCGGCAACAGGTCCAACATCGAGTTGATCGAATCCTGCTGCAGGATCGGCATGCCGCCCACGAGGAACCCGACGCCCTTGCTCGCGTCGGCACCGTCCATCGTGATGCCGCGCAACGCGGTCAGGGCCTCGCCGACCGCCGCGGTGTCGTTGGGGTCCTGCATGCTGCCGTTCGAGGTCCGGATGGAGACCTCCTGGCCGCGCACGACCAGCTTGTCCGAGGTGCCCTTGGCGGTGGACACCGCGTCGCCGGCGGCGCTGAACCGCGCGGAGTTCGGGTCCGCGGGGTTCGAGTGGGTGAAGCCGGGGATCTTGTTCGCCTCGTCGAGCACCTGCTTGATCTGGGCGTCGCTGGCGTTGGTGAAGACGATCTTGACGGGCTGCCCGGTGTTGTCCGGGAACAGCTCCTGGAACTGGTCCTGCGCCATGCGGGTCTTGTTGTCGGGCGGCAGGTAGGTCTGCGAGATGCCGCCGAACTGGAGGCCGACGATCGGGATGCAGATCGCGAGCAGCAGCGTGACGACGCCGACGATGGCGGTCTTCGGGCGCTTCATGACCGCGTCGGTCACCTTGCCCCACATGCCGGCCTCGATGTTGGCCTTCGTCTTCGCGCGGCCCGTCTTCTCCGCCGCCCAGTGGATGACGCCGCCGATGAGCGGCAGGTTCCACTTGTCGAAGATGGTGAGGAACCAGTGGAAGCTCAACGCGAAGACCTTCGGGCCGAGCACCGCGAGCATCGCCGGGAGCAGCGTCAGCGACAGGAGCGCGGCGATGAACACGCCGAGCAGCGCGCCGGTGGCCATCGAGGTCAGCAGGCCCAGCGGCGAGATGTACAGACAGGCGAGCGCGGCGACGATGAGCAGCGACGACATGATGACCGTTCTGCCGGCCGTCATCACCGTGCGTTTGACCGCCGTCGGTGTGTCGTAGCCCTCGTCCAGTTCCTCTCTGAATCTGGACACCATGAACAGGCCGTAGTCGTGGGCGATGCCCAGGCCGATCAGCGAGATGATGGGCCCGACGAACAGGTTGACGTCCGTGAAGTCCGCCATCACGGAGGCGACGGCCATCGCCGCGCCGATGGTGAGCACACCGATGATCATCGGGAGCACCGCGGCGACGACGCCGCCGTAGACGAAGAACAGCACGATCGCGACCAGCGGCAGCGCGATGATCTCGGCCTTCTGCTGGTCCTTCTGGACGCCCTCCGTGACCTCCGAGGTCACCGGGACCAGACCGCCGACCTGGGCGGAGAAGACCGCCTTGTTCGCGTCGGACTGCAGCATCGCCATCAGCGGCTGCTGGATGGACACCCAGTCCTTGCCGCGCTGCGTGTCGTCCGCAGAGCGCATGGGCAGAGTGAAGAAGCCCCACGTGCCGCCCTTGGCGTCGGTGCGGGTGAACTTCTTGAACAGCGCGTCGTTCGCCTGCGGGCCGCCGGGGGCGAACATCGTGTAGCTCAGCGAGCTCGCCTGCGGTTCCTTCTCGTTCGTCGGGTTCAACTTCGAGTCGTCGCCGGTGGCGTACTTCGCGAGGATGTCCTGGCGGGTCTGCTCGACGGCCTTCTCGACGTCCGGGTCGGTGATCTTCTTGCCCTCGGCGGGCTTGATGAGCACCAGGATGTCGGGCTGCATCTCGCGGCCGTTGGCCAGGTCCGTGACCTGTGCCGCCGCCACCGAGTCGCTGTTCTCGTCGTAGAGACCGTTCATCTTGGTCTTCGCCCCGAGCCCGAGGAAGCCCCAGACGCCGGTGGTGGCGATGGTCACGAACAGGACCGCGATGATCGTGTATCGGAACGCGTAACTGAAGCGTCCTATCGCTGCGAACAAGCGAAAAATCCTTTCCGGTGGCCGGTTCTAGGGCTAGGCCCGGCTCGAAAGTAGCGAAGACAGGGGGCGGAACGGCTGCAGCCACGCACCCTCGTCGGGCAGCGCGTCGAGGCTCACGCGTGGCAGCGGCTCCCGGAACACCCCGGAGATGTCTTCGAGATCGACGAAGTCCAGAGTAGGGGAAGCCAACGCCCAGGCGGCGTGCTCGCGGAACCCGAGTACCTTGACCGGGACCCCGGTTGCGGCGATCTCCTCGAGCGGCTCGCGGAAGGCCTGGCCGTCCGCGGAGGCGACGACGAGCCCGCCGAGGCCCGGCGAGTACCGCCGGACGTCGATGTGATCGAGCATGTCGTCGTCGACATCGCTGTCGTCGTCGACCTTCGGCTTGGCGAACACCGCGTAGCCCACGTTCCGCAGGGCCTCGACCCAGGGCCGGACCACGTCGGCGGTGCCGGGCGCGATGTTGGTGAAGACGGTGGCCTCGGGCTCGAATCGAACATCCGGATCCGATGCGCCGTCTTCCAAGGCGGCCGTGAACTCCAGTAGCCAGCGGCCGAGGGCGTCGAAGCGCGGGCGGTGCGCCGCGGTGGGCCGGCCGCCCAGAATGGAGCCGAGCCCCATGTCCAGGTTGGGCGCGTCCCAGACCAGCAGGACGCGCCGGGCCGGATCGGCGGTCACGACGGACTCGTCGGTCGGACTCGTCACGGCACCTCTCCTTCCTCCACGCGCTCCCAGACGAACTCGTGGATCTCGCGGCCCACCTGCGCGGCCTTGTCCTGGAACTTGGTCACCGGGCGGTCGACGGAGATCGGCAGGCCGGCGTCGGCGAGGCGCGGGGGCAGTGCCACGGGCCGCAGGAGCGGCTCCGAGGGTGCGGTCTCCGCAATCGCCTCTGCATAGTCTGCATGATCAGTGGCCACGTGCAGAATCCCTCCGACACGCAGGCGATCCGCGATGAGCGCGAACATGCGCCCGGAGAGCAGCCGGCGCTTGTGATGACGGGCCTTGGGCCACGGGTCCGGGAAGTACACGCGCACGCCCGTGAGCGAGCCCGGGGCGACCATGTCCTCGAGCATCGCGACACCGTCGCCCCGCACGACCCGCACGTTCGTCAGGTCCGCGCGTTGCACGGCTCCCACCAGCTGGGCGATGCCGGGCAGGTAGACCTCCACCGCGACCACGTCCAGGTCGGGCTCGGCCTGTGCCATGGCCCAGGTCGACGTTCCGGTGCCCGACCCGATCTCGACGACGAGCGGGGCCTCGCGCCCGAACCACGCCGCCGCGTCCAGGGGGTGCGACGGTGCCGGGAAGGTCCGGTCGGGCTGCGTGTCCGGGACGGGGGAGGCGACGGTGGCACCGGGACGTGGGCCCGGGGTCTCCGCCGGGAACGCCTCGACGGGCCGGGCGGGCGGGATGTCCCGGCCCAGGGTGTCCCAGCCGGTGTCCATCGCCAGCTGCTGAGCGGGGGTGAGGGAGGCGCGGCGGGAGCGGAAACTGGTTACTCGCGGGTACAGCCGACGGTGCTCGGCGCGGGGATCCTGGGACTGGGGCACGCTCTCCATCGTCCCAGCTTTGCGGATGTGACCTAGCATTGGCCGCATGATCGTGCGTAACAGTCGCCACACGGCGCTCCGTCTGGCCACCCTGATGGTGGCCCTCCTCGCCGCGTTCGGCCTCGTCGCCGCGTGCTCGAAGAGCAGCGACGCGAAGCAGTCCGACGCCCCGCTGCCCGACGCGAAGACCATCATCGACGCCTCGTCGGCGTCCGCCCGCGCCCTGCACGACGTGCAGCTGGACCTCTCGGTCGACGGCACGGTGCCGAACCTTCCCGTCAAGAGCGTCGCCGCGTACCTCACCAACGAGCCCAAGGTCTCCGGCCAGGGCGATGCCGAGGTCACCTTCAACGGCACCCAGGTCAAGGCCAAGTTCGTCGTGGTCGACGCGCACCTGTGGGCGCAGTTCGGTTCGGGGCAGGCGTATCAGGACATGGGCCTGGCCGCCGACATCTACGACGCCTCGGCCATCCTGGACCCCGAGAAGGGCATCGCCAAGCTCCTGTCGTCGGTCCGTGAGCCCAAGGTCGAGGGCCGCGAGCAGATCGGCGGCACCGATGCCATCCGGATCTCCGGCATCATCCCGGGCACCGCGCTCGCCGGCATCGTCCCGAAGGCCGCCCTCGGCGATCGGCCGCTGACCTTCTGGGTCCAAGAGGCCGCGCCGAACAACCTCGTGCGTGCCAACGTCGGCTTCGACAACGGGACGCTCAGCGTGACGCTCTCGGACTGGGGCAAGAAGGTCACCCTGCTGGACCCGAAGACCGCGAAGTGACGCTCACGGCTCCGTCGGAGGCGTCCGGCGCGGTCCGGGGGCGCGGCGTTGCCATCGGCGCCGCGGGCCTGGCGGTGCTCCTCGGCGCGCTGGACACCTACGTGGTGGTCTCGGTGCTCGAGGACATCATGCGCAGCGTCGAGATCCCGATCAACAAGATCCAGCTGGCCACGCCCATCATCACCTGGTACCTCCTGGGGTACATCGCTGCCATGCCTCTTCTCGGCCGCCTCTCCGACCGGTTCGGGCGTCGATTGGTGCTGCAGGCCAGCCTCGGGCTGTTCATCGTCGGGTCGATCATCACGGCGTTCGCGGACACCGTCCCCGAGGTCCTCGCGGGCCGCGTGGTCCAGGGCGTCGCGAGCGGCGCGCTGCTCCCCGTGACGCTCGCGCTGGCGGCCGACCTCTGGTCCGCGCGCCGACGGGCCGCCGTGCTCGGCTGGGTGGGCGCCGCACAGGAACTGGGGAGCGTCCTCGGCCCCGTGGTCGGCGTGGGCGTGGTGACGCTGGTGCACAACCACGTCGCGTCGGTGCCCCACGACGACGCGTGGCGGGTGGTGTTCTGGGTCAACGTGCCGCTGGCGCTCATCGCGATGCTGCTCCTGCAGGTCACGGTGCCCAAGCGCGCCGTGTCGAAGGAGAAGGTCGATGTGGTCGGCGGGCTGCTGCTCGCCGTCGCGCTGGGCCTGTCGGTGATCGGTCTCTACAACCCCGAGCCCGACGGCGAGCACGTCCTGCCGCCGAACGGGCTGTGGCTGCTCCTGGGTGCCGCGGTCGCCTTCGTGCTGTTCGGCGTGTGGGAGAGGTTCGCGCGCACCAAGCTCATCGCGGCCGCCGGCATGCGGGTGCGCCCGTTCCTGGCCTCGTGCGCCGCGTCGGTGTGCGCGGGTGCGGCGCTCATGGTCACGCTGGTCGACGTCGAGATCTACGCCCGCGCGGTCCTGGAGCGCGACGGGGTGGCCGCGGTGCTCACCCTGGTGCGGTTCCTGCTGGCGCTGCCCGTGGGCGCCGTCCTCGGCGGCCTCCTCGCGACGCGTGTGGGCGACCGCCTCGTGTCGGTGGTCGGGCTGATGGTCGCGACGGGCGGCTACCTGCTCATCGCGACCTGGCCCACCGACGTGCTCTCCGCCCACTACCTGGGCTTCCTGCCCGCGCTGGACACCTCGCTGGCGATCGCCGGCTTCGGGCTCGGCGTGGTGATCGGCCCGCTGTCGTCGGCGGCGCTGCGCGCGGTGCCGCTCTCGCAGGCCGGGATCGCGTCCGCGCTGCTCGTGGTCGCCCGGATGAGCGGCATGCTCATCGGCGTCGCCGCGCTGACCACCTTCGGTTTCTACCGCCTGAACTCGATCGTCAACGCCATGCCGCCGGTCGTCCCGCAGGGCGACTTCACGCAGACGGTGCGCGCGGTCGCCCGACAGACGCAGGAGGCGTACGCGCACATGTTCGGTGAGGTCTTCCTGGTGACCGCGGCGATCTGCGTGGTCGGCGCGGTCTTCGCGGCGTTCGTGTCCGGTGGCCGGCACCAATCGGGTGATTCGCCCGCCGCGGACGACGACGCGCTCGTACCCTCCCGATAGGGGCCGGCGCGGGGGCGCCGGCCGGGAGTGGGGGCTCTCATGGGGGATTCGACTGTACGGAGCGTGCCCGCGGAACCGACGGTGCGCACGGGGCCGCCGTGCGTCCGCGTGCTCGGCCGCGAGGGCGTCGGCAAGACGGTGCTCGGCGCGGCCCTGCGCGCCCGCTCGGTCGTACTGTCCGACGGTGCCGCCGACGCGGTCCTGTACTGCTTCGCGGGTGGCCTGCGCGCCACCGACCGGGCCGCGCTCGACGATCTGACGGCGGGATCGTCCGGCCCGCCGCCGGTCGTGGCCTGGACGCGGGCCGACGCTGCGGGTTCGTGGCGCGCCGCCGACGCCTACGCCGAACGCCTCGCCGAGGTGCTGGGCGGCCCGGTGATCCCGGTGATGGCGCTGCTCGACGATGTCGACCCCGTCGACCTGCCCGCGGTTCGCGGCCTCGCGGAGTCCGACCTGGCGCTGCCGGGGTCCGCCGTCGCGGCCCGGGAGGCGCTCGGCGCGGACGCCGGGCTGCTCTCCCGGCTCGGCGGCTACGGCCTGGCCTGCGCGATCGGTGCGCTGCGCGGGTCACCGTCGATGCCCGACGACGAGCTTCTCGCGGGCCTGCGCGACCTGAGCGGAGTCGACGCCCTGCTGGCGCCGCTCGCCGCCGCGTTCGACGGCCACGAGGAACGCCGGGAAGCCGAGTTCGAGGACCGGCTGCGCACCGTCGCCGTGACGGACTGCGTTCGACGGGACACGGCCGAGCGGATCCTGCTCGACCGGCTCGGGCGCGCGTCGTGACGATCCTGGTGGCCGGGCAGGACCCGGCGGGTGCGGTCGCCGTGGCGGCCCGGCTGGGCGGCGATGCGGCGGCCGTCGGCGCCGACGGTGCGCTGACCCCGCTCGGCGAGCACCGCGATCCGTACGACGCGGCCGTGTACGTACTCGACGCCTGCGTCCCGGCAGACGCCGTCGACGTCGTCGCGCTCGGACGGCTGCGGGCCGGCCTGCCGACGGTGCTCGTCGCGACCGGCGCGGAGGTGTACCCGGATGCGGCGGAGACGACGGACGCCTCGGCGCGTCGCCTCGGCGCCGACGTGCTCGCCGTCCAGCCGGACTCGGGCACCGGCTTCGGCGCATTGCAGGCGGCGCTGGAGCATCCCGCTCCGCCGGTGCACCGCCCGCCCCGGGTGGGGGTGGCACCGTCGAATCCGGCCCTGGAGCGCGCGGACCGCTCCGCGTACCTGCGCGCGACGGTCGCACGGCTGCGGGCGAGCCTGCTCGCGGCGTCGGCGGAGGGCTTCCGCAGGCATGGGGACGACGGCGAGGATCTCGACGACCACGGCGAGGTCCGCGCGCGTCTCGACGGCGTGGTCGCGGAGCTGGAGCGGTCGTTGCGCGAGCAGCTGCGCGCCGTCTACCGCGGGACCTTCGCGGGCTGGCCCGCGGTGCCGGAGCCCGCGGCCCCGTCGTTGCCCCGCGCCGATCCGCCGTCCGCGCCCGCGCGCCGCCGCGGCCCCGAGGACGCCGCGGTCCTCGTGCTGGGGGCGTCGGCGGGGCTGGGGATCGGCCGGGCCGCGGCCGCACCACTGGAGGCGTTGGGCGGGGCGCGCTGGCTGGCTCTGCCGATCAGCCTCGCGGTCGGGCTGGCGGCGGCGGTGTGGCTGCTGCGGGTGCGTCGCCGGACCGCCGCGCGGTCGGAGCGCCGGAACCGGGCGGACGCGGCGTCGGCGGTCTTCCGGCAGCAGGTCGACGTGGAGCTGGCGGCAGCCCTCGTGGCCGCGGAGGCCGATGCCGCTCTGCGGATCGCGCGCGGTCCGGCGACCGACCCCGGCGCGGGACGCGGATCGGGAACCGATCCCGGAGCAGGTGCGTCTAATTCATATGGACCATGATTTCGGTCTGTTCGGGCCCTCGGGTGGGGGAGCGTTCGGGCCCGAGCTGTTCGACGGTGCCGTGCCCGCCGAAGCGCCCTCGCCCGGCGGGCTGTGGGTGCACACCGAGGGCGGGTGGTTCGACGTGCACGCCCTCGACACCGACGGCGACGGGCTGGTCGATACCGGCACGCTGACGGACGCGTCCGGCACCGCGGTGTTCACCGATCTCGACGCCGACGGCCTGGCCGATGTGTACCACCGGGTCCGGACGGACGGCACCTTCGAGACGTGGCGGTTCTCCGGCGGGGCCTGGCGCCTGATGGACCGCGGCGACGTGGGGTGAGGCGGGAGGGAGTGGCCGGCGGCGTATCACCGGTCGTGTGATGTGAGATGAAGCACGTCACCCTCGATGCTGTGACCTTGCCCGATGTGTGACACTGGTCCAAAGGTTCGGATGCGACTCTCGGAGATGACACATATGACGTCAGCCACCATTCCCGGTCTCGAGGGGGATCTCCCCACGAAGCACGCGCAGCTCATCGAGTGGGTGCGAGAGGTCGCCGAGCTCACGCAGCCCGACCGCGTGGTGTGGGCCGACGGCTCCGATGAGGAGTGGGATCGTCTCACGTCCGAGATGGTGGCGGCCGGCACGTTCACCAAGCTGAACGAGGACAAGAAGCCCAACTCCTTCCTCGCGCTCTCGGATCCGGCGGACGTGGCGCGCGTGGAGTCGCGCACCTACATCTGTTCGGAGACCAAGGAGGCCGCCGGCCCCACGAACAACTGGATGCGCCCCGCCGAGATGCGCGCCACCATGACGGATCTCTACCGCGGCTGCATGCAGGGCCGCACCATGTACGTGGTGCCCTTCTGCATGGGCCCGCTGGGTGCCGACGATCCGAAGCTGGGCGTCGAGCTCACCGACAGCGAGTACGTGGTCGTCTCGATGAAGATCATGACCCGCATGGGCCAGTCCGTCCTCGACAAGCTCGGTGACGAGGGCTTCTTCGTCAAGGGCATCCACTCCGTGGGCGCGCCGCTCGCGCCGGGCGAGGCCGACGTGCCGTGGCCCTGCAGCGAGACCAAGTACATCACCCACTTCCCCGAGACCCGCGAGATCTGGTCGTACGGATCGGGCTACGGCGGCAACGCGCTGCTGGGCAAGAAGTGCTACGCGCTGCGCATCGCCTCGGCCATGGCGCACGACGAGGGCTGGCTCGCCGAGCACATGCTCATCCTGAAGCTGATCTCGCCGGAGGACAAGGTCTACTTCGTCGCCGCCGCGTTCCCGTCGGCCTGCGGCAAGACCAACCTCGCGATGATCCAGCCCACCCTCCCGGGCTGGCGCGCGGAGACCGTCGGTGACGACATCGCCTGGATGCGCTTCGGCAAGGACGGCCGCCTCTACGCGGTGAACCCGGAGTTCGGCTTCTTCGGCGTCGCCCCGGGTACGTCGAAGGACTCGAACCCGAACGCCATGAAGACGATCGAGGCCGGCAACACCATCTTCACCAACGTCGCCAAGACCGACGGTGGCGATGTCTGGTGGGAGGGCATGTCCGCAGCCCCGCAGCACCTCACGGACTGGAAGGGCCAGGACTGGGAGTCCAGCTCGGCCGAGAACGAGGACGGTGCGGTCACCGTCGCAGCGCACCCGAACTCGCGCTACACCACTCCGATGTCGCAGTGCCCGTCGATCGCCCCCGAGTGGGATGATCCGCAGGGCGTGCCGATCTCGGCCATCCTCTTCGGTGGCCGCCGCAAGACGACGGTGCCCCTGGTCACCCAGGCCCGGGACTGGAAGCACGGCGTGTTCATGGGTGCCACCGTGGGCTCCGAGCAGACCGCCGCCGCCGAGGGCAAGGTGGGCACCGTCCGCCGCGATCCGATGGCGATGCTGCCCTTCCTGGGCTACAACGTGGGCGACTACTTCGAGCACTGGCTCGAGATCGGCAAGCAGGCCGACGAGTCCAAGCTGCCGAAGGTGTTCTACGTCAACTGGTTCCGTCGTGGTGAGGACAAGCGCTTCCTGTGGCCCGGATTCGGTGAGAACAGCCGCGTGCTCAAGTGGATCGTCGATCGCATCGAGGGCAACGCCGCGGGCAAGGAGACGCCGATCGGTATCGTCGCGACGCCGGAGGAGCTGGACCTCACCGGTCTGGACACGCCGGTCGAGGATGTCGCCGAGGCCCTCGCCGTCAACGTCGACGAGTGGCGCGGTGAGCTGCCGTCGATCGACGAGTGGTTCGGCTTCGTCGGTGAGAAGCTGCCCACCGGGCTGAAGGACGAGCTGGACGCGCTCAAGCAGCGTCTGGGCTGAGCCCCCGGTCGCTCCGCGACACGCACTGCGCCCTCGCTGTTCTCGGCGGGGGCGCAGTGCTGTCCGGCGGGCGGCCGCGATCGGTGCGGCGATGGCAAAGGACACTGCGCCCGGGTGCGGTCGCGACGGCTGCGGCAAGCGGTCGATCCGGTGTTCGCGACCGCGTGATGAGCGCGGTTGTCCGATGTGATCGAAAAATTACTGATGCGAAATAGATCGCACTTCACGGTGCGGAACAACGTTGCAGAACGTGCCCTTTCCGGGTTGTGGTCGCGTTCGCATCGTGTCGTTATCGTTACCCCGGTTTCCTGGATAACCTCCTGTGACTCGTGTTTCCTCAGAGGTGGGTCGAGTTCTGTAGGCGGAGAAAGCACCTCCGAGTTCCGTTTGTCTTCAAGGCATCTCAAGCATGCGCCGCGCTCCGCGGGGAGTTGCGGCGATCGGTCGTGTCCGCATTCCGATACTCGCCCGCCCGAAGGAATGGTCGTTGCGCGAATGGAGAACGGGAGAGTTCATGTCCAGGTATCAAGGGCGGCATCGTAGGAACAATCGGACCGCGGTATCGGTGACGCGGATGACCGCGTCGGCGGCCGCCGCCGTGGCGGTGGGCTCGATCTGGCTCGGTGCGGGCGCCGCGCAGGCCGGTGGCGACCCGGCGAAGCCCCCCGCTCCGGTGCAGCCGGGTGTACCGGGCGCCGGGAACGCGAACGGCGGCACGGCCGCCGGCAGCGGTACCGCGGGCGCGGGGCGCACCACGGGTGCCGGACGTGCGACCGGAGCCGGGGCCGGGGCCGGTGTCGCGGGCCGTGGCGGCGGAGCGGGCACTGCCGGCGGCGGAAACATCGCGCCGCAAGGCGGTTCCGGCGCGCCGGGCGCAGGCACGCCGAGGGGTGCCGGCCAGGGCGGCGCCCCGGCACAGGCCGCTCCGGCCCGCGTCGGCGGCCCGACCGCCGGAGGCCCGAACGGCGGCGGTGCGAACGGCGGCGGTGCGAACGGCGGCGGTGCGAACGGCGGCGGTGCGAACCGTGTGGGCGGTTCGACAGGCGCGAACTCCGCGAACGGGACCGGTTCCGGCTCGGGGGGTGCGGGTTCGGCGGACGGCCGCGGGACGGGTGCCGTAGCACCACGCGTTGCCGGCGTGAACGGCACTGGTGGCACGAACGCGACCGGTGGCACGAACGGGACCGGCGGCGCGCCCGGCGCGAACGCGGGTGGAACGGGCCGGGCGACGGCACCGTCGGGCGGAGCGAACAGGGCGGTTCCCGCCGGCACCACGGGCGCCGCCGAGGGCGCACCGTCGGGCTCCGGTTCCGCACCGGACACGACCGTCCGGACCACCGCAGGAGCGGACGCGGCGAGCGGGGCGGCGTCGTCGCCCGGCTCGGACCGCGAGACGTCCGGAGCGTCGGTCGGTGCGCGAACCGCCGGTGCGGCCACGGAATCCGGCACGGGAACGGCGGGCGGCGGCGCGTCCACCTCGGGCTCGGGCTCGACCTCCGGCTCCGGTTCGACGTCCGGCGCGGGAGCGGCATCACCCTCGATCCCGAGCGTGTCCGCGGGCTCGGAGTCGGGCGGCTCGTCCGGTGGTGGCCTGGTCGGCTCGCTGCTGGACGCGCTCCCGATCCTCTGACCGACGGTGCCCCGGGCCCCGTCAGGACGCCCGGGGCGCGGTGAGCTCGGAGAGGATGTCGCGCAAGGTGTCCGCCACCGTCATCACCGATCGGCGGCGCAGCGCTTCGGGGCGGGCGAGCACGTCGATCGTGCGGACGGCGGCGACGCCGCGCAGCGGCCGCAGCACCAGGCCGGGCGCGAGCGCCTGCCGCGCGGTGTACCGGGGCAGCAGCCCGATCACGCCGCCGGCGGCCACGAGTGCGGCGACGGCGGACTAGTCGTTGATCCGGTGCACCACCTGCGCCGGACGGCCGGTCACAGCGACCACCGCGGCCAGCACGTCGGCGGGGGAGTAGCCGGCGCGGCTGGTGACCCACGGCTCGTCCGCGACATCCGCGGGCAGCAGGGCGTCGCGGGCGGCGAGCGGGTGCTCGGCGGGGAGCGCCACGTCGAGCGCCTCTTCGATCATCGGGAGCACCGACACCCGATCCTGCGGCCACGCGGGCCCGTTCGTCATCCGATGGGCGAGCACGAGGTCGTACCGTGCGGTGAGCGCAGGGAACTCCTGCTGGGAGACGTCCTCGTCCGACAGGCGCAGGTGCGGCACTCCGTCGGTGCCCGGCGGCAGGCGGTCGACGAGCCGTGAGAACACCGCGTGGCCGGCGCTGTGGAAGGCACTGAGCGCGACCGTGCCCGCCGGGTCGTCGTGGAAGGCGCCGATGGCGGCGCGCGCGTCGGCCATCGCTCGGATCACGGACGCGCCCGCGTCGGCGAGGACCCGCCCGGCGTCGGTGAGCACGAGGTTGCGGCCCTCGCGGCGCGTCAGAGGCACGTCCACGCTGCGTTGCAGTAGCGCGAGCTGCTGCGACACCGCCGACGGGGTGATCAGCATGGCATCGGCCACCGCGCGCACGCTCCCGAGATCGCCCAGCTCGCGCAGCACCCGCAGCTGCCGAATATCCATGAAGTGAATCCTTAACTATCGGATCAGTAGATGGTCATTGTTCTTCATCCTCGCTCGCTGTGCAATGGAACCCATGAAGGCACTGTTCAAGTCCGCGCGCGGCCCCGGACTGGAATTCGTCGACCGTCCGGAGCCGGAGGCCGGTCCGGACGAGGTCAAGATCCGCGTCATGGCGACGGGGATCTGCGGGACGGATCTGCACATCCTCGGCTGGGACGCCTGGGCCGACGGTGCCGTTGCCGCGCCGCTCATCCCGGGGCACGAGTTCTACGGCGAGGTCGTCGCCGTGGGCGCCGGAGTCCGGGAGGTCCTCGTCGGGGACCGGGTGTCCGGGGAGGGACACGTCGTCTGCGGCGTGTGCCGCAACTGTCGCGCCGGTCGGCGGCAGATGTGCATCCGCACCCGGTCCGTCGGCGTGCAGCGCGACGGTGCCTTCGCCGAGTACGTGGTGATCCCCGAGACCAACGTGTGGGTGCACCGCGATCCCGCGATCACGCCCGAGCTGGGCGCGGTCTTCGACCCACTCGGCAACGCCGTGCACACGGCGCTGAGCTTCCCGCTCGTGGGCGAGGACGTGCTCATCACCGGCGCCGGGCCGATCGGTCTGATGGCGATCGGTGTGGCGCGGCACGCCGGCGCGAACCGGATCGCGATCACCGATGTCTCCGAACCCCGCCTGGCACTGGCCCGCTCGCTGGGTGCCGATCTGGCGGTGGACGTCTCGCGGCAGCGGATCGCCGATGCGCAGCGCGAGCTCGGGCTCACCGAGGGCTTCGACGTCGGGTTCGAGATGTCCGGGCATCCCACGGCGCTCCCGGAGATGATCGACAACATGAACCACGGCGGCCGGATCGCGATGCTGGGGCTGCCCAGCGGCGCGATCGACATCGACTGGGGCAAGGTGGTCACGCACATGCTCACGCTCACCGGGATCTACGGCCGCGAGATGTACGAGACCTGGTACGCGATGAGCGCGATGCTCTCGTCGAACCACGCCCTCCGCGCCGGGATCGAATCGCTGGTCACCGACGTGCTGCCCGCCGCGCAGTGGGAGCGCGCCTTCGAGACCGCCCGCGCCGGCACCGGCGGCAAGGTGGTGCTCGACTGGACCGGGGTCTGACCGCGTCGCCCTGATCTCCGATCCGTACCGACCAGCCCGCACCATGATCCGATCCGGAAGGACCCCACATGTATTCGACGATGCGTGATCAGCTCCGCAGTGAGCTCGACGAGATCCGCGCCGCGGGCACGTTCAAGAACGAGCGGCACATCGACTCGCCGCAGTCGGGCCGCATCGCCGCGGGTCGCCTCGGCGAGCCCGCCGTGGACGTGCTCAACTTCTGCGCCAACAACTACCTCGGCCTCGCGGACCACCCGGACGTGATCGCCGCCGCCAAGCAGGCGATGGACGACCGCGGCTTCGGCATGGCCTCCGTGCGGTTCATCTGCGGCACACAGGATCTGCACCTCGAGCTGGAGGCCGCGGTCTCCGCGTTCCTCGGCACCGAGGACACGATCCTCTTCTCCAGCTGCTTCGACGCCAACGGCGGCGTCTTCGAGTCGCTGTTCGGTCCCGAGGACGCGATCGTCTCGGACGCGCTCAACCACGCGTCGATCATCGACGGGATCCGGCTGTCCAAGGCGCGGCGTTATCGCTACGCCAATCGCGACATGGCGGACCTCGAGGCCAAGCTGACTGAGGCCACCACCGGCGACGCGCCCGCGCGGAGGATCATCGTGGTCACCGACGGCGTCTTCTCCATGGACGGCTACCTCGCGCCGTTGCGTGAGATCTGCGACCTGGCGGAGCGTTTCGGCGCGCTCGTGATGGTCGACGACTCGCACGCCGTCGGGTTCATGGGCGGCACCGGCGCCGGCACTCCCGAGCACGCCGGCGTGGGCGACCGCGTCGACGTCTACACCGGCACCTTCGGCAAAGCGCTCGGCGGCGCGTCCGGTGGCTACGTCTCCGGCCGCTCCGAGATCGTGGCGATGCTGCGGCAGAAGGCCCGGCCCTACCTGTTCTCGAACTCGCTCGCGCCCGCGATCGTCGCGGCCACGCTGCGGGCGCTGGAGCTGGTCCGCGACTCGGCTGAACTGCGGAACCGGCTCGTGGACAACGCCTCCCTGTTCCGCCGCCGGATGACGGAGGAGGGCTTCGAGCTGCTCGACGGCGAGCACGCCATCATCCCCGTCATGTTCGGCGACGCCGCCCTCGCGGCGCGGGTGGCCGATGCGATGCTCGAGCACGGCGTGTACGTCACCGCGTTCAGCTACCCGGTGGTGCCGCAGGGCGCGGCCCGGATCCGCGTCCAGCTCTCCGCTGCCCACACCGCCGACGACATCGAGCGGTGCGTGCAGGCCTTCGTCGCGGGACGCGCCGCCGCCTGATCGCGCCGGCGACTCAGAGCCGGGCGTCGCGGCCGTAACGGCCGAACTCGAGCAGGATCAGCGCCGCCGCAACCCGTGCGACCTGGTGCGGGCGGAGCATGACGGCGCGCTCCTGGTCGAACGAGCGGTATTTACGCAGGTACCGGTAGAGCCGCTCGACGTGGAGCAGCGGGTCGAAGGCGTGCACCGCGCGCCGCGCGGCGGCCTTGAGCCGCGGGTGGTTCCGCAGCGTCGCGGAGTCGTCGGCGAACAGGTCGGGGAACGGTGCGAAGGCCAGCGAGACCCGCTTGTAGCCGTGATCCCGCGCCCACGCGACGGTCTCCAGCGTGAGCCGCTCGTCCACCCCGTTCGGCGAATTCCGGGCTCGCAGAGGCAGGTCCAGCGACAGGTCGTCCGGCCCGGCGGGGAGGTACCGGTGCGCGGCGCAGACGGTGCCGTCCGGCCTCCGGGCGAGCGCGAACACGCCGTCGGGACGGGCACCGTCGAGCATGCGCCCGAGGATCATCGAGAAGCCCCGGCTCGGGTCGTGCCCGGCGAGGGCCTCCATCCGGCGGACGGCCTGCCGGTCCAGGTCGGTCACGTCGCCCTCCCGCACGATCTCGACGGTGACCCCCGCGTTGCGGGTGCGCGAGACCGCTTGGCGCAGGTTGCGGAACCGTCGACCGACGAGGTCGAAGGAGCACGCGTCGATGACCACGTCCCGTCCGATGGGTACGGCCCGCAGGCCGTTCGCCTCCCAGCGTGGACGGTAGGCCTCGCCGGCGCCCAGCACCGCGATCGGGCGGTGCCCGGCGCGGCGCACGAACTCGTCGATCGCCGCCGCGCGGGCCTCCGCAGTGAGGCCGACGGGGTCGCCGCCGGCGACGACCACGCCGAGCCGGATCGCGTACGCCACGAACGCATCTCCGCGCGGAGCGAACACGTGGTGCTTCTCGGGTCGCAGAGCGAACGGCGCGAGGGGGTCGCCGACCGCGCGGCCGACCAGCGATTCGACACTTCGATCATCGAATGACATACGGACATTATGCGCCTCGACGGCGATATGCACCGATCGAGGAGAGGGACGTCACGCCGTGCGGTGGATGCCAAATGGCGTGCGCTCGTTCAGTCCGGGGGCGACCAGCGTTGGGGCAGGCGGAAGGCGCGGTCGAGCAGGCGATCGGGGGCCAGGCGCAGGGCCAGGTCCCGCGCGAAAGCCACACCTGGGGAATCCCATTGGCCGGCGGCGCCCAGCAGGTGGGCCTGCCGCGCGATGCGCTGGGTGCGGGGCCGTCGCGCCTTGTCGTAGGCGCTCAGCCGCGCGGGGACCTCGCGGGGATCGGGGTCGCTCGCCAGCGGCCGCAACAGTGATACCAGCACCGCGGCATCCTCGAGCGCCAGGTTCGCGCCCTGTCCGAGGGTGGGAGGCATGGCGTGTGCCGCGTCGCCGACCAGCGTCGCCTGGCCGCGCGAGTAGGTGCGCAGCGGGTGCGCGAGCCGCTCGGTGGGCTGGTACCCGGCCCGCGAGAGATCCGTGGCGGCGAGGATCTCGGGAATCGGATCGTGCCACGCGCCGTAGCGTTCGTGCAGCTCGCCGGGCTCGGGCAGGTCGTCAGCCTGCGAGGGCCGCACGGCGAACCAGTAGACCCTGCCGTCGCGCAGTGGCATGTACCCGAATCGTTCGCCCCGGCCGAAGGTCTCGCCACCGTCGGGCAGCACGACGGGGGTGTCGGTGATTCCGCGCCACGCCCCGTACCCGCAGTAGGCCGCGCCGGGGTCGCCCGCGTGGCTGCCCCGGACGCGGCTGCGGATGCCGTCCGCGCCGACGATGACGTGCGCGTCCTCCAGGAGGCCGCTCGGTCCGAGGTCGAGGGTGCCGGAGCTGAGCCCTTCCACGCGGATACCGGGCCGCACGGTGTCGGGGGCCAGGCCGCTGAGCAGGGCCCGGTGCAGGTCCGTGCGGTCGATCACGCGAAGGTCGGCGACGGTGGCGGGCGCGAACGCGGCGAGCATCGTCCCGTCCGCCCGCATGGTGCCGATCGGGACGGACGGCGGACCCTCGGCCAGGACGGCCCGCACGGGCTCCTCCAGGCCGAGCGAGCGCAGAGCCGCGAAACCGTTCGAGAACAGCGACAGCCCGGACCCGCGGGGGAGGAAGCGCGCGGCCTGCTCGAGGACGATCACCTCCGCGCCGGCGCGCTGGAGGCCCGAGGCCGCCGCCAGGCCGCCGATGCCCGCGCCGACGACGGCGACGCGCAGCGAGTTCGTCCTCCACATGACCTCGACGCTAGTAGTCCGGACGCCTCCTGTCACCGAGGCGTGGGCCACGTGACACGCCGTGTTGTCATAAGGGTGTCGTTGGTTTGAGATAGCACGTAGGCGCAGGCTATTCTGATACGTCCCTCCAAGGTTGAAACGAGGGCTGGAGTTCAAGGAGAGAGACGTGGCCGTCGCCGACGAGTGGGAGATCTGGTTCCCCGATGCCTATGAGATCGGCGCGGAATCGGTGCGGTCGTTCGCGCGCGCCATCCGCAGCTGGGACGTCCCGTACGCCGCCAGTCGCGTGCTGCCCGACGATGTTGCGGTGCCGGCCACGATGCTCGGCGCGCCCATGCTGCAGGGCGCCTCGGCGCTCGTCGCCAAGGTGATACCCGGGTGCAACCTGTCGGCGATCATGCACGCCGGCCAGTCCTTCCGGTACCTGCGTCCGCTGCACGTCGGCGACGTCCTCAGCCTCGGCCTGCGTCTGACCTCGCACATCGTCAAGGCCGAGACGGACCTCGTCGTGGTCGAGTGCATGGTCTACGCCGACGGTGAGCCCTCGCTCGACGCGGAGATCTTCATCGTCCACAGCCAGCGCGAGACCGGTATCGACCTGGAGGCCGCCGACAGGCTGGCCGACGAGGTCATGATGACCGGCACCGGGCCGTCCAGCAGCGACGAGTACGCGGCGAACGTCGCGAGCTCGAGCTAGGAGATCGCCGGGGCGCCCGCGCCCAGCACGCCGTCGAGGGCGCGCGCCATGTCCGTGGCCTCGATCCGCATGAGCGCAGCCTCGTCGATGTCGGCCAGGTCGATCCCTGAATCGGCGAGCCGCAGCTCCCGCTCCTCCTCGGCCGCCTCGATCACGTTGCGCACGAACCGACCGTTGCCCAGGCGGTCCAATCGGTCGACGACGCCCGCGCAGCAGGCTTCGAGGACGGCCGCCGCGTCGCCCGTGAGCACGGCGTCGCGGGAGCGCGCGAGCGCCGCGCCGATCTCCGCGAGCTCGCCGGGCGTGTAGCCCGGGAACCGGATGCGGCGCGCGAACCGCGACGCCAGGCCCTCGTTCGAGCCCAGGAACCGGTCGATCTCCGCGTCGTAGCCCGCCACGATGACTACCAACCGGTCCCGGTCGTTCTCCATCCGGGCGAGCAGGGTGTCGATGGCCTCCTGGCCGAACGCGTCGCCACCGGTGAGCCCCTCCTGCACGAGCGTGTACGCCTCGTCGATGAACAGGACGCCGTCGAGCGCGGAGTCGATCACCGCGGAGGTCTTCTGCGCCGTGGCGCCCAGGTACTGGCCGACGAGGTCGCGCCGCGAGCACTCGACCACGGTGTCGCTCGCGAGCAGGCCCAGTCCTCGGTACATCCGGGCGACGATCCGCGCCACCGTCGTCTTGCCCGTGCCGGGCGGTCCGGTGAACGCGAGGTGCAGCGACCGGCTGCCGCTGGCGAGCCCGCGATCCGCGCGGACGCGGGCCAGCTGCATCGTGGTGCGCAGGCGCGCGACCTGCTCCTTGACCTCCCGCAGCCCCACCTGCCGGTCCAGTTCGGCCGCCGCCTCGGCGAGCAGGTCGGCGCCGTCGTCCGGCGCGGCGCCGGCGGCGTCCTCGAGTGCGGCCGGGTTCTCCAGGACCAGGCGGTGGCCCGGGTCGCGGAGCGCCGCCTCCGCGGGCGGGTACGACGGTGCCGCCCGCTCCAGCAGCTCCCGGGCGCGGTCCTCCTCGCCCTGCTCGCGCAGGACCAGGGCGTGGCAGTAGCGGGCCGCGGCGGCGGCGCCGGGCACCGGCCCCTCGGCCGCGACGGTGAGCAGCCGGGTGGCCTCCGCGAACCGGCCCAGTTGCGCCGCAGCGGATCCCGCGATGGTGGCCGCCGCGGCGCCGAGTACGGGGTCGCCCCAGCCGGCGTGCCCGTCGAGTGCGGTCAGGACGTCGGGCCACCGTCGGGTCCGGGCCGCCGTCACGGCGCGCTGATACCGCTCGACGGGGCACCGCGGCGCGGCGTCGAGGACCCGGACGGCCTCGTCGGGCGCGCCGTCGGCGAGGAGCCGCGCGGCGTACGCGACGTGCGCGGTCGCGGCGTCGCGCAGCGGATGATCCACGTACAGGCCGGTACTGAAGACGGTGGACAGTGCGCCCGGTGGCAGGCCGACCCGCCGCGCCGCGGCGCCGATCGCGTCGGCGGTTCGGTGCAGGGCAGCGAGCACCTCCGCGGTGGACTCGCCCGCGGCCGCGCGGCCGAGCCAGGCGTCGGCCATCGCGGGGTCGGCGGTGGTGGCGGCCTCGAAGGCGCGCCGGGCCAGCGCCGTGTCGCGCGCGGCGGCCTCGAACTCGCCGAACCGGATGCCGAGCGCGGAGATCCCCGCCCGGAACGCCTGCAGTGCGTGCAGCGACGGTTGCGTCGTCGACGCGGATCTGGTCATGGTCCCCCCGAACCACGAGGATCCCCCGATCCCCGTGCCGACCACGGTAGCGGCGGTCAGCGCGCGAGGAGCGCGATCTCGCGGATCTCCTTGAGGTCGGGGCCGTACTCGTCGGAGGACCAGAACCGCAGTCGCCACGTGTCGGCGCCCTCGCCGGCGTGCCGCGCCGCGGCCTCGACCTCGTAGAAGCCGCGCGCCATGGGGAACTCGATCACGTCGTCCGGGGCGGCACCGTCGTGCTCGGGGCCGGGGGAGAACCACTCGACCGACCCCGAGGTGTCGACGCAGAGCTGCGTGCGCAGCACCGTGTCCCAGACGCCGTCGTCGGGCGGCACGCCGTCCCAGTGCTCGAGCTCCACGGGCATCGCCGACTGCGACCGCGAGGGCGAGGCAAACCCGGCGGTCGCTCGGTTGGTCGCGGCGCCGTGCACCGTGACGGCGGCGAGCAGGTCGTCGGGCACGCGGTGGCCGAAGCAGCTGCCGAAGAACTTCCCGTCGCGCAGGTCGAGGACGCCGGACAGGTGCATGAGGATGCGGGGTTCGAGACGCATCGGTCCATCATCCCCGAAGGTCAGGCGCCCGTGTCCTCGGGAGCGGTCCGGCCCGCGGCGGGCGGGGTGAACAGGTTCACCAGGTTGCCGTCCGGGTCGCGGAGCAGGAGGGACTTGTTGCCCCACGGCATCACCGTGGGCGGCAGGACCACCGCGTCGGCGAGGTCCGTGAGGGTGCCGTACAGGGCGTCGACGTCCTCGACATGGAAGTCGAGGGCGACGCTGCGGTTCTGGCGGGCCGCGGCGACGCCCTCGCCCAGCGCGGGGACGGTGCGGGTGCTGGCGATCGCGAGCGTGCCGGACGGCGTGCGCAGTTCGGCGAACAGCGGGTGCACGCGGGCGATATCGAGGCCGGTGACGCGCTCGTAGAACGTGACGAGTGCGTCGACGTCGTCGGTGAAGATACGGGTGGCGGCGAGTTGCATGGGTGTCTCCTCGTGGTGAGTGATCCGGCGGGCGCCCGGTGGCGCCCGAGGCCACGGTAGGGGGATCACAGGACGGATTCCGTCCGCAATCGGACGGATGGATCCAGGGGTTCTTCCCGATGTCACAGGTGACACATTTCTGGCATTCTCGTCTGTATGACACAGATTCCCGGTGCCCAGGAGATCCCGACGGCGAACATCCCCGTCACCGGGGTCGCGGCGCGGGCCGCGAATCTCACCAAGGTGTACGGCGAGGGCGACAACGTGGTGCACGCCCTCGCCGGCGTCACCGTCGACTTCCTGGCCGGAGAGTTCACCGCGATCATGGGGCCCTCGGGCTCCGGCAAGTCCACGCTCATGCACTGCCTCGCGGGCCTGGACGCGGCGACCGGCGGATCGGTGCTGGTGGGCGGCACCGAGCTCACGTCGCTGAACGACAAGCAGATCACCCAGCTGCGTCGCGACCGGATCGGCTTCGTCTTCCAGGCGTTCAACCTGGTGCCCACGCTCACGGCGATCGAGAACATCACGCTGCCGCTGGACATCGCGGGCCGCAAGCCGGACCAGCAGTGGCTGGACACCGTCGTCGATCGGCTGGGCCTGCGTCCGCGGCTGGGGCACCGCCCCACCGAGCTGTCCGGCGGGCAGCAGCAGCGCGTCGCCTGCGCCCGCGCTCTGGTGGGCCGGCCGGAGATCATCTTCGGCGACGAGCCCACGGGCAACCTCGACTCGCGCTCCGGCGCCGAGGTGCTCTCGATCCTGCGCGCCGCGGTGAACGACTTCGGCCAGACCGTGGTGATCGTGACCCACGACCCGCGCGCCGCGGCCTACGCGGACCGGGTGGTCTTCCTCGCCGACGGCCGGATCGTCGATGAGGTGCGTCGTCCGACGGCGGAACGCGTGGCGGAGAAGCTGATCCACCTCGACGAGCTCGTCGCCCGCTGATGGCGAATCCGATGCGGCGCGTCGCGCTGCGGAACCTCATGGCGAACAAGGGGCGCCTGGTCCTGACGGTGCTCTCCGTGCTGCTCGGCACGTCGTTCATCGCCGGGTCGATGGTGTTCACGGGCACGCTGTCGAAGGCCTTCGACGGGATCTCCGACAAGATCGCCGTCGGCGTCGATGCGCGCGTGTCGCCGAAGAACGCCCAGGGACAGGGCGGGTTCGGACCCGCCGGGCCGGGCGTGCCGCTGTCGGTCGTCGACCAGATCAAGGCGGTCCCCGGTGTGCGTGTGGTGGTCCCGGCGATCACCGGCACCATCGCCCTGCGCGACGGCAAGGGTGAGGTCGTCTCGCCCACCGGCGCCCCGCAGGTCGGCGGCGCCTACCTGCCGCCCGGCGAGAACCTCGACCCGGACGGCCTGAAGCTCACCTCGGGCAGGGCACCGTCGGGCCCGAACGAGATGGTGCTCAACGAGTCCGCCTCCGAGCGGCTCGACCTGCCGGTGGGCGCGAAGACCACGGTGGTCGCCCCGCACTCGCCCGGCCCGATCGACGTGACGATCGTCGGGGTGTACACGATCTCCACCGACTCCGGCGGCTACCTCGGGGCGCTGTTCGCGAAGGACGAGGCGCAGAAGCTGTTCGGCGACGGCGCCACCGCCCCGTACATCGAGGTCGGCGCCGCGTCCGGGACGACGCCCGAGCAGCTGCGCGACGCGCTCGCCCAGCGCCTACCCGACCTGAACGTGCAGACCGGCGCGGAGGTGCGGCAGCAGTTCGAGGACACGATCAACCAGGGGCTCAGCTTCCTCAACTACTTCCTCGTCGCGTTCGGTCTGATCGGCCTGCTCGTCGGCGTCTTCATCATCTACAACACCTTCTCGATGCTGGTCGCGCAGCGCCTCAAGGAACTGGCGCTGCTCCGCGCGATCGGCGCCGGCCGCAGCCAGGTGCGCAACTCCGTGGTGCTCGAGGCGCTCGTCGTCGGCATCGTCGGCAGCGCTCTCGGCCTGGCCGTGGGTATCGGCCTCGCGCTGCTGCTGCGGGCCGGCGTGACGGCTGCGGGCGCGGGCTTCCCCGACGGCGGTCTCGCCGTCAGCCCCGCGGTGGTGATCACGGTGATGGTCGTCGGCACCGTCGTGACGGTGGTCTCCGCCCTGATCCCCGCGGTGCGCGCCTCCCGCGTGCCGCCCGTCGCCGCCATGCGTGCGCAGGACGGCGGCTCCGCGCAATCGGTCATGGTGCGCGGCGCGATCGGCGCGGCACTGCTGCTCTGCTCGATGGCGCTGTTGTTCGTCGCGACCACCGAGGTGGGCGCGGGCGCCGCGATCGTCGTCGGCATCGCCGGCTTCGGCCTGATCCTCGCCGTGGTCATCGGCGGCCCCGCGTTGGTCGCACCGCTGCTCGGCGGCATCGGCAAGGTGATCGCCGCGCCCTTCGGCCCGGCGGGACGACTCGGCCGCACCAACGTGATGCGGAACCCGCAGCGCACCACGGCGACGGCCTTCGCGCTGGTGATCGGCGTCGCGCTGGTCGGCGTCATCGGCACGCTCGGCGCGTCGATGCAGAAGTCGATCGACGCGCAGGTGGACCAGGGCATCCGCTCAGACCTCGTGCTGCAGGCGCCGCAGCTGGGCATGCCGCCCGCCGCGCTGTCCGCGATCAAGGACGTCCCGGGGATCGGCGAGAAGACGGTGCTGTACGGGGTGCCGGTGCGGATCGGGGGCGATCGGGAGAGCACCCTCGCGGTCGACGGTGCCGTGACCTCCGTCTTCAACCTGACCCGCGTGTCGGGCGACATGACGCTCAAGGCGGGCGGGATCCTCGTCGACGACAAGACGGCCCGCGAGCGGGGCTGGGAGGTCGGCGCGAAGGTCGAGCCGATGTCCGCGGTCGGCGGCGCGAAGACCACCCTCACCGTCACCGGGATCTACGAGGCGAAGGGCGGCATGCTGTCCGGCCCCGTGATCACCGCGGCGGACATGAACACGCTGTACCCGCCCGCGAGTGGGGCCACGGCGCCGATCGTCACCCCGCAGTCGGTGTTCGTCAACGCCGCCGACGGTACGCCCGTGAGCGACCTCAAGGAGCGGTTGCGGGAGGCGGTCAAGCCGCTACTGGTGGTCAACGTCGACGACGAGCAGGACCTCAAGGATCAAGCGGGGCAGGCGATCACGGCGTTGATGGGCGTGCTGTACGGGCTTCTCGGGCTGGCCGTGGTGATCGCGATCCTGGGCATCGTCAACACGCTCGCGCTGTCCGTGGTGGAGCGGCGCCGGGAGATCGGCATGCTCCGCGCGATCGGTCTGATCCGTGCACAGGTGCGCCGGTCGATCTATCTCGAGTCGATGCTGATCGCGATCTTCGGCGCGGCCCTCGGGCTCGTGCTCGGGGTGCTGCTGGGCGTCTCGCTCGTGCACGCCCTCCGCGACCAGGGGCTCGGCTCGGTCGTGGTGCCGTGGTCGACGGTGATCGTGATGCTCGTGGCGTCGGCGTTCGTCGGCGTCGGTGCCGCGATCCTGCCCGCCATCCGCGCGGCCCGCACCCCGCCGCTCGCGGCCATCGCCGAGGGCTGATCCGGGAGCGCTGTCACAGATCCCGGACGGCCGGTGTCCCATATGCGGAAGATGAGTTCATCGCATGAGGAGGCAATCATGAAGGTCGTCGTGATCGGCGCGGGCTACGCGGGCACCATCGCCGCCAACCGGCTGACCAGGAAGTCGGATGTCGATGTGACAGTGGTCAACCCACGCGCCGACTTCGTCGAGCGGGTGCGGCTGCACGAGCACGTCGCAGGCAGCGGGACGGCCCTCACGCCGCTCGCCGAGATGCTCGATCCACGCATTCGGCTGATCGTGGGATCGGTCGACACGATCGGAGACGGCACCGTCGTTCTGGCCGACGGAACGTCGCTGCCCTTCGACCGCCTCGTCTACGCCGCGGGCGGGGCGCCGACGGCACCGTCGGGCACGTACGCCGTGGGCGCGCTCGAGACCGCGGAACAGGCGCGCTCGGCGCTCGCCGCGTTGCCCGACGGTGCCGCCGTCACCGTCGTGGGCGGTGGCCTGACCGGGATCGAGACCGCGGCCGAGGTCGCCGAATCCCGGCCCGACCTGCGGGTCCGGCTGCTCAGTGAGGGCGAGGTCGGGGCGTCGCTCGGTCCCGGCGCGCGGGCCCGCGTCCGGCGCGAGCTGGACCGGCTGGGCGTCGTGATCGAACGGGGCAGGTTCGACGGTGCCGTCGACGGCCTCGTGCTGTGGGCGATCGCGACGCAGGTCAGCGACCTGGCGGCGCGTAGCGGGGTCGCCGTGGACGAAGCCGGCAGGGTGCTCGTCGACGAGTTCCTTCGCAGCGTCTCGGATCCACGGATCGTCGCGGTCGGCGACGGCGCCGCGGTTCCCGGGCAGCGGCTCAGCTGTCAGACGGCGCTGCCCCAGGGCGCGCACGGTGCGGACAACCTGGCGCGTGAGCTCGCCGGGAAGTCCGCCCGGCGGTACTCGATGGGATACACCGGCCAGAACGTCTCGATCGGCCGGAAGCGTGCGGTGATCCAGGCGGCCCGGCGCGACGACACCCCCACGCGCATCCACTTCGGCGGCGCCGCTGCCGCCGTCGTCAAGGAGCAGGTCTGCCGGATGGCGCGCGGCGCCGCGCACACCGCTCGCTACGCGTGGCTGCCGGCGCCGCGATGACCGGTGAGACCACCGACGGGGGCGACGCGTCCGCCGCGGATCTGTTCGCCGAGCACCGACCGCTGTTGTTCTCGGTGGCGTACGAGATCCTCGGCAGTGTCGCCGATTCGGAGGACGTGCTGCAGGAGAGCTATCTGCGGTGGCGGGAGGTCGACATCGCGGGTATCGAGAATCCGCGGGCCTACCTGGCGCGGATCGTGACGCGGCAGGCGCTCAACGCGTTGCGTGCCGCGTCGCGGCGGCGTGAGGAGTACGTCGGGCCGTGGCTGCCGGAGCCCCTGGAGGCACCGTCGGGCGACGGGCCCGCGGAGCACGTGCTGACGGGGGAGGCGGTGACCACGGCCATGCTGCTCGTGCTCGAATCGCTCACGCCCGTCGAGCGCGCGGTGTTCGTGCTGCGGGAGGTGTTCGACTTCGGCTATCCGGAGATCGCCGCGGCGGTGGACCGGTCGGAGGCGGCGGCGCGCCAGATCGCGCACCGCGCCCGCGGGCACGTGCAGGCGCGGCGCCCGCGTGCGGTGGCGGAACCGGCGCTCGCGCAGGGCGTCGCGGAGCGCTTCCTCGTCGCGGCGGCGACCGGTGACGTCCAGGGGCTCATGGACGTGCTCGCGCCGGAGGTGGTCTTCCTCGGCGACGGCGGCGGCGTGGTGTCGGCGGCGCGCCGGCCGGTGCACGGCGCGGATCGAGTCGCGCGGCTCGTGACCGGGCTGCTCCGCAAGGGCACGACGATGGGCGAGATGGGCATGCGGTTCGGGGTCTTCAACGGCATGCCGGCGATCGTCGTGGCGTTCGACGGGGCGGTCGACCTCGTCCTCTGCGTGGAGGTCGTCGGCGACACCGTGACGGGCGTCTACATCATCCGCAACCCTGAGAAGCTGGGCGAAATTCGCCTTCCTGGGTGAAAACGAGCGAACCCCCCCTCCTTCTGCAGCAAGTGGTACAGGTCACATCGTTCACTTGTTTAGATGACACGGATACAGCGCCTGTTGTGGCCTGGGGAGATCGGTCGCATGCCGGGAAACGGTGTTAATCGGACTGACGCGCCGCTCTCTTTATGTGGTGTGACCTGCGTATTTAGTCGGCCAACCGGCTCTGTCACGGTTCGGTCTCGGTTGAATCTCAAAACGAAGTAACTACCCATCGGTAGCTAGTTCCTGTGGCTAGCCTTCGCGGTGGCTGAAGACAACGTAAGTTCCATTGTCGATGGGCGATCGCTCCTCAGCCACGCCGCGGCGCCCCACCCTCAAGGCGCGCGGCCGTTACGACTGAGACCTCCCCAGGAGAAGAACCATGCGTGAAGCAGCCCTGCGCGACAGCGCCCTCATGCGCCCCGGCGCGACATTCAGCTGGAGCCGGACGGGGGTGGTGACCAAAGCGATGGCGGCCACCGTGCTCGCCGGTTCAGTGGCACTGACCACCCTCCCCGCCGGGAGCCTGACCCTGCCGCACGCGGTGAGCCCGGCGCAGGTGCTCGCCGTGCCCGCCGCCGCAGCGCCGCTGCGCGTGGACATCGAGACGGTCGGCCTGATCGATCTCCTGCCCGACGCGCTCCTCGTCTCCGAGCTGTCGTCCGCGGACCCGAACAAGCTCGCGCGCGTCCTCGCGCAGGTGCCGCCGGACAAGGTGGCCGCCATCATGGAGCGGATCCCGGCGGACAAGACGGCGCGGATCCTCGAGGCGATGCCGTCGTCCGCCGTCGTGGCGATCATGAACAACCTCAACGAGGCGAAGCTCACCGAGATCGTCAACGGCCTGCCGCAGGGCAAGCTCAACACCATCGTCTCGGGGCTGTCGCAGGACAAGCTCAACGCCGTGGTGAAGAGCATCCCGCAGGACAAGCTCATCAACGTCGTCAAGAGCCTCGATGACGCCACGCTCACGAAGATCGTCGGCGCGCTGCCGACCGATCGCCTCGTCACGATCGTCTCGGGGCTCGATCAGCAGAAGCTCAAGGACCTCGTCGGCGGCATCCCCAACGAGATCCTCGGCCCCGTGGTCGCGAGCCTGCCCGCCGACAAGCTGACCGAGCTCGTCAAGCAGATCCCCGTCGACAAGCTGACGACCGTCGTCAAGGGCCTGCCGACCGACACCATCGCCAAGCTGGTCGAGGGACTCGATCCCGCCGTGCTGACCGAGGTCATCGGCAAGGTCGACCCCGCGAAGATCGGCCCCGCGGTGGCCGCACTGGACACGGAGAAGCTGACCAAGCTCGTCGGCTACATCTCGGACGAGAAGCTCGCCGAGGTCGTCTCCGGCCTCGGTGCCGACCGGCTCGGCAAGATCGTCGACCTCATCCCGCTCGACGTTCTCGGCCCCGTGGTCGCGGGCCTGTCCGCCGATAAGCTCACCAAGCTGGTCGCCGGCATCCCGACCGACAAGCTGATCAAGGTCGTCTCCGGCCTCGACGACAAGACGCTCGGCGAGATCGTCAACGGCATCCCCGTCGAGAAGCTCGGCCCCATCGTCGCGGGCCTGCCCACCGAGAAGCTGATCCAGCTGGTGAGCGCGATCCCGACGGGCAAGCTCAAGGACATCGTCAACGGCCTGCCGGACGAGAAGCTGCTCGGCATCATGGACGGCCAACTGATCGGTCGCGTCGTATCGCTCGTCATCGCCAGTCTCGGCACCCCGGGCGGCCTGGCGAAGCTGCCCGACCTGCTCACCGGCATCGTCGGCGGCGTCGTCTCCGGTGGCGCGCAGCTGATCCCGACTCTGGTGGCGAACATCCCGTTCGTCGGTCCACTCATCGCCGGGCCGATCTCGCTCGTGACCAACACCATCGTCTCGCCCGTGGTGAACCTGGGACTCGGCCTGCTCAAGCCGGTCATCTCGCTCATCACCACGGTGATCTCGCTGCCGGTGTCGCTGGCCTCCTCCGTCATCAACGGCGGCGGGCTGACCGACCTGTTCGGCAACCTGACCAAGGGGTTGGCCGGTCTCGCCGGTACCGATACCGCGAAGTCGCTTGCCGACACCGCGAAGGGCAAGGACGCGCCTGCGGCGCAGGTCGCCTCGCTCCTCGCCGCCCCCGCCGTGGCGGACGCCGCCGCCGGTGCCGCGACCGAGGACGAGGCCGCTGCCGCGAAGGCGAAGGACGCCGATGCTGCTGCCGCCAAGGCTAAGGATGCCGATGCGGCCGCTGCCAAGGCGAAAGACGCCGACGCCGCGAAGGCCGCGGACGGCTACGTCGGCAAGCACCGTGTCGACGAGCCCAAGGTCGAGGACACCGCGAAGACGGATCCGAAGACCGAGGATGCCGCGAAGACGGATCCGAAGACCGAGGATGCCGCGAAGACGGATCCGAAGACGGAGGACGCTGCGAAGACGGATCCGAAGACGGAGGACGCTGCGAAGACGGATCCGAAGACCGAGGACGCTGCGAAGACGGATCCGAAGACCGAGGACGCCTCGAAGACGGATCCGAAGACGACCGACTCCTCGTCGGCCGACGCCGCCAAGACGGATCCGGCGTCGACCGACTCCTCGACGTCGACGGATTCCTCGTCAACCGGCTCCTCGTCGGCCGACTCGGCGGACACGGGCGCAGCTGCTTGATCCGCCGTCTCCCCGTTCCGGCCCCCTCCCGCGCGATCCGCGGTCGGGGGCCGGACCCGTTGCGGCGCACCGTCGAACAGGTATCAGGGCCTGCGGAACACCAGCACCAGGTTCGAGACGAGCAGTTCGCGCAGGACCGGCACCCGGACCATCCACCACGCCCACGACGGGTGGTACCGCGGGAAGGCGGCCACGAGCTCGGCACCGTCGACGGTGCGGGCCCAGGCGAGGCCGTCTGCGGCGCCGACCTTGAACAGCGATGTGCCGTAGAGGTTCTTGGGCGGGTGCCCGTGCCGACGCGTGTACCTGCGAGCGGCGCGCTCGCCGCCGAGGTAGTGGCTCAGCCCCATCTCGTGGCCGCCGAAGGGCCCGTACCAGACCGTGTAGCTCAGGATCACCATGCCGCCCGGACGGGTCACCCGGAGCATCTCGTCGCCCATCGTCCGCCAATCGCGCACGTGCTCTGCGACGTTCGACGAGAGGCAGACGTCGACGGCACCGTCGGCGATCGGGAGCGCGAGCCCGGAGCCCCGGACGCCCCGCGAGGAGGTGATGCCGGCGGCGTGGGCCTCGGACGGGTCGGGTTCGACGGGGACGTAGACGGCGCCGTGCTCGGCGAACGCGTCCTCGAAGTAGCCGGGGCCGCCGCCCACGTCGAGGACGAGAGCGCCGTCGAGGTCCCCGAACAGGTCGCCGGTCAGGTCGACGGTGTCGCGGGCGAGCGAGCCGTAGAAGCGCGCGGGCTCCGACTGCTCGAACCGGAAGTCCGAGAGCAGCCCGACGGAGCGGCGCAGGGTGGCGCGCCGCCGCAGCCGTGCCGTGGCGTTCTTCCAGGTAGCGGGGTACACGTGACCGGACGGTACCCTAGAACGCGTGCGTGAGGTCCTCCTGCTGTGTTGGCGTGACACCCGCCACCCCCAGGGCGGCGGCAGTGAGCTGTACCTCGAGCGCGTCGGCGAGGAGTTGGCCGCGCGCGGCGTGCGGGTAACGCTGCGCACCGCGATGTACCCAGGGGCGGCCCGCTCGGAGACCGTGCGCGGCGTGCGCATCTCCCGCGGCGGCGGCCGGTTCACGGTGTATCCGCTGGCGCTGGTGGCGATCGTGGCTGCGCGGTTCGGGCGCGGCCCGTTGCGCGGCATCCGCCCCGACGCGGTGATCGACACCCAGAACGGCATTCCCTTCTTCGCGCGGATCGTGGCCGGCGTGCCGGTGACGGTGCTCGTGCACCACTGCCATCGCGAGCAGTGGCCGGTGGCGGGTCGGCTCGTCGCGCGGGTCGGTTGGTTCATCGAGTCGCGCCTCTCGCCGTGGGTGCATCGCGCGTCGCAGTACCTCACCGTGTCGCTGCCGTCGGCGGAGGAGCTGGCGCTGCTCGGCGTGGGTACGGAGCGGGTCGCCGTGGTGCGCAACGGGATCGACGATGTGCCGTCCGGAGTGTCCGACGTGCCCTCGCCGTCGCCGAGGATCGTTGTGCTGTCGCGGCTGGTGCCGCACAAGCAGATCGAGGACGCCCTCGATGTGCTAGCCCGCCTCCGCCATCGCGACCCCGACCTGCATCTCGACGTGATCGGTAGCGGCTGGTGGGATTCCGAGCTGTACGCCTACGCGGCGAGGCTCGGCGTGCTGGACCGGGTGACTTTCCACGGCCACGTCACCGAGGAGCGCAAGCACCGGCTGTTGTCGCGAGCCTGGGTGCACGTCATGCCCTCCCGTAAGGAGGGCTGGGGCATCACGGTGATCGAGGCGGCGCAGCACGCGGTCCCCACGGTGGGGTACGTATCGTCGCGCGGGCTCACCGATTCGGTGGTCGACGGTGCCACCGGCCTCCTGGTCCGCGACCTCGCGGGGCTGACGGAGTCGGTGCACCTGCTGCTCAGCGATGCGCTGCTCCGCGAGAAGCTCGGGGCGAAGGCGCAGGAGCGGGCGGGCGAGTTCTCCTGGCCCGCCACCGCCGACGGTGTCGCCCGGGTGCTGTCCGCGTCCATGGCGGGAGAGCGTGTGGGCGGGTTGGTCTGAGGCTCGCGCTCGCTGGATCGGCGGGCTGCCGTCGCGGCGTGGGCGTGCGCAGCTCGGGTGAGTAGACGCGGGCCGGATCAGCCGGCGGTGGTAGTCGATCGCGAAAGCCATGCGTGCGGCGCATGGCTGAATATCTGCAGGTCACGGGCATTTCTGAGGCGGATGCCATGCGTCGCACGCATACCCCTCGGCCGTCGTTGCCGCGTTGACGTCGGATTCTTCGAGCTTTGGTGGAAGACTGCGCCGGCTGATCGGCGTGTCCTCGCCGACACGCACCGAAGATCGGAGGGGATCGGTATCGCGGGGATCGTCGTCGATGGGGTCGTCCCCCCCAATCCGTTCGCTCCCCACCACAACGCCGGGCGTTCTGGTGGGGACCGAACGATTCGGGGGTGTGGCGTTTCGGTGGGGTCGAAACGAATCGGGCGGGGACAGCGGGACAGCGTATCCGCTAGCGTGAATCGATGGTGAAGCAGGACGTGTCGCCCTCGTGGATACGGACCGGACGCGATGTGTTCGCTCACAGCTGCACTCACCGACGCGGAGGCGGCCACCGTCGTAATCTGAAACGGTGACCGAACCCGAGAAACGGCGCCCCGCGATCCTGACCGTCGACGACGATCCCAGCGTGTCCCGCGCCGTGGCCCGTGACCTGCGGCGCAAGTACGGCGGCGACTACCGGATCGTGCGCGCGGAGAGCGGGCAGCAGGCGCTCGACGCGCTGCGCGAGCTCAAGCTGCGCGGCGACGTCGTGGCGGCGATCCTCGCCGACTACCGCATGCCTGGAATGACGGGGCTGGAGTTCCTGGAGTCCGCGATGGACGTCTACCCGGGCGCGCGGCGCCTGCTGCTCACCGCGTACGCGGACACGGGTGCGGCGATCGAGGCCATCAACGTCGTCGACCTGGACCACTACCTGCTCAAGCCGTGGGACCCGCCGGAGGAGAAGCTGTACCCGGTGATCGACGCCGAACTGGAGGCGTGGGCGCGCAGCGACTACCGGCCCGTGCCGGAGACGAAGGTCGTCGGCCACCGGTGGTCCTCGCGTTCCTCCGAGGTGCGGGAGTTCCTCGCGCGCAACCAGATCCCCTACCGGTGGTACACCTCCGAATCGCCGGAGGGGCAGCGGCTGCTGGCCGCCGCGGGCAGCGACGGGCAGGACCTGCCGTTGGTGGCGGCGGCGGACGGGACGGTGCTGACGGCACCGTCGGACAGCGAACTGGCGCAGCACGTGGGACTGTCCACGGCACCGTCGGAGGACTTCTACGACCTCGTCATCGTGGGCGGCGGCCCCGCCGGCCTGGGCGCGGCCGTGTACGGCGCGTCGGAGGGGCTGCGGACGGTGCTCGTCGAGCGGCACTCCACCGGCGGGCAGGCCGGGCAGAGCTCGCGGATCGAGAACTACCTGGGCTTCCCCGACGGGGTGTCCGGCGGGCAGCTCACTGAGCGCGCGCGCCTGCAGGCGGGCAAGTTCGGCGCCGAGGTGATCACCACCTCCGATGTCACCGCGCTGGAGATCGCGGGAGCGGGGCGCACGGTGCGGTTCGCCGACGGGACGTCCGTGGGGGCGCACACCGTCATCCTCGCGACGGGCGTGTCGTACCGGCGGCTCGACGCGCCCGGCCTGGACCGGCTCACGGGCGCCGGCGTCTACTACGGGTCGGCGCTCACAGAGGCCCCCGCGTGCGCCGACCAGCACGTCTTCATCGTCGGCGGGGCGAACTCCGCCGGCCAGGCCGCGGCCTACCTTTCGCGCAACGCCTGCTCGGTGACGCTGCTGGTGCGCGGGGCCTCGCTCGAGGCGTCCATGTCCTACTACCTGATCCAGCAGCTCGCGGCGATCGAGAACGTGCACGTGCGCACCGGCGTCGAGGTGATCGAGGCGCAGGGAGAGGAGCACCTGGAGACTCTGACACTGCGAGATCGCGCAGCCGGCACCGAGGAGACGGTGCCCGCGGACTTCCTGTTCGTGTTCATCGGTGCCGAGCCGCGCACGGACTGGCTCGACGGCATCGTCGAGCGGGACGGCAAGGGCTTCGTCCTGACGGGGCCCGACCTGCGTCCCGAGGACGCCCCGTCGGTCTGGGAACTGGACCGGCCCCCGTTCCATCTCGAATCCAGTGTGCCGGGCGTGTTCGTGGCGGGCGATGTCCGGTCCGAATCCGCCAAGCGCGTCGCCTCAGCGGTGGGCGAGGGCGCGATGGCGGTCATGTTCGTCCACCGCTATCTGGAGGGCATCGACTCATGACCGAGACCAGTGGGAACACACCGGCGGGCCTGACCGCGCGGGTGGGCGGCGCCCCGAGCGATCACCCCTGCCTGGTGGACGAGCTGCGCACGCTGTTCCTCTTCGAGAAGCTCTCCGACGAGCAGCTCGAATGGCTCTGCGAGCGGGGCCGTATCGAGGACTACCCGCAGGGCGTGGTGTACGGCGAGGGAGACACCGCTGAGCTGCTGTTCGTCCTGCTCTCCGGCACGATCGCCCTGAGCCAGACGGTGGGCGGCCTGCCGGTGGAGACGACCCGCACGGACCAGCGCGGCGTGTACGCCGGGGCCTGGGCCAGCTTCCTCGGCGAGAAGATGGGCGGCAAGTACAACGCGTCGATGCGGGCGATCACGCCCGTGCGCTTCTTCGTGCTGCCCTCCGCCGACTTCAACGAGCTGATGCACCAGTGGTTCCCGATGGCGCTGCACCTGCTGGAGGGCGTGTTCTACGGCGGCAAGCGGCAGCAGCAGATGATCGGCGAGCGGGAGCGGCTGCTCGCGCTCGGCTCGCTCTCCGCGGGGCTCACCCACGAGCTGAACAACCCCGCCGGTGCGGCGGTCCGTGCGGCCGACGAGCTGCGGCAACGGATCGCCGGCATGCGGGACAAGTTGGCGCACATCGCGAACGGCACCTGGCGGCACGAGCAGCTGGTCGACCTCGTCGACCTGCAGCGGCAGGCCGTCGAACTGGTGGCGAAGTCCCCGTCGCTCAGCCCGCTCGAGGCCTCGGACCGGGAGGACGAGATCACCGACTGGCTCGAGGACCACGACGTCGCGGACGCCTTCACGCTCGCGCCCGCGTTCGTGGCCGCCGGGGCCGACGAGGACTGGTTCGAGGGCGTGCTCGCCGAGGTGGGGCCCGAGATGCTGCCGGGCGCGCTGAAGTGGCTGTTCTACACGGTGGAGACGGAGCAGCTGCTCAACGAGATCACCGACTCCACGACCCGGATCTCCACGCTGGTCGCCGCCGCGAAGCAGTACTCGCAGATGGATCGTGCGCCCTTCCAGGAGTTGAACCTGCACGAGCTGCTCGACAGCACGCTGGTGATCATGGGCAAGAAACTGGGCAAGGGCATCACCGTGGTCAAGGAGTACGACTGCACGCTGCCGGAGGTCAGCGGGTACGGCGCCGAGCTGAACCAGGTGTGGACCAACCTCATCGACAACGCGATCCAGGCCATGGACGGCAACGGAACCCTGACGATCCGCACCCGGCGGGAGGACGAGTGCGCCGTGGTGGAGATCGGTGACACCGGCTCCGGCATCCCGCGCGACGTGGTGGGACGCATCTTCGAGCCCTTCTTCACCACCAAGGGCATCGGCGAGGGAACCGGTCTGGGACTGGACATCTCATGGCGCATCGTGGTCAACAAGCACCAGGGGAACCTCTCGGTGACGTCCGAGCCGGGCGCCACCGTGTTCACCGTGAAACTGCCCATCGCCGGTCCGCAACGCGCGCCGGCCGACCCCGAGGAGAAGGACGAGTCATGAGCGATCCCATCGATCCGAGCGTTCCGCCCAGCGGCACCGGCTGCGTCGAGTGCGATGCCACCGGCGGCTGGTGGTTCCACTTGCGCCGCTGCGCCCAATGCGGGCACGTCGGGTGTTGCGACTCGTCGCCGTCGCAGCACGGCAGCGCCCACGCCCGCGAGGCAGGGCACCCGATCGTGCAGAGCTTCGAGCCCGGTGAGGACTGGTTCTGGGACTACGCCACGCAGGGCTACTACGACGGTCCGCGGTTGGCCGATCCGCAGGCCCATCCCGCGTCCCAGCCCGTACCCGGGCCCGAGGGTCGCGTCCCGGACGACTGGATGGATAAGGTGCACTGATGCCGCAGACCGTCAGAGGAATCATCGCCCGCACCCAGGGGAAGCCCGTTGAGCTCGTCCCGATCGTGATTCCGGACCCGGGGCCCGGCGAGGTGGTGGTCGCGATCCAGGCATGCGGCGTCTGCCACACCGACCTGCACTACCGCGAGGGCGGCATCAACGACGAGTTCCCCTTCCTGCTGGGGCACGAGGCGGCGGGTGTCGTCGAAACCGTCGGTGCGGGTGTCGATCACGTCGCGCCCGGCGATTTCGTGGTCCTCAACTGGCGGGCCGTGTGCGGGCAGTGCCGCGCCTGCAAGCGCGGGAAACCGCAGTACTGCTTCGACACCTTCAACGCCACGCAGAAGATGACCCTCGAGGACGGCACCGAGCTCTCGCCGGCCCTCGGTATCGGCGCGTTCGCGGACAAGACGCTCGTGCATCAGGGACAGTGCACCAAGGTCGATCCCGAGGCCGACCCGGCCGTGGTGGGCCTGCTCGGGTGCGGTGTCATGGCGGGCCTCGGCGCCGCAGTGAACACCGGAGCCGTCTCCCGCGGCGACACCGTGTCCGTGATCGGTTGCGGCGGTGTGGGAGACGCGGCGATCGCGGGTGCCCGGCTGGTGGGGGCGCGCACGATCATCGCCGTCGACCGCGATCCGCGCAAGCTCGAACTGGCCCGCGAGCTCGGCGCCACCCACACTGTGAACGCCGCGGAGGTCGATGCCGTGGAGGCGATCCAGGAACTCACCGACGGCTTCGGCGCCGACGTGGTGATCGATGCCGTGGGCCGCCCCGAGACCTGGAAGCAGGCCTTCTACGCCCGCGACCTGGCGGGCACCGTCGTCCTGGTGGGCGTGCCGACGCCGGACATGACCCTGGACATGCCCCTCATCGACTTCTTCTCGCGCGGTGGGGCGTTGAAGTCGTCGTGGTACGGCGACTGCCTGCCGGAGCGGGACTTCCCGCAGCTGGTGGACCTCTACCGGCAGGGACGTCTCCCGTTGGAGAAGTTCGTCACCGAGCGGATCGCGCTCGACGAGGTGGAGCTGGCCTTCGAGACCATGCACCGCGGCGAGGTGCTGCGCTCGGTGGTGGTGCTGTGACGCTGCGGGTCGAACGGGTCGTCACCTCCGGCACGTTCAGCCTCGACGGCGGGAACTGGGACGTCGACAACAACGTGTGGCTCGTCGGCGACGACAGCGAGGTCGTCGTGATCGACGCCGCGCACTCGGCGGACCCGATCGTGGGCGCCGTCGACGGTCGGACGGTGCGCGGAATCGTCTGCACCCATGGGCACAACGACCACGTGACCGTCGCGCCGGAGCTCTCGGAGCGGCTCGACGCGCCGATCCTGCTGCACCCCGGCGACGACGTGCTGTGGGCCATGACCCACCCGGGCGTCGGCCACCAGGACCTCGCGGACGACACCCGGATCGCTGTGGGCGGCACCGAGATCCAGGTGATCCACGCACCGGGGCATTCGCCCGGATCGGTGTGCCTGTACCTGCCCGAGGCGGGGCGGCTGTTCAGCGGCGACACGCTGTTCGCGGGCGGTCCGGGCGCCACCGGCCGGTCCTTCAGCGACTTCTCGGTGATCATCGAGTCGATCCGCGACCGCCTGTTCGCGTTGCCGCCGGAGACGGTCGTGAACACCGGCCACGGCGACGGCACGACACTGGGTGCGGAATCCCCACAGCTCGAGGAGTGGATCCGCCGCGGGCACTGATCCGTATCCACAGCCAAACCTGGGTTGTATCGTCTTTGCATGACCAGAGTGGTGATGGGCCCGCGGGCGAGCGGATGGTGGATCGCCTACCGGCTCGTCTTCGGCGCTGGCCTGCTCGTAGCACTGTCGGTCCGCCGGTGGGACATGGCCGCGCTCGCGCTGGCGATCCTGCTCGTGGGCCTCGTCACGATCGCGCGGTCGCTCCAGCAGCAGCTCGCGATGCACCTCCTGGCCTGCGGATTCGCCGCGGCGTCCACCGTGCTCGCGGCCACGGGTGGACGGCTGGTGCAGGCCCTGCTCGGCGTCCTCGCGGTGCTGGTCCTCGTGGCGATCGTCCCGTCCGCGCGTCGCGAGGGATCGGGCGGACGGATCCGGACGGAGGAACTCGTCGGGCTGACGGTGCCGCAGGCCGAACGCCTCCTCGGCTACCCGCGGCGCCGCGAGCCCCGCGGCCTCGCCCTGCCCGTCGTTGTGCCCGTGCCCTTCGGTCCCCGGCCCGCCGGTGCCGACCCGGCCAGCCGGGCGCAGCTGGTGGTCACGTCCGTCGCCGTCGATCCCGCGGCCTCCTGGATCGCCTTCGGCGTCGCCCCGCTCGGCGCGGTGCCGCCGCTCGATCGTCGCGGGCGGGCTGCGCTCCAGGCGGAGCTGGTCTCGCGCGTCGGGGGATTCTCGGCGGACCTGCGCTCGGCGCTGCGTCCCGACGGGCCCGAGCGCCGGACGGTGAGCCCGGGCGGATCGCCGCGGCTGGGGCCGGTCGTCACACAGCGGTGAGCGCGGGGCTGCGCTCGGCGACCTCCACGATGCGGTCGCGGAGCAGCCGGAACACCGTGTCGACGGAGCGGGCGGCCTGCACGGTGTCGGGGTGCATCGCGTTGAAGTCCAGCCCCGACTCGTCCCGGTTGAGCCACACGAACACCTCGCGTGAGGGCGTGGCATTGGCGAACACCGAGAAGTCGTGCTGCCGAGCCAGTTCCGCGCCGGGAACCCGAGTGACGTCGATGTAGGAGAGCATCGGCGAGGTGAAGCCGTGCTCCACCGGGAAGTCCGGGTCGTCGGCGAGCAGGTCGATGACGGGGAACACCGGCGTGCGCTCGAGCTGCCTGGCCACGGCGACGGCCCCGTGCGCGTTGCGGGCCACCTCGTCGAAGTCGCCGCGTGCCGAGAACTGCACGGGGACCAGGGTGACGTACCAGCCGACGGCCATCGCGTCACCGGTGCCGGACCGGTCGGCGCGGGGGATGAGCATCGTGAACAGCTCGTCGCCGGTGAGGTTGTGGTGCACCTGGCCGAGCACGGCCAGGAGGGCGCTGCTCATGTTCGCGCCCGCGCGCTTGGCCGCCGCGGCGAACCGCGCCGTCCGCTCGGCGTCGATGAACGAGCCGTGCACGGCGATCCGCCCCGGCGCCGCCTCGCCCTCGGCCAGGCCCAGGGGGAGTGGGAAGCGCGGCATCCCGCCGGAGCGGCGGAGCGTTTCGCGCCACTGCACCACGTCCGGATGGGTCGGCGTGAGGGTCGCCGCCAACGTGCGCTGCTCCCGCGTGAACTCGCTGTACGGCCGCACCGGTACCGCGGTGAACGGCCGGCCGGCGCGGGCGGCCGTGTACCGCGTCAGGAGCTCGAAGAAGCTGACGGCCTGCGAGACACCGTCGGTGAACATGTGGTCCGAGCAGACCACCACGTCGAAGCGCGGCGCGGGGGAGTCGGGCCGGGCCCGCTCGACGCCCGTGACGGCGAAGGCGAAGGCCGCCCAGTCGTGCAGCTCCGGCACGGACTCCAGCAGATGATCCTTCACGGTGACGCCCGGACGGGAATTCGACGAGGCGGTGATAGCGAGTCCGATCTGCTCCGGCGTGAGGGTTCGGCCGTGCGGATCGGGCTGCGTCGACACCGGAAAGGAGGTGTGGAAGACGTCGTGCGCACGGACGAAATCGGTGAACACCACATTGATCAACGATTCGTCGAATACATCGTGAATCGTGAATGTGGTGAACACGAGCCGGCGCGTGCACGCCTCGCCGTCGATGCCGCTGCGCAGGTGGTCGGCCTGAATGAAGGACGTGCTCACGCCCTGTTCAGGTGCGGTCTTCATCGCCGCCCTCGTGGTCGCGTCGGGAGCCCATACGGCCCACTCGCCCGCCGGGCACTGCCACTGTTCCGAGAAACCCGAGATCATGCGAATCATGATCCCGAAGTGGATAGCGGCACAAAAGACCTGGGAACAGTGAGATAGCCGACATCGGTGAAGGGTTCTCATTTCGCCACGAATAGCGCATCATGCGCTGCGCTAATTACATGAAGAAATAACGGACATGAAGCTGCAAGCGGAATCGCAAAAAGACCGAACGGTGTACAGAATGTCCGGGCGCTCAGCCGTCGTCGTCGGAGTCGGCGGCCACGGCGCGGGCGGCGGACCGTCGGATCGGGGAGGCCGCAGCTGCGCCGCCCAGTAGTACCGCGGCCCACAGCAGGTGCGCGGCCCACGCTCCGGCGCGCTCCGGCGGCGACGCGCCCGCGGTCGCGATCTCGCCCGGCACGCGATAGAGCCGCAGCTCGGGCGTGTCGACGACGAGTGCCAGGCCCGGCAGGGGCACCGTCGGGAACACCGCTCCGTCGTCGCCGGACACCGCCTCCACGAGCACCCACCCGATGCCGAGCTGCGCCAGCCGGCCCGCGAGGGCGTCGCCGCCAGAGGCGAGCGCGTCCTCGGCGTCGGCCGCGACGCCCGGCACGCGATCCACCGACCGGCCGCCCACCCGCAGTTCACCGGTCTGCAGGACGGGCGCGCGCAGCATCCGCGGCGCCGGGTCGAGTACCGGCGCCGCGGGCCCGTAGGCGTACGTCCGGAACATCCCCGGCGGCAGCACGGCGACCGCCCCGCGGTCCGCCGGCACGGCATCGGCGACGGTGCGCCAGGACGCCGGGTAGGTCACCGGCGCGAGCGCCCCGCCGACGCCCCACGCGAGCCCCGGCAGGACCGCGATCGGCAGCGCGGCGACCGCGACCGCCCCCGCGGTGCGGGCCGTGGCCGGCAGCGCGGACACCAGGGCCGCGGCGCAGGTCGCGACGAGCGGCACCGCGAGCGCCACCCACTTCTGCCCGTCGCGCAGCAGCCCGCTCCCCGGGATCGCCTGCACCACGGCCCCGAGCACCGATACTCCCGGCCCGGTCGCCGCGAGCGCGGGCAGGACCACCGCACACAGTGCGAGCAGCGCGATCCGGCCCAGCGGCGGCGAGAACAGGCGGGCGCGAAGCACGATCAGCCCGCCCACCAGCAGGACGATGGCGAGGACGGTCCAGAGCCACGGCGCACCGTCGGGCACGGACTGGCGGTTCCAGATCCCCCCGAGCCCGAGCAACGACCCCAGCGTGCCCAGTCCGGGCTCGGCCCGTGCGGCGAACACGGCGACGCTCGCCGGGTCGGCGCGGACACCGTCGCCCGACACCAGCGAGGGATACACCCACGGCGCCGCCGCACAGACGAACAGGCCCAACTGCCACGCCCAGCGCCGCGGCGCCGTCACGAGGCCCGCGATCAGCGCGAACACGGCGCCCGTCGGCGTGAGGCCGCCCGCGGCGAGGCAGGCGGCGAAGGCGCCGAGCTGCCGCCGGCCGGACAGCCGCAGTCCGGCTACGATCATCCACCCGATCGCCGCGTAGCCGGCCAGCAGACTCCAGTGCCCCTGCAGCAGGCGCTCGGCGACGAACGGGTTCCACAGCCCCACCGTCGCCCCGGCCAGGCCCGCGCCGAGGCCGGCGTCGCGGCCCACGGCACTCAGTATCGCGAGCGCGCAGCGCCCGAAGCCCCACCCCGCCGCGGTGAGCGCGACGAACAGCAGGGCCGTGACCAGCAGGCCACCGTCGACGACCTGCGAGCCGAGCGCCAGCAACCAGTCCTGCGGGGTCGCGCGAGCGGCGTTGCCGCCGAGGCCGAGCGCGGCGTCGGTGAGGTGCGAGCGCGGCGTGGAGACCGCGTCGCGGAGCAGCAGATACCGCCCGCCCACCGCCAGCGGGCCCAGGATCACGAACGCGAGCGCGGCCGACCAGGCGGCGAGGGCAGCGTCGCGCGATCTCATCTCCGCCACCCTACTGACAGAATGTGCGGGTGAGCGGTTTGGCGTGGGTGACGGTCGGCTCGATGCTGGCGAACCTCTGCTCGTACCTCGTGCACCTGCCGGCGAGCCGCTGGCTCGGGCCGTCCGGCTACGGCGAGTTCGCCGCGCTGTTGCAGCTCGTGCTGGTGCTCGCGGTGCCGGCGCTGGCACTGCAGACGGTGGTCGCGCGCCAGGTGGTGCGCGGCGCGGGCGCCGCGCAGATGCGCCGCCTCGGGTACGTGATCGCGGTCGGCGCGACGCTGCTCGCCGGGGTCGCGGTGCCGCTCGCGGCCGCGGGCCTGCACACCCGGGCGATCACGGCCGCCGCCGCACTCGCCGCCGCACCCGCGCTGGTGCTGCTCGCCGTCGAACAGGGCGTCCTGCAGGGGGAGCGGCGGTTCGGACGACTCGCCGTCCTGCTGGCCGTCGCGGGCCTGGGGAAGCTGGCGTTCAGCATTCCGGGGCTGCTGGTGGGCCCCGGCCCCGCACTGCTCGGCACGACCGTGGGCGCTCTCGTCGCGGCCGGGCTCGGCCGGGTGCTCGCCGGCTCGCCGCCCGGGTCCGACGGTGCGCCCTCACTCGATCCCGTCGCCGGCGTGCGGGCCGTTCTGGGCGCCAGCTCGGTGCAGCTGGTGCTCGCGGTGTTCGCGTCGCTGGACCTGCTGCTCGCGCGGCCCGTGCTGGGAGCGGCCGCCGGCGGCACCTACGCGCTGGGCGCGGTGGCCGCGAAGGTCGCGTTCTGGCTGCCGCAGGCGGTGGGAGTCGTGTTCTATCCGCAGCTCGCCACGCCCGAACGGGCCCGGGGCGCACTGCGCACCGTGCTCGCTCTGCTGATCGGGCTCGGACTGGTGTGCGTGGCCGGGGCCGCGATCTGCGCGCCGCTCGCCACGCTGCTCGCCGGCGCGGAGTACCGGCCCGTGCAGGGGCTGCTGTGGCTGTTCGCCGCGCAGGGCGCGCTCATCGCGCTGCTGCAGGGGCTGCTGCTGTACGCGATCGCGATCGAGCGCACCCGCATGGCCGGCTACGCGTGGGCGGTGCTCGCGGTCGAGGCGGCCGTCCTGCTGACGTGGCCGCGGACCCCCGCGGAAATGATCACCGCCGCGGCGCTGGGTGCGCTCGCGGCGGTGATGGTGGTCGGTGCTGTTGTGGCGATCAGCGCTGGTCGTCCCGTTTCCGGAAGTCGATCGCCTCGGTCCGGGACTCGTCCGGCCGCGGCTGAGCGCTGAAGGCCTCCGTGGCCGGGTCCGCGTCGGCGCCCAGCGGCGTCGTCGGATCGTCACCGAAGTGCGCGGTGGGCTCGTCGTCGAGCGGGGCGCTCGGGGCGGCACCGTCGTAGCTTCCGCCCCCGGTGCGCCCGCCCGCCGCAGGAGCGGCCCGACGGCCCAGGACCAGCGCGAACGCGCCGAGCCCCAGGGCGATCACGCCGAGCACACCGCCGGCGACCGGCACCACGTACTTCGCGACCGCGATCCTGTTCTGCGCCGACTTCGCGGCCTCCGCCTGCGAGCGGACCGTCGCATCGACCCAGCGCTGCTGGGCGTTGAAGACCTCGAGGCGGAAGTCGCGGATCGCCTTCGCCGTGTTCGGTGAGACCTGCGCGGGGGTGCGGAACTGCTGCGTGTAATGCAGCGACTGGTCGACGATGATGCCCGACTTCGGGTCCACCCACAGGTCGACCGCGGTCTTGGCCCAGCGGTTGAGGGTGATGTCGTCCTTGGCGTCGACGCCCGGTCCCTCGATGCCCCACCAGCCGGCGGTCTTGGTGAGCACCGTGCCGAGGGTCGCGTCGCTGCCGTCGCGGATGGTCGAGAGGTCGACCCAGTCCTGGGTGCCCTGGAAGTGCAGCGTGTTGGTCCCGCTGACCTCCTTCTCCTCGACGAACTTCAGGCCCACGTTCTTGCGCGTGATGAGGTCGAAGAACGAGTACTGGCCGTCCTGCGTCGTGTCCGCGGGGAAGCGGTACTGCAGGCCCTGACGATCGCCGATCTTCACCGCGGGAGCGCTCTCGCCGGGCGAGTAGGTGGCCTCGGAGATCTTGTCGGTGGGCTTGCCCGTCTCGCGGTCCAGCGATACGCGGTCCAGCCACGCCTGCACCAGGCCGTCGTCGCAGGGGCGCTCGTTCTTCGCGGCGCCGGTCAGCTCGGGGTGCCGGGGCTCGCCCTTGGTCTTGATCGAGGGGACCACCATGGACATGCCGGACTGGACGGTCATCGTGCTCTTGTCCGACGGCGAGGTCACGAGCGTGCGGGTCTGCGTGGTCACCGAGACGTCGTTGATCACGGCCTTCGGCTTGTTGAACGAGCACAGGTCCAGCTGGCGCGCGGGGAACTGCGCGTCCGCCTGTGAGTCCGCAGGCTTCTCCGACCTCGCCACCGTGGTGATGTCCAGGTTCAGCGGAATCGTGGTCAGCTTGCCGGCCACGTAGACCGGTCCGGCGATCGCGGACGTGATCAGGAGTGCGCCCACGAAGATCAGGATCGGACCGATAACGCGCGCCAGCCTGCTACGGCCTACCGCCATCGAAGTGTCTCCTCACATCTTCTACGGGGCGCATGCGTGGTCGCACGCGCCGGTTCGCTGCGAGGGCACGCACCGGCGCACCCGTCTACAAGTACCCGAGCCTACAGGTGCGACCGGCGGGACACCGGTCGCGCGCGCGGGGCGGGCCGGAATCACGGGTAGATTCTGTGGACGATGAGCACAGCCGGTACCAGCGATTTCGCGACTGCAAAGACTGCGGGCGCGGCCGGTTTCGTGCCCGCGCTCGAAGGAATGCGGGCGGTCGCGGCGGTCGCCGTCATGCTCACCCACACCGCCTTCCAGACCGGTCAGGTGGGACATTCGGTGATGGGCCGGGTGTGGGGCCGGTTCGACATGGCGGTCGCGCTGTTCTTCGGGCTGTCGGGATTCCTGCTGTGGCGCGCGCATGCGCGGGCCGCGTGGTCCGACGGTGCCGGGCCTGCGACGGGGCGGTACTACCGGTCGCGACTCGTGCGGATCATGCCGGCGTATCTGGTGGTCGCGGTGGTGGCGCTGGCGCTGCTGCCGCGGGCTGACCCGCCGTCCGGATCCACCTGGTTCGCCAACCTCACGCTGACGCAGGTCTTCGTGCCCTATTCGCTCACCGACGGGCTGACCCAGATGTGGTCGCTGTCGGTGGAGATGCTGTTCTACCTGGTGCTGCCGCTCGCTGCGGTGGCACTGGTGCGGGTGCGCGGAGCGCGGGCGCCATGGCGCGTGCCGGTCCTGCTGGCGGTGGCGGCGGCGTCGCTGTCCTGGGCGTGGGTCGGCGCCGCGCTGGCGTTGCCCCCGGGAGTGAACCACCACAACTGGCTGCCCTCCTACGTCCCGTGGTTCGTGGCGGGCATGGTGCTCGCGGAGATGGTCTGTGCTCCGGTGTCGCGGTACGCGGGGGCGCGGCGGCTCGCGCGGCGGCGGATCTGCTGGCCGGCAGCCCTCGTCGTGTTCGGGGTGATCTGCACGCCACTCGGCGGCCCGGTGACGCTGGACACCCCCGAGTCCTGGCAGTTCGCGGTCCGGATGGGCCTGGGTGGTGTGCTGGCCCTCCTGCTGCTGGCACCGCTCGTGCTCGCACCCGTGGGGGCGCCGTCGCGATGGCTGGCGTCGGGGCCGATGCTGGCGCTGGGGCGCTGGTCGTACGGGATCTTCATCTGGCACCTCGTGGTGCTGACCGCGATCTTCCCGCTGTTCGCGATCATGCCCTTCCACGGGAACATGGTGGCGGTCACGCTGCTGACCCTCGTCTTCTCGATCGCCGTAGCGGCGCTGAGCTACGCCTGGGTGGAGGAGCCGGCCCGCCGCTGGCTGGCCCGTCATGAGGCCCGACGGTCCGCCGCCACAGTCGGGTCCCAGGGCGCGGTGGACGGCGCGGTCGGGAGCGCGGTCGAGACCGAGGCCGGGGTCTAACACCGGTCCGGATCGAGGACAGGCCGGAGTCAGGTCAGGCGGGGCCGGGCTGGGCGGGTTGGGTCGGGGCGCCGCAGGTGCCGGGCTGGGGCGAGGGCAGTGTCGTTCCGAAAAGGGTATGCGCATCGTGCATACCCAAGTATGTGCAGGTCAGGCGCATATTTTTCGGCTGGGGGTATGCGTGCTGCGCATACCCCCGGTGGGCTGCGAGGTGGGCGCGTTGCTCGCGACGCGTGTTCTCGAGCGGTCTGTGGTCTTGTGGTCCGTGGCCCGCACTCCACGCTCCCAGCGCTACGTTGCCGGCCCGCGGCCCGCGGCTCCTGGCCCACGTTGCCGGCCCGTGGCTCCCCTGCTCACGTTCCCGGCTCCCGGCTCACGTTCCCGGCTGCCGGCTCCTGGCTTACGTTCCCAGCCTTCAGCTCGCGGGCTCACGCGGGTCGGGCGTGGGTGGTCGGCGATGGCTGTCGCGGTGGAGCGCCCGATCGGGGTATGCGCGAACCGCATAACCCTTCGCTCCCAAAACCTCATCTGAGCTGCGTAAACGTGGGGTATGCGTGCAGCGCATACCTTTCTCGACCGACTACTGCTCCTCGGCGGAGCGGGGCTTGACCGCCGTCCCCGCCGTCCCCGCCGTCCCTGCTGCGCCCGCCGGCCCCGCCTCACCGGATCGGTCGCGACGACGGCCCGGCAGGCGGAGGGGTGGCACCGTCGACCAGGCCATCAGCAACACGCCGACGAGGGCGAGGCCCTGGGGCCAGGGCCCGTGGCCGACGTAGCCGGCATCGGCGTGCCAGGGGCCCGTGGCCAGGAGCAGCATCGCGGCGAGCACGAAACCCGCCGAGCCGAAGACGCGCAGGGCGGCGCGGCGCTCGGGGCTCACGTGCAGCGACGAGATCACCCACGTCGCCACGCCGGCGACCGCCCACAGCGCCAGACCGGGCCAGCCGCTCAGCACGAACGCCGCCGCGCCCACACCGACACCGGCGAGCGGCCCCGGCTGCCAGGCACGTACGGCGGCGGAGGCGCCGGGTCGGGAACCCGGAACCAGCGCCAGCGCGGCGAGGATCACGAGCAGGAGCAGCCCGCCGAACAGCCCGATGCGGTACGGCGCGTTCAGAGAGAACCGCAGTGTCACAGCGCCATCGGTCCCCGCGGGAACCACCCAGCCCTGCTGCCACCCGTTGACGGTCACCGCGCGCAGCGGCTTCCCGTCCGGCCCGGTCGCGGCCCAGCCGGGGTTCCGGCTCTCGGGCACGACGAGGACCTGGTCGGCGGCCGCGCTGCTGACCGTCACGACGCGACGGTCGGGGGTCCAGCTCTGCACCTTCACGCTCTCGTCCCGCGGCGCATCGCGGGCCGAATCCGCGGCGGACGCCGATGCAGGCGTGTCCAGGGTCAGCGTCTCCACACTGAACGCGAGCCCGGGCGTCGCGACGACCTGCGTCCGACCGCCCGGCAGAGGCAGCGGAGCGGTATCGCAGGCGATCGCGCGGACCGGCGTACCGTCGCGCAGCTCGCGGGCGCTCGCCTCGAGCCGGAACCGGACGTCCCGGTCGCCGATCCGGACCGTCGGTCCGGTCTCGCACGGCACCGAGATCGGGCGGTCCGCGGGGGCGGGCTCGGAGCCGGGAACGGGCGCACCGTCGGGCCCGACGGCCTGGACATCGGCCAGACCGGGCGGCATCTTCTCCGGGAATCCGAGGGCGTTGACGTTGAGCCGCTCGTCCCAGTCGAGCAGGGAGATCGAGATCGAATCGGTCACGGCGGGATCGACATTCACCGTGACGGAATCGCCCGCCGGCACCTCGCGCACCTGCCGGCCCGTGCCCAGGTCGATGCCGACCCGCGTCGGCCGGGTGGGCGCCTCGCCGCGGGGCATCGTCAGCGTCAGGCCCGCGACCAGCTGCGCCGACGGCAGCCGCAACCGCAGGACCGGCTTCGGCGAGGTGGCCTGCGTGACCGACTGCGGGGCGGTCCAGGTGGTGTTCGGGTCGCCGTCCGTCACCGCGGCGGAACTGCCCCGGCCGTCGCCGACCGCCGACTCCGCGTACGCCGACGGCGCCGCCGGATTCGCGAGCAGCGTCGACAGCGCCTGACCGGGCCGAGCTCGCACCGTCAACGCGGGCAGAACGGCCGGGGCGCCGGGACCGTCGACGGTGCGCCGCAGCCGGCCGGGCTCCTCGGGTCCGATCGCGATGTCGGCGCACTGCACCGGGCCCGGCGCGCCCTTCTCGCCGGGTGTGACGACGCAGCCGGAGCGGCCCATCGTGTCCTGCCCGAAGACCCAGCGCTCCGCGGGGCCGGACCGTGGCAGGACCACGTCGTGACGGGCGGGGACCGCGCGACCGGTCCGGGCGTCGGTGAGCTGCGCCTCGGAGACCGCGAACTGGTTGCCCCAGGTGTGATCGGTGGTGTCGGCGGCGGTGATCCGAACCCAGCGCGTCGGCTCGGACGGCGCGACCAGCGTGATCGGGGTGTTCGCCGTGACCGGATCGGAGTAGACGGTGCCCGCCTCGGTCGAGATCAGCAGCCGTGTGACCGCGGGGCCGAGCGCCCGCCCGACGGTGACCGTCACCGAGAGGTCGCCGCGCGCCTCCGGCAGCGTGAACTGCAGCCACTGGCCCAGCGCGTGGTCCAGGCCCGACGACACCCAGGACGTGTTCTTGTCGCCGTCGACCGCCGCGGCCGGTCCGGCGCCGGGGAGCACCGTGCCGAGCTGCGTCGCGTCGGCCGCCGAGCTCGACGCCGTGATGCTCGCGCCGCCGCCGTCGGGATCCCAGGCCCCGTCGACTGGGCCCGCGCCCGCGACGGGGTAGTCCGGCAACCGGTTGAGCGTGCGACGAGCGTCGTCGGCGGTGCGGATCGCGGAGCTGTGGTCGTCGACCCGGCCGTAGTCGGTCTCGCGGTTCTTCGGCGTGTCCGTGACTGTCAGCGGACCGTCGGGCAGGCCGGCCGCGGCGGCGTCCGAGGCGAGCAGCGCTGAGCCCAGCTCGCGCCGGCCCGCGGTCGCGGCGTCGGCCTGCAGCGTGAGCAGCGACTCCGGACCGCCGGCGACCCGCGGCATCGACGCCAGGTCGGTGACGTACGGGCCGGTGGGAACGGCACCGTCGACCCGGTAGATCGTGATGGCGGGCAGGGGCGGCCGGAGTCCCGAGTCGACGACCACCTTCTCGACGGTCGGCGGCGCGACCTCGGGCCCGAACGTGGCGACCTGCGTGATCCCGGGCGAGCCCTCGATCGCCGCGCGGGCCAGCGCCGGGCGCGCCGAGCGGGAGGTGTCGGGGTCGAGGTCGGCCCGCAGCACCAGGTAGGAGATGCCCTGCCGGCGCAGCGTGGCCGCGAGCCCCGGTGACGGGGTTCCCGCGCTGAACAGGCGCTGCACCGAGTCGAGGGCACGGATCGCGCCGGGCGGGTTGAGCGGGATCGCGTCGCGCACGGCCCACGGGGTTTCCGCGAGGGGCTGGATCGGCTCGTCGCGCGTGAGGCCCCACAACTGCGCGCCGAAGGGCGCGCCCGGCACGACCAGGGCGCGCTCGGCCCGGGCCTGCCCCGGCGCGGTCCCGGCGGCGTGCGAGGACAGCCAGCCGGCCGCCTGCGACCAGTAGTCGGGGATCTTGTCGTAGGGGCCGCGGGGCGCGAGCTTGCCGGTCCAGGCCATGCCGCCCGCGAGCGCCAGCACCACGACGACCGCGAGCGCGCCCGCGGCGAGCCGGTCGTGCTCGGGGTGCGCCAGTGCCCGCCGCACGCGCGCGAGCCCGACGGTGCCCGGTAGCGGCGCCCGCGCGAGCAGGTGCGTCAGGCCCAGGACGAGTGGCAACCGCAGGAAGGGTTCGAGTTTGTAGACATTGCGCAGCGGTGCGCCGACACTGTCGAGGAAGACGCGCACCGGTTCTGCGAAGGGCGAGCCCAACCCGCTCGCGTAGCCCGCGCCGATGCCGGCCAACCCGATCAGCAACACCGTCGCCCAGACGCCGCGCTTGGGCATGCCGCGCATGGTGAGCCCCGCGATGCCGGCGGCGGCGAGCAGGCCCGTGACGACCACGGCGGCGGGGGCGGTGGTCAGCATCGCGCCGGCCGCGCGTTCGTCGGAGATGAAGGGGCTCCACGACGTGGTGCCGCGGAGGACCTCCGGCAGCGACGCCCACTGCGTGGTGGCGCGGGAGGACTCGATGAACTCGAGGAACGGCGGGCTGACCCGGCCCATGATGAGCAGCGGCACGATCCACCAGGTGGTGGCCAGCGCGACGCACACCGCCCACCAGGCACTGAACCGCCAGAACGGGCCGGTCCCGCGGCCGAAGCGCACGTGCAGCAGCCACCACACCGCGGCCACCGCGCACGCGAAGCCGGTGGCCACGGCGTTGACCGCGCCCATCAGCGCGACCGCGACCGCGGATCTCGCGGCCAGGTTCCGCAGGGGGACGTCCGCGCCCGTGAGCATCTGCACCAGCGGCAGCAGCACCCACGGCGCGAGCATCACCGGCGCGGTCTCGGAGCTGATCGCACCGAGTGTGGTGAGTACCTGCGGTGCGAGTACGAACGCGGACGCGGCCACGATCCGGCTGCCGCGCGACCCGGTGGCCAGCGCCTCCGTGAGCCGGACGATCCCCCAGAACCCGGCGAACAGCAGCAGCGCCCACCACAACCGCTGCGTGATCCACGGCGGGACGTGCAGGAGCTGGCCGAGGGCGAAGAAGGCGCCGTGCGGGAAGAAGTACCCGTAGGCCTGGTTCTGCACCTGGCCCAGCGGCGACTGGCTGGACCAGATGTTCGCCGCCCGGGCCAGGAAGCCGAGGGGGTTCGCGGTGAGGTCGAGCTTGGTGTCGGCGACGACCTTGCCGGGGGCGCTGAGGAAGCTCAGCGCGAGCAGGACGACGAACGCCCACGCGCCTGCGCGGCGGGTCAGGGGTTCGTCGGAATGCTGGGGGCTACTTGTTGGCACCCGAGTCGTCGCGCTCGCCGTAGTTCGACGAGCCCTGCAGGAAGCCCTTGTCCTTCGACACGCTGTTGATGTCGGTGGACGGCGTCGTCTGGCCGACGGCCGCGCCGCTCACCAGTGCGAGGGCCACGGCGACGACGATGCCGGCGAGCGCGGCGGTGGCGCTGGCGATGATCGAGGTGCGGTCCATGCGGGCGAGTCTACAGGTCGAGCGGACGCACGCCGCGGACGCACGCGGCGTGCGGGCATGGTCGCGGGCGGCGACTACAGGTCCGCGCAGCCCGAGGGCACGATCATCACGGGCCGTTGGCAGCCGCGCAGGACGTGCTCCGAGACCGACGAGTGCCACAGCGCCTTGATGCCGGAGATGCCGCGGCTGCCGGACACGATCACGTCGACGTCGTCGGTGTCCGACGCGGCGATCAGTGCGGCCCAGACCGTGGTGGACACCTCGACCAGCTCACCCCGGGCGGCGAACCCGGAGGCGGCCGCGAGGTCGACGCCCTCCTGGTTGGTCTTGCGCGCCTCGTCGTGGACGATGTCGCTCTCGCGGGTCAGGGCGGTCTCGGCGGCCCCGGCCCCGGCGACGCCCGACATCGCGGAGAGACGGGCGGCCTGATGGATCGTGGACTCCCATGCGGTGACCACGATCGCCTCCGCGTCACGCCCCTGGGCGAGCACCTTGCTGGCGTACTTCACGGCGCGCTGGGAGGACTCCGAGCCGTCGTACGCGATCAGAACCTTGACGGAGACAGTCATGCGGATCACCTCGATGTTCGCGGTTGTCTGATACCTCCAGATTACGCCGAAACCGTTGAGTTGCAAGATGCAAGTACGGGCGTGTCAGCGGTGGTACCGGCTGGCCAGTTCGGGGTCGGATTCCCACCACAGTCCGTTCGACGGTGCGCCCCCGCCCGCCTGCTCGTCGTCGGCGCGCGCCGCGTCCCGGGCGTCCTCGGCCGCGTCCACCCGGACCTGCCGGGCGGCGTCCTCGCGGCGCAGCGCGAACATGAGGATCACCAGGAAGGGCAGGCCGAACAGGTCCGCGAGCAGCCACAGCATGCCCGCCCCGACGGTCTGCGACAGCCGCATCGAGTCCTCGCTGAAACCCAGTGCGGCGTAATGCGCGGTGTACAGCAGCGGTCCGAGCCACACGACGATCCCGAGTACCCCGTCGGCCAGCGATTCGACCAGCGTGATCAGCAGCGACAGGCCCTGCGGGTAGCGCCGCGGCACGGGGTCCGCCTGGACCCGGGTGTAGAAGTACACGAAACCGGCGCCGACGAGCAGGCAGCGCGTGAGCAGGTCGAGCGCGGGATTCCGCATCGCCGCGAGGTTCCAGCCGGAGAACAGCAGCACCCACGGCGTCACCAACAACAGGCCGGAGCCCACGGCGGGGTGCCCGAGGACCCGTGCGAGCGGGCTGCGCAGGGCCCGGAGCGCGGCGGACCGTCGGGCGGGGGACAGGAGGCCGCCGAAGACTGTGACCGGCATCCCCGACGCCAGGCCCAGCGGCACCACGTACAGCAGCAGCGTGATCTGCAGCGCCCGCACCCAGAACAGGTGCGGCGCGTACTCCGTGATCGGTCCGCACGCGATCGCCACGGCCGCCGCGCACCCGACGACCGTGAACGCGACCCGGCGCACGAACGGCACCGGCCCGCCCCGCGCGGCCCACAGATAGGCCGCGGCCAGGAGGACCGCCGCGACACCCAGGGCGTCGAAGTGCCAGTCGTGGAGCCACGCGGAGGCGGGAACAGCGATACTCACCGGTGAACGGTACGTCCGCTGGGCGTGCTCGGGCACGCTCAGCGGGCGCAGGACCTGCAGAAATCGGGAGAAATCATGACGAAGCTCATCCGCCTCACCGGCGTCGCGACCACCGCACTGGCCGCCGCCGCACTCGTCGCCGGCTGCGGCGGCGGCTCGGCCGAGACGACGGACCACAGCGGCCATTCCGCCACCGCGGCGGAGACGGCCGCGGCCGCCGCGAAGCCCGCGAAGGACCTCGCGCTCACCGCCGCCGAGCTGCCGGCCGGCATCACGGCCGTGCCCGTCGGGCAGGCGCAGCTCCAGCAGTCCGTCGACCAATTGTCGGGCGCCGCCAACGGCGCCACCATCACCCCGGCGTCGTGCGGGTCCGGCACGGCCGTCGTCGACGCGGCGAAGAACCTGAACGTCTCCCAGCTGGGCATGGCGGTCGGCACCGTCGGGACCGGCGTGGCGAGCGAGTCGGTCATCGCACAGAAGCCCGATGTGGCGAAGCTGCGCGATTCCTACCGGGGCGCGTGCAAGTCGGTCACCGCGGAGATGTCGGTGCAGGGCCAGAAGGTGCGCACGCAGATGGAGACGACCGTCGTCTCCGACGCGCCGAAGACCCCGGCGGACGACCTCGTCGTGATCGAGCAGACCGCCACCTCGCAGGTCGCGGGGCAGAGCACGAAGCAGCGGTCCGTCGTCGGCATCGCGCGGGTCGGGTCGTACGCCGTCTCCGTGGTCGTGATGTCGATGGACAGCACGCCCGACCGCGCGCTGTTCGACAAGCTCCTCGTCGCCTCGATCGACAAGGTCGCGAAGGGCTGACGGCCGATCTGACACACTGATCCCGATGCGACTGAACCGGAATCTCACGATCGTGGTGATCGCCGCGGCCACGGTCGCCGCGTGCGGCACCTCCACGCCCGACGCGCCGTCGACGACCGCGACGGCCGCGCAGGCGGCGAGCTCGACGGCCTCCGCGGCACCGTCGGGCCCGGGACGCCCCGCGTCCTGTGGGACGGACTTCCTCGCGAAGATGACGGTGCGCGAGAAGGTCGGGCAGTTGCTCATGGTCGGGGTGAAGGACGCCGCCGACGCCCGCCGTGCCGTGCAGCAGGGCGTGGGCGGGGTGTTCATCGGTAGTTGGACCGACAAGGGCGTGTTCTCCAGCGGCACACTGCAATCGGTGGCGAAGGCGGGCAAGGTGCCGGCGATGGTGTCCGTCGACGAGGAGGGCGGCCGCGTCTCCCGGGTGCCCGGCGCGAACCTCGTCTCGGCGCGGGAGCTGGCGCGCACGATGACCGTCGCGCAGGCGCGGGCCGAGGGCGCGCGGGTCGGCAAGCTCATGAAGTCGATGGGCATCTCGGTCGACTTCGCGCCCGACGCCGATGTCTCCGCGCAGCCCGACGACTCCGTCATCGGTGACCGGTCGTACTCCAACGATCCCGCCGTGGTCACGAAGTACTCCCAGGCCTTCGCGGCCGGCCTGCGCGACGGCGGCGTGTACCCGGTGTTCAAGCACTTCCCGGGCCATGGCAGCTCGTCCGGCGACTCGCATCAGGGCGGCGTCAGCGTGCCGCCGCTGAGCAAGCTCAAGACCAAGGACCTCCTCCCGTTCCGCGCGGCGGCCGCGTCCGGCGACGCGGGGATCATGGTGGGCCACCTGACGGTGCCCGGGCTGACCGAGCCGGGCCTGCCCACCAGCCTGAGCCCCGCGACCATGCACCTGCTGCGCGGCGGAACCGGCTACGGTGCCAAGCCCTTCGACGGCCCGATCTTCACCGACGACCTGTCCGGCATGAAGGCGATCACCAACGAGTTCAGCGTGCCGCAGGCGGTGACGAAGGCGCTCCTCGCCGGGGCGGACATCGCGCTGTGGATCTCGACCGACCAGCTCGGTGCCGCGCTGGACGCGGTGGAGGCCGCCGTGAAGTCGGGGAAGCTCACGCGTCAACAGTTGGACGCCTCCGTGCTCCGCGTGGCCCGCGCCAAGCACGTCGTCACCTGCTGAAGTCCGCGGATTCTCCCGGAACTTACTTGCGGGTAACTTTGTGGGCTATTATCTGACTCGAGAGTAAGGAGGATGCCGATGGCCGGTGGAACGAAGCGTCTGCCCCGCGCGGTGCGCGAGCAGCAGATGCTGGACGCCGCCATCAAGGTGTTCTCGCGCAACGGGTTCTACGAGACGTCCATGGACGCCGTGGCCCGTGAAGCGCAGATCAGCAAGCCGATGCTGTACCTGTACTACGGGTCCAAGGACGAGCTGTTCGGCGCCTGCGTGACCCGCGAGGCGGGCAAGTTCATGCGCAGCATCGAGTTCGACGCGAGCCCCACGCTCCCGCCGCTGCAGCGCCTGCGCTCGGTGATCGCCGGTTTCCTCCAGTACGTCGACCAGAACCGCGACGCGTGGCGGGTGATGTACCGGGAGGCCACGGGTCAGGCCGCGTTCGCGGCGCTGTCGGAGACCAGTCGCGAGCGGGTGGTCGAGATGACGGCGGTGCTGCTCCGCGAGGCGGCGAAGTACGCCCCCGACGACACCGATTTCGAGCTCTACGCCGTGGCCCTGGTCGGCTCCGGTGAGGCGATCGCGGACCGTCTGGCCACCGGAAAGGTCGAGCTCGACCGGGCCGTCGAGATCATGACCTCGTTCCTCTGGGGCGGCATCCGCGGCGAGCGCCCGGAGTAGTTCGCCGACGGTGCGCTCGGGCTCGGCCGAGCGCGGGCGGGGCAGGGCGCGCGGGGACCGCGTAGGACCTGTGGTCGTTCCCAGTAGTCATGCGCCCCGCGCATGCCCCATGAAATCGCATGTCAGAGTGCATTTTGCGGAGCCAGGCTATGCGTTGCGCGCATACCCTCGTCGATCGAGAGCTTGCGAGGGCTGGACGGGGCCGGAGGCTGGAGTGTCATAGGCGCGGAGCGGATCCGCGCTCGGGCGCCATGCGATCGATCCAATCGCCGACCGCCGCCCGCACCGGCGCCGGACGGTCGATGTGCACGTTATGGCCCGCGCGATCGATGAGGAGCATCGACATTCGGTCGTAGTGCTCCAGTAGGCGGAGCTGGTCGACGAAACCGACGACGGAGTCCTGGCGCGCAGTGACGAGCAAAGACGGTGCGCTCAGTGGTTCCGAGAGAAGTGTCTCGGGCTCGGCGGCGAAGGAGAAGTCGGCCCAGATCCGCGCCGCGACAGTGCGGTCGTAGGTCCGCAGACCCGGCAGGACGGCATCGCGATACCGTTCCCAGTTGTCCCGCGTCAGGTCGACGGCCATCTCCGCGTACGCTGCGCGGTCCTCGCCGGACAGTTCCTCCAACAGCGACGTGTCCTCGTCGAATCGGCTGGGCGCCGGGCGGTCGCGTTCTGCGAGCGGGACCACGGAGGGGACGATGAGGCACATCCCGAGGATCCGGTCCGGCATCGAGCACGCGATGCGCCGAGCGAGGGCACCGCCGAGCGAGTTGCCCACGACAGCGAAAGGCTCTGTGCCGAAACGCTCGCCGATGTAGTCCTCGACGGCCCTACCGAGGGCGTCCGCACCGTCGACCTCAGGTCCGGCGGGGCTGGCGCCGAAGCCGGGCAGGTCGATGTAGTGTCTCCGCCACGAATGCGACGAACGTGCGAATACGTCGTCCAGGGGGAGCAGAATCCGGTGGTCGACAGTGAAACCGTGGATGAGGAGAACGGGTGTGCCGTCGTCGTCGCCGATAATGCGGTCGTGAATCGCTGTGATCGTCATGCGGCGATCGTTGAACATTCCGGCTAGCGTCAAGGTCAAGACCGAAGGGGTGGAAGTGAAGATCGGTGAGTTCGCGAGGCTGACGGGGATCACCGAGCGCAGTCTCCGGCACTACGAGGAGGCGGGCCTCCTCGTCCCGGACCGATCGGCCAACGGCTACCGGGACTACGCCGTCGAGCTCGCCGAAAGAGCCGGGGACATCCGCGATCTCGTGTCTGCGGGGGTTCCAGTGCGGCTGGTCGCCGACATCATCGATGCCGCGTCCGACGCGGGCGGCATCTCTGCAGCTCATCTCGATCCGGACGCCAAGCGGGCCGTTGAGGACGAGTGGGAACGCATGTGCAGGTGCGTCGAGTGCATCGCGGTCCGGCGCGATGCACTGCGGCGCTATCTCGACGGGGCGGCCGCCGACGGGTGAGCGGGGTATGCGTTGAGCGCATGACTCTGATCGTCGAAATGATGTTTGACCTGCAGTGTTTCAGGACATGCGTCGGGCGCATAGGTTGTCGGAACGACACATGACTCTTTCGCGCCCGCCTGATCACCCCCTACGCGCCGGCCCAGCCGATCCCCCCCGGACCTCCTGCCCCCCCCGGAACGCACAGTGCCCCGCCTGGCCGAAGCCGGGCGGGGCACCGTGAGCGCCGGGAGCGAGCGAGCGGGCTCGCTCGGCACCGTCGAACAGCGGACTACAGCGGAGTGACGGTGGCCGTCACGTGCGGGAAGCCCTTCTTGAGGTCCTTCGCCACGATCTCGGTCCCGCCGGTGGCCTCGTCACGCGAGACGTACAGGCCGATCCGCGCCGGCAGGATCACCGGCTTGCCGAAGCGCACGTGGTGCACCACCGCGTCGGGGATGTGTCCCTCGACCACGCGCAGCATCGCCGCGGCGGTCCAGGCGCCGTGCGCGATCGACGACGGGAAGCCGAAGGCCTTGCCGCCCAGGGGCGACATGTGGATCGGGTTCCGGTCGCCGCTCACGCCCGCGTACTGCCGGATCAGCGAGCCGTTCACGGACAGCAGCGCGTCGGGGGCGCCGGGGCGGCCCTCCTTGGGTGCGCTGCCGCGCGCACCGTCGCCACCCGACAGCGACGTGCGCTGCTGGATGAGCATCGTCGACACCTCGGACGCGACCGATGCGCCGGACGCATCGGTGAACTCCGTCGTGAAGTCGATGAGCATGCCTTTGCGGTGCTCCCGCAGGTTGCCCACCGACGTCCGCAGCGTCAGCGACTCGCCCGGCACCACGCGGCGCCGCCGCGTCAGCGTGTTCTCCACGTGCACGGAACCCACTGCGGCGGCGGGGAAGTCGTCGGCCAGGAACAGATCCATGATGAGCGGGAAGGACAGCACGTAGAGGTACATCACCGGCACCTCGCCGGTGTTGCGCAGCCCCACGACCTCGCAGTACTCGCCGACCCGCGCGGGATCGACGTCGACGGTGAGCTCGACGGTCCGGTCCGGCAGGGCGGTCTCGGGCTTGAGGGGGCCCTGCTTGCCGACGACCGGCAGGATGCCGCGCAGCCCGCGGGTGAGCACGGACAGGCTCGACGGCGGCGCCTGCAGCACGGTCACGTTCTTGGCCATGTCAGGCTCCCAGCAGGCTCTGACCGCAGACGCGCACGACGTTGCCGGTCACGGCGGCCGAGGACGGCGCCGCGAAGTAGGAGATGGTCTCCGCGACGTCAACGGTCTGGCCGCCCTGCTGCAGCGAGTTCATCAGACGGCCGGCCTGGCGCGTGGCCAGTGGGATCGCCGCGGTCATCGCGGTCTCGATGAAGCCGGGGGCCACCGCGTTGATGGTGATGTTCTTCTTCGCGAGCACCGGGGTGTAGGCGTCGACGAGGCCGATGACGCCGGCCTTGGTCGCGCCGTAATTGGTCTGGCCACGGTTACCGGCGATCCCGGCGATCGAGGAGACGTCGACGACCGCGCCGCCCTCGTTCAGTGCGTCCTCGGCGAGCAGGGCGTCGACCAGCTGCTTCGGGGCCTTGAGGTTGACGGCCATGACCGAGTTCCAGCGGCCCTCGTCCATGTTGGCGAGCAGCTTGTCGCGGGTGATGCCGGCATTGTTGACGATGATGTCGAGGCCGTTGTGGCGCGACTTCACCAGCTCGGCGATCTTCTTACCCGCGTCCTCGGCGGTCACGTCGAGCGGCAGCGCGGTGCCGCCGACCTTGTTCGCGACCGCGCACAGCGCCTCACCGGCGGCGGGGATGTCGGCGGCGATGACGTGCGCACCGTCGCGCGAGAGAACCTCGGCGATGGTCGCGCCGATGCCGCGGGCGGCGCCGGTGACCAGGGCGACCTTGCCGGCGAGCGGCTTGTCCCAGTCTGCGGGGGCGGTCGCGTCCTTGTCGGTGACGCGGATGACCTGCGCGTCGACGTAGGCCGACTTGCCGGACAGGAGGAAGCGCAGCGTCGAGGCCAGACCCGAGGCGCCGGTCGCGGCGTCCGGGTGGACGTACACGAGCTGGGCGGTGGCACCGTCGCGCAGCTCCTTGGCGACCGAGCGGGTGAAGCCCTCGAGGGCGCGCTGGACGATGTGCTCGTCCAGATCCTCGACCAGCTCCGGCGTGGTGCCGAGCACCACGAGGCGGGCGCTGTTGCCCAGCGAGCGCATCTGCGGGGCGAAGAACTCGTACAGGCCGACCAGCTCGTCGATCGAGGTGATGCCGGTGGCGTCGAAGACCGCGCCGCCCAGCTTCTCGGCGCCGCGGGCGCCGCCGTTGTTGACGACGAGGTCGTAGTCCGCGAGCAGCTCGCGGACGGGCTCGACGAGGCGGCCCTTGCCGCCGAGGAGGACGGGGCCGGCGAGCGCGGGCTTGCCGGCCTGGTAGCGACGCAGGACCGGCGGCTGCGGCAGGCCGAGGCGGCTGGCCAGGAAGGAGCCGGGGCCCGACTTCACGAAGGCCGCGTAGAAGTCCGTGCTGGGTGCATCAGGCATGTGAGGTACCTCATCCGTGTGGGGTTCCGATAGGCTATCGACAAGCAACTTACTCCAGAGTAAGAATACTCGGTAGTAGCAACCCTCGATCACAGGGAGAAACCCGTGGCAAACATCGAAACCCGCCCGGTCGCCATCCTCGGCGGAAACCGGATCCCCTTCGCCCGCTCGGACCGCGCGTACGCGAAGGCCAGCAACCAGGACATGTTCACCGCCGCGCTCAATGGTCTCGTGAGCCGGTTCAACCTGCAGGGCGAGCAGCTGGGCGCGGTCGTCGGCGGCGCCGTGCTCAAGCACAGCCGCGACTTCAACCTGATCCGCGAGTCGGTGCTCGGCAGCCCGCTCTCGCCGTACACCCCCGCCTTCGACGTGCAGCAGGCCTGCGCCACCGGCCTGCAGGCGATCAACGCCGCGGCCCAGGGCATCCAGCTCGGCCGCTACGACGCGGCCATCGGCGGCGGCGTCGACACCACCTCCGACGCGCCGATCGGCGTCTCCGAGGGCATGCGCAAGGTGATGCTCGAGCTCAACCGAGCGTCGAGCACCGTCGACCGCCTCAAGCTGGTCGGCAAGCTCCCGGCCAACCTGGGCATCGACATTCCGCGCAACGGCGAGCCGCGCACCGGCATGTCGATGGGCGAGCACGCCGCCATCACGTCCAAGGAGTTCGGCGTCTCGCGCGCCGAGCAGGACGAGCTGGCCTACCTCAGCCACACGAACATGGCCGCCGCGTACGACCGCGGCTTCTTCGAGGACCTGATCACCCCGTACCTCGGCCTCACCCGCGACGACAACCTGCGCCCCGGCAGCACCGTCGAGAAGCTCTCGACGCTCAAGCCCGTCTTCGGCGTCTCGCTGGGCGACGCGACCATGACGGCCGGCAACTCGACGCCCCTCACGGACGGCGCGTCGACGGTGCTGCTGTCCTCCGACGAGTGGGCCGCCGAGCGCGGTCTTCCGGTGCTCGCGTACCTCAAGGACGTCGAGTACTCCGCCGTGGACTACGTCGGTGGCAAGGACGGCCTGCTCATGGCGCCGACCTACGCGGTGCCGAAGCTGTTGGCGCGCAACGGCCTCACGCTGCAGGACTTCGACTTCTACGAGATCCACGAGGCCTTCGCCTCCGTGGTGCTCGCGACGCTGCAGGCCTGGGAGTCGCCCGAGTACTGCAAGGACCGCCTGGGTCTCGACAAGCCGCTCGGCTCGATCGACCGGTCCAAGCTCAACGTGAACGGCTCGTCGCTGGCGGCCGGCCACCCGTTCGCCGCGACCGGCGGCCGCATCGTGGCCTCCGCTGCGAAGCAGATCAAGGAGAACGGCGGCGGTCGTGCGCTGATCTCCATCTGCGCCGCCGGCGGCCAGGGCATCACCGCCATCATCGAGGGCTGATGTAGCGGGCCCCGGCCGCCTACAGTGGTGGGTATGAGCACGACGGACGACGTGGTCGAGAAGATCCTTCGCGACTACGACACCATCACGGTGGTCGGGGCCAGCGCGGATCCGGCGAAGGCGGCGCACGACGTGCCCGCCTACATGCAGCACCGAGGCTGGCGCATCATCCCGGTGAACCCGCACCCCGACGAGATCCTGGGCGAAAAGGTGTACCGCACACTGGCGGACGTCCCTGAACAGGTCGGGCTGGTCGATGTGTTCCGGCCCTCGGAGTTCACACCGGACATCGCCCGGCAGGCCGTGGCCGCGGGTGCGACCGCGCTGTGGTTGCAGTTGCGGATCCGCTCGGCGGAGGCCCGCGAGATCGCGGAATCCGCCGGGCTGCTGTACGTCGAGGATCGTTGTCTCATCATCGAGCAGCGGCGTACGCAGATCTCCCGGAGGACGGCATGAGCGTCGGTGTCGTGATAGTCCTCGTGATCGCGGTGGTCGCGGTGCTCACGCTGGTCGGAGTCCTCTGGTTCGTCCGCGACTCCAACAAGCGCATCCGGACCTTCGCCCGGTCCTCCGATCTCGTTCCCGGCCGACCCGGTCGCGCGCCGGCCGAATGGGTCGATTCGACTGCGCCGGAGGCGCTTCTGCACCAGCGGGTCCGCTACGCGATCGCCGACGTGCATCGCGGCGCCGTCGCCCCCGCGGTCCCGCCGCCCGCGGACTCGGCCGTACACGGGCCCGAGTCCGACCTCGCCGCGCTCGACGACGCCGTCTTCGGCCTCGACGACGAGATCATCGCCGCGGCGCAGCTGTCCGGAGAGGAGCGCGCGGCGGTGTTGGGGGAGCTGGAGCCCAAGGTCGCGGCGCTCGAATCGTTGACCGGGAAGCTCTGGGACGCGCCGTCCGCCCGCCGCCGCGAGCTGATCGATGCGACGACGAGCGCGCTTCGCCGATGATTGGTGCGGTGGATTCCGTCGCCTGCGGAGTGATGAGTGTTTTCCCGAAGGGGTATACGCGCGGCGTATAGGGGTGAATTCGCAGGTCAGGGCCGTATTGTTCAGTGTGGGGTATGCATTCGGTGCATACCCCATGGCCATCGCGTGGCGCCTGTTCGTCGCCGTCCCTCCACCTCGGCCGCCCGCCGATTCGTTCCCGTGTCGTGGCGGCTCAGGATGTCGGGCTCCGGTGAGGGAGAGGCGTCGGCCACGCGCCCCGTGATCGCGCAGGACCCGACATTCTGAGCGGCCCTACCGCGGTCCATCCCGAGAAAGGGCTGCGGCGCGCCGCGTGCGCCACGCGAGGGTATGCAGGAGACGCATACCCCTCTTCAGGATAAATGGGCTCTGACCTGAGAAAATGCGGGGTATGCGTCGCGCGCATACCTTGTCGGACCGGTTGCCTGTCTTCCGAAGACCTACCGCGCGGACGCCCGGGCCCGCAGTCTTTCCACCGCGCGGCTGAGCACCCAGGCCAGCGGCACGGTCACCAGAGAGGTCACCGCGACGATCGTCCACGTCGAGCCCTGGAACAGCGAGTAGTGCAGCACGTTGATTACGACGACGTCCATCGCGATCACGTGGATCAGGAAGTACTCGTAGCTGATCGATCCCAGCCACACCATCGGCCGCGAGCCGAGCACACCCGGCCGGCCGACGGCGAAGGCCGCCACCAGCAGTCCGCCGATCAGCGCCTCGAGCAGGTACTTCGTCACGCCCTGCGCGGTCGTGGGCAACCTCAGGTCGAGCGGGCCGGCGGCCGGGGTGAGCAGCACCGCGAAGGCCGCCGCCGCAGCCAGCAGCAGACCCCATCGCGCCCACCGCTCCCACGACGCCGCCCGCACCCGGTCGATCACCAGCGCGACGATGATCCCGGCGGCGAAGGCTGCGGCGTACGCGGGCGGCCAGGTGCGGGTGGTCTTGCCGAACACGTTCGTCTCGATGACCAGCACCAGCCACCCGACGGACAGCGCCACCATCGCCGCGGGCACGATCCACGCCCGCGGCCCGCAGCGGACGATCGCCGCCCCCAGCAGCGGCAGCACCAGGTAGAACGCGAACTCGACGCACATGCTCCACATCTGCGAGAGCCCCGTGTGCACGTACCCGACCCCGTAGATCTGGGTGAAGGTCATGTGCCGCACATACCCGACCCAGCCCTGGCCGTGGGTGGAACCGTCGGGCCGCCACAGGTAGATCACGTAGACGACGGTGACCACGGTCCAGTAGGCGGGCAGGATCCGCCACGCGCGATGGACCGCGTACCGCCGCAGGTCGGGCCCAGCAGTGCCCGCCCCGTCGCGCCCGCCACCCCGTCGCCCGGAAACACCGTCGCGCCCGACAGCACCGTCGCGCCCGGCAGCACCGCCGCGCACCGTCGACCGTGCCGCCGCGACCCACGGCCGCACCAGCAGGAACCCGGACAGGGCGAAGAACACCGGCACCGCGGCCTGCAGCCGGGAATAGGCGGCTCCCCAGAGGTCGGGGGTGTAGTCGCCCGCCCAGAACGCGGCGTGGGTGACGCACACGGCGAACGCCGCGACCGCCCGCAAACCGGTGAGGGCGGGGAATTGCTGGGAGCGGGGAGCGGTGTCGATAAGCGGTTCAGATCTTGATCGCGGGCATGAGCCGGTCGAGGTTCCACAGTCGGTTGCGCCGCGCGGACAGACACGAGACGGTGATCGACGCGACCCAGATGAACAGCATCACCCCGATGGCGACCCAGAGCCGGTGGTCGATGCCGCCGAGCACGAGTTGCCGAAGGCCGTTGACGCCGTAGGTCATCGGGTCGTACTTGTGTAGCACCTGGAAGGGTCTGGCGGTGGTCTCCACCGGATACATGCCGCCGGAGCTCACCAACTGCAGCATGAGCAGCGCCATGATGAGAACGCGTCCGACCGCCGGCCCGACCAGTGCGTTCACCGCCTGGGTGAACGCGATGAAGGCGAGCGAGACGCCCATCATGAAGAACACCATCGCGATCGGATGCGCGACTTCCAGACCCAGCGCGAACCGCACCACGCAGTACAGGATCACCGCCTGGCACAGGCCGATCGCGGCGGCCGGGAGGTAACTGGCCATCACCACACGGATCGCCAGCACCTCTGCGGCGATCGCGCGGTTCTGCAAGGGACGGAACACCATCCACAGGACCAGTGCGCCGAAGAACAGCGCCAACGTGAGGAAGAAGGGCGCCATGCCCGAGCCGAAGTTCGGCGCGCGGTTCTCGTGCGACGCGTCCAGCTGGACCGGCCCGCCGATCGTCTCGGCGACCTGGGAGGCCTGCTGGTCCGTCCACTTCGGGACGGAGCCGGCGCCCTCGTGCAGCTTGGTCGCCAGCTCGCGGCTGCCGGTGCGCAACTGCCCCGTCCCGTCCGAGAGCTTGGCGGCACCGTCGGACAGCTGGGTGATGCCGTCGTCGAGCGTGGCGTTCCCGGCGGCGAGCTGCGCCGCGCCGGAGCGCAGCTGCGTGATCTTCGCGGTGAGGTCGGTGCCGGTGGCGCCCACCTGCCCGAGCATCGTCGCCAGGGGACTGCCGGGGGTGCGGAGCTGCTCGGTGAGGGTGGCGGCGGCGGACGATGCGGCGACGACCTGCTGCTTCGCGGTGGCGGGCACCGAGGCCTGCGCGAGTTGGGCCCGCACCGCCCGCAGGCCCTCCGCGGCCTGTCGGGCAGCCGGATCGGGGCTCGCGGTGAGCTGCTTGATGGCGGCGTCGATGCCGGCCAGCATCGTGTCCTGCGTCTTGATGAACACCCCGGCCTTGTCGGCGGCGTCGGCGAGGGCGGTGGCGCTCTGCTGGAGCTGCGCGGTGTTCCCGCCCAACCCGGACAACGCCCTCGTGAGGGCGAGGATCGGGTCGGTGGCCTGGTTGATGCCGTCGGAGAGCTGCTGCGAGCCGGTCCGCAGCTGCGCCGAGCCGGTCTTCGCAGTGGTCAGGCCCGTGGCGAGCTGTTTGACACCGTCGTCGGCGGTGTCGAGACCGTCCGCGAGTTTGCCGGCACCGTCGGCGGCCTGTTCGATGCCCGCGCCAGCGGAGATGACCATCGACAGGACCTGATTGACGGCCTGCCCGGAGATCCGCGTGGACACCGCGTTGAGGACCTGCGCCATCGCCGACTGGCCGATGGTCGAGCTGACGTAGTTGTTGGCGTCGTTGTAGACCGCGCGCAGCTGTGCTTTCTCCGGCTTGCCGGACATGGGCGAGGCGATGGCGGAGGAGAAGTTCTCCGGTAGCTCGAGCATGAAGTAGTAGGTGCCGTCCTTGACGCCCTTCGCGGCCTCCGCCGGGGAGACGATGTGCCAGTCGAGGCTCTTGTCGTCCGCGAGCGACTTCTCCACCTCGGCGCCCGCGTTGATCTTCTGGCCCTTGACCTCGGTGCCCTTGTCGGCGTTGACGAGCGCGACCGGCATCTTGTTGACGTGGCCGAAGGGGTCCCAGAACGCCCACAGGTACAGCGCGCCGTAGACGAGCGGCAGCAGCATGATCACGACGATCGCCGCGCGCGTCAGCCGGCTGCGGCCGAAGCGCTTGATCTCGGAACCGAAGGCCAGTCCGGCGACGATGGGAATGAGGCGGCTCTTCTTCTCGGACAAGAGAATCAGTCCTTCCGGGTCAGGGCGCGTCGGTCGTGCAGGGTGTGCTGGGGCGCGATGCCGCCGAGGGGGTTGGTCACCCCGACGATCACGGTGTACTGCTCGGCGATCGCCCCCAGCCGCTGCACGGCGTCGGCGCGACCGGGGTTGTCGCGGACCTGCTCGAGGTCGCCGACGATGAGGATCGGGTGATTGCTGAGCAGGGCCAGGGTGATCCGCAGCAGGAACAGCTGCAGGTCCGTCAGCTCGACGATGCGGGTCCGCGGCCCGGGACGGTCGAGGTCGCCGAACACGCGGTCCATCTCCAGCCGCCCGGCGCTCAGCGGCACCATCGAGTACCAGGGCGCGAGCCAGCGCCGCTGTTCGGCCAGCACGGTCTCGACGGTGACCGACTCGTCCAGGTCGTCGATGCCCTCGAACGCCGCGACGGCGCACTTCTTGCGGATCGCGCCGGGGCTCCTCGCGCCCAGGGCGTCGACGGTGCCGTGCGTGGGCTTGAGGCGCCCGGCCAGCGTCAGGAGCAGTGCGTTCTGGTCCGGCCCGGCCGGCATCTGCACGGCGTGCAGGCCGCGGTCGAACTCCAGGTCGATGCCGCGGAACAGTGGCCCGTGCTCCCCGTCGACACCGAGGTCCTGCGCCGTCAGCTGTACGTCGATCGGCTGTTCATCGTCCATGCGGGGCACTCCGGAGGTCGTCGGCGCAGGTCGGTAGTGATCCTACGGGCCGGGTCCGACGGTGCCGCACCTGACGACGGTGCGCGCCGGGGCGCGGGCGGCGCACCGTTGGACCCGGGAACGGGAGAGGGCGCCCCGACCGGTGGTCGGAGCGCCCTCGAGGTGCTCGGTGTTACGGAGCGACGATCAGAACGCGGCCTCGTCGAGGTCCATCGCCTGGTTGTCGACGGCCGCGACGACGTCCTTGACGGAGGTCAGCAGCGGCAGCATGTTGGCGGCGAAGAACTTCGCGACGCCGACCTTGCCCTCGTAGAAGGACTTGTCGGCACCGGAGGCGCCGCCGTCGATCGCGGCCTGCGCGATGACGGCCTGGTGCAGCAGGCGCCAGCCGATCATCAGGTCGCCGAAGGCCATCAGGAAGCGCACGGAGCCGAGGCCCACCTTGTACAGCTCCGAGGGCTCCTGCTGCGAGGCGAGCGCGAAACCGGTGAGCGTGGCGGCCATGGCCTGCACGTCCTCGGCGGCGGTCTTGAGCAGGGCGACATCGGCGGCGAAGGCGCCACCGGCGTTGGCCTCGATGAACGCGGTGATCTGGCCGGCGAGGTGGCCGAGCGCGGCGCCGCGGTCACGGAGGATCTTGCGGAAGAAGAAGTCCTGCGCCTGGATGGCGGTGGTGCCCTCGTAGAGCGAGTCGATCTTCGAGTCGCGGACGTACTGCTCGATCGGGTAGTCCTGCAGGAAGCCGGAGCCGCCGAAGGTCTGCAGCGACTCGGTGCCGAGCAGCGTGAAGGCACGCTCGGAGCCGACGCCCTTGACGATCGGGAGCAGCAGGTCGTTGACCTTGAACGCCATCTCCTCGTCGGCGCCCGACACGGGGGTCGCGGTGCGGACGTCCTGGTGCGCGGCGGTGTACAGGTACACGGCGCGCAGGCCCTCGGCGTAGGCCTTCTGCGTGAGCAGCGAGCGGCGCACGTCCGGGTGGTGCGTGATGGTCACGCGCGGCGCGGTCTTGTCGGCCATCTGGGTCAGGTCGGCGCCCTGGACGCGCTGCTTGGCGTAGTCGAGCGCGTTGAGGTAGCCGGTCGAGAGGGTTCCGATGGCCTTGGTGCCGACCATCATGCGGGCGTGTTCGATGACCTTGAACATCTGCGCGATGCCCTTGATCTCCTCGCCCACGAGCCAGCCCTTGGCGGGCTTGCCGTGGCCACCGAAGGTGACCTCGCAGGTGGTGGAGGTCTTGATACCCATCTTGTGCTCGACGCCGGTGACGTAGACGCCGTTCTCCTCGCCGAGGTTGCCCTGCTCGTCGAAGTGGTGCTTCGGCACGAAGTACAGGCCCAGGCCCTTGGTGCCCGGCGCGCCGCCCTCGGGGCGGGCGAGCACCAGGTGGAAGGTGGACTCGAACATGCCGTCCATGACCGCCGAGGTGATGAAGCGCTTCACGCCCTCGATGTGCCAGGAGCCGTCCTCCTGCTTGATGGCCTTGGTGCGGCCGGCGCCCACGTCCGAGCCGGCGTCCGGCTCGGTGAGCACCATGGTGGCGTTCCAGTTGCGCTCGGCGGCGATCTTCGCCCACTTCTTCTGCTCGTCGGTGCCCTCGTCGTGCAGGATCTGCGCGAAGCCGGGGCCGGCGGCGAACATGAAGACGGGCGGGTTGGCGCCGAGGAACATCTCGCCGATGCCCCAGTACAGCGAGCGGGGCACGTCGGTGCCACCCAGCTCGTCGTCGAGGCCGAGGTACGCCCAGCCACCGTCGGCGAACTGCGCCTGCGACTTCTTGAAGGCCTCGTTGATCTTCACCTCGTGGGTGGCCGGGTCGAAGACCGGCGGGTTGCGGTCGGCCTCGGCGAAGGACTCGGCGATGGGGCCCTCGGCCTGACGGGCCGCCTCGCGCAGCATCTCCTTGGCGGTGTCCTCGTCGAGGTCGCCGTACGCACCGGAAGCCAGCACCTCGCCGACGCCGAGATCCTCGAAGAGGTTGAACTCGATGTCGCGGACGTTGCTCTTGTAATGGCCCATGGGGCTGTTCCACCTTCTCAGATCAGGCTGTCGGACTGTTACCTGCCGGTAAGTTACCGCTCGGTAATATCTATAGAATAACGCGCGCGCCGCGTGCGAACAAGTGCAAGCACTACGCGGGCTCGATCGCGTCGGCCCGTCGTCGGCGCGCGCGAACGGCCAGGTCAGTGCCGGTGCCGTGGTACGGATCACTCTCCCGCCATTCCACGTGCTCCACCACCATGTCCTCGGGTAGTGCCTCGGAGACCTCTGCGGCGCCGAAGACGGGCAGGCCGGGGTGCGAATCCGCCTTCTCGTGCGCGAGCAGCAGGAGCAGTCCGCCGGGCGCGAGGGCCGCCGCGGCGCGGGCGATCGCCGCCGCCCGGTGCTCGGGGTCGGGATGCACGTACGCCCACACCACGAGGTCGTAGGGCCGGTCCGGGATCTCCTCGGCCGTGATGTCGAGCGGGGTCCAGTGCAGCCGGGCGCGGACGGTGCGCGGCGACCGGGCCGCCACGGTGGCCGCCTTGTCGAGGCCGACGCGCGAGTAGTCGATCGCCGTCACGTCCCAGGCGCGGGTCGCGAGCCACAGCGCGTGTCGCCCCTCGCCGGTGCCCACGTCGAGGGCGCGGCCGGGCGGCAGGATCGTGACCTGCTCGACGATCCACGGGTCCGGCGGGGCGCCCCAGACCAGTTCGCTGGAGCGGTAGCGATCATCCCAGTCGGTGGAGTTCACGCGAGCGCCTCCTTGAGGTAGGCGACGTCGTCGGCGAGACCGTCGGCGGGGGTCTCGAGGATGATCGGGGCGCCGGCGGCGCGGGCCACATCGGCGAGCAGGTCGGGGTCGATGGTGCCGTCCTGCAGGTTGGCGTGGCGGTCCCGCGCGGAGTCGAACTCGTCGCGGGAGTTGTTGAGGTGCACCAGGTCGATGCGCCCCGTGATCGCCATGACCCGTTCGACGATGCCCAGCAGGTCCTCGCCGCCGGCCCACGCGTGGCAGGTGTCGAGGCAGAACCCCGCGCCCTGGTCGCCGACGGCGTCCCACAGCCGGTCGATGGCCTCGAGCTGGCGGGCGATCGCGCCCTCGCCGCCGGCGGTGTTCTCGATGAGGATGGGTACGCCGAAGCCGCCCTTCTCCGCCTGGCGCGTGAACAGCTTGCGCCAGTTCGCGATCCCCTCCTCGAGCGCCTCGCCCTCGCGGAGGTGACCGCCGTGCACGACGAGCCCGAACGCGCCGAGGTCCGCGGCCGCCTGCGCCTGCAGGGCGACGGCATTGCGGCTGGGCATGCGCAGCCGGTTGTTGAGGCTGGCGACGTTGATCCGGTACGCGGAGTGCACCACGATCTCCAGCGGCGACGCCTTCAGCGCCTCCGTCTGCGGGTGCGGTTGCGGTTTGTCGAAGGACTGCGGATCCTGCACGAACATCTGGATCACGTCCACGCCGAGCTTCTCGGCCGTCTCGACGGGGTGGGTGTCACTGCGGACATGGGCACCGATTCGCATGCGTCCAGAGTAGTGCTTCGACGGTGCTGCTGTTCGGAGTGGGCGGTGTTGCTCCGCGAGGTGATGCGCCGCGCGCATACCTGTTGTATCCCCAGGTAGGAGCGATGTTTCGGGGGATGGGTATGCACCCGGCGTATTGCCCTCCTCGCGCGGGCGCTGCGGGCGAATCGGGTGCGGATGCCTTCCCGCACCCGTTCTGCCCGGCGTCGCCGGCCGCCGTCGTACCCGCCCGTGTGGAGGACCGCGGTCCTGTGGATGACGGGCCGGTTCGGGCGCCTTCGCGCGGCCACCGGGTCCGACGGTGCGCCTAGCGTGACGCCATGGTGGTCATCGGGGAGACGGCGTGGCGGGGGACGGCCGCCGATGCGTACGCGGGGTGGGCGGCGCGCGAGGGCGGGGCGCTTCGCGAGTTGGCGGTGGCGATCGAGCTCGCCGAGCGCGAGATCCATGCGGGCGGAGGAGGACTCGCGGAGCGCCTCGCCGCGATCGATCTGCCCGCGGCGCCGGCGCTCGACGGTGCGGACGCGGCCCGGTCACCGGAGTCGGAGGGTGGTGAGCGGTGGGGGCCGGGCCGGGCGGAGATCGACCAGGTGGCTCTCGGCGCACCGTCGTTGCCCGTTCCGCGACCGGGCCGCCCGAGGTCCGCCGCGCGGCGCGACGAGGAGAACCGGGCGCGGCTCGCAGCCGACCTGCGGGCCCTTCGCGGGAAGCGGCGGAGCCGCGCCGAACGGGCCGAGCTCGAGATGCTCGAGCGGCTGTCCGCGCGGCTCGCGGAGCTGGACCGGACGGGGCGGACCGTGCAGCTCTTCGACTACGACCCCACGGCGTTCGGCGGGGACGGCATCGCGGTCGTCGCCATCGGCGACCTCGACACCGCGCAGAACGTGGGGGTCGTGGTGCCGGGGATGGGCACCACCGCGGCGTCGATCGGGGACGTGAGCGCGAACGCGGTGCATCTGTACGACGCGGCGGCCCGTGCGGACCCGGCCCGGTCGACGGCGACGGTGGCCTGGATCGGGTACGACGCACCGTCGGGCAGGGCGAGCCCGTTCGAGGTGCGCAACCGGGCCGCTGCCAGGCAGGGCGCGTTCCGGCTGCAGGACGACCTGCGGGACATCGCGGCGCTGCGCGCGGTCGCGGACGCGCGGGTCGTGGTGTTCGGCCACAGCTACGGTTCCACGACGACTGCGCTCGCCGGGGCGGACGGGGCGCTCGCGGGCACCGTCGACGCGATGGTGCTGGTGGGCTCGCCGGGCGTCGGGTCGGTGGGATCCACGGCGGAACTGGGTGTGCCGGTGTTCGTGGCACGGCACCCGGACGATCCCGTGCCGCTCATCGGTCGCACCGACGGCGTATTGGGGTCCGTGCGCAGGCTGCTGGGGGTCGAGGTGGGGCTGGGAGCGGACCCGTCGGCGCCGTCCTTCGGCGCCACGCCGCTACCGGTCGACGGTGCGCGGGGGTTCGGCCTGGCGGCGCACTCCGGCTACTTCGCGGAGGGATCACGATCGCTCGACGCGTTCGCGGCGGTGTTGACAGGAGGGAGCGATCGTGCCCGGTGACATCGATCCAGACGCAGTGGATCTGGAGGCGCTGCGCCGGGCCGCGGCGCGCTGGGAGGAGGAGGCGGATCGGCTCCGCGCGGCGGCCCGCGCGTGGACCGCGCGGGCCGGGCCGCCGGGCGTCGCGGACTTCGCCGCGCGGGCGGGCGCGACGCTCGCGGCCCACGCGGAGGTCGCGAGCGTCGCGGCGTCGCGGCTGCGCGACTACTGCGCCGCGGTGCGCTCGGCCGACGAGGAGGGCTCGCGCAGTGTGCGGTGCGCGATCCAGGCCGCGACCAGCATGAGCCCCACGCCGATCGCGGACGTCACCGTGACGCCGGCGTCGAACGCATGACCGGCCGAGTCGATCAGCGCCGCAGCGGTATCCGCGGGCAGCTGCGCGGCCGTGTGGTGCGCTCCGGCCAGTGTTTCGGCGGCGGTGTCCGCCTGCGCGCCGGTCACCCCCGCGGGGAGCACGAGATTGGCGGCGTACGCACCGGCGAGGATCGAGCCGAGCACCGCGGTGCCCAGTACGGAGCCCAGCTCGTACGCCGTCTCGGACACCGCCGACGCCGCGCCGGCCTTCTCCGCGGGGACCGACGAGACGATCATGTCGTTCGAGAGCGTCTCCGCGGCACCGATTCCCACGCCGAGCATCGCGAACGCGATGAGCACGGCGAGCGTCGACTCGGGCGAGGCGAACGCGGCGACCACGGCGTACGCCGCGGCGGAGGCGAGCATGCCCCAGACCACCACGGTCGACGGCGCGATCCATCGCACGGCGCGCACCACGTACAGCCCGGCGACCATCATGGTGATCAGGCCCGGGACCAGTGCCCAGCCGGCGTCCATCGGGCTCATCCCGACCACCAGCTGCAGGTGCTGGCTGACGAAGAACATGAAGCCGACCAGCGAGAACACGCTGAGCAGATTCACGGCGACGGCGCCGGAGAAGCGGCGGTTCGTGAACAGCCGGACGTCGAGCATGGGGTCCGGACGGTGGAGCTGGCGGCGGATGAACAGCGCGGTCGCGACCACGCCCACGGCGAGCGGCAGGACGACCGACAGCACGTCGCCACCCTTGGCGAGGCTCTTGACGGCGTACACGATCGGGGTGAGCGCGAGCAGCGACAGTGCGATCGACACCGGGTCGATGCGGCCCGGGTTCGGGTCGCGCGACTCGGGCACGAAGATCGGGGCCAGCACGAGCAGCGGGATCAGCACCGGCACGGCCATGAGGAACACCGAGCCCCACCAGAAGTGCTCGAGGAGGAAGCCGCCCACGATCGGGCCCAGCGCCGCGCCGGCGGCGAAGAAGGACGCCCACACCGCGATGGCCAGCCGCCGCTGCTGCGGATCGGCGAAGATGTTGCGCAGCAACGAGAGCGTCGACGGCATGAGCATGGCGCCGAAGAAGCCGAGGCCGGCGCGGGCGGCGATGAGTGCGACCGCGGTGGGGGAGTAGGCGGCCACCACCGACATCGCGGCGAACCCGGTCGCGCCGAGGAGCAGCAGCCGCCGGCGTCCGAACCGGTCACCGAGGCTGCCCATCGAGACCAGCAGGCCGGCCAGCACCAGCGGGTAGACGTCGATGATCCACAACTGCTGGGCCGCGGTGGGGCCGAGCGTCGCGGCGATCGACGGTAGCGCGAAGCCGAGCACGGTGCCGTCGATGGAGACCAGCAGCACCGGCAGCATGAGGACCGCGAGCGCGCCCCAATCGCGCACCGTGGCGCGTGGGGGCGCGGGCGTGGCGGGGAAGACGACGGCGGTCATGGAGCACTTCCTGGGGATTCGGCGGGTCGATCCTCGTTACTGTACCAGCCGGACGGTATAGAAACGAGCGTCGTCGATCGTGCGGGACCTAGAATCGATGTGTGCCACCCCCACCGACCGCGCGCGCCAAGCTGCTGGAGTCCTTCGTCCGCATCCTGATCGAGCAGGGTGAGCGGGCCGCGACCCTCGAGGCCGTCGCCGCCGACGCCGGCGTGAGTAAGGGCGGGCTCCTGTACCACTTCGGATCCAAGGACGCCCTGGTCGAGGGGCTGGTGGCCCGGCTCGACCGGCTCGTCGCGGAGGACGTCGAGCTCATGGCCGCGGCCCCGGAGGGCGCGGTCGAGTACTACGTGCGCACGTCCGTCTTCGCCGACACCCCGCTCGACCGCGCGATCGTCGCGGTCTTCCGCCTCAGCCAGGGGGCGAACGCGCGCGCCCAGCAGGCGGCCCGCGGCATGCAGGATCAGTGGCTGCGCACGCTCCGCGAGCAGGTTCCGGACGAGGCGACCGCCCGCGCGGTGCTCCTCCTCGGTGACGGTCTCTACTACAACGCCGCCCTCACCGGTGGCCATGCGACGGTGACCGAGGCTCAGCTCGATGCGCTCGTCGAGCGGGTCCGGCTCATGGTCGCCGCTCACGCCGCTAATTGAGTGATGTTCAGTAGAGTCTTTACCGCCGCCTGACCAGCGGGTAGGTTTGGGGTCATGCCTTCCATCTTCATCTCCGGCGGTGCCTCGGGCATCGGCCGCGCCACGGCCCTGCGCTTCCTGTCAGAGGGGTGGACGGTGGGCGTCTACGACGTCAACGAGGTCGCCCTCGCCGACCTGAGGTCGGCGCATCCGGAGATCGTGACCGGCACGCTCGACGTCACCGACTACGACCAGTGGGAGGCCGCGCTCGCGGACTTCACGCAGCACACCGGCGGCGGCCTGACGGTTCTCGACAACAACGCGGGCGTCCTGTTCAGTGGCGACCTCGACGAGATCACGCCGCAACAGATCAAGCTGCAGATCGACATCGACGCGCTCGGCGTCACCTACGGCGCGAAAGCCGCGCTCCCCTACCTGAAGGACCAGCCGGGTGCACACCTGGTGAACATCAGCTCCGCCTCGGCGATCTACGGCCAGCCGGGCATCGCGACCTACAGTGCCGCCAAATTCTACGTCGCCGGCTTCACTGAGGCGCTGGAGCTGGAGTGGGAGAAGCACGGCATCCGGGTCGTCGCGATCTGGCCGCTGTGGGCGAAGACGGCGCTCGCCGAGACCGACGCCAAGAGCACGCGGACCCTCGGCGTGAACATCACCCCGGAAGAGGTGGCCGAGCAGGTGTGGCACTCCGTGCACCCGTCGATCCGGGTGCCCTTCCTGCCGCGGGTCCACTATTCCGTCGGAACCTTGACCACACTGCTGTCCAATTCGAGTAAACTCGCACCGAGGTCGGTCGTGCGCCTGATCAACCAGATCACCAGTCAGTAGCACCCCCCGGCTGCATTCCCCATCCGAGAAGGAGTCTCCACCACCGTGATTCAGACGACGATGCAGGACGGCGAGCTGACGATCGCTCGTCTCGTCGAGTACAGCCGCCGCGTCTTCCCCGAGGCCAAGATCACCACCTGGACGGGCGAGGGCCTGCGCGACATCTCCTTCGCCGAGGTCGGTGACAAGGCTGCGCAGCTCGCGCACGCGCTGACCAAGCTGGGCGTGCAGCGCGGCGACCGCGTCGCCACGTTCATGTGGAACAACAACGAGCACCAGGTGGCCTACGCCGCCGTACCCGCGATGGGCGCCGTGCTCCACACGCTGAACCTGCGCCTCTCGCCGGAGCAGGCGGTGTTCATCATCAACCAGGCCGACGACAAGGTCATCCTCGTCGACGCCTCGGTCGCGCCACTGCTCGGCAAGTACCTCGCCGGCACCCCGAACGTGCAGCACGTCATCGTCGCGAACGGCCCGAAGGAGGCTCTCGAGGCGCCCGCGGGCATCACCGTGCACGGCTTCGACGAGCTCATCGCGGGTGAGGCCACCACCTTCGACTGGCCCGAGATCTCGGAGCGCGACGCGGCCGTGATGTGCTACACCTCGGGCACCACGGGTGACCCGAAGGGCGTCGTCTACAGCCACCGGAGCATCTGGCTGCATTCGATGCAGGTCAACTCGAGCTCGGGCATGGCGCTCGGCAACGCCGACTCCGTGCTCGCGATCGTGCCGATGTTCCACGTCATGAGCTGGGGCCTGCCCTACGCCGCGATGATGGGCGGCATCACGCTGATCATGCCCGATCGCTTCCTGCAGCCCGAGCCGCTGCTGCAGATCCTCGACGCCACGAAGGCCACCTTCGCCGCCGCCGTGCCCACCATCTGGGCCGGCGTCGCCGCGCAGCTCGCGGCCAAGCCGCAGGACATCTCGCACCTGCGCGAGGTCGTCGTCGGTGGCGCGGCCGTGCCGCCGTCCATGATCCGTGCGTTCGATCAGTTCGGGACCCGGATCGTGCACGCCTGGGGCATGACGGAGACCTCGCCGCTCGGCTCGGTCTCGCGCCCGCCCTTCGGCGTCTCCGAGGAGGACGAGTTCGCCTACCGCGTCACGCAGGGCCGCTTCCCCGCGTCCGTGCAGGCCCGGCTCATCGACGACGAGGGCAACGAACAGCCCTGGGACGGTGAGGCTTCCGGCGAGCTCGAGGTTCGCGGACCGTGGATCACCGGTGCGTACTACGCGCCCGAGGGCAATGTCTCCGACCCGTCGAAGTTCCACGACGGCTGGCTCCGCACGGGCGACGTCGCGTCGATCAGCCCGGACGGTTTCATGACCATCCGCGACCGCACGAAGGACATGATCAAGACCGGCGGCGAGTGGATCAGCTCCGTCGAGCTGGAGAACACGGTCATGAGCAACCCGACGATCGCCGAGGCCGCCGTCGTCGGCGTGCCCGACGAGAAGTGGGACGAGCGTCCCTTCGTGCTCGCGGTCGTCAAGGACGCGGGCGACGCCGACGTCGCCGCGCAGCGCGCTTTCCTCGAGGACAAGCTGCCCAAGTGGCAGATCCCGGAGCGTTGGGCCTTCGTCACCGAGGTCCCGAAGACCTCGGTCGGCAAGTTCGACAAGAAGCTCATCCGCGCCGAGTACGCCGACGGCACCTACACGGTGGTCGACGCGCGCGCCTGACGCACCTCTCGAGTTCGACGGGGCCGTCGCAGCCGGTGGGCTGCGGCGGCCCTCGTCGTTCTCGGGTTATCCGAAGTCCAGCACCAGCTGCGGGGACTCGACGAGGGTCAACTCGGCGTTCGTGAGGAATCCGAGGTCCTCGACGCCGGTGATGGCGCTGAAGAGGGCGAAGAACTTGTCCTCCGTGTACTCCTCGTCGACCGACTCCTCTCCGGGGAGCGGTTCGCCGAAGTCCTCGTCGCCTTCGCCGGTATCGATCTCGATGAGCCGGCGCACGCGCGAGCCGTCGCGGTAGGCCTCCAACAGGTAAACGCCGCCGGTGCTGCCGATGGCGAGATGTGTGACGGCCGTTCGCGTCCCGGCCAACATCTCGACCACATCCGAGTCGAAGAACCTCCGCGATACGACGGTGACCCCGGCCGCGGACACGTGTGCCCACGCCCGCTCGTCGTAGTCCCCGGCAGGATCGACGCGGCGCTCCTCACCCAGGCGGACAAGATCGCTCGCGTGGGGCCCCGATGCGGCGATATGCAGCATATCGATGTTCCAGCCCATGTTGCTGAACATATCGCACTGGTGCTGGGAGGCCTCTGCCACGAATTCTTACGGATCGGTGAGCTGTCCGGACGATCGCCCCGGACGGGGTCGCGAAGTGCCACGCTGGACTCGTGACCCGGACGACCGAGAGACCTGCCGCGAGCCCGGCTGCGCGTCGAGCGCCGGCGTGGGCGGCCGCGCTCGCGGGTGTGTTGGCGGGCGCCGTCGGGCTGGCGGTGGCGGAACTCGTGGCCGCGGTGATCGCGCCCGGCGCGAGCACGGTGTTCGCGGGCGGCGCGGCTGTCATCGACGCGGCGCCGCGATGGCTCAAGGACTTCGCCGTCGAGTGGTTCGGCACCGCGGACAAGGCGGTGCTGCTCGGGACGATGGGCGTCGTGCTCGCCGTGGGAGCGGCGGCCGCGGGCCTGCTGGAACTCCGGCGCCCGCCGTGGGGCGCGGTGTTGATCGGCGCGGTCGGGATCGTCGGGGCGGTCACGGCGGTTCTGCGCCCGGACGCGACGGCGCTGTGGGCCGTGCCGAGCCTCGTCGGCATCGGCGCGGCGGTACTGGTGCTGCGCCTCGCGACGCAGCGGCTGGCCCCCGCGTGGAGCTCGGGCGGTGCCGCCGAGCCGGCTCGGCGTTCGGACGCCGCCGGCGTACCGGACCGGGGCGCGGACGGTGCCGGCGCCATGGACCGGCGCGGATTCCTCGTAGTGGCGGGTGCGGCCGCCGGAACGACGGTGCTCGCCCTCGTGGGCGCCCGCCTCCTGTCGGCCGGGGCGACCGCCGTCAAGGCGGCTCGGGAGACGCTGCGCCTGCCCGTGCCGCGCACCCCGGCACCGTCGGTCCCTGCAGGCGCCGACCTGCGGATCGCCGGCCTCACGCCCTACGTCACGCCCGCCGCCGACTTCTACCGCATCGACACCGCGCTCCGCGTGCCGCAGATCGACCCGGCGCACTGGTCGCTCGAGGTCCACGGCCTGGTGGACGAGCCCTTCACGCTCAGCTGGGACGAGTTGCTCGCGCTGCCGATGCAGGAGCACCACGTCACGCTCGCGTGCGTCAGCAACGAGGTCGGCGGCGACCTCATCGGCAACGCCCTGTGGCTCGGCTACCCGATCGGTGCGCTCCTGGAGCGGGCGAAACCGCGGGCCGGTGCCGACATGGTGCTCTCGCGCAGCCATGACGGCTTCACCGCGGGCACGCCGCTCGAGGTGCTCCGCGACCCCGCCCGCACGTCGTTGCTCGCGATCGGCATGAACGGCGAGCCCCTGCCCGTGGCCCACGGCTTCCCCGCGCGGCTGGTCGTCCCCGGCCTCTACGGATACGTCTCGGCGACCAAGTGGGTGACCTCGCTCACGGTCACGACCTTCGCCGCCGATCAGGGCTATTGGACGCCGCGCGGCTGGTCCGCGCGGGGCCCGGTCAAGGTGCAGTCGCGCATCGACGTCCCGCGGGGGTCGGCGTCCGCCGGATCGGTGACGGTGGCGGGCGTCGCCTGGGCGCAGCACACCGGGATCGGCAAGGTCGAGGTCCGTGCGGATTCCGGACCGTGGGTGCAGGCCGAGCTCGCGGACACCGTCGGGCCGGACACGTGGCGGCAGTGGCGGGCGTCCCTCCCGCTGGCCCGCGGCGAGCACACCCTCGAGGTCCGCGCCACGGACGCGAACGGACAGGTCCAGACCGAGGCGGAGGCGCCGGTCGCCCCCGACGGTGCCACCGGCTGGCACCGGATCTCCGTGTCCGTGAGCTGAGGCGCCGACGGGCACTGGACGGCACCACACCGATCCGATAGTTTGAAAGTACGGAATTTCAATCCACAGGAGGTGGGTGTGCTCGGATCGCTGCTGCGCGGGGCGTACCGCCTGCGCTCGACGCTGATCATGGTCGGGGTGCCGGCGTTCGTCGTGGCGAGCCTCCTCGACGCCCCGGGGTGGCTGCTGGGTGTGATCGCGCTCGTCGTCGCGACCGGCGTGCTGCTCGGCCTCGTCCGCCCCGCCGAGCCGCCGGACGATCCGTCGCGCACCGTCGAACCGCCGGTCCGAGGGCGGTGGGTGGCGCTGAACAGCCCGTCGACGAAGGTGCCCAGTCACGGCGTCCGCGACTACGGCCAGGCCTACGCGGTCGACCTCGCGCTCGTCCCCGACGGCGGAAAGCTCGATTGGGGAGCAGGATTCGCGCGCCCGGAGGATGTCGCCGGGTTCGGGGAGGTCGTGCACGCGATGGTGAGCGGCGAGGTGGTCCGCGTGTCCGACTGGCGCCGCGACCACCGCTGCCGCACCTCGAAGCCCGCGCTCGTCTACATGTTCCTCGAGGGCCTGATCCGCTCGTACGGGGGCCCGGGCTGGGTGATCGGCAACCACGTCGTCATCAGGTCCGACGCCGACGGTGCCTTCGCCCTCGTCGCGCACCTGCGCCGCGGCTCCGCGTGCGTCCGCGTGGGACAGGCGGTGCGCGCGGGGGAGCGGATCGGGGAGTGCGGCAACTCCGGCAACACGACGGTGCCGCACGTCCACGCCCAGCTCATGGACCGCGCGTCCGCGGCCACGGCCCAGGGCCTGCCGCTGCGGCTGCGCGGGGTCACCGTCGAACGGCCCGACCGTGAGCTGCTCCCCGGACTGACGCCCGGCACCGTCGGGACCCGGTACCCGGGCGTCCCCGCCGACGGCGAACTGCTGGTCTCAGCCCAGTAGCCCGGAGGGGTCGAGGATCTCGACCCGCACGCCGTAGCCGAGGTCGTGCTGCATCTGCGTGAGCAGGTACCGGGCCACCGGGGCGAGGCGCGTCGCGTTCGTCAGGTCGACGGTGACCGCCGTCCCGATCCGCACCTGGCCGGTGCTGAGGATCTCGTGCACGAGTTGCTCGGTGGCCACGAAGTCGACCTCGCCGCGCAGCCGGAGGGTGACGCGGCCGGACGCCGGGTCGACGTCGATGCCGGCGAGGGCGGTCACCGCCGTGAGCGGCCGCGAGAGCATGTGCAGCCCGAACTCGTCCGAGAGCTGCTGCAACGCCGCGACGCCGCGGCTGGAGTTGCCGGCGTCGTCGAGCGGCGGGCTGAACACGCCGATGCCGTACTCGCCCGGGCTGGCCGCGACGATGCCGCCGCCCACGCCGGACTTGGCGGGGATCCCGACGGTGCACAGCCACGCCCCGGACCGGTCGTACATGCCGCAGCCGGCCATGACCGACAGCACCTGCCGGGCGACGGGCTCGGAGATCACCCGCTCGCCCGTGACCGGGTTGACGCCGCCGCTGGCGAGGGTGGCGCCCATGACGGCCACGTCGTGCGCGTCGACCAGCAGCGAGCACTGCCGGAAGTACGGATCCAGCGCGTCCTCGACGGTGGTGCGCAGCGCATCGGTGGACCGGGCGAGGGCGGCGAGCGCGAGGTTGCGGAAGCCGGTGGCGGCCTCGGACAGATACACGGCGTCGTCGAGCTCGAGCTCCCGGCCGGCGAAGCGCGACAGCCCGGCCCGGATCGCCGCGAACCGCTCGGCGCCGTCGGCGGCGGGGATGAGCGAGGTGCACACGATCGCTCCGGCGTTGATCAGGGGGTTCTCGGGGCGGCCCTGCGCGTCGAAGCTGATCCCGTTGAACGCCTCGCCGCTGGGCTCCACGCCGATCCGCTCGCCCACCGCCTCGATCCCGAGCGTCTGCAGCGCCAGCGCGTAGACGAAGGGCTTCGAGATCGACTGGATCGTGAAGGGCGTCCGGTGATCGCCCGCACCGTAGGAGTGCCCGGCCACGGACACCGTCGCGATGCCGAACCGATCGGGGTCGACGTGGGCGAGCTGTGGGATGTAGTCGGCCACCGCGCCGGGCGGGTCGGACCGACGCACGTCGTCGAGCACGCGGGCCAGCGCGGCGTTCACGGGATGCCCGGCCAGGGCGGTCGACGGTGCCGGGTCGTCGTCCGTCAGGAGGGCGTCGAGATCGATGCTCATGATGCCTTCGACGGTAGCCGAGGCCGGCGTCCGGGGCCGGGTGAAAGACCCGGCCCGTCAGCGGTGTTCGGCGGGCCGAGTATCGTTCGCAGTACCGCGACACGTACCAGGTGACCAGCGCAGACCAGCGGATATCGCCGTCTTGAACTTTGGAGAATGAATCATGACCGACACGCTGCCCGACGGCCGGGCCCTCAACGACGCCATCGCGGCCGGAGCCCGCGCCTACGAGCTCGACCGCGCGCACGTCTTCCACTCCTGGTCCGCGCAGGCCCAGATCACCCCCATGACCGTCATCGCGAGCGAGGGCTCGTACGTGTGGGACGGCGAGGGGCGCAAGCTCCTCGACTTCAGCTCGCAGATGGTCAACACGAACATCGGCCACCAGCACCCGAAGGTCGTCGCGGCCATCGCGGAGCAGGCGGCGAAGATCTGCACGATCGCGCCGCAGCACGTGAACGAATCCCGCAGCGAGGCAGCGCGGCTCATCGCCGAGCGCACCCCGGGCGACCTGAACAAGGTGTTCTTCACCAACGGCGGCGCCGACGCCGTCGAGCACGCGATCCGCATGGCCCGCGTGCACACCGGCCGCCGCAAGGTGCTCAGCCGCTACCGCAGCTACCACGGCGGCACCGAGCTCGCGATCAACGTCACCGGCGACACCCGTCGCTTCGCGAGCGACTTCGGCGGCGAGTCCGTCGCGCACTTCGACGGTCCGTTCCTCTACCGCTCGTCCTTCTACGCGGAGACCGAGGAGCAGGAGTCGCAGCGCGCGCTCGAGCACCTGGAGCGCACCATCGTGCTCGAGGGCCCCAACACCATCGCCGCGATCATCCTCGAGGCCATCCCCGGCACGCCCGGCATCATGGTCCCGCCGCCCGGCTACCTCGCCGGCGTCCGCGAGCTGTGCACGAAGTACGGGATCGTCATGATCGCCGACGAGGTGATGTCCGGCTTCGGTCGCGCCGGGAAGTGGTTCGCCATCGAGCACGCCACCACCGCCGCCGGGCCCGTCGTCCCCGACCTGCTGACCTTCGCCAAGGGCTCGAACAGCGGTTACGTGCCGCTGGGCGGCGTCGCGATCAGCGGTGAGATCGCCGCCACCTTCGCCGACAAGCCCTACCCGGGCGGCCTGACCTACTCCGGCCACCCGCTGGCCACCGCCGCGGCGGTCGCGACCATCAATGCGATGGCCGAGGAGGGCATGGTCGAGAACGCCGCGAAGATCGGCGAGGAGATCATCCGGCCCACGCTGGAGGAGTTCAAGGCCAAGCACCCGTCCGTCGGCGATGTGCGTGGCGAGGGCGTCTTCTTCGCCATCGAGCTGGTGCGCGACAAGGAGACCCGCGAGCCGCTGGCGCCCTACGGCGGCAGCAGCCCGGCGATGAACGAGACCGTCGGCGCGCTCAAGAAGGGTGGCCTGCTGCCCTTCGCCAACTACAACCGGATCCACGTCGTCCCGCCGTGCAATGTCTCCGCCGAGGAGGCCCGCGAGGGCCTCGCCATCATCGACGAGGCGCTGAACGTCGCGGACGCGCACACCGTCTGACCCGTCACCACGAGGCCGAGGAGGCCCCATGCCCGCTCTCAAGCCCGTCCTGCCCGCCGAACTGCAGGCCGGCCGGCCCGGCGTGTACGAGTTCTCCGTGCGCTCGGCGCGCCCCGTCGACTGGGTCTGGGGTGAACTGACCTCGGACCGGCCCCTGCACTGGTGCACGGGGATCCGCAAGATCGAGTGGACCAGCCCGCGGCCCTTCGCCGCGGGTTCCACCCGCCGGGTGCACCTCGGCCCGGGCGTCAGCGCCGACGAGCTCTTCTACTCCTGGGAGGAGTCGGAGACGCTGTGCGAGAAGGCCTTCTACGTGCAGTCCGCCACCGCGCCGGGGCTGTCCCGGTTGGCGGAGAAGTACCGCGTCGAGGCGCACCCCGACGGCGGCTCCGTGTTCACCTGGACGCTGCTCATCGAGCCCGTCGGCGGCGACCGCGTGATCGGCCTCAGCGCCTTCCCGGCCGGCCTCATCGTGAAGTGGCTGCAGCGCGACACCGAGAAGTACCTCGGCTCGGCGTAACCGCACGCACGACAGAATCCGCACGGCCGAATAGGGTCGTGCGGATTCTGCATTCTGCGCTAGGCTCGGCCCATGGTCCCGACCACTCCCGAGCCTCAGCAGGACGGCTTCTCGGCCTTCATGGAGGCGGCCTTCCCGATCTTCTTCGGGCTGCTCGGCCTGGCCATCGTCAGTGTCTTCGTGGCGATCGCGGTGGGTGCTGTGCGGAACAACCGCGCTGCGAAGGCGAGAGGTGTCGACCTCACGACCCTGGACACCGAGCTGCGCATCCAGGCGTTGCAGAGTCGGGCCCTCGGCGCGGACCGTTCGATCGAGCAGCGCCTCGCGGAGATCGACGACCTCGCCGCCCGCGGCGTCATCGACGCCGACGAGCGCGCCACGGCGCGGGCGAAGATCCTCGCCGAGGGCTGAACGCGGAACTCCTGCAGCTTCCGGCGGCGACGCGGCGGGCACCGTCGGACCCGGGAGGCTCCGTCAGATCCAGACCGGACCGGCGTCGAGGCCGTCGGGGAGGTCGTGATCGCCCCGGGCGCACTCGCACGGGGCGGCCGGGTCGACGGTGGCGATGGTCCGCGCGAGCACGTCCGTCAGGCGCGGAAGGTTCGCGCGGAACTGCGCGAGCACGTCCTCGGTGTGCACGCCCTCGCCGGCCTCGATGCCCGCGTCCAGGTCGGTGACCAGCGCGATCGAGGCATAGCAGAGCTTCAACTCCCGGGCCAGGGCGGCCTCGGGCAGTCCGGTCATGTTCACCAGGTCCCAGCCCTGCGCCGCGTACCAGCGACTCTCCGCGCGCGTCGAGAAGCGCGGGCCCTCGATGACCACCATGGTCCCCGAGGCGCGGTCGGCTCCCGGCGCGGCGGCGGCCCGCAGGACGGGGCAGTACGGATCGGCGAAGCTCACGTGCACGCCGTGCCCGTCGAAGAAGGTCGACGTCCGTCCGGACGTGCGGTCCACGAGCTGGTCCGGGACGGTGATCGTCCCGGGCCCGGCCGCCGGGTCGAGACTGCCGACGGCGCACGGCGCGAGCACCTTCGTCGCCCCGAGCCGGCGCAGTGCCCACAGGTTCGCGCGGTACGGCACGGTGTGCGGCGAATACTCGTGGTTGCGGCCGTGCCGCGGCAGGAACGCCACCTCGCGCCCGGCGATCTCGCCCAGGGTCACCGGGGCGCTCGTCGGCCCGTACGGGGTGTCGACGGTGACCTCCTCCGTCGCGCCGGACAGGAAGCGGTAGAGCCCCGTGCCCCCGATGACGGCGATCATGCGCGGCCTCCGAGCCGGCTGCGGACGGCCTCGGCGACCTCGTCCGGCCTGCCCACCTCGAAGAACTGCTCCGATCCGTCACCGAGGGTCACGCACAGTCGCTGCCGCGTCCGCTTGAACAGCCCCACCACGTCCTCGACGATGCCGGCGCCCACGATGTGCCGGAACTGGACCGCGAACGGCGTCCCGTCGAGCTTCGAGGCGAGCCCGGCCGGGCGGAACCGCAGGTGCGTCTGCGTCAACTCGAGGTGCCCGCGGACGGCGCCGGAACGCTTCCCGATACTGAGCAGACGGGTCGCGGGCCAGCTGAGATCAGTCACGGTGACACAATATGTCGAGACCGCGTGGGGTTCGCGGTAGCATCAGTTATCCGTTTTCCTATGGGTGGGGGTTCGAGATGCCGTACTTCGGTGCGATCGTGATGCTGCTGTGGGTCGCGGCACTCATCGACGTGATCGCCGCGGACGAGTTCCGGGTGCGCCACCTGCCCAAGATGGGTTGGCTGATCATCGTGATCATCATCCCCTTCGCGGGTTCGTTGATCTGGTTCCTCATGGGCCGGCCCGTGGGCGGCGGAGATCGGGGCGGCGCACCGTCGCGCACCTCGGGGTTCCCCGAGTACGAACGCCCGGGACGCCACATCGCGCAGTACGCCGATGATGACGACGACTTCCTCCGGCAGTGCCGCGAGCGGGCCGAACAGCAGCGTCGCCGCGCGAAGGAACTGGACGCGCGCAACCCGTCCGACGCGCCCGAGGACAAGGACTGAACGCCGGCCCGCCCCGCCGACTGAGGGAGATCTACCGATCCTCGGTGGGCGTCATCCGCGCGAATCCCCGACCCACGCTGGGGTTGGCCGCAGTGTCGATCGGCACCATCGCCGGCCTCGGCGTCCTTGCGCGGCTGCCGCTGCTCAGCGGTGAACGGGTCGCGCCCGACGCGGACCGCGACATCCGGCAGGTGGTCGTGACGCTCGGCGTCTACCCGGCGAGCACGATGCTGGTGACGCTGATCTGGATGCTCGCCAGTGTCGGCGTCACGGCGATCGGGTCCATCGTGGCCCACCGGTACGCCACGGACCGCACGACGTCCCTGCGGCGCGCGTGGGTGGACGCGCGCCCGCGGCTCGCCGCGGCGGTCGGGCTCGGCGTGCTCGACGTCGTCGTCATCCTCACGCCGATCGTCTTCGCGGCCGCGGCCGCGATCGGTCTCGCGGTCCGGGCGGGGCCCGACGTCGCGCGGTTCACGACGACGGTGCTCTTCACGCTCGCGGGGCTCACCGTGCTCGCGGTGCTCCCGACGCTGGTGATCGCGGGGCCGATGCTCGTGATCGAGAAGCTGCGGCCCGTCGACGCGCTGTGGCGCGCCGCAGCCCTGCAGCGCACCGGCTACTGGCGGCTCTGGCGCCGGGTGATCTGCACGTACCTGGTGGTCACGGTGGTCTCGACCCTGGTCGGCCTGCCGTTCTCGCTGGCCGCCAACGCGACCCGGCCCGCAGACGGTGACGTAGCCGCCCAGAGCCTCGCGAGCCTGCTCTTCGCGACCAGCGGTTGGGTGCTCGGCCAGATCGCTGTGCTGCCGTTCCTCATCGTGGCGAACACCCTGCTGTACGCCGACCAGAAGGCGCGGACGGAAACCGCAGAACCGGTCGGTGCCTGACCTTCCCGCCGCCGCGGTGGTCGGGGTCGTCGGCGGATCCGTCGCTTGACCTCAACGACGGTTCAGTTCCTAGCCTGGTCAGGCGGCGAGGTGTCGCGTCCATCCGAGCTGAGGAGCAGGTGCATGGCGGAGTATTTGGCGGTCTTTCGGAGCCACAGGGATACCTTCGACACGCTGTCGACCGACGAGGTCCAGGGATTCAACCGCAGGTGGGAGGAGCTCTGGGCTGAGGGGCGGCGTGACGGTTGGCTGCTCGATGCGAGCGGTGCCCTGCAGACCGACGGCCGTGTGATCCACGCCGACGGGCGGGTCACGACTGGTCCGCTGGTCGACGAGGGAGACGTGGTGCGCGGTTACCTCAAGATCGCGGCGGGATCGCTCGACGCCGCGGTCGAGCACGCCAAGGGTGCTCCAGTGCTGTTGCACGGCGGGCGGGTCGAGGTGCGGCCGTTCTTCGACGGCCACCCGGGCGAATAGCCGCGAGTGGCGCAGAACGGCCTGTGAAACACGGAATCCCCCTGCTGCGCAGGGGGATTCCGTGTGGAGCCGATGACGGGAATCGAACCCGCGCTACCTGCTTGGGAAGCAGGAGTTCTACCATTGAACTACATCGGCAGCAGCGGCACCGTCGGACGACGGAGCCGCGCGTACCGGCAACACTAGCACGGCGCACCGTCGGACCAGGGGGCCGGTCAGGGCTTCGCGGACGTGCGCGGGGCCACCCACAGGCGGTACGCGACGAGCAGTGCCGCGAGCCACGCGAAGCCCACTACGAGCGCGACGAGGGTGTCGTGCTCGAAGGCCATGAGCACCGTCACGAACAGCAGGAATCCGATGGCGAACAACTGCCCGTAGGGCCACAGCGGCACGGGGAACCGCAGCTGCGCGACCTCCTCGGCGGGGAGCGAGACCCGCTGGCGGTACTGGGAGGCGAGGATCATCAGCCACACGAAGACCGTCGCGAAGGTGGCGATCGAGGCGATCACCACGAAGACGTTCTCGGGGATCAGGTAGTTGAGCAGCACACCCACGAGCAGCGCGCCGGTCATGATCACCACGGTCATCCAGGGCACGCCGTTCGCGGTCGTGCGCCGCATGATCGCGGGAGCCTGACCCTGCTGGGCCATGCCGAACATCATCCGGCCGGCACCGAAGATGTCGCTGTTGATCGCCGACAGGGCGGCGGTGATCACCACGACGTTGAGCACGTGCGCCGCGGGCGCCACGCCGAGGGCCTGGAAGATCTGTACGAACGGGCTGGACTCGCTGCTGATCTGCGTCCACGGGATGACGGCCATGATCACCGCCAGCGCGAGGACGTAGAACAACCCGATCCGCACCGGCACCGTGTTGATCGCCTTCGGGATCGTCCGCTCCGGGTCCTCGGCCTCCGCCGCGGTGAGGCCGATGATCTCCGAGCCCCCGAAGGCGAACACCACCAGCACGAAGCAGCTCAGGAAGCCGCCGAAGCCGGTCGCGAAGAAGCCGCCGTGCGCGTACAGGTTGCTCACGCCCTGCTCGGTGTCGTGCATGCCGAAGCCGAAGATCAGCACCGCGACGCCGCCGGCGATCATGGCGACGATCGCCGCGATCTTCACCAGCGTCAGCCAGAACTCGACCTCGCCGAACACGCGCACCCGCATCAGGTTCAGCGCGGCGATGAAGAAGATCACCGCGAGCACCCAGATCCACTTCGGCACGTGCGGGAACCACGTTCCCATGTAGACCGCGAACGCCGTGACGTCCGCGATGCACACGAAGACCATCTCGAAGACGTACATCCAGCCGGTGATGAATCCCGCCCGCGGGCCGAGCGCCGACGAGGCGTAGTCGCCGAACGAGCCCTGCGGCCGGCGCACCGCCATCTCGCCGAGGGCCCGCAGCACGAGGTAGATCACCACGCCGCCGATCAGGTAGGCGAGCAGAACAGCAGGGCCGGCCGCCTGGATCGCGGCGGCGGAGCCGTAGAACAGGCCCGTCCCGATCGCCGAGCCGAGGGCGATGAACCGGATGTGCCGCGCGGTGAGTCCGCGGCGGAGGGGAGTGTCGGTCACGAAGAGGCAGTATCCCCGATCCGGGGTGCACTCTCGCGCACCGCCGCCCTGCCCTACGCTGAACCCCGTGCTGCTCTCCGATCGCGACATCCGCGCCCACGTGGAATCCGGCCGCCTGGGGATCGACCCGTTCGACCCGCAGATGGTGCAGCCGTCCAGCGTGGACGTGCGGCTCGACGGCCTGTTCCGGGTCTTCAACAACACCCGCTACACGCACATCGACCCCAAACAGCGGCAGGACGAGCTGACCACGCTGGTCGAGCCCGCGGAGGGGGAGCCCTTCGTGCTGCACCCCGGCGAGTTCGTCCTCGGCTCCACGCTCGAGGTCTGCTCCCTGCCCGACGACCTGGCCGGCCGCCTCGAGGGCAAGTCCTCACTCGGCCGCCTGGGCCTGCTCACCCACTCGACCGCCGGTTTCATCGACCCGGGCTTCTCCGGCCACATCACGCTGGAGCTGTCCAATGTCGCGAACCTGCCGATCACGCTGTGGCCGGGCATGAAGATCGGCCAGTTGTGCCTGTTCCGCCTCACCAGCCCCGCGGAGAACCCCTACGGCAGCTCGGCCGTGGGCTCGAAGTACCAGGGCCAGCGCGGTCCGACACCGTCGAAGGCGTACCTGAACTTCCAGAGCTGATCCCGGCAAAAAGTGCGGTCATTCGTCTCAAGGATTCTTGAGACGAATGACCGCACTTTTCGTGATCAGTCCGCAGAGTGCCGGCCCCGGCGCCGGGGCTCCGACGGTGCGCCCTGCGGCGGGTCCGGCAGCACCGGTGGCCGCGGCTGCGGGCGCGGAGGAGCGGGGATCGGCTCGTCCGGCAGCCGCCGACGCCCGGGCCCCTGCGTCTCGGGCGCCTGCTGCTGAACGGGGCGCGGAGCCGGGCTCTGCACCGGAACCTGCCGGGTCGGGTTCTGCGCCGGACCGGGCTGCGGGCGGACCGCCGGGTCCGAGGGACGTCGAACGGGCAGGTGACCCGTCTCGGGGCTCGATGGTCCGCCGTCGTCCGGATCCGCCTCGGCGGCCCGGACCGTCCCGGTCGCCCCGCCGGGGTTCTCCGTGGCCGACGCCGTCGATCGGGCGGCGCGACGATCCCGGACGCGGATCTCCGACGGGTCGGTGTCGGGGTGGCTCTCGGTGTACCGCTTGGCGGCCTCCGCGCTGATGGCGGCCCGCTTCGGCTTCGCCAGCAGCACCGCGATCGCGGTGGTCAGCGGCACGGACAGCGCCAGGCCGATGCCGCCGACGAACGCGCGGACCAACTCGATCGCCACGGAATCGGACGTGAGTACCTGACCCAGCGGCCGGCCCGCGATGGAGAACAGCAGGAGCAGCGGCAGCGCGGTGCCGACGTAGGCGAACACCAGCGTGTACACGGTCGAGGCGATGTGGTCGCGGCCGACGCGCATGGCCGCGAGGAAGGTCCGGCGCCGCGAGGACTTGGGCGAGAGATTCGCCAGCTCGAAGGTCGCCGAGGCCTGGGTGATGGTCACGTCGTTGAGCACGCCCAGGGCGCCGATGATGAAGCCGGCCAGCAGGACGCCGGAGATGGACACGGTGGTCGCGTACGCCTGCAGGTTCGTCGAGTCCTCATTGCTCAGGCCCGTGACCTGCGTGGTCAGGGTTGCGAGCCACGCGAGCACGCCGCACACGGCCAGCGCGCACAGCGTGCCCAGTAGCGCCGCCGAGGTTCTCAGCGACACCCCGTGTGCCAGGTAGAGCACCACGTAGAGGATCACCGCGGAGGCCACCATCGCGACCCACACGGCGGAGTTGCCGTCCAGGATCGAGGGCAGGGCGAACAGCACGATCACCGCGCCCGACAGCGCGAGCCCGATGAGTGCGCGCAGGCCGCGCCACTGCGCGACCGCGATGACGACCGCCGCGAACACCAGGCCCCACACCCACAGCGATACGCCGCGCGAGTAGTCGTAGAAGGCGTAGTTCGAGGGCGACCCCGCCACACCACCGCCGTTGGCGCTGATGAGGATCTTGGTGCCCGGCGACAGGTCGGGCTGCCCGGTGCCCGGGGTGGCCGGACGCGTGAGGTCGATGCCGGACGGCTGCCCCGACGAGCTCTGGCCCGGCACCGCGGACACGTTGGTGCGCTGCGTGCCGATCGAGAACATCGTCCACTTGCCCGAGTCCGGGCCGCTGGTGATCTGCACCGAGCTGTTGAGGCAACCACCGTCGGCGTTGAGGAGCGGATGCGGCTGCGTCTCGCTGACCTGCCCGTTCCCGGACGGTGTGAAGTCGCAGTCGCCGACCATCTGCTCCGCGACGACGCCCTTCGACAGGTTCGGCGCCTGCGGGCCGCCGGGCACGCTGACCCGTAGGTGCGACGGCCACAGCACGATCAGCCCGGCGAGGACGGCGACCCCGATGACCGCGAGCAGGCCGACCACGATCCGCGAGGCCCATTTGCCCAGCGAGATGTTGGCCAGCGAATGGCTGTGCACGTGCGCGGCGGCCTCATGCACGTCGTCGTGGTCGTGGTCGTGGTCGGCTGTCACGCCGCCACCCTACTTCTGCTTGTACGAACTCAGGAAGTTGCCGAACCGATCGAGAGCCTCGGCCAGGTCACGGGCCCACGGGAGCGTCACAACGCGCAGGTGGTCCGGTGTCGGCCAGTTGAAGCCGGTGCCCTGGACCAGCAGGATCTTCTCCTGGTTGAGCAGGTCGAGGACCATCTGCTCGTCGTCGCGGATCTCGTGCACGTTCGGGTCGAGTTTCGGGAAGGCGTAGAGCGCGCCCTTCGGCTTCACACAGCTGACGCCGTCGATCGCGTTGAGCTTCTCGTGGGCGACGTCGCGCTGCTCCAGCAGTCGCCCGCCGGGCAGGATCAGGTCGTTGATCGACTGGTAGCCGCCGAGCGCCACTTGGATCGCGTGCTGGGCGGGAACGTTGGGGCACAGCCGCGTCGAGGCGAGCAGCGTGAGCCCCTCGATGAAGCCCGATGCGTGCTCCTTCGGGCCGGTCAGCACCATCCAGCCGGCGCGGTAGCCGCACACCCGGTACGCCTTGGACAGGCCGTTGAACGTGCACACCAGCAGATCCGGGGCGAGCTCGGCGATGGAGATGTGCTGCGCGCCGTCGTAGAGGATCCGGTCGTAGATCTCGTCGGCGAGGACGAGGAGCGAGTGCTTGCGCGCCACCTCGACGATCTGCTGCAGCGTCTCGCGCGAGTAGACGGCACCGGTGGGGTTGTTCGGGTTGATCACGACGATGGCCTTGGTGCGCGGCGTGATCTTCGCCTCGATGTCCTCGACCGACGGATTCCAGCCGTTGTCCTCGTCGCACAGGTAGTGCACGGGCGTCCCGCCGGAGAGGCTGGTCATGGCGGTCCACAGCGGGTAGTCCGGCGCGGGGATGAGCACCTCGTCGCCGTTGTTGAGCAGCGCCTGCAGCGTCATGGTGATGAGCTCGGAGACCCCGTTGCCGAGGTACACGTCGCCGATGTCGAAGTAAGGGAAGTCCGGGACCTCCTCGTAGCGGGTCACCACGGCCCGTCGCGCGGAGGCGATGCCCTGCGACTCGCTGTAGCCCTGGGAGGTGGGCAGCGCGTGGATCATGTCGCGGACGATGGAATCCGGCGCCTCGAAACCGAAGGTCGCCGGGTTCCCGATGTTCAGCTTGAGGATGCGGTGCCCCTGCGCCTCGAGCCGAGCCGCCTGTGCCACCACGGGTCCACGGATCTCGTACAGCACGTTCTGCAGCTTGGCGGACTGCTCGAGCGGCTTGAGTTCGGTGCGGATGTGGGGCACATGCGGTCGGCTCATGGGCTATATCGTCGCAGGTTCCGGCAAATCCTTTTCCGTCACCTCGCCCTTGTCCGACGGTGCGCCGGCCCGGGCCCGGTGCTTCGCCGCGCCGATCACGAGCAGGGCGTACCCCACCGCGATCCACGCGCCGAGCACAGCGAAAGCCGCGCCGGCTCCGGCGCCGACCACGGCACCGTCGGCGAAGAAGGCCGCGCTGCGCAGGGCCGTGCCCGTAGCGCCGATGGGCAGGCACTGGCCGAGCACGCCCCAGATGTGCGGCAGGAACTCCGGCGGTGCCGCGATCCCGGCCAGCGGCATCCCGACCAGCATGAACAGCAGCGCCGCCGGTCCGATGCCCGTGGTGCCGAGCAGCGAGACCAGGCCGGCGACCGTGGCGCCGATGGCGAGCATGCCCGCGCTCATGGCGAGCCACTGGCCCCAGAACCCGCCGGGCAGGACGCCGATCGACATGGCCGCGCCCACGGCGGCCGCGCCGACCACGGCAGCGCCCACGGGCAGCGCGACGGCGACGATCTTCGGGTGGCCGCCGATCATCACGGTCGCCAGCGCCAGCACCATGCCGGAGAGGAAGACGGGCATCACGATCGAGCCGAAGCCGGCACCGCGGGGATCGTCGGCGGACAGCGCCGCGACCTCGACGGTCTGCACCTTCTGGCCCTGGGCCATCGCGGTGGTCATCTGGGGCAGCATCTGCGCGACGACGGGCGAGCCGCCGCTCGCGACGACGACCTTCGTCTCGCTGCCGAGGGTCCCGGGGACGACGCCCCCGTAGACCTTCCGGTCCTTCGTGGCCTGCACCAGGTCGGCTTCGGTGCCGTAGGAGTGCACCTGGAAACCGCCGGGCTGCTGGGCGTCGAGGCGCTGCTCGACTTGCTGCGCGACGGCCGCGGGCCCGGCGACGCCGATCGGCAGGTCGTGCGGCTTGCCGTGCGATGCGGGCCAGGTGAACAGCAGGACGATGAGTGGGATGGCGATGGCCAGCCCGGCGAACGCCGCGGCGAGCTTGGCGTGGGACTTGCTCATGGTGGAGCACCTCCGAGTAATTCAACGTGTGATGAAACCGGGACTACGACTGTGTGGGCGTAGAAGTCAACGCGCGTTGAAATACTGTTAGGCTGGCCGCATGGCCACGGGCAGACGGGCGGGCACGAGTACCGCCAAGACGGACATCCTCGAGGCGGCGCGGGAGCTCTTCGCCGAGGTGGGCTACGACCGCACCACGATCCGCGCCATCGCGGCGCGCGCCGGTGTCGACGTCGCGCTGGTCTCGTACTACTACGGCAATAAGAAGGGGCTCTTCCGGGGCGTGATGAGCATGCCCGTCGATCCGGAGGAGATCTTCACCGCCGCCCTCGACGGTCCGCGGGAGGGAGTGGGGGAGCGTCTGGTCCGGGCCGCGCTCACCGTGTGGGAGGGGCCCGAGACGACGGATGCCTTCCGGGCGCTGCTGCGCGGCGCGATCAGCGCGGACGAGGGCGCGGCCAACACCTTCGGCGAGTTCCTGTCGTCGGTGATGATCCCGACGCTGACGAAGCACGCGGGGATCGACATCGCGACGGCGCGCGTGGTGGCCAGCACGATGTTCGGGCTGGCCTTCCTGCGCTACCTGGTGGCCGCGCCGCTGTTCCGGGAGCCGACCGCCGACGAGCTGGTGGCCGCGTACGGCGCGGCGATCCAGAACATCGTCGACGGCGCCGCCGGCTGATCCGCGGATTTCCCGACGCGGACGGCGACAACGACTCCCGCGCGGGAATCGGGGGATTCCCCGACTACTGGTCGGGTGTGGCCGGCGGCGCGGGGAGGATCTCGGTGGGTTCGACCACCTCGACGACCTCCACCACCTCGACGACCTCGGCAACGGGTGCGGAGCCGGCCGCGGCCTGCGGGTCCTCCTCGTCGCCGAGGTTGTGGAAGGCGCGTCCCAGCTCCTCGGAGACGTTGATGATCCGCGCCTTCTTGACCTCGGGCTTGTCGATCTCCTCGGCCACGTACTGCGCGATGAACCGCCGGATCTCCGCGTCCACGCTGGCCACGACGCGCACGATCGAGCCGCGGATCGTCCGCGACTCGACGTCGACCCACACGTCCTTGGGCCTGGGCGGGTCGACCTCGATGCGCAGCTCCAGCGGCGCGGCTGCCCGCACAGTGAGCGGCAGCGTGATCAGGCCGGCCACGTCGTAGCGGATCCGGTCGACCTTGAGGTCGATGAGCAGGCCGATGCGCAGCGGGATCTTCACCGTGAAGGTGATGAGCTCGCCCACCTGGCGGGTGAGCTGCGGCTCGTCGATCTCCACCTGCGCCCACACCTTGGCCATCCCACCGGGGCCCGACGGGATCGGGCCCACGGTGAAATCGCCGCCGGCGATGTCGGCGAACGCGGAGCCGACGCGCTCCTCGTTCACGGCGATCTCGAAGAAGCGCCGCCCGAACTCCTCGTAACTCACGTACTCAGGCACGGGACCATCCTGCCCTATCGGTTGATAGCGATTCGCTCGGAGTCGATCACTTCCGGCCGCCGGGACGCTTCGCGCCCGCCGCGATCCCGAAGCCCTTGGCCTTCGACTCGCCCTCCGTCGTCAGCGTCCGGTCGTTCCCGCCCGACGGTGCCGGGCTTGCGGGGGCTTCCTGAACTGCGGTTTCCGGGACCGACGGTGCGCTGTCCGCGGGAGCCTCCTCGGCGGGTGCCGGGGCCGCGGGGGCCTCGGGTGCCGGGGTGGGCTCGGCCGGAGCAGGTGCCGCGGCGCGGGGTGCGCCGGGCTTCTTGGCGCCCGGGCGCTTGGCGCCGGCGGCGATGCCGAACCCCGCGGCCTTGGACTCGCCCGCGGTCTTCAGCGTGCGGTCCACGGCCGGAGCCGCGGACGTCGCAGGGGCTTCCGCGGCCGGGGCGGCCGGTGCCTCAGCGACCGGAGCTGCAGGAGCCTCGGCAGCGGCGGGGGCCTCCGCGGCGACGGGAGCGGCGGGTGCCGCGGCCTTGGGTGCGCCGGGCTTCTTGGCGCCCGGTCGCTTGGCGCCGGCGGCGATGCCGAATCCTGCGGCCTTCGATTCTCCGGCCGTGGCCAGCGTGCGGTCCTCGGCCGGAGCCGGGGGTGCTTCGGTCGCGGGAGCGGCGGCCGCGGGGGCCTCCGCCGGGGCCGCTGCAGGCTTCGGCGCGCCGGGCTTCTTCGCGCCCGGTCGCTTGGCGCCGCCGGCCATGCCGAGCCCGACCGCGGGCTTCGCGGGCGCGGTCGGCGCTGCCGGTGCCTCGGCCGCCGGAGCGGTCTCGGCCGCGGGAGCAGCAGGTGCAGCTGCCGGAGCGGCTCCGCCGGGCTTCTTCGCGCCGGGTCGCTTGGCGCCGCCGGCCATACCCAGTCCGACCGAGGGCTTCGCGGGTGCCGCCGGGGACGAGGGGGCCTCGGCCGCGGGAGCGGCGTCAGCAGCCGGAGCCGCAGCAGGCTTGGGCGCACCCGGCTTCTTCGGGCCGCCGGGGCGCTTGCCGCCACCCGCGAGGCCGAGGCCGACTGCGGGCTTGGCGTCCTTCTTCTCCGCGGGCGCGGCCGGGGCCACAGCAGGAGCAGCCGCGGCAGGTGCGGCCGCCGGAGCAGCGGCAGGTGCCTCGGCGAGGGCGGTGGCACCGTCGGACACCTTGCGGTTCGGATTGCCGACGACGATGCCCTCGGGGAGGCCGCGCCGGACCGACTCCAGGAGCATCTGGGCGACGTCGACGACCTCGGGCGCTGCGGCCTCGTTGTCCGCGGTCTGGGCGGTCACGCCGTCGGAGAGCATCACGCGGCAGAACGGGCAGCCGGTGGCGATCTTCTTCGGGGTCTCGGCGGGCGTCGAGGACAGCGTGTTCAGGGCCTCGTCGACGCGGTCGATGTTGATGCGCTTGCCGAGCTGCTCCTCCATCCACATGCGCGCGCCGCCGGCGCCACAGCACATGGACCGCTCGAGGTGCCGCGGCATCTCCTTGAGCGTGGCGCCGGAGGCGCCGATGAGCTCACGCGGGGCCTCGTAGACCTGGTTGTGGCGACCGAGATAGCAGGGGTCGTGGTAGGTCACGTCCTCGCTCGGGGGCGCCACGGGCACGAGGCGCTTCTCGCGGACCAGCTTGTTGAGCAGCTGCGTGTGGTGGACGACCTCGTAGTCGCCGCCGACCTGCGGGTACTCGTTGCCGAGCGCGTTGAAGCAGTGGGCGCAGGTCACGACGATCTTGCGCTGCTTCGCGGGCACGCCCTCGAAGACCTCGTCGAGCTGCTCGATGTTCTGCTGCGCCAGCATCTGGAACAGGAACTCGTTGCCCGCGCGGCGCGCGGAGTCGCCGGTACAGGTCTCACCCTGGCCCAGGACCAGGAAGTTCACGGCGGCCACGTCGAGGAGCTCGGCGACGGCCTTGGTGGTCTTCTTCGCGCGGTCCTCGAAGGCGCCGGCGCAGCCGACCCAGAAGAGGTATTCGAAGCCCTCGAAGGACTCGACGTCCTGGCCGTAGACCGGGATCTCGATGTCCATCTCGTCGATCCACGCGGTGCGCTGGCTGGGGTTCTGGCCCCAGGGGTTGCCCTTGTTCTCGAGGTTCTTGAACAGGCCGGCGAGTTCGTGCGGGAACTCCGACTCGATCAGCACCTGGTAGCGGCGCATGTCGACGATGTGGTCGACGTGCTCGATGTCGACGGGGCACTGCTCGACGCAGGCGCCGCAGGTGGTGCAGGACCACAGGACCTCGGGGTCGATGACGCCGCCCAGGGCGCCGTCCTCACCTGCGGGGCCGACCAGCGAGCGCTCGGCCTCGGCGCGGGCCTCCGCGGGGATCTTCTCGAGCGCGGCCTCGTCGACGGTGCCGTCCTTGCCGACCAGGCCGATCTGCTCGCCGGCCGGGTCCGTGCGGCCCCCGGCCAGGAGGTACGGCGCCTTGGCGTAGCCGTGGTCGCGCAGGCCCATGATGAGCAGCTTCGGGCTCAGCGGCTTGCCGGTGTTCCATGCGGGGCACTGGCTCTGGCAACGACCGCACTCGGTGCAGGTCGTGAAGTCCAGCCAGCCCTTCCAGGAGAAGTCCTCGATCTTGCCGGCGCCGAGGTTGTCGACGTCCGGGTCGGTGTTCTCCATGGTCAGGACCTTGCCGTTGGAGACCATCGGCTTGGCGGCGCCCAGTGCGCGGCGGCTGCCCAGCTCGCGCTTGAAGTAGATGTTGAAGAACGCCGAGAACCGGTGCCACGCGACGCCCCAGGTGAGGTTGCTGCCGACGCAGATCAGGAAGGTCACGCCCGACATCAGCTTGATGAAGGCGAAGACCGTGACCATCGCCGGGCTCGCGGGGAGCAGCTCGGCGACGTGGCGGGTGAAGAAGTCGGTGACGGGGTCGGACTCGCCGGTCATGGCGATCTTGCCGGCCTTGACCATGATCATGCCGAGGCCCTCGAACAGGACGATGGCCTCGATCGTGTAAGCGGGCAGGAACTTGCTGCCGGCGAAGCGCGAGAAGAGCGCGGGGTTCCGCGGGTGCTTGACCTGCCGGACCACGATCAGCACCAGGATGCCGACGAAGGTCGCGATGCCGAGGATCTCGTCCACGAGGTGGTACACCGGCCACGCGCCGATGACGGGCCAGTGGAACGACGGGTCGAAGGTCTGCGGCAGAGCCTCGAACCACAGCACCATGCCGAGCAGGAAGCCGACCATGACGAACCAGTGGGCGATGCCCACCGTGCGGTTCTTGATCATCTTGGTGTGGGCGAGGAACTCGACCACGACCTCCGCGGCACGCGGGATGAAGGGGAGCCAGCGGTCCTTGGCCGACTGTCCCTGGGCGATGATCCGCACCATGCGGAGCGCGCCTCGGAAGAAGATCGCCCAGCCGAGCACGAAGGCGATCGCGCCGATCGTGCCGAGGGTGATGTTCAGCGGGGTGATGTCGGACTCGGCGGCGGCCAAATACGTCTGGTCCACGTCGTGCACCTTTCTGCCTCGCGGGCTGGGTAGCACTCATGTTACTCGCGAGTAATATAAGCGCGAAACCACTGCGTCTGGCATAACGGTAGATCGCGGACCTGGTGCCTTCGCGCGAAGGATGACCTAACTACCTGGTCGGTAAGGTGTGGTCATGAGTTCTGTCGCATCGTCGAACGCCCGCCCGGCCGGGCGGTTGCGATCCGTCGTGACGGGCATCACGGGAACCGGGCCCCTCCACCTCCCGGCCGACGCCCCGTCGGCCCCCGTCGCGATCGCCTTCGGTGCGTCCGTACTCGGTGGCCGCCCGGGCTCGTTCGTCGAGGGCAGGCTCGAGGCGTCGCTGCAGTTGTACCGGCTGGGGAAGGCCGAGAAGATCCTGGTCTCCGGCAATCAGGGCGGCATGTCCGGCGACGAGATCGCCGTGATGACGGGATGGCTGCTCGACCGGGGCGTCCCCGAATCGGCCCTGCTCACGGACGGTGCCGGCCTCGACACCTACCTCGCCTGTCGGCGCGCGCGGGACGAGTTCGGGGTGGAACGTGTCCTGCTCGTCTCCCAGTTCTTCCATGCCCGACGGGCCGCCGCCCTCGCCCGGCACCTCGGCCTCGACGCCGACGCCGTCCGCGCCGAGTGCGGCTGCACCCGCCGCGCCTGGGTCCGCAATCTCGCCCGCGAGTACCTCCTGTCCCGCCCGAAGGCCGCGCTGGACATCGCTCGCGGGCGCTGATGCGTTAAACGCATCTCCCAGTGCGCTTCGCTACATTGGTCGGATGTCAGTCGACCCCCGGCGTGGCGGCCTCTCGAACAATGGCGAATACGCGAGCCGGCGCGCCGTGCTCGGGACTCTTGCCCGAGTCGCCACCTTCATCGTGGTGCTCGCGGGCTCCGGAGCGATCGGTTACTGGTCGTGGGTGCGGATGCACCTCGTCGCCGCCGAGGTCTGCGGCATCGGGGTCGGTGTCAGCGGTCGAATCGGCATCAACATCGTCGGGCTGCTGTGGCTGGGCTGTTCGTTGATCCTCGGCGCCGCTGCGGGCGGCGGGATGGTCTATGGGACGACACGTGGTCTGCGAGTCTTCGGCGTCGCGATGCTGGTCCTCCTCATCGGCGGCACCGTTGCGCTGCAGCTCTGGAGCGCCTCGTACTTCGGCTCCTACTGCGGCGGCACGGGGCGCTGAGCCCGGGTGCTGCGGCGCTGCCATGCGCTCCGCGCATGACTCGATCGCCGAAAACTGCCACTGACCTGCGGTTTTGCAGCCATGCTTCGCGTGCATGGCTTGTCGGAAAGGTATGTGCCCCGGCAGCGGGATGCCGTCGGGTCCGGCGGGCGACACCCTGCGGGGCTGACGCGCCGATCCGCGCTCAGTCGCGCGTGTCGATCCATTCCAGGTACGCGCTGCCGGCGACGGGCTCCTCGCGGTAGGACCCGATGTAGGTGTACGCGCCCACGTAGCCGCGTCCGTGCCCGTAGCGCAGCGTGCTGTCCACCGAACCGTCCACGGTCAGCACCTCGGCATCGCCGTCGCGCACCGTCCACCGGAGGAGGACGGGCACCGTCATCGCCCGGCCCCGTTCGTCGACCACCTCGCGGGACTCGAGCACCTCCATCCGCACGTCCTCGTAGACCTCCGCCGGCGCGCCGAGCCGGCGCACGTGCGCGAGGCGGCACGCGATGCTGCCGCGGGCGCGGACGTCGGTGAGAAGGATCTGCGTCGTGGGGTCGATGTCGATGATCTGGTACGTGAAGAAGTCGATCGGCAGCTTGAGCGGGCCGGGGATCGGTCGGCCGAGCAGTGACTGGTGCGTGCGCATCCGCGCGTACTCGAACGTGCCGACACCCTCGACCCGATCGCCGTCGACGGTGCCGGTGTACGGCGCCGTCAGGCTGAGGTGGTCGTAGACGGGCGTCTTGACGAAGTAGGAGACCTGGTCGGTGACCTCGAGCTCCAGGTCGACGCCGAATCCCGGGTAGCGCCCGCGCACCGTCACCCGCGGCAGGTCGATGTCGATCGCGAGCTCGTCGCCCCACCGGAGTGCGGAGCCGTCGCGGGCGAAACTGCACTCCGTCGACGCGTCGTACGCGCGGTAGAAGTGCTGGTCGGCGTACGCGGTCGAGGAGAGCACCGTCGTGGTGTTGCGGGCGTCCGCAGCCGCCAAATGATCCTGGTCGAAGAGCTCCGCGCCGGGCGCGCCGATGAGCGTCATCGTGTTCACGTACCGGTAGGGCTCGGGCAGGTCCGGTACGAACACCCCGTAGTGCGTGGTCGACCACACCTTGGACGTCACGTGCGGCCGCAGGATCTCGGGCTGGTCGAAGGGACGCCTCGACGCCTCGATCCTGCTGTCGAGCAGCGGGAGCGCCGCGTCGACCACGGCGCGGGACAACAGGGTGGAAATCTTGCGGCTCATGACATCTCCGTTTCGGGGGTGGTCGACGGTGCCGGGAACGACAGGGCGGCGAGGATGCGCGCGGAGGTGGCGGACACCTCGGCGGCGGACATACCGGGATCGAGACTCCACCAGTGCATGGACGCGGAGACCATCGATTCCCAGATCAGGACGGCGGCGGAGCTGTCCCGGGGATCGGTCAGACCCGCGGCGCGCAGCACATCGGCGACGGCGCGCGCCGATTGTTCCCGCAGTCGGTGCCGCTGGGCGCGGGCGGCGTCGCGTCCGGCGCCGACGGGGAGCGTGCGGTCGTACAGGAGCGCCCAGTATCCGGTGCGGCCCTCGAGGGCGGTGAACAGTGAGGTGAGGACGGCGCTCGCGGACCGGCCGAACAGGGACATGTGCGGTTCTGGGGAGTTCGGCGAGGCGACCGCGCCGGTCACCGCGTCGAAGACGATCGGGCCGGCCTTCTCGACGCAGGCGATGTACAGCTTCTCCTTCGACGAGAAGTAGGCCAGTACGAGGGCTTTCGACACGTCGGCGCGCGCCGCGATCGTCGTGAGTTGGGCGCCGGCGTATCCGGCCTCCCCGAACTCCTGGGCGGCGGCCTCCAGGATCGCTGCGGCGCGGACCTCGCGGGGGACGCCGCGGCTGCCGGAGCGCGCGGGTCCGGTGACCGAGGTGGTCATGCGCTGCTCCTCTCGCCGCGTTCGTAGAAGTGACTCGCCGGTCACATTAGGTTCGGTCGGCCGCGTGGTCAATGCCGGGTCGGCGGTTGTGCGGCTAACGACGTTAGCTTACAATGAGGCTAACAATGTTAGCCTGGGAGGCGTCATGAAGTGGATTCTGTCGGTGGTCGCAGTGATGGTGCTGGTGGGAGTACTCGCGGCCGTGCTGTACCGGGACCGGACCGTCGAGCGGTCGGTCGAGATCGAGGCGTCGCCCGCAGAGGTGTGGCGGGTGCTGATCGACTTCGAGGCCTACCCGCAGTGGAATCCGTTCGTGATCCGCGCCGCTGCGCCGGACGGTCTCGAGGTCGGCCGCGACCTCGACGTCCGGATCCGGGACCGGGGCTCCGAGACGGGCTTCCGGCCCGAGGTGTTGGCGGTGGATCCGGAGCGCGAACTGCGCTGGTTGGGGAGGGTTCTGCTGCCCCGGCTGCTCGACGGCGAGCACTCCTTCCGTCTGGAGACCACGCCGACCGGGACCCGATTCATCCAGGGCGAGCGGTTCCGCGGAGTGCTGGTGCCCGTGGTCGGCTCGTCGATCGACGTCGCCGACGGCTTCGACGCCATGAACCGCGCGCTGCGGGAACGGGTGCTGGCTACGATCGCCCGGTGATCCCCGACGAGCTGGACCCGCTGCGCGCCGCGACCCCTCGCGCCCGGCAGATCGTGGCGGCCGCCCGCGTCCTACTGGAACGCGACGGCTGGGATCGTGTGACGATGCGCGACCTCGCCGAAGAGATCGGGATCCGCGCACCGTCGCTGTACAAGCACTTCGCGAACAAGGACGCGCTCAAGGCCGTCCTCGTCGGTGTCGCGCTCGCCGAGTCGGGCGCCGCACTCCGCCCCGTCACCGGCGTGGCAGAGCTGATTCGCGACTACCGCTCCGTCGCGCGGGCCACCCCGAACCTGTACCGACTCGCCACCGTCGGGCCACTGGACCGGGGCGCGCTCCCGGACGGACTGGAGGAGTGGTCGGGCGCACCCTTCTTCGAGGTCACAGGCGATCCGCATGCGGCGCAGGCGTTGTGGGCCGCGGCGCACGGCATGGCGATCCTCGAGATCGACGGCCGGTTCCCCGCCGGCGAGCTGGATCGGACATGGGCGGAGCTGGCGGCGAAATTCGCGTGACAGCGCGCGTAGGGTGGAGTGCATGAACCGAGGAGGAGTGTCCGGCGCCCTGCGCCACGGCAGATGATCCCGCCCCGCAGCCGATCCACCGGACCGGCCGCGCAGCTCTGCCTACACACCTCACCCCCGCGCACCGCCCGGGGATCACAGAACGGTTCAATCATGGATCCCGTATCCCAGCAGCAGATCATCGACGCCTTCCGCGGCGCCACCAAGAGCGAGATCAAGCGCGTGACCTTCCCGGCCGACTTCGACGACCTCGACTTCGGCAAGCTCGAGTACCTCGGGTGGCGCGACAGGAAGATCCCGCGGCGCGCCTACGTCGCCGTCCCCACCACCGGACCCGACGGTGCCGAGCTGGTCACCGTCATCCTCACCCAGGCCGAGAAGAAGCCCGCCGCGAAGGCCATGTGCTCGTGGTGCCGCGACGTGAACATCACGAGCCAGGCGGTCCTCTACACCGTCCGACGGGGCGGTGCCGCCGGTCGCAAGGGCGACACCATCGGCATGCTCGTGTGCGAGGACTTCAGTTGCGCCGCGAACGCGCGCAAGCTACCGCCCGCGTTCCACAAGGGCACCGATGTGGAGATGATCCGCGAGCAGAACCTCGCTGACCTGCGGACCCGTGTGAACGGATTCGTCGCCGAGGTGCTCAGCACCGAGGAGTAGTCACTTGTACTGCGGCTTACCGTAATTCGGGTTGTTGCCCGTGGGGATGGCGATGTTGATCGGCCGGAAGCCGCCCAGGTACACGAGTTCGAAGGTGTTCGCGAGCTGGTCCATCTGGTGGTACAGCTCGGGAGGGAGGGCGGCCTGCGTGAGCCCTCCCTCGCGGATGGCCACGTAGGTGGGCCAGGTGGCGGTGAGCAGGCCCTGGTACAGCGGCTGCGGCGGCAGCTGCATCCAGTCCGTCAGCTTGTCGCCGAGGGAGTAGCGGGTGAACGCCTCGATCGCCGGCCGCGACACGATTCGTCCGTCGAGGTCGCGACCGAGGTCCACCAACATGTTGGCGATCTTGACCCCTTCGGGGGTCGGACCCATGATCGTGTCGAGGTCCTTCTGCGCCTGGCGCTCGGCCTGGTCCCAGCTCGACGGGATGTAATCGTCGCGAATACCCAGCATGTGCCCGTTGACCTGCCAGGAGTGCAGCAGCCCGTCGACCTCGTCCTGCGGCAGGTGGACGCCCCAGTTCCGCATGATCCGCATGCCCATGGTGGCGAGGGTGTGCCAGGTGACCATCATGTCGGCCTGCGAGATGGGCTTGGGCTGGTCGGCGACCTTCTTCCAGTGCGGCGACTGCGGCAGTAGGTGCCGCACGGCGCCGTGTGTGAGACGGACCTTCACCGCGGTGGTGGCGGCCCGTCCGTTGGGGCCGTAGGCGCCGACGGCGATCTGGTCGTACACCAGGCGATAGGTCTTGGCGATGCGGTCCTTCATGTCCGCGCCGCCGGCCGACCAGTAGACGGCCCGCGATTCGCGCGGGATCACCGACATCATGATCCCGCCGCAGAGCCCGATGATCGTCGAGAGATAGAAGCTACGGGTGGTGTAGAAGGTGTCGGCGCCCTTCATCAGGCGGGCGTCGAGCCATTCGGGGAGCTTGCGTGCCTCCTCGATGAAGTCCCGCACGTCCGACGGCATGCCGTCGGGGACGGGCTGCGAGTTCGTCGTCCACTGCGCGAGGGCGCGGTTCGTCCGGTCGACGTCGCCGCGCTCGAGCACGGACTTCATGAGTGCGTCGCACTCCGGGTCCCACGTCGTGCGGGAGTCCGGGGTGGCGGTGCTGCGGACGCCGGGTTCGGCGGAGGCCAGGCCGGTGCCCAACCGGCCGGTCAGCGCGGCGATGCCCGCGCCCGCGGTCCCCACACCGGCGGCGCGAAGGGCGTGCCGTCTGCTGATGCTGCCTGCAACCGCGTCCACATGCACTCCCTCGTTCCGCCTGTCGGTGCAGGAGTGTAGCGAGAGTCACGTTGCGGTTGCAAAAGGTTCAGTTCTTGGCCTGGGGAAGCTTCGCGCCCTTCGGGCTCACCCGCCCGGCCGACGGTGGCGGCACCATCGGACCGATGTCACCGTCGGGAGCGGTGTCCAGGTCGAGCATGACGGGGGCGTGGTCCGACGGCCCCTTGCCCTTGCGGGCCTGCCGGTCGATCCACGCGGCCGCGGTCCGGTCGGCGACGGTGCCGCTGGCCAGGATCAGGTCGATCCGCATGCCGAGGTTCTTGTTGAACATGCCGGCGCGGTAGTCCCAGTAGGAGAAGACCTGCTCGTGCGGCCAGCGTTCGCGGACCACATCGCGCAGGCCGAGGGCCTCGAGGGCGGCGATCGCGTCGCGCTCCGGCGGGGTGACGTGCGTGTGGCCGGCGAAGGCCGCCGGGTCGAAGACGTCCTCGTCGGTGGGCGCGATGTTCATGTCGCCGCAGACCAGTTGGGGGACGGTATCGGCCTTCACCTGCGCGACGAGCGCGGCGAGCCACTCGAGCTTGTAGGCGTAGTGGTCGGAGTCGATCTCGCGGCCGTTCGGCGTGTACAGCGAGTGCACGCGGATGCCGGGGTCGCCGTCTCCGGCGCCGCAGACGCCCGAGATCGCGCGGCCCTCGACGATGCCCTCGTACTCGGGCGCGCCCGGGATCCCGACGACGACGTCCTGCAGGCCCACCTTCGACAGCAGCGCCGAGCCGTTCCACGCCGGCTGTCCCGCGGTGGCGAACTCGTAGCCGCGTTCTTCCAGGTCCGGGCCGATCAGTGTGGCGAAGGCGTCGTCGGTCATCTTCAGTTCCTGCAGACAGACGACGTCGGGCCGGCGCGAGTCCAGCCACTCCAGCAGCCGCCCGTGCCGCTGCTTGACCGAGTTCACATTCCAGGTGGCGACGCGCATGCCCCCACCGTATCGGGGTGCCCTGACAGGTCCGCCGACGCGGTCGGGACACTGGAGGGCATGGATTCGAGCGAGCGGTACCTCCACGCCGCGGTCGCGGCTTCCGCCGTGGTGATCCGCGAGTACTCGACGTCGTTCTCGCTCGCCACGCGGATGATGCCGCGCCGCGTGCGTGATCACATCATGTCCATCTACGGGCTGGTCCGGGTGGCGGACGAGATCGTCGACGGTGCCTGCCCCACCGATCCGCGGGCCCACCTCGACGCGCTCGAGGCGTCGGTCGAGGCCGCGATCTCGGACGGGTTCAGCGCGAACCTCGTGGTGCACGCCTTCGCCGCGACCGCCCGTGCGACCGGTTTCGGCACCGAGCTGACCAGGCCCTTCTTCGCGTCCATGCGCGCGGACCTGACCCCCGCGCCGCACACGCCGGAGTCGCTGGCCGCGTACATCCACGGGTCCGCCGAGGTGGTCGGGCTGATGTGCCTGCGCGCCTACCTGTATGGCGTGCCCGCCTCGAGTCGGCCCGCTCGCTCCGCTCCCGGCGCCGGGTCGGACTACGAGCGCCTGGCGCCGGACGCCGCGCGACTCGGGGCGGCCTTCCAGAAGGTCAACTTCCTGCGCGACCTCACCGACGACGAGCTCCGCCTCGGCCGCGCCTACCTGCCCGAGCTCACGCAGCAGGCCTTCGACGACGCCCTCGACGACGCCGCCGCCGACCTCGCCGCCGGTCGCGCCGGGATCGCGCGGCTCCCGCGCGACGTCCAGCGCGGCGTCCGCGCCGCCGCCGACCTCTACGGGGAGCTCGTCCGCCGTCTCCGGTCCGCCGGGCTCGACGGTGCCCGCTCCGGCCGCGTTCGCGTCCCCACGACGGCGAAGGCGACGGTGCTCGCCCGCTCGGTCGTCGCCCCGCAGTGACGATGTAGTCACTCCGCGGGGTATTCATCTTCTGCATATCTCGCGTCACGCCTGGTCAGGTCGTGTTTTGCGCCTGGAGACTATTCATTTCGTGCATACCCTCGCTGTCGGCGGTGTTGTCCGTCGTCGTCCCGACTGCTATATCTAGATACAAATTCGATCTAGGTAGGAGTCGAGATGGAAGCGAAGGACTTCGCTGAGCGGGACGAGAAGTGGGGCAAGCGTTACGTCGTCACCCTCGCGTGGCAGGACGGCGTCGATCGTGAGCTCGTCGTCGCTCGGCAGAACGAGCTCGTCGACTCCATCGCCGCGGCCGGAGTCTCCGCTGACGAGTTGTTCGGCGATCCCGTGGAGCTCGCCCGGGCCGATGCGATCGAGTACGGGAGTCCGGACGCCGATGCGGAGGCGGCGGAAGGGCTGGGCATGCGTGATGTCTTCGCCCTGTCTGCGGTGATCCTGCTGATGATGGGAATCGGTGTGGGCGGGATGTTCCTGTTCGACGGTGCAGGCCCCGTCGACGTGGGCCTCGGTCCGCTCGTACTCGGGGTCGCCGTGGTGGCGTGCATGGTCGCGGGTTCTGCGGCGGTGGCGTTCTACACCGCCGGGCGGGTGCGTTCGGCGACGCGCTTCGCCGTGGGTGCACTCGCGGCCGTAGCCGCCGGCGGCGTCGTCACCGGAGTGGTCGGGTCGGACTCTGTACTGATCGCGGGAGCGCCCAGGTGGTTGGTCGCGATCTCGTTCCTGCTCCCGAGTGTGCTCGCGGTCGTGGCCTGGCGGCTCGTGCCGGCACGGACGCCGCAGAGCGCATGGACCGACGACGAGTGGTTCGAGCGATTCCGAGGGGCCCTGCGTGCCAAGGGGGTTCACTGGAAGGATGCGGCGGACTACGAGCGCAACCTGCGGGCGGAGCTGACGACCACCGCGTTCGACGATTTCGGGGCGCCCGGTGCGATGGCGCGACGTCTCGCGGGTGATGCCTCCGGTGCATCGGGTCGATACTGGTGGCGGATGCCGGCCTTCTACCTCGTCCTCGCACTCTTCGCAGCGTTCATGGCGGTCGACGCCGAGGGGAGTGCGAGGGCGTTGAACATCGCTCTGAGCGTGATGCTCGCGATCGGCGTCCTCACGAGCGGCCCGCGGGCATGGCGGGAGCGGACGCGGAAGGTGGCCGGATGAGCACCGCTGCGTGGCAACGGGCGACGTTGCCGCTCTTGATCCTCGGCGTGCTCGAGTCGGCGCCGCGGCACGGCTACGGCGTCTCCGCGGCGCTGGTCGATGCGGGGCTGCAGCCGATCAAGGGGGCCCAGTTGTATCCGGCGCTGGTGAAGATGGAGAACGACGGATTCATCGCCGCCGAGTGGGAGCAGAGCGAGTCCGGCCCCGCCCGCAAGGTCTACGAACTCACGGACGCCGGCCGCGAAGAACTCACCCGCCTCCGCGAGGAATGGCGCGCGTTCACCGCGGCCGCCGCCGCGCTCGGAGCCGCGCCCGCCCGCTGATTCACGTGGTCCCACGTCCCGCTGTCACTTCTGATTCTTCATAGCGCTGCAACGCTATGAAGAATCAGAAGTGATCGGTGGACTGCGGTCCGATCGGTGAGCCCGAGGATGGTCTCGCCGGGTGCGCCGCACAGACCGTCGGGGCATGTGCGGGACGCATCGACGGGAACTTCGATTACACTCTTGAGCTGCGACGATGCTGGTGTGCGAGAAGTGCATAGGCTCCGCGCGCGACACACGTCGCCTGCGGTCGCCGCCCGCGCCGCCCGCGATGTCCGCATCGTCCGCAGGGTCGCGCAAGCGCTGCGGCTACTGCGACGCGGCCCGCGGCAGGTCCGCAATGGCGTTGCGCTGCAGGAAGTCCGTGAGCAGCGCCGCGAACTCGGTCGCGCACTCGAGCTGTGGCATGTGGCCGACGCCCGGGATCAGGTGCGTCTCCGCGTGCGGCATCAGCGAGCGCGCGTTCTCCAACTGCGAGGGCGGGAGCACGCGATCGGCATCGCCCCACAGCACCATCGTGGGTCGCGGCGTCTTCGCGATCGTCGTGTGCAGCTCGTCGCGCCAGCCCGGCAGGATGCCGTGCCGCACGGACCCCAGCTCGTCCGCGGTCTTCCATGCGGTCAGGCCCGCGTCGGTCTCGTGGGCGATCGCCATCGCGTGGTCGATCCGCGCGCGGGTCGCGTAGGACTTGTCGGCGAAGATCAATCGCTCCTGCACGATCGCGCCCGGCCGACTCGCGGTGGTCGCGATGATCTTGCCCAGCACCGGGATTCCCAGCACGCGCAGCAGCGGGGTCACCTCGGAGCCGAAGCCGGCCGGGTCGACCAGGGTCATCGACGCCACCAGTTCGGGCCGCTGCGCCAGCAGGGTCATCGTGACCGCGCCGCCCAGCGAGTTGCCCGCCACGTGCACGGGGCCGGTCACCTCGAGCGCGTCCAGCAGCTCACCCACGCCGCGGCCCAGGGCGGCGAGCCCGGCACCGTCGGGATGCGGGGCGGACCATCCGTACCCGGACAGGTCCGGAGCGATCAGACGGAACTCGCCGGCGAGGGCCTCGAAGGTCGGGTCCCAGTCCTCCAGGCTGCGCGTGATGCCGTGCAGCAGAACCACAGTGGGCAGCGACGCGTCGCCGGACGTGCGCACGCGCACCCACCGGCCGCGCACCGGGATCCGCGAGATCATCGGTTCGACTCGATCCACTCGAAGGTCGCATCCGCCAGCGGTCCGGGGTTCTGTGCCACCACCCAGTGTCCGCCGGGCACCGACACGTGCCGCGACTTCGGCGACTTGTCCAGGCCGGCCAGCTGCAGTGGCGGCGTCACGAACAGGTCGCCCTCGGGCGTCACCACCTGGACGGGTACGGAGGTCGTCGCCTCGGCGGGCTTGAGGAACGGGCCGGGCATGTTGGCGCGGTACAGGTTCAAGCCGTTGGTGAAGTCGCGCTCGCTGCGGACGTATCCCTCGGCGACCCTGCCGCCGGTGCCGCGCTTCTCCAGCGTCTCGATCAGCTTCTGGCCCCAGCCGCGCTTGTACAGCGAATCGGCGAGTCCGGGGGCGAGGAAGAACGGAATGTAGGTCGAGCCGGCCGCCTGGCGCAGCCGCGCCGGCACGTCCTTGAAACCCTTGACACCCTGCAGGTACTCGCCCGCGTGGTTGAGGTTCGGCCCGGAAACCGATGTGTACGAGGCGGTCTTGTCCGCCACCGCGGGGTCGACGACGGCGTGCCAGCCCTGGATGGAGCCCCAGTCGTGGCCGATCAGGTGCACCTTCGACCGGTCGCCGCTCACCTCGCGCACCGCGTCGATCACGCGCGAGACGTCGGAGATCAGGCGATCGAACCGGTATCCGGCCTTGCCCGCCGGCGCCTCCGACTCGCCCGCGCCGCGCACGTCGTAGGTGTACACGTTCGCACGGCCGTCGAGCGCCGCCGCCACACCGTCCCACACGTGGTGGTTGTCGGGGTAGCCGTGGATCGCCACCACGGTGGGGAGGGCGGGATCATGGGTGCCGTAACGGAACCCGGCCAGGGTGAGTCCGTCGGAGCTGGTCACGTCGAACCGGTGCTGGTCAGTCATGGTGTACGCCTTACAGATCGATGGTCAGGTGCGAGCCCGCCGCGCGCGAGACACAGGTCAGCATCTGGCCCTGTTCCCGCTCGAAGGGCGTCAGGGTCTTGTCGCGGTGGTCGACGGTGCCCTCGGTCACCGTCATCCGGCAGGTGCCGCAGAAGCCCTGCTTGCAGGAGTACGGGGCGTCGGGCTTGGCCTTGAGGATCGCGGCCAGCAGCGTCTCGTCCGCGGCCACGTCGAGCGTGATGTCGGAAGCGGACAGCGTTGCGGTGAACGGCTTACCGTCGACGACGGGCGGCGCGGAGAACCGCTCGTAGTGCAGCTCGACGTCCGTGCGGCCGATCAGGCCGACGCGCAGCGATTCGAGCATCGGAATCGGTCCGCACGCGTACAGCGCGGTGGGGCCGGGGGTGTCGCCGATGAGGATGTCGGCGGTGGGGATGCCGTGCTCGTCGTCGGTGCGGACCTCGACCTTGTCGCCGAACGTCGCCACCTCGGCGATGAACGGGATGGTGTCGGTGGAGCGTCCGGTGTACAGCATCGACCAGCTCAGGCCGAGGCGCTCGGCGGCGATCATCATCGGCAGGATCGGCGTGATGCCGATGCCGCCGGCGACGAACCGCAGGTGCTCGGCGGACGATCCGTGGCCGGGCACGGCCATGGGCATGCCGTTGCGGGGTCCCTTGACGGTCACCGTCGAACCGACGTGCAGGGTCTCGTGCACCTCGACGGAACCGCCTCCGCCGCCGGGGATCCGGCGCACGGCGATGCGGTAGGTGTCGGAGTCCGCGGGGTCGCCGCACAGGGAGTACTCGCGCATGCGGCCCGACGGGAGCAGGAGGTCCAGGTGGGCGCCGGGCGTCCAGCGGGGGAGCGGGGAGTCGTCGGCGGAGACGAGGGTCAGTGCGACGACGTCCTTGTCGTGCGCGACGATCTCGCGGGAGACCACTCGCAGGTCGCGGGAGGTGCTCGGCTCGGCCAGGTTCCGCGGCTTCATCAGATGCGCGAACGCGGGGATGGTCACGCCGAAGAAGGCGTTGGCGAAGCGCAGCAGCGGGTCGTGCTTCCAGCGGCCGTACAGGTGCGGGGGCACCTCCGTGACGGGCTCGCCCCAGGGCCGGAAGACAGACGGGGCCTTGCGATCCCCGGTCATCCGTTCGCCGCCCGGGCGGCCGGCGAGGTGGCGAGGTAGGCCACGGCCTGCGCCGTCGAGCCGATCGAGGCCGGGTCGAAGTTGGGCTTGAAGTAGATGAGCGTGAACTTCACGACGTCCCGCAGCTTCGGCAGGATGTTCTTGTGCGAGCCCTTGAGGTACTCCCACCACAGCCGCGGGTAGGAGTAGCTGAAGTTCGGGTCCTTGCGCAGCATGTAGCCCGACGTGCGGTGCAGCGCGAGGATGAGGAAGACGATGCCCACGATCATCGCGCGGCAGCGGTGGAAGTAGCTGGGGTCGAAGTAGTTCGCCACGTCGTGCGCGACGGACCGGTGCTCGACCTCCTCGGCGCCGTGCCAGCGACAGATGTCGGCCATCGTCGGGTCGACGTTGAACTCGTCCCACGCGTTGTTGAGGGCGAACACGCCGAGGATCGCGGTGTAGTGCTCGACGGCCGCGATCAGCCACAGCCGCTGCACCATGTCGTTGTACTGGGCGCGATCGGAGTGGTAGGTCCGCGGTGCGAGGATCTTGCGGAAGATGTACTCGAACTGCCGGGCCACCGGCTTCGTGTCGATGCCGCACCGCTCCAGGTACTCGGACAGCGCGCGGTCGTGCGACTCGGCGTGCATGGCCTCCTGGCCGATGAAGCCGCGCATCGTGCGGGCGAGGTTCTCGTCCTTCACGAAGGGCAGCGCCTCGGTGTAGACCTCGCAGAACCAGCGCTCTCCCTCGGGGAGCACGGAGTGCAGGATGCTGCTGACGATGTCGCTGGCCACGGGCTCGCCGGGGATCCATTCGAGCGGGACGTTCTCCCAGTCGAAGCTCACGTTGCGAGCATGGATCTCGACCTCGGCGGGCTCGTGCTGTGCAGCCTTGGCGCGCGAACTCATCGGTGTGACTCCTTCCGCGGGTGTCTTGACATTCAACACCCTGGTGTCAATCGGGCGCCATCCTGCGGTGAGAGCGCCCGGCACGAAATCTATCACTTTCCTGCACGGGTGCAGAACTGCTTGCGCGGCGACTGTGACGGCCGTAACGTACAACGTGATGGTTGTAGATGAACTGGCGCCGGACGAGGTGGACCGCCTCTTCCACGCCCTCGCGGATCGCACCCGGCGCGACATCGTCGTCCGGGTGATCGAGCGGGAGAGTTCCGTGTCGGAGCTCGCCCGCGGCTACGACATGAGCTTCGCGGCGGTGCAGAAACATGTGGCGGTGCTGGAGCGGGCGGGCCTGGTCACGAAGGTGCGACGAGGCCGCGAGGCCCTGGTCCGGCCCGACATCGAGACCATCGCGCGCGGCGCCCGCCTGCTGCGCGGCTACGAGGACCTCTGGCGGGGCCGGGTCGCGCGGATGGATGCGCTGCTCGAGCCGCCACGGACTGAACCGATCGACTGACTCGACCAAGGAGTTCCGCCATGCCCGTGCTCACCACCGGCGCCGATCGCGACGCGCTGACGTTCACCCTGGAGGCGGAGTTCGCCGCCTCGCCCGAGAAGGTCTGGCAGCTCTGGGAGGACCCGCGGCTGCTGGAGAAGTGGTGGGGCCCGCCCACCTGGCCGGCCACCTTCGTCCGCCACGAGCTACGGCCCGGCGGTGAGTCGCGCTACTACATGACCGGTCCGGACGGGACGAGGGCCGCAGGCTGGTGGTCGACCGACTCCACGGCGGCACCGTCGACCTTCACCTTCCGTGACGGTTTCGCCGGAGACGACGGCGAGCCCGTCGACCCCGAGGACTACTCCGTGAACACGGTCGTCCTCACGGCCGCGGGAGGATCGACGCGGATGGAACTGGTCGCCGTCCACCGCACGCTCGAGCAGCTCGAGCGGGTGCTGGAGATGGGCATGGCGGAGGGGATGACCGAGGCGATGAATCAGATCGACGCCCTCCTCTGAGCGGTGTGGTGGATTGTGCCCGCTGGGCGGGCACAATCCACCACGGGTGGAGCGCGGAACTCACCACTCCCAGTGAGCGCGCTGCGTGGCCACCGCCCACGCGGTGATCCGGCCGGTATCGGCTTGCTCGGGCAGCGGGGTGCCGCGGTTGAGCAGCTCGCGGACCTGCCGCTCGAGCACCCCGATCGCCGCGGAGGCCGCGGCGCGCGGGACCTCGCCCCGCTTCACGGCCAGCACGTGCTCGCGCTGCTCGGCCGGCATCGGCAGGGTGAGCGTCCCGAAGCGGGCGATCTCGTACCCCTGATACGCGAGCCGCAGTGCGTGGCTGCCGTACTTCACGTCCCACCCGTACCGCTCGACCAGCTCGGGCCGGTTCGGCACGCCGTTCGCCCGGCCTAGCATCCGCTCGTGCTGGGAGTGCATGTAGCCGAGGAACCGCTCCACCGCCTGTCGGGAGAGGAACGCCGCGCGCAGCTCCCGGAGCGATCGCCCGAGATCGGTCGCCGTGATCACCGATTCCTCGGGCGCGTACAGCGGCAGGAGCACCGTCGGGTTGCCCTTGACGGCCAGCCGCAGGTACTTCCGCAGCGAGTACATGACCAGGTCGGTGTCGCCGGGCCCGCTGCGCACGCCCTCGGGCTGCGTCCGCCAGATGTAGTCCGGACGGTGCTCCTCGACGCCGAGCAGGGACTCGGGCGGCTCGACGTACACGCCGAGCTCGTCGTGGTCGTCGGTGCCCGCGATCGCGATGCCGTGCACGCCGGAACCCACGACGGTGCGCAGGATCTCGCCCTGCAGCGCCACGTCGCGGTCCCCGTACTCGACATTCTTCCGATCGGTCATGCTGCGACGATAGGTACGCCCGACGGTGCGCTCAACTGAATATCGCTTGGCCGCCGCTCCGCGACAGCGCAGAATGGACGGGTGTACCTGACCGTTTCCACGACCCGTACCCCCGCGACCGACCTGGGATTCCTCCTGCACAAGCATCCCGATCGGGTGCAGGAGTTCTCGCAGCCCTTCGGGACGGCCACGGTGTTCTACCCCGAGGCGTCGGAGGAGCGGTGTACGGCCGCACTGCTGCTGGAGGTGGATCCGATCGCGCTCGCGCGACGTCGTCGCGCGACGCCGGACTTCTCGCTGGGGCAGTACGTGAACGACCGACCGTACGCCGCGTCCTCGCTGCTCGCCGCGACCCTCGCCGACGTCTTCCGCAGCGCGCGCAAGGGGCAGGGCGGGTCGCGGCAGGCGGTGGCGGACACCGCGATCGACCTCGACATCGCGATCCCGGTGCTGCCCTGCCGCGGTGGTCCGGCGGTGGCCGAGCGCGTCTTCGCGCCGCTGGGCTGGTCGGTCGAGGCCGAGCCGATCGCGCTCGACGACGCCTTCCCGGACTGGGGCGACTCCCGGTACGTGCGACTGCGGCTGACCGGCACGGTCCGCCTCGCGGACGCGCTCAATCACCTCTACGTCCTGCTGCCCGTCCTCGACGAGTCGAAGCACTACTGGCAGGGCCCCGATGAGGTGGACAAGCTGCTCCGGTCCGGGGAGGGCTGGCTCGCTGCGCATCCCGAGCGGGAGCTCATCGCCCGCCGTTACCTCGGACGGGGACCGGGCCTCGCCGCGCAGGCCCTCGATCGCCTGGCGGAGCTCGACGGTGCGCCGTCCGCGACGTCCGACGACGAGGTCGCGCCCCGGCCGCTGAACGCACTGCGCCACGACGCGGTGCATCGAGTGATCGTCGACTGTGGTGCTGCCAGCGTCGTCGACCTGGGCTGCGGGCCGGGTGCTTTCGTGGAACGCCTGCTGGCGACCCGGGGGATCGAGCGGGTCGCGGGCTGCGATGTCTCCGTCCGCTCGCTGCAGCGCGCCGCGCAGCGGCTGCACCTCGACGGCATGACCGAGCGCCAGCGCGCCCGGGTCGACCTGTTCCAGGCGGCACTGACCTACGAGGACGAGCGCCTGTCCGGCTTCGACGTCGCGGTGCTCATGGAGGTGATCGAGCACGTGGATCCGTCCCGGCTGGGGGCGCTCGAGCACGTCGTGTTCGGCGCCGCCCGCCCAGGATCGGTGATCGTCACGACACCCAACCGCGAGTACAACGCGCTCTACCCGGACCTGACCGGGATGCGGCACACCGACCACCGGTTCGAGTGGAGTCGCGCCGAATTCGCTTCGTGGGCCGACGGCGTCGCCGCCCGGCACGGCTACGTGGTCCGCTACGAGGGCATCGGCGACATCGACCCCGACCGCGGAACCCCCACCCAGATGGCCGTCTTCACCCGGAAGGAGACCGACCGATGACCTCGCCGACCGATGCCGCCCCGACCGCCGCATCCGCGCCGATCACCGTGCCCGCGCGCGGCCTCGTGCTGCTCGTCGGTGCCTCCGGCAGTGGGAAGTCCACGTTCGCGCGCAACCACTTCCGCCCCACAGAGATCGTCTCCAGTGATGTCTGCCGCGGCCTCGTCGCCGACGATGAGAACGATCAAGCCGCGACCGCCGACGCCTTCGACCTGCTGCATCACCTCGTCGGGATCCGGCTGCGCCGCGGCCTGCTGACAGTGGTCGACGCCACCAACGTGCAGCGGGCGGCGCGCGCGTCCCTGGTGGCGCTCGCGCGCGATCACGACGTCCTCGTCGACGCGATCGTCTTCGACCTCCCCGACGAGGTCGCGGTCGAGCGCAACCGGATCCGGGCCGACCGCACCTTCGGTCCGCAGGTGATCACCCGGCAGGTGCGGGAGCTGCGCCGGTCGATGAAGGGCATCAAGAAGGAGGGATTCCGCCGGGTCCACGTCCTCCGGGACGTCGCGCAGGCCGACGGTGCCGCGATCATCCGCGAGAAGCCGTGGAACGACCGTACCGAGCTCACCGGCCCGTTCGACATCGTCGGCGATGTGCACGGCTGCGCCACCGAACTGCGCACGCTGCTCACCGATCTCGGCTGGCACGTGCGCCCGGACGGCGCCGAGCACCCCGAGGGCCGCACCGCGGTCTTCGTGGGCGACCTCGTCGACCGCGGCCCCGACACCCCGGGCGTGCTGCGCCTCGTCATGGGCATGGTGGCCGCGGGGAACGCGCTGTGCGTCAGCGGGAACCACGAAGCGAAGCTGGTACGCGCGCTGCAGGGGCGGAAGGTCACCGTGGCACACGGACTGCAGGAGTCGCTCGATCAGCTGGCCGCCGAGACCGAGGAGTTCCGCACCGCGGCTCAGGGGTTCATGGACGGGCTGCTCAGCCACTACGTCCTCGACGGGGGTCGGCTCGTCGTGGCGCACGCGGGCCTCAAGGAGGAGTACCACGGCCGGGCCTCGCGGCGGGTGCGTGCCTTCGCCCTGTACGGCGACACCACCGGCGAGACGGACGAGTTCGGCTACCCCGTGCGGTACCCGTGGGCCCGCGACTACCGGGGTGCCGCCACCGTCGTCTACGGGCACACGCCGGTCACCGAGCCGGCGTGGGTCAACAACACGCTCTGCCTCGACACCGGTGCCGTGTTCGGCGGCGCCCTCACCGCGCTGCGCTATCCGGAGCGCAAGATCGTCTCCGTCCCCGCGGAATCCCAGTGGTACGAGCCGGTCCGGCCGGAACCGCGGGAGTCGCAGGAGTCGGAGCAGGATCGGGTCGCGTCCGTGCTGCGCTACGACGACGTCGGCGGCACCCGCTGGCTGCCCACCCGCACGGGCGGCCGGATCAAGGTCGAGTCCGAGAACGCCGCCGCCGCACTGGAGGTGATGAGCCGGTTCGCGGTCGACCCGCGCTGGCTCGTGTACCTGCCGGCCACCATGTCCCCGGCGTCGGTGTCGCGCGGCGAGGGCTTCCTGGAGCACCCGGGTCGCGCCTTCGAGGACTACGCCGCCTGGGGCGTGCGGCGGGTGATCTGTGAGGAGAAGCACATGGGCTCGCGGGCGGTCGCCGTCCTCGCCCGGGACGGTGCCACGGCCGCACGCCGATTCGGCGTCACGGACGGCAGTACGGGCGCCGTGTTCACCCGCACCGGTCGTTCCTTCTTCGACGACGTCGAGCCGTTGGTGGACCGCCTCCGCCGGGCCGTGGACCCGCTGTTCGACCGACTGGAGACCGACTGGCTCGCGCTGGACTGCGAGCTCCTGCCGTGGTCGGTGAAGGCCGACGGCCTGATCCGCTCGCAGTACGCCTCGGTCGGCGCCGCCGCCCGCGTCGCGCTCCCGGCGGCTCTCACCGGGCTCGACGGTGCCGCCGCCCGCGGTCTCGACGTGACCCCGCTCCGCGCGCGTACGGACCGGAGGATGGTGAACGCCGGTGCCTTCCGCGATGCCTATGCCAGGTACTGCCGGCCGACGGACGGGCTCGACGGCGTCACCGTCGCACCCTTCCAGGTGTTGGCGGCCGAGGGACGAGTGCTCGCCACCGAGTCGCACGAGTGGCACATGGAGGCCCTTGGCGCGCTGGATGATCCGTTCCTCACGCCCACTCGGCACCGCATCGTCGATCTCGGATCGGAGACGGACCGTGCGGAGGCGACACGGTGGTGGACCGAGCTGACGGAGGCGGGCGGCGAGGGGATGGTCGTCAAGCCGCTCGACGGTGCCGGGCGGAAGGTGCAGCCCGGTCTGAAGGTCCGCGGCCGCGAGTACCTGCGGATCATCTACGGGCCGGACTACCTCGACTCGCTCGACGTGCTGCGTGACCGGAACCTCGCTCGCAAGCGGAAGATGGCGCTGGCGGAACACGCCCTCGGGCTCGACGCTCTCGCCTCGCTCGTCGACGGTGCGCCGCTCTGGCGCGTGCACCAGGCCGTGTTCGCTGTGCTGGCGCAGGAGTCGGAGCCGGTGGACCCGCGCCTGTAGGCGTGCCGGCCTCCGTCGATGAGACGGGGGCCGGTAAATCACTTGATCAGGTGCGCACCATGCGGGATAGGCTGCTGCGCATGATCTCTTGACACGTGTCGACGCGCGCTGCCGCATCGACGGACGCCTCCATCCGTGCCACCCGTGTCAGGAGTCCCCTCTTTTGCGTACCTCCACGCCCGTATCCCCGTCCGTCTCCGCCGACCGGTGGGCCGCGCTCGGCGCGCTCGCCCTCGGCTACGTCATGATCCTGGTGGACGCGACGGCGCTGTCCGTCGTCACCGTTCGCCTCATGGAGGGCCTGCGGACCGATGTCCGATCGGTGCTGTGGGTCTCGTCCGCGTACCTGCTCGCCTTCGCCGTCCCGATGCTGGTGTGCGGGCGCCTCGGCGACAGGTTCGGCCACCGCCGGATGTACCTGCTCGGCCTCTCCGTCTTCCTCGTGGCCTCCCTCGCCTGCGGATTCGCGCCGACCATCGGCGCCCTGGTGGCGCTGCGCGTCGTCCAGGGGTTCGGTGCGGCGCTCATGACGCCACAGGTCATGGCGATCATCACCCTCGTCTTCCCGATGGAGTCCCGCGGCGCCGCCCTCGGTGTGTGGGGTTCGATCACCGGGATCGCCACGCTGGCCGGCCCGCTTCTGGGCGGCGTGCTCAGTGATGTCGCGAGCTGGCGGTGGGTGTTCTGGCTCAACGTCCCCCTCGGCATCGTGGGCATCGTCATGACCCTGCGCTTCGTGCCGGGTTCGACGGTGACCGCCCGCCGGCTCGACCTCCCCGGCGCCGCCCTGTCCGCCGTCGCAGTGTTCGGCCTCGTCTACGGGCTGCAGGAGGTCGGCGGGAACGGGGCATTGCCGTGGCTCACGCTCGGCGTGGGCGCGATCGTCGCGGCAGCGTTCCTCGCGGGGCAGCGGCGCCGGGGCGACGGCGCCCTGGTTCCGCTGCGGCTGTTCCGAATCCGGAGTTTCGCGGCGTCGTCGGGCGTGAATGTGCTGGCGGGCGCGTGGGTGACCGCCTATGTCTTCCCCGCGACGCTGTACGCCCAGCAGCAGCACGGTGTCTCGCCGGGAGGCGCTGCGTTCCTGCTCGCGCCGACCGCGCTCGTCTCCGCTCTACTCGCGCCCCGGGTGGGCCGATCGCTGCGGCGTCGCGATCCCCGTGGCCTGCTGTCGGCGGGGCTGGCCGTCTGTGCCGTCGGCCTCGGGATCTTCGTGGCGGTCATCGCCGCGGGACTGGCGGCCGCGTGGCTGATGGTGCCCTCGGCCGTCGTCGGAGTGGGCAGCGCGATGATGTGGGGCCCGATGTCGCTGCTCGCCACCTCGGAACTGCCGCGCGACCTCGTCGGGGCGGGGTCGGGGGTGTTCAACACGACGCGGCAAGTGGGCTCGGCGTTCGGCGCCGCCGCGGTGGCCACCGTGCTGGCGCACGGTTCACCGGCCGGGGCGCTGGCGCTCGCGGCGCTCGTCTGTCTGGCCGCCCTCGCCGCCTCGTTCAGGCTGCGGCGGTCGTGAAACCGGCGGAATTCGGCGTCACGAAGCCGAATCGTCCCTCGTGATGAAGAAATCCGCCGATGTCACGAGGCGCTGAGGGCCTCCGCGGCGAGTCGACCGGAGATGAGCGCGGGCGGCACGCCGACGCCGGGGTGCGTCATCGAACCCGCGAGTACCGCGTTGGCGATGCCCGGCACGCGTTGCGGGCGGCGCAGTGGACCGGTCTGGGTGAGAGTGTGCGCCGCGGCGAACGGGGTGCCGGCGGACATGCCCTGTCGCGCCCAGTCCGCGGGGGTGTCCACGCGGAGGATCTCCCCGGAGTCGATGCCGCGGTAGCCGCGGCCCGCGAGCGTCCGTAGCACGTCGCGCACGTAGTCGGCGCCGATGGAATCCCAGTCCAGTGGAGCCGATTCCAGGTTCGGGCACGGGGCGAGGACGGACACGGGGGAGTCCTCGCCGGTCGTCACAGACGGCCGCGTGATCAGGTACGACGGGTCGCTCATCAGGCGGCCGCGTCCCCGCGTCGCGGTGATCTCCGCGAAGGTCTGCTCCCACGCGGCGCCGAAGTCCAGCGTGTGGTGCGCCTGCGTGGGCCAGTGCTCCTGCAGGTCCGGATCGACGTCGAGGTGCACGACGACCGCCGACGGCGAGAGCCGCACCCGCCGCGGAGCGCGACCGCCCAGCGGCGCGATGAGCCGGTCGGTGATCGGGGAGTCGGCGGTGAGCACCACCCCGTCGAACGCGAACCGCCGCACCGGCTCCGATACCGGACCGGTGGGCCCGGTGCTGCCGTCCGGCCGCGGGACCGGGCGGGCGCGCAGGCCCGTGACCAGGCCCCGTCGCCCGTCGAGGCCGAGCACCTCGTGCCCGAGGAAGACGGTGCCGCCGGCCCGCTCGACCTGCTCGGCCATCACCGAGGCGACGCGGCCCATCCCGGCGCGCGGGTACCAGACGCCCAGGCCGACGTCCATGTGCGAGATCACGGCGTAGACCGCCCGCGCGGCGGACGGCGCGACTCCGGCGTAGAGCGCCTGGAAGGTGAGCATGCGGCGGGCGCGCGGATCGTCGACGCGGTGGTCCACCTGATGTTGCATCGACCGCAGCGCACCGAGGCGCACGAGCCGACCGAGCGCGGCCAGGTCGCGCGGGTTCGCGTAGGAGGACCATGCGGCGTCGCCGCCGATGAACCGCTCGTAGGCGGCGTCGAACATCGACTCCTGCCAGCGCATGTGCTCGTCGACGGCGAGGTCGTCGGGTACGTGCAGGACGCCGGCCGGCAGGCCCTCCAACGCCGGGAAGCGGCCCGCGTACGCGGGCGTGACGGGGAGCAGGTCCAGCTCGTCCTCGGCAGCGAAGCGGTCCAGCCCCGCGGCGGCGAGGGCGTCGAAGACCAGCTCCGGCATCGTCAGCACGCTCGCGCCCGGGTCGACGAGGTGGCCGCGGACGGTCTCCGTCCCCGCGCGCCCGCCGACCTGCGGCGACCGCTCCACGACGGTGACTCGATGGCCCGCCCCGAGCAGGTGCAGCGCCGCCGACAGCCCGGACAGCCCCGCCCCGATGATTCCGATGTGCACGGGTCGAGTCTAGGAACTCCTAGAAGCAATATATTGCAATGTATGCATATATCACCTACGGTGAAGCCATGAGCGCAGAACACGACCACGATTCCGGCCACTCGGCGCGGTGGGAGATCGGCTTCGCCATCGCCTCGGGCGTCACCTACACCGCGGGCATGATCGCCGAGTACGCCCTGGGGCTGTCCGGCGTCGGCACCGCCCTCTTCCTCGCCACCTACTTCTTCGGCGGCTTCTTCACCATCCGCTCGGCCATCAGGTCCACGCTGGCCGGGAAGTTCGAGGTCGACTTCCTCATGCTCGTCGCGGCGATCGGCGCCGCCTCGATCGGCCGCTTCGCCGAGGGCGCGGTGCTGCTGTTCCTGTTCAGCCTCGGCCACGCGCTGGAGGAGTTCGCGCTGGCCCGGGCGTCGAAGTCGATCGAGGCGCTCGCCGGCCTCGCGCCCCGTACGGCGCTGGTGCACGTCGGCGGACCGTCGACCACGGCCGGTGAGTTCGTGGACCGGCAGGTGGACGACCTCACCGTCGGCGACCTCGTGCTGATCCGCCCGAACGCCCGCGTCAGCGCCGACGGCGTCGTCATTGACGGCCGGTCCGCGATCGACCAGAGCGCCGTCACCGGCGAGTCCATGCCCGTGGAGAAGGAACCGGCCACGGGCCGCGCGGGTGCGGAGAACACCGTCTTCGCCGGCACCGTGAACGGCTCCGGCGCGCTCGTCGTACGGGTCACGGCGCTCGCGAAGGATTCGACGCTCAGCCGCGTCGTCGAGCTCGTCGCCTCCACCGACCAGGCCAAGTCGCCCACGCAGCGCTTCCTCGACAGGTTCCAGCGGATCTACGTGCCGGCCGTGATCGCCTTCGTGATCGGCGTCTTCGTCGTCGGGTACGTCGCTCTCGGCAAGCCCTTCGACGACGCCTTCTACCTCGCCATGGCCGTGCTCGTCGCCGCGAGCCCGTGCGCGCTCGCTCTGGCCACCCCGTCGGCCGTGCTCGCGGGAGTGGCCCGCGCGGCCCGCGCCGGCGTGCTGGTCAAGGGCGGCGCGCCGCTCGAGACGCTGGGCCGCGTCACCTCGATCGCCTTCGACAAGACCGGCACGCTGACCTGGGGCGAGCCGCGCGTGACGGACACCGTCGCCGCTCCCGGCTCCCCGCTCGACGATCTCCTCGCCACCACGCTGGCCGTCGAGAGGCTCTCCGATCACCCGCTGGCCGCCGCCGTCGCGGACGCCGTCGCCGCCCGGACCAGCACCGTTCTCTCCGCGACGGACCTGCAGTCCGTCACCGGCCGCGGCGTGCGCGCCGTCGTCGAGGGGGAGGCGGTCGAGATCGGCAACGAGCGACTCTTCACCGACATCGGTGTCGCGCTCGATCCGGTGGCCGCCGACGTCGAACGCCTGCAGGCCGCCGGCCGCACGCTCATGATCGTCCGCCGCGGCGGCCGCTTCCTCGGGGTGATCGGCGTGATGGACACGCCCCGCCGGGAGGCCGGGCAGGTGCTCGACCGCCTACGCGAGTCCGGCATGACCGACATCGTCATGATCTCCGGCGACCATCAGCAGGTCGCCGAGGCCGTTGGGCGCGAGGTCGGCGTCGACCGCGCGCTGGGCGGCCTGCTGCCCGAGGACAAGGTCTCGCACGTCCGGGAGCTGTCCGGCGGCGACCGGGCCCGACGGTGCGCCATGGTCGGCGACGGCGTGAACGACGCGCCCGCGATGGCGCAGGCCGACGTCGGGATCGCCATGGGCGCAGCCGGTTCCGCGGTCGCACTGGAGACCGCCGATGTCGCCCTGATGAGCGACGACCTGGGGCGCCTGCCCTTCGCGGTCCGGCTGAGCCGGCGGACCAGCCGCATCATCCGGCAGAACCTCATCGCGGCGCTCGGCATCGTCGTCTTCCTGGTGATCGTGACCTTCCTCGGGATGCCGATGGGCCCGGTGGTCTTCATCCACGAGGGCTCGACGCTCATCGTCGTGGCGAACGCGCTGCGGCTGCTGCGGCTGCTGCGCTTCGAGGTGGGAAGGGAGCACGAAGGGGTCGAGCACGAGGCGCGCCCGGTGCACGAGCCGGTGGCGGCGTGAGATCGGGGAGCGCAGTCGAGCACGAGGCGCGCCCGGTCCGTGAGCCCGTCGCGGCCTGATCCGCTGAAAATGTGTGGTCATCCGTTCTCACGATCATGAGAACGAATGACCACACATCTGCGCGTCGCGGCGGCGGATGCTGCGAAAGTAGCTGTCGGGCGACGGGTTCGCCCACGGCGAACGCCTGGAACAACCGGGCGGGCCGCCGACGTTGAGCGGGGCAGACTGAACTTTGGAGGTCCCATGTCTGAGCAGATGACTCTGCCCGTTCTCTTCGTTCCCGACCTCGTGGTGCTGCCCGGCATGGTCGTCCCGATCACGCTCGACGATGCCGCGCAGGCCGCTGTGGACGCCGGCCGTGCCAGCGAGCGCGGCAAGCTCCTCATCGCCCCTCGGCAGGGCGACGGCTACCCCACGCACGGCGTCGTGGCGTCGATCGTGCAGGTGGGACGGGTGCAGGGGCAGTCCGAGTTCGTCGCGGTGCTCCGCGGTGAGCAGCGCGCCCACATCGGGTCGGGCACCACCGGCCCGGGCGCGGCGCTGTGGGTGGAGGTCGACCTCATCGAGGACTCGCCCGTCACCGAGCGCACCAAGGAACTGGCCGCCGAGTACCGCAAGGTCGTGCTCGCGATGCTGCAGCGCCGCGAGGCGTGGCAGCTCATCGACGCGGTCAACAAGCTCACCGATCCCGCGGCCCTGGCCGACACGTCCGGCTACTCCTCGTGGCTGACGACCGAGCAGAAGCGGCAGCTGCTGGAGACCGGCGACGTCGACGAGCGGTTGCAGCTGCTCATCGACTGGACCGGCGAGCATCTCGCCGAGACCGAGGTCAGCGACAAGATCGCCTCCGATGTCCGCGAGGGCATGGAGAAGCAGCAGAAGGAGTTCCTGCTCCGCCAGCAGCTGAACGCGATCCGCAAGGAGCTCGGCGAGGGTGAGCCCGAGGGCTCGGACGACTACCGCGCCCGCGTCGAGGCCGCCGACCTGCCCGACAAGGTGCGGGAGGCCGCGCTGCGTGAGGTCGGCAAGCTCGAGCGCGGCACGGACCAGAGCCCCGAGGCGGGCTGGATCCGGACGTGGCTCGACACGGTCCTCGACCTGCCGTGGAACACGGTGACCGAGGACGTGACCGACCTCAAGGGTGCGCGCGAGATCCTCGATGCCGACCACCACGGCCTCGACGACGTGAAGGACCGCATCGTCGAGTACCTGGCCGTCCGCACGCGGCGGGCCGAGCGCGGCATGTCCGTGGTCGGCGGCCGCGGGTCGGGCGCCGTCATGGTGCTCGCCGGCCCTCCCGGCGTGGGCAAGACCTCGCTCGGCGAGTCCGTGGCCCGCGCGCTGGGCCGCAAGTTCGTCCGCGTGGCCCTGGGCGGCGTGCGCGACGAGGCGGAGATCCGCGGGCACCGTCGCACCTACGTGGGTGCGCTGCCGGGCCGGATCGTCCGCGCGATCGGCGAGGCGGGATCGATGAATCCCGTTGTGCTGCTGGATGAGATCGACAAGGTGGGCTCCGACTACCGCGGCGATCCCGCGGCGGCGCTGCTCGAGGTGCTCGACCCGGCGCAGAACCACACCTTCCGCGACCACTACCTCGACCTCGACCTGGACCTGTCCGACGTGGTCTTCCTCGCGACCGCCAACGTGATCGAGAACATCCCGTCGGCGCTGCTCGACCGCATGGAGCTCGTCACGATCGACGGCTACACCGAGGACGACAAGGTCGCCATCGCCCGGGACTACCTGGTCCCGCGCCAGCTCGACAAGGCGGCGCTGACCGTCGATGAGGTGACCGTCACCGACGACGCCCTGCGCGAGATCGCGGCGAACTACACCCGCGAGCCCGGCGTCCGGCAGTTCGAGCGGCTGCTCGCCAAGGCCCTGCGCAAGGTGGCGGTCGAGCAGTCCGACGGTGCCGAGCGCACCGTCGTCGATGTGGACTCGCTCGTCGGCTACCTGGGCCGGCCCCGGTTCACCCCGGAGACGGCCGAGCGGACCGAGGTGCCCGGTGTGGCAACGGGTCTCGCGGTGACGGGCATGGGCGGCGACGTCCTGTTCATCGAGGCGCTGCACACGCCCGGCGAGGGCGGGCCGGAGCTCAAACTCACCGGTCAGCTCGGCGACGTGATGAAGGAGTCGGCGCAGATCGCGCTGTCGTACGTGCAGGCGCACGCGGCCGACTTCGGGATCGACCCGGCCGCGCTGAACGGCACGGTGCACATCCACTTCCCGGCCGGCGCCGTCCCCAAGGACGGGCCGTCGGCGGGCGTCACGATGGTCACCGCGCTGGTGTCCGTGCTGACGGGGCGGCGCGTGCGCAGCGATGTCGGGATGACCGGCGAGGTCACGCTGAACGGCCGGGTGCTGCCCATCGGCGGCGTCAAGCAGAAGCTGCTGGCCGCGCAGCGCAACGGCCTGAAGACGGTGTTCGTGCCCCAGCGCAACGAGACCGACCTCGACGAGGTCCCGGCCGAGGTCTTGGCCGCCCTCGAGGTGAAGCCGATGATCGACGTGGCGGAGATCGTCGCGCAGGCGCTCGAGCCGGTTGTGCAGGGCGCACAGGTCGCTGCCTAACGGGTCCGACGGTACGCGGGCGGGTCGCTTCGGCGGCCCGCCCGCTGTCGTGTCCGGGCTACAGCGAAACCTCGGTGACCTCGGTGAACACCATCGAGGCACCGCCGGTGGCGAAGTTCGCGACGTCCTTGCCCACCTCGCGGCCGATGTCCGAGCCGAGCGCGGCCAGGAGGTCGGCCTTGCTGTCGAAGTACAGCTCGGCGACCTGGTAGATGTCCGGGGTGCTGCCGTCGAGCGTGTCGCCCTTCGACACCGCTGCGCTCCGCAGTCCGGGCAGCTTCGCGGCCAGCGGCAGGTGCGTGCCCGTGTAGTACGCGTCGAACGCCGCGGCGTCGGTCGGCTGGTTGTAGAGCACGGTCAGTCGGTACATCGGATCTCCTGGTTCTGGGACGCGGTCGCCCTCGACGCTACTGATCCGACGGTGCGCCCGGGTCGCTTCCGCGCCCGACGGGCTTCCGGTGGGGGAATCGGTGCGGGCCGGGAGATCCGGCGTTTCGTGGGGGACGCTCGGCTTGGGGTGGGGGGATTTGGCTTCTGACGGGGGAGGTCTGGTGTGCGATAGGGGACGCGGCTTCTGATGGAGGAGGTGTGGCGTCTGATGGGGGAGTCGGCGCCGCGCGGGGGACGGCCGAGCCCCCACGAGAAGCACGGCGTTCGGTGGGGGAGCGGACGCATCAGCGGGGACTCGGCGTGGCGTGGGGGACGAACGTCGCGCCCGACTCGCGACGTCACCTCTGGCCGGCGCGATCGAGCGGAGACGTGGTGGTGGCCGTCGGTGCCTTCATGACATAGCCGACTGGTGCGGGTGTGGATCCATCGAGTGCGTGGGTATGCTGCGCCTGCTGTGGTGACGAAGACGGTTCAGTGCGATGCGGCGGCCAGCGCGGTGATCACGACGATGGCCACCACGGGACCGGTCATCGCGAGGACGGTGGTGCACGCGATCCGGCACGGGCCGCGGCCCCAGGCGCTGCCGATCGCGGCGAGGAGGGGCGTCGTGAGTGCAGCGAGGGCGGCGACGCCCGCCAATTCGTCGAAGGCATCGACGTCGTTGCCCAGGATCGCGACGACGAGCAGAACGAAACACCCGTAGGCCGCGCCGGAGGCGCACAGCGCCACGCGGGCGATGCGGGTGCGAAGGGCGTCGCGGTGGTCGGTGCACACGGTGATCGTCATGCCGTTCAGTTCACCCGTCGACGGGCGGTCACGGATGCGTGGAACTACTCGGATCGCCTCCTGATTCCTACCGTGCCGGGCCGGCACGTCGGACTGTGAGTGAGGTCACAGCGCACCGTCGAGCACTGTGACCTGCAGAAACAGAACTTGAGTGGAATAGGCTCAACTTTCTCGCGAAACGGGGAACATTCCCGTCCGGACGTCCGTTGGACATGACGTACTACTTGAGCGTGCCTCGCTCAATGGGGTAGAACTGACGTGTTCGCCCCTTGAGCCGGGGGCGCTGAAGTCTTGTCAGTAGGAAGTAACCATCGGCCGCACGCGGCCGGCAACCAGGAGGCAAACAAATATGGGACGTGCAGTAGGCATCGACCTCGGCACCACCAACTCGTGCGTCGCTGTCCTCGAGGGCGGCGAGGCTGTCGTGATCGCGAACGCCGAGGGCTCGCGGACCACCCCGTCCGTGGTGGCCTTCGCGCGCAACGGTGAGGTCCTGGTGGGTCAGCCCGCCAAGAACCAGGCCGTCACGAACGTCGACCGCACCATTCGCTCGGTCAAGCGCCACATCGGTACGGAGTGGACGCAGAAGATCGATGACAAGGACTACACCAGCCAGGAGATCAGCGCCCGCACGCTGATGAAGCTCAAGCGCGACGCCGAGGCGTACCTGGGCGAGGACGTCACCGACGCCGTCGTTACCGTGCCCGCGTACTTCAACGACGCGCAGCGCCAGGCCACCAAGGAGGCCGGCCAGATCGCGGGTCTGAACGTGCTCCGCATCGTCAACGAGCCCACCGCCGCCGCGCTCGCGTACGGCCTGGACAAGGGCGAGAAGGAGCAGACCATCCTGGTCTTCGACCTCGGTGGCGGCACCTTCGACGTCTCGCTGCTGGAGATCGGCGACGGTGTCGTCGAGGTCCGCGCGACCTCGGGCGACAACAACCTCGGCGGTGACGACTGGGATCAGCGCATCGTCGACTGGCTCGTCGAGAAGTTCAAGGCGCAGCACGGCATCGACCTGACCAAGGACAAGATGGCCATGCAGCGTCTGCGCGAGGCCGCCGAGAAGGCGAAGATCGAGCTGAGCTCGGGCCAGAGCACCTCGATCAACCTGCCCTACATCACGGTGGACGCCGACAAGAACCCGCTGTTCCTCGACGAGAACCTGAGCCGTAGCGAGTTCCAGAAGATCACCAACGATCTGCTGGAGCGCACCCGCAAGCCCTTCCAGGCCGTCATCAAGGACGCCGGCATCGCTGTGGGCGACATCGACCACGTCGTGCTCGTCGGTGGTTCCACCCGTATGCCCGCCGTCACCGAGCTGGTCAAGGAGCTCACCGGCGGCCAGGAGCCCAACAAGGGCGTCAACCCGGACGAGGTCGTCGCCGTCGGCGCCGCCCTGCAGGCCGGCGTGCTGCGCGGCGAGGTCAAGGACGTGCTGCTGCTCGACGTCACCCCGCTGTCCCTCGGCATCGAGACCAAGGGCGGCGTGATGACCAAGCTCATCGAGCGCAACACCACGATCCCCACCAAGCGCTCCGAGACCTTCACCACGGCCGACGACAACCAGCCGTCGGTGCAGATCCAGGTCTTCCAGGGTGAGCGTGAGATCGCTGCGCACAACAAGCTGCTCGGCAGCTTCGAGCTGACCGGCATCGCGCCGGCTCCGCGCGGTGTGCCGCAGATCGAGGTCACCTTCGACATCGACGCCAACGGCATCGTGCACGTGACCGCGAAGGACAAGGGCACGGGCAAGGAGAACACCATCAAGATCTCCGACGGCAGTGGCCTGTCGCAGGAGGAGATCGACCGGATGATCAAGGACGCCGAGGCGCACGCCGCGGAGGACAAGGCTCGTCGCGAGGAGGCGGAGACCCGCAACCAGGCCGAGTCGCTGGTCAATCAGACCGAGAAGTTCCTGTCCGAGAACGCCGACAAGGTTCCGGCCGAGAACAAGGAGAAGGTCGAGGCCGCGATCAAGGAGGCGAACGAGGCGCTCCAGGGCACCGACATCGCCGCCGTCAAGGCCGCCGTCGAGAAGCTGTCGACCGAGTCGCAGGCTCTGGGCCAGGCCATCTACGCCGCGGCCGGTGCCGAGGCCGGTGCCGACGGTGCCGAGGCCGGCGCTCAGCAGGACGACGGTGTCGTGGACGCCGAGGTCGTCGACGAGGATCCGAAGGACGCCAAGTAATGACGAGCCCCGAGAATCCGGTGGAACCGGACGAGGTGACCCCCGAGGCCGTGGCGGAGGAATCCGCCGCGGCCCCGGCCGGGCCGGACGACGCGGCGCAGGCCGAGGTCGTGGACGGGGCGCCGTCGAGCAAGGAGGCGGAACTCACCGCCGATCTGCAGCGCGTCTCGGCGGAGTTCGCCAACTACCGCAAGCGCACCGCGCGCGAGGTCGTCGACGCCCGTGCCGCGGGCAAGGCCTTCGTCGTGGGTGAGCTGCTCGTGGTTCTGGACGATCTGGATCGGGCGCGAGGTCACGGCGACCTCGAGGCCGGACCGCTGAAGTCCGTGTCCGACAAGCTCGACGGTGTGCTCAAGGGGCTCGGTCTCGAGCCCTTCGGCGCCGAGGGCGACGAGTTCGATCCGTCGATCCACGAGGCCGTGCAGCACGAGGGCGACGGTGCCGATCCCGTTCTGGGAGCGGTGCTGCGCCAGGGATATCAGATCGATGGCAAGGTGATCCGTAACGCCATGGTCGCTGTGACGGACCGTCCGGCCGATGCGCCGGGTGAGTCCGCTCAGGGCGACTCATAGAAAGGAGGTGATGCCCAGTGGCACAGAGGGAATGGGTCGAACAGGACTTCTACAAGGAGCTGGGCGTCAGCTCCAGCGCGAGCGCCGACGAGATCAAGAAGGCCTACCGCAAGCTCGCCCGTGAGCTGCATCCGGATGCGAATCCGGGCAACACGCAGGCCGAGGAGCGCTTCAAGCGGGTCTCGGAGGCGCACGCCGTGCTCTCCGACCCGGCCAAGCGCAAGGAGTACGACGAGACGCGACGCCTGTTCGGCGCCGGTCGCTTCGGCTCCGGCGGTTCGGGCGGCTACGGCGGCGGCGCAGGTGGTTTCGGCTCCGGCGGCTTCGGCAACGCCGGGGGCGGTTCGGGAGGGTTCTCCTTCTCGGACATCTTCGACGGTGCCGCCTCCGGCAACGGCGGTGGCGGCGGTGGCGGAGGCTTCGGAGACATCTTCGAGGGCCTCTTCAACCGCGGCGGCGCGGCGCAGGGCGGCCCCGGCCCCCAGGCCACGCGGCCCCGTCGGGGCAGCGATCTCGAGTCGGAGATCACGCTCGGTTTCCGGGACGCGACGCTCGGCGTGACCACGCCGATCACGCTGACCTCGCCGTCGCCGTGCACCACGTGCCACGGTTCCGGCGCCAAGCCGGGAACCAGCCCGCGGGTGTGTCAGTCCTGCAACGGTTCCGGACTCGTGAGCCGGAACCAGGGGGCGTTCAGCTTCTCCGAGCCGTGCCCGGACTGCCGCGGCACCGGCTCGGTGATCGACGACCCGTGCACCGACTGCAACGGCACCGGCGTCACTGTGCGCACCCGCACGGTGAACGTCAAGATCCCGCCCGGCGTCAAGGACGGCCAACGCATCCGCCTGGCCGGCCAGGGGCAGGCGGGGATGCGCGGGGCACCGTCGGGTGATCTGTTCGTGACCGTGCAGGTGAAGGCCGACGAGGTCTTCAGCCGCAACGGCGACGACCTCCTGGTCACCCTGCCCGTCAGCTTCTCGGAGCTGGCGCTGGGCGCCACCGTCACGGTGCCGACGCTGACCCAGTCCGTCGGCGTGAAGATCCCGGCGGGAACCACCGACGGCCGCACCCTGCGGGTGCGTGGTCGGGGTGTGCCCAAGCGGGCCGGCGGTCACGGTGACCTGCTCGTCAAGGTGCAGGTGGCGGTCCCGCCGTCGCTCGACGAGCGGGCCCAGGAGGCGCTGCGGGCCTACACCGAGGCCGAGCGCGCGAGCGGATTCGATCCGCGCAGCGGCTGGGCCGGTGCAGCGGGCGGCGCGAGCGGCCCGGGGGCGTGACGATGAACGGCGACAAGCGGTTCCCCGAAGATCCGGACGCGCACGTGTTCATGATCTCGGTGGCTGCGCAGCTCGCGGGGATGCACGCGCAGACCCTCCGCACGTACGACCGGCTCGGGCTCGTCACGCCCGAGCGGTCGGCGGGCGGGGGGCGGCGCTACTCCACGCGGGATGTCGATCTGCTACGCGAGGTGCAGCGACTCTCGCAGGACGAGGGCGTGAACCTCGCCGGCATCAAGAGGATCATCGACCTCACCAACCAGGTCGACGCGCTGCAGCGCCGCGTGGAAGAGCTCACCGCTCAGGTCGAGACCTCGCACCGCACCGGCACCGAGCTGGTGCACGTGCCGAAGTCGAGCGCCATGGTGGTCTGGCAACCCCGCACCCGCCGCCGCTAGTCTCCACCGCGCTCCCAGCAGGGAGCGGACCTCCCCCTTGTTGCAGTAGCGGGGAGGTGAGCTGGGGGCGGGGAGGCGAGGCCCCAGCGGGGAGCGCGGACCGACGGTGTTCACAGCGGGTCGTGCAGCACATCCTCCGGGGCGGCGCCGCGGGAGATCGCGGCCTCGCGCGCGGCGCGCAGCAGGCCCTTCGGGCCGGCGATCAACACCTGTCGTCCGGTGAGGTCGAGGTCGGCCATCGCGTCGACCAGCGAGCCGTGCCGCAGCGGCAGGCTGCGGTACGCGGTGGCGGGGCGCTTGAGCCACCAGGGATCCCGCCGCGCATCGGTCACCTGCGTCACCTTCAGCCACGGATTCGTGGCGGCGAGCGGCGCCAACGAATCCGAGTCGTAGAGCAGCCCCGGCGATCGCGCCCCCAGCAGGAGGTGCACGTCGGGGTTGTCGGCGTTCATGCCCATGGCCAGCAGGATCGACTTCATCGGTGCGAGGCCCGTGCCCCCGGCGATCATGGTGACCGGACGGTCACCGTCGGGCCGGAGAAGCCCGTGGACCTGCCCGAAGAGCCACAGGTCCCCGACGCGGGTCTCGGCGAAGACGGTGCTCGAGACGTACCCGCCGTTGACCGACCGGATGTGGAACTCGACCTGCCCCTGCGTGTTCGGCGGTACGGCGATCGAGAGCGGGCGCCACTGCCGCGGGACCTGAGGGATCTGCGTCTCCACGTACTGGCCGGGCCGGAACAGGAGGGGCTCGTCGGTCACGAGCCGCACGACGGCGAGCCCCGGGTGCGGTCGGAGCACCTCGACGACGCGGCCCGTGCGGCGGGCGGGCGTGGGATCGGAGTGCGCGCCGCCGCGCATCACGCCGGTCAGCAGCCGCACGCCCTGCTCGAGCACCTCGGCGTCCTCGGGATCCAGCCCGCCGTGCGGACGGTAGACCGCGTGCACCTCCGCGATGAGCGCGTCGGTCATCGTGTCGTAGTTCGCCTCGGTGAGCCCGTACTTGCGGTGGTCGCGGCCGAGTTGCGCGAGGAACTCGATGAGTTCGTCGTGGCCCTCGGTCTTCGGAATCGCGGTGAAGACATGGTCGAGCACCCGGTGGAACACGGCCCGGTGCGCCGTCATGCTGGCGGGGAACAGGTCGCGCAGCGACGGATCCATCGCGAAGAGCCGGGCGAACAGGTTCTTGGTGAACTCGTCGGCCTCCGGGCGGATGTCGGCGGCGATCTGCGCCAGACCGTGCCGTGAATGCGAACCCACCTCGCGTCCGCTCCTGCCCGTTGGAACCCGTACCTGACCCGACCATTCTACGTGCAGGCGCATGCCGGGAGTCGGACGCGGATCACACGCGTCGAGGCGGGCCGGGTCGCCGGCGATCGAGTACATTCCTTGCAGGAGCCCGCGGCATCACGCCGCGGGTTCGTCCTGTGCGAGCCGCGAGCCGGATCGCCACCACGATCCACCGAGCTCAAGAGAAGGGCCCGCCGCCATGGCCGCACCGCGGAACCGTCGTCACCTGCGTCGATTCGGATACGGCGTCGCGCTCGGCGCAGGCATCGCGTTCGCCCCGTTCGCGATCGCGGCCGCGTCGGCGGACCCCGGCGCAGGGCAGGGCGGCTCCGTGAACACGAATGGCGCGCAGCCGGTGGCCACGCAGCGCATCGCGCTCGCGAAGCCCGTCGCCCTGGCGAAGCCCGCGGGCCGCTTGGCGCCCCGCGCCGCCCCTGCCGGCGGCCGGACCGCGCCGCGCATCCAGTCGGCCGCGGACCGTCGCCCGGTCGTCGTGATCGGCGCGTCGGTCTCGGCCGGCAAGGAGGTCCCGAGCGTCGACGCCTACCCGCGTCAGGTCCGGGCCATCTCGGACCGTCCCGTCCTGGTCAGTGCCCGCAGCGGCGCAGGCTACGCGGACGGATCCATGGCCCAACTCACCCGCGCCGCCGACCTCCCGCGCACCAACCCGTCGCTGGTCGTGTTGCAGGCCGGCACCAACGACGTCGGCGCGTCGCCCGGCGTCGTCGCGGGGCAGGTGCGGCAGGTCGTGTCGACGGTGCGCCGGCAGGCGCCCGGCGCCAGGATCGCCGTGGTCACCGTGTTCCCGTCCATCCACAACGGCGCCGCGGCCCGCAGTACCGACGCCGCGATCGTCGGCGCCGCGCGGGCGGTCGACCCGTCCGTCGCTGTCATCTCGCCGCTGAACGAGGGGTGGCGCTACCGTGCGTCCGCCGACGGGCACCCCGGCATCGCCGCGCACGAGCGCCTCGCCGAGCGAGTTTTTGCACTCGCCTGAATTCGGCATTAGCCTGAGGCGATGACGCCCAGGATCCCGCGACCGCCTCTTCCCGAGGGCGACCCCTTCCTCGTTCCGGTCGCGGGTTTCGCGGACGCGGCGCCCGGCGCGATCCTACGGAGCCGCCGCGTCGAGCTGGGCGTGTTCGGCGGCGTGCGGATCCCGCACCGCGCCTGGCAGGTCCAGTACCGCACCGCCGACCACGACGGTGCGCCGCAGACCTCCATCGCCACGCTGATCCTCCCGGCCGGTGCCGCCGACGGTCCGCGGCCGCTGCTGTCCTTCCAGTGCGCGATCGACTCGCTCTCGCCGCGCAGTTTCCCGTCGTACGCGCTGCGCCGCGGCGCCCGCGCGTACGGTTCGGCGACCCGCTGGGAGCTGCTCGTCGTCGGAATGGCGCTCGCCCGCGGCTGGGCGGTCGTCGTTCCCGATCACGAGGGCACGTCCGGGAACTGGGGCGTGCCCCGCGAGTCCGGGTACTGCACGCTCGACGGGATCCGTGCGGCCCGCGCCTTCGCGCCCTTCGGCATCAGCCCCCAGGATCCGACGGTGCTGTTCGGCTATTCCGGCGGCGGCCTCGCCACCGCCTGGGCCGCGGAGTTGCAGCCCTCCTACGCGCCGGAAGTACCGCTGGCCGGCGCCGTCGCGGGGAGTCCCGTCGGCAATCTGCGCAACACCTTCCTGCGGCTCGCGGGCGGTCCGTTCGGCGGCCTCGCGCTCGCCGTCGTCGCGGGCCTCTATCGCGCCTACCCGGACTTCCGGGCCGACCTCGACGCGCACAGCACTCCGCAAGCGCGGGAACTGCTCGCGAGCGCTGCGGAGTTCAGCACGATCGGGGCGGTTGCCCGGTTCCGCGGGTTCGACGTCGGATCGGTCCTGACTATGCCCCTCGAGGAGTTCCTGGCACGGCCCGCGCAGGCGGCGATGTTCGCCGACATCGAACCCGGGCGGGAGGCACCGTCGTGCCCCTTGCTGGTGGTCCAGGCCGTCCGCGACCCGATCATCTCCGTCGACGACGTCGACGGACTGGTCGCGAGCTACCGGGAGCAGGGGGCCGTCGTCGACTACCTGCGCGACGGCGCGTCCGAGCACCTCACCGCCCTGGTGCTGTCCGTGACGCCGAGCCTGGACTGGCTCGCTGCGCGGATCGCCGGGGTGCCCGGGCGGGACCGGACGCGTTCGACGGTGCTCGCCGCTCGCCCGAGCGTCTGGCGGGGTCTGCTCCGGCACGGCGCCGTCGTCGCGCGGACGGCTGGTGGCCGAGTGCTCGGGTCGCGGCGGCGGATCGGATCCGCTACGTAACAAGAGTTGCGGAAGTTATGCATGTGGCGAGTGTTGTGTCACGATGTCGGCATGAGCGTGTCGCGTTTGGGGGTCATCGTCGGGATCGGAGCCCTCGTGGCGTCCGTGGGTGCGGCGCCGGTCGCCGCTGTGCCCGCCACACAGGGCTCCGACGGGCGCCCGATCGTGGTGATCGGCGCGTCGATCTCGACGGGGTACGAGGTGGCCGGTGTCGTGGCCTATCCGCGGATGATCAGCGCCATCGCCGGCCGCTCGGTGTACCTCAGCGCGCGCAGCGGCGCCGGGTACAACGACGGTGCGATCGCCGGGCTCACGCAGGCCGCGAACCTGCCCGCGCATGATCCGTCGCTCGTCGTGGTGCAGGCGGGGTCCAATGACGTGGGCGCCTCGACGTCCGCGATCGACGCCCAGGTGCGGCAGGTCATCACGACGGTCCGCCGGCAGGCGCCGAACGCCAAGGTCGCGCTGATCACGGTGTTCCCGACGGTCCGCGGCAGCGGCCCCGACGCCCGCGCCACCGAAGCCGCCATCGTGGGCGCCGCCCGGTCCGTCGATCCGACGGTGTCCGTCATCTCGCCCCTCAGCGAGGGCTGGGTCTACGGGTCCAGCGCCGACGGCCACCCCGATGCCGCGACCCATCAGAAGCTCGCGGAGCGCGTCGCCGCCCTGGCGTAGATCCGTTGCTATCGTTCATCCTGGGAGGGAACGATGCTGGAACCAGGGGAAGTCTTCGCCGGATACACGATCGAGCGGCGTCTCGGTGCGGGCGGCATGGGTGAGGTCTACGTCGCGCGGCATCCCCGGCTGCCGCGGCGTGAGGCTTTGAAGGTGCTGGCGCCGAATCTGGCTGACGATGCGCAGTTCCGGGCGCGGTTCGAGCGGGAGGCCGACCTTGCTGCGTCGCTGAGCCATCAGAACATCGTGGCGGTGCACGATCGGGGCGAGACCGACGGCCGATTGTGGATCGCGCTGGACCTCGTCGACGGGGTAGACCTCGGCGAGGTGGTGCGCCGCGGGCCGATGCCGGTCGGGGAGGTCGCACGGGTGGTGGGCGACGTGGCTTCGGCGCTGGACTTCGCCGGTGCGCAGGGGCTGATCCATCGGGATGTGAAGCCGGCGAACATCATGGTGAGTACCACCGGCCGGGTGCTGCTGACCGATTTCGGGATCGCGCGGTTGGGCGCGGAGAACTCCGAGCTGACCGGGACCGGGATGACGCTCGGAACCATCAGCTACGCCTCGCCGGAGCAGTTGCAGGGGCAGCCGGTGGATGCGCGGTCTGATCAGTACTCCTTGGCGGCGACTGCCTTTCACCTGTTGACCGGGTCGGTTCCGTTCACGAACACCAATGCCGGCGCAGTGATCGTCGCGCATGTGACGGCGCCGGTACCGAGTGTGCGGGTGGCCCGGCCGGAGTTGAGTGCGCGGGTCGATGCAGTGATCGCGCGGGGGATGGCGAAGTCGTCGGCGGACCGGTATCCGTCGAGCGAGGCCTTTGCCGCCGAGCTGGCTGCCGCGCTTGTGGAAGCGGCCGGAAGCGTGGCTCCCATTGATCCGACGATGATTGCGCCGGACCGCACGGTCATTCGCCCGGTGCTTCACAGTGACGATCCGTCAACAGGGAGGCCTCCCAACAAGTCGCGTTCGAAAGCCACTTCGACGCGGATCGTGGGCGCCATTGCTGCCATCTCAGGCTTGGCGGTGGTTGCAGGTACTTTCGGCCCTTGGGTGGTAACGACATTCAATCGCGAGGGATCGGTGTATACGGACCGAACGCCGGGGCTCGGCAAGACGTACTCGGATGTCGTCCAGCCCGGTGGAGCCTGGAAGCTTCTGTCCAACGGAGATTGGTATCTGGGGATAACCGATATGGGAATCGCCGCTGTGGTCGTCGGAAGTCTGATCGCCCTTGTGGGAGTAGCCCTCGCGGTCACCGCACGGCGTGTAGTCGCAGTCGTAGGAGCAGTACTCGGCGCTGTCGGCGTCGCGGGCGGGCTGTATGTCATGGTCAATCCGGACGTGGTGGACCAGTCGAGCAGTTGGCTGGGTTCGACAACATCGACCGGCTGGGGTCTGTGGATGGTGATGGTTGGCGCGGTGGCTGCCCTGGCCGCCTGCGCGACGGAAGTGGTCGCGAGCGCTGTCGATCAGGGGATCGAGGCTGCGCGCCCTCGGGTGCAGACGAGGATGAACGGGTAGCCGCGCACAACCGCGTGAGTGGCGAGACGCCGGCGACGTAGCGTGAATGTGGTGCGGGTCACCGTCGAATTGCGGGTTGAGCGGAACAGACTCAAGACTGTGGCGGTTGAACATGTCAGTAGGCATACTTGAGTGGAGAGCGCTCAGGTTGCACGACAAGTTCCGTCACGACCGCAGGAGGTCCAGTAAGTGGATTCGTTCAACCCCACCACCAAGACGCAGGCCGCGCTGACCTCGGCCCTGCAGGCGGCGTCGTCCGCGGGTAACCCGGAGATCTCTCCGGCGCACCTGCTGGTGGCGTTGCTCGACCAGACCGATGGGATCGCCGCGCCGCTGCTCAAGGCGGTCGGCGTCGATCCCGTTACCGTGCGCAACCGTGCGCAGGAGATCGTCGACCGTAAGCCGAAGGCCAGCGGGTCCAGCTCCACGCCGCAGCTCAGCCGTGAGTCGATCGCGTCCATCAGTGCCGCGCAGAAGCTCGCGACCGAGATGGGCGACCAGTTCGTCTCCACCGAGCACGTCCTCTACGGCCTCGCGGAGGCCGGCGGCGAGGCAGCACAGGTGCTCGGCAACGCGGGCGCGAACCCGCAGGCGATCCGCGACGCCTTCACCGCCGTCCGCGGCAGCGCGAAGGTCACCTCCCAGGATCCCGAGGGCCAGTATCAGGCGCTCGAGAAGTACTCGACCGACCTCACCGCGCGGGCCCGCGAGGGCAAGCTCGACCCGGTCATCGGGCGCGACAACGAGATCCGTCGCGTCGTCCAGGTGCTGAGCCGGCGTACCAAGAACAACCCGGTGCTGATCGGCGAGCCCGGCGTCGGCAAGACGGCCATCGTCGAAGGGCTGGCGCAGCGCGTCGTCACCGGCGACGTGCCGGAGTCCTTGCGCGACAAGACCGTCGTCTCCCTCGACCTGGGTGCGATGGTCGCCGGCGCCAAGTACCGCGGCGAGTTCGAGGAGCGGCTCAAGGCCGTGCTCGACGAGATCAAGGACTCGGCCGGGCAGATCATCACCTTCATCGACGAGCTGCACACCATCGTGGGTGCCGGTGCCACCGGCGATTCCGCCATGGACGCGGGCAACATGATCAAGCCGATGCTGGCCCGCGGCGAACTGCGACTCGTCGGCGCCACCACGCTCGACGAGTACCGCCAGTACATCGAGAAGGACGCCGCGCTCGAGCGCCGGTTCCAGCAGGTGCTGGTCGGCGAGCCGAGCGTGGAGGACACCGTCGGGATTCTGCGCGGCCTCAAGGAGCGCTACGAGGTGCACCACGGCGTGCGCATCACCGACTCCGCGCTGGTCGCCGCCGCGTCCCTGTCGGACCGCTACATCACGTCGCGGTTCTTGCCGGACAAGGCGATCGACCTCGTCGATGAGGCCGCCTCGCGCCTGCGGATGGAGATCGACTCGCGCCCCGAGGAGATCGACGCCGAGGAGCGACTGGTCCGTCGCCTCGAGATCGAGGAGATGGCGCTGTCCAAGGAGTCCGACGCCGCGTCGAAGGACCGCCTGGAGAAGCTGCGCGGCGAGCTCGCCGACCACAAGGAGAAGCTGGCCCAGCTGAACTCGCGCTGGCAGAACGAGAAGGGCGCCATCGACTCGGTGCGCGCGCTCAAGGAGCAGCTCGAGACCCTCAAGGGCGAGTCGGAGCGCGCCGAGCGCGACGGCGACCTCGGCCGGGCCGCGGAGCTGCGCTACGGCCAGATCCCTGCGCTGGAGAAGGAACTCGACGATGCGGTGGCCAAGTCGGGTGCCGCGTCCGACGGCGAGGTCATGCTCAAGGAGGAGGTCGGCCCCGACGACGTGGCCGACGTGGTCTCCGCCTGGACCGGCATCCCCGCCGGTCGCATGCTCGAGGGTGAGACCGCGAAGCTGCTGCGCATGGAGTCCGAGATCGGCAAGCGCGTCATCGGCCAGACCGCGGCGGTCGAGGCCGTCTCGGATGCGGTGCGCCGCACTCGTGCCGGCGTCGCCGACCCGAACCGGCCCACCGGCTCGTTCCTGTTCCTCGGCCCCACGGGCGTGGGTAAGACGGAGCTGGCGAAGGGGCTCGCGGAGTTCCTCTTCGACGACGAGCGCGCCATGGTTCGCATCGACATGTCCGAGTACGGCGAGAAGCACTCCGTCGCACGGCTCGTCGGCGCGCCCCCCGGATACGTCGGCTACGAGGCCGGCGGCCAGCTGACCGAGGCCGTGCGGCGCCGCCCCTACACGGTGGTGCTGTTCGACGAGGTCGAGAAGGCGCACCCGGACGTCTTCGACGTGCTGCTGCAGGTGCTCGACGAGGGCCGGCTCACCGACGGTCAGGGTCGCACGGTGGACTTCCGCAACACGATCCTGATCCTCACGTCCAACCTGGGCGCGGGCGGCACGCCCGAGCAGGTGATGGCCGCGGTGCGCGCGAAGTTCAAGCCGGAGTTCATCAACCGGCTCGACGACGTGCTGATCTTCGACGCCCTGAGCCCGGATCAGCTCGGCGGCATCGTCGACATCCAGCTGGACCAGCTGCGCAAGCGACTGTCCCAGCGTCGCCTCGAGCTCGAGGTCTCCGACGATGCGCGGAGCTGGCTCGCGGAGCACGGTTTCGACCCGCTCTACGGCGCGCGGCCGCTGCGTCGGCTGGTGCAGCAGGCAATCGGCGATCAGCTCGCCAAGGCCTTGCTCGCAGGCGATGTCCGCGACGGCGACACGGTGCAGGTCACCCTCTCGCCCGACGGTGACCGCCTCATCGTCGGCTAGTACGACCCCGTTCGACCCGGACAAGCGGGCGCGACCACCTCGGTCGCGCCCGCTTTCGTGTGCCCGGACCGGGTCAGGCCGGAGGAGCGGGGAGGGCCCCGGCGTGGAAGTCCGTCACCAGGGCGTCGACGGTGCCGCGGGCGTCGAAGCGGTTCGTTCCGATCACGCCGGTCGCGCCGCGCCTGCTCCACCCCGCCGTGTACACGCCGGGGAGGGCGGCACCGTCGGGGCCGAGGACGCGACCGTCCGTGTTGGGGATGACCCCGCGCGCCTCGTCGTAGGGCACACCCGGCACGGAGGTGCCCCGCAGCCCGATCGACGCCAGCACCATGCCGCAGTCGAGGCTCCCCGGCGCGCCGTGGTCGTCGAAGGCGACGGACAGCGCACCGTCGGAGGAGGTGATACCGGTGGGCGGCGTGCCGAACCGGAGCACCACCCTGCGCTCGCCGGACCCCGCCGAAGCAGGCGGAAGAGCGTGCAGCAGAGCCAGTTTCTGCGTGCGATAGAACCGCGTCTGCTCGTCGACGGCATCGTCGGAGGGCTCGACGAGGTCCCCGGGTTCGACGACCACCGGCACGGTGCGGGCGAGCCCCACCAGCTCCGGCGACGTGAACGCGGCGTGCTCCGGACCGCGCCGGCCGAGCACCACGACCTCCCGCACCCGCGAACCCCTCAGGGCAGCAAGGGAATCGTCGGTCATGTCGGTGTCGGCGAAGGTCTCGGGGTCGGCGGTGAGGATCCGCGCGACGTCCAGTGCGACGTTCCCGTTGCCCAGCACCACGACCCGCTCGCGCGTGAGATCGACAGCGAGACCGGCGAAATCGGGATGGCCGTTGTACCAGGCCACGAAGTCGGCGGCGGCGGTCACGCCCGGCAGATCCGCTCCCGGCAGGCCCAATGTGCGGCCGTGCAGCGACCCCACCGCGTAGACCACGGCGTGGTGGGTGCGAGCCAGATCCTCGTGCGAGACCTCCTCGCCGACCCGCACCCCGAGGTGGGTCGTGACGCCCTTCTGTGCACGGGATTTCGCGAACTGCTCCTGGACCTTCTTGGTGTCGGCGTGGTCGGGCGCGACGCCGAACCGGACCAGCCCGCCCGGCTCCGACAGGCGTTCGTACACGTCGATCTCGGCGCGGACGTCGATCCGGCTCTGCAGCTCGCTCACCACGTAGTGTCCCGCCGCGCCGGCGCCGACCACGGCGATCCGCAGCGTCGCGGCGTCCGAGGCGGGGCGTTTGCGGCCGAGTCGCGGGTCGGCGTACGGGTGATCGCGGTCCGCCGCCGACCCCACCGCCCGGTAGTACTCGGCGTTCATCGCCTCGAACGGCGCCATCTCCGTCGTCAGCTCGTAGTCGGTGGTGATCGCGCCCACCGGGCACGCGTCGATGCAGGCGCCGCAGTCGATGCACACGTCCGGGTCGATGTAGAGCATCTCCGCGGTCGCGTACTCCGGCTCGTCGGGCGTGGGGTGGATGCAGTCCACCGGACACTCCGGAACGCACGACCCGTCGTTGCAGCAGTTCTGGACGATCACGTGGGGCATACCTCGATAGTGGGCCGCGGGCCGCGCCGGGGCAAGGAGTCGCGCCGCGTGTCAGTCTGTATTCATGACCGCGCTCACCCCGCACATCGCCCGGACCCCGCGCCACACCACCGCGTACCTCGCGTCCGGACCGGTCGACGGTCCGCTGCTGGTCTTCGTGCACGGCTGGCCCGAGCTCGGATACTCCTGGCGGCACCAGCTCCGCGCGCTGGGGGCGCTGGGCCTCCGGTGCGTCGCGCCGGACATGCGCGGCTACGGATCGTCGACGGTGCACCCGGAGAAGACGGCCTACCGTCGGGAGGAGGCGGTGGCCGACATGCTGGAGTTGCTCGCCGCGCTGGGCCGGAGCCGCGCGATCTGGATCGGGCACGACTGGGGCGGGCCGGTGGTCTGGAACATCGCGACCCATCACCCCGAGGTCGTCGACGCCGTGGCCTCGCTCAACGTGCCGCACCTGCCGGCGAGCGGGCCGTCGATGCTCGACCTGATCGATCGCGACAAGTACCCCGCCGACGAGTACCCGTACGGCCAGTGGGACTACCAGGTGCACTACCTCAGGGCCTTCGACGAGGTGACCGACCAGTTCGAGAGCGACCTGCCCGGTCTGATCGCGGCGCTGTTCCGAAGCGGTGAGCCCCGGCATCTCGAGGGGCCGGCGCCCACCGCTCTGGTCAGCCGCAACGGCGGCTGGTTCGGCGGCGGCCCGGTGCCGCAGCTGCCGCTCGACCCCGCAGTGCTGACCGCCGAGGACCACGCCGTCTACGTCGCGGCCTTCGAGCGGGGCGGCATGGCCGGCCCGAACTCCTGGTACGTCAACGGCAGGGCCGACGCCGACTACGCGAGGGAGGAACTGGACGGCGGCCGCATCGACAAGCCCGCGTTGTTCCTGCACGGCCGCTACGACGCGATCCTGAACACCGTCGGGACCCGGCTCGCCGACCCGATGCGGGAGGCGTGCACCGACCTCACCGAGGTGATCGTCGACTCCGGGCACTGGATGGGCGAGGAGAAGCCCGCCGAGGTCAACGCCGCGATCGCGGGTTGGATCGCGCGCAGCGTGCCGGCGGCCTGGCCGGTTACGCTGGGCGCATGAGCAGCGTTGCTGATGTCGCGGACGCCAAGTACGTCCTGCTGACCACCTTCCGCAAGGACGGCACGCCCGTCGCCACCCCGATCTGGGCCGTGCGCGACGGCGCCGACCTCGTGGTGTGGACCGTCGCCGATTCCTGGAAGGTCAAGCGGCTGCGGCGCAACCCGTCGGTCCTGGTCCAGGCGTGCGACACCCGCGGCAAGCAGACCTTCGGGCCCGAGGTCGCCGGGACCGGCGAGGTCTTCGACGGCTCCGCAGCCGCATCGAAGATCGCGAAGAAGTACGGAATCCTCGGGTGGCTCACGGTCACCGGTTCCAGGATCCGACGGGGCGCCGACGGCACCGTCGGGATCCGGGTTCGCGACGTGGCGTGAGCTGACGGCGACCGGCGATCGCCGGATTCTTCTGCGGATTCCGGCGGGGTCACCGGTGTGTCGTCGCCGGAAGCCGCAATGGATTCAGAACCCGACGAACCCGACCGCCGCGAGCGTCACCACGCACCCCACCAACACCCCGTGCGACACCGGCGGCCGCAACCGCAGCATCACCACCGCGACCACAGCCACCACCAGGCACAGCAGCGCCGCCGCCGGTCGCGCGGGCACCGTCGCCCTGCCGACGATCGCCGAGGTCATCAGCACCGCGACGACGGTCCGTACGCGCGCCAGTCGGGTCCGCTCGGCCGCCAGACCCGACGGTGCACCCGCCCCGCCCTCGCTCACGTCACCAGCATCGCGACGGCCAGCACGACCCCGGCGAGCACGATCAGGGCCGCCAGCACGATCGTCGCGGGCGATCCGCGCAGGTCGCGGCCGGTGCGCATCGCGCCCTCCACGGACAGCCACCGTCGGAACGCGTACCCGGCCAGCCCCGCCGCGACGACCAGGAGCACGACCACCAGCGGCGTCCGCACCGCGTCCGGTGCGACTGACGGTGCGAACGCCTCCAGGCCCACCGCCGCGGCGACGAGTCCCAGCGAGGTCCGGATCCAGGCGAGGAAGGTGCGCTCGTTGGCGAGGGTGAAGCGCGCGTCCGGCGCCTCACCCTCGGTGAGGTCGCGCGGCGGCCACAGATGTCCCACGCCGACAACGCTAGCGGGGGTCATAGAGATTCGCTCGCCACATTCACAGGCGCGTCTCAGACACGCCGAATAGGTTCGCGCATGGTGTCGTCGAGGCGCCGCGGTGGTACGGAACGGACGTGAGGGAGGTGGTCGCCGTGGGTGGTGACGCCCGCGCCCGCAGCCCGTGGCCCGCTGTCCTGCTGTGCCTCCTCGGTATCGGCGTGGTCGGGGCGGGCATCGCGTACGCGCTGCACGTGTCGTCCGAGCTGGGCGGTTCCCGGCGCGTCCTGCCGGCCGCGCAGTCCGCCGGCGTCCCGGTGAGCGACCCGAAGACCGTGGCCATCACGCCCGGTCGTGAGGTGATCGGCGCAGTCCTCACCGTCGCCGACGACGCCATCACCGTGCGTTCCGCGCCGGGCGGGCAGACCGTCGCGCTGAAGACCGGCCCCACCACCCAGGTGACCACGACGCACGGCAGCAGACTGACCGACATAGAGGTCGGTGACGTCGTGATGATTCAGGTGAGTGCCGACGGCAGGGCGGCACTCGCGATCTACTCCGGCCAGATCTCCGTCGCCGGTACCCCGTCGGTCGGGTGAACTCCCCGGTCGACCCGCTACTGTAGGTGTCGATGTCGTACGTAGTGTTCCTGATCCTCGCGGTGGTGTGCGCGGCGCTCGCAGCCGCGCTCATCTGGTATGAGCGCACCCACTCGCCCAACATGCACTCCGAGCGCGCCGATTGGGCCGCGTCGCGGGAGTTCGTCTACAAGGCGGCGGACCCGTCGCTGCACGACGAGTTCCACCGCGGCGGCATGGCCGTCGCCGGCGATCCCGCGATCATCGACGTGGCCCACGGCGCCTACTTCGGGGCCGCCGCCTACGTCTTCGACCTGCAGGACGTGCTCACGGTCGCGGCCGTCAACCGCGGCGCGTCGTCCGGCGCGCTGCTGGACCTGCGGCCCGGGAACGCGCTCCCGCCCACCGAGCCGGGCATGGAGCCCCTGGGCTCGCTGGGCCCGCGGGTGCTGTACACGAACAACGCCGAGGTCGCGCGCCGCGTCGCCGACCGCCGGATGATCACCTTCGCCGAGCAGGTGCCCGAGCACATCGAGTCGCTGTGGAACGAGGGGGAGTGGACGCTGGCGGCGATGCCGACCACCGACGACCCCGAGGACCTCGACGAGGCGCTCGAGGCCGTCCGCCGTTTCGGCGACCTGCTGCGCGTCCTCCCGCCGGAGGGCCACGCCCGCGTGCTCGCCTCAGGTGGTCCGCGCGACCCGGGTCAGCCGGAGCCCGTCCGTTCGGAGGGCCGACGGTGACCGACAAGGCGCGGCTCGCCGAGCTGGTCCGCGAGCTCGCCGTGGTCCACGGCAAGGTCACGTTGTCGAGCGGCCGCGAGGCGGACTACTACGTGGACCTGCGTCGCGCCACACTGCACCACGAGGCCTCGCCGCTCATCGGTGCGCTCCTGCGCGAGCTCACCGCGGACTGGGACTACGCCGCCGTCGGCGGGCTGACCCTGGGCGCGGACCCCGTCGCGACCGCAGTGATGCACGCGCCAGGCCGCCCGATCGACGCGTTCGTGGTCCGCAAGGCCGCGAAGGCGCACGGCATGCAGCGCCAGGTCGAGGGGCCTGATGTGGTGGGCAAGCGCGTCCTCGTCGTCGAGGACACCACGACCACCGGCAACTCGCCGCTCACGGCGGTGCGCGCGCTCCGGGAGATCGGCGCCGAGGTGATCGGCGTCGCGACCGTCGTCGACCGCGCGACCGGCGCCGCCGACGTCATCGCCGCGGAGGGCCTCGAGTACCGCTCGGTGCTCGGCCTCGCCGACCTGGGACTGTGACCTCCGAGCCCGGCCCGGACGGGCTCGGGCAGGACGAAGCGCTCGGGCCGACCGAGTGGGTGACGGGCCTGCCCGGACCGCACACCGTCGGGCTGGGGCCGTGGGCCGAGGAGAATCCCGGCGTTCCGGCCCCCGTCGATCCCCACTACGACCCGGAGCTGCTCGCCGAGGGCGACCGTCGCAACGTGGTCGACGCGTATCGGTACTGGACGCGGGAGGCGATCGTCGCCGACCTCGACGCCCGCCGGCACCCGTTCCACGTGGCGATCGAGAACCTGGGGCACGACGCCAACATCGGCACCGTCGTACGGACCGCGAACGCCTTCGGTGCGCAGGCGGTGCACATCGTCGGGCGCAAGCGGTGGAACCGCAGGGGCGCCATGGTCACCGACCGCTACCAGCACCTGCACCACCACGCCGACACCGAGGCGCTCGCGGCCTGGTGCGCCGCCGCGGGCCTGCCCATCGTCGCCGTCGACAACCTGCCCGGCTCCGTGCCGCTGGAACGCGCGTCCCTGCCCCGACGGTGCCTCCTCCTCTTCGGGCAGGAGGGCCCGGGAGTATCCGGGGGCGCGCGGCACGTCGCGGATTCGACGGTGTCCATCGCTCAGTTCGGCTCGACCCGCTCGATCAACGTGGGTGTGGCGGCGGGCATCGCCATGCACGCCTGGATCCGCGAGCACGCGGACCTCGACGCCGCCTGGTGAGTACTAGGCGGTGTCGACGTCGTAGGCGCGGATCCGATCGTCGACCGTCAAGATCGGAACCTGCTCGACGATGCACTGGGCGACCAGCATCCGGTCGAACGGATCGCGATGGTGCCAGGGGAGGTCACGAAGAACGGCGGCATGGCGGACATCCAGGGGCAGCAACGTGAAGCCCTCGTCGATGAGGAACTCCTCGGTCATCTTCGGTGCATTCAACTTGCCGAGTGACGACTTGATGGCTACCTCTGCCACTGCGACCGACGACACGAGGGCTGTGTTCTTCTCCTCTTGGATCAGCGACCGGTGCGTTGCAGACAACTTCTGGCTGTCGGCGAGCCACCACAGGAGGACACGGGTATCGACGAGGAGTCTCACTCGCCGTACCAGTCCTTCAGTTCCTGGTCGGTGAGGTCGTCGAAGTCGTCAGCGATCTCGACCCCTGCCCATGCCCCGGGACGCCGCGCGGGATGGTCCGGGAAATAGGGCACGATCCGGGCGACCGGCTTGCCGTTTCGTGTGATGGTCATCTTGTCTCCTTGCTCGGCACGCGCGACCAGCCGCGAGAACTGCGTCTTCGCGGCGTAGATGTTGAACTCGGCGCTGCCCATACGCGCATCATACCTGGATTGGTCAGACCTGACCAGGTCCGTGTGGCCGCTGAGTGGGGTGTGGCGGACCCCGATTGGCTCGTCTGACCTGCGCGGACGTGCACACGTCGGTGGTGCGTGATGTGATGTCACCATGACGGTGGTCGAGTGGAATCAGCGCGCCGCTGCGGCGCAGGCTGCGGTGGTCGAGCGGCACCTGCGGCCCGTCTGGGGGATCCCCGCGACGCGCCTCGGCACGCCCGCCTACCCAGCCTCGCGGCGGGACGCGCTGTTCGTCAGCTGGAACTACTGGTGGCAGGCCCACCTGCTCGACGTGGCCGTGGACGCCTACGTGCGGGACGGCGCACCGTCGACCCGGAAACTGGTGCTGCGGATCGCCCGCGGGCACCGTCTGCGGAACCTGTTGCGCGTCACCAACTCCTATTACGACGACATGGCTTGGATGGGGCTCGCGCTGGAGCGGGCGCAGCGGCACGCGGGCCTGAACGCCTCGCGACGGCTGCGAGTGCTGCGCGACGAGCTGTACGACGCGTGGGTGCCCGAGGCGGGCGGCGGTGTCACCTGGCGCACGAAGGGGCTGTTCCTCAACGCGCCGGCCAACGGTCCGGCGGGTATCTTCCTCGCCCGGATGGGCCGGTTCGAGCGAGCCGAGGAGACCTCGGACTGGCTGCACCGCAGGCTCCTCGACCCGGACACCGGCCTGATCGACGACGGGGTCGACGGTGACTACGCCGACCCCGAGGGCGGGAAGCGCTATCCGGAGAAGTACTCGTACAACCAGGGCGTCACGATCGGTCTGGACACGGAGCTCTCGTCCGACCTGGCGCCGCGGCACGCCGAGCGTGCCGCCGCGCTCATCGCCGCTGTCGCCGAGCACATGACCTCTCGCGGCGTCGTGACCGGCGGTGGCGGGGGCGACGGGGGCCTGTTCAACGGCATCCTCATCCGCTACCTCGCGCTCGCTGCGCTGCAGCTGCGCGGCCCGGGGGCCGACGATGCCCGCGAGGCCGCGGCTGAGATCGTCTTCGCCTCGGCAGAGGCCGCGTGGCACGGCACCCGCGAGATCGACGGGCGTGTCATCTTCTCCGCGGACTGGACCCGCGACGCCCGGATCCCGGGCTCCACGGACACCCCCGCCCACTTCACGGGTGGCACCGTTCGCGGCAGCAGCACCCCCGAGCGCGACCTGTCCGTGCAGATCGGCGGGTGGATGGCCATGGAAGCGGCCGCGGCTCTGGCACGCAGTTGAGCTCAGTCTCATACCAATGATTGGTATGATGGCCGACATGGCGACGAACACCTCGATCAGCCTCGACGATCATTTCGTCGACTTCCTCGCGCGAGAGGTGTCGACAGGGCGCTACCGGTCCGCGAGCGAAGTCGTGCGCGCCGGCCTGCGTCTGCTGGAAGACCAGGAGACGCAGATGTCCGTGCTTCGCGCTGCGCTGGTCGCGGGCGAGGAGAGTGGACCGGCCGAGGACTTCGACTTCGACGCGTTCATCGCGGCCAAGAAGGAGTGAACAGGTATCGGCTCACGCCGGCCGCGCAACGTGACCTGTCCACCATCTGGGACTTCACCGTCGAGCGGTGGGACATCGACCAAGCGGAGACCTACCTCACCGAGATCCGTGCCGCATTCGAACGCATCGCGACGGAGCCGGATCGTGGTCGGCGGTGCGACGATGTCCGCGACGGCTATCGCCGCTACGGGATCGGTAGTCACCTGATCTACTACCGGCAGCGCATCGACGGCGTGGACGTCATCCGCGTCCTTCATCAGCGCATGGACCCAACTCGCCACCTCTGATCTGATTCGTCAGCTCGTGTAACGAATCCAATCCACCTCACACGACCACCACTACCAGCAACGATGAAACCGAGATCACCCGATGTCCGTCTCATTTGTGCAATTCAGGAGCGGCCCTCAGTCCTCGCTGAAGACTCCGCCGTGCAGATCGGAGGATGGATTGGCGGTGGAGGCCGCGGCGGGGCTGGCGCGGAACTGACGTCCGTCGCGAACCGTGAAGATTCCTGAACCCGTCAGTCCTAATTGCAGTCGGCCGTCGTCTTGTACGTGACGCACGTGTACGCGATCCCGCCCCTCTGGACGTTCTCGATCGTCGGCGACGCCCACGGTTGCCAGAGCATGATCCCGAGCGCGATCAGGCCGACGAAGATCAGGAACGATGCGTTCTTGATCGCTCGGATCAGTTGCTGGGCGTCCGTCGTGATGTAGAGCCGACCGTCATCCGGTATTTCCTCCGTCATGAGCGAACCGTATCAGCGATGCTTCATACTGAACACGTGGATGCGGGAGCTGTAGTCATCGTCGTCGTCGCTGTCGCGGTGACCTTTGTTCCGATCGTTCTCATGGTCGTCGTTCGCAGACGGCAGAAGCGCGGCGAATGGTCAGGCGGCTTCACCCCGGGCTTCCGCAAGTGGACGCTCGGAGAAGAGGACGAATGGCGGAACGTGCCGCCGTCCAGCTACGACATCGGCAGCGCTCACCACGAGCCACCACCCGACGGTAAGCGCTGACCCGGCACTTCAGGTGCGTCCCGCGCACGCGCCGAGTCGCCCGAACGATGTCCTCAGTCCTCGCTGAAGACTCCGCCGTCCATCCGCCAGCGCCGCGTCGCGCGCACGGTGTGGAGCATCCGGCGGTCGTGGGTCACCAGGATCACCGTGCCGTCGAAGGACTCGACCGCCTGCTCCAACTGCTCGATCGCGGGCAGGTCGAGGTGGTTCGTCGGCTCGTCGAGGACGAGCAGGTTCACCCCGCGGGCCTGCAGCAGCGCCAATGCGGCGCGGGTCCGCTCACCCGGGGAGAGCGACGATGCCGGGCGCAGCACGTGGTGCCCGCGCAGCCCGAACTTGGCCAGCAGCGTCCGGACGTCGGCGGGCGGCGTGTCCGGCACCTCGGCGCAGAAGGTGTCCAGCAGCGGACCGTCGGACAGGAAACGACCGCGAGCCTGGTCGACCTCGCCCACCTCGACGCCGGACCCGAGCGCCACCGTCCCGGCGGACGGCGCGATCCGTCCGAGCAGGAGCCCGAGGAGCGTCGATTTGCCGGCACCGTTCGGGCCGGTCAGCAGGATCCGGTCGCCGTACTCGACGCTCACGCTCACGGGCCCGACGGTGAGCCTCGGGTACTCGACGCACGCGCCCGACGCCGTCACCACGACCGTTCCGCTCCGCGGGGCCGCGAGGATCGACATCCGCAGCTCCCACTCCTTGCGAGGCTCATCGACCGCCTCGAGTCGTTCGATGGCGCGCTCGGTCTGCCGCGCCTTCGAGGCCTGCTTCTCCGTGGACTCGAGGCGCGCCTTCCGGCCGGCCTTGTCGGGGTCGCCGTTCTTCATCTTCCGGCGCGCATTCCGCACGCCGTGCTCCATCCAGTTCCGCTGCATCTGCGCGCGGTCCTGCAGACCCGACAGCTTCCCGGCGTACTCGTCGTACTCCTCGCGGGCGTGCCGGCGTGCGACCTCGCGCTCGGTGAGGTAGGCCTCGTATCCGCCGCCGTAGACGCCGATCTGCTGTTGTGCGAGGTCCAGCTCCACGACCGTCGTCACGGTGCGCGCGAGGAACTCCCGGTCGTGCGAGACGAGAACCATCGCCGTCGTGCCTGAGCTCTCCGTGACGAAGCGCTCCAGCAGTTCGAGACCCGCGAGGTCCAGGTCGTTGGTCGGCTCGTCCAGGAGCAGCACGTCGTACCGGGACGCCAGCACCGCGGCCAGCCCCGCGCGGGCGGCCTGCCCTCCCGAGAGCCCCGTCATCTCGGCGTCCGCGTCGGCGAGTCCCACCTCGTCGAGGATCGCGGCCAGCCGCTGGTCCAGGTCCGCGCCGCCGAGCGCGAGCCACCGGTCCAGCGCGGGCGTGAACGGATCCGAGTCCGGAGCCGTATCGGACAGGGAAGCGAGGGCGAGAGCGGCCGCGTCCATCGCCTCCTGCGCCGCCGCGACGCCCGTGCGCCGACCGACGAAGTGCGCCACCGTCTCCCCGGGCCGGCGTTCGTGCTCCTGGGCGAGGTACCCCACGGACGCGTCGGCCGGCGAGAGGTCGACGGTGCCGGAGACGTCCGGTCCGCCGTCCGCGCCGACGCCGGCGAGGAGTGTGAGCAGGGTCGACTTCCCTGCGCCGTTCGCGCCGACCAGCCCGACCACCTCGCCCGGGGCGATCACGAGGTCGAGGCCGGTGAACAGGGTCCGGTCGGCGTACGCGACGGACAGGTCGCGGGCGGTCAGCACGGTCACCGTCGGGCCACCGGACGTGCGAGCGGGGCCATCAGTCCTCCAGATCGACGGTGACGTTCTGCTTGGACATCTCCCGCCGGTAGCCGACGATCCCGATGATCGTGCCGACGACGAGCATGACGATCATCCCGCGCAGGGCCCAGTCCAGGACGAACTTGTAGTCCTTGAGCGCGGAGGACGCGTAGTAGCCCACGAGCAGGAGGAAGGGTGCCCAGATCAGCGAGCCGAGGACCGACGCGAAGGTGAACTTGCGCTTGTCCATCCCGACGGCACCGGCCACCAGCGGGCACAGGGTCCGGACCCACGGGATCCAGCGGGCGATGAGCACCGAGAAGAAGCCGTGCTTGTCCATCAGCTCCTTGACGCGGTGCAGGTTGTGCGCGTTGAGGTAGCGCCCGTCCTTCTTGGCGAGCACGTGATCGCCCATCTTCACGCCGATCCGGTAGCCCACGTGGTTGCCGGCGATCGCCGCGAGGAACGCCGCCACCGCGAGGCCCCACACCGACATCGAGGAGTGCCCCGTCGTGGCCATCGCGAGGCCGGCGGTGAGGAGCAGGGAGTCGCCCGGGAGGAACAGTCCGATGATGAACGCGCACTCGCAGAAGACGAATCCGGCCACGACGAGCCAGATCATCACCGGCCCGGCGCTCTGGACGAATTCGAGCACTGCTGGGGCCTATGCGGCCGCGTCGGTGCGGCGGCCCGCGAGGTACTTCTTCACGGCGCCCAGGGCGATCGGGAGTACCGAGACCAGGACGATCACGATGAAGATGATGTCGATGTGCTGGCGGACCCAGGTGATCTTGCCGAGCCACACGCCGAGCAGCAGGATACCGTCGGCCCAGACCACCGCACCGATGATCGTCCACATGATGAACTTCGCGAAGGTCATCTTGGCCGCGCCGGCTGCGATGGGGGCGAACGTGCGGACGAACGGGACGAACCGCGCCAGCACGAGCGTGGCGGGGCCGTACTTCTCGAAGAACGCGTGCGACTCGTCGAGGTACTTGGTCTTGAGGAAGCGGGCGTCGGGCGTGAAGAACTTCTCGCCGCCGAAACGGCCGATGAAGTAGCCGACGATCGCGCCGAGAACAGCCGCTATCGGCGTCGCGACGAGCAGTACCGGCAGCGACATCGCCGAACCCTCGTACTGCACGTCCTGGGCCGCGGCACTGGCCGTACCGGCCGCCGCGAGGAGGCCCGCGACGAACAGCAGCGAGTCGCCCGGGAGGACCGGGAAGAGGACGCCCGACTCGATGAACACCACCAGCAGCAGGCCGATCAAGGCGATGCTGCCGAAGGCGTTGAGGACGGCGATGGGGTCGGTGATGTCCTTGAGGGCGAACGCCTGCATGGTGGTCGAGGCGGCCAGAGTCAGGTCGTTGAGAGGCACGACGACCAGAATACCGGCCCGGACGCCGGTTCTACTTCAACAGTTCGTCGATGTAGCACCATCGCCAGGATTCCCCGGACTCGAAGCTGCGGATCACGGGGTGGTTCGTCGTCTCGTGGTGCGCGGTCGCGTGCTTCCCCTCGGACGAGTCGCAGCATCCGACGTGCCCGCAGGTCAGGCAGAGTCGGAGGGCGACGGGGTTGTCCCCGTCGGCGATGCACTCGAGGCAGGTCTCGCTCAGCGGTACCGGGTCGGCGAAGGCATCGGAGACGCGGAGATGGTCACACTCCTCGTGCGACCACGGCGGGGTGAGGAGTTCCGCCACCGCGACGCGCTCGCTGCGGACCGCGGACACCGTGAGCATCGCCTCCTCGACGTCGAGGTTGCTGAGGACCTGCTCGAGGACCTCGTGGTCGCCCTGGCCGGTGTCGCGCAGCCGCAGCACCTCGTCGCGCTCCGCTTCGATCATCTGCAGCCGGATCTCGCGGACCTGTGCCGCGGGGGTGTTGTTCGACTCCGGGCCGAGGCGCTCCCAGAACGACCGCTCGCGGGTGATCGCGAGGTCGCGGATCCGGTCGATCACCGGCGCGGGGACGGTGTTCTGCGGGCTCGCGGCGATCGTGTCCAGGCGTTCGATCCCGGCCGTGATCGCGGCCCGCATGACCACCGCCTGCTGCAGCGCGTCGGTACGGGCGTTCGGCCCCCGGACCTTGAGCAGCTTGGCCAGCCCCGGCAACGTCGAACCCTGGATCAGCAGGCTGCCCGCCACGACGACCATGGCGGCGAACACGAGGACCTCCCGGTCCGGACAGTCGGCCGGGAGGATGAACGCGGCGGCCAGGGTCACCACGCCGCGCATGCCGGCCCACGAGAGCACCGTCATCTCGCCCGCCGACAGGCGTTCGCTCCGCTCGCCCACCCGGATCGAGATGAGGGCGGACGGAGCGCACCACACCACCCGCGCGACGATCACCGTCGCCATGACGGCCGCGCAGGTCGTGATGATCAGCGGCCAGCCGACCGAGGAGTTCGCGGCTCCCTCGAAGATCGTGCGCATCTGCAGGCCGATGAGGAGGAACACGGAGTTCTCCAGCAGGAACTGGAGGGTGTTCCAGTTGATCCGCGCGGACATGCGGCCGATCGCGGTCTGGTCGGTGGGCGCTTTGTAGGCGACGATCAGCCCGGCGACGACCACGGCGACCACGCCCGAGCCGTGGATGTGCTCGGCGGGGAGGTAGGCGAGCCACGGGCTGATCAGGGTGATGCCGGTGGTCAGTACGGGGTCGATGAGGCGGCGCAACAGGAAACGCAGGATCAGTGCGATGACGACGCCGACGACCACACCGCCCACAGCGCTCAGCGCGAACGAGCCGAGGACCTGCCAGAATCCGACGGTGCCCGCGATCGCCGCGATCGCGGTGCGGAGCAGCACGATCGAGGTCGCGTCGTTGAACAGGGATTCGCCCTCGAGGAGCGTGGTCACCCGTCGCGGCAGGCCGATCCGACGCCCGACAGCGGTGGCGGCGACCGCGTCCGGCGGCCCGACGATCGCGCCGAGCGCGAGCCCCGCGGCGAACGGGATGTCGAGCAGCCAGGAGGCCACCGCACCGACCGCGGCAGCGGTGAACAGCACGAGCCCGACCGACAGCATGCCGATCGGGCGGATGTTCTCCTTGAAGTCGACCAGCGAGGCCTTCGACGCGGCCGCGTAGAGCAGCGGCGGCAGCAGACCCAGCAGCACGACGTCGGGATGCAGCGGGACATCGGGGATCTGCGGGACGAAGGACACGCCGATGCCCACGACCGTGAGCACGAGCGGCGCGGCCAGACCGAACCGGTCGCACAGTGCACTGACCACGAGAACGGTGGCCACCAGAGCGACCAGCCCAACTGCAAGCTCCATGGGCGATAGTCTTTCACCTGGAAACGCAGAACCGCTCAGGAGGACACACAATGCCCATCGCAACCCCCGAGGCCTACCGCGAGATGCTTGATCGTGCTCGCGAAGGCGGTTTCGCCTACCCGGCGATCAACTGCACCTCCAGCGAGACGATCAACGCGGCGATCAAGGGTTTCGCTGATGCCGGTAGTGACGGGATCATTCAGTTCTCCACCGGTGGTACGGAGTTCGGTTCGGGCCTGGGTGTCAAGGACATGGTCGTGGGCGCGGTGGCGTTGGCGGAGTTCGCGCATGTGGTGGCGGCGCAGTACGACGTGACGGTGGCCCTGCATACGGATCATTGCCCGAAGGACAAGCTCGATGGCCTGGTGCGGCCGCTGCTGGAGATCTCCGCCGAGCGGGTGGCTCGCGGCGAGAATCCGTTGTTCCAGTCGCACATGTGGGACGGTTCGGCGATCCCGCTGGAGGAGAACCTGGAGATCGCGCAGGAGCTGCTGGCGAAGTGCAAGGCGGCGAACATCGTCCTGGAGATCGAGATCGGTGTGGTCGGTGGTGAGGAGGACGGTGTCGAGAACGAGATCAACGACAAGCTGTTCACCTCGGATGAGGATTTCGCGAAGACGGTCGATGCGCTGGGCACCGAGGGCTATCTGCTGGCGGCGACGTTCGGCAACGTTCATGGTGTGTACAAGCCGGGGAATGTGAAGTTGCGGCCGTCGGTGCTCGGGGACGGGCAGAAGGTGGCGTCGGAGAAGTTGGGGTTGCCGGCGGGGAGCAAGCCGTTCTCGTTCGTCTTCCATGGTGGTTCGGGTTCGCTGAAGTCGGAGATCGAGGAGTCTCTGTCGTACGGGGTGGTGAAGATGAATGTCGACACCGATACGCAGTACGCGTTCACCCGTCCGGTGGCCGGGCACATGTTCAGCAATTTCGACGGTGTGCTCAAGGTCGATGGGGAGGTCGGGAACAAGAAGACCTATGACCCTCGCGCGTATTTGAAGAAGGCCGAGGCGTCGATGGCTGAGCGGGTGGTGGAGGCGTGCAACGACCTGCACTCCGCCGGAAAGTCCACCAGCACGAGGTAGCCGCAGGGCGGCCCGGCCTCAGGCCAGGGCCAGTCCCAGGATCACCGCGAGGACCAGCACGATCATGGCCGCGGCCGCCGCCCACTCCGGGCCGGTGAGCCGCGGCCCCGTGCGTTTCGGGGCCGGTGCGGGCGCGGGGCCCATCGCCTGCTGCTGTCCGGCGGACCGGTGACCCGCTGGGGCAGGGGAATGCGCGCGCCCCGGCGGCGGCGCCGCGCGGTGGGCCTGCGCCGGGGGCACCGGGACCGACGGCCTCTGCTGCGGGTGGCCGTGCTGATGGTGCGGCCGGGGCGCCATCTGGTGCGGGGCCGCCATCGGCGGCGTGGCGGTGCGACGAGGCGGGGTGACCCGCCCGGCGCCGCGCGCGATCCGATCGGTCCGCGGCGCAGGCGGATTCGTGACCTCGGAGTATGCGAGCTTGGGCTCCGACGGTGCCGAGGCCGGCTTGAGCGGCTTCCCGTTCCGGAGCGTGGGCTCCTCGGACGGCGAGGTCATCGCGTTCCGACGCGGGTGCACACCTTCCAGGCGTCCCCGTCCTTCTCCAGCGACAGCGTGTGGTTGACCTTCGCGCTGGGGTTCCCGGCGTAATGCACCTCGACCTGGACCTCTGCGCGGTCGCCACGCACGTCCACGGCCTGCAGGCCGTCGAGCTCCGGGAGCAGGCCGTCGGCCTTGGCGTTGTCGTAGACGCGCTGCCACTGGCCGTCGCCGATGCCGTCGTAATAGGTCTTGGCGCCGCCACAGGTCTGCTCGCGCAGCGCGGTCAGGTCGCCCCGGTTCACGGCCCCGACGAACGAGGTGGTCGCGTTGGCCGCCGCCTGCCGGGGATCGCCCGACGCGTCCGAACCCGAACCCGACTTCGGAACCACGAGCAGGACGACCGCCACGACCGCTGCGATCACCACGACGGCGGCCGCGATGATCCATTTCAGCTTTCCGCCGCCCGTGGGCTCACCACCCCGCGGGGGAGTCGTCTGCGGTCCGGCCGGGGCGATGTACTCCGGCGACTGCCGGGTGACCGGCGTCTCCGGGGCGGCGACGGCGGCTGCGTTCGGCGCGGCCGGGGGAGCGGGCGGGGACGGCAGCGGCGCGAGCGGCAGCACCTCGGTCGCGGGTGTCGCGTCCGGCAGCTCGTTCTGCTCGGTGTCGATGACCGCCTGGTCCGGGCGCGACGCGACGGGCAGCACCGTCGTGGACGCGTCGTCCTCGTCGGTGGTCGTCTCGGGCTCGGGGGCGTCGGTCTTCACCAGTCCGACGGTGCGCAGCGGCGACGGTGCCACCTCGTCCGCCGGAGCTTCGTCCGCCGGAGCCTCGTCCGCCGGAGCCTCGCTCTCCGGGGAGTCGCCCGACGGTGCGCCGTCGTCCGCCTCGCCCGCGAGGTCGGCATCGGTGTCGTCCGCCTCGAGATCGTCCTCGTTGTTCGACTCGGCACTGTCGTCCGGCTCGTCGGCGTCCTCCTCGACGGCGTCTTCGTCGACGGTCGCGGCCTCGTCGGTGTCCTGCGCGGCGTCGGGCTCATCGTCGGAGGGCTCATCGTCGGGAGCTGTGGAATCCGCGTCCTCGTCAACGGTTTCCGAGTCCGATTCCCCGGCCTCATCGGTCGAGGCGGCCACGATGCCGACGGCTCCCGCGGCGACCGCAGCCGCGGCGACACCGGCGCCGGCAGCGCCGACGTGGGCTTCGTCCTCGGCGTCCTGCGACGCTGATGCGTCGTCCGCCTGGTCCTCGGCGGCGTTCTCGCCGTCGATGTCGGCCGACGCGTCCTCCGGCTCCGCGTCCTCCGACTCCGTCGACTCCGCCGTCGGACCCTCCGGTGCCCCTGCATCGACGTCCTCACAGACCGGTGCCTCGGTGCTCTCCGCCTCGGCGGGCTCCGCGACCGCGGCGTCCGTGCTGACGGCTTCCGCATCGCCTGCATCGTCCGCGTCGTCGGTCTGCGGCTCGCCGGCAGTCTCAGCCTCGGCGTTCTCGACCTCGTCGGCCGTCGAAGCTGCGGCCTCGGCCTCGATGGCGACGCCCTCGGTCACGGCCTCATCGGCCGGCGTGTCGTCGGCCTGCTCCACCGCGGCGCTCTCGGGTACGGCGAACGCGGTGGTCTTCGCGGCGCTGGGCCGTGCGGTGACGGGCAGGACGGTCGTCTCGGCGTCGGCGCCCTCGGGGATGGGCGGCGTGGTCACCACGGGCCCCACCGTGCGCAAGGGCGACGCGGCGGCTCCGCCGCTCGCGTCCGCCTCGGAGGCGGCGTCCTCGGGGACCTCGTCCTCCGAGGCCCGGTCCTTCGTCGGGGCGTCGTCGGAACCGTCGGCCGGTTCGGTGCCCGGGCGGCCGGCGACGGGCAGCACCCGGGTCTCCGCCCCGGACGGAGTGCCTCCCTCCGGGGCGGGGGCGGCACCGTCGATAGGGAGCGCGGTGGTCTCCGCCTCACTGGGGGCGGTCGACGGTGCGGCGCCGACGAGCTGCGCGAGGGAGTCGGAATGGGAGGGCGTCACGGCGTCGGCGGGTGCGCTGCCGAGTGTGCCGGCGGTGTCGTCGTGGTCGTGCAGCGGTGCCGCGGGCCAGGACGCGAGCCGTCCGCGCAGGTCGCGCAGTCTCGACAGGGGCCCCCGGTTGTCATCCCGCGCCATAGATCCCGCCATCCCCTCGTTCGTCTGCTCGGCTGCACCCGCGGCGGCGCGCCGCACACGGATCACCTGACAGACTAGCCGTCCGCAGCTGGACGGATCGGGCCGCGGCCGCGGCGATGCACGTCCCGGACCTCAGGTGCTCGCCGCGTGGAACACTGGAGCGCATGACGTCGTTCGGAGATCTGCTCGGTCCGCCCCCGGTTCTGCTCGACCTCGACGAGGAGCCGGAACTCCAGCTGAATCAGGGACGTGCGGCCGCCGAGGTGGCTGCGGACTTCCCGACCTCGTCGCTGGCGTGGGCGACCCTCGCGGAGGCCGCGCTCGACGCGGGCCAGGCGGTCACCGCCTACGCCTACGCCCGCACCGGCTACCACCGCGGACTGGACCAGCTGCGCCGTCAGGGCTGGCGCGGTTTCGGCCCGGTGCCCTACAGCCACGAGAACAACCGCGGCTTCCTCCGCGCCGTCGCCGCGCTGGCCCGAGCCGCGCAGACGATCGGTGAGGAAGACGAGTACCTGCGCTGCCTCGACCTGGTGAACGATTGTGACCCCGAAGCCGCGGGCGCTCTCGGACTCGGCGCGTAGGCGCCTGCTGCGGCGGCACAACGCGCTGCCGCAGACGCTCCAGCGCCGGACCAAGCGCCTCTGGAACGCGAAACTGCCGGTCCTGCAGTGCGCGGTCGCCGCGGCGATCGCGTGGTTCATCGCGAACGACCTGATCGGGCACGTCTCGCCGTTCTTCGCGCCGATCGCGGCGATCATCTCGCTGGGGCTCTCGCTGCAGCAGCGACTGCGGCGCTCCCTGGAACTGGTCGGTGGTGTCACCCTCGGCATCGGCGTCGGTGACCTGCTGATCAGCGCGATCGGCACCGGGCCCTGGCAGTTGGGCCTGGTCGTCGCCATCGCGATGTCGGTCGCACTCCTGGCCGACCGGGGGCCGCTGGTGCCGATGCAGGCGGCGTCGTCGGCGGTGCTCGTCGCGACGCTCATCCCGCCGGGGTCGACGGGCGGCTGGACCCGCATGCTGGATGCGCTCATCGGCGGCCTGGTCGGTGTGGTGATCGCCGCGATCATCCCGAACAGCCCGGCGCGGCGACCCCGCAAGGACGCCGCGAAGGTGCTGGACACGATGCGGCGGGTCGTGGCCTCGATCGCCGCGGGCCTGACCGACCGCGACATCTCGTCGCTGGAGTGGGCCCTGGAGACGGCCCGTGCGACCCAACCGGACCTGGACCAGCTCTCGGCGGACCTGGCGGGCGGCCTGGAGATCACGAAGGTCTCGCCGATGTTCTGGAGCTCCCGGCCGCGGATGGACAAGCTGCAGGCCATCGCCGATCCGCTCGACAACGCGGTCCGCAACGTGCGGGTGATGTCGCGCCGGGCGGTGGCGTCGAATCAGAACGGCGAGCGGATCGACGCTGACCTGGTCAGGGAGATCGGCCGGCTGGCGGAGTCCTTCAAGATCCTGCGCGACGTGGTGCTGGCCGAGCCGGGCGCGCAGCCCGACCAGGCCGAGGCGGCGCGGGTCCTGCGCTCGGCGGCGCGGCGCGCGAACAAGCTGCCGATGCACGACGACATGGCCGACAGCGACTCGCTCAACGAGGTGATGATCTACGGCCAGCTGCGCTCGACCATCGTCGACCTGCTGCAGGTCGCGGGCCTGTCGCGGACCTCGGCGGTCGCGCAGATGCACGACGTGCAGAAGCGGAAGGACACAGCGAAGCCGCCCGAGTAGCCCGGGGTCAGACAGGGGTGGCGAAGTCGATGTGATGGCCCTGCAGCCACATCAGCGACCTCCCGCCGTCCTTGGCGGCGCGGCGGAACATCAGCGGCAGCATCAGGTCGCGGACCATTCGCCCCACCGGGCCGGCGGCCTTCGAGTTCGACGCGCGACGTCCCTCGGCGACGATCCGCTCGGTGCGCGCGCGGCGCAGTCCCTCGAAGGCGGCGAAGGCCTCGGTCGTCGTGGCGCGGTCGCGCACGCACTGAGCGAGGATCACCGCGTCCTCGAGGGCCATCGACGCGCCCTGCCCTGCGGCCGGCGAGGTGGCGTGCGCGGCGTCACCGATCACCACCATCCGCCCGGTGCCGTCGTGCCAGTGGTCGACCACGGGCAGGTCGTAGGTGGCCCATCCGATGAGCGGCCCCTGCGCCGCTTCGATGATCTTCGGCGCCGGCCCGGCATCGCCGTCCATGAGCTCGTGCAGGCGCGCCCGCCACTCGGCGTCGGTCATCGACGACAGGACGCCCTGTTCGGGCTCGACGGGGGCGGGTGGATTCGCGAACCAGACGGTGCCGCCGTCGGGCGTCGGCATCCACGCGAAGAAGCAGCGGATCCCGAACTGCATGCGGAACTCCCGCTCCGGGACGTCGACGTGGAAGTCCGGGATGTATCCGCCGACGTTGAGCACCGGCACGTACCGCGGTGCCCGTGCGTAGGGATCGATGAGGCGGCGGACCGTGGAGTGGATCCCGTCCGCGCCGATCAGGATGTCGCCGCGCGCGGTGGTGCCGTCCTCGAACTCGGCTGTCACTCCCGCTCCGTCGACGGTGGCGGCGATCAGTCGGGAGCCGAATCGCACGTCGACGCCACGACGGCGGGCCTCCTCGGCCATCGCGGTGTACAGCGCCGCGCGCGGCATCATGCGCGACGTCAGGCCGTCGGCGCGGCGTGCCGCGAGTGGGATGGTGCCGAGCGGGCGGCCCTTGCCGTTGACGAAACCGATGTCGTCGACGGGGTACCCGATGTCGTGCAGTGGACCGTCGGCGTCGATGGACCGGAGTGCGTCCATGCCGTTGGCCTGGAAGGTCACCCACGATCCGCGCTGCTCCGCGCCCTGCTCGTCCCTCTCGAAGACCTCGGCGTCGACGCCGACGCGCGCGAGTGCCATTGCCGCGACGGGGCCCGCGACGCCGCCGCCGATGATGAGAGCCTTCATGGTGTTCTCCACAGATCGATGTAGCTTGATTATCAAGCAATCATGCGAAGGGGTAGCTTGAATGTCAAGCGATATCGACGCCGAGGTCGGACCGGCGGTACAGGCCTATCAGGCCTCGGTGGCGGGTTTCGACCGTGAATCGGCTCGGATCCTGGGGGTCAGCGCGAGCGAACTGGCCTGCTTGGAGATGGTGTTCGGCGCGGACGGTGTCACGCCTCGGGAGATCGCTGATGCGCTGGGGTTCACCACCGGGAGCGTCACCACGATGATCGACCGATTGTCCCGGCGCGCGTACGTGACCCGTCACCCGCATCCCGACGACGGGCGCAAGGTGTTGGTGCGCGCCACGCCGAGACTGACCGACCGCGTGAACGCGACGATGGAGCCCATGCTCGCGTCGGCCTGTGCCGACGTGCTGGACCGGTTCACAACCGACGAACTGGCCACCGTCGTGCGCTTCATGCGCGTCGCCGCTGCGCACCAGGTGGCCCACACCGAGCGCCTGCGCGCCGAGCCGCCCGCCGACGGCTGAGGCGCGGCGACTGATCCCCGTCAGCTGATGAGCAGCCAGTCGTCCGTGTTGCGGTAGAAGGTCGCGCGGGTCACGACGCTGGGGTCCGTGCGGCCGTCGCGGGTCACCACCAGCTCGAGCCCGCCGGTCTGTGCGGCGCGGCCGGTGAGCCACTTGCGCCGCAGACCCTTTCCGAGCCGGGCACGCACGCCGTCGCCCTCGCCGGTCGGCTCGACGATCACTGCCTTCGCCTGGCCCGTGAACAGCTTCTCCGAGTCGACGAAGGTCTCCCCGGTCAGGGGCCCGCCGTCGGGTCCGGTGATCTTCGCCTTGCCGACGAGCACGAACCCGCGGTCGTCGCGGATCAGCGGCACGGAGCGTGGAGTGCCGGTCAGGGGGTCGCCGGGCGGGTAGATCGCCGAGGCGTGCGAGTTCTCGGTGGGCGTGTACGCCACCTCGACGTCGAGCCGTTCCGATGCCATCAGCCGGGCGATCACCGCCGCGAGCAGGTCATCGGGACCTGCGACCACGATCCGTCGGGGAAACGTCAGCTTCTGCTTCAGTTCCGCCTTCGCGGAGTCGAGGTCGACGGTGATCGTTTCGAGGTCGCGGAGGCTGCCCGGGATGCGGACATCGGGGGCGCGCACCACGACGGTGCTCTGGGTCACGGAGCTCACCGGTCCTACTGTAAGGTTGCGGCACGGCTCGACGTTATCCAGGTGATTCTTGACGGTGAGTACCGAGCCGGAAGGGGAATTGTCATGCCCGCGATCGTTCTGATCGGCGCCCAGTGGGGCGACGAAGGCAAGGGTAAGGCGACGGATCTGCTGGGCGAGAAGCTCCAGTGGGTGGTTCGCTACCAGGGCGGCAACAACGCCGGCCACACCGTCGTCCTCCCGAACGGTGACAAGTTCGCACTGCATCTCATCCCGTCGGGCATCCTCACCCCGGGCGTGAAGAACGTGATCGGCAACGGCGTCGTGGTGGACCCGTCGGTCCTGCTCGCCGAGCTCGACGGCCTCGAGGCCCGCGACGTCGACACGTCGAACCTGCTGCTCTCGGCCGACGCGCACCTGCTCATGCCGTACCACGTCGCGATCGACAAGGTCACCGAGCGCTTCCTCGGCAACAAGAAGATCGGCACCACCGGCCGCGGCATCGGCCCCTGCTACCAGGACAAGATCGCCCGTGTCGGCGTCCGCGCGCAGGACGTGCTGGACGAGTCGATCCTCACGCAGAAGGTCGAGGCGGCCCTGGAGTTCAAGAACCAGGTGCTCACCAAGATCTACAACCGGCGTGCGCTGGACGCGCGCCAGGTGGTCGACGAGACGCTGGAGCTCGCGGAGAGTTTCAAGCACCGCATCGCCGACACGCGCCTCGAGCTCAACCTCGCGCTCGAGCGCGGCGAGACGATCCTGCTCGAGGGCTCGCAGGGCACGCTCCTCGACGTCGACCACGGCACGTACCCGTACGTGACCTCGTCGAACCCGACGTCGGGTGGCGCATCAGTGGGCTCGGGCATCGGCCCCACCCGCATCACGACGGTGCTGGGCATCCTCAAGGCGTACACCACGCGCGTCGGCTCGGGCCCGTTCCCGACGGAGCTGTTCGACGAGTGGGGCGAGTACCTCGCCAAGCACGGCGGCGAGGTCGGCGTGACCACCGGGCGCGCGCGTCGCTGCGGCTGGTTCGACGCCGTGATCGCCCGCTACGCGACCCGCGTCAACGGCATCACCGACTACTTCCTCACCAAGCTCGACGTGCTCAGCTCCATCGAGAACGTGCCGATCTGCGTGGCCTACGAGATCGACGGTGTGCGGTACGACGAGATGCCGCCCAACCAGACCGATTTCCACCACGCCACGCCGATCTACGAGACGATGCCGGGCTGGTGGGAGGACATCTCCGAGTGCCGCACGTTCGAGGACCTGCCGCAGAACGCGCAGAACTACGTGCTCCGGCTCGAGGAGCTCTCCGGGGCCCGCATCTCCTGCATCGGTGTCGGCCCGGGGCGTGACGAGACGATCGTCCGGCACGCGATCGTCTGATACCGGCGCCCGCCGGCCCTGCTAGGGGGTCGGCGCGGGCGTCGCGGTCGACGCTGCGGAGTTCGGGGCCGACGGTGGCTGGGCCTCGCGCGTGGGCCGGGAGCCGTTCTCACCGCGCTGCCCCGGCATCCGGTGCTCGGTCCGGCCCTCCTTTCCCGGCTGTCCGCCGCCCTGGTGCATCGAGTGCCCGCGGTGGTGGCCTCCGTCGTGTCCGGCCCAGAACCCGGCGGTGAAGCTCACGCCGGTCAGTCCGATCAGGCCGAACACGATGCCCGCGATCGCGAGCGCCTTCGCGGCGCCGACTCGCGCGCGTGGCTTCGCCGGCTCGGGCGCGGCTGCCGGCGCGGGCGCGGAGAGTTCCGGGATCGGGGCGGTGGCCTGGGCAGGGGCGCCGTTCTCGGGCTGCGACGGGGTGGTGGGCTCGGTCATGGGGTGCTCGTTCCGGTTCGGTGCGGTCCTACCGACCGCGCGTGGATCCGATCATGAGCGGCTCCGCTGGGGATCTGGTGTCAATCGCCTGCGAGATCGGCCGGTTCCGTGTCTGCCCTTGAGGGGCGGGTGTCAGTCGAAAAGGCTATGCGGGAATCGCATACCCAGGTAGTCCTGGTTCAGGGGGCTCTTCAGGCTGAGGGGTTTGCGTGACGCGCATGGCTAATCGGATCTACACATGACGCGCCGCCTGTGTCCTGTGCCGCGCGCACAAGCTCAGCGCAGCGAGGGATCCTTCGCCCGCACGGCCCGCACTTCGCCCATCGACGGTGCGTAGGCGCCGGCGCGGCTCACGGTGAGAGCGGAGGTGATCACGGCGCGGTGCAATGCGGGCTGGACGTCGCTCCACTGGGCGGCCCGGAGCCGTCGGGCGGCGTACCGCGAGCCGAGGTACCCGGCGTCCAGGAGGCCGGAGACCAGCCCTGCCATGAAGGAGTCGCCGGCCCCGACGGTATCGCCGACCTCGACGGTCAGCTGGTCCACGTGCAGCATGTCGCGGTTCCCCACGAGGAGGGCGTACGCGCCCCACGGCCCGCGGGTCACCACGACCATCGCGGGCCCCGCCGCGATCCAACGGCGCATGACGTCCTCGACCGGCTCCTCGGGGTGCAGCCAGGCGATGTCCTCGTCGCTGGCCTTGACCACGTCGGACATCGCGATCATCTCGGTCACTCGCGGCAGCACCTCCGCAGGTGTGCCCATCAGCGCGGGACGGATGTTGGGGTCGTACGAGACGGTGGCGTGCTCGCGGATCCGCCCGGCCACCTCGTGCACGCGGTCGGCGCCGGGCGTGAGCGTGGCGGCGAAGCTGCCCGTGTGCAGGTGCCCGTAGCGCTCCAGATCGTCGCCGACAGGACCGACGTCCCAGGTCAGGTCGAATTCGTAGGTGGCGCGTCCCTCTGCGTCGAGGTGCGCGTAGGCGAGCGGCGTGTTGGCGGCGCCGTCGGTGCCGGCCACCACGTCGATGCCGGCCCGCGCGGCGGTCTCGGCGATGCGGTGGCCGCGCACGTCGCGGCCCCACCACGACAGGATCGATGTCGGGTCGCCGAGCGAGGCCAGACCGCACGCCACGTTGAACAGGCTCCCGCCGACGTGCTCGGTCGGGTCGGCACCGTCGCGCAGCACGACGTCGACGAGGGCCTCGCCCAGGCACAGCGTGCGGTCGGTCATCTCAATGTCCTTTCGGGGCAAGCGGATCGGTGGCTCCCACGGTCTCCGTCTCGAGCCCCAGCCGTTCGGCCATCTCCTCGAGCGGAATGCCCTTGGTCTCGGGCATAACCTTTATCACCCAGAGCAACTGCAGCACCATGAACCCGAAGAAGATGGAGAAGGCGACGCCGCCGCCGAACGCCCCGATGATCGGCGGGAAGGCGAAACTCGTGATGGCGGCCCACACCCAGTGCGTGAGGCTGCCGAGCGCCTGCCCGCGCCCGCGGATGCTGTTGGGGAAGATCTCCGACAGGAACACCCAGATCACGGCACCCTGGCCGAAGGCGTGTGAGGCGATGAAGACCATCAGTCCCAGCAGGACCAGGATCGACGACGTGCTGTCGAACGAGCGGTCGCCGCTCTCGTAGTAGAACATCACGGCGGCCATGAAACCGAGGGAGATCAGATACCCCACCGAGCCGATGAGCATCAGCCGGCGACGGCCGAGCCGGTCGATCACGGTGAGTGCGGCCATCGTCGCGATCAGGTTCATCACGCCGACCGCGACGGACATCAGGTACGCGGCGTTCGTGCTCGCGCCGGCGTCCTGCATCACGCGCGGCGCGTAGTAGAGGATCGCGTTGATGCCGGACATCTGGTTGAAGAAGGCGATCGCGACGGCCAGCAGGATCACTTTCCGGTGACCGCGCGTGTAGAACCGCGTCCTCGCCTGTCCCTGTTCGGCGGCCAGCGACTCCTCGATCTCCGCCATCTGCGCGTCGGCTTCGGCCGTCGTCGAGCACAGTCGCTCGGAGGTGGCCCGCGCCGCGGTGAGGTCCCCGTGTCCGGCGAGCCATCGGGGCGTCTCCGGCACCGTCGGGAGCATGACCAGGAACAACACTGCCGGAACCAGCATCACGCCGAGCATCCAGCGCCACGCGTTCGCGTCGTCGCCCAGGATGGTGCGGATGACGGCGTTCGACGCGTACGCCACCAGGATGCCCAGCACGATGTTGAACTGCACCAGTCCGACGAGCCTGCCGCGGAACTTCGGTGGAGCGATCTCGGCCGTGTAGATCGGGGCGCACACGCTCGAAGCGCCGATGCCGAGGCCGCCGAGGAACCGGAACGCCTGGAGAATCTCCACCGACGACGTGGGCGCGAGCGCGCACCCGATGGCGCTGACGACGTACAGCACGCCGATCGCGTACAGCACCTTCTTGCGTCCGAAGACGTCCGCGAGCCTGCCGGTGACGAGTGCGCCGACGATGGTGCCGATGAGCGCGGTGGTCACGGTGAAGCCGAGGGCCGGGTCGGACAGGTAGAACTGCTCCTGGATCTGCTTCTCGGCGCCGGAGATCACCGCCGTGTCGAAGCCGAAGATGAGCCCACCGGTGGCGGCGACGACAGCGCTCCTGATCACGAGTGCTTTCATGCGTCCGAACACTGGCACGGTTGCTCGCGGCTCGGGTGAGAACGAATGAAACGCTCACCACCACAGAACGATCGGAAACAAACACGAATCGACGGGTCGGCGGCCGCACCGAAGGGCGTGCGGGTTTGCCATGATGGACGCTATGACGAACCTCAGCGAGACCGGTGGCAACCCGCGGATCGGCACGGCGCTCACCCCCGGCGCCACCAAGGCACTGCTGCTGGGATCGGGCGAGTTGGGCAAGGAAGTCGTGATCGCCTTCCAGCGCCTCGGCGTCGAGACGATCGCCGTCGACCGCTACGCCGACGCGCCCGCGATGCAGGTCGCGCACCGCAGCCACGTCATCGACATGACCGATGCCGCGGCCGTCCGCCGGGTGATCGAGGAGGAGAAGCCCGACTTCGTGGTCCCCGAGATCGAGGCGCTCGCCACCGACGCGCTCGTCGCGGCCGAGGAGGCGGGCCTGACCGAGGTCATCCCCACCGCGCGGGCGGTCTCGCTGACGCTGAACCGGGAGGGGATCCGCAAGCTCGCCGCGGAGGAGCTGGGCCTGCCGTGCTCGCCCTACGCCTTCGCGTCCTCGCTCGAGGAGGTGCGCGCCGGAACCCGCGAGGTCGGCTTCCCGTGCGTGATCAAGCCCGTGATGTCCAGCTCGGGCAAGGGGCAGTCCGTGGTCCGATCGGCGGAGGAGCTCGAGGCGGCGTGGGAGTACGCGGTCGAGGGCGCCCGGGTGCGCAACGAGCGGGTCATCGTCGAGGGCTTCGTCGACTTCGATTACGAGATCACGCTGCTCACGGTGCGCGTCTACGACGCGGAGCGCGGCAAGGTGGTGACTCGGTTCTGCGAGCCCATCGGGCACCGGCAGTCCGACGGTGACTACATCGAGTCGTGGCAGCCGCAGGCGATGAGCCAGTCCGCGTACGACGCTGCGACCTCGGTCGCGGGCCGGATCGCCACGGCGCTCGGCGACGGCGGCACCGGTGGCCGCGGCGTGTTCGGCGTGGAGCTGTTCGTGAAGGGCGACGACGTGTACTTCTCGGAGGTCTCGCCGCGCCCGCACGACACCGGCCTCGTGACCCTCGGCTCGCAGCGGCTCTCGGAGTTCGAGCTGCACGCCCGCGCGATCCTCGGGCTGCCCGTGGACACCTCGCTGATGTCGCCCGCCGCGTCCGCGGTCATCTACGGCACGAAGGACAGCAGCTCCGTCGCCTTCGACAGCGTCGCCCGCGCCCTCGACGTGCCGGAGAGCGACCTGCGCCTGTTCGGCAAGCCGCAGGGCTACGCGAAGCGCCGGCTCGGCGTCGCGGTCGCGACCGCGGACACCGTCGAGGTCGCCCGGGCGAACGCCGCGGAGGCCGCGGGGCGTGTCGTCGTCGTGGACAGCACCGACCCGCTGGAGCAGGGCGCGCCCGAGACCACCGCCGTGCCGATCCAGCGACCACAGCAGCCGGAGGACCTGTCCACCCGCGCGATGCCGATGCAGCGGCCGGTGTCGCAGGGGCCTGCGCAGCCGCCGCGGGTCGCGCCGCCGCAGCAGGCCCCCGGGCAGCGGCCCTCGCTGGGCAAGCCCGCGTCGCAGCAGGCGCCGCCCGCTCAGGATCCCGTCCCGCCGGCTCCGCCCACCGCCGCCTCGCCGGTGATTCCGCCCGGTGCCGCCGCTCGTCCGGCGCCGCCCGCGCCGCCCGCGCCGCCCGTGCCGCCGAAACAGGGCGCACCGGGCGGCCGCCCCGAGCCGACGGGGCAACGCCCCGCCGCCCCGCGACCGATCCAGCCGGCCTCCCGTCAGCCCTCGAATCAGCCGCCCGCGCAGCAGAACCCGCCGGAGACGGAGGAGTACGACCACAATCCACCCACCTCTCTGGGGCTGCCGCCGCAGCGTCCGCAGGACTAGGCGAACCGCTCGAAGGCGTCCACCCAGTCCTCTCCGCGGAGGTCGCGGGGGAGTGGGGTTCCGCGGAGGCCGCGTCCGGCTGCCCACCTCCGTGCCTCCGCCCGACGGTGCCGCCGCGCCACCCCGGCGAGGATCTCCGGAAGGCCGTGGCCAGGCCCTGTGAACACGGCGTGGACGAACGCCGCGTACTCGCGTCGTCGCCCGTCCACGAGCAGCGGCGCGAGCCGGCGCGTGATCGTGAGCAACCCGGCGTCCACGCTGGGACGTGGCGCGAACGCGGTGGCGGGAATCCTTCGTACGAGACGGAATTCGTACCAGGGCAGCCATTGGGCGGTCATCATCGTCGTGCCGCCGACACCGGCCCTGCGCCGTGCCACCTCCCATTGCACGATGAGGACGGCGTCGGTCCAGTGCGGCGCGTGGAGCAGTTTGCGCAGGACCGCCGTGGTGAGGTGGAAGGGCAGGTTGCCCACCACCGCGTGCGGCTGGCCGGGTAGTCGGTAGTGCAGGAAGTCGCCGTGCACGACACTGGCCGGCGGTACCGTCCGGCGAACCCGATGCGCGTACCGCTCGTCGATCTCGACGGCTATCAGCGGACTCCCGAGTCCGGCCAGCGGGACTGTGAGAGCGCCTGCGCCGGGGCCGATCTCGACGATCGGTCCGGTGCTGAGGCGGGCGAGGTCGACGACGGTGCCGACGACCTCGCGGTCGGTGAGGAAGTTCTGGCCGTGCTCATGACGGCCGCCACGATGGGTGGACATGAAAGGTCTCCGGGTCGAGGATCACCCGGGCAGCGTTGATCGCCGCCCAGCGGAAAGTGCTGGGGCGGTGAAGCGGATGTGATGGGGGACTGCTTCGCCGCCGCTACGCGCGGCCGCGGTCCACCACTGCCGCCGCGGCTGCGGCGGCTGCTGCTGCTGCTGAAGAACTCACCAGTGCACCCTAGGTCCGCGTCGGGATGCGGCGCCAGTGGTTATCCGCGGTCGAGCCAGTACGCCTGCGACTTGATCCGGTCCTTGGCGAGGCCGAGGTCCCGCTTCGCGGTCCGGGTGATCTCACGTGTCGCCCTCGTCTCGGCGACGACGAAGAGGAATGCATCGGAGGGGAGCCCGGCCGCGAGGACCGCTGATACCAGTGCGGCGCCGCGGTTCTCCCGCGCGATCCACGTGACGTGGTCGGCGTGCACCGGAAGGTCGCGCTCACCGTCGTGCTGATACTCGAGGAAGACGCGGCACGGAACCGCCGCAGTGCCCAGGATGCTGTTGATCGCCGGGATCGACGCGGCATCGCCCACGAGGATGTACTCCGACGGTGCCGGGTGCTCGGGGATCGTCAGATCGGCGCCCATCATGGTGGCCGCGATGCGATCGCCGGGCGCGGCGTCGAGGGCCCAGCGCGGCGCGGGACCGTCGTGGATCGCGAACTCGATGGTGAACTCCGAACCTTCCGGTTCGATGATCGTGTAGCCGCGCTGCGCGAGGTCGCCCGCGTCCTCGTCGGTGGTCGCGGTGCCGCTCTTCGGGATCCAGAGTCGTACCCACATGGTCGGGAACCAGGGGTTGCGCTGCAGGAACTCGCCGCCGTCGAAGCGGACGCGGTGGTAGTGCTCGCTGACGGCCTCCGCTCCGAGGACCGTGAACACGTAGTCGTCCGCCCGCATGGCCTTGAGGATCAGGCCGGTCACTCCTCTACCCATGAAATGAGGCTACCCTAAGTAGTCTGCGCCGCCCACGTACGTCGTCCCGCCCGACGGTGCCTCGGACTCGACGGCATCGGCGATCGCCGCCGCGAACTCGTCGATCGTGGGGAGTGGTCCGTGCGCGCGCCGAGCCTGCACCGCAGCGGGATCGCGGCGCTCGAGGAGGCGGACCACGATGGTGCCGTCGATCATGTCGCCCGAGACGACGCGGAGGTCGAGGCCACTCGTCGCCGCCAACTCGCGCAGCGCCTGCTCTCCCGCGAGCTTGCTCGCCGCGATGGGCTCGTAGCCCTCGGGCACGGCGTGCGTCCGGGAGAAGTGCGCCTGATGGCTCGTCACGAAGACCACGCGGCCGCCGGGGGAGAGACGCTCCGAGGCCGCCCGCGCGGCCGCGACCTGCGCGTCCCGGTTCAGGCGCATCGCGTAGCCCTCGTCCGCGCCCAGTTCCAGTCCGCCGGACGCGTTGAGGACCACCGCGTCGAATCGCCCGAACTCGGCGATCGCGGCGTCGAACAGCGCGGATGGGCCGTGCTCGGCCGTGACATCGGCACCGACCGCGATCGCGCGCCCGCCCGCGGCGCGGACCCGCTGGCAGACCTGCTCCGCTCGGCGTGCCTTCTCGCGGTAGTTCACGACCACGTCGTGTCCGCGGGCGCCGAGCGCCACCGCCGTCTCCGCACCCGATCCGCGGGATGCGCCCGTCACGACCACAACAGCCATCGTCGACCTCCATGCTTCTGATTTCGAACTGCAGTCAGCATGACGCTTCGAATTCAGAAGCGCAAGTAGGCTCAGGTCGTGTCAGTGCGCGATGTGGTGCCCCAGCGGCGCGAGGAATCGGAGCCCGAGGTGCTCGCGGCCATGGAGCTTCTCGGTCAGCGCTGGGTGCTGCGCATCGTCTGGGAGCTCGAGCCGGGATCGCTCGGCTTCCTCGAATTGCGTAGGCGCATGGGCAATTGCAGCTCCAGCGTGCTCGCGACGCGGCTCGCGAACCTCGTCGAGAAGGGCATCGCCCGCAAGCTTCCCGACAAGCAGTACGAACTCACTGAGCGCGGTGAGGCCCTCGGTCGCGCGCTCTGGCCGGTCTGGGACTGGGCGCGGGAGTAGTACTCCGTGGCCGCTTCCCTGCGGTCGATTGTGCCCGCTGGGCGGGCACTATCGAACACGCCTCATGTCGGCGCGGAGTCCGTCCGAGTGTGCCGGTAGCGGAGGAAACATCGCCTACGATGTTGCGCAGGCAGAATCGGAGGATTCGGACGTCTCGTATCTCTGCCACGGCCGCAGCGGCTGCTTTGGCTCTGCCGCTGTTCGTCACGGTGGGCTCGGCGAGTGCGGACCCGTCGCAGCCCGAGTGTCGGATGTTCGAGACCAAGCCCGGTTACGAGTGCCGTTTCGGGACCTGGCAGCGGGACTTCACCCCGCCGACCCCGGGGAAATCCTGCACCATCGGTGAGACTGCTCCCTTGCAACGGCTCACCTGCTCGGGCGGGATCTGGACGGTCAAGCCGGCCTCTCCGGACGGTGAGCGGTGCACCGCCGTCGGAGCCCAGCGGGTCGGACCGACCGGCCTGCAGACCTGCACGCACGGACCGTACGGATTCATGTGGGAGTGAATCGGCCGTGAACCGGATCGATACGAGGAGGACACGATGATGAAGAGAGCTGTAGCGGGGCTCGGCGTGTGTGCCGGACTACTGTCCGTCGGAGCGGTACTGACGGCGGCTCCTGCCGGAGCCGACTGCACGGGCGCATCGGTGCGCACCGGCTGCGCGGCGGGCGAGCAGGTCGCGCGCACGGTGACCGTGACCGTCACGCGGACCAAGACGACCACCAGCACGACCACGACGACCAAGACGACGACCAGCACCACCACCGTCACCGCGACGGCGTCGGGGACGCGATCGGCGTCCGCCGTCGTCGAGGGCGAGCGGGTCGCGCCTGCGGGGACGGTCGTCGCGGAACATCCGAATTAGAATCATCGTGAGCGAAAAGTGCCGCCGCCCCGAAAAATCGGGACGGCGGCACCGTCGTAGGAAGGATCCGGACTAGTCCTGCGCGACCTTGCCCGGCTCCGAAGCGGCGAGCATGTCGTCGCGCTCGACGACCTTCACGCGCTCGCGGCCCTCGGCCTCGCCGAGGCTGCGCTCGTGCTCGTCGAGGCGGTACCAGCCGTCCCAGGTGGTGTACGGCGTGTCGTGGTCGTCCAGCCAGTTCGTGACGCCCTCGGTCGACGGGTCCGACGGGGCGTTCAGCTTGCCGGCGTGGAAGTCCTCGAGCAGGCAGGCGATGGTCTCGTTGGCGTCGCCCTTGGTGTGGCCGATGAGGCCGACCGGACCGCGCTTGATCCACCCCGTCGTGTAGACGCCGGTGATGTGCTGACCAGCGTCGACGACGCGGCCGGCCTCGTTCGGAATGACACCGGCCTGGTCGTCGAAGGGGATCTCCGGCAGGTCGTTCGAGAGGTAGCCGACGGCCCGGTAGACCGAACCGATCTCCCAGTCGGTGAACTTCCCGGTGCCGCGCACGTTGCCCGTGCCGTCCAACTCGGTGCGCTCGGTGCGCAGGCCCGTGACCTTGCCGTTCTCGCCCAGGATCTCGACCGGCGACTCGAACAGGTGGATGAACAGCTTGTGCGGGCGGTTGTTCGGCTCGCGGATCGCGTAGTTCTCGAGGATCGTGGCCACCTGGTCGGTGATCTTCGACTCGCGGCGGGCCTTCGCCGAGCCCTCGTCGTACTCGATGTCCTCGGGGTTCACGACGACCTCGATGGTCTGCGAATGGTCGAGCTCCTTGAGCTCGAGCGGCGTGAACTTCACCTGTGCGGGGCCGCGGCGTCCGAAGACGTGCACCTCCTTGGCCTTGTTGACCTTGAGGCCCTCGTAGACGTTCGGCGGGATCTCCGTCGGGAGCAGCTCGTCGGCGGTCTTGGCCAGCACGCGGGCCACGTCCAGACCCACGTTGCCGACGCCCAGGACGGCGACCTTCTCCTCGGTCAGCGGCCACTCGCGGGAGAAGTCCGGATGCCCGTCGTACCAGGCCACGAACTCGGCGGCGCCGTAGCTGCCCTCCAGGTCGATGCCGGGGATCTCCAGGTTGCGGTCGGCCACGGCGCCGGTGGAGAAGATGACCGCGTCGTAGTGGCGGCGCACGTCCTCGAGCGTGAAGTCCTTGCCGAAGTCGAGGTTGCCGAGCAGCCGGACCTGCGGCTTGTCGAGCACCTTGTGCAGGGCGGTGATGATGCCCTTGATGCGCGGGTGATCAGGGGCGACGCCGTATCGGATCAGGCCGAACGGTGCGGGCATCTTCTCGAAGAGATCGATGCTGACGCCCGGGTCCTTCGCCTCGTCGGACTTCATGAGGGCGTCCGCCGCATAGATGCCTGCGGGGCCCGCGCCCACGATCGCTACGCGCAACGGTCGGTTCTGTTCGGTCATGTGAAGTCGGCTACCTTTGTCTGCATACGCGGTTGAAGTCCCCACCAGGTTAGTGCGGACTTATCGACCGTTCCTAGTGCGGGTGGTTCATTTCACCCGGCCAGGCACTGGAACACGTTCTAGTAGCAGAGGGTAGAGACTTCAGTGAGCGCAGACAAGAGCCCCGCCGATCCGGCACCCGCACGCGGCACCACGGCCACCCCGTTCCTGATCGCTCTGGTGGTCGCGGTTCTGGTGATCGGCGGCATCATCGGCTGGAACGCCATCCGGCCCGACCCGCTCAGCGACGAGGCGAAGGTGCAGCGCACCATCGGTCAGTACTACGGGGCGCTGAACAAGGGCCGCTACTCGGACCTCGTCGCCAACACCTGCGCCAAGGACCGCGCCGCCGCCGACTTCCCGAAGGAGGCCGGGTTCGTCGACGCGCGCAAGGCCGCCGTCGAGAAGGACGGCGAGGCGAAGCTCGACGAGAAGGACGTCAAGGACCTCACCGTCACCGGCGACGCCGCGACCGCGCAGCTCACCGTCCGGTACGAGAAGGCCGGCGAGCGCACCGAGCAGGCGAAGTTCGTCCGCGAGGACGGCACGTGGAAGAAGTGCTCATGACCTACGCCGGAGACGTGACGCCCCGCGAGGCCTGGGAGTTGTTGCAACAGGATCCGGCCGCGATCCTCGTCGACTGCCGCACCGAAGCGGAGTGGAATTACGTCGGCATCCCTGAGCTCTCGCAGGTCGGGCGCCATCCGGTGCTCGTCGAATGGCAGCGCTATCCCGACGGTGCGCTCAACCCGCGGTTCGTCGACGAGTTGCGCGCCAAGGGCATCACCGACGACGCGCCCGTGGTCTTCCTCTGCCGCTCCGGCCACCGCTCGATCGGCGCCGCGGAGACCGCAACCGCAGCCGGTGTCGCGCGCGCCTACAACGTGCTCGACGGATTCGAGGGCGCGGTCGACGCATTCGGACATCGCGGCGCCGCCGGATGGCGCGCCGAAGGGCTGCCCTGGCGGCAGTTCTAGACTTCGGGCATGGAGTTCAGCGACCTGCCCGCGGGTCTTTCGCCCGAGACCTACGCCGTCCGAGGCGGCGTCCTGCGCACGAACTACGAGGAGACGTCCGAGGCGCTGTTCCTCAACTCGGGCTACACCTACGAGAGCGCCGAGGCGGCCGAGGCGGCCTTCAACGGTGACATCGACCGGTTCGTCTACTCGCGGTACGGCAATCCGACGGTGGCCATGTTCCAGGAGCGTCTCCGTCTCCTGGAGGGCGCCGAGGCGTGCTTCGCGACGGCGTCCGGCATGTCCGCGGTGTTCACCGCGCTCGGCGCCCTGCTCAAGGCCGGCGACCGGCTGGTGGCGGCGCGATCGCTCTTCGGCTCCTGCTACGTGGTGTGCAACGAGATCCTGCCGCGGTGGGGCATCGAGACCGTCTTCGTGGACGGTGAGGACCTCTCCCAGTGGGAGGAGGCGCTCAGCGTCCCCACCCAGGCCGTCTTCTTCGAGACCCCGGCGAACCCGATGCAGGGCCTCGTCGACGTGCGGGCCGTCGCCGATCTCGCGCACGCCGCCGGCGCGCAGGTCGTGCTCGACGCCGGCTTCACGCCCGTCGGCTATCAGGACTCGTTCGGCATGGGCGCCGACGTGGTCGTGCACTCGTCGACCAAGACGATGGACGGCCAGGGGCGCGTCATGGGCGGCGCGATCCTCGGTCGCGAGGACTACATCGACGGTCCGGTGAAGCAGCTGATGCGGCACACCGGCCCCGCGATGGCGCCGTTCAACGCGTGGGTGCTGCTCAAGGCGCTGGAGACGCTGGACCTGCGGGCCGAGCGCGTCAGCGCGAACACGCAGAAGGTCGCCGAGTTCCTCGACGCCGATCCCCGGGTGTCGAAGGTGCTCTTCCCGTTCGTGCCCTCGCACCCGCAGCACGAGCTCGCGAAGCGGCAGATGAAGGCCGGCGGCACGGTGATCACGCTCGAGCTGGCGGATTCGGCCTCCGCGGCCGGCAAGGCCCGCGCGTTCGAGTTCCTCAACCGGCTGCAGATCATCGACATCTCCAACAACTTCGGCGACGCCAAGTCGCTGATCACCCATCCCGCGACCACGACGCACCGCGCAACGGGCCCGGAGGGCCGCGCGAAGATCGGCCTCACCGATTCGATGCTGCGGCTGTCGGTGGGCCTCGAGAACGTCGCCGACCTCATCGCCGACCTGGATCGCGCCCTGGGCTGAGTCCGCCGAAATGTGTGGTCATCCGTACTCATGATCGTTCAGACGGATGACCGCACATCCAGCGCCGCCCGCCACCGGGTGACGGCTTCAGCCGACGCCGGCTCACCCCATCCGTGAGGCCGCGCGGCGGAGCCGATATGGAAGGCGTCGATGCCGGCCGCCAGCAGCCGCGGCAGGTGATCGAGGCGCAGTCCTCCGCCCACCAGAATCCGCTGGGGCCCTCCGGTTTCGGTGACGAGGGTGTCGATACCGTCGTCCACGCCGGAGTGTGCGCCCGCGGTGAGGATCGTGTCGAGTCCGGGAAGATCCGCGACGGCCGCGCGGAGGGCGGTGCGGTCCGCGCAGTGATCGATCGCTCGGTGGAAGGTCCACGGCGCCCCGTCGATCGCCTCCACGATCCGCCCGGTCGCCTCGAGGTCGAGGGTTCCGTCGGGGGAGAGGAATCCGAGCACGAACTCCTTCGCCCCTGCGGTTCTCAGGTCGATGGTGCGCCGCACCAGCTCGCCGAGGTTCCCGGGTGCGAAGCCGTCGGTGAGTCGAATCATCACGCGGACAGGGATGTCCACGGCTGCGAGGACCGCTGCGATGGTGCCGGGCGAGGGGCTCAGCCCGTCCGCCGCCATGTCGGCGACGAGCTCCACCCGATCCGCCCCGCCCTCCTCCGCCGCGGCCGCGTCCCGCGCGTCGAGTGCGATGACCTCCAGCAGTGCCATGCGCCCATCCTAGATGCGCTCGGGGCAAGCCGATCTGCGCTCCAGAGGACTCAAGCGGGGTCGCCGATTCGATGCGGGGAACCGTAGATATCGAGGTCGAGGGTGATTCCGCGGTCGGCGAGTGCGGCGAGCGTGGTCGGTGTGATGGACAGTCCTTCGTTTCCGCCCCGCATGAACCAGCCGCAGAACACTCGGATGGCGTACCGATCGGACAGTTCGCTCCAGACGGAGAGGTCGGTGGTGACCGCGCCGAGGAGCTGGGCGACCTGGATGTCGAGGTCGGCGGGCTCCGTGGCGCCCGCCTGGAGGGCCCACATGCCGAATCGTGCAGTCCGCGTGACTCGGCCGGTGGTCACCGAATCACCGCACGCGTAGGACATCGTGGGAGTGGCGCCGAGCATCCGGGTGACGATCAAGGGGTCGAGGGAGTCGCCGGTGATCTGCAGGGACGCGACGCCGCGGTGAATGGGCGGCATGTCGGGAGACTACGGCGCGGTGCACGGGCGGGCAAGCGGGTTGACTGTGACCGCCGCGGAATTCACTGGCGTCGCAATCGCGACGCGATCTACCGTTCAGGTCATGGAACCGCCCGCGCCGACGAGCCTGCGCCCGCTCACCGATCGTGAGCGGGCGATCCTCGACGGCTTTCTGTCCTACGACTATCCCGGCGTCGATGAGCTCCGCGCCCAGCTTTCGACCCTCCGCGTGAACCCGGAGCTGTCCTGTTCGTGCGGCTGCGGCACGGTCGATCTTGTGGCGGACCGTGTGTTGTCGCCCGCCGCCGCGCCGAGTCCGCTCCCGGTGGGCGCAGAGATCCCCGGCGACGGGGACGTACCGTTGGGCGGAATGATCGTGTTCCTGCTCGACGGCTATCTCGCGAGCCTCGAGATCTACTCCTACGGCAGCGGCCCGCTCCAGCTGCCGGCGATCGAAGACGTCGACTGGAGCGGACCCGATGAGTGAACCCGGGGCCGTCCGGCGCCCCACTCCGTCGGAGGTCGCCGCGTTCGACGCGGCCTGGACGCGGAACACGGGCACCGAACTGCCGTACGCACACTGGCTTCGGGCGACGTGCCATGAGCGGTGGGTGCGGCTGCACAGCCTGCCGGAGAGCAAGCAGTACCCGGACACCGAGGCCGAGTACGCCGTGATGCTCACCCGCTACCTGGCAGAACTCGACGAACTGCGGGCAGGTGCGGATGACCTGTGGGTGGTCACGTCCTCGTACTCCTCTGCCGCCCGGCCGGTTCGACGGTCCGCCGCCCTCGTCGAGCTGCTCCCTCGGCCGCGCCTGTGGCGCAGCTTCACCGAGGACGACGAGGACGAGGAGTACCGGATCTGGACCCACCACTACCTCTCGGTGGTGCGCCGCGACGGGCCCGAGCTGCCCCGGCTGCTGCGGCTCGTCGCCGATGAGGTGGTCAGCGGCGTCATGATCACCGTGCCCGCCGCCACATGGGTGCATCACCCGTACGACGGCGGCGCCGACCTGATTCTGCCGACGACAGCGGAGCGGGATCGCATCGCCGGGATGTTCACCGATTGGCTTCCAGCGCAGGGATTTCCGGGTGCATGCCTCACCGGATGTGTGCATTCTTGAGCGCCATCACCCGGCCTTCAGCGGCGGGTGCACTCCCGCGACCCTGCCGGCCTCCCGCGATCGCCACGGTGATCGCGGGAAGATTTCGCCGCCGCGCGAGTACGGTGCCCTGCGCCGCTGACCTCGCGGGAACGATTCTCAGTCGCGGAGGTGGTCCGGAAACTCGGTGGACCGCGGAGGTGCAGTCGAATAGCGTGTCCCCCATGGATATGCGGAAATTCCCCGAATCGCTGCGGCAGTGCTACTGCCGCCGGTTCGGTGTGCCCGCATAACCTGCGGCAACCCGGGCCGTCGTTCCACCGCCGGCCCGGTGCCATGCAGGACACGCATGGCTTCTCGGACCGGTGACCATCACATCGAGACGAGAAAGACATGGAGAAGATCAACAAGTCCCTGGTCTCGTGGGCGTCCATCCTGGACGAGAAGACCCGCGAGCAGGCGATCACCACGGCGAAGCTGCCGTTCATCTACCCGCACATCGCGCTGATGCCCGATGCCCACCTCGGGAAGGGCGCCACCGTCGGTTCGGTCATCCCGAGCCTCGGCGCCGTGGTTCCCGCGGCGGTCGGCGTCGACATCGGCTGCGGCATGATCGCGGTCCGCACGCAGTTCACGAAGAACGATCTGCCCGAGGATCGTTCGACGGTCCGTGAGGCGATCGAGCGCGCGATCCCGTTGTCGGCCGGCCGCTACAACAAGAAGGTCGTGGCCACGGCGGAGCCCCGCATCGCCGAGCTCGAGTCGCTCGCCGAGCGTGCGGAGTTCGACCCCGGGCAGTACGCGGGGAACTGGCGGCTGCAGCTCGGAACGCTCGGATCCGGCAACCACTTCATCGAAGTTAGCCTAGATAATGATGACGTGGTGTGGGCCTTCCTGCACTCCGGATCCCGTGGCGTGGGCAACAAGATCGCCCAGCACCACATCGCGGTGGCGGCCCGCCTGTGCAAGCAGTGGTGGATCGAGCTGCCGGATCCGGATCTCGCGTACCTCGTCGAGGGCACGCGCGAGTTCCGCAGGTACATCGCCGAGCTGAAGTGGGCTCAGCACTTCGCGCTGCTCAACCGTGAGGAGATGATGGACGGGGTGATCCGCCAGCTCGGCGAGTGGGTGGGAACGCCCGTGGTCGAGGCGGAGCGGATCAACTGTCACCACAACTTCACCCAGCGCGAGACCCACTTCGGCAAGGAGGTGTGGGTGTCCCGTAAGGGCGCGATCGAGGCCTCCGAGGGCAAGCTCGGCCTCATTCCGGGCTCCATGGGAACGGCGTCGTACATCGTCGAGGGCAAGGGATACCCGCCGTCGCTGAACAGCTCGCCGCACGGCGCGGGCAGGGAGTACTCCCGGTCCGCGGCGCGGAAGGCGTTCACGCACGAGCAGCTGCGGGAGGCCATGGCGGGCATCGAGTTCCGTGACAGCGCCGACTTCATCGACGAGATCCCGCAGGCCTACAAGCCGATCGATCGCGTCATGGCCGACGCGGAGCAGCTGGTGACGGTCCGTGCCGTCCTCCGCCAGATCGTCAACGTGAAGGGCCAGTAGTGCTGGGTTTCGCGTCGCCGTGATTCCAACCTTGACGCCGGGGCTTGTCCCGGGGCATTCTCGATGCAGGTCATGAGTGCCAGTGACAAGCCCCGGCTCGCTGGTCGGCAACCCTCCTCCGCGGTGGGGTGCTCCGGGTGACGACCTGGTCGTGCCGAACCGTGCACGGCAAGCGCGGATTCGCGGCACGGCTGAGGTCGGTGTCGCGCGTCCTCATACCGAAGGACTTCTGTCATGAGCATCGCGACCACCGAGCGCACCGTCTGCCTCACCCCGACCGTCACGTCGCCTCTCACCGCCGCCCGCAGCACGCCGCTGCCGCTGGGCCCGCTGGCCCGGGTGACCGGCGCGGACGAGTACGTCCCGGTCAGCGACGGTGCGACCGTCCGCTACGCCAACCTCGACTACGCGGCGAGCGCCCCGGCCCTGGCCGAGGTGCAGGAGGCGGTGCAGCGCGCGCTCGGCGAGTACGCGAGCGTGCACCGCGGCGCCGGCTACCTGTCGCAGCGTTCGACCTCCCGCTACGAGCGGGCCCGCGAGATCGTCGCCGACTTCGTCGGGGCGCGCGCCGACGACCACGTGATCTTCACCGGCAACACCACCGATTCGATCAACCTGCTGGCGAGCTGCGTGCCGGGCGAGGTCGTGGTCCTCGATTGCGAGCACCACGCGAACCTGCTGCCCTGGAAGCGGATCGGGGCCCGTGTGGTCTCCGCGCCGCTGTCCGTGGAGGGCACCCTGGAGGTGCTCGAGAAGGAACTGAGCCGCCGCCCGGCAGCGCTGGTCAGCGTGACCGGGGCGTCCAACGTCACTGGGGAGATACTGCCCATTCGCAGGCTCGCGGCGCTCGCGCACCGGCACGGCGCACGGATCGCCGTCGACGGTGCGCAGCTGGTCCCGCACCGTCGGATCTCCCTGCGCGAGAGCGGTGTCGACTACCTCGTGTTCTCCGGACACAAGCTGTACGCGCCCTTCGGTTCCGGTGTGATCGTCGGTCGCGCCGACTGGTTCGACGAGGCCGAGCCCTTCCGCTGCGGCGGAGGTGCCAGCTATCAGGTGATCGGGACGCCCGTCTCGAAGTCGGTCGAGGTGGCGTGGCACACGGGCCCCGCACGGCACGAGGCCGGATCGCCGAACGTACTGGGCGCGGTCGCGATCGGCGCCGCGTGCGAGGCGATCGCGAGCTTCGGCGAGGACGCAGTCGCCCGGCACGAGCGCTTCCTCACCGACCTCCTGCTGACCTCGCTCGAGGGCATCGACGGGGTCCGCACGCTGAAGATCTGGGCCGACTCCACCGAGCGGGTCGGCATCGTCGCGTTCACCGTGGCCGGCCGTACGCCGCGCGAGGTCGCGGAGTTCCTGTCCGACGACTACGGGATCGGCGTGCGGGACGGGAAGTTCTGCGCCCACCCCGTCGTTGATCGGTTGGGATGCCCGGACGGTGCCGTCCGAGCGAGCATCGGTCTCGGCACCGGCGAGAACGACGTCCGCCGCCTGGTGCGTGCCCTCGAAGACCTGTCCGCACGGACGAAGTGAATCTGGAGGAACCATGACCGTCTCCCGTCCCGCACTGCTGGTCACCGTCGACGGTGAGCCCGGTGCCGCGGCACTGACCCGGGTACGCGCCGCGGACCTGCGCCTCGCGCAGCGCCAGCGCGGCTACCTGCGCGCCGAGGATGAGCGCGCGGGGCGGGAGCCCGGCGCGGTGGCGCTCGAGGTCGACGTCGTCATCGACGAACGCGCCGCGGACGCCCGCGCCAGCTACGCCCCCGACCATGCTGCGGCGGAGCAGGGCATCACGTACGTGGGCACCCCGTCGGGCCTGCGCTCACTCATCGAGGACGTCTACGCGGCCGAGGTGGCGGATGCCGTGGTTCTGCGGCCCGTCGGCGGCGCCCGCACCAAGGACCTCATCGCCACCCTCCTCGCCGCGTAGGCGCGGTCCCGGCCGATCGCGGCATACTGATCGGCGTGACCGAGCCGTACTCCGCCCGCACCGAGACCGTCCGCGCGGCCCTGGCCGCGGCGGGCCACCCCGACACCGTCCGGCACGTGCCCGACGGTGCCAAGACCGCCGCCGAGGCGGCAGCCGCCCTGGGCTGCGAGGTGGGAGCGATCGCGAACAGCCTGATCTTCCTCGCCGACGGTGCGCCGCTGCTGGTGCTCTCGAGCGGTCGGCACCGCGTGGACACCGCAGGTCTGGCGGAGCGGCTCGGCGTGGGCCGTATCTCGCGTGCGAAGCCGGACGACGTGGCCGCGGCCACGGGGCAGGTGATCGGCGGTGTGTCGCCCGTCGGGCACCCGGAGCCACTGGTGACCGTGATCGACGAGTCGCTGCGCGACTATCCGGACCTGTACGCCGCGGCGGGGACGCACGACACGATCTTCCGCACCGACTTCCCCGCACTCGTCGCGCTCACGGGTGCCAGAATCGTCATGACATCGGCCGGTTAGGCCGCTTCGCCCGAGTCGACTAGGCCTACTAATAATTGTAGGCTGCACGTAGTTTTGCATGTCCGAACACGGCGACGTGATCGGACCGGATCGGCGGAGGCGTGATGACGGACGAGGAACGGGCAGAGCGGATCGAGGGGATCGTCGGCGTGATCGCCGAACTGACCCGGCTGAAGGAGCGGCACGCGGTGATGACCCGGCACGCGGTCGCGCCGGACGGCGTGGAGCTGGCCGCGTACACCGCGCTGTTCGCGCTGGTGAAGGGCGGGCCGATGCGATCGTCGGCGTTGGCCGAGCAGATCCACACGGACCCGTCGACGGCCAGCCGATACGTGACGACGCTGACCAACCTGGGCTATGCCGAGCGCACCGCCGACCCCTCGGACCGGCGCGCCGCGCTGGTGTCCGCCACGGAGGCGGGCGAGGCCAAGGTCGCGTTCATCCGCGAGCAGCGCAACGAGAAGCTGCGCCCGCTCATGGAGGAGTGGACCGATGAGGAGATCGACCAGTTCGTGGTCCTCGGCAACCGCGCCCTGCTGCAGTTCGAGCAGGCGCTCAAGCTCATGCGGGGTGGCGAGTGACCACGATGACGGCGGATGCCGTCGAGACCCCGGCGCCGTCGCTGACCCACAAGCAGATCCTCTACATCCTGTCCGGCCTGATGATCGGGATGTTCCTCGCGGCGCTCGACCAGACCATCGTGTCCACCGCGATCCGGACCATCGCCGACGACCTCAACGGCTACCAGCTCCAGGCGTGGGTCACCACGGCGTACCTCATCACCTCGACGATCGTCACGCCGCTCTACGGCAAGCTCTCGGACATCTACGGCCGCAAGCCCTTCTTCATGTTCGCCATCACGGTGTTCGTGATCGGCTCGCTGCTGTGCAGTACCTCGACGTCCATGTACGAGCTGGCCGCGTTCCGCGCCGTGCAGGGGCTCGGCGCCGGCGGCCTGATGTCCCTGGCGCTCACCATCATCGGCGACATCGTGCCGCCCCGCGAGCGAGCCAAGTACCAGGGCTACTTCCTCGCGGTGTTCGGCTCGAGCTCGGTCCTGGGACCGGTTCTCGGCGGCCTGTTCTCCGGCGCCGACCACATCCTCGGCATCTCCGGCTGGCGCTGGGTGTTCCTCGTCAACGTGCCGATCGGCATCATCGCGCTGGCAGTGGTGTACCGCGTACTGCGGCTGCCGCACACCCGGCGCACGGGCGTGCGGATCGACTGGTTCGGCGCGGTCGCCCTCGCGGTGGGCCTGGTGCCGCTGCTCATCGTCGCCGAGCAGGGCCAGAAGTGGGGCTGGGGCTCCACCAACGCCCTGATCTGCTACGGCATCGGTGCGGCCGGCATCGTCGCCTTCATCGTGATCGAGAAGGTCATGGGCGAGGACGCGATCATCCCGCTGCGCATCTTCACGAACACCATCTTCGCGCAGGGCATCGTCATCTCGATGGTGGTGGGCGCCGCCATGTTCGGCGGGATCTCCCTGCTGCCGCAGTACTTCCAGGTGGTCCACGGCGCCAGCCCGATGAAGGCGGGCTTCCTGATGCTGCCGATGGTCGCGGGCATGATGACGGGCTCGATCCTCGCGGGCCAGATGATCTCCCGCACCGGCAAGTACCGGATCTATCCGATCATCGGCGCGGTCCTGCTCACCGCGGGCATGTTCGGCATGCACTACATCACCGCCGATGTGCAGATCGGCTGGGTCATGGGTGGTGCGGCCGTGATCGGCTTCGGCCTGGGCAATCTCATGCAACCGCTCACGCTGGCGCTGCAGAACATCCTGCCGCCGCGTGACATGGGCGTCTCGACCGCCGCCGCGACCTTCTTCCGCCAGATCGGCGCGACGCTCGGCGTCGCGGTGTTCCTCTCGGTCCTGTTCGCGCAGATGCCGCAGAAGATGAAGGGGCGGCTCAGTGACGCCTCGTCGGATCCGAACTACACCGCCGCCGTCCAGCACGCCGCCGCGGGCCACGACGGACAGCAGGCGCAGGACTTCGCCACGGGGCTGGTGCACGGCGACCCCCGCACGGTGAGCGGAGTCATGGACAACACGTCGGTCCTGGAGCAGCTCCCCGCGACTCTGGTGCACCCGCTCAAGGCCGGATTCGCCGACTCGATGGACGTGGTCTTCCTGTTCGTGACCGTCCTCGCCGCGATCGGCCTGGTGCTGGTGCTGTTCTGGAAGTCCGTGCCGCTGCGCGCCGCTCCCGCGATCGAGCAGGCCGCCGCGGGCGCCGAGTCGCCGTCGGCGGCCGCATCGGCGACGATGGAGGCCGCCGAGATCACCGCCGCCGCGGCGTCCGTGGCCGGTACGGCGCCGAAGGAGGAGACCGTGACCGAGCCGCCGACCGTCCCCGTCCGGCCCGGAGGGTCGGCCCCGGAGCCGACGCCGACGCCCCTTCTCCCGGTCGCGCCCCCGACGCCCTCGCGCACGGAGATCGACGAGCTGCGGGCTCAGAACGCCTCCCTCGCAGCGGAGCTCGCGGAGCTGCGAACGGGGTACCGGGCGATCGCGGGAAGTACGCGGTTGCGCGCTTCGGGCATCACGGATCCGGTGCGGTTCACCGTCGAGGGCACGGCGCCCGCCGGGGCGCGCGCCGGTCGATTGGTGCTGCCGCGGGGCGAGATCGCCACGCCGGCGTTCGTTCCGGTCGCGGGGCGGGGCGCGATCGCAGGACTCACGCCGCGGGAGCTGACGGACCTGGGGACGCAGGCGCTGACCGTCGACCTGCACGAGTTGTACCTGCAGCCCGGACCGGACGTGATCGAGGGGATCGGCGGTATCGGTCGGGCGATGGCCTGGCCGGCGCCGATCGTCGCGGACACCGGTGTGGCCGCGATCGCGGCACAGCCCAAGACGCGGATCACCGACGAGGGCATCGCCTTCCGGAGCCGGCTCGATGGTTCCCCGCGCCGCTGGGACGCCGAGGAAGCGGTGCGCCTGGCGCACCGGATGGGCTTCGACGTCGCGTTCGCCCTGGCCGACCCCACGGATCCGGGCCGAACGGAGCGGTGGGCGCGGCGCGCCCTGGCCGAGCACGGTTGGCAGACCGCTGATCGGCACGACGCCGTCTCGCTGTGGGCCGTCGTGGCCGGCGGTCCGGATCCGGAGGTTCGACGGTCCGCCGCCCGCGCGGTGCGGCGCCTGGCCGACGAGGACCGTCGCGCCGGCGGCCTCGGATTCGGCGGTTACCGGCTCGAAGGCGTGGAGAACCCGGCGGCGCTGAGGGCCGCGGTCGGTGAGCTGGAGGCGGACCGTCCTCGGTACGTGGCGGCGGTCGACGGCCCGGCGGAGCTACTGGCGGCGATCGAGGCGGGAGTCGACCTGGTCGATGGGACCGCCCCGGCGCGCGCGGGCGCGGAGGGGCGCGTGTTCACCTCGACGGGCGTCCTGGATGTCACGGATCCGTCCCTGCGAGCGGACTTCCGGCCCCTGGACCCGGCGGGGCCGGGCCTGCTCGGTGGGAACCGGGTGGACGAGTTCACCCGGGCGTACGTGCACCACCTGTTCGCGGCGAACGAGGGCCTCGCGGTCACGCTGTGCACGTTGCACAACGAGCACTTCTTCGTCGGCCTCGCAGCGGCAGCACGGAAAGCCATCCTCAATGGAGGTTATTCCGAGTTCACGACGTCATTCCTCCGGGGGTTCGGTAAGGTCTAGCCCGATCCCCGTCCTCCTATCGGCAGGAGAAAGCCGTTGCGCCGCAATGACCTGAACCGCTCCTTGAGCATCCTCGCGGCGACCGCCGCGGTGGGCCTCGCGCTCACCGCGTGCGGTGGCGGCGGAGGCGATGCCGCCCCGTCGTCGCCCGCGGCGGACGCGGCCCCCGTCGACGCGGCGAAGGCGCTCACCCAGGCCGACCTCCCGGCGGGCTACAGCGTGAAAGAGGTGGCCTCGGACGCCGCGCTGATGGCGGCGCTGCAGTCGGTGCAGCAGTTCGAGAACATCCAGGTGGATCCGGCCGCCTGTAAGGACAAGAACATCAAGGCTCAGCAGGAGGTCGCCGAGACGATCAAGTCCGGCGTGCAGCAGACCGTGGGCAAGGGAGCCACCGGCATCTACAGCATCACCCTGCTGCCGTCCGACGTGAAACCGGCCACGTTCGAGGCGGCCGGGATCGGCGAGTGCGCCGCGGTCACGCTCAACGGGACGATGAAGCAGACCACCACGCGCGCGGAGCTTCCCGCGGGCGTCCAGGGAGCCACCGGCTTCGTCTTCGAGATCGCCCGCGTCGCGGGCAACGACACGGTGCACGCCTCGTCGGCGTACTTCACCAAGGGCGGCGTGATGGCGATGGTCAACGCCAACCCCGGGCCCGACGGCACCGTCGACCGAGCGGCGTTCGAGGACGTCGTCAAGCGACTAGCAGCGAAGTTGTAGTCCGAGAACGCGCGAAGCGGCGGCGAGGTGATCCTCGCCGCCGCTTCGTCGGTTCAGTCGTCAGTGCGCGTCGGAACCGGCCGTCTCGGCGCGGGCCACGGACCGAGCGATCTCCTCCTCGGCCTCCTTCTTGCCCACCCAGGTCGAACCCTTGACGAACTTGCCGGGCTCGAGGTCCTTGTAGTGCACGAAGAAGTGCTCGATGGCGTCCAGCTCGAACTTGTCGATGTCGCTGATGTCCTGCACCGAATCCCAGCGGGGATCGCCGGCGGGCACGACGAGAACCTTGTCGTCGCCGCCCTTCTCGTCCTCCATCTTGAACATGCCGATCGCGCGGCAGTCGACGAGCGCCCCGGGGACCACCGACTCCTGCAGCAGGACCAGCGCGTCGAGCGGATCGCCGTCCTCGCCGAGGGTGTCCTCGATGTAGCCGTAGTCGGTGGGGTAGCCGAACGCCGTGTAGAGGTAGCGGTCCAGCTTGAGGCGACCCGTCTTGTGGTCCACCTCGTACTTGTTCCGCGAGCCCTTCGCGATCTCGACGGTGACCTCGAATTCCACGCTCATTGTTTCCCTTCGCTGCGCTCAACCATGCACGCCGAGGATACCCGTGTCGGGATGCCGTTAGGCTGGTACGGTGCGACGCTCGCGGATCCGACGAACCCTCACGCGCCTCGCGGTCACCGTGATCGTGCTGGCGCTCGTCGTCGTCGGCACCGTCGCCGCTGCTCTCGGGTGGGGGGTCTACCGGGACCGGCAGGACCTCTCCGAGCACGTCCCGCCCCGCCCCGCAGAGGCCGCCTACAGCCCTGCGATCGGTGCGGTGACGGCATCGAATCAGCCCAGCTCGGCCGGTGTGACCACGCAGATCGCCGCCGCACTGCGCAACCCGGATCTGGGCGACCTGACCGGCGTGATCGCCGATGCCACCACCGGGACCGTGCTCTGGCAGCGCGACGCCGCGCGGCCCCGCACTCCCGCCTCCACCACCAAGGTCCTCACCGCGGCCGCCGCGCTGCTGACCCTGCCCGCCGACAAGCGGATCACCACCACGGTCGTCGCCGGTTCGGCCCCGGGTGAGGCGGTCCTCGTCGGCGCGGGCGATCCGACCCTGCGCTCCGGCACGGCGTCGATCTTCACCGACGCACCGAAGGTCGAGGACCTGGCCGCCCAGCTCCGCCGGTCCGGCACGGCGATCACGCACGTCGTGGTCGACACCTCCCTGTTCACCGGCACCGATTTCGGCCGCGGCTGGGACCGCGCCGACATCGCCGGGGGCGACATCACGCCGCTCCAGTCCCTCATCGTGGACTCGGGTCGTATCCGGCCCGGCGAGGACTACTCGCCGCGCGTTCCCGATCCCGCGCTCGCCGCGGGCCGCGCGCTGGCGTCCGCGCTCGGCCTGCCGCCCACAGCCGTCTCCGCGGGCACCGCGCCGCAGGGCGCCACCCGGCTCGCCGCCGTGCAGAGCGCGCCGCTGAGCGTCCGCCTGCACGATGCGCTGGTGCACTCGGACAACGTCCTCGCCGAGAGCATCGGCCGCGAGGTCGCCGCCGCCGCGGGGCAGCCCCTGTCCTTCGACGGCTCCACGCGCGCCGTGATCGACACGCTCCGCACCGCGGGATTCGACCTGACCGGCGTCGAGCTCTCCGACGTCGACGGCCTGTCCACCTTCAACCGCATCCCCGCCCGGGTGCTCGACGGGATCCTCACCGCCGCGGCCGGCACCGGCAAGCCGCAACTGCGCCCCCTGCTCGACCTGCTGCCCGTCGCCGGCGCCACCGGCACCCTCGCCGACCGGTACGTCACCGTCAACCGGCCCGGCGCGGGCTACGTGCGGGCCAAGACCGGAAGCCTCTCGGGCGTTTCCACGCTCGCCGGGTACGTGGCCACGCGCGACGGTGCCGTCCTCACCTTCACTCTGATGTCCTCCGGGACGCCGGTCGACGTGGCCCGTCCGGCGATGGACGCCGTGACCGCAGCGCTGCGCGGCTGCGGGTGCCGCTGATCGCCATGGGGAGGTCGACGGAGCCGCGCGCGCAGGTGGACTGGGCCCTCGCCGCCGCGTCCGGCCGGCGGATCGCCCGTGTCCTCGGCGACGGACCCGCCACCACGGGCTACACGCGCGACCGCGCGTCCGCGCAGCTGCTCGACTTCGCCGCTGCGGCGGAGGAGCACGTCCGCGCCGTCACGGGCCTGGTCGTGCCCGGTGCGATCCCGCCGGCGCGCACGGGAGGGCGGTGGGACGGGGCGCGGACTCCGGCTCCCCGCAGTGCGGTGTCGGCTACGCGCACGGTGGACCGCAGAGAATGGGTCTCGGCGGCTGCGCGTTCCATGGAGGCGCTCATCGAGCCCGAGGACGCGCGGCACCCCGGCCTCGGAGCCCGGCTGGCCGGCGTCCAGGCCGGGGCGATGCTCGGCATGGTCTCCGGTTCCGTTCTGGGCCAGTACGACCCGTTCGGCGTCTCCGGCGGCGAACTGCTGCTCGTGGTGCCGAACGTGCTCACCGTCGAGCGTGCGCTCGGGCTGAACGCCGACGACTTCAGGATGTGGGTGTGCCTGCACGAGGTCACCCACCGCGTGCAGTTCGGCGCCAATCCGTGGCTGCGGGACTACATGCGCGACAACGTCTCCGCCCTCACCGGCGTCGCCGGTGCCGGATCGGTGGGCGACCTGATCGCCCGTACGCAGAAGGCGCTGTCCGGCGGGGCGCGGCACACCGGCGTCATCGGCGTCCTCGAGATCGCCGCGCCCGCCGAACAGTTCGCGGCCGTCGAGCGGCTGCTCATGCTCGGCACGCTCCTCGAGGGCCACGCGGACCACGTCATGGACGCCGCCGGGCCGTCGGTGATCCCGACCGTCGCGACCATCCGCGCAGCGTTCGACCGGCGGCGGGAGGCACCGTCGAATCCCCTGCAGCGACTGCTCCGGGTCCTGCTGGGCATGGACGCCAAGATCGCGCAGTACGTGCGCGGCAAGAAGTTCGTCGACGCCGTGGTCGCCGACGTGGGCATGCAACGGTTCAACCGGGTCTGGACCGGGCCCGAGACCCTGCCACTGCCCGACGAGCTCGACGATCCGCGGCGCTGGATCGACCGGGTGCTGTGAACCGCCCGGGGCCGGCGGCGCTGCGCGTGCGGCAGGCGGTCCGGGCCTGGCACGCCGCCCACGGATCCGGCCCGACGGTGGCCGTGGCCCTGTCCGGCGGCGCGGACTCGCTCGCGCTCCTGACCGGCGTGCTCGCCGAGGGGCTGGACGCCGTCGCCCTCGTCATCGATCACGGGCTGCAGGACGGTTCCGCCGAGGTGGCCGCCCGGGCGGCGACCCTGGCGCGGGAGCTGGGTGCGCGTCGCGCGGAGGTTCTGGCGGTCACCGTCGACGGTGCGGGCGGGCCCGAGGCGGCGGCCCGGGCAGCCAGATACGCGGCCCTGGACGCCGCGCGCGGCGGGGCGCCCGTGCTGCTCGGGCACACCCTCGACGACCAGGCGGAGACGGTGCTGCTGGGCCTCGGGCGGGGCAGCGGCGCGCGGTCGCTCGCGGGCATGGCCCCGTGGACCGACCCGTACGGGCGGCCGCTGCTGGGCGTGCGCCGCGCCGACACCCGGGCGGCGTGCGCCGAGCTCGGGCTCGCGCCCTGGGACGACCCGCACAACCTCGACCCGCGCTACACCCGCGTGCGGGTGCGGACCGAGGTCCTGCCGCTCCTCGAGGACGTCCTGGGCGGGGGAGTGGCGGAGGCGCTGGCCCGCACTGCGGCGTCCCTGCGGGCGGACAACGAGGCGCTCGACGGGCTGGCACCGGCACCGTCGGGCCCCGAACTGATGGTGGACGAGATCGCGGGACTGCCTGCGGCCCTGCGGATCCGGACTCTGCGAGCGTGGCTCGGTGCTCGTGGCGCGCGGGCCCTGACGGGCGCGCACCTCGCGGCCGTCGACGCCCTCGTCACGGACTGGCGCGGGCAGGGACCGACGGCGATCCCGGGCGGAAGTGCGGGGCGGCGGCTGCAGGTGCATCGGACAGGTGGCATTCTGAGGGCGTGGTGAACGGCACTGGTGAGTTGTACGCGGGAGACATCGCCTCGGTGGTCCTCTCGGAGGAGCAGATCAAGCAGCGGACCGCGGAGCTCGCGGCGCAGATCGCGCAGGAGTACGGCGAGCGGGAGACCGACCTCCTCCTGATCACGGTCCTCAAGGGCGCGGTCATGTTCGTGACCGACCTGGCCCGGGCGCTGCCCGTGCCCACCCAGCTCGAGTTCATGGCGGTGTCCAGCTACGGCAGCTCGACCTCCAGCTCCGGCGTGGTCCGGATCCTCAAGGACCTCGACCGCGACATCGCGGGCCGCGACGTGCTCATCGTCGAGGACATCATCGACTCCGGCCTCACACTGAGCTGGCTGCTGCGCAACCTCGCGACCCGGCAGCCCCGTTCGCTCGAGGTGGTCACGCTGCTGCGTAAGCCCGATGCCGTGCGCGTCGACGTGGACGTCAAGTGGGTCGGCTTCGACATCCCCAACGAGTTCGTCGTGGGCTACGGTCTCGACTACGCCGAGCGCTACCGCGACCTGCCCTACATCGGCGTGCTGGAGCCCAAGGTCTACAGCGAATGACACTGATCACCGCTGCGGCCACGGCGGAACGGGTGCGATCGGGACAGCTCACCGCCGTCGCCGCCACCCGCGAGGCGCTGGCCCGCATCGGTGATGACGCCGTACACGGCTGGCGCGTACTGCGCTCCGAGGAGGCCCTCGCCGAGGCCGCCGCCGTCGACGCCCGCGCGGACCGGTACTCGCTGCCGCTGGCCGGCGTGCCCATCGCGATCAAGGACAACGTCGCCGTGTCGGGGTACCGCACGCTCGACGGGGTGTCCGAGGCCTGCGGCGCGGGCCTGCCGATCGAACAGGTCGACCACCCCGTCGTGAAGCGGCTGCGCGCCGCCGGTGCCGTCGTCGTCGGGCTGACCCGGGTGCCGGAGCTGTGCCTGTGGGCGATGACCGATGATCCGGACGCCGTCGTCGGCAACCCGCACCGCCCCGGGCGTACCGCCGGTGGCAGCTCGGGCGGCAGCGCCGCTGCGGTGGCCTCCGGGCACGTCGCGCTCGCTCACGGAGACGACGGCCTCGGATCGCTCCGCGGCCCGGCCGCCGCCTGCGGGATCGTCACGATCCGGCCCGGGCGCGGCGTCGTGCCGGGGCAACCGGGAGAGGTCAAGTGGTTCGGGATGGCCGAGAACGGGCCGCTCGCGCGGACCGTCGGCGATGCGGCCCTGGGACTGTCGGTGATGGCCGGGCGCCCCGAGCTCGCCGAGGTGGGCGACGGTGCCGGCCTACGGATCGGCCTCGGCCTCAACCGAACGTCCCCGACGACGATCACCTCCAAGGGCATCCTCGGCGCCGTTCGCGCGGCGGCGGGCGAGCTCGCCGCGCACGGCCACTCCGTGCGCGAGGTCCGTGTCCCCTACCCGACGGTGCCGACCGCCCTGCTCGCGCGCTGGTTCGGTGCGGCCGCGCAGGACGTGGACCAGATCGTTTCCCGCGGCGCCGACCCGGCACTGCTCCAACCCCGCACCCGGCGGCACGCCGCCATCGGTCGGGTGGTGCTGAACCGGGGCATGGTGCGGCCCGCGGATGCGGCGAAGCTCGAGTCGGAGCTGGTGCGGTTCTTCGCCAACGAGCGGGTCGACGTCCTGGTGACCCCGACCCTGTCGCAGCGGCCGGTCCGCGCGCGGCGCTACCACGAACTGCCCTGGGCGGCGAGCGTCATCGCCAGCCTGAGCTACGCGACCTATCCGGGCCTGTGGAATCTGCTCGGCTGGCCCGCGATGACGGTGCCCTTCCAAGGCGAGGGCGTGCAGCTCATCGCCCGACCCGGCGGCGAGGCGGACCTGCTCGCGCTGGCCGCCAAGATCGAGCAGTAAGCGGCGACGCCGCCATCGGCGCGGCGCGGGGGACGGCGGCGTGGCGTGGGGGAGGACGGGTCCCCCACCGGAAGCCGGGCTTCTGATGGGGGACCGAACGCCTGATGCGCCTGTCGGTGCGGCGCGGGGGACGACGGTCTGGCGTGGGGGACGGCGGCGTGGCGTGGGGGACGGCGCGTCCCCCACCGGAAGCCGGGCTTCTGATGGGGGAGCGGACGCCGGCCGGGGGATTCGGTGAGGCGCGGGGGACGACGGTGCCGCGGTGCGGCTACGCCTTCTTCCGGAACATCGGCATGCCCTCGAAGGGGTTCCAGCTGGCGCTGCCGCGGGTGACGTGCAGGAAGTAGGCCCAGTTGGCGGTGGTCGAGTAGATCAGGCCGACTCCCGCGCCCCAGGCGCCGGGCGGGACGGTCACGCCGATGATCGCCTCGATGATGCCGACGACGATCGCGAGCGCCACGACACCGCCGAACAGACTCAGGCCCTTGCGCCACGGTCCCTTGATCGCGTAGTAGATCGGGCCGAAGAAGAACGCCGGGCCGTTGAAGCCGAGGCGGAAGCGCGTGCCGAAGGGGAGCGCCTTGAACGCTGCGGTGGACTCGGGCGACGACGCCGGCTGGCCGTAGCGGCCGAAGAACTCGAACCGGCTGCGCCACCGCTCGGGCACGTCGACGCCGCCGGCGCCGGGTGCGGGGTAGGGCTGCCGGCCCGGGAACTGCGGCTGCTGCGGGGCGAAGGACTGCTGCGCGCCGGGGTACGGCTGCTGTGCACCGGGGTAGGGCTGCTGCTGACCCGGGTAGGGCTGCCCGGCGGCGGAGGGGTCGTGGGGGTACGGCGACGGGGTGTTGTTCTCGGTCACTGCAGCAGCATAAAGGGCGCGAAACGGACGTTGTTCGCTCTGGGCGCACCGACGCACCCGGCCCGATCGGAGCGGTGCACGGTAACCTGGGGAGTCGACCCTGCGCGGCTCTCCGCGCCGCCGGAAGAAGAAGGACTGACGAGCCGCGAGGCGAAGCCATATGAAACGGAAATCACTCATCCGCACGCTGGCGATCATCGCCGCATTCGTGCTGCTGGTCTGGGCCTTCACCATGGTCGGCGGCGGCAAGAACGAGTACACCAAGGGCGTTCCCACCTCGCTCGTCGTACAGCAGCTGCAGGACAAGAACGTCACGGACGTCCAGATCGACGACCGGGAGCAGACGCTGCGCGTCACGCTGGCCAAGCCCGTCGCCGACCAGGGCGACGTCAAGGGCACGGGCGAGGCCACCAAGGTCTTCACCAAGTACCCCGCCGGCACCTCGCGCGACATCCTCGGCGAGGTCCAAGACGCGAAGAACCCGGACGGCAAGCCGGTCACGTACACCACGAACGTGACGCAGGAGTCGCCGTGGCTGCAGATGCTGCTGTTCACGCTGCTGCCGATCCTGCTGCTCGTGGGCCTGTTCTTCCTGCTCATGAACCGGATGCAGGGCGGCGGCCGCGGCGGCGTCATGGGCTTCGGCAAGAGCAAGGCCAAGCAGCTGACCAAGGACATGCCGAAGACCACCTTCGCGGATGTCGCGGGCGCCGACGAGGCGGTCGAGGAGCTCTACGAGATCAAGGACTTCCTGCAGAACCCGGCCCGCTACCAGGCCCTCGGCGCGAAGATCCCCAAGGGCGTGCTGCTCTACGGTCCGCCCGGAACGGGTAAGACGCTGCTCGCGCGCGCCGTCGCCGGTGAGGCCGGCGTGCCCTTCTTCACGATCTCCGGCTCGGACTTCGTCGAGATGTTCGTCGGCGTGGGCGCCTCGCGCGTGCGTGACCTGTTCGAGCAGGCCAAGGAGAACAGCCCCTGCATCATCTTCGTCGACGAGATCGACGCGGTCGGTCGCCAGCGCGGCGCCGGCATGGGCGGCGGCCACGACGAGCGCGAGCAGACCCTCAACCAGCTGCTCGTCGAGATGGACGGCTTCGGCGACCGCCAGGGCATCATCCTCATCGCGGCTACCAACCGGCCGGACATCCTCGACCCGGCGCTGCTGCGCCCGGGCCGCTTCGACCGGCAGATCCCCGTCACCAACCCGGACATCGCGGGCCGCAGGGCCATCTTGCGCGTGCACTCGCAGGGCAAGCCTCTGGCCCCCGACGCCGACCTGGACGGGCTGGCCAAGCGCACGCCCGGCATGTCCGGCGCCGACCTGGCGAACGTGGTCAACGAGGCCGCGCTGCTCACTGCGCGGGAGAACGGCACCGTCATCACGGCCCCGACGCTCGAGGAGGCCGTGGACCGCGTGGTGGGCGGCCCGCGCCGGAAGAACCGGATCATCTCCGAGCACGAGAAGAAGGTGACCGCGTACCACGAGGGCGGCCACACCCTGGCCGCGTGGGCCACGAAGAGCCTCGACCCGGTGTACAAGGTCACCATCCTGGCCCGGGGCCGTACCGGCGGCCACGCGCTCGCCGTGCCCGAGAACGACAAGGGCATGTACACCCGCAACGAGATGATCGGTCGGCTGATCTTCGCGATGGGCGGCCGCGCGGCGGAGGAGCTCGTGTTCGCCGAGCCCACCACCGGCGCGTCCAGCGACATCGACCAGGCCACGAAGATCGCCCGCGCGATGGTCACCGAGTACGGCATGAGCGCCCGCCTGGGTGCCGTGAAGTACGGCCAGGACGAGGGCGACCCGTTCATGGGCCGCGGGTTCGGCGGCGGGGCGCAGTACTCCGACGCCGTCGCCGCGCAGATCGATGAGGAGGTGCGCTCGCTCATCGAGGCCGCGCACACCGAGGCGTGGGCCATCCTCACCGAGTACCGCGACGTGCTCGACGTGCTGGCGGGTGAGCTGCTGGAGAAGGAGACGCTGGTCCGCAAGGATCTCGAGCGGATCTTCGAGTCCGTCGAGAAGCGCCCGGTGATCACGCAGTTCGACGACTTCGGCACCCGCGTCCCGTCCGACAAGCCGCCGATCAAGACTCCCAAGGAGATCGCGATCGAGAACGGTGAGCCCTGGCCGCCGGTCGACGAGGAGGCCGAGCGACGCAAGGCCGAGCTCGAGACGGCCGCGGCGCAGAACGGCCGGAACGGTCACGCCGGCCAGAACGGTCAGAACGGCGAGTGGGGTGTGCCCGCGCCCGCCGGGCAGCCCTGGCCCGCTCCGGGGGCACCGTCGGGCTACGGAGAGCAGGGGCAGCAGCCCCAGCCCGCCTACGGCCAGCCCGGCTACCAATGGGGCGGCCAGCAGCAGCCCTACCCGGGCCCGCAGTACCCGTCCCAGCCAGGGCCGTACGGCCAGCAGCCGCCGCAGGGCAGTCGCCCGGACTACGGCGCGCCGGCCGGGTGGTCGGCGCCGGGGTGGCCTCCGCAGGGCCAGCCGCCGCAGGCCCCCGCGCAGCCCGGTCAGCAGGGTTCCGGTCAGCAGGGTTCGGGTCAGCACGGGACCGAGCAGCCCGGACCGGACCGATCGGGCGAGTCCTGATGGGCGAGGGCGCCGCCATCGCCGCATTCGATCATGAGCGCGCCGTGGCGGCCGTCCGGGAACTGCTCATCGCCGTCGGCGAGGACCCCGACCGCGAGGGCCTGCTCAAGACCCCCGAGCGGGTCGCGCGGGCCTTCGAGGAGGTCTTCGGAGGGCTGCACGTGGATCCCGACGCGGTGCTCGACACCACCTTCGGCGAGGACCACGACGAGCTGGTGCTGGTCAAGGACATCCCCATGTACTCGACCTGCGAGCACCACCTGGTCTCCTTCCACGGCGTCGCCCACGTGGGGTACCTGCCCGGCGAGAGCGGGCGCGTGACCGGGTTGAGCAAGTTGGCGCGCGTGGTGGACCTGTACGCCAAGCGGCCGCAGGTCCAGGAGCGGCTCACCGCGCAGATCGCCGACGCGTTGGTCCGCAAGCTCGATCCGCGCGGCGTCATCGTCGTCATCGAGGCCGAGCACCTGTGCATGGCCATGCGCGGCATCCGCAAGCCCGGCGCCAGCACCACCACCTCAGCGGTGCGCGGCGCGTTCAAGGACAGTGCGACCTCGCGCGCCGAGGCACTCGAGCTGATCCTGCGCCGGTGAGCGGGAGCAGCGCCCCCGAGACGCTCATCATGGGCGTCGTCAACGTCACGGCCGACTCGTTCTCCGACGGCGGCCGCTACCTGGACCCGGAGGCGGCCGTCGCGCGGGCTCGGGAACTCGTCGGCGACGGTGCCGCGATCGTGGACGTGGGCGGGGAGTCGACCCGGCCCGGCGCGCACCGCGTGCCCGCCGAGCTGGAGCGCGACCGCGTCGTGCCCGTGATCGCCGCGCTCGCCGCCGAGGGCATCGCCGTCTCCGTGGACACGATGCGCGCGTCCGTCGCCGCCGCTGCGCTCGACGCGGGCGCCGCGATCGTCAACGACGTCTCGGGCGGCCGCGCCGACCCGGACATGACCCGCGTGGTCGCAGACTCGGACGCGCCCTGGATCCTCATGCACTGGCGGCCCTCGCCCGGCGCGCCGGGACCGGTGTGGGCCGGCATCCACCACGAGATCACCGAGTACGACGACGTCGTCGCCGAGGTGCGCGACGAGCTGCTGCACCAGGCCGACGCCGCGATCGCCGCGGGCATCGCGCGCGAGCGGATCGTGCTGGACCCGGGCCTCGGCTTCGCCAAGAACGCCGCCCACAACTGGGCCCTGCTGCACGGGCTCCCGGCCCTGCAGGACACGGGATTCCGGATCCTCGTCGGTGCCTCCCGCAAGCGCTTCCTCGGCGAGCTGCTCGGTGGGCGCGAGCCCGCCGGCCGTGAGGTGGCCACCGCCGCGGTCTCCGCGCTCGCGGCGCAGGCCGGGGCGTGGGGCGTCCGCGTGCACGACGTGCGCTCGACGGCGGACGCGATCGCCGTCGCGCAGGCCTGGCGGAGGGGCGGAGCCCCGACCATGACGCAGAAGGGTGGCCTCTAGAGATGGCCGATCGGATCGAGCTCACCGGACTGCGCGTGCGCGGCCACCACGGCGTCTTCGACCACGAGCGTCGCGACGGGCAGGAGTTCGTCGTCGACCTCGTGCTGTGGGTCGACTCGCGGCCCGCGTCCGCGTCGGACGATCTCAACGACACCGTCGACTACGGCGCCCTCGCGCAGCGCGCCCACGACATCGTCGCGGGGGAGCCGCGCAACCTCATCGAGACCGTCGCCGCCGAGATCGCCGACGACATCGCCGGCGACGAGAAGGTGTACGCCGTCGAGGTGACGGTGCACAAGCCCGCGGCACCCATTCCGCTCACGTTCGCGGACGTCGCCGTCATCGCGCGGCGGTCCCGATCCGGCGCCCGGAGCGTGCAGCAGTGAGCACGGCCGTGCTGTCGATCGGCGCCAACCTCGGCGACGCGGCCGGCACCGTCCGTGCCGCGATCGACGCCCTCGGCCCCGCGCTGGTCCGCGCATCTGCGCTGTTCCGCACGCCCCCGTGGGGCGGGGTGGCCCAGGACGACTTCGTCAATGCGACCGTGCTCGTCGACGATCCGGCGCGGGACGCCGCCGGCTGGCTCGCGTTCGCGCGCGAGCAGGAGGCCGCGGCCGACCGGGTGCGCGAGGTCCGCTGGGGGCCCCGCACGCTCGATGTCGACGTCGTCGCCGTCTGGGAGTCCGCCCAGAGCGGGGCGAGCGGGGCGCGTGATGCCGACGACGCCGTGTTCTCCGAGGACCCCGAGCTCACGCTGCCGCACCCGCGCGCGCACCTGCGGGCGTTCGTGCTGGTGCCGTGGCTGGACGCCGACCCGGCCGCGGTGCTGCCGGGGCACGGCACCGTCGACGCCCTCGTGCGGGGCCTGCCCGCCGACGAGACCGCGGAGGTGACGCGGCTGTGAGCGCACCGTCGAACCCGACCGGGCGGGGACCGGGGGAGCCGAGCGGGCCCAGCGTGCGATCCACCGGCCGGCTCGAGCTCGCGGTGATCGTGATCGGCGTGGCGATCGGCGTCTACCTGCTGGCGAAGGCCTTCGTGCCGGTGATCCCCCTGTGGGCCGGTGCGCTGCTGTACGGCGTCGCCGCGGCCGATCTGTACATCGCCCAACTCGTGCGCTCGCGCCTCGCAGACGGGCGGATCGGCATGGGGCCGGGTCGGATCCATCCCATCGCGGTCGCGCGGTCGGTGGCGCTCGCGAAGGCGTCGGCGTACCTCGGGGCCGTGGCTCTCGGCTTCTTCGGCGGAGTGCTGGTGTACCTGTACACCTCCGGCGCCGAGCTCGGCGCCACGCACGCGGACCGGCCCGGCGCGTGGATCGGTGCGGCCGGCGCGCTGCTGCTCCTCGCCGCGGCGCTGTGGCTGGAACGGTGCTGCCGCACGCCGGACGATCCCGATGACCAGCCCGCCGACACATCGCCAGCCTGAGAGGCTGGACCCAAAGTAAACGGTAAGGTCGCGATCATGACGCAACCACCGATCCCGAGTTCACGGAAGCGTGTCGCCCGCCGATCGGGAGGCGCCGGTCAGTGGATGCTCGGCGTCGTGATCGCGCTGGCGGTGGTCGGTACCGGGATGTGGGTGTTCTCCGAGAACCCCCGCTGGGGCCTGGTGGCGCTGATCCTGCTCATCTGGGGGCTCGTGATCGCGGCCTTCCTCATCGCGCGGTACTCACGCGACCTGCGCGCCGCGGAGTCGAAGGAGAGCGGTCTCAAGACCGTGTACGGCCTGCAGCTCGAGCGGGAGATCAGCGCCCGCCGCGAGTACGAGCTCCAGGTGGAGCGCGACATCCGCGCCGAGGTGAAGGACGAATCGAACGAGGAGCTGACCGCGCTCAAGGCCGAGGTGCTCGCGCTGCGTGCGAACCTCGAGGAGCTGCTGGGGCGCGATCTAGGCCCGTCCTACGGCGAGCTGTACGCCGCCGCCGAGCAACGCGCGCTGGCCGCCCAGCGCGCCAAGTCCGTGTTCGAGGACGACGACCGGTTCCGCGCCCAGCAGGATTTCGCGGGCGTCCCGGAGCCCTCTCCCGAGGTGGACGACTACTACGGCGCGGGTTCGGCCGGGGGAGCGATCGGGTTCGAGGAGGACGTCGCCGAGGCCGCCGTCGCCGACGTACCGGCCGCCGGCCGTCCGCAGGAGGAGTCGCCGACGACGGTGTTCCACGTGGTCGCCGAGGAGGAGGCGCCGTCTGCCGCGCCGGCCGAGCCCGAGGTGCCGCCGGTCGACGTCGAGCACGTCGAGCACGTCGACCCCACGACGAACGAGCCCTTCGTTCCGCTCGCCCCGCAGTCCGGCTACCGCTCGCCCCTACCGCCGCGCCCGTACACCCCCGACGTTCCGCCGCAGCAGGCACCGGGGCGGGCCGCGCCGCCCTACTCGCCGTTCCAGGCGTACCCGCCGCAGGCGCCGCAGCAGCAGTGGGCGGCCCCGCAGGCGCCGCCGGTGCCGCCGAGCGTGCCGGCCGAGCAGGCCCCTCAGCCGGCGCCGGAGCAACAGGCCTCCCAGAACCCGCACGAGCACGTCGCGGGCCAGCACTCCTCCGGCAACACCGTCGCGGACCTGATCGCCCGGATGAACGCCGACACGGAGCGTTCCAGCGGCGGCCGTCGCCGCAGGCAGGACTGATGATCTAGCTCACACCGCGTTGCCCGCGCGTCGGCGCGGGCATAGCCTTCTGATGACCGTCCGGTACCCGCGCCGCGGGACTGGAACGACCCCCTTGGAGGCGTACGCCCATGCCCGAGCTCTTCGCCGGGATACCCAATCCCCCCACCCCCGCGCGGCTGTCCGTCGGCGTGATCTCCGCCGGCCGTGTCGGCACCGCCCTCGGCTCCGCGCTCGAGCGGGCCGGGCACGTCGTCACCGCGGTCGCGGCACCGTCGGGCCCTTCCCGTGAGCGCGCCGCGCGCCGGCTGCCCGAAGCGACGGTCGGCGCACCGTCGGACATCGCGGAGAAGGCCGAGCTCCTCATCCTGGCCGTGCCGGACACCGAGCTCCCCGGTCTCGTCGACGAGCTGGCTCCGCGCGTCAATCCGTCGGCGATCGTGCTGCACACCTCGGGTGCCCTCGGCGTGGGCGTCCTCGCGCCGCTTGCCCGTCTGGGCTGCACGACCGTCGCCTTCCACCCCGCGATGACCTTCGTCGACGATCCCGAGGACACCGTCCGGCTGGCCGACTGCTGCATCGGCATCACCGCCGCGGACGAGATCGGGCACGCCGTCGGGCAGGCGCTCGCGCTCGAGCTCGGCGCCGAGCCGGTCCGCGTGCCCGAGGCGGCACGCCCGCTCTATCACGCTGCGCTCGCCCACGGTGCGAACCACCTGGTGGCCCTGGTCGACGATGCCGTGCTCGCCCTGCGCGCCGCGCTCGCCGGCGGGATCGGCGCCGACACGGTCGGGGGACCGGCGGAGGGACTCGCCGAGCGCGTCCTCGCGCCGCTGGCCCGGGCGGCCCTCGACAACGCCCTGGCCCGTGGTCCGGCGGCGTTGACGGGGCCCGCGGCTCGCGGCGACGCCCGCACCGTCGCCCGGCACCTGACCGCTCTGGCGACCGTCGACCCGACCGACGGCCCGCGCATCGCCGATGCGTACCGCGCCCAATCCCGGCGCGCGGCAGCACAATCCGGAAACTCAGCCACGATCGATCCCGTCCTCGCGACACCTCAGGAGCTCTCATGAGTGCACCCACCCGCCCGTACACCCCCGGCCAGCTGACCGTGCACCACGACCCGGCGCAGCTCACCAAGGTCACGAACGCGTTGAAGTCGACGGGGCGGCAGATCGCCTTCGTCCCGACCATGGGCGCGCTGCACGCGGGCCACTTGGAGCTGGTGCACGCCGCGAAGCTGAACGGCGCCGTCGTCGTGGTGTCGATCTTCGTCAACCCGTTGCAGTTCGGCGCGGGCGAGGACCTGGACGCGTACCCGCGCACCCTCGACGAGGATGTGGCGAAGCTGCGCGCGGCGGGCGTCGAGCTGGTGTTCGCGCCGTCGGCCGCCGACATGTACCCGAACGGCCCGCGCACCACGATCCACCCCGGCGCCGCCGGCGAGGGCCTCGAGGCGGCCAGCCGCCCCACGCATTTCGCGGGGATGCTGACCGTGGTGAACAAGCTGCTCAACATCGTGCGGCCGCACACCGCGTACTTCGGTGAGAAGGACTACCAGCAGCTGGTGCTGGTGCGGCAGATGGTCACCGACCTCAACATGGACGTCAAGATCGTCGGCGTCCCGACGGTCCGCGAGGCCGACGGCCTAGCGATGAGCTCGCGCAACGTCTACCTCTCCGAGGACGAGCGCGAGGCCGCGACGGCCCTCTCCGCGGCGCTGCTCGCCGGCGCCTACGCCGCGCAGGGCGGCGAGTCCGCCATCCTCGCCGCCGCGAACGAGGTCCTCGCCTCGCGCCCCGAGATCGCGGTGCAGTACCTGGAACTGCGCGCACCCGACCTGGGGGTCGCGCCGGACAAGGGCGACGGCCGGCTGCTGGTCGCCGCGAAGCTCGGCACCACCCGCCTGCTCGACAACGTGGGCGTCGCCATCGGCACCGGATTCCTCGAGGAGGCCGAATAATGCTGCGCACCATGATGACCAGCAAGATCCACCGCGCCACCGTGACCGAGGCGAACCTGCACTACGTGGGGTCGGTCACCGTCGACCAGGACCTGCTGGACGCCGCGAACCTGCTCGAGGGCGAGCAGGTGGCCATCGTCGACGTGACCAACGGCGCCCGCCTCGAGACCTACACCATCGCCGGTGAGCGGGGCAGCGGCGTGATCGGGATCAACGGCGCGGCAGCGCATCTCGTGAACCCGGGCGACATCGTCATCCTCATCGCCTACGGCCAGCTGAACGAGGCCGAGCTGACGACCTACGCGCCGAGCGTCGTCTTCGTCGACGGCGACAACAGGCCCGTCGAGCTCACCGCCGACGCCGCGCACGTGCCGGACGGCTACGGCCTGGTGACGGGGCGCATCTAGTGCTGCTGGCGATCGACGCCGGCAACACCTCGGTCACCGTCGGCCTGTTCGCGTCCGCCGCGGGCGAGGAACTGCTCGGCACCTGGCGGTTGCGCAGCGACCCGCGGATGACCTCGGACGAGCTGGCGCTCATCCTGAACGGCTTCCTCACGGGCGGGGGCTTCGACCCCGCGGCCGTCACCGGCGTCAGCGTGCTCTCGACGGTGCCCGAGCTGCTGCGCTCGCTGCGCGCCGTGATGCCCCGCTACTACCCGGACGCGCAGCACGTGATCCTCGAGCCCGGCGTGAAGACCGGCGTGCCGCTGCTCGTCGACAATCCTCGCGAGGTGGGCACCGACCGTGTCGCCAACGCCGCCGGTGCCTTCGAGCTGATCGGCAGGCCCGACGGTACGCCGTGCGTCGTCGTGGACTTCGGCACGTCGACGCGGGTCGACGTGGTGAGCGCTCGCGGCGAGTTCCTGGGCGGAGCGATCGCCGCGGGCGTCGGGAGCGCGCTGGACGCGCTCGCCGAGCGCACCGTCGCGCTGCGCCGGGTCGAGCTGGTGCCGCCGCGGTCGGTGGTCGGGAAGAACACCGTCGAGGCGCTGCAGTCCGGGATCATCTACGGCTTCGCGGGCATGGTCGACGCGCTCGTGGGCCGGGCCCTCGAGGTCGTCCCCGGCGCCCGTGTGGTGGCGACGGGCGGCTTCGACGCGGGCGGGCCGGGTGGGCAGGTTTCCGCGGTCGCCGCCGAGTGCTCGACCGTGACCGATCACCGCGCCGACCTCACCCTGCAGGGCCTGCGGGCCGTCCACCTGCGCGAGAGCGCCAACCGGGCGCAGCGCGAGAAGCGCGCGCGGGATTCGCGTCACGGATGATTCGAACCCTTGCCGCTCGCCCGGGCGGGGTGCTAACTTCGCTGTCATGAGCCAGGTGCGCAGCTGCATGGAGTGTTGTCGGGTCCGTTAGGAACCCGGCCCCCTTCCGCTGCCCGGACGCCGCCGCACTCGCGAGCGCGCTCCGCCTCCCTCCTGGAGATCTCGATGCACCCCGTGCACTTCACCCCCGCCGCAGGCCAGATCGTCGTGGACGTCCGCGACCAGTCCGAGCGCAACCGCGACGGCATTCTTCCCGGCGCCGTCGCTCTCGACGCGGCCGCCGTCGCGGCGCGGCTCGTCCCGGGCCTGTCCACCAGCCTCGCGGCCGCCGGCTCCGACGCCGAATGGCTGCTGGTCAGCGGCAACGGCGCCACCGCCGCCGCGATCGCCACGCGCCTGCGGGACCGCGGCGTGAAGGCCTCCTCGGTCGACGGTGGCTTCCGCGCGTTGGCACTGGGCATCACGCCCGGAGCGGGCCGCGCCGGCGAGTCGGATGCGTACCGTCGGGCCCTGGCCCAGTTCGCGGCGCACGAGGCGTGAGGCGCGCGCGGCCCCGTCGGTAAGATGACGGTCCGTGACCGAACTGAACGCTCCCCTGGACGACTGGGTCTCGCGACTCGCCGATGAGGCCGTGGCCTTCGCCGAGCGGAACGAGACCCCGGTGAAGGTGGCGTCGGGCATCTCCCCGTCGGGACCGATCCACCTCGGCAATCTGCGCGAGGTGATGGTGCCGCACCTGGTGGCCGATGAATTGCGCCGCCGCGGCCGGACCGTCGAGCACATCATCTCCTGGGACGATTTCGACCGTTTCCGGAAGGTGCCGAACGTTCCCGGTGTGGATTCGTCCTGGGAGCAGCACATCGGTAAACCACTGACGCGCGTTCCGGCCCCGCACGGCTCCGACGCGGCGAACTGGGCTGAGCATTTCCGTCGTGAATTGCAGAGTGCGCTCGAAGATCTCGGGGTCGAGTACCGCGGAATCAGCCAATCGCAGATGTACACCTCTGGTGCGTATATCGACCAGGTTCTGCACGCCATGGCGCAGCGCGGTCGTATTGATTCCATCCTCGAGCGTTATCGCACGCTCGATCGCGGCGATTCCTCGCCGGCGACGGAGAATGCGGAGGAAACGGACGCGGATGCCATGTCGGGAGCGGCGGAGGACGCGGATGGATCGGGCGATTCCGGCTACTACCCGTACAAGCCCTACTGCTCCGTCTGCGGCACTGATTTCACCACGGTAACGGCGTACGACGACGAATCGACCGCACTCACCTATGAGTGCCGATGCGGCCATACCGAGACCGTGGCACTGCGGGAACACACCGATGGAAAGCTGGTGTGGAAGGTCGATTGGCCGATGCGCTGGGCGTACGAGAAGGTGACCTTCGAGCCCTCCGGTGTGGACCATCAATCGCCGGGATCGTCGTTCGCGGTCGGCAAGGACGTGGCTCCGATCTTCGGGTGGAAGCGTCCGCTCGGCCCGATGTACGCGTTCGTCGGTATTCGCGGAATGGCGAAGATGTCCTCGTCCAAGGGCGGCGTGCCCACGGCCGCGATCGCCCTGCGCTACCTGGAGCCGCCGCTGCTGCGGTGGCTGTACGGCCGGAAGAAGCCGAACCAGTCCTTCGACGTCGCGCTCGACGGTGAGCTGCCGCGCACGTACGACGAATGGGACGCCCTGGTCCGCAAGACGGCGGGGGAGAAGGCTCAGCCCGGCGACATCGCGGCGTACGCCCGCGCGGCGTCCGTGCTGGACCCGGCGTCGGGAGCGGTGCGCGAGCTGCCGCTCACCCCGCGGCCGATGGCGTACAAGACGCTGGCCTCCATCGTCGACATCACCACCGGTGACGACGAGCAGACCCTGCGCATCCTGGCTGCGCTCGAACCGGACACCACGCTGACGAGCCTCGATCCGTTGCGCCCGCGGCTGGACCGGGCGAGCGCCTGGGTGGCCGAGCAGATGCCGCAACAGGAGCGCACCGTCGTCCGGACCGAGCCCGACACCGCGCTGCTCGAGTCACTGACCGACGAGCAGCGCGCGGGCCTGCGCCTGCTGCTGGAGGGCTCGGGAACGCCGGCACCGGCGGGCCTGGGACGGCTCGAGGACGACTGGTCGCTCGCCGGGATCACGCACCAGGTGTACGGCGTCGCCAAGGTGCAGCGCGGTCTCGGTGCGGATCAGATCGTCAAGGGCGATAAGGAACTCGCCGCGGCGCAGCGCGCATTCTTCGTGTTGCTCTATCGGCTCCTCGTGACCAGTGACACCGGCCCTCGTCTGCCCACGTTGCTGCTGGCCATCGGCTCCGACCGAGTGCGTTCCCTGCTGCATCCGTAGTAGTCGCAATTCGACGAATTGGGCGTCATTCGCGTCATTCGTCCGTTGTCGACGTGTGTGCGATCCGAATCGTTACCTGATCGCGACCCTATTCGTGGCGTTTGAATCGTGAATCGCGTATTCGTGTGTATAGACTCGCATTGAACGACATCAACGGAACGCGAAAACATCGAGAAGGGGCCGTACTATGGCGCGCAAGGTCACCGTTACGCTGGTCGACGACGTGGACGATACGCAGACCGCTGACGAGACCGTGGAATTCGGCCTGGACGGTGTCACCTACGAGATCGATCTGTCGTCGAAGAACGCCGCGAAGCTGCGTGATTCCCTCGAGGAATGGGTCGCGAACGCCCGTCGTGCGGGCGGCCGCAAGCGCGGTGCGCGCGCCATCGCCGCGCCCCGGGGGCGCACGCCGATCGATCGCTCGCAGAGTGCCGCGATCCGCGATTGGGCGCGCAAGTCCGGCCTGAAGGTCAACGACCGCGGTCGCATCAGCCAGGACGTCATCGACGCCTACAACGAGGCGAACTGATCCACGACTCTTCTCACCCCGGTGCGCGGCGCGCACCGGGGTGAGTCGTATCCAGGACCGTTTCGCTCACGGCGGAACGGGAATCAAAACCCGGCGACGGTGCGTTTGACCTGGTGTATCAGGACCGGAGAGGCGGCCCGATGGGCCTGCGGGCACCGCGGGCGGGGCACTGCCGACACCACCGCTGACCGGTCCGAACTACAGTGAGAAGACGTTGATTGCAGACGGCTATCTGCGGGTCCGGCCCCGTCCGGTCCCCGAAGTAACCGGGATGTGAGGAAAATGGCCATGTTCGAGAGGTTCACCGACCGCGCTCGTCGCGTCGTCGTCCTGGCGCAAGAAGAAGCCAGGATGCTCAATCACAACTACATCGGCACCGAGCACATCCTCCTGGGCCTGATCCACGAGGGTGAGGGTGTGGCCGCCAAGGCCCTCGAGTCGCTGGGCATCTCCCTGGAGGGTGTGCGCAGCCAGGTCGAGGAGATCATCGGGCAGGGCCAGCAGGCCCCGTCGGGTCACATCCCCTTCACGCCGCGTGCCAAGAAGGTCCTCGAGCTGTCGCTGCGCGAGGCGCTGCAGCTCGGCCACAACTACATCGGCACCGAGCACATCCTGCTCGGCCTGATCCGCGAGGGCGAGGGCGTCGCAGCCCAGGTCCTGGTGAAGCTGGGCGCCGATCTCAACCGGGTGCGCCAGCAGGTCATCCAGCTGCTCTCCGGTTACCAGGGCAAGGAGGGCGGTGGCGGCGAGCCCGCCGGCGCCGGTGCCCGGACCTCGGGTGGCGAGGCGGGCACCCCGTCGACCTCCCTGGTCCTGGACCAGTTCGGCAGAAACCTGACCGCTGCCGCGGCGCAGGGCAAGCTGGACCCGGTCATCGGCCGGTCCAAGGAGATCGAGCGCATCATGCAGGTGCTCTCGCGGCGCACCAAGAACAACCCGGTGCTGATCGGCGAGCCCGGCGTCGGCAAGACCGCCGTGGTCGAGGGCCTGGCGCAGGCCATCGTCAACGGCAACGTGCCAGAGACGCTCAAGGACAAGCAGCTCTACACGCTGGACCTGGGCTCCCTGGTCGCCGGCAGCCGCTACCGCGGTGACTTCGAGGAGCGCCTGCGCAAGGTGCTCAAGGAGATCGACACCCGCGGCGACATCATCCTGTTCATCGACGAGCTGCACACGCTCGTCGGCGCGGGTGCCGCCGAGGGCGCGATCGACGCCGCGTCGATCCTCAAGCCGAAGCTGGCCCGTGGCGAGCTGCAGACCATCGGCGCGACCACCCTCGACGAGTACCGCAAGTACATCGAGAAGGACGCCGCCCTGGAGCGTCGCTTCCAGCCCGTCCAGGTGGGCGAGCCGAGCGTCGAGCACGCCATCGAGATCCTCAAGGGCCTGCGCGACCGGTACGAGGCGCACCACCGCATCTCCATCACGGACAGTGCGCTGGTCGCCGCCGCCACCCTGGCGGACCGGTACATCAACGACCGCTTCCTGCCGGACAAGGCGATCGACCTCATCGACGAGGCGGGCGCGCGCATGCGCATCCGCCGGATGACCGCGCCGCCGGACCTGCGCGCCTTCGACGACAAGATCGCCGACGCCCGCCGGGAGAAGGAATCGGCGATCGACGAGCAGGACTTCGAGAAGGCCGCGTCGCTGCGCGACAAGGAGAAGCAGCTCATCGGCGAGCGCGCCGAGCGTGAGAAGCAGTGGCGCGCGGGTGATCTCGATGTCGTCGCCGAGGTCGACGAGGAGCAGATCGCCGAGGTCCTCGGTAACTGGACCGGCATTCCCGTCTTCAAGCTCACCGAGGAGGAGACCACCCGTCTGCTCCGCATGGAGGACGAGCTGCACAAGCGGATCATCGGCCAGGAGGACGCCGTCAAGGCGGTCTCGAAGGCGATCCGCCGCACGCGCGCCGGCCTGAAGGACCCCAAGCGCCCGTCGGGCTCTTTCATCTTCGCCGGCCCGTCCGGTGTGGGTAAGACGGAGCTGTCGAAGGCGCTGGCGAACTTCCTGTTCGGCGAGGACGACGCGCTCATCCAGATCGACATGGGCGAGTTCCACGACCGTTTCACCGCCTCGCGCCTGTTCGGTGCCCCTCCCGGGTACGTGGGCTACGAGGAGGGCGGCCAGCTCACCGAGAAGGTGCGCCGCAAGCCCTTCTCCGTGGTCCTCTTCGACGAGATCGAGAAGGCGCACAGCGAGATCTACAACACGCTGCTGCAGGTGCTCGAGGACGGCCGCCTGACCGACGGTCAGGGTCGCACGGTCGACTTCAAGAACACCGTGCTGATCTTCACGTCGAACCTCGGTACCTCGGACATCTCGAAGGCCGTCGGCCTGGGCTTCACCCAGGGCGACTCCGACGGGTCGAACTACGAGCGCATGAAGCTCAAGGTCAACGACGAGCTCAAGAAGCACTTCCGGCCCGAGTTCCTCAACCGCATCGACGACATCGTCGTGTTCCACCAGCTGACCCAGGACCAGATCATCCAGATGGTCGACCTGATGCTCGGTCGCGTGGGCGTCGCGCTGAAGAACAAGGACATGGAGCTCGAGGTCAGCGATCGCGCCAAGAGTCTGCTGGCCAAGCGCGGTTTCGACCCGGTCCTCGGTGCCCGGCCCCTGCGCCGCACCATCCAGCGGGAGATCGAGGACGCACTGTCCGAGAAGATCCTGTTCGGTGAGATCGCCGCGGGCCAGATCGTCGAGGTCGACGTCGAGGGCTGGGACGGCGAGGGCAAGGGCGAAGACGCGAAGTTCACCTTCGCCGGCAAGCCCAAGCCCGCGATCGACCTGGAGAAGTCCGACGACGGCGTGCCGGCCCTGGTGGCCGACGCCTCGTCCGCGACGACCCCGGGCGAGAGCGCCTGACGCTCCACCGATCCGCTCGAAGAGCCGTCACCCTGCGGGGTGGCGGCTCTTCGCGTTTCCGGGTGTCGGTCCCGGGGTGTCAGTCCCGAGTCCGACGGTCCGCCGCGCCCTCCCGTCCGAGTCTGGCGATCTCCTCGCGCAGGGCGCGGACCTCGGTGGTGAGCTCGTCGACCTCCCGGTCGGTACGGCGGGCGCTCGCGTCGACGGACTTGAGCTGATCGACGACCCAGCTGGTCGCGGTGCCGATCGCGAAGCTGATCAGGCCGATGCCGAAGACCATGAGGAGCAGGGCGACGGCGCGGCCCTCGCCGGTGACCGGATAGATGTCGCCGTAGCCCACGGTGGTGACGGTGACCGCCGCCCACCACAGCGCGTCGCCGTAGCCGCTGATCTTCGTGCCGGGAGCGCCTCGCTCCGCGTCGAGGAAGGCGAGGCTGCACAGGAACATCACCAGCACGGACGTGGTGCCCACGAAGACCGCCAGGCGGGCACGGGTGAGCCGGGACCGGTGCAGCCCGCCGATGAGCAGCGGCGCGGCGCGCAGTGCCCGGAGCGGACGGAACGGTGGCAGCAGGATCGCGATGAGGTCGATCGGGTGGGTCCGCACGAACCGCCAGCGGTCGGTCGACAGTCCCAGCCGGACCGCGTAGTCGAGGACGAAACACGCCCAGATCAGGATGTCGCCACCGTCCACCAGCCGGTGCACGAGCGGCGTGGGCGCCACGTCGAGCACCTGCACCGCGTAGACGGCGAGGAAGGCCAGCGCCAGCGCGATCATCAGTGGATTCGTCCGGCGTTCCCAGAGCTGCCTGCGCGTCACCGGCGCAATCTACGCCGCGCGTCGCGACTCGCGCCGGAAAATCGCTGGTGCCGGCGCCGGACGGGTGGCAGGGTCGGGGCGTGCTGACCGACGAGCAGGTGGAGGACTTCGTCCGCGACGGGTACGTCGCGATCCGCGGGGCGTTCAGCAGCGCGACGGCCGCGGCGTGCCGGGACGTGCTGTGGGCGGAGCTCGCGACCATGGGAATCGACCGGGACGCCCCGTCGACCTGGGACCGCCCGGTGGTCCGCCTCGGCGAGCACGGCGAGGAGCCCTTTCGCGAGGCCGCGACGTCGCCGCTCGTCTCGGAGGCGGCGGACCGTCTGGCCGGGCGCGGACGGTGGGCCCCGCGCGTCTCCCTGGACACCTTCCCCGTGCGCTTCCCCAGCGAGGACGGACCCGGCGACGACGGCTGGCACATCGACGCGAGCTTCCCCGGCGACATCCCGGACGCGTTCATGCACTGGCGCGTGAACCTTCGGAGCAAGGGGCGCGCCCTGCTCATGCTGTTCCTCTTCTCGGACATCGGCGACGGGGACGCGCCGACCCGCCTGCGGGTCGGGTCGCATCGCCGGATGGCCGCGCTGCTACGGCCCTACGGGGACGACGGTGCCGCGATGGGTGCGTTGATCCCGGAGTTCGAGTCCACGGCGGGCCTGCCCGAGACCGCCGCCACCGGGTCGGCCGGGGATGTGTACCTCTGTCACCCGTTCCTCGTGCACGCGGCGCAACCACTGTTGCCGGGGCCCGGACGGGGCGCGCGGTTCCTCGCGCAGCCCGTGTCAACGGCGGGTGAAATCTGATCAGCAGACGACGGCTGAAAGTTGAGCAGCTGTCGGGTGTTTAGTCGCGATCCTTGCCGAGGAGTTCTCGGCGGGATCTGGTGCGGTAGCTATCGCCCGAGAGGGTGAGAACCTCCGCGTGGTGGACCAGTCGGTCGATCATCGCGGCTGCGACGATGTCGTCGGAGAACGTCTCGCCCCAGCGGCCGAACGGCAGGTTGCTGGTGACCATGATCGAGCCCTGCTCGTAACGGGTGCTCACGAGCTGGAAGAACAGGTTCGCCGCGTCCGGGTCGAACGGGATGTAACCGATCTCGTCCACGATGATCAGCTTGTAGCGTTTGATCTTCTTCAGCTCGGC
>NZ_LSRE01000010.1 GCF_001575205.1 Tsukamurella pseudospumae
GGCCGGAGCCTTCTTGGCGGGGGCCTTCGCCGCGGTCTTCTTCGCGGCGGTGGTCTTGGCCGGAGCCTTCTTGGCGGGGGCCTTCGCCGCGGTCTTCTTCGCGGCGGTGGTCTTGGCCGGAGCCTTCTTGGCGGGGGCCTTCGCCGCGGTCTTCTTCGCGGCGGTGGTCTTGGCCGGAGCCTTCTTGGCGGGGGCCTTCGCCGCCGTCTTCTTCGCGGCGGTCGCCTTGGTGACCTTGGCAGGAGCCTTCTTCGCGGCGGCCTTGGTCGCGGTGGCCTTGGCGGCCGCCTTCTTCGCGGCGGCCTTCTTCGCGGGCGCGGCCTTCGTCGCGGTCGCGGAGCTGCGACGTACGGCGGGGCCCGAGGACGGCAGCTTGGCCGAACCCGAGATCACGGCCTTGAACTGCGCGCCCGGGCGGAAGGCGGGGACCGAGGTGGGCTTGACCTTGACGGTCTCGCCGGTGCGCGGGTTGCGGGCGACACGGGCGGCGCGCTTGCGCTGCTCGAAGACGCCGAACCCGGTGATGGTGACGGACTCACCCGCGTGCACGGCACGGACGATCGTGTCGACGATCGCCTCGACGGCTGCGCCGGCGGCGCGGCGGTCGGTGCCCAGCTTCTCGGTGAGCTCTTCGATCAGTTCTGCCTTGTTCATGAACAACTTCCCTCTGCGGTCGGTGGCTCACCGCTGAGCCAACTAGGGACACCGTAAACGCACAATTGCATTTCATCCAAGAGCCACGCCACATTTGATGGCGGGTGTGTCGGAAAGACAAGCGGCGGCACCGGTTCGATCCGGTGCCGCCGCCGGCCTCTCGAGAAGCTAGATCGTGACGGGTTTGTATGCAGGCCTGCGGCTTTCGAAATCCGAGATCGCGTCAGCCTGCTGCAAGGTGATGCCGATGTCGTCCAGACCGGCCATCAGGCGGTGCCGGACCGGGTCATCGATCGTGAAGGGAACTACCAAGTCTCCGGCGGAGACCGTCCGGTCCTCGAGGTCGACGGTGATCTCGAGCCCCGGGTCGTTCTCGAGGGCCTTCCAGAGCAGCTCGACGTTCTCCTGCTCCACGAGCGCGGCCACGAGACCGGCTTTGCCCGAATTCCCCCGGAAGATGTCTGCGAACCGCGACGAGATGACGACCCGGAAGCCGTAATCCATCAGCGCCCAGACCGCGTGCTCGCGCGAGCTGCCCGTGCCGAAGTCCGGGCCCGCCACCAGGACCGAGCCGTGGTCGTACGGCGGGGTGTTGAGGATGAAGTTCGGATCGGTGCGCCACGCCGAGAACAGGCCGTCCTCGAATCCGGTCCGGGTCACGCGCTTGAGGTAGACCGCTGGAATGATCTGGTCGGTGTCGACATTGGTGCGGCGCAGCGGGACACCGATGCCGGTATGGGTGACGATGGCTTCCATCTTCTACTCTCCTTCGACTACGGGCGGGCGTTGGCGCCGGCGACGGGGGCCAGATCGGCCGGGGCGGACAGGGTGCCGCGGACGGCGGTCGCCGCCGCGACGGCCGGAGAGACCAGGTGCGTGCGGCTGCCCTTGCCCTGGCGTCCCTCGAAGTTCCGGTTCGACGTGGACGCCGACCGCTCGCCGGCAGCGAGCTGATCGGGGTTCATGCCGAGGCACATCGAGCAGCCCGCCTGGCGCCACTCCGCGCCGGCGTCGAGGAAGACCTGCCCCAGCCCCTCCTCCTCGGCCTGCGCGCGCACCCGCATGGAGCCCGGTACCACCAGCATTCGGACACCGTCGGCGACCTTGCGCCCGCGAAGGATCTCGGCGACGGCGCGCAGGTCCTCGATCCGGCCGTTGGTGCACGACCCGACGAAGACCGCGTCGACCGCGATGTCGCGCAGTGGCGTGCCGGCCTCGAGACCCATGTACTGCAGGGCCTTCGCCGCCGTCTCCTTCTCACCGTCCGAGCCGAAGGACTCCGGATCGGGGACCGAGGCGCTCAGGGGCGCACCCTGCCCCGGATTGGTGCCCCAGGTGACGAACGGGGTCAGGGCGCTGCCGTCGATGTCGACCTCGGCGTCGAAGGTCGCTCCCTCGTCCGTGCGCAGGGCGTCCCACGCCTCGATCGCGGCGTCCCAGTCGGCACCCTTCGGTGCGTGCTGGCGGCCCTCGAGGTAGTCGTAGGTGATCCGGTCGGGGGCGATCAGGCCGGCCCGGGCGCCCGCCTCGATCGACATGTTGCAGATGGTCATCCGCGCTTCCATCGACAGCTTCTCGATCGCGCTCCCGCGGTACTCCAGGACGTAGCCCTGACCACCGCCGGTGCCGATCTTGGCGATGATGGCCAGGATCAGGTCCTTCGAGGTGACGCCCGGCTGCAGCTCACCGGTGACGTTGATCGCCATCGTCTTGAAGGGCTTGAGCGGCAGGGTCTGCGTGGCGAGCACGTGCTCGACCTCGGAGGTGCCGATACCCATGGCGATCGCACCGAAGGCACCGTGCGTGGAGGTGTGGCTGTCGCCGCACACCACCGTCATCCCGGGCTGGGTCAGGCCCAGCTGCGGGCCCATGACGTGGACGATGCCCTGCTCGCCGTCGCCCATCGAGTGCAGGCGCACACCGAACTCGGCGCAGTTGCGGCGCAGCGTCTCGACCTGCGTGCGCGAGACCTCGTCGGCGATCGGCTGGACCAGCGTGTCCGTGGGCACGTTGTGGTCCTCGGTCGCGATGGTCAGGTCGGGACGGCGCACCGGGCGACCGGCCAGCCGCAGACCGTCGAAGGCCTGGGGGCTGGTCACCTCGTGCACGAGGTGCAGGTCGATGTAGATGAGATCGGGCTCGCGCGAAGCGCCCTCACCCTCCCCCTTGACGACGACGTGCTGGTCCCAGACCTTCTCTGCCATTGTCCGCGGCTGCATGATTCCCACCTGCTCCATGATCGGGCCCCGACGGTGAGCGCGGGCTGCGCGTTGAATCCCACCATGCGAGAGCCTAGTATCGAACTATGGGACACGATACCGCACCGACCGACGCCCCCGAAAGTCTCACCCCGGTGAGCGGCATCGGCGTGCTGGACAAGTCGGTCGCCGTGCTGCGCGCCGCCGCCGCGGAGCCCGCGACGCTGGCCGACCTGTGCGGCCGCACCGGCCTGCCGCGGGCCACGGCGCACCGTCTGGCCGTGGGGCTCGAGCTGCACGGATTGCTCACCCGGGACGGCGACGGCCTGTGGCGCCCCGGATCCGCGCTGCGCGAGCTCGCGGCCAGCACCGCCGACGCCTTGATCGACACCGCCGCCATGGTCCTGCCCCGCCTGCGGGAGATCACTGGGGAATCGGTGCAGCTCTACCGCCGCGAAGGCGATCACCGCGTGTGCATCGCGGCCGCCGAGCCGCCCTCCGGCCTGCGGGACACGGTACCCGTGGGCTCGCGGCTGCCGATGACGGCGGGGTCCGGCGCGAAGGTGTTGGCCGCCTGGGGCGATCCGCGCAGCGAATCGTCCTTCAGCGAGCGCACGCTTGCGGACATCCGCAAGCGGGGGTGGGCACAGAGCGCCGGCGAGCGCGAGAGCGGCGTCGCCAGCGTCTCCGCGCCCGTGCGCAATCCCCGCGGCGAGGTGGTCGCGGCGATCTCGGTGTCCGGCCCGATCGATCGCATGGGGCGGCGCCCCGGCGCGCGCTGGGCGGCGGATCTGCTCCAGGCTGCCGAGGCGCTGCAGCGCCGGATCTGACGGGGCCCGACCCGACCGGGCCGGATCCGATTGCCGCTATGCGGCCACGATCACCCGGCAGCGGACGGCGGCACCGTCGACCTCGAGGACCGCGCCGACCCTGCTCGACGTGTCCGCCATCCGGGCGGCGCGGTGGGCGATGACGGCCTCGGCGACCACGGGCCAGGCGTCGTGCCGGATGGCGCGGCGCACGGACCGCGCGCCGTAGACCGGATCGAAACCGGTGTCCACCAGGTGCTTCGCGACCGCGGCGTCGATGCTCAGGTCCACGCCGCGCTTGCGCGCCCGCTCGGCGAACATGTCCAGTTCGTGCCGTGCGACGGCCAGCGCGGTGTCACCGGAGAGCTCCTCGAAGAGCGTGACCTCGTCGATCCGGTTGAGGAACTCGGGGTCGAAGAAGCGCGCGATCGACTGCTCGGAGATGCGGTCCAGGCGCCCCTCGAGGATCCGGTCCACACGCTCGGACGCCGCCGCGGGGAGGACCCGCGTCACCGAGCGCCCGGCGCGGTGCCACGGGCGCTCCTGCTCGGCCCGCAGCTCGCGGCTGCCGAGGTTGGAGGTCATGAACACCAGGCAGTTGCGGAAGTCGTAGCGCTGCTGGCCGTTCGCGAGCGTCAGCTGCCCGCGGTCGAGAACGTGCAGCAGTGCCCGCAGGACCGTCGTGTGCGCCTTCTCGACCTCGTCGAACAGGACGATCCCCGGCATGGAGACGGTGCCCTCGATGCGATCCCTGTCGAAGACGCTCAGGCCCTCCTTGGAGCCCGAATAGCCCGGTGGCGCACCGGCGAAGGACGCCGCGTAGTGCTCCTGCGCCATCGCGGACATGTCCACCTGACAGAAGTCGTCCGGGCCGGTCCGCAGCGCGGAGGCGAGTTGCCGAACGATCTCCGTCTTGCCGGTACCCGTCGGGCCGACGAGCAGATGACTCGCCAGGGGGCGCGTCTTATCGGTGAGGCCGGCCTGCACGACGGAGAGGGTCTTGAAGATCGACTCGATCGCGTGGTCCTGTCCGAAGACGTTGGCGCGCAGCTGCGCCAGGATCCGCGCCGCATCGACCCGCCCCACCGCCGCCTTCGCGAACTCGGCGTCGGTGGGACGGGACTCGGAGGAGCCGGACGCCCGGCCGCCGATGTCGACTCCCTCGGCGGCCAGGCGATCGGTGATGAAGGGCACGGTTACGCCTCGTGCGTCTTCTCGGTGGGGATGGTGCCGACGGGGCACTCGGCCACGCCGATCGTGTCGCGCGTGAAGGACTCGACCTGCTCGCGGGCGGCCTCGGCGTCGGTGACCCACAGCTTGTAGAAGTCGAAGGGGCACTCCGCGACACCCTTGTCCCCCTCGCCGGCGGCGTGGATGCCCGTGTAACCGCGGTGCAGGATCTTGAACAGGTGATTCTGCGACTGGTCGTGCTTGCGCGCGTCCCGGATCGTCGAGACCGAGAGCTGCGCGTACTGGATGCCGTACTCCTCCTCCCCCGTCTCACCGAGCGTGCGGCCGTCGAACCCGATGATCGACGAGTGGCCGAAATACGAGTAGACACCGTCGAACCCGGCGGCGTTCGCCACCGCGACATAGCAGTTGTTCGCCCAGGCCATGGCCTTGGCCATCAGCACCTGCTGCTCCTTCGCGGGATACATGTAGCCCTGGCAGCGGACGATGAGCTCGGCACCCTTCATCGCGCAGTCGCGCCAGATCTCGGGGTAGTTGCCGTCGTCGCACACGATGAGCGACACCTTGAGTCCCTTCGGGCCGTCCACGACATAGGTCGAGCTGCCGGGGTACCAGCCCTCGATCGGGGCCCACGGGATGATCTTGCGGTACTTCTGCACGATCTCGCCCTGATCGTTGATGAGGATGAGGGTGTTGTAGGGCGGCTTGTTCGGGTGGTCCTCGTGCTGCTCGCCGGTGATCGAGAAGACGCCCCAGGTGCCGGCCTTGCGGCAGGCGTCGGAGAAGATCTTCGTCTCCTCACCGGGAACGGCCGCGGCGGTGGCGTACATCTCGTCGGGGTCGTACATGATCCCCTGCGTCGAGTACTCGGGGAAGATCACGAGATCCATGCCCGGCAGGCCGGACTTCATGCCGACGACCATCTCGGCGATCTTGTGGCAGTTCTCGAGGACCTCCTCCCGGGTGTGCAGGCGGGGCATCTTGTAGTTGACGACGGCGACGCCGACGGTGTCCGGGCTCGAGGAGATGTCTCCGTGACGCATGAGAGGTGCCTTTCGTTGATTTCCGTTGCGATCGAGGGATTTACGCGTTGCCGGGAGCGGGCATGGGCAGCTGCGGCATGACCTTGGCGCCGACGGCGCTCACCACGACCAGGGCGACTGCGATGACTGCGGCCCACATCGCTGCGGTGCCGCTGGTGGGCCAGTTGCCGCGCCACATCAGGAGCGCGGGCACGGTGCACGTCAGGTGCGAGCCGATGAGGATCAGCCACCCGGTGAACGGCGACAGGGCGGCGACGCCGCACGCCAGGATGAGGAAGAACATCAGCCACATGAGCGCCCACACGAACCAGATCACCCCGAACACGGGGTCCGCGGCGAAGGAGAAGCAGCCGAACACGATCGCCATGGCGGCCACGAAGATCGAGTACCACCCGAGGCCGCGGCCGTCGTTGCCCATGAGGTTGTTGATGCCGACGAACAGGTAGGTGAAGCCGAACAGGTAGCTCGACCCCGCCCCGAAGATCCCGTGGAGGTCACCGTCGGCGGCGACGACGGCCAGCGTCGGGAGGACGACCTGCATCGCGCCGACGAAGAGGTTGAACACGCCCGCCTCGCGGGCGGAGATCGCCCCGAGGAACCAGGCCCCGTTGACGAACAGCACGGCTCCGACGAAGAGCAATCCGATTGTGGTCATCGCGACTCCCGATTTATTACCGATTCGGCACTATCTCTGATCGGTAGTATTCGCGCGCCGTGCGGCGCGTGTCAGCGGAATCGGCGAAAAACTTTGTCGAGAAGAGTCAGGAGAGGCGGGCGACGAGGGCTTCCCACACGTCACGGCCGGTGTCCGAGATCGACAGAAGAACGCTGCGACGGTCACCCGGGGCCGGGCGACGGTACGCCAGGTTGCGTTCGACGAGGCGGTCGACCAGCCGGGTGGTGGACGACGGGGTGGTGCCCGTGCGGGCCGCCAGCTCCCCGACGGTGGCGCCCTCGACCGCTGCGAGCAGGCGCAGGGCACGGAAGTGCTCGACGGTGAGATCGTGCTCGGCGAGTGCGGGCGTGAGAACGTTCATGACGAGATCGTCGGCGTCGCACACCGCCTCGAAGGCGGTGCGGCCCGGCGCCTCGGTGAGCTCCATCCGCCCGCTCATGTCCACCTCCGGAACGTCCACAGTGCCATTGCAATACGGCAGTACTGTACCGCGAATCGACGCATGCGGGGAGCGGCTCGGCGTACGCTGGCGTTCGACCGCCCGGTCCATGGTGCCGGCACGTGCGATGAGCGGACGTCAGTGATGAGCGAATACACCGTGGGGCTGCTCTACCCTCGGCGTGGCCCCGCGGGTCTGTTCGGCCCGTCGTGCCTGAGCTGCACCACTCTCGCCGCGGACGACATCAACACCCGGGGCGGGATTCTGGGCCGCGAGCTGACGGTGCGCCCGATCGATTCCGCGACGGGCGTCGACAATGTCACGCGTGAGGTCGAAACCCTTCTGGCCGCGGGCGAGATCGACGCGATCGTCGGCTGGCACACCTCCGACGTACGGCGGGCCCTCTCGGCGCGCCTGGATCTGCGGGTCCCGTACGTCTACACGGCGCTCTACGAGGGCGGGGAGTCGACGGCGGGCGTCTTCCTCACCGGTGAGACCCCGGAGGCGCAGATCCGGCCGGCGCTCGAGTGGCTGCGGCGCGAGCGCGGGGTCGGCCGATGGTGGATCGTGGGCAGCGACTACCTGTGGGCGCGCGACAGCGCGAAGGCGTGCGCGCGGTTCGCGCGCGGACTGGGCCATGACATCGTCGGCGCCGCGTTCGTACCGGTCGGCACCGACGACTTCTCCACGGTGATCTCGGACATCGCGCGTTCCGGGGCCGACGGGGTACTGATGCTGCTGCTGGGCCAGGACGCGGTCGAGTTCAATCGGGCCTTCGCCGCCGCCGGGCTCGACGGCGCCTTCATCCGGTACTCGCCGCTGATGGACGAACACATGCTCATGGCCTCGGGCGCCGAGGCCACGGGTGACCTGTTCGCCTCCGCCGGATACTTCGACTCGGTGGTGACCTCCGAGTCGATGGAGTTCGGCGCGCACTACTTCGGGCGGTTCGGACCGGACGCGATCACGCCCACGTCGATGGGCGAGTCCTGCTTCGAGGGCATGCTGCTCTTGGAGTCGCTGCTCACCACCGCGCGCAGCACCGACGTGCGCGACATCATGGCCGGTGTCGAGCGCGTGCGCTACGACGGTGCCCGGGGCACCATGGGGCTCCGTAACGGCCACACCCGGCAGACCATGTACCTGGCGCAGGCCGAGGGCTGCGACTTCGACGTGATCGATCAACTCTGACGAGCGCGGCACCCCGTCAGCTCCGTCGGGCAGTGCTGAGCTCCGCGAAGTCCGGTGCGGTCGCGTAGAGATTCTCCAGAACGGGAGGGTCGACGGTGCCCCGCGCATCACCGGGGAGTCGCAGTATCCGGCGCACCTGGTCGACCCAACGCCGCTCGTTCGGGTTGATCGCCCGCTGCGCCGCTCCCCGCTCGATCCGCACGTCGTACGCGCGGCCCGATCTCGCATCGACGGTCGGGGCCATGGTCCGCCATCCGCCCACGAAGACCGGCTCGGTCCCGGGACGCCGCCGCGACCACACGCCGCGGATGATCGCAAGCGCGTTGATGATCCGGTATCCGGGCCCCAGAGAGTCGTGTTCGACCGGGCCGGTGCTGCAGATCCCCGGCTCGAGCCGGGACCAGTCGAACCGGAGGCCGGGGTAGTCGTCGTAGTCCTCCGGCCGGATCGGGAGCCCCGGCCGCACCGACTCGCGCAGCCGCCCCCGCTGCGCCGCCTCGCCGATCATCCAGAACAGGGCACGATCGGAGTAGTAGCTGTTCTCGTAGCCCCCGCCCACGTCGAGGTGGACCCCGTCGAACCACACCTGCCGGATGTCCCTGTGCTCCCCGCCCCACAGACAGGGCGTGAAGATCCGCCGCCGCTCGGCGAGCGCCAGCGCCTGCCGCGCACGGCACACCTTCGGGGTGAGGTCGACGTTGTGGAACCGGTACTTCGCCCGGCCGATACCCGGGACACCGAGCGCGCCGACCGTGTCGAACACGCCGAGCGTGTCGATCACGACGGTGCCGGGATCGTGGCAGTACCCGCGCTGCTCGTCGAGGGCGGCCCGATGTCCGGGCGGCGCGGCGGTGTTCGGCGCGGGTCGGCTGCGGTAGAGCGCCATCGCCGCGGGCAGGCGGTCCTTCGCCAGGCCGTCCGGGCGCAGGAGCCCGGCGTAGTCGATCATCCCGACCAGGCTACGAGCGGTGTAGGCGCCCCTGCTGAATCCGAACACCGAGATCCGGTCGCCCGGCGCGTAGTTGAGTGCCAGGAAGTAGTAGCAGTCGAGGATGTTGTCATCGAGTCCGATGCCGACGGCCCCCGCCAGCAGCCGCTCCATCCGGCTCCCCGCGGACCCGACTCCGCGTTGGTAGAAGACGATCTGCGGTGCACCGTCGTGCCCGACGGGCGCGACCGAGCGGGCGATCTTCTCCACGTTGGACACGTACCGGCTGTCGGACCGCTGCCACGTGCCGTCGCAACAGATCACGAGCGTCCTCGGGCCTCGGGCGGTGTTCATGGTCCGACCGTACGAAGGGCTCGCGGCGAGGTCACGAGTACCGCGCTACTCGAGTCGGCCCGGACTGCGGCGGGCGCCGGTGAGGGCGTCGGCGAGGCCCGCGCGATCAGTCGCATCGACCTTCGCGCACGCGCGGTAGATGTGGCCCTCCACCGTCCGTACGGACAGGAACAGGCGGTCCGCGATCTGCTTGTTCGAGAGGCCCGCGGCGATCAGGTTGGCGATCTCCCGCTCCCGGGAGGTCAGCGGCAGCGGGTGCGACGCCTCCGCGAGTGCGGGGGTCCGTAGGCCGCCGCAGGCCGCGGCCAGACGGTCCGCCGTCGCCGCCGAGGCGTGCACTGCGCCGCGCTCCCCCGCCCGGTCGTGCGCCCCCGCGGCCGCGGCCGCGGCGTCCGCCGCGGAGGGTAGGACGCCGATCCGCTCGAACTCGGCGGCGCAGGCATCGAGCTCGGCACCGTCCCGCTGCGTCATCGCGCGGGCGCAGCGGGCGTACACCGGGATGAGGACACCGTCGATCCGATCGGCCAGCTGCTCGAGCCGTTCGGCGATGTCGGGCTCCGCGTCCCCGAGCCGGGTCACGGTGTGCAGCGCCTCGGCCTCGATGGCGAACTGACCGTGGGCGGCCGCCCGCGTCGCGGCCTCGCGGCACGTCGCGATCGCGAGGGAGACGGTGCCCGCCGCGGCCTGCTGCCACGCCCGGGCGATCGCGAGCTGGTGGTCGAACACCGCTACGTTGTCGCCGAAGTGACTGCGGGCGTCGGCCATCGCGGCCGCGGCCGCAGCGGCGTCCCCGAGCGCGGCACGGGCCTGCGCCAGCTGGAAACGCGCCGGGAACACCCAGGACACGTCCGGCCGGTCACGTACCGTCGCGAGCGTCTGCTCGGACTGCTGCACCACCCCGGCGAAGCCACCCCGGGCGAGTTCGACCGCGCTGACGTGGATGCCGGCGAGCGCCCACGCCAGGAATTGGCCCGCGGAACGGAACTCGACGTACCGCTGCGCGGCCTCGTTCGCCCGCTCGAAGGCGCCCGTGAGGGTGAGCGCGAGGATCTCGCCGTACCCGGCGGGGAAGCGGAGCACGCCGTCGGTGTGCCTCTCGGCCTCGCGGCCGCGAGCCGCGAGGGTGGCGACCTCGTCACCGCGCCCGGACAGGGCGCGCGCGAATCCTCCTGCGAAGACGGCCCATTCGACCGCCCATGGCGTGGCGTCGGGCGACCCCATCACCCGATCGGACAACTCGAGGGCGCGCGGCAGATCGTCCGCGAAGGCCGCGCACGCCGCTCCGATCCCGTCCACGATCAGCGCGAGCATCGGCGTGTCGATGCGCTCGCGAAGGAGGCCGAGGACCCGATCCGCCGCGGGCACGTCGCCCACGGCCCAGAACAGGTTCCCGATCCGCTGCGCTCCCCAGAGCACGAGTTGGACCTGGTCCAGCCTGTCGGGGTCGAAGGCCCGGAGTACGCGATCGGATTCGACCGCCTCGCCCCGCCACATCAGCGCGCGGGCGAGCAGGCAGGCCGCAGGCAGACCGGCACCGCCGTCCAGCGCCGCTCGCGCGAACCGCTCCCCCATCGGGACGTCTCCCAGCATCAACGCGTCGCGGGCGGCGTCGCACAACAGGCCGGCGTCGAGGTCCTCGTCGCTGTCGAGTGCCAGCTCCGCCAGGCGGATCCGGTCCGACGCCGACGTGATCGCACGGTCCCCGAGGGCCTTGACCAGGTGACCGCGGAGACGCCGGGAGGAGGCGAACCCGAGGCGGCGGCGGATCACCTCCGAGAACAACGGATGCGCGTAGTGCACGGACAGCGTGCGGCCCTCCCGGCCGATCCGGATCAGCCCCTCCGCCTCCGCCTTCTCCACGGCGTCGTCGCCGCCGAGGTCGGCCAGCACGTCGAGGTCGATCGGCTCGCACAGCGTCAGCAGTTTGAGGACGTGGAGGACGTCGTCGTCGAGATGGTCGACCCGCCCCTCGAGCAGCGACGCCAGCTCCGAGGTGATCGCCGCCCGCCCGCGCATCTGCCAGACCCCGTCGACCTCCCGCAGCGCGCCGGATTCGAGGGCGCCCTGCACGAGGTGTTTGAGGTACAGGGCGTTCCCGCCGGACGCCTCCCACATCAGGCGCGCGGAGAGACCCTCCAACCGGCCGCCGACGGCGGCCTCGACCAACTCGACGCTCTGCTCGAGGGTGAAGGGCTCGAGCGTGATCCGGACGACGTGCCCGTCCTTCCACAGGCTCGTGATGGCGTCCGGCACCGATTCCCCGCTGCGCACGGTCGCGATGAGGTGGACCGCGCGATCGATAGCGAGCTGGTGCAGCAGGGTCGCGGACAGCTCGTCCAGCAGATGCGCGTCGTCGATGCCGACCACCATGTGCCCGTCCGCCAGCAGCGATTCGCGGGCCGCGGACAGGTAGGTGACGGGATCGGTCGCGGTGGCCGGGCCGACGAGGTGGGCGAACACCCCGAGGGGGATGCTCCGCGCGGACTCCGTCCCGGCGACCCACCGCACCCGCAGATGCGATTCGGCGGCGACCGACCGCGCCAGCGTCGTCTTCCCGACCCCGGCGGCGCCCGTCAGGATCACTCCGCAGCCCGCCGAATCCGCTTCGAGCGCGGCGCGCACGTCCCCGAACTCACGCCCACGCTCGACGATCCGGAACCGCTCCCGCATGAACTCACATTCTAGTACCGAACGGGCCTCGAAGGCTCCGTCGAGAGGCGTCCGGATTTCCTGGCGGAGAAGTTCATTCGCGTACTAAGGGTCGGAAACTCGATCTTCGTCATCGCACGGTGCCGGCACGTGCCGTGCACGCCGCCCGCAGCGCGGAATCGGGTAGCGCGCTACTCGTGATCCCGGGGACGGCGACGATGAGACTTCTCCTCGAGTCACCGTATCCGCCCGGCGAACACCACCGGCTCGGCGACCTCCCACCTCGAAGGAGCGTTCCATGTCCGATTTCGTCTTCTGCGCCCGCGGCACCGGCGAACCGTACGCGGGGAACATGCTCGACAACGTCGTCGGCCGGCTGCGGGACGTGACCGTGGAGCAGGTCGTGCACAGCGCCTCGATCAGCCTGGACAACGCCGCCCGGGACCCGCTGGCACCGTCGGGCGACAACAGCGCGACCCAGATCGTGAACTGGCTCCGCACCCGGATCGCGGCCCTCCACCCCGGGGACCGGGACATCGTGCTGGGCTACTCGCTCGGGGCCGTCGGCGTGATCCGGTGGCTGAAGACGAGCCCCGACACCCGAGGGTGCCTCATGGTCGGCACCATCGCCGATCCCAGTCGGCGCGGCGGCGTGTCCTACGGCATGCCGATCGCAACGGACCGCAGCGGCATCTACTCGACGAGCGGCACCGGCACGGTCCCCCATGACCAGCGTTCACCGGTGCCGCTCATCGAGATCGCCAGTCCCGGCGACGTGATGACCTCCTGCCCTGCGGTCTCACCCCTGCACGCCTTCGCGGGGCCGGTGATGGCCTTCACGCTGACCGACCCGAACGCGCTCATCGCACAGCTGGTGGACGACGGGATCGAGGACGTGGTCTCCGATCTCGCGAACGTCGGGCACTGGTTCGAGCCGGGCTGGTGGTCCTGGCCGGCGGACCTCGCCGGCTTCGCGAGCGGAGCGCACACCACCGCGTACGGCCTGCCCATGTGGCGCGACAGCGCGAACCGGCCCGTCTCCGGGATCGATCTGCTGGCCCGCGTGTGCAGTTGGAAGCAGTCGGTGATGCCGGTATGAGCGCCTACACGCCCGACCAGGTCGCCGCCGCGTTCATCGTGGAGGGTCTCCGCTCCGGTGTCTCGGAACGCGGCATCGTCATCTGCCTCGCGACCGGACTGGTCGAATCGAACCTCACCGTCTACGCCAACCCCGCGGACCCGGAGTCGCTCGCCGAACCCCACGACGCCGTGGGGTCGGACGCCAACAGCGTCGGCCCGCTGCAGCAGCGGGCGCCGTGGTGGGGATCCAGCGCGCGGGAGCGCATGAACCCCACGCTGAGCTCGAGGCTGTTCTACCGGGCCCTGCGCGCGCTGCCCTACGACTCGCCCGCGCACTCCCCCGGCTGGTACGCCCAGCAGGTGCAACGGTCGGCCTTCCCGGACCGCTACGACCGGCGCATCACCGAGGCGCAGGCGATCTACGACCGCCTCGCCCCTACCATCTCCGTGGCCGCCGCCTCCGCACCGTCCCCCTCCCCGCAGAACGGATCCGCCATGACCACCGCACCCACCTACACCGAACTCGACCGCATGGGCGACTCCCGGTCCGGCCGCAAAGGCGCCCGCATCCGCAACTTCCTCCTGCACACCGAGGAGGGCACGAGCACCGCGGAACGACTCGCCGCCTACTGCAACGACGCGACGCACAGCGCCAGCTACCACTACACGGTGCGCGACGGCGTCGTCTGCGATCTGGTGGACACCGACTTCGCCTCGTGGAGCGTGCTCAGCGCGAACCCGTACACGATCAATCTGTGCTTCGCCGGGAGCAGCGCCGGGTGGACCCGTTCCGACTGGCTCGACCGCGGCGACGACATCCGCATCGCCGCCTGGCTCGCGGTCGCCGACGCACGCAAGTACGGCTTCGCGACCGACGTGATCACACCGCCCTACCGCGTCGCGGACGGCATCAGCGATCACTGCTACGTGACGCGGGCGCTCGGCATCGGCTCGCACACCGACGTGGGCGACGGCTTCCCGTGGGACTTCTTCGCAGCCGCCGTGGCGGAGTTCACGACCGGCACCGCGCCCGTGGGAGCGCCTCGCGTCCAGGGCGATCCGGCCGAGTCTCAGGCCGAGTCGGCGATCGCGGGGGCCGCGTCCCGGGCCGACGGGTGGATCGGCGAGCGGACCGATCCCGCGATCATCGCCTGCCCCGACGGCCGCGGCCGGTTCGCGATGTACGACCACGGCCGCGTCTACTGGACCGCGGCCACCGGTGCCCACCCGATCCCCACGCGACTGCTCGAGTCCTACACCGCCTACGAGCGGGAGGCCGGGCCGCTCGGCTACCCGGTGGTCGACCACACGAACCTCCCGGACGGCCAGGTCGAGGCCTTCGAACGGGGCGTGCTGTACCGCCGCACCGACGCCGCGGAGGGCTTCTTCGTCACCGGCCGGATCGGCGACCGGTGGGCCCGCGACGGGTACGAGAAGGGACCACTCGGCTGGCCCGTCTCCGCGCAGGCGGCGGCCGCCGACGGGAGCGTGCACCAGGACTTCCAGCACGGGCGGATGTACTGGTCCCCGACCGGCACCACCGTCGTCGGCGCGGCGGACGCCGCGGCGATCGCCTGACACCGCCGGTCACCGACCCGCGGTCCTCCGAACCCCTCCAGAACACCAGGTGGACAACATGAACGACATCAGAAGCCGGATCTTCCGGCGCCGGATCCCCGAGTCGGCCCGGCGAGCCGTGTACACCGTCGCCGGCCCGCTCATCACGATTCTCGCCGCGGGCGGGATCATCTCCACGAGCCACGCCGCGGCGTGGACCTCCCTCGTCCTCGCGATCGTCACGCTGGTGATCGCCGTCGTCAACGGAGAGGCCGGCTGGCGGAACGCCGTGTACGTCCTGACCGGGACCCTACAGGCCCTGCTGCAGGGCTACGGGATCGGCACCGATGCGGTCTGGGCGTCGGTCTCGGGCCTCGTCGTCGCCCTGCTGGGCATCGGGCTGGCCGCTGCGTTCACGCCGTCGGGCCTCACCGCCGAGGCCGCCGCACCGCCCGCCGCTGAGCCGGTCGTCGCGCCCCCGACCCGGCTGACCGTCGTCGGCACCGCGTGACGCCGGGCGATCGGGACCAGGCGCCGGGCCGGGGCGCACCGCGCGCCGACGACGGGGACGGCCCGGAAAACGACGAAGGCCCGGATCGTGAGATCCGGGCCTTCGTCCTACGTACCCCCGATGGGATTCGAACCCACGCTACCGCCGTGAGAGGGCGGCGTCCTAGGCCGCTAGACGACGGGGGCCAGAACTGGTGCTGCCGCGCCGAGGCGCCGCAGCAGTTCGATGAAGGTAACACAGCACCTGCACCGAAACGTACCCCCGATGGGATTCGAACCCACGCTACCGCCGTGAGAGGGCGGCGTCCTAGGCCGCTAGACGACGGGGGCTAGGACACGCCCCCACTCGCGCGGGGGCGTTGTCACGCTGGCCTACCAGGACTCGAACCTAGAACAACTGAACCAGAATCAGCCGTGTTGCCAATTACACCATAGGCCATTGGCTCTTCTCGAGGCCGTCTCCGACCTCGTTTTGAGCCGCGGTCAAGCTTACCCAGCCGCACTGGGAACGCCAAATCGCCAGGTCATCCCCTACTGGGGCGTGGCACCGTCCGCCGGCACCAGGGTGCGCGCGGAGGCCAGGCGACCGAGGGTCCGCTCCCGCCCGAGCAGCTCCAGCGACTCGAACAGGGGCGGGCTGATCGGCGAGCCGGTGACGCCCACCCGGATCGGCGCGTAGGCCTTGCGGGGCTTGAGCTCCAGCTCGTCGATCAGTGTGCTCTTGAGCGCGTCCTCGATCGACTCGGTGGTCCAGTCCGTGACGCCGGCGAGCGCCTCCGAGGCGGCGTCCAGCACCTGCCCCGCGTCGGCCTTGATGTTCTTGGCCGCTGCCGCGTCGTCGACCCGGAACTCGGCCTCGTCGACATAGAGGAACTTCAGCAGGTCCCACGCGTCCGAGAGGACCACGATACGGGTCTGCACGAGCTCCGCCACGGTCGGGAACTCCGGGCCGAGGCGGGCACCGTCGACGAAGCCCCGCTCGACGAGGAAGGACCGCAGGCGGGCCTCGAAGTCCGCCGGCGTGAGCAGCCGGATGTGCTCGGCGTTGATCGCGTCGGCCTTCTTCTGGTCGAACCGGGCCGGGTTGGAGTTCACCCGGTGCACGTCGAACGCGGCGATCATCTCATCGAGGCTGAACACGTCGTTATCGGCGGAGATGCCCCAGCCGAGCAGCGCGAGGTAGTTGAGCAGCCCCTCCGGAATGAAGCCGCGGTCGCGGTGATGGAACAGGTTGGACTCGGGGTCGCGCTTGGAGAGCTTCTTATTGCCCTCCCCCATCACGAAGGGCAGGTGCCCGAACTCGGGCGTCCGCTCCGCGACGCCGATCGCCACCAGCGCCTCGTACAGCGCGAGCTGCCGCGGCGTGGAGCTGAGCAGGTCCTCGCCGCGCAGGACGTGCGTGATCTTCATCATCGCGTCGTCGACGGGGTTGACCAGGGTGTACAGCGGGTCGCCGTTCGCGCGGGTGAGGGCGAAGTCGGGGACGCTGCCCGCGGCGAAGGTGGTCTCGCCGCGCACCATGTCGTTCCAGGTGAAGTCGTGGTCGGGCATGCGCAGGCGCACGACGGGGCTGCGGCCCCCGGCGAGGTAGGCGGCCTTCTGCTCCGCCGTGAGGTCGCGATCGAAGTTGTCGTAGCCCAGCTTCGGGTTGCGGCCGGCGGCGACGTGCCGCGCCTCCACCTCCTCCGGGGTCGAGAAGGCCTCGTAGGCGTAGCCGCCCTCGACAAGGCGCCGCACGACGTCCAGGTGCAGATCCTTGCGTTCCGACTGCCGGTACGGCCCGTACGGCCCGCCAACCTCGGGCCCCTCGTCCCAGTCCAGGCCGAGCCAGCGCAGCGATTCGAGGATCGCGGCGTAGCTCTCCTCGCTGTCTCGGGCGGCGTCGGTGTCCTCGATCCGGAAGACGAAGGTGCCGCCGGTGTGTCGCGCGTGGGCGAAGTTGAACAGCGCGGTGCGCACCATGCCGACGTGCGGCGTGCCGGTGGGCGACGGGCAGAAGCGCACGCGCACGGGCGCGTTCGACGGTGCGGGGGTCGAGTCAGTCACGCCGTCCAGCGTAGTCGGCGCGCCTATCGGTCCTCGGCGAGGCTGGTGAGCGTGCCGATGCCCTCGACGGTGACCGCCACGTGCTGCCCGGCGGTGATCGGGCCGACGCCCTCCGGCGTGCCGGTGAGGATCACATCGCCCGGCAACAGGGTCATCACGGACGAGATCCACTCGACGATGTCGCCGATGGAGTGGATCATCAGCGAGGTGCGGGAGTCCTGCTTGATCTGGCCGTCGAGCTCGGTGTAGATCCGCGCGTCCGACGGGTCGAACTCCGTCTCGATCCACGGGCCGAGCGGGCAGAACGTGTCGTAGCCCTTGCCGCGCGTCCACTGACCGTCGTGCTGCTGCTGATCGCGCGCGGTGACATCGTTCGCGACGGTGTACCCCAGGATCACGTCCTTCGCGCGCGCGGCCGGCACGTCGCGGCAGGGCTGGCCGATCACGACGGCGAGCTCGCCCTCGTAGTCCACCTGCTGCGAGCTGCGGGGCAGCTTGATCGGCGCGAGCGGGCCGATGATCGAGGTGTTGGGCTTGATGAAGATCACCGGATCCTTGGGCGCCTCGCCGCCCATCTCCGCCGCGTGCGCCGCGTAGTTCTTGCCGATGCAGACCACCTTGCTGGCGAGGATCGGCGCGAGCAGGCGCACGTCGTCCAGCGCCCAGCTACGGCCGGTGAACTCCGGTGTGCCGAAAGGATGCTCGGAGATCTCGCGGGCCCGAGCACCATCCTCCGGGTCACCCTCGATGGCCGCGAACGCGACCCCGTCACTGCTGGCGATTCGTGCAAGGCGCATACGGCAAGCCTACCGGTCGACGGCAATACTTCGACCAGCTAGGCTTCATCTCACAATGTAAGCTACGCGTTCCACTGATTGGGATTCATATGGAGATGTCAGCCGCCCGCCGCTGGTGGATCCTGGTGGTGTCGATGACCGCCGCGATCACCACGACCGCCGCCGTGAACGCCGCCGCGTTCCTCATCCCGCAGCTCATCCGCAGCGGCCTCCCGGTGCAGAGTGCGGGCCTGTTCGCCGCAGCGGCGCCCGCGGGCCTGCTGCTCACGACGATCCTGTGGGGCGCCCTCATCGACCGGTACGGCGAGCGGCGGGTCCTGCTGATCAGCATGGCGGGGGCAGCAATCGCGCTGGCGGCCACCGTCGCGTCGTTCGCGACGCGCGCCCCGCTGTACCTATCGGCGATCGGCCTCTTCTTCGCCTCCGCGATGGCCGCCAGCGGGAACGGCGCGAGCGGCCGGATCGTGGTCGGCTGGTTCCCCGCATCCAGCCGCGGCACCGCCATGGGGATCAGGCAGACCTCGCAACCCCTGGGCATCGCGATCCTGTCGCTCACGATGCCGTTGCTGGCCAATCGCATCGGCCTCACCGCGGCGATGACGGTCCCACTGATCGTGGCCGTCGTGTCCCTGATCCTGGTGTGGGTGTTCATCATCGACCCGCCCCGCCCCGAGGCCGGGCCGGCGGCGACCGCGGCGCAGGTGAACCCCTACCGGGAGGACTCCTTCCTCGTCCGTATCCACGCCGTGTCGCTGCTCCTGGTCCTGCCGCAGGGCGCGATCTGGACCTGGGGCATCACGTGGCTGATCGTCGGCCTGCACTGGGCGCCGGCGACGGCGGGTCTCCTGATCTCGGTGAGCCAGCTGTTCGGCGCCCTCGGACGGATCGCCGCGGGCGCATGGTCGGACCGACTGGGATCGCGCACCGCCCCGATCCGGTGGATCGCACTGGCGGCCGCCGCAGCGGTGGGCGGACTGGGCGCGCTCGCCGCGATCGGCTCCCCTGTCGCAGTGGTGGTGTTCCTGATCGCCTCAGTGGTCACCGTCGCCGATAACGGGCTGGCCTTCACCGCCATCGCCGAGAAGGCCGGCCCGTTCTACAGCGGTCGCGCGCTGGGCATCCAGAACACCGGACAGTTCGTCGCCACGACCGCGGCCGGGCCGATCCTGGGTGCCCTGATCCACGCGACGAGCTTCGGCGCCGCCTTCGCGATCGTGGCCCTGGCGCCGCTGCTCGCCTATCCGCTCGTCCCCTCCGACGCGAAGCCCGCGGACCTGCCGGAGGCGGCACCGTCGACCCCCTGAAAGTGACTTAACAGCGTTAGCCCATAGAGAACCCGCAGGTGGAGATATGGGCTAACGCTGTTAAGTCAGGGGTGGGGGTTACGCCGTGAGGGCGGCGGCGATACGGTCGCCGACCTCGGCGGTGCGGATCGGGGCGTCACCGCGGGCGGCGAGGTCCGCGGTCACCGCGTCCTCGATGCGCTGCGCGCCCTCGGCGTTACCGAGGTGCCGCAGCAACATCGCCGCCGACAGGATGGCCGCGGTGGGATCCGCGACGCCCTGGCCGACGATGTCCGGGGCGCTGCCGTGCACAGGCTCGAACATCGACGGGTTGGTGCCCGTCGCGTCGATGTTGCCCGACGCGGCGAGGCCGATGCCGCCGGAGATCGCGCCGGCCTCGTCGGTGAGGATGTCGCCGAAGAGGTTGTCGGTGACGATCACGTCGAACCGCGACGGGTCGGTCACCAGGTAGATCGTCGCCGCGTCGATGTGGCTGTAATCCACCGCGACGTCAGGGAACTCCTGCGCCACCTCGTCGACGGTGCGCTGCCACAGCGAGCCGCCGAAGACGAGCACGTTCGTCTTGTGCACCAGCGTCAGCTTCTTCCGCCGGGTGCGCGCCAGCTCGAAGGCGAAGCGCACCACGCGCTCCGCGCCGAACCGGGTGTTGACCGAGGTCTCGTTGGCGACCTCCTGCGGGGTGCCGACCCGGATCGCGCCGCCGTTGCCCGTGTACGCGCCCTCGGTGCCCTCGCGGACCACGACGAAGTCGATCTCGCCCGGGTTCTTCAGGGGCGACTCGACGCCCGGGAAGAGCTTCGACGGGCGCAGGTTCACGTGGTGGTCCAGCGCGAAGCGCATCTTCAGCAGCAGCCCGCGCTCGAGCACGCCCGGCGGGACCTTGCGCGGGTCGCCGATGGCGCCGAGCAGGATCGCATCGTGCTCGCGCAGCGACGCCAGGTCCTCGTCGGTGAGCAGCTCGCCGTTGCGCTCGTAGCGGCGCGCGCCCAGGTCGTACTCGGTGGTCTCGATCTCGCCGACCACCGCGCGCAGCACCTTGAGCGCCTCCGCCGTCACCTCGGGGCCGATGCCGTCCCCGCCGATCACCGCGAGCTTCACGAGAGATCCACCTGCGCGATGGTGGTGGCCGCGACGGCCTCACCGATGGCCTGCTGGACCTCGGCGGGCACGGCCTGGCTGACGCGCAGCAGCACCGTCGCCCCGTCGCCCTCGGCGTCCTGGCTGAGCGCAGCGGCCTGGATGTCGATGCCGGCATCGCCGAGGAGCGTGCCGATCTTGCCCAGCGAGCCCGGCTGATCGCCGTAGGCGATGAACAGGTTCAGGCCCTCGGCGCGCAGGTCGAAGTTGCGGCCGTTGATGTTGGTGACCTTCTCCACCCGGCCCAGGCCCGACAGGGTGCCCGAGACGTTCGCGACCGTGCCATCGCCGTACACGGCGCGCACGTCCACGAGGCTGCGGTGGTTGGGGCTCTCGGAGACCTTCTCGAGCTCGACGGTGACCCCGCGCTCCTCCGCCAGGGCGGGGGCGTTGACGAAGGTGACCGCGTCCTCGATGACGGCGGAGAACAGGCCGCGCAGCGCCGAGAGCTGCAGGATGTCGACGTTCTCGCTGGCCAGTTCACCACGGACGGTGACGCCGATCTTCTCAGGCAGCTGGCCGGGCAGGCCGCCGAGCAGCACGCCGAGCTTGCGGGTGAGCTCGAGCCAGGGCGCGACCTCCTCGTCGACGGCGCCGCCCTTGACGTTCACGGCGTCCGGGACGAACTCGCCGGCCAGGGCCAGACGCACGCTCTTGGCGACGTCGGTGCCGGCGCGGTCCTGGGCCTCCGAGGTGGAGGCGCCGAGGTGCGGCGTCACGACGACCTGGGGCAGCTCGAACAGCGGGCTGTCCGTGCAGGGCTCGGTCTCGAAGACGTCGAGGCCGGCGCCGAAGACCCGACCCGAGGTGATCGCGTCCGCGAGGGCCTGCTCGTCGACGAGGCCGCCGCGGGCGGCGTTGACGATGATGACGCCCTGCTTGGCCTTGGCCAGGAGCTCGCGGCCGATGAGGCCCTTGGTCTCCGGGGTCTTGGGCAGGTGCACCGAGATGAAGTCGGCGCGCTCGACGAGCTCGTCGATGCTGACCAGCTCGATGCCGAGCTGCGCGGCGCGGGCCGGGCTGACATAGGGGTCGTACGCGATGATCTTGGTCTCGAACGCGGCGAGGCGCTGCGCCACGAGCTGGCCGATGCGGCCCATGCCGACGACGCCCACGGTCTTGCCGAGGATCTCGACGCCGTTGAACGAGCTGCGCTTCCAGGTGTGCTCGCGCAGGGTCTTGTCCGCGGCGGGGATCTGGCGCGCGGTCGCGAGCATCAGCGCGACAGCGTGCTCGGCGGCGGTGTGGATGTTCGAGGTGGGGGCGTTCACCACGAGGACGCCGCGCTCGGTGGCGGCGGGCACGTCCACGTTGTCAAGGCCGACGCCGGCGCGGGCGACGATCTTGAGCTTGGTGGCGGCGGCGAGGACCTCCGCGTCGACGGTGGTCGCGGAGCGCACGAGCAGCGCGTCGGCCTCGGGGACCGCGGCGAGCAGCGCGGGGCGGTCGGGGCCGTCGACCCACTTCACCTCGACGTCGTCACCGAGCGCCTCCACAGTCGACGGTGCCAGCTTGTCGGCGATCAATACCACGGGACGGGTCACTTGCGCTCCTCATTCACGGTGCCGGTTGCACCGTCAGCTTAGTGACCTGGTGCTCGGCGGAACTCGGGCGGGTCGCGCGGCGCCGCGCATCGAGCACCGCGCAGCCGAGCCCCGCGACGAACATCGCGAGGCACAACGCCAGCGCGAGAACCAGTCCGCCCGCGTCGTGCGGGCGGGCCAGGTACAGGCCCGACGTCGCAGTGAGGGCCACCGTCGCCGACAGTCGCTGCACCAACTGGAGGAAGCCCGCCGCCACGCCGTTCGCGGCGGGCGGGGCGTACTCCAGCGTCAGGGCCCGATTGGGGGCGTCGACGAGGCCCGACGCCACGCCCGAGGCGGTGGACAGGGCCGCGACCACGATCAGCACGCCCGGGCCGCTGAGCACGCCGACGGCGCTCACGTAGGCGACGACGATCACGGCCTCGGCGACCAGCGCCCAGACCACGGTCGCCCGGCCGAACCTCGCGGCGACCCGCCACCCGACCCCGGAGGACGCCGCCATGGCCAGACCGCCGCCCACCAGCACCAGGGCCGCGTGCAGGGCGCTGAGCCCCTGGCGCTCGATCAGATACATCGTGAGGACGGTGTTCGCGGACAGCGCCGCACCAAAGTAGAAGGTCGCCACGCCGGCACCGAGCGTGAAGCCGCGTGCGGCCAGCAGCTCGGGGACGAGCACCGGGGTACCGCCGCGGCGCGCGTAGCCGCGCTCCCAGCGCACGAGGAGCACGACGATCACTCCGGCCGCGACGACGCAGGCGGCGGCGCCCACCGCTCCGAGGCGCGCGACGAGCGGGACCAGCACCAGCAGCACCGCGGCGGCCAGCAGCGCGAGCCCGACGAGGTCGAACCGGGCCGCGCCGCGCGGCGCACCGTCGCGGCGCAGGAACACCGCGGCACCCACCAGCGCGAGCACCCCGAACGGGACGTTGAGCGCGAGCGCCCACCGCCAGCCGGTCTCCTCCCCCGCCAGGCCGAGCACCAGGCCCCCGGTCACCGGCCCGGCCACGCCCGCCAGCCCGATCGCCACGCCGTAGGCGGCGAGCGCGCGGGCCCGGAGCACCCCGGTGAACCGATCGGCGATGATGCCCAACACCTGCGAGCTGATGACGCCGGCGGCGACGCCCTGCAGCAGGCGCGCGGCCACGACCTGCCAGGCCCCGTCCGCGAGGGCGGAGACCAGCGCCGACGACGAGAACACCGCGACCCCGCCCAGGAACAGCCTGCGCCGGCCCAGCACGTCGCCGAGCCGGCCCGCCGGAACCAGCGCCAGTCCGAAACCCAGGGAGTAGGCGGCGAGCACCCATTGCGTCTGACCGGGGGTGGCATCGAGCTGCGCGCGCAGCGCGGGGAGGGAGACCGCGACCGCACCCGAATCGAGCAGCGTCGCGAATCCCGCGAGGCAGCACACCAGCACCTCCCACCGGGCCCGGCCCCGCGGCCCCGGCGGCGCGGTTCCCCCGTTTCGCATCGTCTCCACGGCGAGTGCAAACCCTCGGTGGCCGTGGACATTTCCCCCAGATCGGGATGATCCGAATCGTTGACGCCGGGCGGGCGCGGGACGAACGTGAGTGTCCAGATCCGATGACCACGAGACGGGAACCACATGGCGCAGAACGCATCCTCCTCCGCGGACCGGCCGACGGGAGGGACGCCGGAGCTGCATCTCGGCGTCGCGCTGGACGGCGCGGGATGGCACCCGGCCGCCTGGCGCGAACCCGCCGCGCGGCCGCGGGAACTCGGGTCGGCGGGGTACTGGACCGACCTCGCGAGCGAGGCCGAGACCGGGCTGCTCGACTTCGTCTCGATCGAGGACGCCCTGCGCGTACCGTCGCACGACGTCGGCCGGGTCCGCAGTCGCGTCGACGCGCACCTCATCGCGGCGCTGGTCGCCCCGACGACCTCCCACATCGGCCTGATACCGACCGTGACGACGACGCACACCGAGCCCTTCCACGTCTCCACCGCGATCGCGACGCTCGACTACACCTCGCGCGGCCGCGCGGGCTGGCAGCCCCGGATCTCGCCGACCGCGGCGGAGGCGGCGCATTTCGGGCGCCGGACCATCGCGGACCCGACACCCGCCGAGCTCGCCGGTTCGCAGCCGTCGCAGGCCCTCGTCGACCTGTTCGACGAGGCCGCCGACGCCGTGGAGGTCGCCCGCCGCCTGTGGGACAGCTGGGAGGACGACGCGGAGATCCGGGACGTCGCGACGCGCCGCTTCATCGACCGGGACAAGCTGCACCGCGCGGACTTCTCCGGGCGCTTCTTCTCGGTCCGCGGGCCGTCGATCACGCCGCGACCGCCCCAGGGGCAGCCGGTGGTGGCGGCGCTGGGACACGCTCCGGTTCCGTACGAGTTCGCCGCCCGCGCCGCCGACCTGTTGTTCGTGACCCCCACGCTCGCGGACGGGCCCGCCCCCGTCCTCGCCCTGGTCGACGAGGCCGTGCGGCGCGCGGGGCGCGACGGGGAGCGGCTGCGGGTGTACGGCGATGTGGTCGTGTTCCTCAACAGCGGAACCGAATCCGGCGCCGAGCGCCTGGCCCGGCTCGACGCGGCCGCCGGATCCCCGTTCACCTCCGACGCCGCGATCTTCGCCGGCTCCGCGGACGACCTCGCCGACCTGCTCCTCGACTGGTCGGACGCCGGCGTGGACGGGGTGCGCCTGCGCCCCGGTGCGCTGCCCGACGACCTCACCGCGATCACCCGCCGCCTGGTCCCGGCGCTGCAGGCGCGCGGCCGATTCCGCACGGGGTACCCCGACGGTCCGCTCCGTGCCCTGCTGGGCCTGCCGTCGACCGTCCCCAACCGCTACGCGACCGTCTGAGGAGACGCCATGAGCGAGAACAAGAAGCAGGTCATCCTAGGCGCCTACCTGGGCGGGGTGAACCACCACACGGCGTGGTGGCACCCGGACGCGGGAAGCCAGATCGACTTCAGCAGCTTCGAACACACGGCGCGCACCGCCGAGCGGGGCCGGTTCGACTTCTTCTTCCTCGCCGAGGGCCTGATCCTGCGCGAGCGCGCCGGGCAGGTCTTCGACCAGGACATCATCGGACGCCCCGACACCTTCACGGTGCTGGCGTCGCTGGCCGCCGTCACGCGGCATCTGGGCCTCGCCGGCACCGTCAACGCGACGTTCAACGAGCCCTACGAGCTGGCGCGCCGGTTCGCGAGCCTGGACCAGCTCTCCGGCGGCCGCGCCGCGTGGAACGTGGTGACCTCCTTCGACGCGTTCACCGGCCAGAACTTCCGGCGCGGCGGCTACCTGGACCCGGCCGACCGGTACGTGCGCGCCGAGGAGACCCTCGAGGCGGTCCGGGCGCTGTGGGACAGCTGGGGCGAGGCCGAGCCCCTGGCGGACAAGACCGGCGGCCGCTTCGTCGCCGATCCGGGTACCGGCGACTTCGGCATCCGCGGCGAGCAGTTCGACATCGAGGGCACGTTCACGGTGCCGCGCAGCCCGCAGGGTCGCCCGGTGGTCCTGCAGGCGGGCGTCTCGCCGCAGGGCCGGCAGTTCGCCGCCGCGAACGCCGACGCGATCTTCTCCCCCTACGGCAAGCTCCCCGAGGCCGCGGATTTCTACCGCGACATCAAGTCCCGCGCGGTGGCCGCGGGCCGCGGCGCCGACGACATCAAGATCCTGCCGTCCGCGAGCTTCGTCCTCGGCGACACCCCGGCGGACGCCGCCGAGAAGCACCGCGAGGTGGTGCACGGTCAGGTGACCGGGCAGACGGCCCTGATCCTGTTGGAGCAGATCTGGAACCGCGACCTGTCGGACGTCGACCCCGACGGCCCGGTCCCCGCCATCGATCCCGACCCGGAGGCGCCGCCGATCATCCAGGGTCGCGCCTTCGTCCACCAGGACCGGTTCGCGACGGCGCAGCGGCTGCGCGAGGTCGGCGAGGCGAAGAAGCTGTCGCTGCGCGAGGTGGTGATCGACCAGTTCGAGCGCGGGCCGCTGATCGGCACGCCGGAGCAGGTCGCCGCGCAGATCGACGATTTCGTCCAGAAGGACGGGTCCGACGGCTTCATCCTCGGCTCGCACCTGGTGCCGACCGGGCTCGACGAGTTCGTCGATCGCGTCGTGCCGCTGCTGCAGGACCGCGGGGTCCTGCGGGCCGACTACGCCGAGGCGAGCACGCTGCGCGACAACCTGGGGCTCCCGGTGCCGCACCGCCGAGTGCAGGCGCGCGCCTAGGGCGCTCCGAAGATCCGGCGCACTGCGAGCGCCACCTCGACGTCGAGCCGGTCGTCGCCGATCTCTCGGCCCCTACGTTGCACCGCCCGGCGCACCCGGTACTTCACCGAGTTGGCGTGGAGGACCTGCTGCTCTGCGGTGGCTTTGAAGCTTCCTCCGGTGCGCAGGAAGATCTCGAGCGTGCTGCGCAGGCGCTCGTCGGCGGCGGACGTCCCGGTCAGGTCCCCGAGCACGCCGTCGGCCCAGGCCCGCGCCGCGGGGACGTCGTGTGCGACAAGGGCCGCCAGGCCGACCCCGGGATCCGTCGCGACCAGCAGCCGCGCGTCCGTCGCGTCGGCGACCCGCCGCACCTCGCGCGCCGCCCGGTTCGTCGCGCGGAAGCCCTCGAGTCCGTCGCGCGGCGGCCCGAACACGACGCGCGGCGCGTCCGGATCGGTGGCGGCGTACGCCCGGGCGGCGGCGATCGCCGCGTCGCCGTCGGCGACCGGCAGCCAAGCCCAGGCGGTGAGCCGGTCGACCGCGACCGTGAGCGGCGGCGCGGCGGCGCCCGCCGCGGCCCCGAGCTCGCGGAGGAAGCGCTCGATCCGCTCGACCTCGTCGACGCCCTCGGAGTACCAGACGACCATCCCGATGTGGGTGGCGCGCAGCGGGTACCGGATGCTCGCGGACGCCGCGGCCACGCTCGGCACCTCGCCGTCCAGCACCTCGAGCACGCGCACGGTCCGGGCCCCGCTGCGGGCGTCCACCCACGCCGCGCGCTCGGTCTCGTACTCGTCGAGGACGCGGCGGGTGACGACGTCGTTGTAGTCGAAGGACCAGCCGACAAGCCAGCGCATCGCGGCCTCACGCAGGTCCTGCTCCACCCCGGCCTCCGCGTCGACGGCGTCGCCGATGAGGGCGATCATGGTCTGCTGCCCGAGGTAGTACGCGCGGACGAGCGAGGTGGCCGCCATCCCGCGCTGCGCCACGCGCCGCGGGTACTCGAGCGCTGCGAGCGGGACCTCGATCCGCTGCACGGGCACGTCGAGGACGACGGCGTGGGTGACGTTCTCGACGTTGGCCTCGACGCTCGCGGCCAGGGAGCCGAAGATCGCGTCGTCGGCGCGCAGGTCGGGAAGGTCGGCCGCGATCCGCTCCGTCATGGCGTCGGACACGGCGCGACGCGACGCCGCGCCCAGCACCCGGGCGATCAGCCTGCGCGGAGCGTCGGGATCCATCGCCAAATCTTAGCGCGCATCACGGAATGATTCCGAGTGAATTCGTCCTCCCAAGACGAATTCTGCGTCACATCTCGTCGCCGGTGGACGATGTGACCCCGGTCACGCGCGGCCTACCGTGAGTGCACCCACCGGACTAGGAGCCACCGTGACCTACGACTTCACCACCTTCGCCCACCTGCCCGCGGTGCGCGCCGCCGCGGCCCCGCACGCGCCCGCGGTCGCCGACGACGCCGTCGACCTCGACAACGCCGCCTTCGAGGGTGCCGTGCGCAGCGCCGCCGCCGCCCTGCGCGCGGCGGGCGTCGGCCCCGGGGACGTGGTCGCGGTGAAGCTGCCCAACACGGCGCTGCTCGTGGTCACCCTGTTCGCGTCCTGGCACCTGGGCGCGGCCGCGACCCCAATCAACCCGTACCTCGCCGATCCGGAGGTCGAGTACCAGGTGCAGGACGCCGGCGCCGCAGTCCTGGTGACGGACGGTTCCGCCCCCGCTGGCGCCACCGTCGTCTCCGCGGACGCCTTGCTCGCTCACGAGCCCGACCACGCCGAACCCGTTGCGGCACCGTCGGACCTGGCGCTGCTGATCTACACCTCCGGGACCACCGGGCGCCCGAAGGGCGTCATGCTCGACCATGCGAACCTGGTCGCGATGAGCGAGATGTCCTCCGCCGCCTTCGACTTCGACGCGGAGGATCACAGTCTGCTGATCCTGCCACTCTTCCACGTCAACGCGATCGTGGTGTCGACGCTCAATCCGCTGCGCGGCGGCGGCCGCGTGACGATCGCCGCGCGGTTCGACCCGCGCACCTTCTTCGACGTGCTCTCCGAGACCGGGGCGACGTACTTCTCCGCGGTGCCCACGATCTACACGATGCTGGCGGGCCTGCCGCCCGAGGTGCGGCCGGACCTGTCGAAGGTCCGCTTCGGCGTGTGCGGGGCCGCGCCCGCGAGCCGGGAACTGCTGGAGGGCTTCGAGGCCCGCTTCGGCTTCCCCCTGATCGAGGGCTACGGCCTGTCCGAGTGCACCTGCGCCGCGACGTGCAACCCGCTCGACGGGGAGCGCAAGGTGGGCAGCGTGGGGGTGGCGCTGCCCGGCCAACGAATCCGGATCGCCGGGCCCGACGGTGCCGACGTCCCCGTCGGGGAGCCGGGCGAGGTGCTGCTCGCGGGACCGAACATCATGCGCGGCTACCTCGGCCGGCCCGAGGAGACCGCGAAGACGATCGTCGACGGGTGGCTGCACACCGGCGACGTCGGCGTCCTCGACGAGGACGGTTACCTCCGCCTCGTGGACCGCGCGAAGGACATGATCATCCGCGGCGGGGAGAACATCTACCCCAAGGAGATCGAGACCGCCGTGTACGGCGTGACCGGCGTCGCCGAGGCCGCGGTGATCGGCCGGCCGGACGCCAAGTACGGCGAACTGCCCGTGCTCTACGTCTCCGCCGCACCCGGCGTGCGGCTCGACGTCGACGCCATCGCGGAGCACGCCCGCGCGCAGCTCGCGAAGTACAAGCAGCCCGTCGCGATCACCGTGCTCGACGCGCTGCCGAAGAACCCCGTCGGCAAGATCGACAAGCCGTCCCTGCGTCGCCTCGACGCCGCCGCCCCGACCGCCTGACCCCCTCCCCGGAAGGACATCTGTCATGGGATTCATGAAACCCGACCTCCCCGAGGTCGATCCGGCGGAGTTCATCACCCGCCCGCTCCAGGACCGCCTCCGCTTCGCCACCCAGCGCTGGGTGGACCACGGCTTCGGCACGCAGAAGGTCGCCTTCGTCATCTACGTCGTGAAGCTGCTGGTGCTGTACGCCTTCGGCGGCGTGCTCTTCGCCACCGCCACCTCGGGCCTGCACTTCTGGGAGGTGTCGACCTGGTGGAACCAGCCCATCGTGTACCAGAAGCTGGTGCTGTGGACCACCCTGCTCGAGGCCGTCGGCGTCGCCGGGGCGTGGGGCCCGCTGACCTTCAAGATCAAGCCGATGACCGGTGGAATCCGGTTCTGGGCCCGCACGGGAACGATCCGGCTGCGCCCCTACACCTGGGTCCCGGGCACCGCCGGGACCCGGCGGACCGCGCTCGACGTCGGCCTGTACTGGCTGTTGCTCGCCTCGCTGGTGATGGGCGTCGTGCTCCCCGGCGTGATCGTGACCGACTCGTCGCCGTACGAGCTGGTGGCGCCGTGGCTGATGATCGCCCCGGTCGCGCTGCTCATCCTGATCGGCCTGCGGGACAAGACGATCTTCCTCGCCGCCCGCGGCGAGCAGTACATGCCGGCGCTGATCATGTTCGGGCTTCTACCGCTCCTGTCCTTCGCGACGATGATCGTCGGGCTCAAGCTGCTCATCGTGGTGGTCTGGGTCGGCGCCGGGATGTCGAAGATCGGGAAGCACTTCATCAACGTCATCCCCGTGATGGTGTCCAACTCACCGTGCATGCCCTTCAAGGGCCTGCGGCGCGCCCACTACCGCAACGCCCCGCACGACCTGCTGCCGTCGCGGCTCGCCCGGTTCATGGCCGAGGGGCTCGGCACCTTCGTGGAGATCGTCGCGCCGCTCATCCTGCTGTTCTCCATGAACCGGACCGTGACGGTGGTGTGCGCCGTGTTCATGGTGTGCTACCACCTGTTCATCATGTCCACCTTCCCCCTGGCGGTCCCGCTCGAGTGGAACCTGCTGTTCGCGTACACGGCGCTGTTCCTGTTCGTCGGGTTCCCGGCGCAGGACGGCTATTCGGTGCTCGACATGTCCCCGTCGTGGCTGATCCTGGTCGTCCTCGCCGCCCTCCTCTTCTTCCCCGTGCTGGGCAACATCCGGCCCGACAAGGTCTCCTTCCTGCCCTCGCTCCGGCAGTACGCCGGCAACTGGGCGACCGGCATGTGGGCGTTCGCGCCCGGCGCCGAGGAGAAGCTGAACCGCGTCCAGCGGCAGACGACCAACACCGTCGACCAGTTCGTCGCGACCGGGGTTCCGCGGGAGTGGGCCGAGACACTCATGAACATGGGCCTCGGCTGGCGGGCGATGCACAGCAACGGCCGCGGCCTGTTCTCGACGCTCCTGAGCCACGTGCCCGACGTCGAGCAACGCACCCTCCGCGAGGGCGAGCTGGTGTGCAACACCCTGATCGGCTTCAACTTCGGCGACGGCCATCTCCACGACGAGACGCTGATCGCGGCGGTGCAGGAGCAGGCGGGCTTCGAACCCGGCGAGCTGATCGTGGTCTGGGCCGAATCGCAGCCCGTCACCCGCATGAGCCAGGACTTCAAGATCATCGACGCCGCGCTGGGCGTGGTGGCGCGCGGCCGGTGGAGCGTGACGGAGTGCGTGACGACGCAGCCCTGGCTGCCGGACGGCCCCGTCGCATGTGAGATCACCTGGTCGGCGGACCACGACCGCTTCCCCCTCGGCACCGGGCTAGGCTCGCGGGCATGACCACCGGCACCGTCGTCGGCAGCGGGCCCAACGGGCTCGCCGCCGCGATCACCCTCGCCCGCGCGGGCGTCGAGACCACCCTGCTGGAGGCGGCGAGCACGGTCGGCGGCGGGCTCCGGTCCTTCGAGGGCATCGTCCCCGGTCTCATCCACGATCACTGCTCGGCGATCCACCCCATGGCCGTGGGCTCGCCCTTCCTCGCCACCATCGACCTCGAGAGGCGCGGGTTGCACTGGCACTCCGCCGAGCTCGAGTGCGTGCATCCGCTCGACGACGGGACAGCGGGGGTGCTGCGGCGCACCGTCGGGGACACGGCCGAGGGTTTGGGGCCCGACGGTGCCGCCTGGCGCGCGTTGTTCGGCCGACCCGTGACGAACATGGACAAGATCGGGCCGTCGATGCTGGGACCGCTGCTCCGGATGCCGCGGCACCCGGTGGCGCTGGCCGGATTCGGTGCGCCCACTCCCCTGCCTGCCGCGGCGCTCGCCCGCGCCTTCCGCACCCCGCAGGCACGGGGGCTGTGGGGCGGCGTGGCCGCGCACGCCTTCCGGCCCCTGCACGAGCCGATGAGCTCGGCGATCGGCAAGGGCATGCTCACGGCCGGCCACGCCTTCGGCTGGCAGGTGGCCGAGGGCGGCTCCGGAGCGATCGCCGCCGCCCTGCTCGCCGAGTTCGAGGACCTGGGCGGGCGCGTGGAGACCGGGGTGCGGGTGACCGCGGCGAACCTCCCCGCCGCCGACGTGACGCTGTTCGACCTCGATCCGCGCCAGGTGGCGGCGGTCCTCGGCGACCGCCTTCCGGCCCGGGTGCGCCGCGCCTTCGGGCGCTTCCGGTACGGCCCCGGCGCCTTCAAGGTGGACTTCGCCGTGGAGGGCGGCGTGCCCTGGACCAACCCGGACGCACGCCGCTCCAGCACCGTCCACCTGGGCGGCGAGTTCGCGGAGATCGCGGCGACGGAGAAGGCCATCGCGGCAAGACGGATGCCCGAGCGGCCCTTCGTCCTGGTGGGCCAGCAGTACCTCGCGGACCCGTCGCGGAGCGTCGGCGACGTCCACCCCGTCTGGTCCTACGCGCACGTGCCGAGCGGCTACGCCGGCGACGCCACCGAGGCGATCATCGCGCAGATCGAGCGCTTCGCCCCAGGCTTCCGGGAGCGCATCGTGGGCACCGCCGTGTGCTCGACGACGGAGATGTCGCGGTACAACGCCAACTTCGTCGGCGGCGACATCAACACCGGTTCGAAGGACCCGCTGCAGCTGGTGTTCGGGCCGCGGATCACCCTGCAGCCCTACGACCTCGGCGCGCCCGGTATGTACATCTGCTCCGCCGCAACGCCGCCCGGGCCTGCCGCGCACGGGATGTGCGGATTCCACGCCGCGACGCGAGCGCTCGACCGGCTCGGCCGCTGAACGCCCCGAAGTCCCAACGATCGGGGCACCGTCGCCCCGGAACGGAGATCACATGACCGAGATCCTGCTGCTGGTGCGGTCCGCCGCCGCCTCGCCCGAGGTGGAGGACGAGTACAACGCCTGGTACGACGAGGTGCACGTGCCGCAGATCCTCGAGCGCGTGCCCGGCGTGACCTCTGCGCGGCGCTACCGCCTCGCCGACGCGCAACTCGCCCCGGCGGACAAGCTGCCCGTCGCCTACCTGGCCGAGTACCGCATCGAGACCGACGATCCCGCGGCCTCGGCGGCCGCGCTCGGCGCGGCGCTCACCGACGGCACGCTCGACATGAGCCGGACCATCGCGCGGCCCGAGATCCTGTTCTACCGGCCGGTGTAGCGCTCCCCGGCGACCGGCCTACTGCGCGGCGTAGGCCGGCTCGCTGCGGAACCGGGAGATGCGGCCGTCGATGCCGCAGATCCGCCACATGAGCTTGCTCAGCGGGTTCATGAGCCCGCACTTCTCGGCCATCATCCGCACGTCGCCGAAGACGTCGCGCTTCATCTGCTGCGACTCGTCCGAGCGCCAGAAGATGTCCTTCTTCACGGACCGCGGCACGTCGAAGGTCTCCCAGAACTCCTTCGGCGGCATCATGATCATCGTGACCATCACGCGCATGGTGATCGGCAGCATGAGCGAGAGCACGAGCCGCGGGAAGGCGCCGCGGGTGGGGATCCGGTGCTCGAGCAGCTGATGCGCGAAGCCGATGTGCCGGGCCTCCTCCGCCACGTGGATCTGCATGACCGAGCTCATCGCCGGGTGCTGCTCGGAGCCCGAACGCAGGAACTGCTTCTGCAGGTGATCGATCGGCTCCTCGCCGCCGAGCACCATCATGTAGAAGTACAGCGGCGTCATGGTCGCGAAGAGCGGCACGATCGGCGAGATGCGGCGGAGGAACCAGCTGCCGCCCGGGACGTCCATGCCCACGCGGTTGACGAACTCCTGGAACATCAGCGTGTGCTGGCACTCCTCCTTCGCCTCGTGCGTGGCGTAGCGGAACTCCGGCGAGTTGTTCGGCAGGGCCGCCGTGTACTGCATGATGCCGCGGATCAGCATGGACTCGAACTGCAGTCCCACCTTCGCGACGTTGGCCTGGCGCCACATCCCGATCTCGATCTGCTTGGCCAGCGGCTGCGCCTGGTACCACGGGTGCCGGCCGATCGGATCGAAGCGGGAGTCGCACACCCAGCGCGGATCGTCCGGGACGATCGCCAGCTCGGGGTCGTCCCAGTCGATGTCGAGGTACGGATCGAAATTGCGATTGACCGATGCCTCGGACAAGTCGCTGAGAGTCTGCTCGTACTCCGCCTGTCCGGGGAACGGGTCCCCCATCGTGCGAGACATGTGCGTCAGAGCCAGCCGCATCGATTCACTCCTTGGTCGCAGGTTCACCCTGTGATAGCCGATTGGCGAAACACTATCAGATAAACAAGCTCCAAAGCTGGTTTATCTCGACTCAGACGTACGAGACCACCAGGACCGCTACAGAGAAGACGAGCATTCCCAGGCAGTTCACCCAGAAGGTGGCGCCGAGGAACCGGGCCCGGACGTGCGCGACGGCGGCGCACACGAAGTACGCCACGACGCCCGCGTTCGCCGCGACGCCGACACCGGGGTAATGCAGGCCGGCGAGCAGGCCGGCCACGGCGACCAGCTTGATCGCGATCAGGGTCCACCACCAGTCCCGCGGCAGGCGGACACCGTCGAGACAGTCCCGGATGAAGGCGGGCGGACGCACCGACAGCAGCGCGTCGCCGAGCAGGACCGCGGCGAGCACGACGGTGAGTGCGGGCCAGTGCGGCGTGTCGATCAGTCCGGTGGTCATCGCGGAACCCCTTCTCCCAGTATCTGAATGATCGCCTCGACCAGACGCTCGGCCGCGGCCTCCCGGGCGAGGGCGCCGCCGGAGGTCGCGAACAGCAGGCCGATGTAGACGAAGTAGAGGGTGCGCCCTGCGGCGCCGGGATCGACATGCCCGGCCGCGCGCAGGATCCGCGCGAATTCGGCCTGCAACTCGTCCCCGAGGTCGCCGAACGTCCGCGAGCGGTGCTTCCCGCGCGCGAGGACGGCCGCGTACTCGCGGGAGAGGTCACCGTCGGCGTTGAAGTAGGCGACGAAGGGCTCGACGGTGCCCACGAGCCGTGCGATCGCCTCGTCGCGTCCCAGTGAGGGCAGCGGTTCCCCCGTCGCGCGCTCGGCGTGCACCGCGGCGATCCACTCGTCGACGACGGCGACGAGGAGCGCGTCCTTGTCCCCCACCGCCATCACCGTGCCGCCGCTGACGCCCGCGTCCGCGGCGATGCCGCGCACCGTCGTTCCGGCGAAACCGCGCGCGCGGAAGGACCGGTCGGCGGCGGCGAGCACCCGCGCGCGCGTCTCGACTTTGGCCGCCGCGCGCGACTGAACAGGTTCACTGAACATGTTCAGTACATTACCCGCGATCCCCTGACAACGCAAGAGCCCCGCCGGACCAGGGCGGTACGGCGGGGCTCTCGACGATGCGCGGTGAGACTACGCGGTCTCGGTGATCGGGCGATCGACCCAGCTCATCAGGTCGCGCAGCTTCTTGCCGGTGACCTCGATGGGATGCTCGGCGTTCTCCTTGCGGAGGCCCTCGAGCTCCTTGTTGCCACCCTCGACGTTGGCGACCAGACGCTTGACGAAGGTGCCGTCCTGGATGTCCGTGAGGATGTCCTGCATGCGCTTCTTGGTGTCGGCGTCGATGACGCGCGGGCCCGACAGGTAGCCGCCGAACTCCGCGGTGTCGGACACCGAGTAGTTCATGCGGGCGATGCCGCCCTCGTACATGAGATCCACGATGAGCTTGAGCTCGTGCAGGCACTCGAAGTAGGCCATCTCGGGGGCGTAGCCCGCCTCGACCAGCACCTCGAAGCCCACCTTGACGAGCTCCTCGGTGCCGCCGCAGAGCACGGCCTGCTCACCGAAGAGATCCGTCTCGGTCTCCTCCTTGAACGTGGTCTTGATGACGCCGGCGCGGGCGCCACCGATCGCGGCGGCGTAGCTCAGCGCGAGCGCCTGGCCGTTACCGGTCGGATCCTGGTCCACGGCGATGAGGGCGGGCACGCCCTTGCCGTCGACGAACTGGCGGCGCACCAGGTGGCCGGGGCCCTTGGGGGCGACCATCGCAACGGTGACGTTGGCCGGGGCCTCGATCAGCTTGAAGTGGATGTTCAGGCCGTGGCCGAAGAACAGCGCGTCGCCGTCCTTGAGGTTGGGCTCGATGTCGGCCTTGAAGATCTCGGCCTGCGCGGTGTCGGGCGCGAGCAGCATGATCACGTCGGCCCACTCGGCCACCTCGGCCGGCGTGCCCACGGTCAGGCCCTGCTCCTCGGCCTTGGCGCGCGACTTCGAGCCCTCCTTGAGGCCGATCCGCACGTCCACGCCCGAATCGCGGAGGCTCAGCGAGTGCGCGTGACCCTGCGAGCCGTAGCCGATGACGGCGACCTTCTTGCCCTGAATGATGGAGAGGTCGGCGTCCTCGTCGTAGAACAGTTCGATTGCCACGGTGGTTCCTTGTCCCTTCTGAAAATTTTTTGCAGTAGTTAAGTTAGCGGGTCGCGGTGATCGACTTGGGGCCGCGTCCCAGCGCGATGACGCCGGACTGGGCGATCTCGCGGATCCCGAAGGGATCCAGGACCGCCAGCAGCGCGTCGAGCTTGTCCGGCGTACCGGTGGCCTCGATGGTCACCGAGTCGGGCGAGACGTCCACGATCTTGGCACGGAACAGGTCGACGGTGTCGGTGACCTGGCCACGTGTGGCGGCGTCGGCGCGCACCTTGATGAGCATGAGCTCGCGCGCCACCGACGACGTCGAATCCTGTTCGACGATCTTCAGCACGGAGACCAGCTTGTTGAGCTGCTTGGTGACCTGCTCGAGCGGCAGCTCGTCGACCGTGACGACGATGGTCATGCGGCTGACGCCCTTGAGCTCGGTCCCACCGACGGCGAGGGACTCGATGTTGAAGCCGCGACGCGAGAACAGCGACGAGACGCGGGCGAGCACGCCCGGCCGGTCCTCGACCAGAACGCTCAGCGTGTGCGTGGTGCTCACTTCTGCTCCTCCGAACGCTCCATCGCGGCGTGGATGACGGCGGGCTCGTCGGCCGCGTCGTCCTCGTCGAACAGCGGACGGATGTCCCGTGCCGCCATGATCTCGTCGTTGCTGGTGCCCGCGGCGACCATCGGCCACACCTGGGCGTCGGCGCCCACGATGAAGTCGATGACCACCGGGCGGTCGTTGATCTCCCGCGCCTGCGCGATGATCGCGTCGACGTCCTCGGCGCGCTCGCAGCGGAAGGACACGCAGCCCATCGCCTCACCGAGCTTGACGAAATCCGGGATCCGCATCGAGTGCGTGGACAGGTCGGTGCTCGAGTAGCGCTGGTCGTAGAACAGCGTCTGCCACTGGCGGACCATGCCCAGGTTGCCGTTGTTGATGATGGCGACCTTGATCGGCGCGCCCTCGATCGCGGCGGTGGCGAGCTCCTGATTGGTCATCTGGAAGCAACCGTCACCGTCGATCGCCCAGACCTCCTTCTCGGGCGCGCCCATCTTGGCGCCGAGCGCCGCGGGGACCGCGTAGCCCATCGTGCCGAGGCCGCCCGAGTTCAGCCAGGTACGCGGCTTCTCGTACTTGACGAACTGCGCAGCCCACATCTGGTGCTGGCCGACGCCGGCGCAGTAGATCGCGTCGGGCCCCGCGGCGATACCGAGGCGCTCGATCACGTACTCGGGGCTCAGCGCACCGTCGGACGGGGTGTTGTACGCCAGCGGATAGGTCGCGCGGACGCCGTCCAGGTACTCCCACCAGGCGGTGAGGTCCGGGGCGGCGATGGTGGCGCGGTCCTCGGAGATCGCGGCGATGAGCTCGGCGATGACCTCCTTGCAATCGCCCACGATCGGGACGTCCGCGAACCGGTTCTTGCCGATCTCCGCCGGGTCGATGTCGGCGTGGATGACCTTCGCGTCGGGCGCGAAGGAGTCGAGCTTGCCGGTGACGCGGTCGTCGAACCGGGCGCCGAGGGTGACCAACAGGTCCGAACGCTGCAGCGCGGCCACGGCGCCGACGGTGCCGTGCATGCCGGGCATGCCCATGTGCTGCTGATGGCTGTCGGGGAAGACGCCGCGCGCCATCAGGGTGGTGACCACCGGGATACCGGTCAGCTCGGCCAGCTTGAGCAGTTCCTCGGACGCCTCCGCCTTGAGCACGCCGCCGCCGACGTAGAGCACCGGCGACTTCGCCGCCGCGATGAGGCGCGCGGCCTCGCGGATCTGCTTACCGTGCGGCTTGGTCACGGGACGGTACCCGGGCAGGTCGATCTGCGGCGGCCAGGAGAAGACCGTGTCCTCCTGCAGCACGTCCTTCGGGATGTCGACCAGCACGGCGCCGGGGCGGCCGCTCTGCGCGAGATAGAAGGCCTCGGCGATGACGCGCGGGATGTCGGCCGCGTCGTAGACCAGGAAGTTGTGCTTGGTGACGGGCATCGTGATGCCCGAGATGTCGGCCTCCTGGAAGGCGTCCGTGCCGATCAGCGGGCGGCCGACCTGGCCGGTGATCGCGACGATCGGGACCGAGTCCATCTGCGCGTCGGCGAGCGGGGTCACCAGGTTGGTGGCGCCGGGGCCGGAGGTGGCCATGCACACGCCGACCTTGCCGGTGGCCTGCGCGTAGCCGGTGGCGGCGTGGCCGGCGCCCTGCTCGTGCCGGACCAGGACGTGCCGCACCTTCTTCGAGTCGAGCAGCGGGTCGTACACCGGGAGGATGCACCCGCCGGGAATGCCGAAGACCGTGTCGACGCCGATCTCCTCGAGCGACCGGACGACCGACTGCGCACCGGTGACCCGCTCGGGGGCTACGGTACGGGCGCCCTCGAGGTGGCCGCTCGCGACGTCGGACGCCACGTGCTGCTTCGAGGCGGCGGGATGCGCGCCGGGGATCCCGGCGCCGGGCTTGCGGGCCCCGGGCTTCTGCCCTGGGTGGGGCCGAGCTGTAGGTGCGCTCACGATGTGACCTTCTCGTGCTCTAGCGTTGCTCTGCTCAAACATGGACTATCGGCGTGCGATGCGTCGCCCGAAGCTATCCGGGCAACAAAAAACCCCCGTCAGCGGTGGCTGAGCGAGGGTAGCGCGTCGATGCTGGTGTGAAACGGCTGTAACCGGTTCAGGCGGCGACGCGCCGACCGATTACGAGGAGCTGGTAGCTGTATTTCACACAAGTGAAACTAGGCGTCCGTGTGCATTCGCGTCAAACCAGTGAGCCGCGCCGTCTCATATGTTGGGAATCGGCTGCCGCGTGAGACAATGCGTGTTATGAGCGAGAGTCCCGCCGCGCCGGCGTCCACCGGCGCCACGCGCACCGTGACCACCGACCACACCGCGGACACCGCGGTGCCGATCGCCGCGGGCGACCGGGTGGTCTTCAAGCACCCGTCGATCGCGCTGATCGGGGTGGCGCTGTTCGCCGTCTGCCTCGCGCCCATCGTCGGCCCGTGGACCGTCGGCCGCTCGGTCGACGGCAGTACAGCGGGCGTCGGCGCCGCCGTCCTCGGCTGGGCACTGCTCGTCATCCCCGTCCTGCTCGCCCTATGGATCCTGCGGGTCCGCACCGTCATCGGTCCCGACGGTGTCCGGTCCGTCCGCGTCCTGCGCGCCACCACCATCGCGTGGGACGAGATGTCGGGGATTAGGATCGGGAACAACGGTGCGGTGTACGCAGTCCGCGCCGACGGTTCCGAGGTGCGACTACCCGCCGTCACCATCAGCCAGCTCCCCCGCGTCGCGGCCGCCTCCGGTGGCCGGATCCCGGACGTCACCGCGGAATAATTCCCGCGGAACAAGCCTTCACCTGTTCACGGGGAGCGCATTCCTCACCAGCCCGCACGATAGAAAAGATCCGAGGCGAGAAGCTCATGCCACCGCTCCGCTCACGCACCACCACCGTCGGACGAGAGGCGGCCGGCGCTCGCGCGCTCTGGCGCGCCACCGGAATGACCGACGACGACTTCGGCAAGCCGATCATCGCGATCGCGAACTCGTACACCCAGTTCGTGCCCGGTCACGTGCACCTGAAGAACGTCGGCGAGATCGTCGCGGAGGCGATCGTCGCGGCGGGTGGCGTCGCGAAGGAGTTCCACACCATCGCCGTGGACGACGGCATCGCCATGGGCCACGGGGGCATGCTGTACTCACTGCCCAGCCGCGAGATCATCGCCGACTCGGTCGAGTACATGGTCAACGCGCACACCGCCGACGCGCTGGTCTGTATCTCGAACTGCGACAAGATCACCCCCGGCATGCTCAATGCCGCGATGCGCCTGAACATCCCCACCGTGTTCGTCTCCGGCGGCCCGATGGAGGCCGGGACGTCGGTCGTCATCAACGGCGTCGTTCGCCCGGGCACCGATCTCATCGACGCGATGATCGCGTCCGCCGACGGCAATGTCAGCGACCAGGAGCTCCTCGAGGTCGAGCGCTCGGCGTGCCCGACGTGCGGCTCGTGTTCGGGCATGTTCACCGCCAACTCCATGAACTGCCTCACCGAGGCCCTCGGCCTGTCGCTGCCCGGCAACGGCTCCACGCTGGCGACACAGACCGCGCGCCGCGACCTGTTCACCCGCGCGGGCGAGCTGATCGTCGACATCGCCACGAAGTACTACCGGGACGACGACGAGTCGGTCCTGCCCCGCTCCGTCGCCACCCGCGAGGCCTTCGAGAACGCCATGGCGCTCGACGTCGCGATGGGCGGGTCGACGAACACGGTGCTGCACATCCTGGCCGCTGCGCAGGAGGGCGAGGTCGCCTTCGACCTGCATGACATCGACCGCATCTCGCGCAAGGTCCCGTGCCTGGCGAAGGTGGCGCCGAACTCACCGAAGTACTACATGGAGCACGTGCACCGGGCCGGTGGCATCCCCGCGATCCTCGGCGAGCTCGACCGCGCGGGCCTGTTGAACCGGAACGTCCGGCCCGTCCACGCGCCGTCTCTTGAGGCATACCTCGCTGACTGGGACATCCGCAGCGGCACCGCCACCGACACGGCGATCGAGCTCTTCCACGCCGCACCCGGCGGGGTCCGGACCACCGAGCCCTTCTCCACGTCGAACCGGTGGGAATCGCTCGACACCGACGCCGCCGAGGGCTGCATCCGCGACAAGGAGCACGCCTACACGGTGGAGGGCGGCCTCTGCGTGCTGCACGGCAACATCGCGCAGAACGGCGCCGTCCTCAAGACCGCCGGGGTCGAGGAGGAGCTGTGGCACTTCCAGGGCCCGGCGCGCGTCGTCGAGAGCCAGGAGGACGCGGTGCACGCGATCCTGTCGAAGGAACTGCAGGCCGGCGAGGTCCTGGTCATCCGCTACGAGGGTCCCGCGGGCGGCCCGGGCATGCAGGAGATGCTGCACCCCACGTCCTTCATGAAGGGCACGGGCATGGGCAAGAAGTGCGGTCTCGTCACCGACGGCCGCTTCTCCGGCGGCTCGTCGGGCCTCGTCATCGGCCACGCCTCCCCCGAGGCGGCGTCGGGCGGCAACATCGGCCTCGTCGAGAACGGCGACGAGATCCTGATCGACGTGCACTCGCGCACCCTCAAGGTCCTCGTCGACGACGAGGAGCTCGCGCGGCGCCGCGCCAAGATGGAGGCCTCCGAGCGCCCCTGGCAGCCCCGGGACCGGCAGCGCACCGTCAGCACTGCGCTGCGCGCCTACGCCGCCCTGGCGACGTCCGCGGACCGCGGCGCGGTCCGGCAGGTGCCCTGATCGAGCGCTGAACGCGACGGAACCCCGGCCGGGCGGCCGGGGTTCCTGCGTCTCACCGGGTCAGCGCTTGACGAGCGGGTTCGCGCCGTTGAGGAGGACCCACACGGTGACGGCGCCCGCGACCGCCACGACCAGCCAGATCACCGAGCCGGCGTGTGGCCGCCGGGCCCACCCGCGGCCGAAGTCCAGCGACAGCCTGCCCGGGCCGGCGAGCAGGATCGCGACGGCGGCCAGGACGAGCATGAGCTCGTACTCGACCCCGTTCGGCGCGAAGAAGACGAAGCCGTGGCCGGCGGTGGTCAGCTTGAACAGCCCCGCCGAGAGCATCACGCCGACCGCACCCGCGGCGGCGATGGGGGTCAGCAGGCCCAGAACGAGCATCGCGCCGCCGCCCAGCTCGATGACGCCGGTGCCGATCGAGAGCACCTTGGTGAACCGCTGGAATCCGACCGACGGATCGTTGCCGTTCTGCAGGTACCGCGCGAACCCGTCGATGCCCGGCCCGCCCCAGATCCCGAACAGCTTCTGCACGCCGTGCGCCGCAAGAATCACACCGACGGCGACCCGCAGCACCAGCAGACCGAGATCGGTGGTGCCACGGCGCGCGGCCTTGCGGGCCTCGTCGAGCTCTGCGGAGGCGTCACCGACGGGCTTGCCGAACCGGCGCCCCTGCGGCGGCGCGATCTCCTCCGTCGCGGCGGTCTCGAGCGGGATGCCCTCGGCCTCCGCCCGGGCCTGGGCGGCGCGCTCGCGGCCCCGTCGGCGGTTGTAGCGCTTGCCGAACTCGTCCCGCTCCTCGCTGGACAGTGCGCCGGCCCGGCCCGCGACCGGGGCGGCGTCCGGCGTGCCGCTGGCGGAGATCGCCGCGGTGGCGGCGCTCGCGGACGCGATCGCCGCGGCGAGATCGCTCGTGTCCGGCACGGCCGCCGTCGGGGCGTCGTCGCCCGACGGTGCCGCCGGCGGGGTGTCCTGCGTGCCGGACGCGCTCGAGGACGCCGAGGCCGGGGCCGTTCCGGCGGGCTCGTCGCGGTAGCGCGGGAGCACCGGTCCGATGCCGGTGTCCGAGTCGTCGTGGGGATCCAGGACGAATCCGCCCGTCGGATGCCGCTCCCCGAACCGGGGCAGGTCCCCCGTGGACGAGAAGTCGTACGGCGACCCGGCCGCGCTCTCGCTGGTCTCTTTCTCGATTCCGTCCTTGTCGCTCACACGCCCCACCCTAAGGGGCGCGCACGGTGCGGGCCGGGAGCGAACCGCGCCCGGAGACCGAATCGGTAGGGTGGCGGCATGAGTGAGGGGTCCCGGCGCGCGCGTGTCCGCGCGCGACACGCCGTCGTACTCGCGGCGGCCGCGGCGCTGCTGGCGGGCTGCGTCGACTTCTCCGGCAGTGAGGCCGCCCCGTTCACCGGGCCGCCGACGGGCGAGGCCACGACCACGACGCGCAAGCCCGGTCCCGCCCTGCCCAGCGCGGTCCCCAAGCCGCCGGGCCCGTGCATCGACCAGGATCCGATGGTCCTCGCGACCTGCCTCACCGAGCCGACATCGCTGATCACCACCGGTGATCTGGAGCACGCGTACGTCTCCGAGCGCGGGGGCTCCATCACCTACACCACTACGGACCTGCCGAACCGCGAGATCCTGCGGATCGGGGTCGACACGTCGGGCGACGGCGGGCTGCTGTCGATCGCCCTGTCACCGTCGTACGACGAGGACCGGCTGTTCTACGCCTACGTGAGCACCCCCACCGACAACCGGATCGTGCGCGTGACGCCGGGAGACGAACCGAAGGTGATCCTGTCCGGAATCCCCAAGGGCGCCACGGGCAACGCCGGCTCGATCATGTTCCGGGGCCGCGACCTGATCGTCGCGACCGGCAACGCGGGCGACGCGAATGCGGCGCGCGACCCCGGGTCGCTCGCCGGCAAGGTTCTGCTGCTGCCCTCGCCGAACACGATCTCGCCCGTCCGGCCGAGGGTGCTCGCGAGCGACGGTGGGGTCCGGCAGTCGGTGTGCGGCTTCGCCCAGGGCGGGCCGATCTTCATCGCCGATCAGGGGCTCACGCAGGACCGGCTGCGCGTGATCACGAACCCGGGCTCGCCGGATTCGGTGGTGTGGAGCTGGCCGGACCGTCCGGGCCTCGCGGGCTGTGCCGTCGTCAAGGGCGCGGTGTTCGTCAGCGAGTCGCGCGCGGGCAAGGTCGAGATGGTGCGCGTGCCGAAGGACCCGGCCACTGCCGACGGCGAGCCCGTCCAGATGGTCGACCGCACCCGCTACGGCATCTTCGGGCGCCTCGCGATCGGTCCGAAGGACCTCCCGCAGGGGCTGACGACGAACAAGCCGAACCCGAAGGCCCCCACGGACGATCGGGTCGTCCTCCTCCCGATCCCCAGCAGCGAGGCCGGCGGCGGGAACGACTGACACTCCCGCGGGTCGCGCCCGGCTACTCGCAGGCGGCGAGCACCAGCTCGCGCACGCGTGCCGCGTCGGCCTGGCCGCGGGTGGCCTTCATGACATCGCCGACGATCTTGCCGGCGGCCTGCACCTTGCCGCTGCGGACCTTCTCGACGATGTCCGGGTTGGCGGCGAGCGCCTCGTCGACGGCCTTCTGCAGGGCTCCGTCATCGCGCACCACCTCGAGGCCACGCGCGGCGACGACCTCGTCGGGCTCGCCCTCGCCGTCGAGCACGCCGACGATGACCTGCTGCGCGAGCTTGCTCGTGAGCTTGCCCTCGTCGATGAGCGCGATCACGCGCGCCACCTGGGCGGGGGTGATCGCCAGGGCATCGAGCTCGACCTCCCGTGAATTCGCCTGCTGCGGCAGGAAGCTCCCCCACCACGAGCGAGCGGCGTCCGGGGTGGCCCCGGCGTCGACGGTCGCGATGATGGCGTCGATGGCGCCCAGGTTCACCAGGTCGCGCATGACCTCGTCGGAGAGCTTCCACTCCTCCTGGATCCGGGCACGGCGCAGCCACGGCAGCTCCGGGATCGTGCCGCGCAGCTGCTCGACGAGCTCCGCCGCCGGCGCGACGGGGCCGAGGTCCGGGTCCGGGAAGTAGCGGTAGTCGTCCGCCGTCTCCTTGGGGCGCCCGGCCGTGGTGGTCCCGTCGCCCTCCTGGAAGTGCCGGGTCTCGAGCACGACGGTGCCGCCGGCGTCGAGCACCGCTGCCTGACGGCGCATCTCGTACCGCACCGCGACCTCGACGCTGCGCAGCGAGTTGACGTTCTTGGTCTCGGTGCGCGTGCCGAACTCCGTCTGCCCGACGGGCCTGAGCGAGACGTTCGAATCGCACCGCATCGAACCCTGGTCCATCCGGACGTCGGAGACGTCGAGCGAGGCGAGCAGGTCGCGGAGCGCGGTGACGTACGCGCGGGCGACCTCGGGGGCCCGCTCCCCCGCGCCCTCGATGGGGCGCGAGACGATCTCGACCAGCGGCACGCCGGCGCGGTTGAAGTCGAGGAGCGAGTGCGAGGCGCCGTGGATGCGGCCGGTGGCCGAACCGATGTGCGTGGACTTGCCCGTGTCCTCCTCCATGTGCGCGCGCTCGATCTCCACCCGCCAGACGGTGCCGTCCTCGAGCGGGACGTCGAGGTAGCCGTCGTAGGCGATCGGGTCCTCGTACTGGCTGATCTGGTAGTTCTTCGGCTGGTCCGGGTAGAAGTAGTTCTTCCGCGCGAACACCGAGCTCGGCCGGATCGAGCAGTTCAGTGCCAGGCCGATGCGAATGGCCGAGCGCACCGCCTCGTCGTTGACGACCGGCAGTGCGCCCGGCATCCCCAGGCACGTGGGGCAGACCTGGGTGTTGGGCTCGGCGCCGAACTCGGTGCGGCAGCCGCAGAACATCTTGGTGGCCGTGCCGAGCTCGACGTGGACCTCCATGCCCATCACGGGCTCGTAGCGGGCCACGACGTCCGCGTACTCGGGGAGATCCAGTTCGGCAAGCTCGGCACTCATGGCGTCAAGCCTAATGCTCCGCCGGTCAGCGGCTGGACACCGCCACCGCGTCAGCGGTCACCGTGACCGTCGACGAGACGTAACCGGAGTCCGAGCCGGTGATCGGGCGACCGTCGCGGCCGGTGGCGGTGAAGTTCCACACCTGCGAGCCGCTGATGCTGAGCTGTCCGTCGCGGACGTCACCGCTGAGGTCGATCTCGTCCACGTTGGGCGCGGTCCAGCTGTAGGTGCCCTTCTCGCCGGAGAAGTCGGACTGCGGGCACCCCGACGGGTAGCCGTCCTTCGAGGCCGCGCACGCCGAGTAGCGCGCGGCGATCTGCTGCCGCACCGACGTCTTGGCGGCGTCGCTGAGGCCGAAGCCGATGTTGAGGCTGCCGCTCACGCTGAAGCGCGAGAGTCCCTTGACCGACGCCTGGCCCTTGTCGTCGGTCGAGCTGTACTTCGACTTCTGTGCCACCAGATTCTTGTTCGACGATCCCAGGTCGAGGGCACCGGGGAACACGTACACGACACCGGACTCGGGCAGCGGCTTGCCGAGGATCGTGACGTTCTTCTTGTCCGAGTCGTAGCTGAAGTACGGCTTGAGCTGGACCGCGGCGGTCGCGAGCTTCCAGTCGTCGCCGACCTTCTCCATGCTCAGCTCCTCGTCGTAGGACACCTGGCCGATCGTGACGGTCAGGTGCACGGTGCCCATGTAGCCGCCGGACTCGCTGACGATCTTGAGGTCCTTGATCGGCGCGAGGTCGCGCTGCTTCCGGAGCACCTCGTCGGTGAGCAGCTCGGTCGAGGCGGGCGCCTCCTTGCCGTAGCTCAGCGCCTTCTTCGCGTCACCCGCCTGGAGCGCGGCGAAGTAGGCCTTGACCGTCGCGCCGGGCGAACCGGTGTCGCCGCCACCACCGACGCTCTTGACGATGGCGATGCCGGCGATGAGCACGATCACCAGCAGCACGGCGCCGCCGCCGATCAGGGCGGGGATCAACCAGCCCGGCCGCGGCTTCTTCGGGGCGCCCGGGGCCGGCGGGAACCCGGGCGCTCCGGGACCCTGCGGGCCCTGGCCGCCGGGGGGCGCGAAGGCCGGTTGGGCCGGGTACTGCGGGTTCGACGGTGCGCCGAACTGCGCGTTCTCGCCCGACTGCCAGGTCGGGCGCAGCTGCGTCTGCTCGTGGGGGTCGGACGGATCCTGGCCCGGGTAGCCGCCCGGGTTCGAGGGAGGGTTCGGATTCATACCGGCGAGTCTGCGGTGCACTTCTTAAGGCTCGCTTCAGAGAGGCCAGTGGTCGCGCTCCGGAGGTTCAGCCGAAGAACTCCGCGGCGTCGTCGTAGCGCTCCCGCGGGACCCGCTTGAGTTGCTTGACGGCTTCCGCGAGGGGCACGAGCCCGATGGACGTGCCACGCAACGACACCATCTGCCCGACCTTCCCCGCATGCGCCGCATCAGCGGCGTTGACGCCGTAGCGGGTGGCCAGCACCCGATCCGCCGGCGTCGGCGTCCCACCCCGCTGCACATGCCCCAGCACAGTGGTGCGGACCTCCTTGCTGATCCGCTTCTCGATCTCCACCCCCAACTGGTGCGCCACCCCCGTGAACCGCTCGTGCCCGAACTCATCCGTCCCGCCGACCCGCAACTGCATCGTCCCCTCCGCCGGCTTCGCACCCTCCGCGACGACCACGATGAAACTCGCATGGCCACGCTGGAAGCGACGTTTGATCATGACGCACAACTCCTCCACATCGAACGGCACCTCGGGAATGAGGACGGCATGGGCACCGGACGCGAGCCCGGAGTTCAGCGCGATCCACCCCGCATGCCGGCCCATCACCTCCACCAGCATCACCCGCTGATGCGACTCCGCGGTCGAATGCAACCGATCGATCGCGTCCGTCGCGATCGTCAGCGCCGTATCGAACCCGAACGTGACGTCGGTGCAGTCGATGTCGTTGTCGATGGTCTTCGGCACCCCCACCACCGGCACCCCCTCATCCGCCAACCACGACGCCGCCGTCAGCGTGCCCTCCCCACCGATCGGGATCAACACATCGATGCCGTTGTCGTCGAGGGTCCGCCGGATCCGGTCCAACCCCGCCCGCAGCACATCCGGATGGGTGCGAGCGGTGCCCAGCATCGTGCCGCCCTTGGTCAGCAGCCGATCGTTGCGCTCATCGTCGGACAACTGCACCCGCCGGTCCTCCAACAGGCCGCGCCACCCGTCCTGAAACCCGACCACCGCCGACCCGTACCGCGAATCACACGTCCGGACCACCGCCCGGATCACCGCGTTCAACCCCGGACAGTCACCACCACCTGTCAACACACCGATGCGCAGACTCATGGACGTAGATCTTGCCGCGCCGACCCGTGACCTGTCAGGACAATCATCCCGGCGTGACGACGCCCGTCTCGTACGCGTAGACCACCGCCTGCGCCCGATCGCGCAGCCCGAGCTTCTGCAGGACCTTGCTGACGTGTGTCTTCACGGTCTGGTCCGAGACGAACAGCGCCTCGGCGATCTCCGCGTTGGACCGTCCGGCCGCGATCGCCTCCAGGACCTCCCGCTCCCGGGGCGTGAGGGTCTTCAGCTCGGGCGGCGCGGTCCGACGGTGCGCCCGCGCGGCGGTCACCTCGGCGATCATCCGGCGGGTCACCGACGGCGCCAGCAGCGACTGGCCCTCGTGCACCACCCGGACGGCGCGGACCAGTTCCTCCGCGGGCGCGTCCTTGAGCATGAACCCGGACGCACCGACCCGCAGCGCCTCGTAGACGTAGTCGTCGATGTCGAAGGTGGTGAGCATGAGCACGCGGACGCCGTCGTGCCGGCGCAGGATCTCGGCGGCGGCCTCGAGCCCGTTCATCTCCGGCATGCGGACGTCCATGAGCACGACGTCGGGCCGCAGCCGCGCGACCTCGGCCACGGCGGCCTTGCCGTCGGGGGCGTCCCCGATCACGGAGATGTCGGGCTGCGCACCCAGCAGGGCACCGAAGCCCTGGCGGACCATGGCCTGATCGTCGGCGATGAAGACGGTGATGGACACCCTCGTGAGCCTAGGCCCCGTCGGGCCGGGCGGGGAGCGTGGCGCGCACGGCGAAACCCCCGCCCACCGTCGGGACCGCGGAGAGCGAGCCGCCGACGGTGCGCGCCCGCTCCGCCATCCCGGGGATCCCCTGCCCGAGTCCGGGGCCGCCGAGGTCGGCGTCGGAGGTGCGGGGCCCGTTCTCGACGCGCAGGTTCAGCGTGCCGGTCTCGAGGGTCAGGGCGACGGTGATCGCCGCGCCCTGGGCGTGGCGGGTCGCGTTCGCGATGGACTCCTGGACGATGCGGTAGGCGACGAGCGCAGTGGTCTCGCCGATCGCGGACGGATCGGGTAGGGGGAGGTATTCGACGACGACGCCGGCCGCGCGGGCGCCGTCGATGAGCTCGTCGACGCCGCCGAGCCCGGGGGCGGGCGCGAGCTCCGCGGAGGCGTCGTCGAGTCGCAGCACGCCGAGGAGCGCACGGACCTCGTTGAGCGCCTCGCGGGCGGAGACGGCGATGCCGTCGAACTCGGCACGGGCCCGCGCGGAGACATCGGGGACGCGGTACTGCGCGGTCTGCGCCTGGACCACGACGAGCGACATCCGGTGCGCGACGATGTCGTGCAGGTCGCGGGCGATGCGTGTGCGCTCCTCGAGGATGGCGCGACGGCCGCGCTCGAGCTCGCTGACCTCGGTCTGCTCCTCGAGCCGGTTGCGGGACTGCAGCGCCAGCCGCAACAGCAGGATGATCACCAGCGAGACCATGATCCCCGCGACCCATCCGCCGCCGGTGCCGTCCTGCGCGTTGACCCAGAACAGCACCGACGAGGCCGCCGCGATGGCCACGGCGTCGAGCGGCCGGCACTTGAGGAAGGCGATCCAGCTGGTGATCAGCATCGCCATGATCAGCGAGACCTGCCAGTTCCACTGCCAGTCCTGCTTCGCGTCGAACCACAGGAGCGGGAAGATCGCCGCCGTCGCGGCGACGATCCCCCACGCGGCGCGCGGGTGCGCCCAGGCGATCGCGATGGGCAGCACGGACAGCCCGCTGATGATCGGCAGCAGCGCCGCGGGAACGGTGAACTGCTCGTTCAGGGTGGGCCAGGCGACCGCCCACATGATGAGCGCGACCAGGAGGAACAGCCAGTTGACCTTCCGGGACAGGAAGATCCCGAGCGGCGTCGCGTGCAGCGCACCGTCGGGGGCCTTGATGTGCAGGGCGCTCTGCCGGTCCAGGTAGCGGCCGGCGCGCACCGTCGCTCGCCCGATCCGCTCGATCCTCTTCGTGGTCGTCCTCATGGGAGCCAACGCTAGGGGCGGCGCGCGCACGCCGTCCTCATACTTTCGGGTGAGATCGGACCACTCGCACAGCCGATCCGCCGCTGCGCCGGGCGTTCCTAGCGTCGTCGCCATGACCCGCCGCATGCTCGCCGCCGCAGCCGTACTCGCCGTTCCCTTGTCCTTCGGCATCTCCCTACCCGCCGCCGCGGAGAACGTCGTGCCCGCAGAAGACGCGTCCTCGGCCGCGGCGGTCCGCGCCGTCTCCGCCCCGACGGTGGCCGTCGTCGACCAGATCCGTTCGATCCCCGCCGGCTTCGGCTACGTCGCCGCCGCCGGCCCCGGCTACGCGGTCGACCCGCACGGCGAATGCTCGTCCGTCGTACCCCTGCCCGCCGATTTCGACGCGCCGTGCAAGGCGCACGACCTCGGCTACGACCTGCTGCGGCACGCCGACGCCGCCGGGCACCCACTCGGGGGGTGGGCGCGCCGGCTCATCGACGACACCCTCGCCGAGCGGCTGTCCGCCGCGTGCGGCGCCCGGCCCGTCCAGCAGCGTCGGCAGTGCGCCGAGGTCGCGGGGATCGCCGTGCTCGCCGTCCGCGCCAACACCTGGCGCCAGCACGACGGTCCGCCCCGCGCCGAGTCCGTCGCCGAGCTCGCGACGAGCTGGCTCACCGTCGGGGGCCGGCTGTGATCGCGGCGCCGCGGCTGCGCGCGGGCGTACCGACCGGGTACGCCGTCGGGGTCGCCTGCGCGGCGTTCCCGAACCAGTTGCCGCGTGCGGTCGTCGTACAGGTGGTGGTGTGCCTGGTGTTCGGCGCCGTGGGCGCCGGCATCGGGGTGGTGATCGCGCGCCGGCGATCCGTGCACTACCGCGCCGCCGGGTACCTCGCCGCCGCCGCGCTCGTGGGATGGCTGCTGTGGCAGAACCATCTGCGGGCGGCCGCGGGAGTGGGACCGGTGGGTCCGGTGGGGTTCGCCGTGCTGGTGGGCGTGGTCGGAGCTGCGCCGTTCGCGGTCGCGGTCCTGTGGTCCGTCCGGCTGCGGGCCGCGGTCGCCGCGGTGGCGGCGATCGTGGCTGCGGCGGGGGTCGCCTGGCCCGCGACGGCCCGCCCGCCCGAGGAGTCCGCCTCGTATGCACAACGTTTCGCCGACATCGGCTCGCGCACGCCCGGCGTGCGGGTGTACACCTCCCTGTCCGACGGTGCCTCCCCCGCCCGGCGCGCCGCCGTCGCGGTCGACCGGCTCGTCGCGGCCGGCGGGCTCGCGCGGCGGGCCGTCGTGGTCGCGGTCCCCACCGGATCCGGCTGGGTCGACCCGCATTTCGTCCGCGGCGTCGAGGAGGCGATGCGCGGCGACAGCGCGATCGTGGCCGTGCAGTACACGCAGATGCCGAGCTGGCAGTCGTTCGTGCTGCACCGCGACGCCGCCGCGGCGACGACCGCGGCCCTCATCGACGAACTGCACAGGCGGGCACCGTCGACCGCGCTGCGCCTGTACGGCCAGAGCCTGGGGACGGTGGGTGTGGTCGCCGCGCAGCGGCGCGCCGAGGAGCTGCGGGCCCCGATCGCGGCGACCCTGCAGGTGGGCACACCGGCGGGGGTCGCGCTCGCCGGCCCCGCGCAACTCAACGCCTCCGACCCGGTCGGGATCTGGTCGCCGCGGCTGCTCGTCACACCGCCCGACCGCGCCGCGACGGCACCCGGCAGCGCGACACCGCGCCCGCCGTGGGTTCCGCTGCTCGGATTCCTCCAGGCCACCGTCGACCTGCTCGGCGCCACCGCCCCGCCGCCCGGGCTGGGCCACCGTTACGACGAACGGCAGGGCTCCGACCTGGTGAGCGGTCTCACCGCGCGGGGTGCCCTCCCCGCCGCAGCCGCCTGACCCTCGCCCCCCTTCGTAACGTAACAGCGTTAGCCCAGATGGCTTCCTGCGGAAACGTGTGCATCCGTTGCTTGCTACCCGCGGGTAACTCGGCTAGGCGGTGAAGTCGTGCTCGCTCAGTCCCCTGCGCACCCTGCGGAGCAGGACCTCCGGACGGTTCGCCAGCGGCCCGGCCGTCACGATGATGAGGTTCCAGCCCAGGTCCTTCTCGAGCACGTTCCACCGCTCGACGTCGGCGGCGTGCTGCTTCCCGTCGCGGTGATGGGCCCCGTCGTACTCGACGGCCACCTTGTACACCTCATCGGCGAGGTCGAGGAAGTACTCGCCGTCGAGAACCGGGACCTGCGGGATCATGTTCGTCAGGCCGGCGCGGTGGAGCGTCAACCGCGAGAAGGTCTCCCACGGGGACTGCGAACGGCCGTCGGCCTCTCGCAGCACCTCGCGGATCCGGCTGCCCCGCCACCACTCCCGTCGGTCGAGCTCGGCCTCGATCTGTTCCACCGTCGCCATCGCCGGTCGGGCCACCCAGGCCGGACGGTGCGCCGTGGCCGGCCTCCCGAACACGCGCAGGCACTGATCTGCGGCGGCGATGCCCTCATCGCCGCGGGTGTAGCGCATGAGGTCCATGGCCGTACGGATCGGTGCGGTGCAGGGCAGTCCGTAGCGGATCACCACGTCGTCGGCGGTGAACTCCGCCGTCCGGCTGATCACGCCGCGACGACGGATCTGCTTGGGGCCCAGCACTTCCACGAGCTCCCGCGACTTCGCCATGGTGTGCAGATGCAGTCGTGCGGCGGTCCAGCCGCACAGTGCCGAACCGGGATACTCCCGGATCATCGCCGTGGCGAGGTCGCCGACGGTCCCTCCCGTCTCCCCTCGCGGAACGCGGAACCCGGGCGTGATGCAGCGGTAGTCCTTCTCCGCCGCATACCGGCCCACGTCGGCGATCAACTCCGCCGAGCGATGTACCTCGCGCTCGAACGCCCCCATGCCCATTGGACGCACCGGACCCACGATCCGGTTCCCGCGGGTTGATTACCCGTGAGTAGCAAGCGGCGGATGCACACGTTTCCGCAGGAAGCTCCCTGGGCTAACGCTGTTAAGTTCCGGGGCGGGGCCCGACGGTGCCGCCGCGCACCGTCGGGCTACTGCGCACCGTCGGGCTATGCGGACCGTCAGGCGACGGGGCCGCGGGCGGCCTCGTAGGCCGCGCCGACGCGGTAGAGTCGGTCGTCCGCCTGCGCGGGCGCCAGGATCTGCAGGCCGACGGGCAGGCCGTCGTCCGTCGACAGTCCCGAGGGCACCGACATGCCGCAGTGACCGGCGAGGTTCGTCGGCAGCGTGAACAGGTCGAACAGGTACATCGCCAGCGGGTCGCCGACCTTCTCCCCCAGCTTGAACGCCGTGGTGGGCGTGGTGGGCGAGACGATGACGTCGACGCTCTCGTAGGCGCGGGCGAAGTCGTCCGCGAGCAGGGTGCGGACCTTCTGGGCACTGCCGTAGTAGGCGTCGTAGTAGCCCGAGCTCAGCGCATAGGTGCCGATGATGATGCGGCGCTTGACCTCCGGACCGAAACCGGCCTCGCGGGTGAGCGCCATGACCTCGTCCGCGGAATGCGTACCGTCGTCGCCGGTGCGCAAGCCGTAACGCATGGCGTCGAACCGGGCGAGGTTCGAGGAGACCTCCGACGGGAGGATCAGGTAGTACGCGGCCAGCGAGTACCGCAGCGTGGGCAGCGACACCTCGACCGTCTCGGCGCCCAGGTCCCGCAGCTGCTGCACGGCCTTCAGATACGACGCCTGCACCCCCGGCTCGGTGCCGTCGGCGCCGAACTCCTTGACCAGGCCCACGCGCACGCCCTTCAGGTCGCCGGAGGCCCCCGCAAGCGCGGCCGCGACCACGCCGGGAACGGGGGCGTCCAGCGAGGTCGAGTCGCGCGGGTCGTGCCCGGCGATCACCTCGTGCAGCAGCGCGGTGTCGAGGACGGTGCGTGCGCAGGGCCCGCCCTGGTCCAGCGACGACGCGCACGCGACCAACCCGTAGCGGCTGACGGCGCCGTAGGTCGGGCGCACGCCGACGGTGGCCGTCAGCGACGCGGGCTGGCGGATCGACCCGCCGGTGTCGGTGCCGATGGCGAGCGGCGCCTCGTACGAGGCGAGCGCCGCGGCGCTGCCACCGCCGGAGCCGCCGGGGGTGCGGTCGGCGGCCCACGGGTTGCGGGTCACGCCGTACGCCGAGTTCTCCGTCGACGAGCCCATGGCGAACTCGTCCATGTTCGTCTTGCCGAGGATCGGGATGCCGGCGGCGCGCAGCTTCGCGGTGACCGTCGCGTCGTACGGCGCGGTCCACCCCTCGAGGATCTTGGAGCCGCAGGTGGTGGGCGCGTCGGTCGTGGTGAACACGTCCTTGAGCGCCAGCGGGACGCCGGCGAGCGCGGACGCGGGCTGCTCGCCGCGGGCCCGGGCCTCGTCGACGGTGCGCGCCGCCGCCAGGGCCGCATCGGCGCCGACGTGCAGGAAGGCGCCCAGGTCGCCGTCGACCTCGGCGATCCGGTCCAGGTGCGCCTGGGTTACTTCGACGGAGCTCAGCTCGCCGGCGGCGATCTTCGCGGCCAGGTCGGCGGCGGTGGAACCCGTGATCTCGTTCGATGCTCGAAGTTCGGTCATGGTCACTCCTCCCCCAGGATGCGCGGCACGGCGAAGCGGTCGCCCTCGCGGGCGGGCGCGCCGGAGAGTGCCTGCTCCGGCGTGAGGCCGGGCACCGGCACGTCGGCCCGATCGACGTTCACATTGCCGACCGGCAGCGTCAGCGGCGCGACGTCGGTATCGGCACCGTCGGAGCCGATCTCGGTCACCACCTTGACGTGCTCGAGGATCGAATCGAGCTGCGTGGCGAACACGTCGAGCTCTTCGTCGGTGACGGCGAGGCGCGACAGTCGCGCGAGGTGCGCGACCTCGTCCCGGGAGATGGCAGACATGCCTATGATCCTAGGCGGCGCTCAGCCGCGCGCCCCCACCACCCGGTAGCGGCCGCAGAGGAAGGCCTTGTTCCGCGCCCACTCCACCAGCTCGAAGTCGAAGGCCCGCGGGAACAGGGGCCGCCCCGCACCGACGGTGGCGGGCGCGTAGCTGATCACCACCTCGTCGAGCATTCCGGCCTCGGCGAACTGGGCGGCGAGGTCGCCGCCACCCACGACCCACACGCCCTTCTCCCTTGCCGCCGCCTCCAGTTGCTCCCGGTGTGCGGCCGGCTCACCCGCGATGAAGCGGACGCCGGGGTGGATGGGCGACAGGTCCCGGTGGGTGAACACGAACACCGGGTAGTCCGCGTAGTACCAGGGCTCGTCGCCGGCCTCGACCCGGTCGACCACCCACTGGTAGGTGGTGTAGCCCATGACGATCGCGCCCACCCCGACCATGTACTCCTCGATGTTCATCGGCCCGGCCTCGTCGATCGGCTGGCTGAGCAGCCAGTCCAGGCTGTCGTTCGAGTCGGCGAGGAAGCCGTCGAGCGTGGAAGCGGTGTAGTAGCAGTAGGCGGTCTTCGGAGATGTCATTGTGGTCCTCCCGTCATTCTCCGGTGCCAGATGATCGGGTCGGGGTCCATTTCGGGGGTATCGACGGCGACGCCCGCGTCCGCGAGCATCCAGCGCGCCAGCAGCCGACGGTGCGCGGAGAAGGTCAGCTCGTGCGCGACGATCTGGGACAGCAGGAACGACTCGGGCGGGTCGCACAGCGCGTCGATCACGCGGTCGCCCCACGCCCCGCGCCGGTCGACGTCGCGGATCAGGCCGAGCCACCGCGGCGAGTTCTCCGCGTGCGCCCGGGCGAGGGCGGCGGGATCCTCGTCGGGCGGCAGCTCGGGAGCGGGTTCGCCGGCGATGGACGCGTGCCAGGGCGCGGTGCTGAACACGAGGTGCCACATCACCTGCGCCAGTGACTCGTCGGGGCCCTCCCAGTGCCGCGGCCGCGACCCCGGCAGCCGCACCTTCCGGTACTCGTCGGGTGCCAGCGCGGCGACCGCGTCGAGCAGCGCCCCGATGTCGGCCGCGTCGTGCTGCACCTGCAGCGCCAGCACGTTCCCCGACGAATCCGGATGCCCCTCCCCGGCATCGACGTAGAGCACCGTCGGGGAGTGGAAGTGCAGGCCGTTGGGCGCCGGTAGCCAATGCCCGACAGTGCGCGGCAACCCGGTCGGCGAGTGCCCGTAGGCGCGCGCGAAGGCGCGGATGAATCCCTCGACGGACCCGTAGCCGGCCGCGAAGGCTGCGTCGGTCACCGTCGAACCGCGCTGCAGCTGCCAGGCGGCTCGTTCGAGGAGGATGCGTCGGCGGAGCGCGACGGGCGGCTCGCCGACGCCCGCGGAGACCCGCCGAGCGAAGTGGGACGGTGAGCTGTACGCGTTGGCCGCCATGGCGTCGAGATCGTCGTGCGGCTCGGCGAGCACGGCGTCGAGGAGCCTGCGCAGCGGGTCAACGGGTTCGGCCATGTGCACCAGTATCGGCCCCGCTGCCGCCCGCCCGCTTGACCGTTCTTGCTCGAACTACGCGCTCAGCGCAGAGAGCGCCGCTCCAGCCAGGGCTTGATCCGCGCGGTGATCCACGGCAGGACCAGGAACACCATGAGCGGCGTGTTGATCAGTGTCGCGATCAGGGTTCGCGCCCCCAGGTCCCAGCCGTGGGAGCCGAGCGGTAGGTGGGGCAGCACCAGGAAGTTGATCAGGAGCGAGAGCGGGAAGAATCCCAGCCAGATCGCCACGGCCTGCTTCCACCGTGGAGGGACCCTCACCACGGGTGCTGCGACGGGCACGGCACCGTCGGCCTGCGGGGAGAACCAGCCCTCGATCCCGGACAGGCGGTGCGTGGCGGTCTCCACCGCCACGCCCTCGCCCCGCTGGAGCCAGTGCTTGCGCACCCGCGAGCGCTGCCATTGGGCGAGCTCGGGCTCGGAGGCGAAGCGGTAGATCACGAAGTACTCGTCGGACTGGTGCGCGGAGCGCACCCATCCGCCGCCCAGGAACCCGGGATAGGTTCGAGCCAGGGCGATTCCCGCATCGGTCCAAGCCAGGAAGTCGTGTTCGCGACCGGGAGAGATGCGTCGGGCGACGGAGGTGAGCGCGGCCTTGTGGGCCTCGGGCGCCTCCGAACGGGTATCGGTGGGCATGCGCATAAGTGTCGAGGACGCGGGCATCCCACGGCCAACGGGAGCGGTGTGATCTTCATGACGCCGCGCGCGGACCTGCACCGTCGCGATACTGGTGACAGAATCGTGGGGTGTCCTACCTCCTGCGCGTTCGCCTCACCGACCGTCCCGGCAGCCTCGGCTCCCTCGCCGTGGCACTCGGCTCCGTCGGCGCCGACATCCTCTCGCTCGACGTCGTGGAGCGCGGTGAGGGCTTCGCCGTCGACGACATCGTCGTCGACCTGGGGCCGCAGTCGCTGCCGGACACGCTGATCACCGCAGCGGAGGCGCTCGACGGCATCACCGTCGACTCGATCCGCCCGTACGCGGACGTCTTGGACACGCACCGCGAGCTGGAGCTGATCGACCACGTGGCGGCCGCGAAGCACGACCAGCTGCAGATGCTGGTGGACCAGGTCCCCCGCGTCCTGCGCGTCGGCTGGTGCGCCGTTCTCACCAACAGCCCCGACACACCGTGGCCCGCCCACGGCTCGTCCGGCCTGCCCGAGACGCCGCCGACGGACTTCGGCTTCCTCCCGCTGAGCGGCCCCGTCGCCTTCGACGGCGAGGCCGACTGGGTGCCGCAGGCCTGGCAGCAGATGGACACCAAGCTGGCCGCCGCGCCGCTCGGCGCCATCGGCAAGGTGGTGCTCGTCGGCCGCCCGGGCGGACCCGACTTCCGCCCCTCGGAGGTCGCCCGGCTCGGCTACCTCGCCGGGATCGTGGCGACGGTGCTGGTCAAGTAGCGTCCGGCTGCTCCGCGGCGTCCGGCTCCTCCGCGTCCGGCTCCTCCGCGTCCTCCGGCCGCACCGCCTCCGGCCCCTCGGCCAGCAGCTTCGTGAAGCCCGCCTCGTCGAGGATCTGCACCCCGAGCTGCTCGGCCTTCTCGGCCTTGGACCCCGGCGCGTCACCGATCACGACGAACGCCGTCTTCTTCGAGACGCTGCCGGCGGCCTTGCCACCGCGCACCAGGATGGCCTCCTTCGCCTCGTCGCGCGAGAAGTTCTGGAGCGAACCGGTGACCACGATCGACAGGCCCTCGAGCGTGCGCTGCACGGACTCGTCGCGTTCGTCCTCGAGGCGCACGCCCGCGGCGCGCCACTTCTCCACGATCTCGCGGTGCCAGGCGACGGTGAACCAGTCGATGACCGCCTCGGCGATCGTGCGACCGACACCGTCGACCTCCGCCAGGCGGTCCACGTCGGCCTCGGCGATGGCGTCGAGGCTGCCGAACTCCTGCGCGAGCGCCCGCGCGGCCGACGGGCCGACATGCCGGATGGACAGGGCGACGAGCACGCGCCACAGCGGCTTGTTCTTCGCCACCGCGAGATTGGCCAGCAGGCGCTGGGCGTTCGCCGACAGCGCGCCGCCGTCGTTGGTGAACAGCGGGACCTGCAGCAGCTCCTCGGCCGTGAGCGAGAAGACATCCCCCTCGTTGTGCAGCACCGGCGAAGCGGTGAGCGCCGACGCCGCCTCGTAGCCGAGGCCCTCGATGTCGAAGCAGTTCCGCCCGGCCAGGTAGAACAGCCGCTCGCGGAGCTGGGCGGGGCAGGTCTCCGTGTTGGGGCAGCGGATGTCGGCGTCCCCCTCCTTGGAGGGGGCGAGGGTCGCGCCGCACTCGGGACAGGTGACGGGCATGACGAAGGGACGCTCGGTGCCGTCGCGCAGGTCGACTACGGGGCCGAGCACCTCCGGGATCACATCGCCGGCCTTGCGGATGGTGACCGTGTCGCCGATCAGGACGCCCTTGCGCTCCACCTCGGAGGCGTTGTGCAGCGTCGCGAACTCGACCGTGGAGCCGGCCACGGTGACCGGCGCCATGTAGGCGTACGGCGTGACCCGCCCGGTGCGACCCACGTTGACGCGGATATCGAGGAGCTTGGTCGTCACCTCCTCGGGCGGGTACTTGTAGGCGATGGCCCAGCGCGGCGCCCGGGACGTGGCGCCCAGGCGGCGCTGCAGGGAGATCTCGTCGACCTTCACCACCAGGCCGTCGATCTCGTGCTCGGGGTCGTGCCGGTGCTCGCCCCAGTAGAAGACGCGCTCGACCACCGCGTCGGCCCCCGACACCTGCTTCGTGTACTGCGAGACCGGCAGGCCCCACGCGCCGAGCGCCCGGTACGCGTCGTGCAGGCTCGACGGTGACCACTGCCCCTCGATCCGGCCGAGGCCGTGGCAGATCATGCCGAGCCTGCGGCGGGAGGTGATCTGCGGGTTCTTCTGCCGGAGCGATCCCGCGGCGGAGTTACGGGGGTTGGCGAAGGGCGGCTTGCCCTCGGCGACGAGCCCGGCGTTGAGCTCCTCGAAATCTGCCAGCCGGAAGAAGACCTCGCCGCGCACCTCGAGGACCTCGGGTATCGGGAACTCGTCCGACGGGGTGAGGACGTGCGGCACGTCCCGCAGGGTGCGCGCGTTGAGCGTGACGTCCTCGCCGGTACGACCGTCGCCACGGGTGGCGCCGCGCACCAGGGAGCCGTTCTCGTAGACGAGGTTGAGGGCGACGCCGTCGATCTTGAGCTCGGTGAGGAAGACGACCTCGCCCCCGACGTCCTTCTGGACGCGGGCGACCCAGTCGCGCAGCTCCCCCTCGTCGAAGACGTTGTCGAGCGACATCATCCGCTCGAGGTGGTCCACCGCCGTGAACTCGGTGGAGAAACCGCCGCCCACCAGTTTGGTGGGCGAATCGGCGACGGCGAGCTCGGGGAACGCCGTTTCCATCTCCTGGAGGCGGCGCAGCAGTGCGTCGAACTCGCCGTCGGAGAGCACCGGCGCGTCCTGCACGTAGTACCGGAACTGGTGCCCGCGCACCTCCTCCGCGAGCTCCTGCCACGCGCGGCGGTCGTCCTCGGTCAGCTCCTTCGACATGGGAGCCAGATTAGTCGAGGGCACCGACAGCTCCGCGCCGCCGATTCACCGCTCCTTCTCACGCGGAGGCTGCGCGAAGCGCAGCTCGTTGCCGGACGGGTCGATGACGGTCACCGTCGGGCCGCCGGGGCCGCCGGGGTCGAGGCCGGGCCGGGACCGGGGATGACGGTGCGCCGCCAGCTCGGCCTGCAACGCGGCGGCGTCGGCGACCGGGATCCACACGACCGAGTTCGGGCTGCCGTCGCCGAAGTGCTCCGACAGGTGCAGTACCACGCCGCCGCGGCGAACCGCGACGTACGCGGGGAGGTCCGGCTCGAACCGGTGCTCCCACGCCAGCGTGAAACCCAGGTAGGCAGTGTAGAACTCGACCGCCGCGTCCCGGTCGAACATGCGCAGCACCGGCACCGCGGGCCCGCCGAACTCGGTCATGGGACCAGACTACGCACGCCGCGGGCCGTCGACTCGGCGAGCGTGATGTCCCATTCGTGCCGATTCGCCTCCGGGGCCGGGATCGTCGGCCTGTCCACCGCTTTCAGCCTGCAGCAGCGGGGTGTGCAGGTGACTGTCGTGGACCGGATCGGTCCCGCCGCGGGCGCGTCCTGGGGCAACGCGGGCTGGCTGAGCCCGGCGTTCACCATCCCACTTCCCGAGCCGGCGCTCCTCAAGCAGGGACCGCGCGCGCTGCTGTCGCCGTCGTCGCCGGTGGCGCTGGCACCGTCGGCGGACCCGGCGGTGGCCAGGTTCATGGCTGCGTTCGCCCTGAACTGCACGCCGCACAAATGGGCCTCATCGATGCGGACCTACGCCACACTCAACGCCCACATCTACGACTCCTTCGAGCGGCAGATCGCCGCCGGCGTCCGCGGCGAGCTGCACGCGTACGACATGACGGTGGGCTTCGCGAGCCTGCACGACGCCACCGGGATCCTCGACGAGCTGGCCCGCGTCTCCGCGGCCGGCCAGCAGATCGACGTCACCCTCCTCGACCCCCGATCGGCCCGCGAGTACGAGCCGCACCTCACCGAGAACGTCGCTCTCGCACTGCGACTGCGCGGACAGCGATACCTGAACCCCGGCGCGTACGTGCAGGCGCTCGCCGACGCGGTGATCGCGGGCGGTGGAGAGCTGCGCACCGGCATCGACGTCACGGAGGTCCGGCGCGACGGCGCCCGCGCCCGCGTGATCGGCACGGGGATCGACGAACTGACCGACGCGGCGGTCCTGTGCTCCGGCGCATGGCTGCCCCGGCTCGCGTCGGCGCACGGTGTGCGGATCCCCCTGTTCGCCGGCCGCGGCTACAGCTGCTCGGTCCCCATCGACACCCCGCTGCAGGGCGCGACCTACTTCCCCGCGGCGCGTGCGGCGATCACGCCCCGGCCCGACGGTGCCGACGGCCGACCCCGCATCCGAGTGGCCGGGATCATGGAGTTCGCCGACCCCGACAAGCCGCTGAACCCCAAGCGGATCCGGGTGACCAACGACGCCGTCCGGCCGCTGCTGCGCGGGATCGACTGGTCGGGCATCGACGAGCAGTGGGTGGGCTCACGCCCGCTCTCGGCCGACGGCCTGCCGCTCATCGGCGGCACCGCGACACCGGGCGTCTACGTCGGCGGCGGGCACGGCATGTGGGGGCTGACGCTCGGCCCGCTCACCGGCGAGCTGCTGGCCGAACAGATCACCACAGGCCGCACGCCCGCGCTCACCGCGGGCCTGGACCCACTGCGGTAGCCAGCCGCTCGAGGTACGCGGTGGCCGCCTCGACACTCGAATCATCCACCGGGAAGAGCACATCGGTGATGCCCGCCGCGCCCCACCGGGCGAGGCGGTCACCGTCGGGCACGGAATCGAGGGCGACGATGCGGGGCGCGCCCGAACGGCCGTGCTCGCGCCAGATCTCCTGCAGGCGTACGGCCGCGGTGGTGATCCCGCGGTCGCGCGGGGTGGTGATCCAGCCGTCGGCGTTCTTGGCGATCCACGTGAAGTTCTTGTCGGTCGCGCCGGCACCGACCAGGACGGGCACCGCACCGGGCGGCTTGGGCCAGGTCCAGCTGGGGCCGAAGGAGACGAATTCGCCCTCGTAGGAGGCCTCCTCGTCGCGCCACAGGGCGCGCATCGCCTCGAGGTATTCGCGGAGCATGGTGCGGCGACGACCGGCGGGGACGCCGTGGTCGGCGAGTTCATCGAGATTCCAGCCGAATCCGACGCCCAGGGAGACCCGTCCGCCGGACAGGTGGTCGACGGTGGCGATCGTCTTGGCGAGCGTGATCGGGTCGGACTGGACCGGCAGCGCCACCGCCGTCGACAGCTCGATCCGCTCGGTGACTGCGGCCGCGGCGGCCAGCGAGGTCCACGGGTCGAGCGTGCGCAGGTAGCGGTCGTCGGGCAGCTCCGCCGTGCCGGTACCCGGGTGCGCGGCATCGCGCCGGGTGGGGATGTGGCCGTGCTCGGGGACGAAGTACGAGGCGAAGCCCGCCGCCTCGATGAGCGGCGCCAGCCGGTGCGGGGGCACCCCGCGGTCGGAGGTGAACTGGACGATGCCGACCCGGACTTCCTGCGTGATCACCCTCAAAGTAGAACACGTTCCATCGACGGGCGCGGGTATTCCGCCTACGTTGAAGGAATGCCGCACCCGATCATGTTCGCCGACGACGACCCCGTCCTCGCCCGCGTCCGCGCGATCGCTCTCGCCTTCCCGGAGGCGACGGAGAAGGTGGCGCACGGCCGTCCGACCTTCCGCTGCGGCAAGATGTTCGCGATGTACGGCGGCGGCACGAAGAAGACCGAGCACCGCCCGCACGAGCAGCGGAACACGAGCGTGCTGTTCATCGCCGACCCGGCCGAGCGCGCCGCGCTGGAACAGGACGAGCGGTTCTACCTGCCCGCCTACATGGCATCGGCGGGGTGGCTGGGCCTCGACCTGACGATCGGCACCGTCGACTGGGACGAGGTGCGCGAGCTCGTGGACGCGAGCTACCGGACCATCGCACCGAAACGGGCCCTCGCCCTGCTCGATGAGCAGGGCGAGGGCCCGTCGGACTAGACCTCGCTACAGCTGCGGCCCCTGCTCGCGCAGGTCGTCCACGTCCTTCATCGCCTTACGCAGCTCGCCGAGCCAGTCGTCGGCGTGGTCGCCGACCAGGCGCACGCACCAGGCGAGCGCGTCGGCCCGCGATCGGGCGACACCGGCGTCGACCAGCGTGTCGAGCACGAGCCGCTCGGGCTGCCGGAGCCGCGACATCACCGGTACCGCCTGATGCGTGAACAGGATCGTCTCGTCGCCCGCCGTCACGCCCCACGACACTCGCCGGCGGTAGCGCTCCTGTGCCTCGTCGGCGACCCGCATGCGCTGCTCCCGAGTGTCCTCGCGGAACCGGGCGGCGCGCCCCTCGCGCTGCGCGGCCGACTGCTCCCCGTCCGTGGGGAGCTGTCCCACCACCACGATCTCGTCGCGGTCGACGGTGACCCGCGGCGCACTGTCGAACCAGTCGTCCGGGAGCCGGCCGGCGAACCAGTCCCCCGCATCCTTCGCGTCCGGCACCTCGGTGCGCGGGCCTCGTCCTGCCATCATGTGCGACCTCCTCGATCGGCCTTGATTACATGATTACATGATTACGCCGAGCGCGCGGAGATGTCGAGGGGTGATCGCCCAGGGCGAACGACGCGGACGCTCGAGGTCACCGTCCGGGTTCGAGCCGCCCGCCGCGGACCACGTGGAAGTCGTAGGCGGACTCGGCGTGCAGCCCGTCGTCGAGGCCGTCCGCCTCGTGCTGCGGGTCGGCGCGCAGTCCGATGGTGGCCTTGAGCGCGAGGCCGATGACCAGCGTGACCGCCATCGCGTAACCGAGCACCACGATGACCGCCACGGCCTGGCGCCACAGTTGGTCCAGGCCGCCGCCGTAGAGCAGGCCATCGCGCCCCGCCGGGGCGGAGGCGCTGCCGACCAGGCCGATCATGAGCATTCCCACGACCCCGCTCACGAAGTGCACGCCCACCACGTCGAGCGAATCGTCGTACCGCCAGCGGTACTTGAGCTCGATCGCGTAGGAGCTGATCGCACCCGCCGCGGCGCCCACGGCGAGCGCCCCGATCGGCGTCACCGCCGAGCACGACGGGGTGATCGCCACCAGCCCGGCCACGACTCCCGAGGCCGCGCCGAACGAGGTGGGCTTGCCGTGCCGGACCTTCTCCACGATCAACCAGGTCACCATCGACACCGCTCCGGCGCCGAGCGTGTTCGCGACGATCAACGCAGCCGACCCGTTGGCGGCGAGAGTGGATCCGGCGTTGAAGCCGAACCAGCCGAACCACAGCAGGCCCGCGCCGAGCATGACGAAGGGCAGGTTGTGCGGGCGCATCGGGTCGCGCGGCCACCCTGCGCGCCGCCCCAGCAACAGCGCCATGACCAGCGCCGAGGCGCCCGAGTTGATCTCCACGGCGGTGCCGCCGGCGAAGTCGATCGCCTTCAGGTGCTCCGTGATCCACCCGCCGTGTTCGGCCGTCAAGCCGGGCACCGAGAACACCCAGTGCGCGACCGGGAAGTAGACGAGCGTGGCCCACAGCCCCGCGAACACGAGCCAGGAGACGAAGCGCATGCGGTCGGCGACCGCACCCGCGATGAGGGCGACGGTGACCATCGCGAAACCCGCCTGGAAGGCGACGAACAGCAGCGCGGGGACGTGGCCGACCAGCGGCACCGCGCCGGAGTCGGAGCCGTCCGCGGCGAACGTCCCCAGCAGCCCGCGCAGACCGGCGAAGGTGGTCGGATCGCCGACCACGCCGCCACGGTCGGGCCCGAAGGTCATCGAGTAGCCGAAGACCACCCACAGCAGCCAGACCACCGGGATCGCGGTCAGGCACATCATCATCATGTTGAGCACGCTCTTGCTGCGCACCATGCCGCCGTAGAACAGGGCGAGGCCCGGCGTCATCAGGAGGACGAGCGCGAACGCGGCGAGCAGCCAGGCGGTGTCTGCACCATCGACTGGTCCGGTGTGCGGGAACATCGCCGAAGTGTAGCGACCTACTCGACCGAGGCCTCCGCGAGGACAGTCCGAATCTCCTTGCACGCGTCCAGAATCGGGCGAATCCCGGGCGAATCGGCCAAACCGCACACGGGAGTGACGGTGGCGCGGGTCAGATCGCGGCGCGGCAGGCCGATCTCGTCGTACACGCGCAGCGCGGGCGCCGCGAGGTCGGCGGGCGAGCGCCGGCCGGGCACCGTCGGGGCCACGCCGAGGCCGATCACCGGGCGCGACTCGACGAGCTCGCCGAACCCCTCGTAGTCGGCGGCGGCGATCCGGGTGACGTCGACGAACGCACCGTCGACCGGTACCCGGCGCACCACGTCCCAGACGACGCGGCCGCACAGGTGAACGAGGACCGGCGCACCCGCGTCGCGGACGGCGTCGACCACCGCGGCGAGCAGCTCCGCGGCCTCGATCGCGGGGACCGCCCGCACCGGGTCGAGCTTGGTCAGCGCCGGGACGGTGCCGTGCACGACCGCCCACATCGACGGCTCGTCCAGCTGCAGCACGACGTCCGCACCGCACCGTCGGCGCAGGTCCGCGACGTGCCGCACCAGGCCCTCCGCGAGCGAGGCCACGATGTCGCGCATCGCCCCGCGGTCGCGGGCCACCCGGTGACCGTTCGGCAGCTCGAGGCCCGCGGCCAGCGTCAGCGGGCCCGCCACCTGCGCCTTCACCGTCCCCGAGCCGCGCCGACGAGCGACCTCGTAGGCCTCCTCGAAGGCGTCGAGGTCCCGCTCCAGGTAGTCGCCGGCGAGCCGCGCGACGCGGCCGTCGGGCACGCCGATCCGATAGCCCGTGGTGGAGACGTCGAACCCGATGTCGACCAGCAGGCCCGCGCTGCGGCCGATCATGTCGGCGCCGATCCCCCGGTTCGGGAGCTCGGGCAGGAAGGGCACCTCCAGCTCGCCGACGACGGTGGCCGCCGCCTCCCGCGGGTCCGTGCCCGGCACCGAGCCGATCCCCGTGACGCCGCCGACCAGCGGTGCGAGGGGATCAGACATGTGCCGCGTCGTGCGCGGTCGAGCGGATCGTGCCGGAGCCGAGCACCAGGTCGCCCTGCGCGGCGTCGACGGCGTACAGCACCGCGGCCTGGCCGGGCGCCACGCCGCGCAGCGGCTCGAGCAGGTCGAGGATCAGACGATCGCCCTCGGCGCGCGCGATGACCGGTGCGAGCCCGCCGTGCGCGCGGACCTGCACCATCGCCTCGACGGGGCCCTCGGGCGCAGCCCCGCAGGTCCAGACGGCACCGTCGGCGACGATCCGCGTGACGTCGAGCTGCTCGCCGCTGCCGACCCGGACCTCGCCGGATTCGGCGTCGATCGCGGTCACGTACCGGGGCGCGCCGTCGGGTCCCGGTCCTGCGAGCCCCAGGCCCTTGCGCTGGCCGATGGTGAACTCGTGCACACCCGCGTGCTCGCCGAGGCGCTCGCCGGTCGCGGCATCGACGACGGCACCGGGCCGGACGCCGATGCGGGCGCCGAGGAAGGCCTGCGTATCGCCGGACGGGATGAAGCAGATGTCGTGGCTGTCCGGCTTGTCGGCGACGGCCAGGCCGCGGCGGGCGGCCTCCTCGCGGATCGCCGGCTTGGGGGTGTCGCCGACGGGGAACATCGCACGGGCGAGCTGCTCGGCGGTGAGCACGGCGAGCACGTAGGACTGGTCCTTGTCGGCGTCGACGGCGCGGCGGAGCTCGCCGCCGGAGAGCCGCGCGTAGTGGCCCGTGGCGACGGCGTCGAAGCCGAGGGCGTAGGCCCGCTCGGCGAGGGCGGAGAACTTGATCTTCTCGTTGCAGCGCAGGCACGGGTTCGGGGTTTCCCCCGCGGCGTAGGCGGCGACGAAGTCGTCGATCACGTCCTCGCGGAAGCGATCGGCGAAGTCCCACACGTAGAACGGGATGCCGAGCACGTCGGCCGCGCGGCGGGCGTCGCCCGCGTCCTCCTTGGAGCAGCATCCGCGGGAGCCGGTGCGCAGCGTGCCGGGCGCCTCGGACAGCGCGAGGTGCACGCCGACCACGTCGTGCCCCGCCTCGACGGCCCGCGCCGCCGCGACCGCCGAGTCCACGCCGCCGCTCATCGCGGCCAGGACGCGCATCAGCGGGTCCCGGTGGAGGCCAGGCCCGCCGCGCGGGCGCGGTCCACGACCTGGCCGAGCGCGTCGAGCACCGCATCGATGTCGGCCTCGGTGGTCTCGGGGCCGAAGGAGAAGCGCAGCGATCCACGGGCGGTCGCCGGATCGGCGCCCATCGCCTCGAGGACGTGGCTGACGCGGGCGACGCCGGCGCTGCAGGCCGAGCCCGTGGCGCATTCGATGCCGCGGGCATCGAGCAGCATGAGCAGCGAGTCACCCTCGCAGCCGGCGAAGGAGACGTGCGCGATCCCCGGCAGGGCGGGGATGCCATGCGCGGCACCGCCGTTCGCGATCGCACCCTCGAACCGGCGGACACCGTCCAGCAGTCGGTCGCGGAGCGCGGCGCGGCGCGGCGACTCGTCGTCCATCCGGGCCACGGCCACCCGCAGCGCCGCGGCCATGCCCGCCACGCCCGCCACGTTCGGGGTGCCGGAGCGCAGATCGCGCTCATGGCCGCCGCCGTGCGCCAACGGCACGAGGGCCACGTTGCGGCCGATGAGCATCGCGCCGACGCCCTGCGGGCCGCCGAACTTGTGCGCCGCATTGGTCAGCACCGCCAGCCCGCTGGCGTCGAAGTCGATCGGTACGTGGCCCGCCGCCTGGGTGGCGTCGGAGTGCATCGGCACACCGTCGCGAGCGCACTCGGCGGCCAGCTCGGCGATCGGCTGCAGCGTGCCCACCTCGTTGTTCGCCCACATCACGCTGACCAGGGCGACGGTGCCGACGGCCTCGTCGAGCGCGGCCCGCAGGTCCGAGGGGTCCACCAGGCCGCGGTGGTCGACGGGCAGCAGCACGACGTGTGCGCCCTCGTGCTCGCCGAGCCACTCGACCGCGTCCAGCACGGCGTGGTGCTCGATCGCGGAGGCGATCACCGTGACGGCGGCCGGGTTCTCGGCCCGGCGGGCCCAGAACAGCCCCTTGACGGCCAGGTTCACGGCCTCGGTGCCGCCACCGGTGAAGACCACCTCGGACGGGCGCGCGCCCAGGTCGCGGGCGATCGACTCGCGCGACTCCTCGAGGATGCGACGCGCGCGCCGACCGGAGCCGTGCTGCGAGGAGGCGTTGCCCGGACGCGCGGCGGCCTGCGTCATCGCCGCCAGCGCCTCGGGCACCATGGGGGTGTCCGCGGCGTGGTCGAGGTACACGGGGTTCTCGCGGTCGGGAGTCATCGCGTCCCAAGAATACGCGGACAACGCGCGGTAGCGTTATTCGCACGCATACCCCTTTGACACCTAAGCGGCGAGCGGCAGCTGCACCTCGGGCCCGCAGAACTCGGCGTCGGCGAAGACCGACGCCTCGGCCCGCGCGGCCAGGGCCCCGCGGCCGGCCATCGCCCAGTCACCCGCGGCGATCACCTCGGTCGCGTGGACACGCACCGCCACGCCGCGCGCCGCGATCACGCGGGAGAGCGTCGTGACCTCGGTGTCGGATCCGACGTACGCGGCGACGGCGCTCTGCCGCGCGCCCCGCGCGGGGCCGGGCAGCCGCATCGAGTACCGCAGCGAGACCGGCACCACGTCGGCGCGCGCGTCGATCGCCGCTTGGAAGAACGCCGGCCGGAACTCGCCACGATGGAATCCGCAGTACGTGGTGCCCTCGGGGAACAGTGCCACCGTCCGGCCGGACCGCAGCAGACCGGATACGTGCTCGACGGTCCGCGGCAGGTCGCTCAGACGCTCGCGACGCAGGGGGATCGCGCCGAAGGCACGCATCAGGACGGCCACCGCCCGCGCGTCGAAGATGTCCGCCTTCGCGACGAACGCCGCCGGCGCGATCGAGGCGATGGCCACGATGTCGAGCAGCGACTGGTGGTTCGCGACGACCAGCGATCGCAGCGGTACGTTGCCCACCGGCTCCACCCGCATCCCGAGCGACCACAGCATCGCGCGGGCGCCGCAGCGGATCACGACGCGGCGCGCGGTCGCGCCGCAGGGGTAGGCGATCGCGAGCGCGACCAGGCCCAGCACGACGACCGTGATGAACGCCGTCCAGCGGACCGCGCGGAGCCAGAACGCGGCCTCCCGGGGCTCGTCGGCGGAGCAGGCACCGTCGCACGGTGAGACCTGCTGCCAGGGGTTTCTGGGCAGCTCCCGCAGCGGAACCGGGGGGATCATGATCTAGAGGCTCCCCGCGGCCTGCTGCAGCCGTTCCAGGTAGCGCACGTTGAACCGGGTGCGGTCGATGATCATCGGGAAGTCGGCGACGTCGAAGACCGGATCGAAGCTCGGCGCGCCGAGGATCTCGGCGTTCATCCGGAGGTAGCCGGTGACGAGCGGCGGGAAGGTCCGGCGCGACGCCGGGGCGGCGGTGATCTCTTCAACACTGTTGCGGGGCGTCACCGTCCACTCGGCACGATGCTTGGCGTCGACCAGTTCGCGCACCGCGCGGACCGTCGCGCCGCGGTCGTACCCCTCGTACTGCATCGGGACACTGACCGCGCCCACCGCGTAGCGGATGTCGCGCAGGTCTCCGTAGGCCAGGAGACCGGCCCACATGAGGCACAGCACGCCGCCGGTGCGGTGATCGGCACGGACGCACGCACGCCCCATCTCCATCATCTCGGGCCGCAGGTGGTCGAGCTCGCCGAGCTCGAACTCCGTCGCCAGGTAGAGACCGCCCGCGGCGATGGCGCCGGGCGGCGGCAGGATCCGGTAGCAGCCGACGACGGTGCCGCTCGGCTTGTGCCGGATCATCAGGTGGTCGCAGTACTCGTCGAACCCGTCGGCGTCGCGGCCGTCGACGATCGCGGCCATGGACGCCTCGAATCCCGGCTCGGTGCCGAAGACCTCGTAGCGCAGGCGCTGCACCGTGTCGACATCCTCGGCCCGGGTCGTGAGCACGACCTCGTAGTCGGCACCGTCGATCAGGGTCTCGCGGGCGGGTGTCCGGCCGGTGAGCAGTGTTCCCGGTGTACTCATGGGCTCACAGTGGGCGCGCGAGACGACGGGGCGGTGAACCGCGACCGAGCGGGTCGGTGAACCCTTGCCGAACGAGGGTGAATTCCGGGCTACGCCCCGGTGCTACAGCACCGGCGGAGGGGTGTTCGAGGGCATCGCCGCCAGGTAGTCGGCCGCCTCGGCGAACTGCAGCGAGTCGATCGCGCCGCCCAGCGGCAGCTCGGGCTCGACGGGCTCGATCACGCGCTCGGCCGCCAGCAGGTCGGCGACGGTGCGGTACTCGGCCACGGCGCGCAGTTGGGACCAGGTGGGCGGGAGCAGGAAGCAGCGGCCCGCGGAGAAGTCTCCGAGGGCCTGCGCGGCGGTCCGCCAGCCGGCCTCCTCGACCTCGCTGGTGCTGTCGTCGGCCCGTTGGCCCTCCGGGAGGGCGGCGAGGAAGAACCGGGTGTCGTAGCGACGCCTCTCGTTCTTCGGCGTGATCCAGTGCGCGAACGGCCGCAGCAGATCGGCGCGGAGCACGAGGCCCTCGTCACGAAGGAACTGCGCGAGGGAGATCTCCTTGGCCTCGAGCCGTTCCCGGGCAGGAGCGAGAGCCGCAGCGTCGGGAGCGGCACCGTCGGCCTCGCTGACCAGCAGGACGCCGCACTCCTCGAAGGTCTCGCGGACGGCGGCGCAGACCAGCTGGCGGGCGTCGCGCTCGGAGGCGTCGAAACGTTCCGCCCACCAGGACGCCGCAGGCCCTTCCCAAGCCAGGTCGGCGTCGCCGTCGCGGGGGTCGACGCCGCCGCCCGGGAACACCGTCATCCCGCCCGCGAAAGCCATCTGCTGCACGCGGCGCTGCAGGAAGACCTCGATCCCGTCCGCGCCGTCGCGGACGAGGACGACGGTGGCCGCGTCCCTCGGGACCGGCGGGGCGGGATTGTCGGCGTGGGAGGTCATTCGGTCACCGTAGCGGACGCTGCGGCGGCACCGGCCGACTCAACCGAGTTCGAGCGCGCGGTCGAGGTCCGTCGTGAGGGAGCGGGTGTCCCGGAGCAGCGCGTCGACGGCATCCGGGCCGGTCAGGGCGTCGATCGCGGCGTCGACGGCGCGGAGGTAGGCGCACTCGTATCCCGCGCCGTAGTCGTTCGCGGCGGCCGCGAGACGGTCACGGGACGGCGCCGGGGCCGCGACGCCCTCGAGGATCCGCAGGTACAGGTCGCCGACATCGCCGCCGGTCGCGACGGGTCGCGCGAGGTCGCCGGCGGTGATCTCGGAGACGGAGGCGGCGAGGTCGCGGGCCGCGTGGCGCAGTGCTGAGGTGTCCAATGATCCCCCGTAGGTTCGTGGCGAGAGCGTGACGAAGTTCATGCACCACGGTAGACGATATTGATCTACCGCGGTAGATCAATAGGAGGTTCACGTGCCCGACGCACCGCCGAGCGGACCCGACCTGGCCGCACTGCTCGCCCGCCTGTTCCCCCGCCTGATGGCGCTCGAGGAGCCGATCCTCGCCGCGGCGGGGGTCACGATGTGGGAGTACGCGATCCTCAGCGAACTCGTCGCGGACACGGCGCTGTCGCAGGTCGAGTTGTCCCGGCGGACCGGGCGCGACACCACGAGACTCGGAAAGCATCTCATCGCCCTGAGTGAGCGCGGCCTCCTCGAGCGAGACCGCGCGAGCGACGGGCGACAGCGCACCGTCCGGCTGACCGGCGAAGGGCGGACCCTGCAGGCTACTGCGAAGCGCGCGATCCGATCCGCCGAGGACGGCCTCCTGGCCGCATCCCTGTCCCCCACAGAAGCATCCGAGCTGCGTCGCATGCTCACCGCGCTGGGGCGATGACAGCTCCGTCGACCGTGCATCGGCGACAGCAGGGCCGGCCCGGCAGCCTGAGCCCCGACCGGGCAGCAGGTCCAACGTCTTGCCGGCACTCCCTCCTTGACCTCAGGTCAAGAACCGTGCCGATCCGCCCACGGCATTGATGAGGAGATCGCCACCATCGCGCAAGAGCGCCTCGAGGTCAGCGTCCGGCTGCTGGAGCCACTGATCGTACGCGGCCAGCGCCACCCCCAGCGCCATCCACGCGATCGTCTGCGGAGCATGATCAGACGCCTCGACACCGAAGTGGCGCGCGACGTGCTCCGCAATGACCTGTCGCCAATCCGCATACATGAGCATCGAATGCGCCTGTAGTGCCGGCACAGTCAGGAGCAGGTGCATACGCCGCCGATGGTGCTCGCGTTCCGATTCCGGAACGCGGTTGAAGGCGATGATCGCATCGCGCAGCTCGGTGCCGAGCGTGCCGGTACCGGCCGCCTCGTCGAGCAGCCCGCGCAGACCCGCCAGATGGTCGTCGAACTCGCCCCAAGCGAGCGAGTTCTTCGACGGGTAGTAGCGGAAGAGAGTTCGTCGGGCTATCCCCGCGGCGGCGGCGATGTCATCGACGCTGGTCTCGTCGAAGCCGTTCTCGATGAACAGGTCGACCGCGATGTCACTGAGGTGGCCGCGCGTGGTCGCGGAGGGACGCCCGCCGAGTGGTCCGCTGCGTCCGCGAGGAGCCACGTCGTCTGCCTTCTTTCTGCACGTTCCCACCGGTCGGGCACTGTGCGTGATCGTACGTCAGGAACAATTCCGCCGATTCCCTATGATTTTGCACCGAGTGCCATTACTGTGTGACGAGTCCCACATCAGCAAGAACGAGGAGGTTGGTTCACATGCCCGACAAGGAGACCGCGACGCAGGATGAGCTCGTGACGGAATCGTTGGTGGAGGAAGTGTCCATCGACGGCATGTGCGGCGTGTACTGATGACCGTCGCGCACGCGCCGGCTCCCGGCGGCCCTGTGGCCGCCGGGGCCGACGCCCCCACCGATGACGTCGTGCCCTTCGACCCCGACGCCGCATGGTCGATCAACCCCCGCGTCGCGGTCCGCCCCGAGCCCTTCGGTGCGCTGCTGTACCACTTCGGCACCCGGAAGCTGTCCTTCCTCAAGAACCTCGTCGTCGTCGACGTGGTGCGGTCCCTGCATGAGCACCCGAGCGCTGCGGCCGCGCTCGACGCCGCGGGCATCGCCGCCGACCGACCCCTGTACCTCAGTGCGCTCGACGCGCTCGCCCGCTCCGGGATGATCGTCCCGGTCACCGATCAGGAGCAACAGACATGACCACCCTCGAAAGGCCCCGCCCCGCCCCTGTCGGTCGGCTCGTCGACCAGTTCGAACGCGGCCTCGACGCCCCCATCTGCCTCACCTGGGAGCTCACCTACGCCTGCAACCTCGCGTGCGTGCACTGCCTTTCCAGCTCGGGCAAGCGCGATCCGCGCGAGCTCAGCACCGAGCAGTGCAAGGCCATCATCGACGAGCTGCAGCGCATGCAGGTCTTCTACGTCAACATCGGCGGCGGCGAGCCCACCGTTCGTCCGGACTTCTGGGAGCTCGTGGACTACGCCACCAGCCACCAGGTGGGCGTGAAGTTCTCCACCAACGGCCTCCGCATCACCCCCGAGGTCGCGCAGCGGCTCGCCGCCTCGGACTACGTGGACGTCCAGATCTCCCTCGACGGTGCCACGGCCGAGGTCAACGACGCCGTCCGCGGGCCCGGCTCCTTCGCCATGGCGATCAAGGCCCTCGAGAACCTCTCCGCCGCGGGCTTCCGTGACGCCAAGATCAGCGTCGTCACCACAAGGCAGAACGTGGGCCAGCTCGACGAGTTCAAGGCCCTCGCCGACCGCTACGGCGCCACCCTGCGCATCACTCGGCTGCGCCCCTCCGGCCGCGGCGCCGACGTGTGGGACGACCTGCACCCCCTGCCCGAGCAGCAGCGCGAGCTCTACGACTGGCTCGTCGCCCACGGTGAAGGTGTGCTCACCGGGGATTCGTTCTTCCACCTCTCCGCGTTCGGCGGGAACGACGGTGCCGGTGCTCTGCCCGGCCTCAACCTGTGCGGCGCGGGACGGGTGGTGTGTCTCATCGACCCCGTCGGCGACGTGTACGCCTGTCCCTTCGCCATCCACGAGAACTTCCTCGCCGGAAACATCCTCGCGAACGGGGGATTCCAAGAGGTCTGGCAGCGCTCCGACCTGTTCCGCTCGCTCCGTGAGCCGCAGAGCGCGGGCGCATGCACGCAGTGCAGCTTCTTCGACTCGTGCCGCGGCGGCTGCATGGCCGCGAAGTTCTTCACCGGACTTCCGCTCGACGGGCCCGACCCGGAATGCGTACAGGGCTACGGCGAATCACTGCTCGCCGGCGAGCGCAGCAAGCCGACCGCCAACAAGGACCACTCTCGCGGCGTCCCCTTGAAGCTCATGACCCGCCCGCCGTCACGCGACTGCGACGAGAACCCGCTCGCCGGGTTCGCCCCGACGACCAGTAGCGGATGCTCGGCATCCGGCTGCTCCTGACATCCGAGGAACCCATCATGTCCCGACTGTCCGCACTCGCCGAGCGCAACCCGTGGCGGCGCAATCCTTGGTTCGAGTCCGTCCACGAGGCCCAGAACCGCGCACGCAAACGCCTGCCGCGCACCGTCTATTCGTCGCTCATCGCCGGCACGCAGGGTGGTGTCACGCTCAATGACAACACCCGCGCCTTCACCGAGCTGGGCTTCGCGCCGCACGTGGTCGGCGCGAAGGCCGAGCGCGGCCTCACCACGAAAGTAATGGGGCAGGAGCTCTCCCTCCCGGTGATGATCTCCCCGACGGGCGTCCAGGCCGTCGACCCCGACGGCGAGGTGGCGGTTGCCCGTGCGGCCGCCGCCCGTGGCACTGCGATGGGACTGTCCAGCTTCGCCAGCAAGCCGGTCGAGGAAGTGACCGCGGTCAACGACAAAGTGTTCTTCCAGATCTACTGGCTCGGTAGCCGTGAGGAGATCCTGGCACGCGCGCAGCGCGCAAAGGAGGCCGGCTGCACCGGTCTGATCGTCACCACCGACTGGGTCTTCAACATCGGCCGTGACTGGGGCAGCCCCGAGATCCCTGAGAAGGTGGATCTCAAGGCCCTCGCGCGACTCGCCCCCGAGGTCGTCGTCAAGCCGCGGTACGCGCTCGACTGGATTCGTGACGGCCGCATCGTTGTCCCCGACCTGACCACACCCAACCTGGTGGGCCGCGGCGAGACCGGCCCCACCTTCTTCGGCGCCTACGGCCAGTGGATGAACACACCCCCTCCCACCTGGGAGGACCTGCAGTGGCTGCGCGAGCAGTGGGGCGGCGAGTTCATGGTCAAGGGCATCACCCGCATCGACGACGCCAAGCGCGCCGTCGACATCGGCGCCACCGCCATCTCCGTGTCCAACCACGGCGGTAACAACCTCGACGGGACGCCCGCGACCATCCGCGTGCTCGGTCCGATCGCCGACGCCGTCGGCAACGACCTCGACGTCCTGCTCGACGGCGGGATCCGCCGCGGCAGCGACGTGGTCAAAGCGCTCGCCCTGGGCGCCAAAGCCGTCATGATCGGTCGCGCCTACCTGTGGGGTCTGGCGGCCAACGGTCAGGCCGGCGTCGAGAACGTCCTCGACCTGCTGCGCATGGGCGTCGACTCCACCCTCCTGGGGCTGGGCGTCGGCGACGTCGCGGAGCTGAGTCGGGATGACCTGATCATCCCTGAAGGCTTCGATCGAGTCCTCGGCGCGTGAGATGACCGAGCTCGCCGCGCTGTCCTGGCCGGAGGTTCCTCCGGCCGGAGTGGTGCTGGTCGTGCCGGTCGGCTCCGTCGAACAGCACGGTCCGCACCTGCCACTCGACACCGACACCCGGATCGCCGCCGTGATCGCACGGCGTGCCGTCGAGCTGCTCGCCGTCCGACCTCGAGCCGACGGCGCCGTCGTGCTCGCCCCGGCCCTGCCCTACGGCGCCTCGGGCGAGCACGAGGGCTTCCCGGGAACCGTGTCGATCGGTTCGGCTGCGTTGGAGTTGATCCTGGTCGAGTTGGGGCGCAGCGCAACTCGGTGGGTCTCCCGGATAGCCCTCGTCAACGGGCACGGCGGTAACCTCGATGCGTTGCGCGCTGCGGTCGCGCTGCTCCGTTCCGAGGGCCGCGATGTCGCCTGGTTCCCCTGCGCCTTCCCGGGAGGCGATGCCCACGCGGGCGAGACGGAGACCTCCGTCCTCCTCGCTGAGGACCCCGGCGGCGTTCGTACCGATCGGATCGCGCCCGGGGTCACAACGCCGATCGGCGCCCTGCTCGATAGGCTGCGCGCCGAGGGCGTCGCCGGGGTGGCGCCGAACGGTGTCCTCGGCGATCCGACCGCCGCCTCGGCTGAGCGCGGCGTTCTGCTCGTCGACGCGCTCGCTACGCACCTGAGGACGGCCGTGGCGCAGTGGAACCCCGATGACACCGGGCGGCTGCGGTGAATGGGGCCGGGGTTCAGGATCTTCCTGATGGCTTCACCGTGCGGATCGCGCCGAGCTGCGCCCGTCGCGGGCGCTACCTCGTCGGCGGCTCACCGCTGCGCGTACTCACCCTCTCCGCGCGTGCAGCCGACATGATCGACGCCGGGGGAATCCTGCGCGTCACGGGCGACGGCGAGCGTCGGCTCGCCCGCAAACTCCTCGACGCCGGGGTCGCAGACCCCGTCCCGGCAGCGTCATCGGGCACCGGCGCCGTCTCGGATCCGAGGGTGACGGTCGTGATCCCGGTGCATGCCAACCAGTCCGGCATCGACCGACTGCTGCGGGCACTACCCGAGCTGCCGGTGATCGTCGTCGACGATGCCTCCCCGCAGCCGATCACGGTGCCTGATTCCGCGCTGACCCGTGTCCTGCGTCTGCCCCGCAACGAGGGGCCCGCTGCCGCGCGCAATCACGGAGCCGCCCTCGCAGCTACCGAGGTGGTCGCGTTTCTCGACTCAGATACCGTCCCCCGTCCCGGATGGCTGCGGAATGCGCTATGGCACTTCGCGGATCCCACGGTCGCTCTGGTCGCCCCGCGGATCGTCGGGCTCCGTCGCCCGGGTCGATACTCGCCGATGACGCAATACGCCGATCGTCATTCGAGTCTGGACATGGGGCCGCGACCGGCCGCCGCGGCACCGGGGCGGCCCCTCTCGTACGTTCCCTCCGCAGCGCTTCTCGCGCGGCGTGCGGCGCTCGATGCGGTCGGTGGCTTCGAATCGTCCCTGCGTGTGGCGGAGGATGTCGACCTGTGCTGGCGGCTGGCCGCATCGGGGTGGACAGTCCGGTACGAACCCGCGGCACACGTGGCGCACGAACACCGGTACACGTTGCGAGAGCTGTTGGGCCGCCGCCGGTTCTACGGTACCGGCGCCGCAGAGCTGGCCTCCCGGCACGGCGCCGCTGCGGCGCCGGTGGTCTCCACGCCGACAGGGATCGCCGCCACAGTGGGGCTGCTCTCCTGCACCACGAGCGGCACGATCGTGGCGGCGGGGGTGTACCTGTGGATGTTCGTACGCCTGCGCGCGGCGTTGCGCGCGGTGCCCGGTGGTCGCGCCCTGGCGGCCGTGAACGTGGCCCGCGCCGCGTGGTTCGGGACGCTCCAGGGCTGGTCCTCGATGCTCCGGCACCACTGGCCGATCGCCCTGGTCGCCGGCCTCGTACTGCCCCGATTCCGGCGTCGTCTGCTGGCCGCCGCGGCGGCTGAGGCCGCAGCAACGTGGGCGGCGCAGATCATCACCGAACCGCACGCGCACCAACTCGACCCGCTGTCCTGGGCAGTGCTGCACCGGTGCGACGACCTGGCCTACGGCCTGGGAGTGTGGCAGGGCGCGCTCAGACACCGCGATCCCGCGGCGTTGTATCCGGTGATCATGGGCAGATGAACGCGCCGGATGTGGTGGTGATCGGCGCGGGGAGCGCCGGCTGCCTCGTCGCGGCACACCTAGCGCGCGACCGAACGCGCCGGGTGCTCCTTCTCGAGCGCGGCCCGCTGGCCGTGCCCGAACAGGCGATCACGGAATTGACCACCCTGCCGATCGGCCCGGGTGCCGAGAGGGTTCTGCGCCGCCAAGAGACGCGCGGTCGGGACATTGTGCGCGGCACAGGAATCGGTGGCTCATCTGTCGTGAACGGCGGATACTTTCTGAGGGGCCACCTCGACGACTATCGCGCGTGGCCGTGGTCGCTCGATGAGATCACTGCCGGCTTCGAAGAGCTCGAGCCACAGATGCGGGCATCGCCGTTCACCGACGACGAGCTCGGTGAGGTCGCCACCGCCTTCGAGAAGTATTGGCGGGCCCGCTCCCCGCGCGATGTCGGCGCCCCGACCGGATATGCGAAGCCTGCCCAGAGGGCGCGAACCACACCCGACTCCAGTGCGTGGCCCACAGTGGGGATCAATCGGGTTCGCTCGAATCGAACAGGTGGACACCGCTGGACGGTGGCCGATGCCTTCCTCCGGGGCGGCGCCTCCGGCCCGGAGCTCCGACGCGGAGTCGGCCTCGCTCTGCTCGGCACCCCGGGACGAGTCACCGGGGTGCTCACCGACGGTGGCCGGATCGACTGCGGCGAGATCGTTCTCGCTGCCGGCACGCTCGGTTCGGGAGCCCTGCTGGCGCCCCTGCTGGGGCCACTGATCACCCACGAGCATCCGGAGACCTTGGTGCGGTTCGCGCCGATGGGTCCGCTGCGCCGCAACCCCTTGCTTCAGACCGTCCTGCACACCGATCCAGGGATCGAGATTCGTTGTTATTCAGATGACTTCGCGCGCTACGTCGCTGGACTGCCGGCGAGCGGAGTATGCGTCGGAGTCGCTGATATGACGCATCCGACGATCGGCACGATCCGGCCGGGAGGCAACGCCGACGCGGTCGAACTCGACCTCGGAGTGCCGGACGAGAACTCCCGTGCGCGCATGGCGGACGCAGCCGCGCAGGTGGTCGACATGCTCGAATCCCCGGAGTTCGCGCACCTCGTCCGTCCGGGCACCGTGGCAGTGGACCAGTCTCCCGGAATGTCCTCGCACGCCTGGGGAACCGTGCCGCTGGGGACCCACTCCGCGCAGGACGGATCGGTCTTGGGCGTCACCGGACTGCGGGTCGTCGACGGCTCGGTACTGCCGGGTCCGCTGCGCAGCGGACCGCATGCGAGTGTGCTCATGACTGCGGGGCGGATCGCGCAGCGCTTGGTCTCCTGACCGTCCGGGCGAGGGTGGGACCTGTCCGTTCGGACGGGATGGGTGTGGTCGACCGTACGGTTGTCACTCCAGCTCTTTCCGGGCCATGGCCCAGCGGGCCAGAGTGGCTCCTGTGAGGCGCATCACAAGCCTCCGCCCCCGACTCAAGGAGCCACGTCATGGCCATCGAACTGAACCAGATCTGGGACTTCCCGATCAAGGAGTTCCACCCCTTCCCGCGTGCACTGATGGGCGTCGGCGCCCACGACATCATCGGTGTCGAGGCGAAGAACCTCGGCTTCAAGCGGGCGCTGCTGGTGACCACCGGCCTGCGCGGCTCCGGCATCATCGAGGAGCTCATCGGCAAGATCGAGTACCAGGGCGTCGAGGTGGTCCTGTTCGACAAGGTGGAGTCGAACCCCAAGGACTACAACGTCATGGAGGCCGCGGCCACGTACCAGAAGGAGAAGTGCGACAGCATCATCTCCGTCGGTGGCGGCTCGAGCCACGACGCCGCGAAGGGCGCCCGCGTGGTGATCGCCCACGACGGCCGCAACATCAACGAGTTCGAGGGCTTCGCGAAGTCGACGAACAAGGAGAACCCGCCGCACATCGCCGTCTCGACCACGGCCGGCACCGGCTCGGAGACCTCCTGGGCGTACGTCATCACCGACACCTCCGACATGGAGAAGCCGCACAAGTGGGTGGCCTTCGACGAAGCCTCCATCGTGACGCTGGCGATCGACGACCCGCTGCTGTACTACACCTGCCCCCAGCACTTCACCGCGTACTGCGGCTTCGACGTCCTCGCCCACGGCAGTGAGCCCTTCGTCTCCCGCCTGGACTTCGCCCCGTCGCTGGGCAACGCCTTGTACTCGATCGAGCTGGTCGCGAAGAACCTGCGCGAGGCCACCTTCGAGCCGCGCAACCTCAAGGCGCGCGAGGGCATGATGAACGCGCAGTACATCTCCGCGCAGGCCTTCAACTCGGGCGGCCTGGGCATCGTGCACTCGATCTCGCACGCCGTGTCGGCCTTCTTCGACAGCCATCACGGCCTCAACAACGCCATCGCGCTGCCCCGTGTGTGGGAGTACAACCTGCCCTCGCGCTACGAGCGCTACGCGCAGATCGCCACGGCCATGGGCGTGGACACCCGCAACATGACCACCGTGCAGGCCGCCGACGCCGCCGTCGAGGCCGCGATCCGCCTGGCGAAGGACGTGGGCATCCCCGACAACTTCGGTGAGATCCGCACGGACTCGTACGACAAGAACCAGATGAACACCAAGAAGTACGCCGGGCGCGGCGAGACCATCCCCGGCGACGAGAAGACCGTGCTCGCGATCTCCGAGCACATTCAGGACGACTGGTGCACGCCGGGCAACCCGCGTGAGGTGACCGTGGCGTCGATGCTGCCGGTCGTCGACCACGCCATCAACGGCAAGTACTAGTAGCAGGAACGAGGAGAGATGACCACCGTGGCCACCGAACGGACGAACACACCGCACTTCGTGGACGGTGCCGCCCTGCGCGACGCCCTCTGCGAGAGCGACTACATCGCGGACGACGAGCTGGCCACCGTGGTCCATCTCGCAACGGTGCTCGACCGGCCGTTGCTGCTCGAGGGCCCGGCCGGCGTCGGCAAGACGGAACTGGCCAAGACCCTGGCCGAGGTCTCGGGGCGGCGGCTGATCCGGCTGCAGTGCCACGAGGGCCTCGACGACAGCCGGGCCCTGTACGAATGGGACTACGCCCGCCAGCTGCTGCACGTGCAGATGCTGCGGGACCGGATCGGGGTCGAACTCGCGGAGTTCGAGACCCTCCCCGAGGCCTCGGCGCACCTCGCGGCGCAGGACTTCGGCCTGTACTCCGAGACCTTCCTCGCCGCCCGGCCGCTGCTCGCCGCGATCCTCTCCGAGGAGCCGGTGGTGCTGCTGGTCGACGAGGTGGACCGCACCGAGGAGTCGATGGAGGCCCTGCTGCTCGAGGTGCTGGCCGAGAACCAGGTGACGGTGCCCGAGGTGGGCACATTCACCGCCCGCACCCGGCCGTGGGTCGTCCTGACCTCCAACGACACTCGCGAGCTGAGCGCCGCCCTCAAGCGCCGCTGCCTGCACTACCACCTGGGCTACCCGACCGCCGAACGCGAGCGGAACATCGTCGGGGCCCGCGCCCCGGAGGTCGAGACGGCGGCGGTCGCCGAGGTCGTGGAGCTCGCGGGCAAGCTGCGCGAGCTGCCGCTGCGCAAGAGCCCGTCCATCTCCGAGGTGATCGACGCGGCGCGGATCGCGGCCGTGCTCGCCGCCACGGGCCGCAGTGCCTCCGACTCCCCGGAGCTGCTGTACTCGGCGCTGCTCAAGTACTCCTCCGACGTCGACCTGGTGCAGGGCCGCGGTGCTCCTGCCAAGGCTCCCGAGGACGACCGGGCCGTGCCCCGCCCGACGGTGGCCGCACGCCCGGCGAACACCACCACCAACGTCTTCCGCGGACACGGCGGTAAGGGCCATGGCCGGAGCTGAGCTCCCTCGCACCGGCGCGGCCGGAATCCTCGACGTGGTGGCCGCGGCCTTCGGCGTGCGCCTGCGGGCGCACGGCGTGAGCGCCTCCCCCGCCGAGGTGATCGAGGTGCGCCGCGTACTCGGGATGCTGGGCGCGCGGCACAAGAGTCGGCTCGCCGCGGGACTGCGCGCCACGTGCGTGAAGTACTCGCACGAGAACCCGGGCTTCGACGCCGCGTTCACCGAGCTCTTCGACCGCACCGCCGAAGAGGCGGAGGACGAGGAGCGGGAACCGTCGCGCGCGGGACTGACCGGCGCCCTGCCCGACGACCTCGAGCTCGCAGAGGACGCGGAACTGGGCCGCTACGCCGACTACAACGAGCGTGCGGCCGAGGTCGGCGAGCTCTTCGACACCCCCGACGCGGAGAAGGGCTTCAACCCGCACAAGGACGACGACGACTTCTCCGTCACGGCCGCCGACGAGAGCCTGTCGGTGAACGGCTCCGACGACAGCCGCCGGCGGGGCGTGAGCTACACCCTCGACGTCGACCGCGCGGGTACCTCCGAGGTCGGGGGCCTGGCCGACGGTGCCACCGTCGCCACCTCGGGGACCCTGAAATGGGACGATCCGGCGTCGATCCTGGCCTGGCTCGACGCCTACGACCCGAACAGCCTCTACTCCGACAGCGGCGCAGAAGAACTGACCCAATCGCAGGCCGAGCGGCTCGCCGCCGCGCTCGCGGCGTTCGTCGGCGCACTCGCCGAGGTCGGCTCCCCGGCGCCCGGCGCGCCGGGCAGCGCCGAGTCCCGCTCGCACGCCGAACTCGAGCTGGCGGTGCACGAGGTGCTGCGTCGGATGCGCGGCGCACCGCGCGAGCGGGTGCGGTACCACGGTCGCGGCCGACTCGACATGCGCGCCACCTCCCGCGCCGCCCTGGGCACCGACGGCGTGCCCTTCCGGCTCGCGACCCGCGTGCCCCGGCCCGACCGACTGCGGGTTCTGATCCTGGCCGACGTCTCGCTCTCGGTGCGACCCGTCACCGCGTTCACCCTGCGCATGGCGCAGGCGATCCGCCGCCGCACCAGCCGCTGCGAGGTGTTCGCCTTCGTCGATCACCCCGTGAACGTGACCGACGCCCTGCTCGCCGGGACCGGCGACGAGGCCCTGGCCCGGGTGCTCGCCGACCCGGAGATCGACCTCGAGGCCTCCAGCGACTACGGCCGCGTGTTCTCCGAGCTCCTCGCGGCGCCGACCTCCTTGGGTAAGCGCACCTCGGTGCTGATCGTCGGCGACGGCCGCTCCGGAGGCAGGCCCGACGGCGCCGATGACCTCGCCGAGCTGCGCCGGCGCGTGCACCGTCTGGCCTGGGTCACACCCGAGTCCGAGCGGTACTGGCGCCAGGCCACCTGTGCGATGCCGCAGTACCGCGAGCACTGCGACGACGTCGTGGTGGCCCGGGACGCCGATCAGCTGATCGAGCGCGCACGCGAGCTCGGCAACGCGCTCCGGTGAGGGTGCGCGGCACGCCGCGCTCGCGAAAGGCGGGACTGTACCTACCCGATCGGGTAGGTACAGTCCCGTGCCTAGGGACTGCTCCGAGCCCCGTCCGGGCTTGTAACATGGGTCACACAGATCCGTTGAGGAGCAGCCCGTGACCCACCTCGACAGTCGCACGGTCGACGAGCGTTCCGTGCCGTTGATCGGCCGCGAGGTACCACGCACCGTGAAGTTCCACGCGCCCGAGATCGTGTTCGGCGTCGGCGCGCTCGGAGAGGCGGCGCACGCCGCCGTCCGTCTGGGCGCCGTTCGGCCTCTGCTGGTCACCGACCCCGGCCTGATCGAGGCCGGCTGGGTCGCCGAGCTCACCGAACACCTGCGCGCGGCCGGGCTTCGACCAGAGGCCTTCAGCGACGTCACCTCCAACCCCAAGGACCACGAGGTTGCCGCCGGGTTCGAGCAGTACAAGGCCACGGGCTGCGACGTGATCGTCGGGATCGGCGGCGGCTCCGCGATGGACGCCGCGAAAGGCATCGCGATCCTCGCCACCAACGGCGGCGCCATTCTCGACTACACCGGGGTCGACCGGGTCACACGGCCGGTGCCACCGATGGTGATGGTGCCCACCACCGCGGGCACCGGCGCGGACGTCTCGCAGTTCTGCATCGTCACCGACACCGCTCGGGCCACGAAGGTCACGATCCTGGGCCGCACACTGGTGCCGGACGTCACCGTGATCGATCCGCGGCTGCTCACCACCATGCCCCGGTGGCTGGCCGCCGCGAGCGGGCTCGACGCGCTCACCCACGGCGTCGAGGCGTACGTCTCGCTGGCGCACAACCCACTCACCGATCACCACGCACTACGCGCCATCGGGCTGGTCACCGGTTCCCTCGCCGACAGCATGGCGCACCCCACCCGGATGTCGGAACGGCTGGTAATGGCCCAGGCCAGCCTGGAGGCCGGTATGGCCTTCACCAACGCCATTCTCGGTGCGGCACACGCGATGAGCCACCAGGTAGGAGGGCTACTGGACAAGCCGCACGGTGTGATCAACGGAATCCTGCTGCCGCACGTGATCCGGTTCAACGCCGAGGCCGACCCGCGACCGTACGTGGCCATCGCCGCAGGGATGGGACTGCCCGAGCAGCACGCACCCGCAGCGGAGGCGGCCGCGGCCGTCGCCGACCGGGTCGAGGCCCTCGCCCGCGAGGTCGGCGTGCCCAGCGGCCTGTCCGAACTCGGTGTCCCCGGGGAGGTCCTGCCCCGCCTCGCCGCTCAAAGCCTGCTCGATTCGTGCATGACCACCAACCCGCGCGCCGCCACCGTCGGCGAGATCGCCGCACTGTTTCGGGCGGCGATGTGACCGCGGAGTCGGATCTGGCCGCACTCACCGGACTCCGGTCGGGCAAGAGCTCCTTCTACTCGCAGTACCGCGGGGCGCAGGAACGGGCCGAGCGGGTCCTGCACGCGCTGGACCTGATCGCCGGTGCCCTGGTGCGCACGGTCGACGGTCCGGAAACGGTGGTCAGCTCCGCTGCGCAGGCCGCTCGCGAACATCTCCAGGCGGACTGGGTGGTGTTCGCGCTCACCGAAGGCAGCCTCCCCGCGGCCGGCCTGCGCCGCTTGGTGCTGGGGCCAGACGGAATTCCTTTCCTCGTGGGCCGGGTCACGGGGCCTCCGCTGCCCTACGAGGTGACCGAATGCCTCGAGCGGATCCGCGACGCGGACACAGTGACCGGAAAGTCGGTCCTGCAGGGTCGGCATGCCTATGTTCCGCTGGTCCTCGACGGTACGGTGGTCGGGGCGATCGCCGCATGGACCCCCGTGGGGCGTGAACTCGACGGGACCGACGGCGCAGTGCTGAACATCCTGGCCAGTCAGACCGCCGTGGCGCTGCATAACGCCTCGCTGTACGAGGGCATCACCACCTTGCTCGACCGGTCCGAGCAAGCGCACGCACAACTGCGCCGCACGGCTGCGGATCTCGCAGTGCGCAACGCCGAGCTCACGGGCATGCAACGCGAACTGGGGGCAGTTCAACGGCACCGAGCGCTCGACGACGAGCGGCACCGGATCGCCCGTGAGTTGCACGACAGCGTGACCCAGGCGGTGCTGTCGGCGGGCATGCAGATCGAGGTGTGTCGCAGTGAGATCCCCGATTACGAGCGCACGGAGCGTTTGGACCTGGCGAAGGAGATGACCCGCCGGGCCGTGGAGCAGCTACGCTCCGCGATCTACACCCTCAACAACAGCTCGGACCGGCACACGGACGGACTACCCGAAATGCTGCGTCAGCTGGGCGTGGTGCACGAACCAGATGAGCTGAAAGTTACTGTGCGGGTGCGCGGCGAGATCCGGGAGCTGTCCGCAGAGGTCGAGCATGCACTGCTGCGGATCGCCGGTGAGGCCCTGTTCAACGTCGCGGTCCACGCCGACGCCGACCGCGCCACGGTGACACTGCGCTACGGCAGCGGACACATCGACCTCGCCATCGACGACGACGGCTCCGGCGACCCGGCCGCGCTGCGGGAGCGGTTACGGGAGAGCCGCGGGCGCGATGTCGACGGGCACGGCCGGGGGCTGGCGAACATGGCCGACCGGGCGGCAGAGTGCGGAGGCAGGCTGGTCATCCGGCGGTCGCGACTGCACGGTATCCGTATCCAGGTGAATCTGCCGGTCGAGGAGGTGGCGTGAATCAGGACACGAAGCGACCATCCGTCGATTCACGCATCGTGCTGGTGGACGATCACGCGATCCTCCGGGAGGGCCTGCGGTCGGTCCTCGACCGCGAGCCCGACCTGGAGGTGGTGGGCGAGGCCGCGACCCGCGCGGAGGCCCGAGCGGTGGCGGACTCGATCCGCCCGAACGTGATGGTGATCGACCTCAAGTTGTCCGGCGGTTCCGAGTTGGAAGGCCTAGTGCTGTGCCGCGAACTCGCGGCCGCGCACCCCGAGATCGGGCTGTTGGTCCTCACCACGTTCCTGGACGAGCGGTTGGTAGTGGAGGCCGTTCAGGCCGGAGCGCTCGGTTACGTGGTCAAGGACGTCGACACCCGCGAATTGGTCAGCGCCATCCGCTCGGTGACCCGTGGACAGAGTGCCTTCGACTCCCGCACAGCCGTCGCGGTGGTACGGACCCTGGCCAACGGGCCGGCCGGGGAGGACCTCACAGCTCGCGAGCTCGAGGTGCTCCGACTGCTGGCGAAAGGTAACTCCAACAGCGGGATCGGAGATCAATTGTTCATCTCTCCCACCACGGTGAAGTTCCACGTGAGCAACGTTCTGCGCAAACTCGGGGTGAGCCGCCGCGCGGAGGCCGCGTACGAAGCCAGCAAGCGTGGCATCATCTAGAGGTCGATCACCAGCCACGCGCCGTGGCGCTCGAAGCTACGGCAGCGCAGCCCGCGATCCGCGGCCAGGGCCTCGAGACCGGCCACGGTGAAGGTGCGCACGTGTCCGTACCGCGCGTCCGGCTCGTCCTCGATCGGGACCGCGAGAATCACCCGGGTCCGCGCGAGGCGCAGCGCCTCGTCGAGAACCGCAGCGCCGGCTTCGGCCGACACGTGTTCGAGTAGATGCAGGGCGGTGACGGTATCTGCGCAGCGGTCGGGCAGCCGGGTATCGGTTGCATCAGCCACCCGAGTGGTCAACGGGATCTCCATGGCCCGCGCGACGGTGTTGAGCAGGGTCATCGTCCCAGCGCACAGGTCGGTGGCGGTAACACTCATGCCTGATCGCGCAGCCCGGAGCGCGAAGAAGCCGAAGCAACTGCCGAGGTCCAACAGTGAATCCCCGACCAGCAGCTCGACCGCGGTCTGGTGCACCGGCGCGAAGTCGGCCACACCGGACTCCAAGTCGTCCATGGAGTTCCGGTAGTAGCAATCCCACGCCCGAGCAGCGCTCGCAACGGTCGTGCGGACCACTCCTACCAACATGCGCTCGAACTCCTCCACCGCGCACGGTCCGGCCTCCGCCGCGATCCGCAACGCGAGCGCGTCACGCAGATCGTCCGGCCCCAAGCGGTGACGGACCGACCACCCGCACCCGCGTCGCCGGACGGACAAGGCCCGGCCCCGCCGGACTCGGCGCACCACCACCCCTCCGTCCGACCACAGACGGCCCAAACCCGGTGCGAGAGCGTCGATCATGCTCACCGACTCTATTGCCACCCGACGCCCACGAGCATCCTCCGGACGAGCAGTTCCGCCCTACCCGATCGGACAGGGGACCTGGAACAGCCGGAGATCGTCGATGCGGCTGATCGGAGCTCCTACGAACCGTACCCCGACCACGAGCAGTCACCGTTCCAGCATCCTGTCGTCGAGGTGCCGGTTGAACAGCGCCGCCGCACCGTAGGAGACCCCCAGCCCGCCGACGAGGGCAGCCGCGGCGTGCGGCGCGAGTTCTCGCCCGGGGCGGCGAATACCCGCCCGCTCCAATCGCGATGACGCCCAGAGCCAGAAGGGCACAACCGCCACCGGGACGGTCGCCACGCCGGGCGAATAGCCTCGCACCCCTATGGAGTTCGCCGCGTGCGTGAACCCGTGCAGTCCGTACGCCAACAGCACCGACTGGTACAGCGTGGACCGACCGTTCGTGCGGGCACCGTCGATCGCAGCGCCTGCGACCAGAACACCCATCACCGCGATGGCGGTCCGGGCCATCCTGTCCGACATCGGAATCCCCCGCGCGCGGGCCCACGGGGCCGTCGTCAGCCATTCCTCCGCGTCGTGAACCGCCCACGCGGCGAACAGTCCGACGGTGGCCGCCAGTGGCACCGCACTATTACGTTCCGTCATGTAACGAAACTATACTGTCCCCATGCCGACGTCCAGCCCGGGCAGACCCCGCAGCGCCGCCACCGAGCGGGCCATCGTCGATGCAACACTCTCGGAGCTGGAGGCGGTCGGGTATCAGGCGCTCACGATAGAGGCGGTTGCGCGCCGGGCCGGGGTCGGGCGTCCCACCATCTACCGCCGCTGGCCGGATCGCGACGCTCTGGTCGTCGGCGCCCTGACGGCGACGGTGCCGCAGGCGGCGGCACCGTCGACCGACGACCCGGTGGCCGACCTGCGAACGTTGGTGACCACGTTCATCACCGACATCTCCCGATCCCCCGCGGCACGTGCGGTTCTCGCGGTCCACGCCGCGGGGGCGAACAGGCCGGAGCTGCGGGCGGCGCTGCACGAGCACTACCTCGCACCGCGGGGCGAGGCCCTCGCATCCGCCGTTGGACGCGCCCGGGCCATCGGCGCGATCGGCACCGGCGTGACGGACGAGCAGGTCCGCGATCTCCTGGTGGGACCCGCGATCTACCGCTGGCTCGTGATCGGCGACGTGCCGGACGCCGGCGAACACGAGGTCCTGCTGGACCTCGCGCTCGCCGCGATCGCTCGGGATGTCAGCGGCCCCGGTTCTCCAGGCGCGCGGGGAGCCGGCGCATGATCCCTTCGAGCGGCCCCGCGCTGCGGCTGCGGAACCAGAGCGTCGCGAAGACGAAGGCGCCGACGGTGAACGCGAGCCACATCGCGGTACCGCGCCAGTCGGTTTCGAGCCACGCCTCCTGACGCGAGTCCTGCACGGTGTGCAGCAGCACGAACACCGCGGCGATGTGGAGGCAGTACAGCGACAGGGACATCCGGCCCATCCGAGCGATCGGGGCGAACAACCTCGGCGCCGCGGCGCCGACGAGGAGGCACGTGCCGATCAGCGTGAGAGCGAAGCCGATGTTGCCGATGATCTCCAGCTGGGTGCCGGAATGCGGCTGTGCCCCGAGGTATCGGTAGGCATCGCTCCAGGCCCAGCCCCAGGCGTCGCGGTCGGCGTCGCCGGCTGCGGGCACGCCGCCCGCGGTGACGACCGCACCGAACCCGTCGAAGACCGTGCCCGTGATCGCGCCGAGCACCCACGCCACCGGGTAGGCGAGCATCAGTGCCGCGCCGGCCGCCAGCATCCGGCGCGCCGTGTCCCGCGAGTCGAGCGCGAGCCGTCCGATCGCGATACCCGCTGCGAGATAGGCGATCCAGATCAGAACCGGATAGTTCCCGGTTGCGAGCAGCTTCGAGAACTCCGCATCGGGATCGCCGAATCGCGTGATCAGCGCCACCGCAGCGGCGTTCGCGAACGGGCCCACCAGAGCCGCACCCACCGCGACGGCGACGAGCGCCCTCCTGCTCAGGGAGAACAGCGGCAGCGCGAGCCAGAACAACACCGCGTACGTGGCGAGGATGATCGAGATGTGCACGCCGAGCGTGACGAGCACACCGCCCACGAAGAACAGGAAGACGCCGCGGTAGACGATCTCCCGCCGCCGGGTCGCGAGGGCGTCGCCGGTCCGGCCGCGGGTCATGAGGCCCAGGCCGAGCCCGGACAGGATGACGAAAAGCGCCGAGGAACGCCCGACGACGATGCCGTCCCAGGTGGACGCGTCCAGGAGTACGAACTCCTGCTTGCGGCCGACGTGGGCGTAGAACATGCCGATCACGGCGAGCGCGCGGGCGAGGTCGAGGCCGATCATCCGCGCGGCGGACCGTCGGGGCTCGGCGCTGAGACGGGGCGCGGCAACCGGGGCCGTGGGGCGGCCGGCGACCGGGATGGTGTTCGTGGTCATGATGTTTCACTTTCTGCGGGCGCACGGATGAGCCCGCGTCGGATCGTTCCGGGTGGCGGTACGGGGTTCTCGGGTGGCGGTCAGTGGCCGCCGTGGGGCGCGGCGGACGCCCCGGAGGGCGCCGCGGACGCGGACGACGACGGCATCGACATCCCCGGCATGCCGGGCATCTCCAGCCGGGTGGGTGCGGACTGCCCCTTCGCGGCGACGACGAATTGGCCCATCATTCCCTTGTCCTCATGGAAGAGCAGGTGGCAGTGGTACATGTAGGGCATCGTCAGGTCGGTGTAGTCGGTGAACCGCATCGCGAGCGAACACGTGTCGCCCGGCGCGAGATAGACGGTGTCCTTCCACCCGCGCAGGTGCGCCGGCGGGGTCTTCCCGTTGAACGCGGTGATCTGGAACTGCACGTCGTGGACGTGGAAGTTGTGCGGCCAGTTGTCCTTGTTGCGCACCGTCCAGACCTCGGTGGTGTCGACGACGGGCGCCAGGTCGATGCGGCTCATGTCCATCCGCTCGCCGTTGATCATGTACCACTGCAGATCGAAGGACCGCGACGCGGGAACCGGCGCCGTCGCACCCGCCGCGAGCGGCGCGATGGTGCTCAGCACACGAGGCACCGGACCCGCGCCCGCCTCGAACACGTCGGCACCCACGAGTTCCAGGACGTCCAGGGTGTCGTCCTGACCGTACTGGCGCGCGATCCCACCGGACATCCTGCCGCGCTGGGAGATCGGGTACGAGCGCAGCATCGTGCGCTCCCCCGCGGTCACGGTGACGACGATCTCCGCCCGTTCGCCCGGGCTGAGCATGAGCCGGTCCATCGGTACTGGGGCCGCGAGCAGCCCACCGTCGGAGGCGATCGTCTCGAACCGCCGACCGTCGGCGAACCCGAACTCGAAGCAGCGCGCCGACGCACCGTTGAGCAGTCGCAACCGCATCCGCTCGCGACGCGCGAGCAGGCTCGCGCCCGCGACGCCGTTGGTGATCGCCGTGGGCCCGAGGAGACCGGTCTCGCCCGGCTCCGTCTCGTCCAATTCGCCGTCGGGCGTGAACTTCCGGTCCTGCACGACGACGGGGATGTCGTCGACGCCGTACTCGGACGGCAGGCCCAGGCGGTCCTGCTCGTCGTCGTCGAGGAGGAAGAAGCCGGAGAGCCCGCGGTACACGTGCTTCTCGGTGACGCCGTGCGGATGGGGGTGGTACCAGAGCGTCGAGGCCCGCTGGTGCACCGTCCATTCCGCGTTCCAGGTGCTTCCGGGTTCGACCATCTGGTGCGGGCCGCCGTCGGCGCGGGCCGGGACGTGCATGCCGTGCCAGTGCACGCTCGTCGCCTCCGCGAGGCGGTTGCGCACCGTGACCGCGACCTTCTCGCCGTCGCGGGCGCGCAGCGTGGGGCCCAGGATGTCGCCGTTGAAACCCCAGGTGGCACTCCGCTTCCCGGCGACGATCTCCGAACCACCCGCCTGCGCAGTCAATTCGAACCGGCGCACGCCGTCGGCACCCACCACTGACCGCGCCAGCGGCGGGACGGGCAGGGCACGACGCCCGCCCGGCAGCGACGGTGCCGCCGGCACGGCTGAGGTGCGGCACGCCGTGAGTGCGGCGCCGGCGAGGGGCGCGGCGATCAGGGCGGTCAGGAAGGTCCGGCGGGTACTGCCGGCGACGGCTCGTGGCCGCTCGGCGATGTCGTTGGTCATGCCTTCCAGCGTCGTCGGCGGCGACGCCGCGCGACTCCGCCCTTCGGACAAGCTTTCCGGGCAGCGGACTAGCCGGGAGGGGGTTGACATCGGTGGACGCGGCAGTTATAGACGCAGGTCGTGGCTTTCCGGTGGGCCCGACGGTGCCGTACGGTGCTGCCATGTCACGCACCAGTTGGACCGTCGGTGTGCGGGTCGCTCCCCTCGTGGTCGTGCCCGTGCTACTCGCGGTCAGCGTGTACCCCGGACGCTTCCACGCCTCCCCCGCGTACATCGCCGGATCGATGCTCGCCGCAGGGCTGTTCGTCCTCGGCGGCCGCGCCCCGTTCGCCGTCTCGCTCGTGCTGTCCGTGCTCTGCGGATGGCTGCTGTCCGTGGAGGCGTGGGGACCGGCAGGACTAGTCCCGTACCTCGCCGCGCTGGCCCTCGCCGAACTCGCGGCGTCGCGACGTCCCCGGTGGCAGGTCGCTGCGGCGACCGCGGTCTGGGCCGCCTCCTATGTCATCGGCTCGGTCCTCGACGACCAGCAGCACACCCTGATCCGGGTGCTCGCCGAAACCATCAGTTTCGTCGGACTACCGCTCGTCGGCGGTCTGTACATGCGGGAACGGTTCACCCAGGCCGAGCGCGAACGACGCGAGCTCGAACTCGAAGCGCTGCACGCCCGCCGGGACGAGCGCGCCGCCCTCGCGCGGGAGCTGCACGACCTCATGGCCCACCACATGTCGGCCATCTCGCTGCGGGTGGGCGTGGCGCGCACCGTCTACGCCGGGATCGATCCGGGCCTCGACGAGGTCCTGTCGGACATTCACGGGACCGCGACCGACTCCCTCGCGGACATCCGCCGGCTCCTCGCGGCACTGCGCGAACGGGATGCGCTCCAGGACCGGACGATCGACGACACCAAGACGGAGATCCGACGCGCCGTCGAACGCACCGTCGACGCCGGTTTCGACGTGCGGACGACCATCGACCTGGGCGACGACGAGCCCGCCGCGATCGACGCGCTCACGCTGGTGCGGGTGGTCCAGGAATCTCTCACGAACATCATGAAGCACGCGCCGCGCGGTGCGGCGGTCACCGTCGACGTGGGCAGGTCCGACGGTGCCTGGCGGGCCCGGGTGGTCAGTCCCCTTCCTGCACAGGCGCAGCGCGGGCACGGCTACGGCTTGGCCGGGATGGCCGAGCGGGCGGAACTCGCCGGCGGAAGCATCACCGCGGGCCCCGAGGGCGATCAGTGGGTCGTCGCGCTCACCCTGCCGACCCGTGCGACGTAGGTGAGTCTCAGCCCCGAGTGGCGAAGCGCGCCAGCTCGACCCGCGAGCCGGCACCGGTCTTCTGCCGGAGGTTCGCGATGTGCGCCTTGACGGTCGACTCGGCCACGTGCAACCGGCCCGCGATCGCCGCGTTGCCCAGTCCCTCGGCGACGAGCGCCAGTACCTCGGCCTCGCGATCGGTGAACGGCACAGCGGGTTCTTCCGCCGGCGCCGCCGGGGGCGCCGTCCGGGCGCGGAGGGCATCGTCGAGCACCCGACGTGCGGGCCCGGGCGACATGGGCACCTCCCCGCCCAGCGCGCGCCGCAGGCCGTCCAGCAGCGCCTCGGGCGCGATGTCCTTGACCAGGAACCCGACCGCGCCGGCGGCCAGGGCCGGGTACATGTGCTCGTCGTCGTCGAAGGTCGTCAGCACCACGATCCGCGCGGCCGGGTCCGCGGCGATGATCTGCTCGATACCCCGGACACCGTCGACCCCCGGCATCCGCAGGTCCATGAGCACGACGTCGGGCGCGAGCTCGCGGTAGGCGCGCGCCGCCTCGTCGCCATTGGTCGCCTCGCCCGCGACATAGAAGTCCGGCGCCGCGGTGAGCAGCATCGTGAGGCCGTCGCGGATCAACCGCTGGTCGTCGACGATCAGGACGCTGCTGTTCACGGCACGATCCTAGACACGAACGAGCCCCGCCCGGAGATCCGGACGGGGCTCGCTGCGCTGGAGCGGGTAACGCGACTCAGCCCTTGTGCGCCTTGACGGCCTCGGTGAGCTGCGGGGCGACGTCGAACAGGTCGCCCACGATGCCGTAGTCGGCGATCTCGAAGATCGGGGCCTCTTCGTCCTTGTTGACGGCCACGATGGTCTTCGAGGTCTGCATGCCGGCGCGGTGCTGGATGGCGCCCGAGATGCCCAGGGCGATGTACAGCTGCGGCGACACGGTCTTGCCGGTCTGGCCGACCTGGAACTGGCCCGGGTAGTAGCCCGAGTCGACGGCGGCGCGCGAGGCGCCGACGGCGGCACCCAGCGAGTCGGCGAGCTCCTCGACGACCGAGAACTTCTCGGCCGAACCCACGCCACGACCACCGGAGACGACGATCGTCGCCTCGGTGAGCTCCGGACGGTTTCCGCCCTGGATCGGCTGCTTCGCGGTGATCTTCACGGCGTTCTCCGCCTCGGCCGGAACCGCGACGTCGACGATCTCACCGGCGCCGGCGACACCGTCGGCCTCGATGGCGCCCGGGCGCAGCGAGGCGACCGGGGTGTCGCCACCGGCGGTGGCGTCGACGGTGAACGCGCCACCGAAGATCGAGTGGGTGGCGGCGCCACCGGGGCCGAACGCGATCGCGTCGGCGACCAGGCCGGAACCGAGGCGCGCGGCGACGCGGCCGGCCACCTCCTTGCCCTCGAACGTGGCGGCGGTGAGAACCGCTGCGGCGCCCTGGCTCTCGGCGAGCTCGGCGAGCACGCCGACCTTCGGGGTCACCAGGTAGGCGTCGGCCTCGGCCGACTCCGCGCGGTAGATCTTGGCGGCGCCGGCGGCCTTGAGCTGATCGGCGATCGCGTCGGTGGTGCCGGGGGCGCCCACGACGACGGCGGCCGGCTCACCCAGGGCCTTGGCGGCGGTCAGCAGCTCGGCCGTGACCTTCTTGAGCTTCCCGTCGACCTGCTCGACGAGGACGAGTACGTCTGCCATAACGGCTTCTCTCCTTAAGAGTGGGGGACGAGGGTCTTAGATGATCTTCTGGCCGATGAGGAACTGCGCGACCTTGCCGCCGCCGTCACCCTCGTCGACGACCTTCTCGCCCGCCTGCTTGGCCGGCTTCGGGGTCACGCCCGAGACCGTGGTGCCGGCGTTCGCGCCGCCGACCTCGTCGAGCTCCACGCCGATCTCCGCGAGGGAGAGCACGTTGATCTCCTTCTTCTTCGCGGCCATGATGCCCTTGAAGGAGGGGAAGCGCGGCTCGTTGATCTTCTCGTTGACCGACACGATGGCCGGCAGCGACGCCTCGAGCTCGAAGATGCCCTCGTCGGTCTCGCGCTCGCCCTTGATCGAGTCGCCCTCGACGATGAGCTTGCGCATGTGCGTGAGCTGGGGCAGGCCCAGGTACTCCGCCAGGATGGCCGGCACGGCACCGACGCGACCGTCGGTGGCCTCGTTACCGGCGATGACCAGCTCGACACCCTCGATGGTGCCCAGCGCGCGGGCGATGACCCACGAGGTCTGGATGGCGTCCGAGCCGTGCATGGCATCGTCCTGCACGTGGACGGCCTTGTCGGCGCCCATGGACAGGGCCTTGCGGATCGCATCGGTGGCGCTCGCGGGGCCGACGGTCAGCACGGTGACCTCGCCGCCGTTGGCCTCCTTGATCTGGAGCGCCTCCTCGACGGCGCGCTCGTTGATCTCGTCCAAGTACGGGTCGATCGACCGGTCGAGGGCGAAATCATCGGCGAGCTTGCGCTCGGAACCCGTGTCGGGGACCTGCTTGATCAGTACGACTACGTTCGTCATTGGTCTTCGTCGACCTCCTGGATCATCGGATACTCGTAGGGCACATTCTCACACTGCCGGGCGGGCACGGAAATCCCGCCCCACCACAGTGAAGCGACTCGAACTTAGCACCGCCTCACGACATTGTTTAACTGCAGAGTAAGTTACCCGGAGGTAACTGTCCATGTGGGCTGGCCCACGGCACTGCGACGACTAGGCTGGGAAGAATGTGTGACCCGCTGCCCCTGACCGGCGAGCGAACCGTCCCCGGGATCCCCGAGGAGAACTACTGGTTCCGCCGGCACGAGATCGCGTACCTCGCGATCGTCGACCGTTACGCCGGGACGTCGGTCTTCGAGGCCGGCAGCGGCGAGGGCTACGGCGCCGCGATGCTGGCCGACGGCGGCGCAAGCGTCACCGCCCTGGACTACGACGAGTCGGCGGTCGCGCACGTCCGCGCCACCTACCCGAAGGTCACCATGCTGCACGGCAACCTCGCCGAGCTGCCGCTGGACGACGCCTCGGTGGACGCCGTCGTCAACTTCCAGGTGATCGAGCACCTCTGGGATCAGCCCCAGTTCCTCCGCGAGGTCGCGCGGATCCTGCGCCCCGGCGGCGAGCTGGCCATCTCCACCCCCAACCGCGTCACCTTCTCCCCCGGCCGCGACACCCCGCTCAACCCCTTCCACACCCGCGAGCTCAACTCCGCGGAGCTGGTCGAGCTGCTCGAGGAAGCCGGCTTCGAGGTGACCGAGAAGCTCGGCGTCTACCACGGCGCCCGCCTGGCCGAGCTGGACCGCCGCCACGGCGGCAGCTTCATCGACGCGCAGATCGAGCGGTCGCTCGCCGGCGAGCCCTGGCCGGAGGAACTCTCGAACGACGTGGCCGCCGTCGCGGCCCAGGACTTCGACCTGCGCGCCGACGAGCCCGACAGTCTCGACCTGTTCTTCTACGCCCGGAAGCCCGGAGCGTGAGCGCACCGTCGGGCAGCCCGACGGTGACCGGCCGCGAGCCCGGCATGATCGCGTTCGTCCTGCACTCGCACCTCCCCTGGCTCGCCCATCATGGCGCCTGGCCCGTGGGCGAGGAATGGCTGTACCAGTCCTGGGCCGCGTCGTACCTGCGGATGGCCGAGATGCTCGACCGCCTCGCGGACGAGGGGCGCACCGACCAGCTCACGCTCGGCGTGACGCCGGTGCTCGCCGCGCAGCTCGACGATCCGTACTGCCTCGAGGCCATGCACCACTACCTCGGCAACTGGCAGCTCCGCGCGCACGAGGCGGCGCTCTCGGGCCGCCCCTCCTCGGCCGAGCTCGGCGCCCGCGAGCACCGGAACTCCGCGCACGCCCTCGATCTCTTCGAGACCCGATGGCGCCACGGCGGCACCCCGGTCCTGCGGCGCCTGGCCGACGCGGGCACCGTCGAACTGCTGGGCGGGCCCCTGGCGCACCCGTTCCAGCCCCTGTTGCACCCGCGGCTGCGCGAGCTGTCGCTGCGGGAGGGCCTCGCCTACGGGCGGGCCCGGCTCGGCTCCCCCGCCCGGACCGGGATCTGGGCGCCCGAGTGCGCCTACAAGCCCGGCATGGAAATCGGATACGAGACCGCGGGCGTCACGCACTTCATGGTCGACGGCCCCACGCTCGGCGGCGACACGGCCCTCGCGCGCCCCGTCGGCGACTCGTCCGTCCTCGCCTTCGGGCGCGACCTGCCCGTGAGCTACCGCGTGTGGTCGCCCAAGTCCGGCTACCCGGGGCACGCCGCCTACCGCGACTTCTACGCCCACGACCACGCCACGGGCCTCAAGCCGAGCCGGGTGACGGGCAAGAACGTCGCGGAGGCCGACAAGGCGCCCTACGATCCGGAACGGGCCGACGCCGCGATCGACCGGCACGTCGCCGACTTCGTCGACACCGTCGTCGCCCGCGTGCGGTCCGAGAGCGCGCGGATCGGCCGGGACGCCCTGGTGGTGGCAGCGTTCGACACGGAGCTCTTCGGGCACTGGTGGTACGAGGGCCCGATCTGGCTCGAGCGCGTGCTGCGCGCCCTCCCCGAGGCCGGTGTCCGGGTGGGCACGCTGCGCTCCGCCACGGAGGCCGGATACGTGGGCGCACCGCGCGAGATCCCGGCCAGCTCGTGGGGCTCGGGCAAGGACTGGCACGTCTGGGACGGCCCGCAGGTGCAGGAGTTCGTCGAACTCAACGAGGAGATCACCACGACGGTGCTCCGCGTCCTCGACAAGCGGGCCGGGCGGACCCGCGACGTCGTGAGCGACCAGGTGCTGCAGGAGGCGCTGATGTGCCTGCAGTCCGACTGGCCGTTCATGGTCTCCAAGGACACCGCCGCCGGCTACGCCCGCGACCGCGCCTACAAGCATGCGCACGCGCTGCGGGAGATCGCCGAGGCGGCCGAGCGTGGCGACGAGGCGCGCGCCGTCGCGCTGGCCCGCACCTGGCGCCTCGCCGACGACCCGTTCCCCGGGCTCGACGCGCGCCGCCTCCCCGCGACGGCGCAGGAGGAGTACTGACATGCGCGTCCTGCTCGTCTCCTGGGAGTACCCGCCGGTCGTCGTCGGCGGTCTCGGCCGGCACGTCCACCACCTCGCGCTCCAGCTGCGCGACCAGGGCCATGACGTCGTGGTCGTCTCCCGGCAACCCACCGGCACCGACCCGCGCAGCCACCCCACCTCGGACACCGTCGTCGACGGCATCCGCGTGATCATGGCCGCCGAGGACCCCCTGGCCCTCGACTTCGGCACCGACATGATGCCGTGGGTGCTCTCCATGGGGCACTCGATGCTGCGAGCGGGGCTGCGCCTGGCCGGGTACAACCCGACCGCCGGCGAGGACGCCCTGCACGGCGCGAGCACCGTCGGGCGGCCCTGGGTCCCCGACGTCGTGCACGCGCACGACTGGCTCGCCGCCCACGCCGCCGTCGGGCTCGCCGAAGCCTTCGACACACCCCTCGTCGCCACGATCCACGCCACCGAGGCGGGTCGGCACAGCGGCTGGGTGTCCGGCCCGGTGAACCGGCAGGTGCACTCCACCGAGTGGTGGCTCGCCAACGAGGCCGACGCGGTGATCACCTGCTCGCGGTCGATGTCCGACGAGGTCGGCCGTCTGTTCGGGCCCGGACTCGCTCAGCTGCACACCATCGCGAACGGCATCGATTCGTCGTTGTGGCCGTACCGGGACCGGTCCCGGAAGGCTGTCCGACGGGGCGCGCCCCGTCTGCTGTACGTGGGCCGGCTCGAGTACGAGAAGGGCGTGCAGGACCTCGTCGCCGCGGTGGCCAGAGTGCGCCGCACGCACCCCGGGACCACACTGACGGTGGCCGGCGACGGCACGCAGGCCGCGTGGCTGCGCGATGTCACGCGCGAACATCGCGTGCTGCGCGCCGTCGAGTTCACCGGCGCCCTCGACCACGAGGAGCTCGTCGCGCAGCTGCACTCGGCCGACGCACTGGTGATCCCGTCGCGCTACGAGCCCTTCGGCATCGTCGCCCTCGAGGGTGCCGCGACCGGCATCCCCGTCATCGCCACCACCGCGGGCGGCCTGGCGGACTTCATCCGGACCGGAGAGACGGGCGTGTCCGTCGAACCCGCCGATGTGCCGGGCCTGACCGCGGCGATCCGCGAGGTTCTCGACGATCCGGCCGCGGCGCACCGTCGGGCCGCGGCGGCGCGCGCCGAGGTCGAGGAGTTGACCTGGGACGCCGTGGCGCGCGAGACCGCGCAGGTCTACCTCGCCGCCAAGCGCCGGCCCCGCACCCCCCTGGGGCGGCGCGTGATCGACGAACGTCCCCTGCCGGAGCGGGACCCGACGAACCCCCTGTAGTCGTGTCACCGCTCGCAAAGACAGACTGACCAGCAGAAGGTGCACGATCACAAACCTTGTGGCACGGTCGATTCATGACCGTACGACCGGAAGACGTGCTGCCCGACGATCAGGATTCCGCCGATTTCGGCGGTCTCGCACTGCGCAAGGGCACCGTCGCGGCGTTCGTGCAGAACGCGAAACTCCTGGACGCCACCGCCGACGGCACGCCCGAGGCCGGTGACCTGACCGCGGCCCTGGCCGCCGCGGTACCGCAGCTGCGAGCGATCGGCGTGCTGGACGTCTTCGCCCCCGTCTCACCCCGCGTCCGCGCGATCATCGACGCGGTGGAGGGCTGAGCGTGCTGGTACGGAACGAGACCGCCGACGACCGCGCGGCCGTTGCGGACGTGCACCGCAGCGCGTTCGCGCCGATGACCCCGCCGGGGCGGACGGAGCCGGTCGAGGTGGTCCTGGTCGAGGCGCTTCGTCTGTGCGGCGCGTGGATCGACGAGCTGTCCTTCGTCGCCGAGGACGACGACGGCGCGGTGGTCGCCCACATCTGCCTGACCCGGGCCACCGTCGGCGACGTGCCCGCGCTCGCCCTGGGACCGCTCGGGGTTCGGGCGGACGTCCAGGCCCGGGGCACCGGCTCGGCCCTGATGCTGGCCTCCCTGGGGGCGGCGGATGCGCTCGGCGAACCGCTCGTCGCGCTGCTCGGGCACAAGGACTACTACCCGCGGTTCGGCTTCGTCCCGGCCGCCGACCTCGGCGTGACGCCGGATGTCGCGGAGTGGGCGGGCGACTCGTTCATGGTGCGCACGCTGGGGGCGTACCGGCCGGAACTGCGCGGCGAGTTCCGCTACCCCAGCCCGTTCTACCTGTTGTAGCCCGACGGTCCGCCGTCAGGAGTTCCCGGGCAGCCCGCGGGCCTCGGCCTTCTTGCGCTCGATGTCGGCGAGGGCGCGCTCGAGCTCGGCGCGCTCGGCGATCGACGCCTCCCACATGTCCTTGCGGTTCTTGACCACCCGGGCGGGCGAGCCGACGGCGATCGAGTAGGGCGGGATCTCGCCCCGGACCACGGCGTGCGCGCCGAGGACGGTGCCGTGCCCGATGAGGGTGTTGCGGGTGACGGTGACCTTGGTGCCCACCCAGGTGTCGCCGCCGATCCGGACGGGGCCCTTGACGATGCCCTGGTCCTTGATGGGGATGTCGATGTCGTCCATCTTGTGGTCGAAATCGCAGATGTAGCACCAGTCCGCGACCAGCGACGCAGGGCCGAACTCGATGTCGAGGTAGCAGTTGACCACGTTGTCGCGACCGAACACCGACTTGTCGCCGATGCGCAGGGAGCCCTCGTGGCAGCGGATCTTGTTCGAGTCGCCGATGTGCACCCACCGGCCGATCTCCATCCGGCCGAGGCCCGGTGTCGCGTGGATCTCGACGTTCTTGCCGAGGAAGACCATGCCCTTGAGCACGATGTGCGGGTTGGCCAGCCGGAACTTCAGCAGGCGGAAGTACCGCACCAAGTACCAGGGCGTGTACGCCTTGTTCTTGAGGACCCAGCGCAGCGACGCGGGCGTCAGGAACCGCGCCTGCTGATCGGCCTGCCGGGCGTGACGCCACCGCGATCGATACGGGGCGTTCCACATGCTCGTCATGCCCGCGAGCCTATCCGGCGGGTGCGCCCCGCCGGTCCGGTACGCCTCCCGCGCTAGTCTGTGGGGCGGTCGGACGTCCGAGCCACAGGTCGAGCAGAGGAGACACATGCGGTTGGGTAGGCGCGTGCGCACGCTGGGCGCGACGGTGGCCGCCGCGGCGGTCCTGGCCTCGTGCACGCCGGACACCACCTGGGTGTACGCGGACGATTCCGCCGCCTGGCCCGGCATGTACGGCGACTCCCGCAACAACTCCTACGCCGACCGGGACGCCGCGTCGTCGCTCGTCCCGGCCTGGACCCGCGATCTCGTCGGCCCCAACACGGTGCAGCCGGCCATCTCCAATCGCGGTGTCCTGTCCGTGACCGCCCGCACCGACGCCGGGTGCACCACCTTCAGCCTCGAGCTCACCGTGGGCCGCAAGACCTACTGCCGGCGCGACGCCGCGGGCGCCGACCTGCAGGCACCCGTCGTGGACCAGTTCGAGTACACGTACCTCGGCGTCCCCGGCTGGCTCTACAGCTTCAACCCCGACAACCAGGTCCGCTGGCGCTATCCCACGGCGGGCACGCCCCTGTGGATCAAGCTCGCGGGCGACAACACGGTTCTCGCGGTCACGCACCTCGGGCAGATGGTGCTCGTCGACACGCACGACGGCACCGCCGCCGGCGCCGCGATCGGCCTGCTCCCACAGGTCTCCGCCAACGACAACGGCGGCGGCATCGAGGACTGCGCGACGAACGGGCCCGGCTGCCCCGTCTCCGGGCCGCCCGCCGTCGACACGACCGCGGAGCGCGCGTACGTCGTCGTCGGGGCGAACGGCGCACCGTCGAAGGTGATGGCGGTCGACTACGGCAAGACCGGAAGCAGGCACGACCTGCGGTACGCCTGGGAGCGCAAGGACCTGCCCGACGGTGCCGTCGGCTCACCGTCGCTCTCGGCGGACCGGTCCACCCTGTACGTGAACCTGCGGGGCAAGAAGCTGGCCGCGCTCGACGCGAAGACCGGCGAGACGAAGTGGACCCACGACCTCGGGTACCAGAGCGCGGTACCGCCCTCGGTATCGCCGGACGGGATCATCGTCCCCGCGGCGCCCGGTCTGCAGCGCGGCTCCTTCATCGCGCTGCAGGACGAGGGCAAGAGCGCCCGTGAGGTGTTCAAGCGCACCGATGTGGCGATGATCTCCCCGGCGACGCAGATCCGCGGCGGCATCGGCTACGCGGTCGTCCGGTCCTGGGCGGGCGTGCAGTCGCAGCTCATCGAGTTCCGCACGGACACCGGCACGACGCTGCGCACCTTCGACCTGCCGGACTCGGTCAAGTCCGCCTCGGGCGTCTCGATCGGGCCCGACGGTGAGCTGGTCACCGTCGGCAACGACGGCACCGTCTACGCCTTCACGTCGGGTCGCCGCACGGGCGACAGCGTCGTCAAGGAGTAGGCGCCGGACGTTCGGACCCGATCAGACCAGGTCGACGGGCAGGAGCTCGCGGAGCTCGTCCGGATCCATGCCGAAGGTCTCGAGAATGCGGGCACCGTCCGGCCCGGTCTCGAAGACGGCCACGTCGGTGTAGATCCGGTTCACGCAGCCCAGCCCGGTGAGCGGGTACGTGCAGGCCGGCACGAGCTTGGACGCGCCGGCCTTGTCGAACAGCGACATCATCACGTACACCTGCTTCGCCCCGATCGCGAGGTCCATCGCGCCGCCCACCGCGGGGATGGCACCCTCGCGCCCGGTGTGCCAATTGGCGAGGTCGCCGCGCTCCGAGACCTGGTACGCGCCGAGCACGCACACGTCGATGTGACCTCCGCGCATCATCGCGAAGGAGTCGGCGTGGTGGAAGTACGCGGCGCCCGGGAGCTCCGTCACCGGGACCTTGCCGGCGTTCGTGAGGTCCGGGTCGACGAGGTCGCCCACGGCCGTGGGGCCCATGCCCAGCATCCCGTTCTCGGTGTGGAGCACGACCTCGCGCTCCGCGGGCAGATGGTCGGCGACCTTGGTCGGTTGACCGATCCCGAGGTTGACATAGGCGCCGCGCGGGATGTCGTGGGCGACGCGGGCCGCCAGATCCTCCATCGACAGACGATGCGTGGTCATCGTGCTCCCTCCACGGTGTAGTGCCGGGCGTCGACGGCGACGATCCGGTCGACGAAGATGGACGGCGTCACGACCGCCTCGGGGTCGATAGCGCCGAGCGGGACGACCTCGTCGACCTGGACGATCGTGGTCGCGGCGGCGGTCGCCATGACGGGTCCGAAGTTCCGGGCGGTCTTGCGGTAGACGAGGTTGCCCCACGGATCGGACCGGTGAGCGGCGATCAGCGCGTAGTCGCCGTGGATCGGGTACTCGAGCAGGTACGTGCGCCCGTCGATCTCGCGGGTCTCCTTGCCCTCCGCCAACGGCGTGCCGACGGCCGTCGGGCAGTAGAACGCCCCGATACCCGCACCCGCCGCGCGCATCCGCTCGGCGAGGTTGCCCTGCGGGACGACCTCGAGGTCCACCTTTCCCGCGTGGTAGAGCTCGTCGAAGACGTAGGAGTCGCTCTGCCGGGGGAAGGAGCAGACCACTTTGCGGACACGGCCGGCCGCGAGCAGCGCCGCGACGCCGACGTCGCCGTTGCCGGCGTTGTTGGACACCACGGTGAGGTCGCTCGCGCCCTGCCGGATGAGGGCGTCGATGAGGTCGAAGGGCATGCCCGCCAGGCCGAAGCCGCCGATCAGGACCGTCGAGCCGTCCTCGATGCCGGCGACGGCGTCGTCGACGCCGTCATGGACCACTGCCCTGCTCATGCCCGGACCTCCGTGTTCTCGACGACGATCGCGAGGCCCTGGCCGACGCCGATGCAGAGGGCGGCGACCCCGTAGCGTTCGCCGCGGCGCCGGAGCGAGGTCGCGACGGTGCCGAGCAGCCGGCTGCCGGACGCGCCGAGGGGGTGCCCGAGCGCGATCGCCCCGCCGTGCGGATTGACGATCGCGGGGTCGATCCCCCACGCGTCGATGCAGACCAGCGACTGCACCGCGAAGGCCTCGTTGAGTTCGACGACGCCGACCTCGTTCCACGAGATCCCGGCACGCGCGAGCGCGCGGTTCGCGGCCTCCACCGGCGCGTATCCGAACATCTGCGGCTCCACCGCCGCGGCACCGCGGCCCGCGATGCGCGCGAGCGGATCGAGTCCGATCGTCCCCGAGGCCGCGGCGGATCCGAGGAGGACCGCCGCGGCGCCGTCGCTGAGCGGGCTGGCGTTGCCCGCGGTGATCGAGCCGTCGGGCCGGAACGCGGGGCGCAGCGCACCCAGCTTCTCGACGGTGGTCTCGGGCCGGACGTTCTCATCGCGCTCGAGGCCGTCGACGGGGACCACGAGGTCGGCGTAGAAGCCCTCCTCCCAGGCCGCGTGCGCCCGACGGTGCGACAGGTCCGCGAAGTCGTCCTGGCGCGCGCGGGAGACGGCGAACTTCTCGGCCAGCTGCTCGTTCGCCTCGCCCAGGCTCACGGTCCACTCGGCGGGCATCGCGGGGTTCACGAGGCGCCAGCCCAGGGTCGTGGAGACGGCAGTGACATCGCCCGCCGGGAAGGGTTTCGCGGACTTGGGCAGTACCCAGGGCGCGCGGGTCATCGACTCGACGCCGCCCGTCATGACGATGTCCGCGTCGCCGGTCTCGATGGACCTGCTGCCCATCATGGCGGCGTCGAGCCCCGAGCCGCACAGCCGGTTCACGGTGGTGGCCGGCACCTCGACCGGGACGCCCGCGAGCAGGGCCGCCATGCGCCCGACGTTGCGGTTGTCCTCCCCCGCGCCGTTGGCGTTGCCCCAGACGACCTCGTCGATCCGTGCTCCGGCGCCGAGTCCGGAGGCACGGTCGAGAACCGCCCGGATCGCAGTCGCGGCGAGGTCGTCGGGGCGGGCGCCGGCGAGCGCGCCGTTGAATCGGCCGAACGGCGTGCGTGCGGCGGCGTAGACGTAGGCATCCATACGGTCGACGGTAGGACGATCGATCGAGATATTGAAGTACCGAAATCAACGGTAATTGATATCGTCTCCATATGAATCTGCGGCAGCTCCGCTACTTCGTCGCGGTCGCAGAGGAGCGGCACTTCGGCCGCGCCGCGCAGCGCCTGCACATGGCGCAGCCGCCCCTGTCGCACCAGATCCGGCAGCTGGAGAGCGATCTCGGCGTAGAGCTCCTGCACCGCACCACGCGCCGGGTCGATCTCACGGACGCGGGGCGCGCCTACCTCGAGCGGGCGCGGGCCATTCTGTCCTCCGTCGACGACGCGGCGCAGCACGCGCGTCGCGTGGCGGCCGGCGCCACGGGGCATCTGACGATCGGCTGCGTCGGCACCGCGACGTACAGCCTGCTCCCGCCGCTGGCGCGGCGGCTCGCGGAGGAACTCCCGGGGATCGACTTCGCGTTCCGCGGCGAGATGCTGGTGCCCGACCAGGTCGAGGCGCTGCGCTCCGGGGCGATCGACATCGCGCTCCTGCGGCCGCCGGTGGCGGATCAGTCCCTGCGGATCCGCGTCGTGCGTCGCGAGCCGTGGGTCGTCGCGCTGCCCGCCGACCACCCTTTGACACGGAGGGAGCGGCTGCGGGTGTCGGACCTGGCGGGCGCGGCGTTCATCGTCCATTCGGCGGACCGTCGATCCGCGATGTACGACCGGGTCGCCGCGCTCCTCCGCGAAGGCGGTGTCGCACCGACGATCCGGCACGAGGTGGGCGAGACCTCCACGCTCGCAACGCTCGTCGCCGCCGGTCTGGGTATCGCCGTCGCCCCCGAGCCGATCACGGCACTGCGTCTCGACGGCCTCTCCTACCGCCCGCTCGACGGAGCGGGCACCGGCGTCGACCTGGCCGTCGCACACCTGGCAGACCGGGAGGACCGCCATCTGGCGCGCGTCGCGGACCTCATCGTCGACCTCACCGCGGTCTGAGTTCGGTCACCGACCGGCGACCCGCGCCCGGGTCTGCGAAGGAGTCTCGCCGAACCGGCGGCGGTACATCCCGGCGAACCGCGAGGGGTGGGTGAACCCCCAGTCGTAGGCGGTCTCGGTCACGGTGCGGCCGGAGTCCGGAGTCACCAGCTCGGCGCGGACGCGGTCCAGTCGCTCACCCAGGATGTATGCACTGGGCGAAAGCGCGAGCCGGTCCTGGAAGGCGCGCTGCAGCGAGCGCACGCTGACCCCGACGTGCGCAGCCACGTCGGGCACCGAGAGCGGCCCGCTCAGCCCCGCCTCGATGTGATCGAGCGCCCGTTGGAAGGTCCTCGGGTGCACCCGATCCGCGTCGCGGTCGTGGAGGAGCTCGGACTGATTGTGCCGGTGGGAGACCAGGAGCCCGGTGATGAGCAGGTCCCGCCAGTGCCGGGCCATCACCGGATCCGTGGCGAGTCCCGCCTCGTCGTCGAGGTCCCGCAGCAGCGAGCGCAGTGCTCCCGACCAGCTCCGGAGCCCGGGCGCGCCGAGGTCCATCCCGACCTCGAAGACGACCGGACCGCCGACGGGGCGGCCGGCGAGAGCTTCCAGTCGCTCCTGGACGGCAGCACGTTCGAGCCGCAGGTGCAGTTGGCGGTAGGAGCCGTCCATCCGCATCCGTGCCCGCATCGCGGGCGACAGCACGGCGGCCACTCCGCCCTCGATCACCGCTCCGCCGTCGGCCCCGACGAGTTCGAGCCGGTTCGACCCGGCCACCGCGATCATGAGGTCGTAGTAGTCGATGCGGTCGAGGATGTCGACGTCGATCGGAGTCCCCTGCTCCAGGTAGACCACGCCGAGGTCCGCGACCGCTGCGGACCGGACCGCGCCACGGAAGGGAGTCGCGGGGTCGCGCGGCACCGCGATCGAGTGGGTGCTGAGCAGACCGCCCGCGGCACTGCGGAAGGCGTCGACATCCGTGGTCCGCAGGCTGTCGAACCGGCCCAGCGGCGCGGCGGTCACCCCGCCACCGGCATCGGGACCGCCCCACATCGCCATCACCTCCGCACCCGACGGATCACCTCGACGAGGCCCTCACCTGCAGATTACACCCGGGCAGCGCCGGAACTGCGATCTGCGTCACCACATTCCGGCGCGATCCGGATAGCCCTGTCGCCACGCGGATAGTGGCGTCCGTCACCCGTTCGTAGCGTGCATCACATCGCCACAGTCCCGCGATGAAGGAGAACCGTGAACACCGAATCGACAACCACCACTGACTACGACGTCGCCGTCATCGGCTACGGCCCGACCGGCCTCGTCCTCTCGTCGATGCTGGCGCGGGCGGGCCACCGAGTGGTGGCCGTCGAGCGCTGGCCGGGCCTCTACGGCATGCCGCGGCTGACGCACATCGACGGCGAGACCGCCCGGATCATCCAGGCCGCGGGCGATGTCGACAGCGCCCTGCGCGACGCCGCTCCCGCGGCGGTGTACGAGTGGCGCAACGGTGCGGAGGAGTTGCTGATCGCCGTCGACTGGTCGGGCGAGTCCAGCGGTTTCGCCGCGCACTACTCGATGTACCAGCCGCACATCGAGTGCTCGATCGACGAGCGCAACCGCACGCGCCCGAACCTCGACGTGCTCCAGGGCACCATCCTGGTGAGCATGGAGCAGTCGGACGATCACGTGGAGCTGGTCGTGCGCCCCTGGTCGCGCGACCGGGACGCGCAATGGGCCGATGCGCCGGAGCGCACGCTCACCGCACAGTACGTGGTCGGCGCGGACGGCGCCGGCAGCACGGTCCGCCACCTCCTCGGCATCGACCGCTCCGATCTCCACGTCGACGATCGCTGGCTCAACATCGACACCGAATGCGTTCGCCCCCTGGGCGACCGGTTCGACACCGCCCGGCAGTACTGCGACCCGCGTCAGCCCCACATGTTCATGCCGATCGGGCGGAGCCGCCAGCGGTTCGAGGTCGCGGTCCGGCCCGAGGACGACGCCGACGAGATGGCCACCGAGGAGTTCGCCTGGCGGTGGCTCCGGGCGCAGCACGACCTGGGGCCCGACGACGTGAAGATCCTGCGCCACATCGTGTACACGTTCTCCGCGTGCACCGCCGACGCCTGGCGTGCAGGGCGGGTGTTCCTGGCCGGCGATGCCGCGCACACGATGCCCCCGTACATGGGCCAGGGCGCGTGCTCCGGCATGCGGGACGGGATCACGCTCGCGTGGAAACTCGACCTCGTTCTGTCGGGGAGGGCCGGAGAGGCGTTGCTGGACACCTACGAGGCCGAGCGCCGACCGCACGTCGAGGTCATCCAGAACTGCGCCGTCGAGCTGGGACGCGTGGCGAACCTCAAGGACCCCGTGGCCGCCGCCGCGCGCGACATCGCCTTCCAGCGCGGCGAGGTCCCTCCCCTGCCACCGTTCCCGACGATCGCCGCGGGCGTGATCGACGCCGACGCCGACGGGCTGCCGGTCGACGTCGCCGGAACTCTTGCGCCGCAGGGCGTCGTGCGCCTCGCCGACGATCGCTCCGGGCGGTTCGACGACCTGCACCCGTGGGGGTTCGCAGTGGTCTCCACGCGCGACGCGACCGAGATCCTGGGGCCGGATCGCCTGACCTTCCTGGCCGAGCTCGGCGGCACCGTCGTCACCCTGGAGCCGGGGCATCCGCACTCGATCGTCGATGAGCACGGCACCTACGCCGCCTACTTCGCGGACACCGGCGCCGACGCCTTCCTCGTGCGCCCCGACTTCCACCTGTACGGTGCGGCCGGCCTCGCCGACCTGCCGCGACTGGTGGACGGCCTCCGGGTGAAGCTGAGCGCCGCTCCGGCCGTGGCGGTCGCCCGGTGAACGCCGGCGTGATCGCCGCCAACGACGCGCACTGGCGTGCGATGGGTGTCACCCGGCTCCTCGACGCGGGGATGCGGTACGACGACGTCCTCGGCCTCCGGGCGGGTACCGACGCCGGCCGGATGTGGGACGAGGTCGCCGAGGAGCTGGGCGACGCACGGACCGCCCAGGCGCTCGCGGCCGCCGAGGCGGGCCGAGCGGTCACCGCCCACGAGAGTCACCGCGCGGCCGCGGCCTGCTACCTGTTCGCCCAGATGGCGTTCAACTTCGACACCGACCGCAAGCGCCGGCTGTACGCCCGGTTCGACGACGCCGTGGCGGCCGCGGCCGCGCACTCCCCGGTCCCGATGCGCCGCGTGGAGGCCGAATTCGGCGCCGGCGCCCTGACCGGCTGGCGCCTGCGGCCGGACGCGCCTCGGGGCACCGTCGTGGTCTTCGGCGGCCAGAGCGGCTGGGGCGCCACATACCTGCGCTACGCCGATGCCCTCGTCGCCCGGGGGCTGGCCGTGATCCTCGCGGAGGGCCCGGGGCAGGGGGATTCGCGACTGGTGCACGGGGTGCATCTCGATGTGGACGTGGCCGCCGCGTTCGGTGTGTTCGTCGACCTCGCGAAGTCGGACGGGCCGGTCGGGGTGTGGGGCAACAGCGTCGGGGGCCTGTTCGCGGCGCTCACCGCGGCTCGGCATCCCGGCGTCACCGCGTGCTGCGTCAACGGGTCGTTCGCCGCGCCGCGCCTGCTCGAGTTCCGGACCTTCGCCGAACAGGCGAAGGCGATGCTCGGCAGGGCCGACGACGATGCGGTCATCGCGAACTTCGCGCGCCTGCGGTTCGATCCGGCCGCGGAGGCGATCCCCTGTCCGCTGCTGGTCCTGCACGGCGGGGCCGATCCGCTGGTGGACCTCGCCGATCAGCAGCCCTTCCTCGACGCCGCGACCGATGCGACACTGCGGATCTGGGACGACGGAGAACACACCATCTACAACCACGCCGACGAACGGAACGCGCTGGCCGCGGACTGGTTCGCCGAACGACTCGACGGGAACCGCGCATGAACTTCACCCACGAGAGCCTCTCGCAGAAGATCCGATTCGGGTCGGGGACCGCCCGCGACGCCCTCAGCGAGGTCACCGCCGGCGCCGCGCGGATCATGTTGATCTGCTCGCCGCGCGAGGCGGAGCGGGCCGCCGAGATCACCGTGGACCTCCCGGTGGCGCTCCACCACCACGATGTCGCGATGCACGTCCCCGTCGAGGTCGCGGATCGCGGCCGCAGCGCCGCCGCAGAGGCGCGGGCTGACCTGCTGCTGTGCTTCGGCGGCGGCTCGGCGATCGGTCTCGCCAAGGCCGTCGCGTTGACCACGTCGATCCCGATCGTCGCCGTCCCGACGACCTACTCCGGCTCCGAGGCGACGTCGATGTGGGGCATGACCGACAACGGTGTGAAGACCACGGGCGTCGACCCGCGCGTCGCGCCGCGGGCGATCGTCTACGACGCCGAGCTCACGCTGGGGCTTCCCGCTGAGATCGGCACGGCGTCGGGCCTCAACGCCCTCGCGCACAGCGTGGATGCGATGTGGGGCCCGCGCGCCGACCCGATCGACCGGGTCCTCGCGGCCGAATCCGCCCGCGCGGTCCGCGAGGGCCTCCCGGCGATCGCCGCCGACGCGTCCGACCTCACCGGCCGGGAGCAGGTGCTGTACGCCGCCTACCTGGCGGCGACGGCGTTCTCGTCGGCGGGATCGGGCCTGCACCACAAGATCTGCCACGTCCTGGGCGGCGCCTTCGACCTCCCGCACGCGCAGACGCACGCCGCGGTGCTCCCCCACGTCCTCGCCTTCAACGCGCCCGCTGCGCCGGAGGCGCAGGCCCGGCTCGCCGGGGCGTTCGGTGCTCCCACCGCCGTCGAGGGACTCGCCGCCCTCTACGACGAGGTGCGCGCGCCCCGCTCGCTGCGGGACCTCGGCATGGCCGAAGCCGACATCGCCCCCGCCGTCGAGGCGGTCCTGCCGCTGGTCCCCGCCGGGAACCCGCGCCCGGTCACCGCCGCCGACCTCCACCGCATCCTTTCCGCGGCGTGGTCCGGCGCCACGCCCGAGCACATCTAGGAGCCACCGTGCACGACACATCCACGACCGATCGGACGGCGACCGACCAGACCGCCGCCGAGCAGACCCGGGTCGAGCAGGCCCTGGTCGAGCGGGTCCTGCGGTCCTTCGCCGACACCGAGGACCCGCGCCTCAAAGACGTGCTGGAATCCCTGGTGCGGCACCTGCACTCGTTCATCCGCGAGATCCGCCTCACCGAGGCGGAATGGACCGCGGCGATCGACTTCCTCACCGCGTGCGGCCGCATCACCGACGACCGCCGGCAGGAGTTCATCCTGCTATCCGACGTTCTCGGCGCGTCCATGCAGACGGTCACCGTCAACAACGAACTCGACGGCGACGCCACCGAGGCCACCGTCTTCGGCCCCTTCTTCGTCGACGACGCGCCGTCGATCCCCTTCGGCGGCGACATCGCCGGCGGCGCGACCGGCGAGCCCTGCTGGGTCGAGGGCACCGTCACCGGGACCGACGGTGCGCCGATTCCCGACGCCCGGATCGAGGTCTGGGAGTGCGACGAGGACGGCCTCTACGACGTCCAGTACGGCGACGAGCGCACCGCTGCACGAGCCCGGCTCGAGACCCGCGGGGACGGCACGTACGGATTCTGGGGACTGCGGCCCGTGCCCTACCCCATCCCTGCCGACGGCCCCGTCGGCCGCCTGCTCGCGGCGACCGGACGCTCGCCCCTGCGCGCCGCGCACCTGCACTTCATGGTCTCCGCTCCCGGATTCCGGACCCTGGTGACGCACATCTTCGTCGAGGGCGACGAGCAACTCGTCATCGGCGACAGCGTCTTCGGCGTCAAGGACTCCCTGATCAAGCGCTTCGAGGCGCAGGGCGCCGGCGCGCCGGTGCCGACCGCGCGCGACCTCGGCGGCGGACCGTGGTCGCGCACCCGATTCGACATCGTCCTCTCCCTCGATCCGTCCGCGCACTGACCGCGCGACCCGCGCGGTGTTACGGACGGGCGACCGGCGCGGTTACCGCGCGATCACCGATTCCTCACCGCGTTCCCCCGGCACCGGGTGCGTTCGCGGCTCGGCCCACCATGGTGCGATCCGTTCACCGCTCGCGAAGGAGCCCCACCTGATGCCCATCACCGATCGCCGGATCACCCTGCGGTTCCTCGCCGCCCCCACCGACGTCGCGACGGTGGGCGGCGGAGTCCGTGGAGGCCGCATCCTCGAGTGGATCGACAAGGCCGCCTACGCCTGCGCCGCGGCGTGGTCGGGCGGTTACTCGGTGACCGCCTACGTCGGCAACATCGGATTCGGCCGTGACATCGCCTCGGGCGACGTCGTCGAGGTGCGGGCCACGCTGGTCCTCACCGGTCGCAGCAGCATGCACATCCGGTGCGAGGTCGCCTCCGCCGATCCGCGGGTGGGCACCTTCACCGTCGCCAGCACGTGCCTGCTCGTCTTCGTCGCCGTCGACGAGGACGGGAAGCCGACGCCCGTGCGGCAGTGGCAGCCGGTCCTCGCCGAGGACGTGCGCGCGGCCGAGGAGGCCGAGGCCCGCGCCGACGTGCGGCAGCGGATCGCGGCGGCCATGAGCGGCGCGGACTACACGCTGCCGACCGAGACGGAACACCGCACCACACGCTTCCTCGCCGCACCCACCGACATCAACTGGGGCGGCAAGGCACACGGCGGCCGGGTGATGGGCTGGATGGACGACGCCGCCTACCTGTGCGCCGCGGGCTGGAGCGGCGGCGAGGCGGTCAGCGTCTACGTCGGTGGCGTGCGCTTCTACCGCCCTGTCCAGATCGGGCAGGTCATCGAGGTCTCTGCTCGCCTGCTGCACACGGGCCGGCAGACGATGCACGTCTCCGTCCACCTCTCCACCTGCTGGCCGCACGAGTACGCCCCCCAGCCCGCCGCCCACGCGCTGCACGTGCTCGCTGCGCTCGACACCGGCGGCGACGCGACGGCCGTGCGCCCGTGGACACCGCGGTTGCCCGGCGACATCGCGCTCGACGCGCACGCCCGCGAGCTGATCGCGATCCGCGGACGCCGCTCCGCCTCGGCCGCGACGCGGATGGTGGCCATCTGACCGGATAGACTTCTGCCATGGTCCGGCAGCCCCTCACCCCCGAACAGATCGCCGCGGGTCGGCGTCTCGGGGCGCGGCTGCGCACGGCGCGCGGTGCCCGCAGGCCCGACGAGGTGGCACGCGCGGCGGGGATCTCCCCCGAGACGCTGCGCAAGATCGAGACCGGCCGGATGGCGACGCCCGCGTTCGGCACCGTCGTCGCGTTGGCGGCCGTGCTCGGCGAGCCTCTGGACGCGCTGGCGTCGGAGTACCTGGACGCCGAGGGGCTGCGCCACACCGGGTAGCGCGTGGTATTTTAATACCATGATGGAGCTCAAGACCCCCGCCGAGATCGCAAAGATGCGCACCACCGGCATCTTCATCGCCGAGTTGCTCGATGAGCTGACCGGCATGGCCGAGGTCGGCATGAATCTCATGGAGCTCGAGTACCGCGCACGGAAGATGATCGAGGACCGGGGCGCCGTGTCCTGCTACTGGGATTACGCCCCCTCGTTCGGCAGCGGCCCGTTCCGCAATGTCACGTGCCAGTCCGTGAACGACGCCTGCCTGCACGGACTCCCGCACGAGTACGTCTTCGCCGACGGCGACCTCCTCACGGTCGACATCGCGGTGACCATCGACGGTTGGACCGCCGATGCCGCCCGCAGCGTCAGCGTGGGTACGGCCCGCCCGGAGGACACGCGGCTCATCGAGTGCACCCGCGAGGCACTCGACGCCGCGATCGAGGAGATGCGGCCGGGCAACAAGCTGGGCACCGTCTCGTCCGTGATCGGCGCCGTCGCGAAGAAGTACGGCTACCCGGTGAACACGCAGTTCGGCGGCCACGGGATCGGCCGGACCATGCACGAGGACCCGCATGTTCCGAACGTCGGGAAGGCCCGCAAGGGCATGCTGCTCCGCACCGGCACGACCCTGGCGCTCGAGCCGTGGTTCTGCGCGACCACCGACGAGATCACCTTCGATCCCGACGGCTGGACCCTGCGCTCCGCCGACGGTTCCCGCGCCGCGCACAGCGAGCACACCGTGGCCGTCACCGAGGACGGTCCCGTGGTTCTCACGGCTCGCGCCTGAGCACGTCGAGCCGGGACCGGTCCGGCGCGTACTCGCCTAATTGTTAGTTGCCGCCGATAACTCTTACTAGACTGGCCGACACGCACCGGAGGAGCTGAGAGGCCGGCACAGTCGTGAGAAGCGCACGGATCCTGATGAACGCGGTCGCCGCGAGCCACCTCGCCCTGACCGTGATCATGTGGCTCCTCCGCGGGGATATCCGCACGCAGATCGCGCAACAACATCCCCGATTCTCGCCCGCAGAACTCGACGACGCGGCGTCGATCGCAACCACGTCGGGCGTGGCCTTCCACCTGATCCTCGCGGTTGTCTACGCCTTCCTCGCGGCGAGACTCCCCCGAGGATTCCGGCTGGCCATCGCCGCACAGGTCGCGGGCATCGTCTTCAGCCTCGTGTCCTGGAGATCGTCACCCACGTTCCATCCGGTGATTCCGATTCTCGACGTGGTGCAGCTCGCAACCATCGTCATGCTCGTCCGTGCGCGGAGAAGCGCCCCGGAGGCCGACCGCCGCCGCGGCTCGACACCCCCTCGCGGCGCAGATCGACACAAGCGCGACCCGTGAAACCGGGACGCCTCAGCGCTGCGCGCCGATGAACACCCGGGCGGCCTCGCGCGCACCGTCGACCACGCCGTCCGGACCGAGGATCGCGGCGGTGGTGCGCGCCCCTCGGTGGGTGGTCCTCACGGCGCGGGCGTAACGGCCCCTCGAACCGGGTCCACCTCAGGCCTGGTCCACCTCAGGCCGGGCGGGCTCGAACGGCGTCTCCTGATAGACGCAGTGGTTCAACCAGTTCGCGTACAGCAGGTGGCCGTGGCCGCGCCAGCGGTTGCGGGGCGCGGCGCCCCTGTCGTCGCCGGGGAAGTAGTTCGCGGGGACGGGGATCGACGCATCCTGCGCGCTGTCGCGGAGGAACTCGGCGGCGAGGGTGCCCGCGTCGTACTCCGGATGTCCGGTGACGAAGACGCGGCGACCGTCAGTGGTGGCGGCCAGGTACAGACCGGCGTCGTCGCTCACTGCGAGCACCTCGACCTCATCCGTGGCCTCGACATCGCCGACGTTCACGTCGGTGTGTCGCGAGTGCGGCGCGAGGAAGTCGTCGTCGAAGCCCGTGAGGATCGGTGACCTCGCGCCCGTCAGACGGTGCGCGAAGACGCCGGAGATCTTCTGCGGCACCTCGTGCTTGCCGACGCCGTAGTGCCGGTACAGCGCCGCCTGCGCGCTCCAGCACACGTGCAGGGTCGACTGGACGTTCGTCGCGGTCCAGTCCAGGATCCGCGTCATCTCCGGCCAGTAGTCGACATCCTCGAAGTCGAGCCGCTCGATCGGCGCCCCGGTGATGATCATGCCGTCGAAGTACTGGCCGGCAACGTCGTCGAAGGTCGAGTAGAACGCCTCGAGATGCTCGGAGGAGGTGGTCCGCGAGACATGACTGGCCATGTGGAGCAGCGTGATCTCGATCTGCAGCGGAGAATTGCTGAGCAGCCGGAGCAACTGGGTCTCGGTGGTGATCTTGGTGGGCATCAGATTGAGGATGGCGATCCGCATCGGGCGGATGTCCTGGTGCGCCGCGCGCTCGTCGGACATGACGAAGATCTTCTCCGCCTCGAGTATTGCTCGGGCGGGAAGGTCGTGCGGGACTGTGACGGGCATCGTCGATCAGGTTAGTACGTCAGCGCTGCGCGCCGATGAGCACCCGGGCGGCCTCGCGCGCACCGTCGACCACGCCGTCCGGACCGAGGATCGCGGCGGTGGTGAGCGCTCCCTCGGTGAGCAGGCCGATCTGGATCGCGACGCGCTCGGGCAGCCCGGCATCGGCGACCAGCGCCGACAGTTCGTCCTGGTAGCAGGCCTTGTTGTGCACCGCGGCGTCGGCGACGGTCGGCGAGGTCGCGCCCAGTTCACCGTAGCTGTTGATGAACGAGCAGCCACGGAAGTCATTCTCCGCGAACATCTCGTCCAGCCAGTCGAAGACGGCCAGGACCCGATCCTCCGGCGCGGCCGCCCGGTCCACGTACTTGTGCAGCCCGTCGGTCCAGCGCCGGTCGCTGATGGTCAGCACCTCGGCGACGAGCGCGTCCTTCGACGGGAAGAGCTTGTAGATCGCCTTGAGCGACACCCCCGCGGCAGTGCGGATCTCGTCCATCCCCACGGCTTGGATCCCCTTGCCGTAGAACAATTTCTCCGCTGCTTCGAGGACTGCTGCCCGCTGCTGGTCCGCATCCATCTTGTGCCACCCCTTGACGCGAGAACGATCGTTCCCCTACTGTAGCACTCAGCGCGAGAACGAACGTTCTCCGCAAAGTCGACAAGGAGCAGATCATGAGTAGGACCATCCTCGAACCCGCCGCCCGGGCCTTCTCCGACGCCACCGCGAACCCGCCCTACCTGTTCGACCTCGGCCCCGTCGAGGGGCGCAAGACCGTCGACGAGGTGCAGTCCGACGAGGGCGTCGCACTCCCCGAGGTCGACGAGGAGTGGATCACCGTCGCCGGCGGCCCGACCGGCGAGGTCCGCACCCGCATCGTCCGCCCCAAGGGCGCCACCGGCGTGCTGCCCGTCATCTTCTTCATCCACGGCGCGGGCTGGGTGTTCGGCAACGCCCACACGCACGATCGCCTGGTCCGCGAGCTGGTCGTCGGCACCGGCGCGGCTGCGGTCTTCCCCGAGTACGACCTGTCCCCCGAGGCGCGCTACCCGATCGCCATCGAGCAGAACTACGCCGTGGCCCAGTGGGTCGTGAACTCCGGCGCCGAGGAGAACCTCGACGGCACCCGGATCGCCGTGTCCGGCGACTCGGTCGGCGGCGACATGGCCGCCGTCCTCGCCCTGCAGGCCAAGGCGCGCGGCGACGTGAAGCTGGCCGCCCAGGTCCTGCTGTACCCGGTCGTGGACGCGAACTTCGAGACCGCCTCCTACCATGAGTTCGCCGAGGGCTACTTCCTGCGGCGCGACGCCATGCAGTGGTTCTGGGACCAGTACACGACCGACGAGGCGCAGCGCGCAGAGATCTTCGCCTCTCCCCTGAACGCCACCGTCGACCAGCTGCGCGACCTGCCGCCCGCCACCGTCATCACCGCCGAGGCGGACGTCCTGCGCGACGGTGGCGAGGCCTACGCCGCCAAGCTGCGCGAGGCCGGCAACCAGGTGACCGCCGTGCGCATCGGCGGGGTCATCCACGACTTCATGATGCTCAACGCGCTGCGCGAGACCCACGGCGCCCAGGCGGCTTTCGAGATCGCCATCAGCGCGCTGCGCCGCGCTCTCATCGCTTGAGCCTCGCCCGAGTCAGCGCCGGAACACCGGCTCCAGCCGAGCCAGTGCCTCCTCGATCTCGGCGGTCGCGCCGGCGAAGCTGAGGCGGATGAACCGATCACCCCGGGCCGTGTCGAAGTCCAGGCCCGGGGTGATCGCCACCCCGGTCTCGTCGAGAACCCTTGCGCACCATGCCAACGAGTCGTCGGTGAGGTGACCGATGTCGGCGTAGGCGTAGAAGGCACCGTCCGGCGGCGCGACCTCCGTGACGCCGAGCCCGCGGAGCCCGGCGAGCACGATCTCCCGGTTGCGCGCGTACCCGGCGACGTGCCCGTCGAGTTCCTCGCGCGCCTCGTCGGAGAACGCCGCGACCGCGGCGTGCTGGCTGATCGCGGGCGGGCAGATCGTCATGTTCGCGGTGAGCCGTTCGACGGGCCGCCGCAGGTATTCGGGCAGCAGCATCCAGCCCAAGCGCCAGCCCGTCATCGCGAAGTACTTCGACACCGAGCCCATCACCACCTGCTCGCGCGAGAACTCCCACGCGCACGACGTGGGCCGCCCGTAACTCACGCCGTGGTAGATCTCGTCGGAGATGAGCAGTGTGCCGTGCGCCTCGCACCAGCGCGCGAGGTCCGCCAGATCCGACGGTGCCAGGATCGTCCCGGTCGGGTTCGCGGGGCTCGCGACGATGAGCCCCCTCGGCGGCTCGGGGAGCGATTCGAGCATCGCCACCGTCGGCTGGTAGCGGGTCGCTGCGCCGCAGTCGAGCTCGACGACCCGGCACCCCAGTGCCGCAAGGGTGTTGCGGTAGGCGGGGTAGCCCGGCCGGGCCATGACGACGGTGTCCCCCGCGTCGAAGGCCGCGAGGAAGACCAGCGTGAACGCGCCGGACGATCCGGTGGTGACGGCGACCGCCTCGCTCGGCACGTCCAGGCCGTAGGCGCGGCCGTAGTGCGCCGCGATCGTCTCCCGCAGCGGCGCGATCCCCAGCGACTCGGTGTAGCCCAGCGGCCCGGCGTCGAGCGCCGCGTGCGCCGCGGCGAGCACCGGCCTCGGTGCGCCCGCGCTCGGCTGCCCGGCGGCCAGCGAGATCACGTCACCGTGCGTCTCCCGGCGCCTCGCCGCCGCGGCGAGCACGTCCATGACGTGGAACATCTCGACATCGGAGCGCTGCGATTCCTGCATGCGTTCCATGGTGTCATCCGCGGATTCGCCTGCCGCGGGAACCGGCGGTGCCGCCGATGCGTCCAATGGATGAGGGGGTGAAGCAATGCCGGCACAGGCTTGGGTCACGTTGATCGTCGGACTGGTCGCCGCGATCGGCGTTGTCGCGACGTGGCGGCAGAAGGTCGAAGCCGATCGTCGTGCGGAGTGGTGGCGGCGAGTGAGTTGGGCGTTCGATCATGTCCTCAGCGGAGACGACCAGCGCGTGACGTTCGGCTGGACCATCCTCATCCGCCTCAGAGAATCGCGGTTGGCCACTCGCGATGACAGGGCGGTATTCGGATTCCTTGCTGACGACTGGATCATCAACGACAATGAGGACGAGCAGGCAGAAGGAGGGTACTTGTGACTGATTCAGCACCGAAGCGTGTCCGCAACGAATTCTGGCGGCAGCGGGCCCGCCGCGCGGCTGCCCACATCGTCCTGGCCTCGAGCAAGGAGACCGGGATTCCGGTGAGTGCCGCAGTACAGCAAATCCTCGATGAGGAAGCGCAGGAGAACGCGAAGAGCGCCTGATCAGCGCGTCGGCCGCGTCAGGAACGCAGTCACCTCGCGGCCGATCCGCGTGATCACCACCGTCATCGGCTGGGTTCCCTGGAGCTTCAGTCGCTTGCGCAGCACGTCCGGGTCCACGCCCGCCCCGCGGGTGAGGATCTCCACCGAGCCCACGTCGCGGCGGCGCAGCTCCGCCCGCAGCGCTTTCTCGGAGAACTTCGCGACATCGAGGATCTCGAAGCCGCGCTCCCCCTCCGGCACCGCATCGCCGGTCAGATAGGCGATGTGCGGGTCCAGCTGCCAGAGCCCGTGCCGCGCGGCGTAATGCCGCACCAGCCCGGCGCGGATGACGGCACCGTCGGGCTCGATCAGGTACTTCCCCGCGGGTTCCGCGTCCACGTCGTGCGCGTCGGACGAGAACACCTCGTAGCCGCCCCCGCCGGCGCGGAGCACCGTCGCCCTGGTCAGCCCGGGGACGGCGACGGGGCCGGACCAGAGGCAGGCCTCGCGGACGCCGCCGTCGAGCGAGACGATCTCGACCTCGCCCCGGAACGGGTCCGTCGCGGCCGACCGCAGTCCGGCGTAGTCGATGCCGGGCGCGGTCTTCACGGCCAGGGACCTCCCGGAATAGGCCTCCCGCAGGGCCGACAGCGCCGGAGACATCTGCTCCGGGTCGACGATGCGCCGCCCGCCGGCCCGCCGCGCGGGGTCGGCGATGACGACGTCTGCGGTCGAGGTGGGGGTCAGGGCGTCGGCGACGTACACCAGCGCACGCGGCACGTTGTGCGCGGCCATCCGCGCACGCAGTGGGTCCAGGTCACTGCCGACCACACGCGGGCACACCTGGACCAGGGCACGCAGTTCCGCACCGATCGAGCAGGTCACGTCGTGCACCGACAGCCAGGCCAGGCGGCGGGCGCGGTGCTCCGCGACCGCCGACGGGGTGGCCTGCTGCACCGCTTCGTCGGTGAGCAGCCAGGCCCCGATGTCACTGACGTCACCGAATTTGCCGGCCGCGCGGCGGCGGGCCCGCACCTGCTCGATGACCGCCGGGGCGTGCGGCCCCGCGACGCCGCGCACCGCCGCCACATCCGACAGCAGGGACGCGTCCGTCAGGGCCAGACGGTCCGCCGCGGCCACGGCCGCGGCACCGTCGGCCGTGCGGAGATAGGCGAGATCGGCCCCGTCCAACCCGGCGCGCCCGGACTACTCGGGCTTAGTGCCCGTGATGGCCAGGTTGTAGAAGAACTTGCGCGGCACCACGCGGCGCAGCACGTTCTCGTCGAGCGCGGACAGCTTCTTCCAGCCGCCGAACGCGAACCCGGCCCAGCCGAAGCCGAGCTTCTCCGGCGGCACGGCCGCCTCGAAGGTACGCACCGGCCAGCCCAGGAAGGCGGCGGTGAACTCGTCGGTGGTGGCCTTGACCTCGACGGCGCCGGCGCGGGCCGCCATGGCCTCCATCTCGTCCGGGTCGAAGGTGTGGATGTCGACCACGGCCTCGAGCGCCGCGGCGCGCGAGGACTCGTCGAGCTCGGCCTGCGGGCGGCGCCAGTCCGCGAGGAAGGGCAGCTTCGTCGCGTTGGTGGTGATGCCCCAGGTGATGCGACCGAGCCACCGGGCGTAGAAATCGCCGATCGTGGTGGGCTCGCCCGCGAAGACGAAGCGGCCGCCCGGCTTGAGCACGCGCAGCACCTCGCGCAGCGACTGCTCCACATCGGGGATGTGGTGCAGCACCGCGTGGCCCACGACCAGATCGAAGGTGTCGTCCTCGTACGGGATGGTCTCGGCGTCGGCGACCCGGCCGTCGACGGTGTGCCCGAGAGCCTCTCCGTTGCGGAGCGCGACCTTCACCATGCCGGGCGAGAGGTCCGTGACCGAGCCGGTCTCGGCGACGCCCGCCGACAGGAGGTTGAGCAGGAAGAAGCCGGTGCCGCAGCCCAGCTCCAGGGCCCGGCCGTAGGGCTTCTCGTTGTCCCCGCCGGTGGCGGCCTCGAAGCGGTCGCGGGCGTAGTCGATGCACCGCTCGTCGAAGCTGATGTGCCACTTCTCGTCGTACGTCTCGGCTTCCCAGTCGTGGTAGAGCACCTGGGCGAGCTTCGTATCGGAGAACGCGGCCGCAACCTCGTCCGCGGTGGCGTGCGGGTTGGGGGCCGGCTGCTGGTCGGTCATGAAGGCCTTTCGAGAAGATTGTTCCCGTCAGGTTACCGCCCGGTCAGTTCACCGCCAACCCGCGTGATGAGAACGCGTTCCACCACAGCCGCGGACGGGGAGTCACTTGCCGACGAACTTCGCCTTGCCCGGACCGTTCTCGATGAACGAGGTCATGCCGATGGTCCGGTCCTCGGTGGCGAAGAGGCCCGCGAACAGGTGCCGCTCGATCGCCAGGCCCGTGTTCAGGTCGGTGTCCAGGCCCTGGTCGATGGCCTGCTTGGCCGCGCGCAGCGCCTGCGAGGCCGCGCCCGTGAACTGCTTGGCCCAGGTCAGGGCGGCGTTGTAGACCTCGTCGGGCGCGACGACCTCGTCGACGAGACCGATCTGCAGGGCCTCGTCGGCGCCCACGAACCGGCCCGTGAAGACCATGTCCTTGGCCTTCGCCGGACCCACCAGGCGGGCGAGGCGCTGCGTGCCGCCGCCGCCGGGGATCACGCCGAGCAGGATCTCCGGCACGCCCACCTTGGCGTTGTCGCCCACGATCCGGCGGTCGGCGCCCAGCGCCACCTCGAGGCCGCCGCCCAGCGCGTACCCGGTGACGGCCGCGACGGTCGGCTTGGTGATCGACGCGATCGCCGACAGGCCGCTCTGGAGCAGCTTGATGGCCTCACTCATGTCCGTGTAGCCCATCGCCTGCATCTCCTTGATGTCCGCGCCGGCGGCGAACACCTTCGGGCCGCCGTACACGACGACGGCCTTGATGTCGTCGCGGCGGTTCACCTCGTCGGCGAGGGCCAGGAGCTCGGTCTGCACCTGCGAGTTGATCGCGTTCATCGGCGGCCGGTTCAGGCGGATGGTGCCGATACCGGGGTGCTCGTCGGAGGTCTCCAGGGTCACGAATTCAGTCATGACCCAAGAGGTTACCGGGTGCCCGGAGATTTAGTTGGACGTCCACGTATTCGCGCAACGGAGCCGTCAGTAGATCGTGGCTCCCGCCGCGTACTCCACGTGCCCCGGAAACTCCCGGTCCTCGCGCCGCATACCGTCGACGATGGCGACGGGCGTCAGGTCCGCGGCCTCCGCGGCCCACCCCAACGCGTCCTCGACGGTCTCAAAGGGCAGGAGCTGGTGCAGCTGGGAGTACGTGGGCGCCATCAGCTTGTTGCGGCCGCCGAGCCACGCATCGATCACCGCCTGCGGGCTGTGCCACCCCGCCGACACCGCCTCGGTGGTCACGCACCGCGCCTCCTGCCCGACGGGCAGGGCCGCGAGGTAGAACATCGTGTCGTAGCGGCGCGGCCGCCCGGGTGGAGTCACCCACCGCGACAGCGGTACCAACTCGTCCGGGTCGACGCGGACGCCGCACTCCTCCTGCGTCTCCCGCGCCGCGGTCACCGTCAAGTCCCCGTCGTCCGACGGCTCGATGCCGCCGCCCGGGAACACCGTCACGTCGGGCGCGAACTCCATCCCGCTCGCCCGGGTCTGCACGAAGACCTCCAGGCCCGACGGTGCCGTCCGCAGCAGCAGGACCGTGGCCGCGGGCCGGATCGGGACGTCCGCGAGATCGCGCCGGTGCCCGGCGCCCTGCCCACTCATGCCTGCAGCCTCCTCCGACCGGGACGCGACGCTCTGCGCGCGAAGTAGCGGCCGTCCACCTCGTCGAGCAGGATCCGCTGGCTGAAGGTTTCCGAGAGCACCTCGGCCGTGAGCACGTCAGCGATGAGACCCTGCGCGACGACGCCGCCCTCCTTGAGCAGCAACGCGTGCGTGAACCCCGGCGGGATCTCCTCGACGTGGTGCGTCACGAGCACCGTGGCGGGCGCGTCCGGATCCTGCGCGAGCGTGTCGAGTCGGGCGACCAGTTCCTCGCGGCCCCCGAGGTCCAGACCGGCGGCCGGCTCGTCGAGCAGCATGAGCTCCGGATCGGTCATGAGCGCCCGGGAGATGAGCACGCGCTTGCGCTCACCCTCGGAGAGCGTGCCGAAGCGACGGTTCGCGAGATGCTCGGCGCCCATGGACTCGAGCACGTCGACCGCGCGGCTGATGTCCACGGCGTCGTACCGCTCGCGCCACCGGCCCAGCACCGCGTAGCCGGCCGAGACCACCACGTCGGTCACCAGCTCGTCGTCGGGCACGCGAGCCGCGAGCGCCGCCGTGCTGACGCCGATCCGGGCCGTCAGGTCCTGCACCACGGTCTTTCCCAGCACCTCACCGAGGATGTGGGCCGTGCCCGCCGTCGGGAAGACCTGCGCGGATGCGAGGCGCATCAGGGAGGTCTTGCCCGCGCCGTTGGGGCCGATCACGACCCACCGCTCGTCGATCTCCACGCGCCAGTCGATCGGACCGACGAGGGTGCGCCCGTCGCGCCGCAGGCTCACGCCGCGGAAGTCGACGAGCAGGTCCTGGTCGGGTTCGTCGGCCTCGGCGGGCGCGACGGCGGGGGCGGTGGAAACAGCGGCGGGATCGGACACATCCCCATCCTGCCGCACGGGGTCGGTCGCGGTTGGCAGGATGGTCCCCGTGTCCACAGACCACCGCTCCCCGTCTCCCGGTGCCGCCACCCCGCTCGGCGCCCTCCCGCTGCCCGGCGGCGTGAACTTCGCCGTGCACGCGCCCCGCGCCACCGACGTGTGGGTGTGTCTCGTCGACGTCGACGAGGCGGGGGTCCGGCACGAGCAACGGCTGCGGCTGCCCACCCAGACCGCCGGCGTGCACCACGGCTTCGTCGCGGGGATCGGTGAGGGCACGCGGTACTGCCTGCGCGCCGCAGGCCCCTGGGAGCCGGAGACCGGGCTGCGGTTCAACGAGCGCAAGGCCCTCGTCGACCCGTACGCCCGCAGGATCGACGGCGCGCTGGGCGACGGCGCGGCCCTGCTGCCCTACGGGGAGGACGGCGGACCGTCGGACGTCGATTCGCTCGCCGACATCCCGCTCTCCGTGGTCACCGGGACGCCCCCGGCGCCCGAACCCGGCCCGGGCGTGCCGTGGGACCGGACCGTGATCTGCGAGGTGCACGTGGGCTCGTACACCGCGCGGCATCCCGGCGTGCCCGAGGAACTGCGCGGCACGTACCTGGGCCTCGCCCAGCCCGCGGTGCTCGAGCATCTGCGCAGGATCGGCGTCACGGCAGTGGAGCTACTACCGGTGCAGGCGTGCCTCACCGAGCCCGGCGTGCGCTCGCGGGGCATGCGCAACCACTGGGGCTACTCGACGGGGGCGTACTTCGCCCCGGATCCCCGGTACGCGGCGCGTCCGGGCGAGGAGGTCGAGGAGTTCACCGCGATGGTCTCCGCGCTGCACGCGGCCGGCCTCGAGGTCCTCATGGACGTGGTCTACAACCACACGGCGGAGGAGTCCGTCGCCGGACCGTCGCTGGCCTGGCGCGGCCTCGACGCCCCCGGCTACTACCTCCTGGAGAACGGCGACGACCTGGACTACACCGGGTGCGGCAACACCGTCGACTGCGCGTCCCCCGCGGCGCTGCGGATGGTGCTCGACAGTCTGCGCCTGTTCGCCGGCGAATACGGCGTCGACGGATTCCGGTTCGACCTGGCGAGCGTGCTCGGCCGCGGCCGCACCGGCACAGGACCCCAGGGCCCCGTCATCCCGTTCGACCACCGCGCGCCCCTCTTGTCGGCCATCGCCGCGGACCCGCTGCTGGCCTCTCGCAAGCTCATCGCCGAGCCCTGGGACGCAACCGGTGAGGGCTACCGGGTCGGCGGTTTCCCGGCGGTGTGGGCGGAGTGGAACGACCGCTACCGCGACACCGTGCGGTCCTTCTTCGCGGGCGGCAGCACCGTGGGCGACCTCGCCTCGCGCGTGTCCGGCAGCCAGGATCTGTTCGGCGCGCAGGGCCGCTCGCCCTTCTCGTCGATCAACTTCGTCACGGCTCACGACGGCTTCACCGCCCGCGACCTGGTGAGCTACGAGCGCAAGCACAACGAGGCCAACGGCGAGAAGAACCGCGACGGCACGGACAACAACCACTCCGTCAACCACGGATTCGAGGGCGGCACCACCGATCCCGCGATCCTCGCCGCCCGCGCGGCCCACGTCCGGGCCCTGCTGGCCACCCTGCTGCTGTCCACGGGCACGCCGATGCTCCTCGGCGGCGACGAGCTGGGGCACACGCAGTACGGCAACAACAACGCCTACTGCGTGCCTCTCGACACCCCCGCGGCCGATGCCTTCGCCGTGGACTGGGACGCCGCCGACGCCGACCTCACCGCGTTCGTCGCGCGCGTCGCGATGGTGCGGCGGGCGGCCCCGGTGCTACGGCAGCACGAGTTCTTCGACGGCCGCGCGACGCAGGACGGGGAGCCCGACCTCGCCTGGTTCGCCGCCGACGGTGCCGAGATGCCCGGAGACGCCTGGCAGTCGCCCGAGGTCCGGACGTTGCAGGCCTGGGTCGACGGCTCCGACGTGCGCTCCCCCGGCCACGACCGGGCCGTCCCCGAGAAGGACGCGCTCATCATCTGGCACTCCGGCGGCGACGCCGTCGTCGTCCTCGGCGGGCCGGAGACGTGCACGCACGGTTGGGAGCTCATCGTCGACACCTCGCAGCCGGGGGGCGCACCCGCCGATCGGCCGGACGGCGGTCCGGCGGTGTTCGGCTCCCGCGCGGAGGTCACGGTCTCGGGGCCGACGGTGCTGGCCTTCCAGCAGGTCTGACCGAGCTGCCCGGCGATCGGCCGGGCGCCGGGCTCAGCCGTCGATCGGCACGCGGCGGACCTCGCCGTCGACGGCGTCGGCGGCCTCGATCTCGTCGCGGGTGACGCCGAGCACGAACAGCACCGCGTCGAGGTACGGATGCGACAGGGCCGCGTCGGCGACCTCGCGTAGGGCCGGCTTGGCGTTGAACGCGACGCCCAGGCCAGCTGCGGAGAGCATGTCGATGTCGTTGGCGCCGTCGCCGACCGCCACCGTCTCCTCCACCGGCACCCCGAAGGCGTCGGCGAACTCGCGCAGCGCGCGGGCCTTGCCGGGTCGGTCGACGACCTCGCCGACCACGCGGCCGGTCAGCACACCGTCGACAACCTCGAGGGTGTTGGCGCGCACGAAGTCCAGCTCGAGGTCCTGCGCGAGCGGCTCGATGACGGCGGTGAAGCCGCCGGAGACCACGCCGCAGCGGTAGCCCAGCCGCTTGAGCGTGCGGATCGTGGTGCGGGCGCCGGGCGTGAGCTGCAGGCCCGCGGCGACGTCGTCGATGACGGACGCGGGCAGGCCCGCGAGATTGCGCACCCGGGCGTGCAGCGACTGCTCGAAGTCGAGTTCGCCGCGCATCGCGGCCTCGGTGACGGCCGCGACCTCGGCCTCCTTGCCGGCGCGCGCCGCCAGCATCTCGATGACCTCGCCCTGCACCAGCGTGGAGTCGACGTCGAAGCAGATCAGGCGCTTGGACCTGCGGGCGATGCCGGCACGCGAGGTGGCGATGTCGACGCCCTGCTCCTTCGCGACGACGGCCAGGGACGCTCGGAAGGCGGTCTCGTCGGCACCGTCGGGAACGGTCACCATGAGCTCGAGGGCGGTGACGGGGTAGTCGGCGACGCCGGCGATCGACTCGATGTTGACCTCGCCGGCGGCGAGCGCGGTGGCGACCTCCGAGAGCGCACGCGCGCTGACCGGCGCGCCCATCAGGACGACGGCGTGCGTCGGGACGGGCGGACGGGGCGGCTGCTCGCCGGTGATCTCGACGGCGACGTCCATCCCGACGGTGGCCATCGCCTGCTCGACGAGCTCCTGCACGTGCTCGGGGTCGCCGTGGACCGCGGCGAGCACGCCGAGCGTGAGCCGCCCCCGGATGACGGTCTGCTCGACATCGAGGACGCTGACCTCGCCGCGTGCCAGGACTCCGAACAGGACGGAGCTGACGCCGGGCTTGTCGCCGCCGGTCACGGTGATGAGGATCGTGGGGTCCGAGGTCGCATCGTGCACGCTGAAATCGTAGTGGCACCAGGTGCAACGACGAACGGCGCCTCCCGCGGAAGGAGACGCCGTTCGTGGATGAGCTTCGGGGCTTAGTGGCCCTTGCCGGGACCCGAGTGGGCCTCGGCGCGCATGCGCTCGACCATGTGCGGGTAGTGCAGCTCGAACGCCGGACGCTCCGAACGGATCCGGGGCAGCTCGGTGAAGTTGTGCCGCGGCGGCGGGCAGCTGGTGGCCCACTCGAGGCTGTTGCCGAAGCCCCACGGATCGTCGACCGTGACGACCTCGCCGTACCGGTAGCTCTTGAAGACGTTCCACACGAAGGGCAGCGTCGAGGCGCCCAGGATGAACGCGCCGAGCGTCGAGATCTGGTTCAGCGTGGTGAAACCGTCGGTGTCGAGGTAGTCGGCGTAACGACGCGGCATGCCCTCGGCGCCGACCCAGTGCTGCACCAGGAAGGTCATGTGGAAGCCGATGAAGGTGAGCCAGAAGTGCCAGCGGCCCAGGCCCTCGTCGAGCATGCGCCCCGTCATCTTCGGGAACCAGAAGTAGATGCCCGCGTAGGTGGCGAACACGATGGTGCCGAAGAGCACGTAGTGGAAGTGCGCGACCACGAAGTAGGTGTCGGACACCGCGAAGTCGAGCGGCGGCGACGCGAGGAGCACGCCGGTCAGACCGCCGAACAGGAAGGTCACGATGAAGCCGATCGAGAACAGCATCGGCGACTCGAAGGTTATGTGACCTCTCCACATCGTCAATATCCAGTTGAAGAACTTCACGCCCGTGGGCACCGCGATCAGGAAGGTCATGAAGCTGAAGAAGGGCAGCAGCACCGCGCCGGTGGCGTACATGTGGTGCGCCCACACCGCGACGGACAGTGCCGCGATGGCCAGCGTGGCCAGGACCAGGCCGCTGTAGCCGAAGATCGGCTTGCGACTGAAGACGGGGAAGATCTCCGAGACGATGCCGAAGAAGGGCAGCGCGATGATGTACACCTCGGGGTGCCCGAAGAACCAGAACAGGTGCTGCCAGAGGATGACGCCACCGTTGGCCGGGTCGTAGATGTGCGCACCGAACTGGCGGTCGACCTCGAGGCCCATGAGCGCCGCGGTCAGCAGCGGGAAGGCCACCAGGATCAGCAGCGAGGTCACCAGGATGTTCCAGGTGAAGATCGGCATGCGGAACATCGTCATGCCGGGGGCACGCATGCAGATCACGGTGGTGACCATGTTGACGGCGCCGAGGATGGTGCCGAGACCACCCACGCCGAGGCCCATGATCCACAGGTCGGCGCCGGCGCCGGGCGAGTGCAGCGCGTCGGTCAGCGGGGTGTACGCGGTCCAGCCGAAGTCCGCGGCGCCACCGGGGGTGATGAAGCCGGAGATCACCATGATCGCGCCGAACACGAACAGCCAGTACCCGAACGCGTTGAGGCGCGGGAACGCGACGTCCGGCGCGCCGATCTGCAGCGGCAGCACGAAGTTCGCGAAGCCGATGACGATCGGGGTCGCGTACAGCAGCAGCATGACGGTGCCGTGCATGGTGAACAGCTGGTTGAACTGCTCGGTGGACAGGAACTGCAGGCCCGGATTCGCGAGCTCGGCTCGCATCAGCAGCGCCATCAGGCCACCGATGAGGAAGAACGCGAAACACGTGACGATGTACATGATGCCCAGCGTCTTGTGATCGGTCGTCGTCACCAGCTTGTAGATGAACGACCCCTTGGGCCCGGTCCGCTGCGGGTACGGACGTGCGGCGGTCACCTCGACTGCCGGACGATGCGCTTGCGCGGTCACAAATCCTCCTGCCCTGTGGCCCACCGGATCCGCGGCTGTCGGAACCGGTACTGGCCTCTTCATTCAGGTCTATCGGGCGGTGTTCGCTCACGGCGGACGCCACCCTCGTGAAGTAAGAGTAGCCCCTCTTCCCCGCCCGTGTCCTGGGGGTCCTACTCCGCGTCGTACTCGCGTCGCCGAACCGGCCGAACGGGTCGCGACTGCTACCGTTGCGCTCGGCCGGAACGACAGTGAGGACGGTTGCCGTGAACAGGGTCGGTACAACCAGGCCGGGCGCCGCGATGGCTCTCGCCGTCGTCGCCGGCACCGTCCTGTCGGCATGCGGCGGGCAGGAGCCGATCGAGCAGCCGTTCGCCTCGATCGCCACCACCACGACGCGCCTGGCGTCCGCGAACATCATCGGCCTCGACCGCAAGCCCGAGCAGGCGTGCGCGGCACCCGTCACGGGTACCGCGGCCCCGGCGAGCATCGTCGTCGCCGATCCCGACCTCCTCGACGGACTGTGCGCACTCGGCCTGCAGGACCGGGTCAAGGCGGTCGGGGGCACCGCACCGTCGTACCTGGGACCGGTCCTCGGCCGCGTGCCCCGCCTGTCCGACGGTGCCCGGTCCGATCTGGCGGTCGGCACCGAGCGGTCCGCGGACGCGAACCGGCGCGCGGGCCGGACGGTGATCGTGCCGGCACCGTCGGCGGACTGGCGCCGCAGCTTCCTGGCCCTGGCCGACGCCGTGCGGATGCCGGCCGAGGCGCGGGCGATCATCGACCGGTACCAGCGCGACGCGGCCGACGCGGCCACGAAGATCGACGCGGTGCACAACACCGTCTCCCTGGTGCGCTTCACCGCGGACGGCAAGTCCCTGGCCGAGGGCACCGCGCCGCTGGCCGCGCAGGTCCTCGCCGATCTCAAGGTGGTCCGGCCCGAGCCGCAGCGCAAACCGGAGCCGGTCGAGATGTCCGCGGACGACTACTCCGCCGCCGAGGGCGACCTCGTCTACGTCGGCTACGAGGGCGACAAGGGCCGAGAGCACGGCACGTCGGTGATGACCTCGGACGCGTGGAAGAACCTGCGCGTCGTGACCGCGAAGCGGCAGTTGCTGGTCGAGGACTCGTCATGGTTCTCCGCGGGCGGCCCCGTCGCCGCCGGGATCGTCCTGCACGACGTGAGCAACACCATCAGGGCCTCGTCCTAGGCTCCCGCGGGCCCCTTCGGCCCACCCCCTCTCCACGCCCGGATCGAGTCGTTCGCCGGTCCCGCGCGACCCCCTTTCCTCCGTGACGCGCCTCACATTCACCGCGTAAAGCCGCAGGCCCGAAGCTCGGTGTACAAGTGTTCACGGATTCCTGGCCGAAGACCCTTCATTCATGCTTGTCGGAAGTGATAGCCTGAAGGCGATTCAATCTCATACGCGGCTTCTACCAGCAGAGATGCCTGTGGGATTTCCCACAGGATGCTGAGGAAGAACCAGGTACGAGCCGCAACGAGGGTGCCAGGAAAGGATCCATCATGGCCCTGTTGAACATGCCCCGGGTGACGCACATGGCGCGGATGCGTGGTCGCTCGTTCCCCGGTCAGGCCGAGTACGAGCAGACCCTCAACGACCTGTCGGTCGCCTCGGTGAATCGGAACTTCGATCCGTACGTCGACATCGACTGGGACTCCCCCGAGCTGGCGATCGTCCCCGACGACCCGCGCTGGGTGTGCAACCCGCGATTCGATCCGATCGGCCGCCACCCCTGGTACCAGGAGCAGCCGCTGGCCAAGCAGATCGAGATCGGCATGTGGCGCCAGGCGAACGTCGCGAAGGTCGGCCTGCAGTTCGAGTCGATCCTGATCCGCGGCATCATGCAGTACACGGCCGTGCAGCCGAACAACTCCCCCGAGTTCCGCTACGCCACGCACGAGGCGAAGGAGGAGTGCCAGCACACGCTGATGTTCCAGGAGTTCGTCAACCGCGTGGGCATGGACGTTCCGGGCGGCGCGTGGTGGTTCCGTCGGCTCTCGCCCATCATCCCGCTCGCAGCGACCACCTTCCCGAACATCTTCTACATGGGAGTGCTCGCCGGCGAGGAGCCGATCGACCACCTGCAGAAGCAGTTCCTGCGCTCCGCGGACACCCAGCACCCCGCGATGACCTCGGTCATGCAGATCCACGTGGCCGAGGAGGCCCGCCACATCTCGTTCGCGCACCAGCTGCTGGAGCACAAGATCCCCACTCGTGGCCCGATCCCGCGCTTCCTGCTGTCGCTGGCCATGCCGCTCGTGATGCGCATCCTGCTCGGCGCGATCATGGTCCCGCCGAAGCAGTTCTGGGACACCTTCGACATCCCGCGGTCGGTCAAGAAGGACATCTTCTGGCGGTCGCCCGAGTCCAAGGCCATGCGCCAGGAGATCTTCGGCGATGTCCGGCTGCTGGCCGAGCGCACCGACCTGATGAACCCGATCTCCCGCGTCCTGTGGCGCGTGCTCGGCATCCACGGCCGGACCTCGCGGTTCCGCAGCGAGCCGTCGTACACCGCGCAGTAGTCTCCAACCACCCCGATATCCGGCTCGGCGGTCACCCGCCGAGCCGGACCCGTATCCCGGCCCGGATGCGGGACCCCCTCGCCGAGGAGATTCCCACGTGCCTCACGTCATCACCCAGTCCTGCTGCAGCGACGCCTCGTGCACCTTCGCGTGCCCCGTCAACTGCATCCACCCGACCCCCGACGAGCCGGGCTTCGCAACGGCCGAGATGCTGTACGTCGACCCCACGACCTGCGTCGACTGTGGTGCGTGCGTGACGGCGTGCCCCGTCGACGCCATCGGCCCGGCACACCGGCTGCCGGAGGAGCACAAGGTCTACATCGAGTTGAACCGGTCGCTCGCGGCCGCCGATCCGGCGAACTCCCGCCTCGGCGGCCCGAACCCGCAGGACCGCAGCCGCCCGCCCATGGCGCACACCGTGCCGCCGAAGATCCTTCCGATCCCGTCGGGCACCGTCATCAGCGTGGGCGTGATCGGCAGCGGCCCCGCGGCGATGTACGCCGCCGACGAACTGCTCCGCTACCCCGGCGTCACCGTCGACGTCTACGAGAAGCTGTCCACGCCGTACGGCCTGGCCCGCTTCGGCGTCGCGCCGGACCACACCCGTACCCGCAAGGTGTCCGGGTTGTTCGACAAGGTCGCCGCCGACCCGAACTTCCAGATCCACCTCAATACCGAGATCGGCACCGACATCTCCCTCGAGGAGCTGCGTCGACGTCACGACGCGATCGTCGTGGCGGTGGGCGCCAGCACCGACAAGAAGCTGGGCATCGTGGGCGAGGATCTGCCGAACGTCCGCAGTGCCACCGACTTCGTGGCCTGGTACAACGGCCATCCCGAGCACAAGGGCGACCCGGTCGACCTCACGCACGACCGCATCGTCGTCATCGGCAACGGCAATGTCGCGCTGGACGCGGCCCGGATCCTGACCGCCGACCCGGAGGAGCTCGAGGGCACCACCATCTCCCCCGCCGCCCTTGCGGCACTGCGCGAGTCGAAGGTCGAGGAGGTCGTGATCGTGGCCCGCCGCGGCCCCGAGCACGCCGCCTTCACCCTGCCCGAGGCACTGGGCCTCGCCGACGAGAGGACCGTCATCGTCCACCCGGACCCCGACGTGGCCGAGACCCTCGTCGCGGGCAGCGACTCGGAGCTCGTGGCGCACAAGCTGGACCTGCTCGAGTCGATGGAGACCCAGTCCGCCGCGCCGCGCCGCATCCGTCTGCGCTTCCTCACCACGCCCGAGTCCATCGAGGCCACCGACGACGGCCTGGTGCTGCACGCGAAGCACACCGTTACCGGCGAGGCGATCGACCTGCCCGTCGGCATGGTGTTCACCTCCGTCGGCTACCGGGGCGTGCCCGTGCCGGGCCTGCCCTTCGACGACCGGCGCGCGGTGCTGCCGAACGAGGCCGGTCGCGTTCTCGGGGACGACGGTGCGCCGCTCCCCGGCGTGTACGTCACGGGCTGGATCAAGCGCGGCCCCAACGGATTCATCGGCACCAACAAGACCGACTCGCAGGAGACGGTGGAGAAGTTCGCCGAGGACGTGGCGGCGGGCGTCGTGCAGGGCCGGCCGTCGGGGAAGCGGAAGAAGACGCTGGGCCGCTTCCTGGGCGCGTAACGTCTGAGTCGTGGCGTCCTCGGGGAACGGCGAGCCGATCGAACTGACCGTCGGCGACCGGGTGGTGCGCGTGTCCAGCCCGGATCGCGTCTACTTCCCGGAGATCGGCGCGACGAAGCTGGACGTCGTCCGGTACTACGAGGCCGTTGGCCCGGGCATCGTCCGGGCACTGCGGGATCGCCCGACGATGCTGCACCGCTACCCGAAGGGCGTCGACGGTCCGAAGGTCCACCAGAAGCGGATCCCCGCCGGCGCTCCCGACTGGCTCGAGACGGTCGAGATCTACTTCCCCCGATTCGGCCGGACCGCCGACGAGGTGGTCGTCACCGAGCTGGGCTCGGTGATCTGGGCCGCCCAGATGTCGACGGTCGAGTTCCATCCCTGGAACTGCCGCGCAGGCGATCTCGAGCATCCCGACGAGTGGCGGATCGACCTCGACCCGATGCCCGACTGCTCGTGGTCCCGCGTGCAGCGGGTCGCAGGGGTCGTCCGGGAGGTGCTGGACGAGTTGGGGATTCGCGGCTTCCCCAAGACCTCCGGCGGGTCCGGCCTGCACGTGTACGTACGGATCGAGCCCCGCTGGACCTTCTCGGAGGTCCGACGGTGCGCCCTCGCCTTCGCCCGGGAGGTCGAGCGCCGGGCACCGTCGGAGGTCACGACGGTGTGGTGGCGCAAGGACCGCGACCCGGCGGCGGTCTTCCTGGATTACAACCAGAACGCCCGCGATCACACCATCGCGTGCGCGTACTCGTTGCGCGGCACCCCGATCGCCACCGCGTCCGCCCCGATCACGTGGGATGAGATCCCCGACGTGCACCCCGACGACTTCACCATCCGCACCCTGCCTGCGCGCTTCGCCGAGCTCGGCGATCTGCACGCATCCATCGACGACGAGGCGTTCTCCCTCGACACCCTCGTCGAATGGGCCGACCGCGACGACCTCCCCCTCCCCGATTGAACACCGTTATGGAGAGTCCGACCTGCGGGTTCACTCTCCATAACAGCGTGTGATCAGCCGCCATCGACGCAGCGTTGACAACGTGCTACAACGGAAACATGTCCGTGAACGTTTCCGTACGCCTCGACGATGCGCTCGCCGAGCGCTTGAAGGTGCGCGCCCAGGCCAGCGGCGAGACGCTGTCGGACCGGCTGCGTCGGTACGCCGAAGAGGGCGCTCGGCGCGAGGAACACCCGCTCATCACGTTCCGGGACGGGCCGGCAGGGCGGCGCGCGGGCCTCATCGGCGGACCCGACGTGTGGGAGGTGGCGATGTGGCTCGACGATCTCGAGGACGAGGACGACCCCGCGCAGGCCCTCGTCGATGAGGCGCCGATCACCCGCGCACAGGTGGACGCGACCATCGGGTACCGGAACGCCTTCCCGGTCGAAGTGTCCGCGAGGATCGCCCTGCACCGAATGGACACGGCGGCACAGCAGTGAGGCTGCTGCTCGACGAGATGTACTCGCCGTCGCTCGCCGAGCGGCTGCGCGATGCCGGTCACGACGTGACGAGCATCGTCGAGTCGGGGCGCGCAGGTAGCCCGGACGCAGACGTCTTCGCGTTGTCCATCGCCGACGACCGGGCCCTGCTCACCGAGAACGTCTCAGACTTCGTGCAACTCGCAGCGGCCCAAACCTCCTCGGGACTCAGTCATCCCGGAGTCCTGATCGCGCTGTCATCCCGATTCTCGCGTCGACCGTCAGGAGCGGTGGCACTGTCAGCAGCGATCGCAGCGCTGCGCGACACAGACATCGCCGACCGTGTGGTCTTCCTCGAGGCGATCGGCCGCGCCGCGGACTGACCCAGTGACGCACCCGGGTCCGCCGCGAGGCGCCCTCATCAGATCGAACGGCGCTTGTCGCTGATCGGCAACGATGGCGCCAGGACCTGGAGAAACGGAACGAGTTGCTCCAGCGGCGGCACGTAGTCGCCCGGGTAGTCCGGCCGCAGCGTGCGCTGCTTTCCCTTCTTGTCCACCTCGGACGTGACGATGACCAACTTGTGCGTATACGTAGTGCCCGTGCTGACGCCGTTCATCGTGGACTTGACGGAGTCTGTCACGGCGCCCAGCGCGGCGACGGACTCCCAGGGGACCGAGTCGCGGCCGGCACTGATTCCGGCGCGGTCGAAGACCAGCTTCTCCTTGCCCCGTTTGGTCGTCACGACGACGCGCCCTTCTGCATCCCACTGCGCGCGAAGCCGGCTCTGCACCTCGATGTCCGGCACGTAGTCCCTGGCCGACCGCCCGAAATCACCGTCGGACGACGGTGCGTAGTGCCGGACCGCGGCGAGGAACTCGTCGAGGTTGTCGGTGTGATGCTCGTACAGGGTGTACCCGACCTGGATCTGGCGGCCGTTGGCGTCCGCCGTGCGACGTGTCACGACCAACGACGTGGCTTCGGCGGAGTCGTACACCCACATGGTCGGGTCGATGAGCTTGTACTTGTATTTTCCGGTCGCGAAGCCGCACGAGCGGACGTCATCCCATTCCAGCGTGAAACGGCTCGTCCACAATCCGTCGGGGCCCGCCTTGAGTTCCACATCGCCGATCATGTGGCGTTCCGCCCATAGGTTGAGCCCGAACAGAACCGCGAGTATCGCACCTATGACTGCGAGGGTGATCGTGAGCCAGGTCGGCCCGGCCGCGTAACTCGCCGCTGCGCTGACCCAGAACGCCACGACCACCAGCCCGTACACGAGGCGCCACGTCGTCCGGGGCGGCGCAGCTCCTGCCACCTCGACCTCGACCGGTCCGCCGCCGACGTGCTCGTGAGCCATACACCGCAGTGTAGCCGCGTGAACCTCCTGTTCACCGCCGCCGCAGCCGAGCGCTCCTTCGCACTCTCTAGTGCATACACCGCGACATGTACAGTATCTAGTAGATCGCATCCGCTAATCTATAGCGGGTGAAGTCCTCTCGCACACCAGCGGCCCTCATCACGGCACTGATCGTGGGTTCGGTGCTCGCCGGGGCAGGAGCCATGACGCTGAGCCCCGCCGACGACGTGCCCCGCCCGTACGCACCTCGCGCGGACGCGATCGGGCCGTGCGCGGACTGCGACGATCAGCTGCTGGGATACGGACTCGACGCGCAGCGGCAGTCGGTCACCGCGCATGTGACCCGGTCCGGTTGGCGCATGTGCCCCGCAGGGTTCCGCGGTGCCGGCCGCTTCGGCTCGGATCGACGCTGCGCCTCGAACACCAGGTTCACGGTGTGGAGCGAGGACACGAAGGGACTCTTCCGCACACCCGGCCTCGCGCCGGTCGCCGTCTGCGAGATCGGCGAGCAGAAGAGCTTCGAGGTGGTCGCGGAACGCGGTGTTCACCGCGGGCCGGTGAATGCCGGCAACCCGATGATGGTGCGCAACACGGTTCCCAGCAGCTGCGCCCAGATCCGCAGTGCACAGCCGGAACTCGCAGCGCAGCGGTTCGAGGTCCACCAGCTCAGCCAGGTGCGACGCGTGGTCGCGGAGACCCGCGACACGGCATCCGGCAAGGTCGTTGCTGCAGCGCACGAGATCGGACAGCTCCGGTTCCAGGTCGCCGTCGCCATCGGAGTCGAGGGATGGCAGTGACCGGGACGCGGCGGAAGCCGCGCGTGTATTGGACTGTCGTCCTGCTGATCCCGGTACTGCTACTCGCGGCGCTGTACCTCGGCATCCGGTGGTTCGTGAACGGCATGTTCGACGTCGGGCCCCCGCACACGATCGGTGCGCAGGAGACCCGGCGGGAACTGGAGCGCCGGAGCATCCACATTCCCACGAGCTTCCACCTCGATGCCATGACCGTTTATCCGGTGTTCGCCGGTCGATCGTCCTACCGCGGGACCTTCTCCGCACCGGCCGACCGGTTCGACGACTACCGGCAGATCGTCGCGAAGGCGCCCGGCATGATCGACCCGAGTCCGGTGGGATGCACGCCCTCGGAGGCGACGACGTGCCCGTCGAATCTCATCGTCCTGTCCTACCCGCCGGGCGGCACCGGGATGGACACTACGACACTCCGCATCTCACGCACTCGGGACAGCGCCACGATCGCCGTCGACGCTCAAGGGCACTGACTCCGCCGCCACAGCGATGGCAGCGCCGCGCCCGCTACTCGCGCCACTGGCGCGGTTGCCTGCGGTTTCGGCGGCGGAATCCCGGCGTGTCGCCACCGAAACCGCTAGGAACCGCCAAGGAAGTCGAGGAGCCCGCGAGCGGGATCGAGAGTCGTGGTGAGATTCGCCCAGGTGACCACCGCGGCGGCGACCGCGGCGGCCACCGTCGCCATCGCCCACCGTCGACGCCCCTGCCGCCAGGCGCGCACGGCGAAGACCACCAGCACGATCGTCAGCACGCCGGCCATCACCACTACCGCGAGGTGGTACCGCGCGAAGTCGTCGACGAGTTCCTGCACAGCCGGCGATCGATCGCCGCGCAGTTGCCTCCGCATCGCCGACAACGCCTGCGCCACCGGGCCGTCCGACTCCGACACCCGATCACCGAGCAAGGAGAACGCCGACGACAGGGGCGCAACAGCGCCTTGGACGTTCGCGATGAACAGCACCGTCGGGATCAGCGCGAGCGCGCGATGCCCGAGGTACAGCGCCAGCACCACGAGTAGTCCCGCGAAGAGCGCCTTGATCAGGTGGTACCGCTGCCAGTCGTCGACCAACGACGCCAGTCCACCTGTGAGTTCTGCTCTCCCGCTGAGGATGTACGACGGGAACTCGTCAGCCGCGCGGCTGTCGAATCCGGTGCCCACGATCTGCCTCGGCGCCACGAGGAACCCGAACACGAGAAGGCCCGCCCCGAACAGCCACCAGGGGCTGTAGCGCGGGCGGGCCTCGTCGGGGATCAGAAGTCCCAGTCCTCGTCTTCGGTGTTGACGGCCTTGCCGATCACGTAGGACGAGCCGGAACCGGAGAAGAAGTCGTGGTTCTCGTCGGCGTTGGGCGACAGCGCGGAGAGGATCGCCGGGTTCACGTCGGTGGCGTCCTTGGGGAACAGCGCCTCGTAGCCCAGGTTCATCAGGGCCTTGTTCGCGTTGTAGCGCAGGAACTTCTTGACGTCCTCCGTGAGGCCGACCTCGTCGTACAGCGACTCGGTGTAGTCCTCCTCGTTGGAGTACAACTCCATGAGCAGGTCGAAGGTGTAGTCCTTGAGCTCCTCGCGACGCTCCGGGCTCTGCGTCTCCAGACCGCGCTGGTACTTGTAGCCGATGTAGTAGCCGTGCACGGCCTCGTCGCGGATGATCAGGCGGATCATGTCGGCCGTGTTGGTGAGCTTGGCCCGCGAGGACCAGTACATCGGCAGGTAGAAGCCGCTGTAGAAGAGGAAGGACTCGAGCAGCGTCGAGGCGACCTTGCGCTTGAGCGGGTCGTCGCCGCTGTAGTAGCCCATGACGATGTTCGCCTTGGCCTGCAGGTGCTCGTTCTCCTCCGACCAACGGAAGGCGTCGTCGATCTCACGCGTGCTGCACAGCGTGGAGAAGATGGAGCTGTAGCTCTTCGCGTGCACCGACTCCATGAACGCGATGTTGGTGTACACCGCCTCCTCGTGCGGAGTGATCGCGTCCGGGATCAGCGACACGGCGCCGACGGTGCCCTGGATCGTGTCGAGCAGCGTGAGGCCGGTGAACACCCGCATCGTGAGCTGCTTCTCGTGCTCGGTGAGCGTGCCCCACGACGGGATGTCATTACTGACCGGCACCTTCTCGGGCAGCCAGAAGTTGCCCGTCAGCCGGTCCCAGACCTCGGCGTCCTTCTCATCCTGCACCCGGTTCCAGTTGATCGCCGAGACCCGGCTGACCAGCTTGAGCGGGGCTCCGTCGGCAGGGCTGTGAGCGGCGGTTTCAGACATGACACCTCGGTTTTCGCGGAGCTGGATTTCTACGCTGATGACACTACCCCTTGGGGCCGACAAGTCCGGGCAACGCAACACCTAGTGGCATCGCGCCAGTTCGGCGTGTCGCCTCAGATGATCACGACGTCCAGCAGGCCGTCGAGCACCGCCCGATCGCCCTGCAGGTCGACGGTGCCCGGCTCGGTCCGGCGCCACAGCACCAGATCCAGGTCCGACGCGGTGCCGCGGAGCGTGACATCGCCGGGAGCGGGCTCGTCGAGCACGTCCACACCGTCGGCGCGCAGGCGCAGCGTCCACCTGTCGCGGGTGTCCGTCGCCTCGATCGCGAGCACCCGCCCGGCGAGCTCCGCCGGCAGCCCCTTCTTCCCGACGATGAGCGGGATCTGCATCTGCGTCAGCTCCGTGATGCCGTCGGCGGCCGTCCACGCCGGGAGCGGCTCGGCGCCGTCGGGCAGGGAGTTCTGCAGGTCCCATCGATGGATGGACACCTCCTGCGTCATCCGGCGCATCCAGAACGACGCGGTGGTGCGGCCGATGAAGGCCCGGGCGGGAGCGTCGGGCTCGTGCCGGCGCAGTTCGTCGAGCAGCGCGGCGTTGACGCCGGCGTACCACTGCAGGACGGCGTCGCCGTCGGGCACGTCCGAGACGTCCGGGACGAACCGCTCCTTCGATTCCGGGCCCGCCTGGAGGAACTGCGTGGCCCAGCGGTGCGCGCCGCCCGTGTGGACGATCCCGTCGCGCACCGTCCACCCGGGGCAGCTGGGAACGGGCAGCGCGAGGTGGCCGGGATCGATCGCCGTGATCCGGGCACCGTCGGCCGCAATGGAGTCGAGCCAGAGCTGAGAGGTCATCCCTCGACCTTACGAACTCAGGCCAGTCCCGCGAGGCGATACAGCACGAGCGATCCGGCCACTGCGACGTTGAGACTCGCACCCCGCCCGATCATGGGGATCTCGACGGCCTCGTCGAGCAGGTGGAGGGTGTCGCTGGGGATTCCGGAGAACTCGTGGCCCAGCACGACGACGGTGCGCCCCCGCGCGGCCCGCAGGTCGCCGAGACGGGTCGCGCCCTCGGCGAGCTCCACGCCGATGATGTGGGACCCGCGCTCGCGCTGCTTGAGAAGCCAGTTCTGCGGATTGCCGACGCGGTGGACACAACTGGGCCCGGGCAGCGTGTTGCCCTTGCGCAGAGCGTTTTTCACCCAGTCGTGCGAGGGCACAGCCATGCATGCGCCGACGGCGTCGCACGTCCGCAGTAAGGTCCCGAGGTTCGCGCGGTGCTGCGCCCAGAGCGGGGCGACGATGAGGTGATCCCAACAGGAGTGGCCTTGACGACGCCGTGCGCCGCGCAGTTCGGAGCGGGACTTCACCCGCAGCTCGGCCATCAGACGGTGTGAGGCGTGGCGCCCCTTCCATGATTCGTCATCCGACCAGGTTACGTGACCTGCACCGCGTCCAGCAATGCCGGGACGAGGGCGCGGTCACCGAAGGTCTCGAGGTCGGCCACCGGGACGCGACGCCAGAGCGCGAGGTACAGGTCCGACGTCGTACCCCGGAGCGCAGCGTCACCTTTCGCGTGTCCGCGCTCCAGGGCGAGCGACTCCCTTCCCAGGGTCACAGTCCACTCCGCATCCTCCCGGTCGGTGCCGTGCACGTGGACGGTCCGCCCGACGAGCGCGTCCGGCAGCCCCGGGCCGCGGGCGAGGAACCGCCCCGCGAAGACCTGCGCCCACTCCTCGATCCCGTCGCCCGCGAGTACGGAGTCGACGGCGAGTGCCGCGTTCCAGGAGTTCTCGAGATCCCAGCGGTGCACCGCGGTCTCGTGCGCCTGACGGCGCATCCAGAACCCCGCGGTGGCGCGACCGGTGAAGGCGCGCGCAGGTGCGTCCGGGGCGTGCCTGCGCAGCTCCGCCAGGAGGTGGTCGAGACGGTCGCGGTACCAGGCGGTCACAGCGCCCCCAGCAGGCGCGTCGTCCTCGAACGGGGCGAACCGGTTCGTCGAGTCGGGTCCCTCGGTGAGGAAGGTCGCAGCCCACCGGTGCACCCCTCCGAGGTGCACGATGAGGTCGTGCACGGTCCACCCGGGGCAGGTGGGGACGTCGAGGGCGAGCCGGTCCGGCGGAGTGGCGGCGATGACGCCACCGTCCCGCTCCACTGCCGCCAGCCAGTCGTTCGGGGCCGTCATGGCGGCGACGATACCGCCCGCAGGGCATGCTGGTGCGGTGACCGAACTGCCCATGTTCCCGCTCGGCGCCGTGCTGCTGCCCGGCGAGGAGCTGCCGCTGCGCGTCTTCGAACCCCGCTACCGCCGGATGATCGAGCACTGCCTGGCCACCGACGGTCGGTTCGGCGTCGTCCTCATCGAACGCGGGAGCGAGGTCGGCGGCGGCGATGTCCGCACGGACATCGGCACCGTCGCCGTCATCGACCGCTACGTCCGGAAGATGGGCGGCGAGTTCACCCTGGTCTGCCGCGGTACGGACCGTGTCCGGATCGCGCGGTGGCTGCCCGACGATCCCTACCCGATCGCCGAGGCGGAACTCTGGCCGGACGAGGTGCAACCCGCGGTCGACCTGATCCCACTTCTCGCCAAGCGCGACGAGATCGAGCGGCTCGCAGCGAGACTCACCCGCGCGGACGGTGCGCGCCCCCGGCGCTGGCCGAAACTGAAGCTCCCCGAGAACCCCGTCGAGCGGAGTTACTACCTCGCCCGCGCGCTGCCGTTGGCCGATGCCGACCGACACCGCGCGCTCGCCGCGCCCGGCCCTGCCGACCGTGTCTACGCGCTCACCGAGGCGCTGGACGACGTGATCGCGTCCCTGCGTTTCCGCCTGCAGTAGGACGCCGGCCGGTCGACACCAGTGCCTCGAGGTGCCCGATCACATCCTCGAGAGGCTCGACGGACCGCTCCACCCGACACAGGATGATCGCTCCCTCGATCGACGCGATCGCCATCGTCGCGAGGCTCGCCGCCGCCCGCGGCGCGTGTCCGTCGGCGACCATCGCGGCCGCGAGGACCTCGCGCCAGCGCTCCATGGTCCGCGCGGCCGCCTGCCGGAACCGGGCATCGTCCGGCGAGCCACCGACGGCGACGGACACGATCGGACATCCGGCTCCGTAGTCCGACTCGCGCAGAACCCCTGTCCAGAAGGCGGCGAACCTGCGGAGGGCCTGCTCCGCACCGTCTCCGGAGGCTCCTTCGATGAGCGCGGTCATCGACTCTCCTGCGAGGTCGAGCGCGTCCCCGACGAGTTGCGCACGGCCTCCGGGGAAGTGGTGGTACACCGAACCGCGCGGCGCGCCGCTCCGCTGCAGGACCGCATCGACCGTCACTCCCGCGACCCCGCGCTCCCGGAGTAGTTCCACGGCACTGAGCAGCATGCGCTGCCGTGTGTCCCGTCCTGGTGCCACGATGCGCTCCCCCGGTCTCTTGCTATGGATTATGCCCTAGTCCATACTAGGCCCATGACCGGCGAGACGCCCACCACCGACTGGCAGAAGTCCGCGTGCATCCTCTGCGAATGCAACTGCGGCCTGGAGATCCAGGTCCAGCAGGGACGCCTGGCGAAGATCCGCGGCGACAAGGAGCACGCCACGTCACACGGATACACGTGCGAGAAGCCACTCCGTCTCGACCTCTATCAGAACGGCCGCGATCGACTGACGTCGCCGCTGCGCCGGCGGCCGGACGGGACGTACGAGGAGATCGACTGGGACACCGCGATCCGGGAGATCGCCGCGCGCCTGACCGCCGTGAAGGAGGCGCACGGCGGTGAGCGGATCCTGTACTACTCCGGCGCCGGTCAGGGGAATCATCTGCCGGCCGCGTACGGCCAGTCGTTGCGGGCGGCGCTCGGCATGCGCTACTACTCCAACGCACTCGCACAGGAGAAGACCGGCGAGGCGTGGGTCGACGCACAGCTGTACGGCACGCACACGAAGGGCGACTTCGAGCACGCCGAGGTGGTGCTGTTCCTCGGCAAGAACCCGTGGCAGACGCATTCCTTCCCCCGCGCCCGGCCGGTCCTCAAGGAGATCGCCAAGGATCCGGCGCGAGCGATGATCGTGCTGGACCCGCGCCGGAGCGAGACCGCGGCGATGGCCGACTTCCACCTGCAGGTCCTTCCCGGTACCGACGCCTGGTGCCTCGCTGCCATGCTCGGCGTCCTGGTCGAGGAGGACCTCCTCGACCAGCAGTTCGTGGCGGCACACACCGACGGGGCCGACGAGGTCCTCGACGCCCTCCGAAGGGTTCCGATCAGCACCTATGCCGCGACCTGCGGCGTCGACGAGGACCTCATCCGCGCAGCGACGCGGCGCTTCGCGACCGCCTCCAGCGCGACGACGTACGAGGACCTGGGTGTGCAGCAGGCTCCGAACAGCACGCTCGTCTCGTATCTCAACAAGCTGCTGTGGATCCTGACCGGGAACTTCGGCCGGCCGGGCACCATGTACTTGCACTCGTGGTTCTCCTCCCCCGTCGCGGCTCCGGGCGGCGACCCTCGACGCCCGCGTCGCGCACCGTCGAGCCCGTTGCAGAAGAAGGCACGCAGGACCTTCGTGAGCACCGTCGCCCTTGGGGCCGAGGGCATCTCCCGCGCGGTGCCGATCGCAGCGGCGGCACCACTCCCGGGCGGCCTGGTCAACGGCGCAGCGCACGCACTACTCACTCGGATGGCGCCGATGCTCAGCGCGGGGCTCGCCGCGGAGCAGCAGCCGAAGACCGAGCGGCACACACCGGTCACCGGCGCGCGAGTGATCGCCGGCCTCGTTCCGTGCAATTCGATCGCCGACGAGATCCTCACCGACCATCCGGATCGGCTGCGCGCCCTCTGGATCGACAGCTCGAACCCCGCCCACTCCCTCCCGGAGTCCCGGCGGTTCATCGAGGCGATGCACGCGTGCGAGCTGACGGTCGTGGTCGACGTCGCGATGACGGAGACCGCCCGCGAGGCGGACTACGTCCTACCCGCATCCAGCCAGTTCGAGAAGTGGGAGTGCACCTTCTTCACGATGGAGTTCCCCCGCAACGCCTTCCAGCTGCGCGCCCCGCTCCTGGATCCCCGCCCCGGCACACTGCCCGAGCCGGAGATCTACGCACGCCTCCTCCGCGAGCTCGGCGCCGTGGACGAGGCGCTGCTGCAGCGGCTCCGGGGAGCACTCACCGCCGGCACCGACGCCTTCGCGCTCGCGCTCTTCTCCGCGGCGGCCGCGGATCCGTCGCTGCTGCGGCTCATCGGGTACGTCCTGTACGAGACGCTCGGTCCCGCACTGCCCGACGGTGCGCGCGGGGCCGCGATCCTCTGGGGCGCGGCGCACCTGTGCGCGCTCTCGCACCCCGCTGCGGTGGCGCGCGCCGGATTCACCGGCACCGGGATGCGCCCCGGCCAGCAACTCTTCGACGCGATCCTGCGCGAACGCTCGGGCGTGACGTTCACGGTCGACGAGTGGGACCACGCATGGGACTACGTGCTGCGCAACGACAACCGCTTCACGGTGGCGATCCCGGAACTACTGCCGCTGATCGACGGGCTGCGCGAGGCCCCCTCGTCGTGGACGACGCCCGAGTTCCCCTACGTCCTCATGGCGGGCGAGCGGCGCGCCTTCACGGCGAACACCATCATCCGCGATCCCGGCTGGCGTCGCCGCGACGCGGGCGGCGCGCTCCGGATCAGCGCCGAAGACGCGGACCGTCTGGGCCTGGAACCCGATTCGCGGGTGCGGATCACCACGGAGGCGGGCTCTCTGGAGTCGTCGATCGAGATCAGCGAGATGATGAGAGCGGGCCACGTCTCCCTGCCCAACGGGCTCGGGCTCGACTACCCGGCCGAGGACGGCCTCTCCCGGCCCGGTATCGCCCCGAACGAGCTGACGAGCGCGAAACATCGCGACTGGTTCGCCGGGACGCCGTGGCACAAGTACGTGCCCGCCCGCATCGAGCCGGTAACGGCGTGAGCGCGGCGGCGCCGACCGTCGCGGAGGTGATGCTGCGCCGCCCGACGCGCCACACGGCCGATATCACGGTGGGTGCCGCGCGCGCCGCGCTCGAAGAGAGCCCGAAGTTCCACCTCCTGTTGCTCGTCCACGACGGCGTCCTGGTCGGGACGCTCGACGACGGAGATCTCGCCGCCCACGCGGACGAGGCCTCCCCCGCCCGCGATCTCGCCTCGCGAGACGGGCGCACCGTCGGCCCGGCCGCCCCGGCGGACCCGGTGCGACAGGACATGCGCACCACAGGGATCCGCCGTCTCGCCGTGGTCGACGAGGGCATGCGCCTCCTCGGCCTCCTCTGCCTCACGGCGAGCGGGTCCGGGTTCTGCACCGACGACGGCGTCGACGAGATACGCCGCGCCCGCCGCTCCGACTAGGTGGACATGAATCGCTGCATGTCGGCGAGGACCCGGTCGGCGGCAACGGTGGAGGCGTTCAGGAACCAGGGATCGACGTCGACCCGGAAGGCGCGTCCCTCGGCGACGGCGGGCAGCTTCTTCCACAGCGGGGCCTCGGTGAAATCGCCGGAGTTGCCGGGGAACGAGTAGAACACCCAGTCCGCGTCCAGCAGTCCCACCTGCTCCAGCGAGAGGGTGCGACTCGCCGCCTCGTCGAACTGTTGCGCCGCCGGCCGGGTCAGGCCCGCATCGGTGCCCACGATGCTCGCGAGCGCACGCGTCCCGAAGTACAGGTACTGATCCCCCTTGCCCCGGACCAGCGAGAAGGTCCCCGGGGTGCCGCGGCGCGCGCCCCACGCGCGGGCACGGCCCTCGTAGTCGGCGAGCAGCCTCTCGCCGTCCGCCGCCTTCCCGAACGCCTCCGCGACGATCTTCAGGTCCGCTTTGAACTGCTCCGACCCGCCGTTCGTCTGAACGGTCCGGGCGATCCCGGTGAGCTTCTCCGTGAGCCCCTTGTCGGCCCGCTTGTTCGACAGGATGAGGTCGGGCTTCAGGCCCGCCACCTTCTCCAGGTCGGGACTCATGCGTTGTCCCACGACCTGGATCGAGTCGAGGTCGTACCTGTCGCCGAACGCCTGCTTGATGTAGTCGGGGATGCCACGGCTGTCCGTAGCCTCGGACACTGCGACGGCCAGCCCGACCGGCACGATCCCGAGCGCCAGGCAGTGGTCGAGGTGCCCGGTGGACAGCGCGACCACACGCGACGGACCGCCGCCCGCGTCCGCGCTCCGGCTCCCGGCACTGGGGGCCGACGGTGCCGTCGACGTTCCGCACGCGGCGAGGAGGGCCGTCGCGCCGACCCCCGCCACTCCTCCGAAGAGGCTCCGCCGGGTGATTCCGACTCGTTCACGGGGACGTCCGACATGCACCATGACTACATATTAGGGCACGCTAACCTACTTTCCTACCGAGCGGGCCTCCCTCTCGGCCTAGATTCCCCGCTCGTCCTCCACCATCGCCGTCAGGATCCGGCGCGCGCGCACGGCGGCCCGGTCCGCCTTGACGTTGACGTAGCGCCGCGGGATCGGGTCCTGGTCCAGGCACCGCTGCATGGTCTCGAGAACGGGGACGTCCCGGTCGGCCATCGCGTGGAAGACCGCGATCAACTGCTCGCCGACGTCGGGTGGGACCGAGGCGCCCCGCCACGAGATCTGTAGGAAGACATGGGTGACTCCGGAGGACTGGGGTGTGAAACCGTGAGTCCGCACGAGCTCGAGTTCGGGACCGTTCGCGCCGATGATGGTGTAGGTCTGCTTGTGCAGGCCCGGCGTCACGAACGTGCCCGTCTCCGTCCGGCCGAACGACGCGGTGGCATCGCCGAGCCCGGTGACCGTGGCCTCCCACGGAGCCAACGGCGCCTCGGGCAGTTCCCGCCGGTAGGAGACCGACACCTCGGAGACCTCGACGTCCTCGAGCGGCGGCAGCGCCTCGATGCCGGGCGGCACCATCTCCGGGTGCATCGCGAAGACGTTGGAGAGGTCGAGGTAGTGCTCGTGCAGCAGTTGCAGGTTGGCGGCCACCTCGCGCCGTTCCCCGACGCTCGTCCAGCCGTCGCCGTGCAACCACGGTGTCGACGGTGGCGGCCGCAACCGTTCGCCGCCGGGCGTCCCCGCCCAGATCCAGACGAACGGTCCGCGCTCGACGACCGGGAAGGCTCGCACCCGCGCGGACGGGGGCGGGTTGTCCTGAGACGGCACGCTCACCCAGCGTCCGGTCGCATCGTAGGTACAGCCGTGGTAGCCGCACACGACGAAGTCGTCCTCGCGGTGTCCCGCCGACAGCGGGTAGGGCCGATGCGCGCAGCGGTCCTCCAGCGCGGCGATCGCACCGTCGGAGAGGCGATAGAGCACGACCGGTGTGTCGAGGACGCGCCGCACGGTGAATCCGTATCCAACCTCGGCAGTCGTGGCGACGACGTACCAGCAGTCCCTCGGATAGTCGACTGCGGGATAGTTCCGAGCGGTGTCGTTCATACGTCCAGCACCAACTTCTTCGACAGGGAGCGGGAAACGCAGAGCATGATCGTCTCGCCCCGTTCCTTCTCCGCCGTGGACAGGATCGAGTCGCGGTGCTCGGGCGTGCCCTCGAGCACGTCGGCCTCACAGGTGCCGCAGATGCCTTCCATGCAGGATCCGAGGACGTCGACGCCGGCCTTCTCGACCGCGTCGAAGATCGTGGTGCCCTCCGGAACGGTCACGCTCACTCCCGAGCGCGAGCACACGACCTCGAACGAGTCGAGCGCATCCTCGGACGCCGCGACCTCCTTGGCCGCGAAGCGCTCGATGTGCAGGCTGCCGTCGGGCCACGGCGCGCACGCCTCCTCCACCGCGTCGAGGAAAGCGCCTGGGCCGCAACAGTAGATCACCGTGTCCGGTACGGGCGTTCCGAGCGTCGCCGCCAGGTCGATCCGGCCGTTCTCGCTACTCGGCCAGATCGTGACCCGCTCGGAGTCCTCGAATCGGTCCAGGAACGCCATCGACTCGCGTGAGCGGCCGCAGTAGAGCAGGCTCCACGTCGCCCCGCGTGCCTGGGCGGCCTCGATCATCGGGAGGATCGGAGTGATCCCGATGCCGCCCGCGACGAATCGGTAGTTCGCGGAGGCGACCAAGGGGAAATGATTGCGCGGACCACGCACGCGGACGGTCGCCCCCTCCGTCAGCTTCTCGTGGACGTACGCCGAGCCACCCCGGCTGTCCGGGTCACGAAGGACGCCGATCTTCCACGACGACTCGTCCGAGGCGCTGCCGCACAACGAGTACTGCCGCGTCAGCAACGGCTCCAGGAGGAGGTCGATGTGCGCCCCAGCGGTCCACGACGGAAGCGGTGCACCCGCCGGGTCGCTGAGGGTGAGCTCGACGACCCCGTCCGCCACCTCGCGCCGGCCCGTGACCTGAACGTCGACCTCCGTCTCGGTGGTGGTGGTCGCTTCGCGGGAGCGACGAATCGGTGGACGAGCGGGAGTCCGTGCCGCGGCGGGCTGCAAAGGCCGTTGGTCGCGGGGGCGAGGCTTCTGCCCGATCGGCGTCAGCGTGACCATCATCTTCGTGTAGCCCCGGACGAAGTTCGACTGGAGGTACTCCGGCTCCTCCACCACTTCGATGTCCTCGAACCGCGCGAGCAACTCCTCCCAGAGGATCCGCAGCTGCAGTTCGGCCACGCGACTGCCCATGCAGCGGTGCACGCCGATACCGAACGAGAGATGGTGGCGGGCGTTGTGCCGGTCGATGATGAAGTCGTTCGGATTCTCGAAGGTGCGCTCGTCCCGGTTCGCTGAGGCGTACCACATGACGACCTTGTCGCCCTTGCGGATGAACTGACCGTTCAGGACGGTGTCCTTCTTGGCGATGCGCCGCATGTAGGCCAGCGGCGTCTGCCACCGGATGTTCTCGTGGACGAACCTCGGGATCAGGCTGTGATCGGCTTTGAGACGATCGAACTGGTCCGGGAACAGGTTGAGTGCATACACGCCGCCCGACATCGAGTTGCGGGTGGTGTCGTTGCCGCCCACGACGAGCAGGATCAGATTGCCGAGGAATTCCATCGGCCTGTTGATCAGGTCCTTGGTGTCCTCGGACATCTGCATCAGGGTGATCAGGTCGTATCCCGGCTTCTCGCCCGCCTTGAGGCGCGCCGCCTTGTCGTGCCACAGGGCGCTGAAGCTCTTCGCCATCTCGGCGACGCCCCTGTACATCTCGTCCATGTCGACGTCGCCGCCGGTGGCCGCGGCGCTGGCACCTGCCAACTCGGTCCAGTGCACGAGCTTGCGCCGTTCCTCATAGGGGAAGTCGAGAAGGGTGGCGAGCATTCGGGACGTCAGCTCGATGCTGACCCTGTCCACCCAATCGAACGGTTCGTTGACCGGCAGGTCGTCGAGGACTTCCTGGACGCGCGATCGGATCAGTCCCTGCATCTCCTCGAGATTCTGCGGTGCCACGACTCCCTGCACCGCTCCGCGCTGCACGTCATGGCGGGGCGGGTCCATCGCGATGAACATCTCGATGTCCAGGCCCTCCGGCGGTACGCCGATGACGATCTGCGGCTCGGCGGAGTAGGTCTCGAAGTCACGGTCCACCGTGACGATGTCGTCGTACCGCGTGACGGACCAGTACGGCCCGAATTCGCTCGACGCCCGGAAGTGAACCGGCGCCTCGTTGCGCAGGCGCTCGAAGTACGGGAGCCACTTACCCTGGCGCCACATGAACGGGTTGCTCATGTCGATCTCGGTCAGCTCCACCGCGTCGACATCGGGGATCTCCTTCTCGACGAAGTGCGGCTGCCGGTCACCGAGAGCCAGCGTCTTCGCCTTCTGGAAGAGATGCAAGCCCTGGACTTGCAGTTCCATCGGAATGGTCGCCTGGGCCTTATTGATGACCCGATCGAGAAAGCTCATGGTCCAACCGCCTTGTCGACGAGGAAGCGTGGACCCAAACTATGCCGTCCGACGCGCGGCGCGGCCGAGTTTCTCGTATTCGATCGGCCACCGGGCTGCGGACCGGTCGCCCCCTCACAGCGCGAGATGCCCCGCTCTCTCCCTGAGGAGGAGAACGGGGCATCTAGTTAGCAATGCTCACAACATACAGCTGACGCAACCCTCCACCTCAGTGCCCTCGAGGGCCATCTGGCGCAGGCGAATGTAGTACAGCGTCTTGATTCCCTTGCGCCACGCGTAGATCTGCGCGCGGTTCACGTCGCGGGTGGTGGCGGTGTCCTTGAAGAACAGCGTGAGCGACAGGCCCTGGTCCACGTGCTGCGTGGCGGCGGCGTACGTGTCGATGATCTTCTCGTAGCCGATCTCGTACGCGTCCTGGTAGTACTCCAGGTTGTCGTTGTCCATGTACGGCGCCGGGTAGTACACGCGGCCGATCTTGCCCTCCTTGCGGATCTCGACCTTCGCCGCGACGGGATGGATCGAGCTCGTGGAGTGGTTGATGTAGCTGATCGAGCCGGTGGGCGGAACCGCCTGCAGGTTCTGGTTGTACAGGCCGTACTGCTGGACATCGGCCTTGAGCGCACGCCAGTCGTCCTGGGTCGGGATCCGGATCTGCGCATCGGCGAACAGCCCGATCACCTTGTCGGTGACCGGCTTCCACTCCTGCTCGGTGTACTTGTCGAAGAATTCGCCCGACGCGTACTTGCTGTTCTCGAACCCACCGAAGGACTGGCCGCGCTCACGTGCGATCAGGTTCGACGCGCGGATCGCGTGGTAGAGCACCGTGTAGAAGTAGATGTTCGTGAAGTCGACACCCTCGTCGGAGCCGTAGAAGACGCGCTCGCGCGCCAGGTAGCCGTGCAGGTTCATCTGCCCGAGACCGATGGCGTGGGAGAGGTTGTTGCCCTTCTCGATCGACGGCACCGAGCTGATGTCCGTCTGATCGGAGACCGCCGTGAGGCCACGGATCGAGGTCTCGATGGTGGCGCCGAAATCGGGGCTGTCCATGGTCTTCGCGATGTTCAGCGAGCCCAGGTTGCAGGAGATGTCCTTGCCCACCTCGGCGTAGGACAGGTCGTCGTTGTAGGTCGACGGGGTGGACACCTGCAGGATCTCGCTGCACAGGTTGGAGTGGGTGATCTTGCCCGCGATCGGGTTCGCCCGGTTCACGGTGTCCTCGTACATGATGTACGGGTAGCCCGACTCGAACTGCAGCTCGGCAAGGGTCTGGAAGAACTCGCGGGCGTTGATCTTGGTCTTGCGGATCCGCGAGTCGTCGACCATCTCGTGGTACTTGTCGGAGACGTTGACGTCCGCGAAGGGCACGCCGTAGACCCGCTCGACGTCGTACGGCGAGAACAGGTACATGTCGTCGTTGTTGCGGGCCAACTCGAAGGTGATGTCCGGGATCACCACGCCGAGCGAGAGGGTCTTGATGCGGATCTTCTCGTCCGCGTTCTCCCGCTTGGTGTCGAGGAAGCGGTAGATGTCCGGGTGGTGCGCGTGCAGGTACACGGCGCCAGCGCCCTGACGCGCGCCCAGCTGGTTCGCGTAGCTGAACGAGTCCTCGAGCAGCTTCATGATCGGGATGACGCCCGAGCTCTGGTTCTCGATCTTCTTGATCGGGGCGCCGTGCTCGCGGATGTTGCTGAGCAGCAGGGCCACTCCGCCGCCGCGCTTGGACAGCTGCAGCGCGGAGTTGATGGAGCGACCGATCGACTCCATGTTGTCCTCGATGCGGAGCAGGAAGCAGGACACGGGCTCGCCGCGCTGCTTCTTACCCGAGTTGAGGAAGGTGGGGGTGGCGGGCTGGAACCGGCCGGCGATGATCTCGTCCACGAGCGCGACGGCGAGCTTCTCGTCACCGTCGGCGAGCGTCAGCGCGACCATGCAGACCCGATCCTCGAAGCGCTCGAGGTAGCGCTTGCCGTCGAAGGTCTTGAGCGTGTAGCTCGTGTAGTACTTGAACGCCCCGAGGAAGGTGGGGAACCGGAACTTCTTGGCGTACGCGGCGTCGAACAGGCCCTTGACGAACTCGCGGCTGTACTTGTCCAGCACCTCGGGCTCGTAGTAGTTCTCCTCGACGAGGTAGTCGAGCTTCTCGTCCAGATTGTGGAAGAACACCGTGTTCTGGTTCACGTGCTGCAGGAAGTACTGCCGCGCGGCCTCGCGATCCTTCTCGAACTGGATGCGCCCGTCCTGGTCGTACAGGTTGAGCATCGCGTTGAGCGCGTGGAAGTCCAGCTCACTGTGGCCGGGGCCCGTGTGGACACCCGACTGGCTCGCCGACGGTACGAGGTCTTCCTGAGTTGCGGTCACGCGATTTCCTTGCTGTTGGTGCGGGAGAAGAAGTCGACGAGCCCGGTGCGGACGCGCTGCACGTCGTCCACGGTGCCCATCAGTTCGAAGCGGTACAGGTACGGGACCCGGCATTTGCGGGCGATCACATCGCCCGCGTAGCAGAACTCTTCGCCGAAATTCGTGTTGCCGGCCGCGATCACGGCCCGGAGGTGGGATCGATTGTGCTGGTCGTTGAGGAACCGGATCACCTGCTTGGGGACGTATCCCCCACCGGAGACCGCCGTGGCCTGCTTCCCCCCGCCGTACGTGGGGGTGATTAGAACGAAGGGCTCGTCGACGGTGATCGGATCCTCCGCCCGCGTCACCGGGATGCGCACGGCACGCAGGCCCAGCTTCGTCACGAATCGGTGCGTGTTCTCCGACACCGACGAGAAGTAGACGACGAGCGGCGAGGCCATGACTACGCCGTGGCGGCCACGCTCGCGAGCGCCTTGACCCGGTCCGGGCGGAAGCCCGACCAGTGCGCATCGCCAGCGACGACGACGGGGGCCTGCAGGTAACCGAGCGCCATCACGTAGTCCCGGGCGTCCGAATCCTCCGTGATGTCCACCACGCGGTACTCGAGGCCGGCCTTGTCGAGGGCCTTGTAGGTGGCGTTGCACTGCACGCAGGCGGGCTTGGTGTAGACGGTGATCTCGACCTGGCTCATAGCGGCTCCCGTTCGTTCGACTGAGTGCCCGACAGCCGCCACGGCTGCCTCGGAATCCCAGTATGGACCTGACGACTGACAAGTTCTTCGCCACGTTTGCCTGCGTGAACTCGGGCAGCCCAGCGGACACTTCAGCTCGTCCTCAAGCCTCCCGGATCCCCGTTTCGGATCTCCGATCGCGCAGTGGACAGAACACTACACCTAGTGGTGCCCCTCGGGAAGCGACACAACCACTTGCGAACAACATTCGTGAAATTACCAGCTCGCAAGACGGTCTTTCGGCCGTTTTTCATCGTGAATCCCCAGGACACGCCGAGATTGCGCGACACGCCGGTCCGACACGCCCGGCACCGTCGGAGGCCGCTCCGACACCCCTCCCGGGCGACTACCGGACGGGGGCGACGAGCCGCTTGAGCAGGTCGCCGGCACGCTGCGCGACGGCGTCGTGCTCGCGGGGCGATTTGCCGTCCAGACCCGAGATCGGGAACTCCTCGACGAGCCCCTCGGGAACCTCGCCACCGGCGATGGTGACGGCTCGCTGGGCGTCGGCCAAGGTGGTGTCGAGGCGGTGCCCGACACCGGCCAGAGCGACACGCTTGCCCGACAGGGCGCTCGCACCGTACGGCCGCGAGCCCCAGTCGATGACGTTCTTCAGCACGGCGCTGACGGTGCCGTTGTTGGGCGGCGCGAGCAGCAACAGCGCATCCGCGGCCGCGATCCGCTGCCGCAGCGCCTCCGCAGTGGCGGGCGCGGTCTCACCATCGATGTCCTCGTTGTAGAAGGGCACCTCCGCGATACCCTCCGCGATCTCGACACGTACCCCCTCGGGCGCGTTCGCGACGGCGACCTCGGCGAGCTCGCGATTGAGCGAACTGCTGCGCAGCGACCCGACGACGGCGAGCACGGTGATCTCGGACATGTTCCTCACTTCTTCTCGGGAGTTCGACGGTGCGACCCGCCCGGGTCGCATCCGTCCGAGATTAACGGACTTCGGTCCGGATTTCTTCCCCAGGATCATGGTGAGCCGAAAACCCGCACGGTAGGCTCACTCCGATGACCGGACCACTCCTGCCCCTCGCGCAGCCGCAGACAGAGCCGCGCCGCGATGCCGCGCGCAATCGCGAGCTGCTCATCGAGGCCGCGCAGCGCCTGTTCGCCGAGCGCGGGGTCGACGCGGTGAGCATGGACGCCGTGGCACAGGCCGCGGGCGTCGGCAAGGGCACCGTCTTCCGCCGGTTCGGTTCCCGAGCAGGACTGCTGCAGGCCCTCCTCGACCACGACGAGATCGAGTTGCAGCAGCGATTCATGTTCGGCCCGCCCCCGCTGGGGCCGGGCGGCGACGCGGTCCACCGGCTCGTCGAGTACGGCAAGGCCCGCATGCAGCTCATCGCCCGGCACGGCGATCTGCTGCGGGGCGCCGAGCAGGCCGCCCGCGACCCGTACGACGAGCCGCCGTGGCGCGTCTCCGCGATGACCGTGCGCGCGATGCTCACCGAGGCCGGGCGCACGACGCACGCCGATGTGTGGTCGGCGGCACTCATGGCCACCCTGAGCCCCGCGTGGGTGCTGCACCAACTCGCGTCGGGCGTCTCCCAGGACGCGCTCGACGCGGTCTGGGCGGAGCACGTCCGGCTACTGGCCGCCGGCTGAGATCTTCGCGAAGTAGGCGAAGCGGTCGTTCGCCACGCGCATGGCGATCTCGTAGGGCAGCGCGAACTTCCGCTTCCAGAAGTACCCGAAGCGGGTGTCGAAGGACGTGTAGACCAGGAACCGGTTCTTGAGGACCCCGTCGATGATCGCCTGCGCCGCCTTCTCCGCCGTGACCTTGGGGAACGCGTCGATCCCCTTGTCCACCTTCGGGTTGCTGCGATCGACACCGTTGATCTGGACGGACTTCACCAGCCCGGTCTCCACGGCGCCGGGAACCACCACCGAGACTCCGATGCCGTGCCGACGCAGGTCGTAGCGCAGCACCTCGGAGACGCCGACGAGGCCGAACTTCGCGGCCGAGTAGGCCGCGTGCCAGGGAAGGGCGATCAGGCCGGCCGTGGACGAGACGTTGACCAGTTGCCCGCCGCGTCCCGCGGCGATCATCGGTGGGACGAACTCCTCGATGACGTGGATCGGGCCCATGAGGTTGATGTCCACGGTCCTGCGCCACTGCTCGTGCGTGAGGTTCTCGACGGTGCCCCACACCGCGATTCCGGCCACGTTCATGACGATGTCCAACGCACCGGCGGACGCGTGCACCTCCTCGGCGAACGCGCGCACGGCGTCGTAGTCGGAGACGTCGAAGGCCCTGGACGCGATGACATTCGCGCCCAGGGCCGTGACGTGGCGGGTGGCGGCTTCGAGCTGTTCGGCGTTGATGTCGGTCAACACCAGCTCGGCACCGTGCGCCGCGAGAAGATTCGCGGTAGCGCGGCCGATCCCGCTGGCCGCGCCGGTGACGAGGACCTTCTTCCCCTTCAGGTCCTTGATCGGCGTGGCCATGTGGACGAGCCGGACGATATTGCGGAGTGCCATATCAGCCAGCTTGCCAGATCGGTCCGCGCTACCGCTTCCCGCCGGGGCGTGACGTCCCCGGCGGAAGTCGGTGGTGTCCTACTTCGGCAGGATCGCGCCGGCGCTGAGGATCGCCTTGAGGATCTCCTGGGCGGCGGCCGGGCCCTGTGCGGACTGCAGCGAATTGAAGGCCTGCGGGCTCGACAGCAGAGTCGTCACGAGCTGCTGCCCCTGCGAGCTGGTCAGGAATTCGGTGGCCTTGGGCCCCATCTCGAACAGCGTGTTCACGCCGAGGGCCTGGCTCTGGCCGGGGATCGTGATCTGCGGCAGCTGGGGCAGCGCGAGCTGTCCGAGACCGGGGATGTTCACCGACGTGCCCGCCGGGGCGGCGGCGCTCGGCGCCGTGACCGCGGGGGTACCGCCCGACGGGGTCGCCCCACCGGTCAGCATCGGGACGCCCGAGACGATCGGTGAGACACCGGTGCCCGTGGTGGGCGTGACCGGTGCGGCCGCGCCCGGGACCGCCGGGACGATCGGGGTCTGCGCGGGGGCGGTCGGCGCTGCGGCCGCGGGCACGGCGGGCGCGACCGGGGTCACCGCGGTGGCGGCAGGAGCAGCCGGGGTCGCCGGCGCAGCCGGAGTGACCGGGACCGCGGGATCGACCTGCGGCGCAACGGGCTGCTGCACGATCGGCTCGGCGACGGCGCCCGCGGGCACCACCTTGCCGGTCAGCTGCTGGATCACGCCGTTGGTCAGCACGGAGGCGTACTGGGTCTGGCCCGCGGCGGAGGTGAGCAGCGCAGCGTCGTCCGCGTTCGCGAGGTTGCCGAGATTGGCGTAGACGAGGGGGATGTTCACCAGCGACGCGAAGGCGTTGGTGGTCTTGGCGATGCCGTCCTTGCCACCGAGGTACTGCGCGGGGACGAAGCCGCCCGCAGCCGTCGCGTTGCGGACGACCGTCGTGGCGGGGTCGCTGACGGCCTGCTGGGCGGTCACCTTCGGATCGGACGCACCGGGGGCGGGCGTCTCGAGCAGGAATCCGCGCTGCGCCGCGTCCTGGACCGCGCTGTTGATGCTGACGGCGAGATCGGCGCCGGAGGCGTTGGCGGCCGTGGCACGCTGATCGACGCAACCGCCGAAGCCGGCGTCGTCCGCACGGGACATGATGACCTTGGCGCCCTGGGTCTTGAGCGCCGCCTCGACCATCTTGGCCACGGCGAAGTTGACGGTGTGGTCGGCGGTGCCGTTGGAGGCGATCGCCGTCGGGTTCACGCACGGGACCTTGCCGCCACGGCCGTCGACCACCTGGCGGGCCTGTTCGGCCGCTGAGGACAGCGACGATCCGGCGTCGAGGAACACTGTCTTGCCGCTCAGCGGCTGTGCGGGGGCAGCGGGTGCGGGGTCGGCGGACGCGAGGCCGGGCGCGCCGAACAGCGCGACGGCCGCGGTCGCCAGCGAACCGGCGAGGACACGGGTCTTCTTCATGGGCAGCTGGGCGCCGGGGAAGTGGCGCCGCTCTCCTTCCAAGTCTCTTGTGCAACTTTCGTCACATCAGTCACACGAGAAACAGTCAACCATCAATTGAGACTTTAGGAAAATCTGCGGGGGTATCGTTACCGAACCGTTACTCGAAGCGGCATGCTTCAGTCCTCGACGAACGCCGAATCCGCTTGCGCCGCATCCGAGTAGCGCAGCAGAGACAGCACGGCCTGCGCGTCGGGCGCAGCCATCGGATCGGCGACGCAACCCTCCACTCGCGCCCGGACGGTGGCACCGTCGAGCCCGATCCCGAGGAAGACGAGCACCGACTCGGGCCCGCCCCGGCCGCCCCGCTCCGGCGCCGTCCGCACGTGCCGGCCCACGGAGTGCACCTCCAGCCGCGTGCCGTCGGCGACGGTGACGAAGCCCTTCGTCCGGAACACGCCGCGCGGCGGATCGACCAGCAACTCGGCCACCGCACGGGCGTCGAGGCGCCCGGCCGCCACGTCGACCGCGGAGTACTCGTCGTGCAGGTGCCCGTGCTCCCCGGCGTGGTCGGGACCGTGGTCGTGCTCGTGCTCCCGCAGCGCTTCGTCGAGCGTGAGCTGGCGCGGGGTGCCGACGCGCTCGGCGGCGCGACGCGCGAGCACCTCCGGATCGATGAGCAGTTCGACGGGCACGACGGCGTCGACGGTGCGGACCACGGGCGCCGACGGTGCGTGTTCCCGGACCAGCGCACGCGCGGTGTCGGGGTCGTCGGCGAGATCGATCTTGTTGAGCACCACCAGGTCGGCGAGTGCCAGGTGGTGGCGTAGCGACGGGTGCCGCTCCATCGTGTCCGGGAGGTGCGCCGCGTCGGCCACGTAGACCAGGCCGCCGTAGTCGATCCGCGGGTCCGGCGCGAGCACCACGCGCCGCACCATGGCCGCGGGCTCGGCGAGGCCCGACGCCTCGACCACGATGAGGTCGAGGCCGCGTCCGGCGAGCGTGCCGAGCACGTCCTCGAGTTCGTCGTCGTCGACGGTGCAGCACACACAGCCGTTGCTCAGCGAGACGGTCCGCACCGATCCGCCGCCGGCCGCGCTCGAGACGAGCATCGCGTCGATGTTCACCGCGCCGAAATCGTTGACGACGACGCCGATCCGCGCCTCGCCCGCGCCGGAGAGCAGGTGGTTGAGCAGGGTCGACTTGCCGGCCCCGAGGTAGCCGGCGACCACGACGACCGGGACGGCACGGGGGCTCACGATGCGCAGTCCTCGCACAGGACGGCGAGCTCCCGGTCCTGCGGCGGCGCGAGGTTCGCGACCCTCGAGGTGGGGGCGCCGCACTCCGCGCACCGTCCGATCCGCTTCGCGCCGTCGGAGAAGTCCACGCTCATCCGCCGGTCGAAGACGTACATCGAGCCCTCCCACAGCCCGCCGTCGCCGAATCGTTCGCCGTAGCGGGCGATCCCGCCGTCGAGCTGGTAGACCTCACCGAATCCGCGCGTGCGCATCACCGCGCTGAGCACCTCGCATCGGACACCGCCGGTGCAGTAGGTGATCACCGGCCGGTCCTTGAGGTGGTCGTACTCCCCCGAGTCCAGGAGCGCGACGAAGTCCCGCGTCGTCCGCGCCGGCGTCACCACGGCGCCGGAGAACCGGCCGATCTCGGCCTCGATGGCGTTGCGGCCGTCGAAGAACACGGCATCGGGCTTCTCCGCGAGCAGCGCGTGCACCTCGTCGGGCGTCAGGTGCGCTCCCCCGCCGCGGACGCCGGCACCGTCGACCTCGATCTCGTCGGGGACGCCGAAGGTGACGATCTCGTCGCGCACCTTCACCGAGAGCTTCGGGAAGTCCGCGGCGGCGCCGTCGGACCACTTCACGTCGGCACCCTTGAAGGCCGGGTACTCGCGGGTGGCGCGCAGGTACCGCTTCACCGCGTGGATCTCACCGCCGACGGTGACGTTGATCCCGTGCCGGGAGACGATGATCCGGCCACGGAGACCGTTCGCCTCACACAGCGCCCGCTGCCACAGCCGGATCGCGTCCGGATCGGCCAGCGGGGCGAACACGTAGAACAGCACGATCTTGCCCATGACGCCCGCCATTCTATCTCCGAGCGCCTTGCGCTCAGCCTGCGTCCAAGGGTTCCGACGGTGCCGCCCCTCGCCTTCAATGGCCCCCATGCCTTTTCGCCTCCCCCGCCGGGTCCCGGAGCTGGCCACCGCGCTGGTCGCCGTCATCGGGATCGCGGCGTGCGCGCCGGCGACCGGACCCGCCTACGACCCGAGCGCGCCGATCCCCGACCGCGTGCCGGCGGGCACGGTCATCACCGTCGCCGATCAGCAGTCGATCCTCAAGACGATGCTCACCGCGTCCGGGGAGGCCCGGAACCTGCCGTTCACGGTGAAGTTCGCGGACTTCGCCGGCGGTCCCGCGATCCTCGAGTCCTTCCGCGCCGACGCCGCACAGGTCGCGATCGTCGCCGATGTGCCGCCCATCCATGCGCAGATCGCCCGGTTCCCGAGCCCGATCATCAAGGCCTGGCAGCTCGAGCGCGGCGGGGTCTCAGTGGTGGCGAGGCCCGGCGTTGCGCTGCACTCCCCTGCCGACCTGCGCGGGCGCAAGATCGGCTACGCCGAGGGCACCGCGCACCAGGCGATGGTGCTGCGGCTGCTCCGCTCCGCGGGCCTGTCCAAGCACGACGTCCAGCTGGTCCCACTGCAGCTCACCGAGGTGGGTGAGGCGCTCGGCGCCGGCCAGATCGATATCGCGCCACTCATGGAGCCCATCAGCACCAAGTACCGGCTCGCGCACCCGGACGCGCAGGTCCTCCCGGACGCCGTCTCGCAGGCGGCCCAATCGGGCCTGATGTTCCTCTACTCGCCGCGCTCCGCCCTGGCGGATCCTGCCCGCGCGGCCGCCCTGAAGCAACTCTCCGCGGCGATCGACCGCGCCCGCGCGTGGGCCGACGCGGACAAGGACCGCTGGATCGACACCTACTACACGCGCGCCCTGAAGATCCCCGCCGCTGTTGGCCGCATCGCCTACGACGGTCAGGGCACGTGGCGCGCCGTCCCGCTCGACCGCGCCCTCGTCGCCCGACAGCAGGAGACCATCGACACCCTCGCCGCCTTCGACGAGATTCCCGGCGGCCGTATCTCGGCCGACGGATCCGTCGACTTCCGGTTCGCCACCCATCCCGCAACGTAAGGGCATCCCGTGACCTCTCCCCCTATCGGCAGTCCGATCGGCCGCCTCGGCAGCGGCCTCGCGCACGACTCCACTCCCGAGCAGCGCCCCGGAGCCCTCGACCCCGACCACGAACTGCTCCAGCGCCCGGCCGCCCGCCGCGCCCTCGTCGACTCCCGCCCGATCGGTGCCTGGATCCTCGCCGGCCCGGCGCTCGTCGTCGCGCTGTGGGCCGCGGGCTCCGCGACCGGGCTCATCCCGGACACCGTCCTGTCCGCGCCGTGGACGGTCGCGCACACCGCCTGGAACCTCGCGGTCGACGGCTCGCTCTGGTCCAACATCCGGGCCTCCGCGCAGCGGGCGATCGTCGGCGGTGTGCTCGGCGTCGCCCTCGCTGTGACGCTGGCCCTGCTGTCCGGGCTCACGCGGCCCGGCGAGGCCCTCATCGACGGCACCGTGACCGTCTATCGCGCGATTCCCGCGCTCGCGCTGCTGCCGCTGTTCATCGTGTGGTTCGGCATCGGCGAGGAGATGAAGATCGTCCTCATCACCCTCGCCGTCGCGACGCCGGTGTACCTCAACACCCACGCGGGGCTGCGCGGCATCGACCGGAAGTACGTGGAGCTGGCGGAGACCGTCGGCCTGAGCCGCGCGAAGTTCGTGCGCCACATCGCGATCCCCGGTGCACTGCCCGGCTTCTTCACGGGCCTGCGCCTCGGAGCGACGGTTGCCTGGCTCGCCCTCGTGGTGGTCGAACAGGTCGGCGCCTCCGACGGCATCGGCTACCTCATGTACAAGGCGCGACTGTACGGCCTCACCGATGTCATCGTCGTCGGCCTCGCCGTGTACGCGCTCCTCGGCTTCAGCACCGACCTCATCGTCCGCTTCTCCGCACGAAAGGCCCTGTCATGGCAGAGCACTCTGGCCCGCTGAGCACGTCCACCGCGACCTCCGATTCCGATGGGCCGGTGATCGAAGCGCGGAATCTGGTGCGCGGCTTCGACGGCCGCGCCGTCCTCCGCGGAGTGGATCTGACGATCCGGCGCGGCGAGTTCGTCGCCCTCCTGGGCCGCTCCGGGTCCGGCAAGTCGACGCTCCTGCGCGCCATCGCCGGGCTCGACGACGGCGTCCCCGGATCCGGTGTGCTCGAGGTCGATCCGCGGCGCGCCGTCGTGTTCCAGGACTCGCGACTCCTGCCCTGGTCCCGCGTGTTGGACAACGTGATCCTCGGTCTGGCCGGCGCCGACGCAGGCGATGTCGGGCGCGAACTGCTCCGCGAGGTGGAGTTGGAGGGCCGTGAGCGGGCGTGGCCGCGCGAGCTGTCGGGCGGACAGCAGCAGCGCGTCGCGCTCGCTCGCAGCCTGGTCCGCGAGCCCGCCGTGCTCCTGGCGGACGAGCCCTTCGGCGCGCTCGACGCGCTGACCAAACTGAAGATGCACGACCTGCTCCGCCGACTCGTGGCCCGGCACCGGCCCGGGGTCCTGCTCATCACGCACGACGTCGACGAGGCCATCGCCCTCGCCGATCGGATCCTCGTGCTGGACCACGGAATCCTGTCGGTCGACGTCACCGTCGACGACGGTGCCGGACGCCGGCCCGGCGAGCCCGGCTTCGCGGAGTTGCGCGGCAAGCTCCTCGACGCCCTGGGCGTCGAGGAGGAGCGGACGGTGGCCGCCACCGCATGACGATCCCCGATCACGCCCGCGGCTACGACGGTTTCACCGGGCGGATCGGCCGCTCGGAGGCGGACTCGGAACCCGCCTGGCCGGCACAGGTGAGGGCCCGTCCTCATGCGCCGAACATCATCGTCGTCCTCGTCGACGACATGGGCTTCTCCGACATCGGCCCGTACGGCTCGGAGATCCCCACCCCGCACCTCGACGCCCTCGCTGAGCGCGGGGTCGTGTCGACGAATCACCACACGACGCCGGTGTGCTCGCCGGCCCGCGCCGCCCTGCTCACCGGCCTGAATCCGCACCGCGCGGGCTACGGCTCGGTGGCCAACTCCGATCCGGGCTTCCCGAACCTACGGCTGAGCCTGGCCGACGACGTGCTCACCCTGCCGGAGATCCTCCGCGGGGCCGGGTACGCCACCTACGCCGTCGGCAAGTGGCACCTCGCGAAGGACTCGCGGCTCGGGCCGGACGCCGACCGCTCGGCGTGGCCCTTGCAACGCGGCTTCGATCACTACTACGGCTCACTCGAGGGCCTGAACTCCTTCTTCCACCCGAACCAGCTGGTGCGCGACAACACCGTCGACCCCGTGACCGAGTATCCCGAGGGCTTCTACGTCACCGACGCCCTCACCGACACCGCGGTCTCCTGGATCCAGGATCTCCGGGCGCACGACGCCGACAAGCCCTTCTTCCTCTACTTCGCGCACATCGCGATGCACGGCCCGCTGCAGGTGAAGGCCGAGGACCTGCGCCGCGGGGACCTCGACTACGCCCGCGGCTGGGACGCGGTGCGGCAGGAGCGGTTCGCCCGACAGCAGGAGCTGGGCCTGTTCGGCCCCGATGTCCGACCCGCTCATCGCAACAGCGAGCCCGGCTACGACGTGCCGCCCTGGAACGAGCTGGATCCCGAGCGGCGGCGGCGCTTCGCGCGGTACATGCAGGTCTACGCGGCGATGGTCCGCACCGTCGACGACAGCCTGGGCCGGCTGCTGGAGACCGTCGAGCAACTCGGCGAGCTCGACAACACGATCGTCGTCTTCACCTCCGACAACGGCGGCACCGCCGAGGGCGGGCCCGAGGGAACCCGCAGCTACTTCGCCGAGTTCGTGAAGTTCGCCGACGGCGTCGGCCCCGACGGCTGGGAGGGCGACGTCGATCACCCGGAGGAGCTCATCGGCACCGCCCGGCTCGGCGTGCACTACCCCCGCGGGTGGGGGCAGGTCTCCAACACGCCCTTCCGGTTCTACAAGGGCCAGACCTTCGCAGGCGGCGTGCGCGTGCCCTTCGTGCTGTCCTGGCCGGCGGGTCTCCCGGGGGCGCGCGGGGTCCGCGAGCAGTTCTCCTTCGTCACCGACGTCGCTCCGACTCTGCTCGACCTCGCTGGGGCCTCCACGCCCGCGCTCCGGTACGGGGTTCCTGCCCAGGAGCGCGACGGGCTCTCCCAGCGGGCCGCCTGGAGCGATGCCGCAGCGCCGTCGGCCCGCACACGCCAGTACTCGGAGTTCCGCGGACACCGCGGCTACTACCGCGACGGCTGGAAGTTGCTGAGCCTGCACGGCCGGGGCGATGACCCGCTCGCGCCGCGCTGGCAGCTCTTCGACAACCGGTCCGACCCGGCGGAGACCACCGACCTCGCCGAGCGACATCCCGACCTCGTCGCCGAGTTGGCCGCCGAGTGGGAGCACGAGGCCTGGCGGAACACGGTCTTCCCGATCGTGATCGACGGCTCCACCCGCAATCCTGCGGAGAGGCGCCTCGCCGATCCCGTGCGTCTCCTGCCCGGCACGCCCGTGCTCGAGCGGTACCGCTCGGCGAAACTCGTGCAGTACCGGGACTTCCGCGTCGACATCGACGTCGAGTTCGCCGACGGCGCCGACGGCGTCCTCGTCGCGCACGGCGACGCGCTGGGCGGCTACCTCGTCTACATCGAGGACGGAGCGGTCGTCGTCGGCTACAACGCCTACGGCCGGTACGCGGAGGCCCGCTCGGGCCCCGTCGAGCCGGGCCGGCGCACCGTCTCCCTGACTGCGACGGTGCGCTCGAACCTGCGCTGGGACCTCACCATCGAGGTCGACGGTGCCCCTGCCGCCCACCTCGACGACCGCGTCCAGCTCATCGGGATGGCGCCGTGGACCGGGATCTCCGTGGGCCTGGACGCCCGCGGGCCGGTCTCCTGGGAGGTGCGCGAGCGCCGCGGCGTGTTCCCGTACTCCGGTGCGCTGCACACGGTCACGTACACGCCCGGGGCGGTGGGCGTACCGCCGGAGGACATCGACCGCCTGCAGCAGGAGGCCGAGGAAGAAGCCGACTGAGGGTTCCACGCCCGCTGAACGCAACCCTGGCACCGTCGGACCCGATCGGGTGAGCTGGATGCACCACGCACGCTACGGATTCCGGAGGCCTCCATGACCGCAACGCTCGAACCCACCACGACCGCCGCGCCTGCGATCACCGTGACCCGCCTCAGCGAGCACATCGGGGCGATCGTGCACGGCGTGCGGCTCGGCGGCGACATCGACGACGCGACCGCCGAGACGATCCTCGATCTGCTCGCCGAGCACGAGGTGATCTTCTTCCGCGACCAGCAGCACCTCGACGATGCCGGCCAGCACGCGTTCGCGGCCCGCCTGGGCGTACCGACGACGCCGCATCCGACAGTGCGCTCGGATTCGGATCTGCTCCCGATCGAGGGCGCGGCGAACAGCTGGCACACCGACGTCTCCTTCGTCGACCGGGTACCGAAGGCGTCGATCCTGCGCCCGATCACGCTGCCGCCGCACGGCGGGAACACGACCTGGGCGTCCACCACGCGTGCCTACGACCGGCTGCCGGAGCCGCTCAAGGCGCTCGCCGAGAACCTGCGCGCGCGGCACACCAACGACTACGACTACGCCGGCCACAACGCCACCTACCAGCGCGCCGAGTACCACCGCGAGTTCATCCGCAACATCTTCGAGGCCGAGCACCCCGTCGTGCGCGTGCACCCGGAGACGGGCCGCCGGTCGCTCCTGCTGGGCCACTTCGTGAAGTCCTTCGCGGGCCTGAGCACGCAGGACTCGGCGCCGATCCTCGCGCTGCTCCAGCGGCGGATCGAGAACCCGGACAACACCGTCCGCTGGGCGTGGCAGCCGGGCGACGTCGCGATCTGGGACAACCGCTCCACCCAGCACTTCGGCATCAACGATTACGGCGACCACAAGCGCCTGCTGCGCCGAGTGACGCTCGCGGGCGACCTGCCCGTCGGCGTCGACGGCCGGGAGGGCGTGGCGCTCAAGGGCGATGCCTCGGACTACGCGCCCGTGACCCCCGCGCGCTCGCGGGGCTGATCCAGCCAGTTCAGGATCCGCTCGTAGACGGCGTCCGAGCGGAGCAGGGTGAAGTGATGGGCTCCGCCGAGGTGCATCCCCGCCTCGGCGGTGAACCCGATGCGGCGGGCCTTTCCTCGGCCCGCCGCACTCGGCGCGAGCACGAGCCCGTCGCCCAGGAGGCGCCCCACCGGGTGCCGCGCGTCGCGGGTGAAGGTGGCCGCGACGAAGTAGTGCCCCGCGCCCTCCAGGAGCGGGATCTCCGCCGCGGCGGCGGCGCCGAGCGCGTCCGCCTCGCGGCCGCGCCAGTCCTCGTCGACGATCGAACCCCCGCGAAGGTCGCGGATCCCCGCGCTGCGCCGCCGCAGCAACCGGCCGAAGGGCGCGGTCTCCGGGACCGCGGCGAGCGCGGAGCTGCCGTAGTGCGCCGCCTGCTCCAGCGGGGCGCCCAGGTGCGGAGTCCCCAGGCTGACGGTGGTCGATACCGCTGCGGGCCAGGCCATCACGGCCTCGGCGGCCTGATGCGCCGCGCTGCGGGCCACCAGGCCGCCCATGGAGTGCCCGACCAGCACGAGGTCGGTGACCGGCACCGGCCACGTCGCGACGAGGCGTTCGAGCAGCTCCGCCAGGTCCCGCCCGTTGTCGCTGATGTGCCGACCGCTGTTGTAGCGCACGTAGACCGGCGTGTATCCGAGGTCCACCGCCAGCCGCACGCCGTAGTCGTCGGCCTCAAGACCGCCGACGCCCCAGGCGTGCTCGGTCTCGGTGAGCCCGTGCAGCAGCACCACCACGCGACCCGTCGCGCCGTCGAAGACCTCCGTCGGATCCAGTCGGCCGGGCGGGACGGGCCTCTCACCCAGGTGGACGACGGCGCCGTCGACGCGGACCGTGACGGGGTCCGCTGCGAGCGGTGAGCCCTGGTCCTCGAGGTCGTCGCCGATGAGCCCGAGGACCGCGCCGATCAGCGCGGCGCCCTTGGCCGTCTCCGACGGTGGCCGGTCCCCCGGCCAGTCCGCGCCGATCGCCGCGACCCGGCCGACGGTGCGCGCGACGGTGCTGATGGTCGCGTAGACGCCGTCGGTGATGCCGTCGTGCAGCGCGCGGACCGGCGCGACCGCGGGGCCGACGCCGAGCCGCACGTAGCGGAAGACCCGGTCCGAGATGGCCCGGTGCACGCCGTGGATCCCGTCCGCCGTGCCCGCGACCTCGCTGCAGCCCAGCTCAGCGAGAGCGCGCACCTCGGCGCGGCGACGATCCTCCACAACACTCATGAAGATCGAGTGTACGAGTGTGCACTCGATTCTGTCCAGTGGTGTGAGCCGCTCAGGCGCGGTACTCCCAGCCCGCCGCGACCCAGTCGGCCGAGGGCATGCAGTTGCGGCCGTCGAGGAGGACGGGGTTGCGCACGACCGCGCCGACCACTGGTGGGTCGAGCTCACGGAACTGCGTCCACTCGGTGAGCACCAGCACGACGTCGGCGCCCTCGCAGGCCTCCAGGGCGGTGGTGGCGTAATCGAGCGTCGGGAAGACCCGGCGCGAATTGTCCATGGCCTCCGGGTCGTACACCGAGACGGCGGCGCCCTGCAGCTGGATCTGGCCGGCGATGTTGAGCGCCGGGGAGTCGCGCACGTCGTCGGAGTCGGGCTTGAAGGCGGCGCCGAGCACGGCCACCTTCGCCCCGAGCAGCGAGCCGCCGCAGGCCTCGCGCGCCAGGTCGACCATGCGGGTGCGCCGGCTCATGTTGATGGCGTCCACCTCCCGCAGCAACCCGTGCATGTGGCCCGCGCCCAGCTCGCCCGAGCGGGCCATGAAGGCACGGATGTCCTTGGGCAGGCAGCCGCCGCCGAAGCCGATGCCGGCACCGAGGAACTTGCGGCCGATGCGGGAGTCGACGCCGATCGCGTCGGCGAGGGCCACCACGTCGGCGCCCGCGGCCTCGCAGACCTCGGCGACGGCGTTGATGAACGAGATCTTGGTGGCGAGGAAGGCGTTCGCGGAGATCTTCACCAGCTCCGCCGTGGCCGTGTCGGTCACGAAGAACGGGGTGTCGCGCGCGAGGATTCCGGCGTAGACCTCGCGGGCGACCTCCTCGGCGCGGCCTCCGGGCTCGACGCCCAGCACGAGGCGGTCGGGCTCAAGGGTGTCCTTGACGGCGTGGCCCTCGCGCAGGAACTCGGGGTTCCAGGCGAACTCGACGCTGACGCCGTCCGGCACCAGCTCGGCCGCACGGGCGCGGAGCAGGTCCGTGGTGCCGACGGGGACCGTCGACTTGCCCAGGATCACCGCGTCGCGGCGCAGGTGCGGCACGAGCGAGTCGACGACGGAGTTCACGTAGGTCATGTCGGCAGCGAACTCGCCCTTGCGCTGCGGGGTTCCGACGGCGATGAAGTGCACGTCGCCGAACGCGCCGGCCTCCTCGTAGGAGTCCGTGAAGCGCAGCCGCCCGGCCTCGATGTTCCGCTTGAGCACGGCGGGCAGGCCCGGCTCGTGGAAAGGCACCTTGCCCTCGGAGAGGGCGGCGATCTTGCTGAGGTTGACGTCGACGCCGAGCACCTCGTGGCCCAGCTCCGCCATGCACGCCGCGTGCGTGGCTCCCAGGTACCCCGTACCCAGCACTGTGATCTTCATGCGCCGAAGGTATGCGCGAGCATGCTCGGCACGGAAGGGCGCCGAGCCGGAGTTCGGCAAGGGTTACACGGGGATTCACGCGCAGGGCAGCGACCGCACCGTTGCGTTCGCCGACCGTTCGCCCGGGCTTCGCCGCCCGGTCACCCCCGGCCGGGTCAGAGCAGTTCGGGACCGTCCGACGGTGCGCCGTTCGCCCCGGCGGGACCGGCACCGTCGTAGGGGGACGAGCCGCGGCGCGGCTCCCGGCCCTCGCGACCCTTGAGGATGCGCTTGGGAAGGCGATTGACCAGGTCGCTCATGGGGTTGACGGCGGCGGTCATCAGGGCGACCGCCTCGTTGAGCTCGGCCACCACGTCGGGGAGCTGGGAGACCGCGTCGAGGGTGCCGCCGGGGGCGATGGCGCGCTCGAGGGCGCCCTCCTGGCCGAGCAGCTGGTCGACGATGCCGCCGTCGGCGATCGCGCGGTCGATGATGCCGCCGGGCTCCGTGAGCTTGTCGATGAGGCCGTCCTGGCCGGTCAGCTTGTCGAGGACACCGTCCTTGGCGGCGAGCTTGTCGAGCACTCCGCCCTTCTCGGTGAGCTTGTCCAGCACACCGTCCTTGGTCATGAGCTTCTCGAGCACGCCGTCGGGCGCGGTGAGCTTGTCGATGACGCCGCCCTCGGAGGTGAGCCGCTCGAGGACGCCCTCCGACTCCGTGATCTGGTCGACAACGCCACCCGGGCGCGTGAGCCGATCCAGCGGGCCGCCCTCGGAGGTGAGGCGAGTGATCGGGCTGTCGTCCTTGGTCACCTGGTCGAGGAGGCCGCCCGACTCGGTGAGCTTCTCCAGCATGCCGCCGGGCTCGGTCAGTCGATCGACGACGCCGCCCTGCTTGAGCACGCGGTCCAGCGGGCCGCCGCGGGACAGGATGATCCCGACGGGGCGGTCGGGCTCGAGCAGCGAGGCGAGGCGCTGCAGGAGCTGCATCGGCGTGGCCGAGGACATCCCCGCCTCCACGTGCAGAGCGTTGCTCACCTCCGAGTCGACGTTCTGCACGGCGAACCGGGTGACGGCGACGCCGCCCTCGATCGCCGACATCGCGGCGTCCGCGGTCGAGAACACGACGCGCAGCGGTGTGGTGACGATGCCCTTGAGGTCCATAGCCGCCCATCGTAGGGGGCGGAGTGAGAGGAACGGCGAGGAATCCCCTCATTGGAGGACACCTGTGGGATCTCCCGACGGAAGCGTCGGAGAAAGTTGACATGTCGGGAACTCCCGACATATTCTGGCCCGCGTGACCACCGAGACCGAGAACACCGACCGGGTGTTCCTGGCGCTCGCCAATCCCGTTCGCCGCGAACTGCTTCAGATCCTGCGCACAGGACCGCTCGCCGCGGGCGAACTGAGCGAGCGGTTCACGCTGAGCCGGCCGGCGATCGCGGAGCACCTCAAGGTGCTGCGCGACGCCGGGCTGGTGGCGGATGCACCGTCGGGCCGGCGCCGCATCTACCGGCTCACGGCCGACCCCCTGGCGGACCTCGGCGACTGGTTGCACCCGTTCGAGAAGTTCTGGCGCGCACGGCTGTCCGCGCTCGCCGAGGTCGCAGAGGAGTTGTGAATGGCCACCATCGCACTGGATCAGTTCGTCGCCGCCCCGCCCGCCGCCGTGTGGCGCGCGCTCACCGAACCGGAGCTGGTGCGCCGGTGGTGGGCCGAGGGCGACATCGCCGCGGAGGTGGGCCACGAGTTCACCCTGGACATGCCGGGATTCGGGGCGCAGCCCTGCCGCGTCGTCGAATCCGTGCCGCCGGAGCGGTTCGTCTACACGTTCACTACGGAGTGGACACTCGCGTGGGAGCTGCGCGCCGAGGGGCGCGGCACCCGCGTCCTCCTCGAGCACAGCGGATTCGACCTCGACGACAAGCGGATGGCGGCCGCGTTCGAACGGATGGGTCCCGGCTGGCGCGATGTGGTGCTGCCGCGCCTCGCGGAGACCGCCGCCGCGCTCTGACCGCCGCGGGTCTGCGATGATCGGGTCGTGACCGAGCGCAACGTTCTCGCCGACCCCGTCAACGCCGCACTGTCGGGCCCGCACGCGCGGTTCCGGGTGAGCTCGGGCCGGATCCAACGGTACCGCCCCGACGTCTCGGTGTTCTTCGGGCATCCGCGCGAGCTCACCCCCGAGGACTACGCCGACATCGCCGCTCTCGCCGAGCACAACGGGACGGTGCTGCTGCGCGACCGTGCGACGCCGCTCCCCGCGGGCTGGACGGTGATCGAACGGATCGGCCTGGTCCAGTACGACGGCAGCGCCGTCGAGACGGACACCGAACCGGAGGCGGTGCGCCTCACCGCCGCAGACGTCCCGGAGATGACGGCGCTCGTCGAGCGGACCAAGCCCGGCCCCTTCCTTCCGCACACCGTCGACCTGGGCACGTACCTCGGGATCCGGGACGCCGACGGTGCCCTCGTCGCGATGGCGGGCGAGCGCATGCACCCCGCGGGGTGGACCGAGATCAGCGCGGTGTGCACCGCTCCGGAGGCTCGCGGCCGCGGACTCGCCTCCCGCCTCATCCGCGCCGTCGGGCAGGGCGTGCGGGACCGCGGCGAGACGCCCTTCCTGCACACGTCGGACGACAACCCCGCGCAGAAGCTGTACGACGCCATGGGATTCGTGCACACGAGCACGGTGCCGCTCGAGGTGATCCGGGTCCCGGCCGGCTAGGACACGGCCGCGGCGCGGGGCGCGCCCACCCGGACCGCGGCGACACAGGCGCCGACGAGCAGCGCCACCAGGAGCGCCCCGATGCCGAAGGTCTCCCAGTCGAACGGGCCGGCCGCGGCACCGTCGGCCTGCTTGCGCGCGGACCCGGACAGGAAGGGCACGATGAGCAGCACGCCGACGCCCGCGACCGCCTCGGCGGCGACGACCTTGGGGAAATGGTACAGGGCGAGCCGGACGACGGTGTCGTCCTCCCCCGCGAGCCGGGCCCGCGCGATCGCGGGAATGAGGACGCGCACGTTGTAGACGCCGGCGCCGATCATCGTCGCCACCAGTACCAGCTTGATCAGCAGGTAGCGCCCGTACGGGGTCGTGACGAACTGAGCGAAGGACCCCACGTGCACCCACGCGAGCCACAGGCCGCTCGTGGCGATCGCGACCACCGCACCCATCGCCCAGACGCTGAACCGGGCCCACATCCGCTCGAAGGCGCCGGCACCGTCGAGGCCGGTGCTCCGGGCGAGCAGGCCCGCCGCGCCCAGGACGAACACACCGCCGAGCCAGACGATGCACGCGAGGATGTGGGTTGCCGTGAGCACCGTCTTCGCGCCGGCGTCGAGCGAGGAGATCGCCGTGGTGGCGCTCGGCAGCATCGCGGTGACCACCGTGAGCACGAGGCCGATTCGCGACGCGATCGCGAGCACGCCGCCGCTCATCCGAATCGTGGCGGCGATCAGGAGCGCCACGACGAGGAACGCCGCCAACTGGATCGTGGACATCACCGCGGACGAGATCCAGGCGCCCTTCTCCCTGGGCAGCGCCAGGTACGCGCCGAAACGCGCGGGCGAGAGCGACTCACTGAACGAGTAACCGAGCGTGGTCCGCGCGATCCGGGCCGCGTACTGCAGGTACCCCGCCACGGCGACGACGACGGCGATCGGCACCGCCAGCGAGCGGACGCTGCGTTCGGCTCCCCCACCGCGGGCGTACGCCGGCACCAGGAACGCGAGCGCGAGGAAGAATCCGCTGGCGAGGGCGAGGCCGGCGAAGTACCCGACCTCCGTCAGGATGCGCCAGAGCGGAGGGGCGGCCGGAGCGGCCGCCGCGAGATGCAAGGTAAGGCTCGTCATAGTCGAGTGAGAGTAGCCTTACTTATCCACTGTGACCAATCGGGCAAAACACCTCCCGACCAGCGGTTTCATTAGTTTCAACAACGTGTCCGGTTCGTCGTGATCGGCGCGATGGCCCGAGAATTGATAGGATGTTTCGGCTGCGGCCGACGCCGCAGCGAGAACCCGTGTATCTACCTGGCACGGCCTGCGGGCACCCAAGGCGGCACGTCGAGCGATGCGGCCGGGCGCCGCGGAAGGGCCCCTTCGGTGACCGCCACCATGTCCCACGAATCCTCCCCCCAGACAGCCGGATCGAAGGATCCGTCGATGCTGTCGATCGCGGGCCCCACCTACTTCCCGATCGCGCTGGTGGCCCGGCTGCCCTTCGCGATGATGGTGGTCGGCGTGCTCACCCTCGTCGTCACGGGCCGGGACTCGCTGGCATTCGGCGGACTGAGCTCGGCGATGGTCGGCATCGGTTCCGCCGCAGTCGGACCGCTCGTGGGTGCGGCGGCGGACCGGTTCGGGCAACGCCGCGCGGTCCTCGCGGCGGGGATCGTCAACAGCCTCGCGCTGCTCCTCATGGCGTGGGTCGTATTCAGTCCGCTGCCGGGCTGGGCGGTGCTCGCCTCCGCCGCGCTCGTCGGCGCCAGTGCGCCCCAGGTCGGCCCGATGTCGCGGAGCCGGGTGGTCACCATGATCACCACGAAACTGCCCGAAGGTCGCCGCGGGCGCACCCTCCTCTCGATGATGGCGTACGAATCCGCCGCCGACGAGGTGATCTTCGTCTTCGGCCCCGTCATCGTGGGAATGCTCGCCACCACGATGTCGCCGGCCGCGCCGATGATCGGCGCAGCGGCACTGACGATCCTGTTCGTGGGCGCGTTCGCCCTCCACCCCACCGGCCGCGCGACCGACCAGCACGCCGCCGGCACCGTCGAACAGGCCCCGGCCCGCGAGCTGCGCGACCCCGCCCTGGTCACCGTCGTAGCGGGAGTGTTCGGCGTGGGGCTGTTCTTCGGCTTCACCCTGACCGGTCTCACCGCGTTCATGCGGGACGCCGGCAACGCCGAGGCGGCCGGCCTGTTCTACGGGGTGATGGGCGTCGGATCGGCCGCCCTCGCACTCGGATCCGCACTCCTGCCCGACGCGTTCACCCTCGGTCGGCGGTGGATCACCTTCTCCCTCGCCATGGTCGCCGGCGCGTCGCTCATCGCGGCCGCTCCGTCTCTGCCCTGGCTCGTCGCGGGGCTCGCCGTCGCCGGGATCGGCGTGGGCCCCACACTGGTCACCGAGTTCAGCCTGGGTGCCGCCCGGAGCCCCCGCGGCCGGTCCGCCACCGTGATGACGATCCTCGGGTCCGCGATCATCCTCGGTCAGTCACTGGCCTCCGCGGTGAACGGCGAACTCGCGGAACGGTTCGGCACCGGAGTGGCGCAGTGCATGCCGCTCGTCGCGACCCTCATCGTGCTGAGCGCGGGCCTCGTCAACGCGGGCCTCACGCGGCGTCAGTCGGAGGCGGCGACGCGCGCGGGCGAGGGCGAGGGCGACCAGCCGGGCCCCTTCGCCACGTAGCCCCACCGCTCGCGCCAGGAGCTCGCCGCGCGCAGGTCCCGCCAGATGGACGTGTACTCGTGCGTCGCGACCCGCAGCGGGTTGTGGGTGTCGATGTTCTTCGTCAGACCGAAGCGCACCCGCTCCCCCTCCGGCTCGAAGGTCTTCAGCAGCCGGTCCCACACGATGAGGATTCCACCGTAGTTGCGGTCGAGGTACGCCGCGTTCGAGCCGTGGTGCACGCGGTGGTGCGACGGGGTGTTCATCACGAATTCGATCGGGCGCCACAGCTTCCCGACCCGTTCGGTGTGGATGAAGAACTGGTAGAGCAGGCTCACCGATTGCTGCAACAGGATCATCCACGGCGGAATGCCGATGAGCGCCAGCGGGATCCAGTAGGGCAGTGCGGTGAACGGCGTCCAAGTCTGGCGCAGCGCCGTGGACAGGTTGTAGAAGCGGCTCGAATGGTGCACGACGTGGCTGGCCCAGAGCACCCGCACCGTGTGATGGGTGCGGTGGTACCAGTAGTAGGCCAGGTCGTCGGCCAGGAACAACAGCACCCAGGTCAGCGGATTCATGGCCGGGAGGTGCACCGGCGCCAGGAGGTACGCGCCGGCCAGCGCAGCGAGCACCACCAGCTTCCAGCCCAGGTTGATGACCACGTTCCCGATGCCCATCGTCAGGCTGGTGCGCGAGTCCCGCAGGTCGTACCCGAGTTCGTCGTCGTCCGGCAGGAACCGGAACGAGAGGTACTCGAGCACGAGGCAGAGCACGAACACCGGGATGGCGGCGCGGATGAGGTCGAACACGGTGGTACCTGTGTCTTTCTAGGAGCTCGCCGCAGCGGCGTCGAGGGCGGAGACTATGCCCGCCAACAGTTCTGAGGTCTTGACATAAGCCGCGTCGGCATCGCCGTCGGCGATGCTCGCGGCGAGATCCAGGTGCGCCTGGCGGTCCAGCAGCTCACCGTCGAGCCCGAGGGCGCCGAAGGTCCGCTCCCCCACGCCCCGCATGCCCGCGAGCAGCGTGTTGAGCGCGAGCCGGTACGCGAGGTTGCCGGAGCCATCGATGACGGCGATCCAGAAGGCGGCGTCCGCGGCGTACCCGCCGTCCGGATAGCCCTGCGCGAGTTCGACGATCACGGCCCGGTGCGCCGCGCTCGCGCGGTCCGCGCACAGCCGCGCCGCGTCGGCGGCGATCGCGCGACGCATCTCGGTGACATCACGCAGCACGCGCAGAGGCGGCACGACGCCGGCGGCGGCGACGGCACTGAGCACGTCGAGCCCGGCACTCTCCCGCCAATCCAGCACGCGGGTCTTGCCGCCCTGCGCGATCTGGACCAGCCCCGCCTGGCGCACGCCCTTGAGCGCCTCGCGCACGGCGTGCCGGTTCACGCCGAGCCGCTCGGCGAGGTCGCGCTCCCCCGGGAGCGCGTCGCCCGGGGCGAGCCGGCCGGACAGGATCTCGTCGACGAGTCGCGCGAGCACCTCGTCCGAGACCGCGGTCCTGGCGATGGGGGTGACGTCCATGCGGAGCAGCATGGCACCGCGACCCCTCTCTGGTCAACTGGTTGGACCAGTTGTGTGATCTAGGCTGCCGCTATGACCACGACCAGCGCCGGACTGCTGCTGTACCGCCGCGACGGCGGCGCCGTCGAGGTGCTCATCGGGCACATGGGCGGCCCGTTCTGGGCACGCAAGGACGCGCACGGATGGTCGATCCCCAAGGGCCTCTACACCGCGGAGGAGCCCCTCGCGGCGGCGGAGCGCGAGTTCGCCGAGGAGCTGGGCTCGCCGGCGCCGGCGGGGCCGACGGTGCCGCTGGGCTCGGTCCGGCAGTCCGGCGGCAAGACGGTGACGGTGTTCGCGCGGGAGGGCGACTTCGACGCCGCCGCGATCACCTCGAACGCGTTCGAGCTGGAATGGCCGCGCGGCTCCGGCCGGATGCGGACCTTCCCGGAGATCGACCGTGCGGGCTGGTTCAGCCTCGACGAGGCTGCGACGAAGCTGGTGAAGGCGCAGTCGGCGTTCCTGGACCGATTGCGGGAGCACCTGCCCGAAGCGTGAGCAGGCCGGCTCCGGCGGCGCACACGAGCGAGGCCACCGCGGCGGCGAGCGCGATGCGGTTCCAACCGGCGATCGCGTCGGGTGCCCCTGCGGCGAGCACGCCGGCGATCGTGATGCCCAGCGCCGAGCCGACGTAGCGGGCGGTGTTGTTGACGCCGCTGCCCATCGCGGCGTCGCCCGCCGGGACGCTGGCGATCGCCTCGCGGGCGAGGCCCGTGTTCAGCAGTCCGGATGCGATGCCCGCGACCACGAACCCGGGGATCAAGCGCGCGGGCGGGGCGCCGTCGGACATACCCGACATGAGGAGCAGGCCCAGCGCGACCCCGGCCAGTCCACCGACCAGGTGCACACGGCCCGAGACCACGCCGGCGAGGCGCGAGAAGCCGAGGGCGGCCACGGCGCTCGTGCCGGCCCACACCGCGAGCAGGCCGCCCGCCTGCAGGGTGCTCAGCCCCAGACCGTGCACCACGAAGGTGCCGGAGTACGACATCGCGGAGATGATGCCGATGCCCGTGCCCAGACCGGCGACGGTCGCCGAGAGGAAGCGCCGGCGCCGGAAGAGCACCGAGTCGACCAGGCGCGCGGAACCGTACCGCTGGCTCGCGACGAGCGCAGCAGTGAGGACGACCGCGGCGACGGCGAGGGCGATAGCCAGGCCGGCATCCCGCGCGCGGACCTCGACGAGCGCTGCGACCGCAGCACTCAGGGCTGCCGTGAGCAGCACGAAGCCGAGAACGCTCTGCGCGCGATCGGGGTTGTGCGGCGGCTGCGCCGGGATCCGCCGCGCCGAGACCCACAGCGCCGCACCGGCAGCCGCGAGGACGAGGTAGAACACACGCCAGGCCTCCACGAGATCGAGTGCACCGGTGAGGATCGGACCGAGGGCGATGCCCGCGCCCATCGACGAGCTCCACCAGACGGCGGTGCGGGCGCGGTGGCCGTCGTGTTCGCTGACCGCGGCGACCAGGCCGAGCCCCGTCGCGATCATGCCCGCGGCGCCGATTCCCGCCACGATGCGAGCGGCGACGAACAGCGGCGCGGTCGCGATCACCGCGCACGCCAGGTTCGCGGCGACGAAGACGGCCGCACCGGCGAGGAAGACCCGGCGGTGACCGATCCGGTCGGCGACCACTCCCGCCGTGACCAGCGCCGCAGCGAGCCCGACGCTCATCGACGCGAGGATCCAGGTGGCGCTCGCCGGACCGGCGCGGAGCGCCGTGTTCAGCGTGACCGCGTTCCCCAGCGGCCCCGAATAGGCGAGCATCGCCACGAGGGTGCTGGCGGCGACGGTCGCCAGCACCCGACCGAACGACGATTCCAGTCTGTTCATGAGACTTATCATGGCGTAATTCGAGTCTGTTCACAAGACTGGACTCGCGTACGATGAGGCCATGGCTCTGGGAACCGGGTACGACGCGCAGGGCTGCTACCTCGCACGCGCCCTCGAGGTCGTGGGCGAGCGGTGGACGCTACTGATTCTGCGCGACCTCTTCTTCGGCGTGCAGCACTTCACCGACCTGCTGGCACACCTGGACGTCTCCCGCGCCGTGCTCACCGATCGTCTGGAGACACTGGTCAGCGCCGGCGTCCTCGCTCGAAGGCGGGAGGGGCGCACCGTCGAATACGAGCTGACCGCCGCAGGAGAGGACCTGTGGCCCACCGTCTACAGCCTGATCCGGTGGGCCGAACGCCACCTGGAGGCGGACTTCCCGGGCCGGGCGTTCGCGCACGTGACGTGCGGCACCGACATCGAGGAGTCGGGTCTGTGCTCGCACTGCGGCGTCGTCCCGGCGGTGCGCGACCTGGACGCCCGCCCGCGCCCCGGATTCAACCCACGACAGCGCGACGATCCGGTGGCGGTCGCACTGCGCGAACGGCACCGGATGCTGACACCGTTGCCCTGAGAACGCCGCCGGCGGCGGCACCGCACGCGGACACGGCCCGGGTTACAGTCTCTCGCATGAATCGGACACCCCTGCGCGCCTGCACCGCCGTCGGCCTCGCCGCCTTCACCGCGATCACCCTCGCCGCCTGCGGCGACGCCAAGAGCGACGCTCCGCAGACCAGCCCGGAGGAACAGATCAAGCAGGTCACCACCACCTACGTGCAGGGGCAGAGCGGCAAGGACGCCGACAAACTGCGCGCCACCTCGTGCAAGGAGATGATCGATCAGGAGATCTCGACGATGAACGACGAGGGCAACCCGCAGTCGGTCACCCTCGACGGCATCGCCGATGTGAAAGTGGACGGCGACAAGGCCACCGCGCAGGTCACCATGACCGCGACCTTCGCCGGCAAGCCGCAGCAGAAGAAGACCGGCACGTTCGAGTACGTCAAGGAGGACGGCTGGCGGGTCTGCCTGCGGTAGCTCCCCCAAGCGGGAAGCCGCGCCGACATCGCCCGGGATCCGTCAGTTGCGGTAGTTCTCCACGGTGTTCACCGACCGGGCCTGCGCGCCGTCCGGATTCTCGCCGAACTCGCGCCGCGCCCGGCGCTGCCGCAGGAGGTCCCAGGCCTGATCGAGCTGGGTCTCGAGCACCTGTAGGCGCGCGTGCTCCTCGCTCTCGGTGATCTCGCCGGCCTCGAGCCGCGTGCGCAGGTCGTGCTCCTCGGCGATGAGCGAATCGATCCGGGTGTGAATGGCGTCGTCGGTCATCTTTCGATCCTGCCACCGATCGCCGGATCGCGTGGGCCACAATCATGAGGGTGTTCTCCCTCGCGCTGCACCGCCTGATCGCCCCGCCTCCCGGGCATGCACTCGGACGGTTCGCGTTCGTGATGGCCACCGGGATCGTCGGGACGTTGGTGCACTCCGCGGGCGCGACGGTGCCCGGCGACGCGCTGTTCGTCGTCGCCGCACTCGCCTACGTCACTCTCGCCGCGATCGGGTTCGCCCGCATTCGCGGCGTCGCGGCGATCAAGGCCGAGATCGCGGCCGCGGGCTTCACGGCGATGACGGTGCCCGCGGGGACGTCCGTGCTCGCGGGATACCTCGCACTGCGCGGCGCGACGGGGGCCGCACTCGCGGTCGGCGCGGTCGCGCTGGCCACCTGGCTGACGCTGGGGTATCTCGTTCCGGCGCAACGGGTCCTGGACAACACCGCGGCAGCGGAGGACGGCGACCGGCTGCGCGGCTCCGACGGGACGTGGTTCCTGTGGGGCGTGTCCACGCAATCCGTGGCGGTGGTGGCGGGGCTACTGGCGCTGCTGCTGCCCGGTCACGGCTTCGGCGTCGTCGCGACGTTGTGGTGGGGCCTCGGGATGGCGCAGCTGATCCTGGTCGCAGCGCTGGTGGCGGCGCGGATGATGCTCTCTCCGTTGCGGCCGGGCGACGAGGTCGCGCCCTATTGGGTGTTCTTCGGTTCGGCCGCGATCTCCGTCCTCGCCGGGGCGGAACTGGCCGTGCTCCCCGAGGGGGAGCGAATCCTCGCTCCCGAGTTCGTGAACGCCGTATGCGTGTGCCTCTGGGCGTTCGCGACCTGGCTCGTGCCACTGCTGGTCGCGCTGACGGTCTGGCAGTGGCGCCGCACCCCCGAGGCGGGCTTCGTACGTCTCGCGCTGTGGTCGATCGTGTTCCCGATCGGCATGTACGGGCAGGCCACGCTGCGCCTCAGCGGTGCCGCGGACCTGTCGTGGATGGCCCCCATCGCCCACGCCGACGCCTGGATCGCCCCGACCGCCTGGCTCGCCGTCGCCACGGGGATGTTCGCGCTCGCCCGCCGCGGCCGCGACTACGCCACCGGCGGCTCCAGCGCGTAGTGCCGCGCCACGAGTTCGACGGTCCGCCGGTGCCCGGCGCGGGAGGGTCCCATCGGGACCAGCATGATCTCGTCGACGCCGGTCCGCGCGTGCATCCGCTCCAGTCGGGCGCCGATGTCGGCGGCGGTGCCGCCCCAGAAGCGGTCGGCGTAGCCGTCGAGCACCCGCCGCTCCTCGGGAGTGGCGTCGTGCGCTGCGATCTCGTCGGGCGGGAGGAGCGTGTACGGGGCGCGTTGGATCATCCGCAGCATCGCCAGGGCGGCACTGTCGACCTGCCGCCGAGCCGCAGCCGGATCGTCGTCGACCACCACGGGGACGCTCGCGAGAGCGTGAGGAGCGGCGAGGGCGGCGGACGGCCGGAACTCGTTGCGGTAGACCTCGAACGCCTCCGCAGGGTCGGCGCCACCGAACTGCAGTGCGAAGGCGTACGGGCGCCCGAGCCTGCCTGCGAGCTGCGCCGAGGACGGTGACGTGCCGAGGATCCACACCTGCGGCGCCGTCGCGGGCGGGGGCACACGGTTCTGCGCGGCCTGCCACGGGCCGGGCACGGCGTGGACCTCGTGATACGGATGCCCGGGCGGGAAGCGATCGGCGAGGAACGCGAGCAAATGCACTGTCAGTTGCGGGAACTCGTCGTTGCCGGCAGGGTGCCGGCGCAGCGCCGCGGCGGTCGGCGCGTCGGTGCCGGGCGCGCGGCCGAGACCCAGATCGATGCGGCCCGGGGCCAGCGCGTCGAGCATCGCGAACTGCTCGGCGACCACCAGAGGAGCATGATTGGGCAGCATCACGCCGCCCGCCCCGAGCCGGATCCGCTCCGTCTCCGCGGTCAGTCGCGCGAGCATCAACTGCGGCGACGGGGTGGCAGCGGCCGGCATCGCGTGGTGCTCGGACATCCAGAACCGGTGGTAGCCGAGCCGATCCGCCAGGCGCGCCAACGCGATCACCTCGCGATACACGTCGCCGACCGCGCTCCCCACGGCGGTGTGCGCGTTGTCCAGCACGGACAGCGCGAACGGCGCGGTGCCCGAACGAGGTCCGACATCCATCGACGCCACGGGACTACTCCGCGCGGTCGGTCTTCTCCTTGAGCAGGAGCGTGACCGCCTCGGTCAGCGCGCTCACCTGCTCCCGGAGCTCGCGGATCTCCTCGTCGCGCTGGTCGTCGTCGCCCTCCCCCGCATCGGCTTTCGCCGTGGCGGACTTCGACTTCGACTTTCGGCCGACCTTGGACTTCTTCGGTTCGGACTTCTTCACCGGCGCCTCCGCGCCGTCGGGCTCCGGACCGGGGGCGGGCGCACCGTCGGACTCCTGGGACTGCGCCGACAGCCCGTCGACGACGGACTGGGCGACCCCGGCGGGCGCGCGGAGCAACTCGGCGAGCAGGCTGGACGCACCGGATCCGGCGACGCGAGGACGACTCTGCGCCTGGCGCCGCAGGAGTTGCGCGAGCACCTCATCGGTGCGATCAGTGCCGACGTCGTGGTCGCGCACGACGATGCGGACGCCGGAGTCGAGCAGTGACGCGATCTCGTCGAGCGTGGTGAACCTGCGCCGGACCGAGTCGTACAGCTTGCGATTCGAGTACCGCTTGATCAGGTACGGTTCGTCGTCGCTCATGACCCCTCCTCGTCGGGCGTCGCCCGGTCCCGAGCCTACCGCCGGGGACCCGAACGCAGAATCACCCGGGACCCGCACGGCGGGTACCCCGGGTGATCCTCGAAGATCGTGGGAATCGAGCTCCCGAGTCACTTGGCCTTGGTGACCTTGGAGAGCTTCTTGACCTGGTCGTTCAGGTTCTCCGTCTGCTTGCGCAGGTTCTTGATGTCCTTCTTGGCGATCTTGTTGACACCCTTACGGGCGCTCTTCTCGGCGCTCTCGACGTTCTCGATGAGGTTGTCGACGAGGTCCTTGGTGTTGCCGACGACGCCGGAGAGGAACTTGCTGATCGACGGCTCGGTGGCGGCCTTCTTCGACGTGGTGCTGTTGCCCATGATGTCCTCCATGCTGTGTTCGTTTCTTACGCGTTTGCGTAATGAAGAAATTACGCGGCGCGTAAATATTACGCAATGCGTTGTGATGCAGCTCACATCTCATCAGTGGGTCAGATGCTCCACCAGCACGACCTGCAGCTCGCCGACCAGGAAGCCGAGGATCGCGCCGACCACGATCAGCGTCCGCTCGTCGGCCTGGAACGCCGGCCGCAACACACCCTCGAACTCCTCCGGCGTCATCGCCGCCATCTTCTCGGCCATGATCGGCTGGATCTCCATGGCGCGGGTGAGGTAGTCCTCCGCACCGGTCAGCACCTTCGGCAGCACGGCGACCATGTCGGACGCGGCGGCCTGGCACATCGACTGCACGTGCACGACGTCGAGACCGAACCCCGTGGCCCCGCGGACCGGACTGCTCAGCACCCCCGAGACCAGTCCCAGCAGTCCCCCGACCGGGAGCTCGTCCGCGTCACCACCGAGCGCGCCGAGCCCCGGCAGTGCCTCGAGGCCCAGGTCCTTGAGGACCGGCATCGCCGCCGCATCGATCCCGGCGAGCTGCTCCAGGTCACCGAGACCGTCGCGGAGCGCGTCCTCGATCACGTCCGCGACCACCAGCACCACCTTCGGCGAGTTCTTCCCGGTGAACACCGCACGCATCAGGCGGTCGGAGGTCAGGACTCGCGTGGCGATGAGAGTGCCGTACTCCTGCGAGACCGGGATGCGATGCTTGAGGAACAGTCCCTGCCAGGTGATCACGCCCAGGTACTTCGTGGGCACCTTCGGGTTGAAGATCAGCCGCAGCGCCGCCCAGTCTGTGAACCAGCCGGTGAAGAGGCCGAACAGGGGCATCACGTACGGATTGTGGAACAGCGCCCACACCAGCAACTGCACGAGGCCGATGCAGAAGCCGAACACCAGGCCGCTGCGCCGGATGAACGCGAACTCGCGGCGCCCGACGTCGAGGAACATCGATTCCAGCGTGTCCGGGTCGGCGAGGAACTCCTCCGTGACCATCGCCTTGAGGTCGAAGAGCTCGTCGACGTCGTCGGTGATCGCCTCGGTGATGCGGACGACCACGTCGGGTGCGGCGTCCTGCACCCGTTCGATGACGAGGTCCTGCGCGACCGGGGGCAGAACATGCCACAGCGTGGGCTGGTACTCGGGCAGTACATCGCGCGCGATCCGCGCCACTTCGGCGCGGAGCGGCCGCTCGACCAGCGCCGCGACCTCGGCACCGTCGACCTTCTCGGCGATCTCGCGGGCGGAGATGAGGCGCCCCGTGAGAGTGTCGCAGAGGACGTCGACCATCTGCTGCGAACGCCGCGGGATGATGCCCTGCCAGCCGAGCTTCCCGATGCCCTTGAACCGCTGCGGCCGGAACATCATCTTGATCGCGACCAGCTTGGTGCCGTAGCCGATGAGAGCCGCGATGATCGGCATGGAGACGTAGACCGGCCAGTTCCGGCCGAAGTCGGAGACGATCTCTGACCAGGACTGCATGGACACCTCCGGGTTGCGCAGTGCCTCGTATTGTGTGCGTGCGAAGGCAGTGCCCGTGGCGGTTCGGCGGAGTTCGCACCAGCCCCAACTGCGCCTGTCGTGGCCGTCGATCGATGAACCTCGCACCGCTGCGAAGCCATCCCTTCGCCGCAGGTTCTCAGCGGAAAACGTCCGGGCGGGCGGCGGCCTGGCTAGCATGAACGGGCCGGGCCATCGACGGGCGGGAATCAGATGTCGGACAAGGGTAAGAAGCACAAGAAGTCACCGACCGACGGGTCGCCGTCGCAGGACGACGCCGCACGCGGCGACTCCCCCCGGCCACGCGGCGGTCTGGGGGGCATCCCCCTCTTCGGCCACCTCGCCGAGGGTCTCACGGCACCACTCGAGCAGATCACCGGGGCCACGCTGTCGGACGCCGTCGGCAAACTGAGCGACACCGCGCTGCCGATCGTCGAGCCCGTCCTCGAGCCGGCCACCACGATGGCCACCGCCGCGGTCGCCCCACTCCAGCAGGGCGCGGAAGCGCTCGGCCTGGGCGACATCACCGGGCTCGTCGACGGCGGCCTCCTCGGCGGCCTCGGATCGGCGCGGCGGTCGTCGCCAGCGGGCCTGCGCAAGCGGGGCAACGCGCTCATCCGGCTCTCGCAACGTCCGAACAAGGGACTCGAGGACCATCACCCGTCCTTCGGCCACATCGTCGACCAGTTGCTCCCCGACGAGGCCCGCATCCTCCGATTCATGGGCAAGGCCGGCACCCAGCCGCTCATCGACGTCCGCACCAAGACGCTCTTCATGATCGGCTCCGAACTCCTCCTCGGCGACCTGTCGATGGTCGCCGAGATGTCCGGTTGCGAACGGCCGGAACAGGACCGGAGCTACTTCGCGAACCTGCACCGGCTCGGACTGCTGGAGATGTCCGACGAGCCCGTGGACGACTACCGCCGGTACGCGCTCCTCGAGGTGCAGCCGGCCGCGGTGCACGCGATCGAGAGCGTGAAGAAGGCGCACACGATCTTCCGGAGCATCCGGATCACCGCGTTCGGTTCGCAGTTCATCGGGATGGCGTTCGACCTCGACGAGTACAACGCCGGCGGATGGGCCGACGACGGTCGCCGGGACAAGTACCTCGGCAAGCGCGGACCGCACGGCAGGAAGCTGACGGGCCCCGGGAACGGGACGCGCTCGCAGGAGCTCGCCGACGCCGGCTGAGCCCCTACCCGACGGGCGGAGGGGCACCGTCGGGCCCGAGAGCGGAACCGACGCGCTCAGGCCCCGAACAGGAAGATGTGCGCGCCGCCGACGAAGACGCCGAGCAGCCCGCCGTGCGCGTACAGCAGCCAGGCGTCCTGCTCGATCGCCGCGTACAGCATCTCGCTGAACTCGGAGGGCTTGAGCTCGCGGAACTTCTTCGTGGAGAACGCGGCGATCTTCTTCGCCTTCTCCTCGTTGAACTCCTTGTCGTAGAACAGCTCGGGCGTCAGGTCCACGATCTCCTGGCTGACCTTGCGCTCGAGCAGGTCGAGGTCGACGATGCCCATGGTGCGGCCCACCGTGGTGGCGACCGGCGTGAAGATCGCGTCGAGCTCCTCCGAGATGACCTCGGCGAGATACGCGGCCGTCTTGTCGCCGCTCGCGCCGAACAACAGCTCGTGCGAGAAATTGCTGACGGTGAGAACCTTCTCCGACATCATGTCCGCGACCTGCGCCGCGGCCTCGTGCTGACGCTTCGGGAAGATCCCCTGCTTCCACAGGTACTTGTACCGAGGCTGCGGATCGCCGGGCTCGAAGACGATCTTGATCGCGAGGATGTTCACGATCACGCCGATCATCGCGGCGCCGCACAGCACCACCAGCCACGACGGGATCGCGCTGAGCACGGGCGGATGTGACATGTGCACCCAGGACAGGTACAGCGCCAGCGGGATGCCGAAGAAGAACCCGAGGGCGCCGATCTTCACCATGAACCGCAGCTCCGGCTTGCCCATGCCCTGGAAGATCTCGCTGAGGACCGCCGGGTTGCGCCGCAGATGATTGACGGTCATCAGCTTGACGTCGAGCAGCTCGTCGATGTGCTCGCCCACCCGCTGGAACGCGCGCTGCGAGATCTGCGGTACGCGCTTGTCGATGGTCGCGATCACGTTGTCCTGCAGGGGCGCCGGCATCGTGTCCCACAGCCACTTGTACTGCGTCTCGATCGCGTCGACGGCGATGCGGCGGACGTGCGGCCTGGCCTCGCGGGCCATGAACTCCGCCATCTTGTCGGGTTCGAGCTCCTGGTAGAACGTGCCCACGCTGCCGATCCGCGAGATCGACATGTCCACGAGGAGGCTGGCCATCTTCTCCGCGCGACACGGGATGAAGCCCTGGAAGCCGAGGATCCCGCCCGGCGCGAAGATCGGCAGGATCTGGACCTTCCGCGGCAGCAACCGGAACAGGGCCGCGAGGCCGGGCACGTAGAACCCGGTGAAGTTGCTGGGCGAGAACAGCATGATGACGCCGGTCCAGTTGGTGATCAGGCCGGCGATCGCGCTGAAGATCGGGATGCTCACGATGTCGATCACGAACTTCGACTGCCCGGTGAGGCTCTCCCAGTCGATGATCCCCGAAACCGCCATCATGTCGGTGTGCATCCGTGCCAACTCCCGCCTGACCACGGCACGGCCGGTGAAGTCCGTGCTAGACGACCCGCCGGGCTGTCCCAGGGATCGTTGGAGCCAATGTCTGCCAACTCAGAAATTAGCTGGCCGACGGCACCCGTGTCCGGGCTTTCACCGAAGCGAACGAGGGGCCGAGCGCACGGCCCGGCCCCTCGTCATGATCAGGGAGTCAGCCGACGGTGGCGGACTCCGCCGGGACGTCCGTACGGATGATGTGATCGAACGCGCTGAGGGCCGCCGTCGCGCCCGACCCGGCGGCGACGACGATCTGCTTGAACGGCACCGTCGTGCAATCCCCGGCCGCGAAAACGCCCGGGAGCGAGGTGCGCCCGGCCCCGTCGACGACGATCTCGCCGCGCGGGCTCAGCTCCAGCGTTCCCTCGAGCCACTCGGTGTTCGGTAGCAGGCCGATCTGGACGAAGACGCCGTCGAGCTCCAGCGAGTGGGCCTCGTCGGTGGTGCGGCTCTTGTGGTTCAGCCCGGTCACCTTGGCGCCGTCGCCGACGACCTCGGTGGTCATCGAGCTGACCAGAACGTCGACGTTGGGCAGGCTGCGCAGCTTGCGCTGCAGCACCTGGTCCGCCCGCAGCTCCGAGTCGAACTCGATGAGGGTGACGTGGGAGACGATGCCCGCGAGGTCGATCGCGGCCTCGACGCCCGAGTTGCCGCCGCCGATGACGGCGACGCGCTTGCCCTTGAACAGCGGACCGTCGCAATGCGGGCAGTAGGTGACACCCTTGTTGCGGTACTCCGCCTCGCCGGGGACGTCCATCGAGCGCCAGCGGGCGCCCGTCGAGATCACGACGGTGCGCGAGCGCAGCTCGGCGCCGCTCGCCAGGCCGACGGAGATCATCCCCGACTCCTCGTCGCGGCTCAGCGTCGCGCCGCGCTGGGTGTTCATGATGTCCACGTCGTACTGGCGGACCTGGCTCTCCAACTCAGCCGCGAACCGCGGGCCCTCGGTGTACGAGACCGAGGTGAAGTTCTCGATCGCCATGGTGTCGAGGACCTGGCCGCCGAACCGCTCGGCGACGACGCCGGTGCGAATCCCCTTGCGGGCGGCGTAGACCGCGGCGGTCGCGCCGGACGGACCGCCGCCGACGACGAGCACGTCGAACGGATCCTTCTCACCCAACGACGCGGCGGTGCGCTCGGCGGCGCCGGAGTCGAGCTTGCCGACGATCTGCTCGAGGTTCATCCGGCCGGAGTCGAAGAGCTCGCCGTTGACGAACACCGTCGGGACGGCCATCACGCGGCGGCTGTCGACCTCGTCCTGGAACAGCGAACCGTCGATCGCGGTGTGGGTGATCCGCGCATTGAGGACGGACATCAGGTTCAACGCCTGCACGACGTCGGGGCAGTTCTGGCAGGACAGCGAGAAGTACGTCTCGAAGTGGTACTCCCCCTCGAGGTCGCGCACCTGCTCGAGCAGGTCGGCCGCCTCCTTCGACGGGTGGCCGCCCACCTGGAGCAGCGCCAGCACGAGGGACGAGAACTCATGCCCCAGCGGGATTCCCGCGAACTGCACTGCGATGTCGGTGCCGGCGCGGCGGATCAGGAACGACGGGGTCCGCGGGTCGTCGCCCGTCCGGTCGTGCCGGATGTGATCGGACATGCCCGCGATCTCGTCGAGGAGCTCCACGAGCTCGGCCGACTTGGGGCCGTCGCCCGGCGTCGAGACGAGCTCGACGGGCATCGTGACGTTGGCGAGCAGGCCCTTGAGTTGGGTGGCGAGTGCGGCTTCGAGCATGGTGATCCGATCCTCTTGTTCCTGTGAGATGCGAGCGAGGTGGCAGCACGGCCGCGGAGCGGGTGGTGATCCCCGCCCCGCGGATGTGCCGAACGACGAGAGCCCGGTGGGTGTTCGGGCCTCGGCGACTAGATCTTGCCGACGAGCTCCAGCGACGGAGCGAGGGTCTCGGCGCCCTCTTCCCACTTCGCGGGGCAGACCTCGCCCGGGTGCGAGCGCACGTACTGCGCGGCCTTGACCTTGCGGACCAGCTCGGCGGCGTTGCGACCGATGCCCTCCGCGGTGACCTCGGTGAACTGGACGACACCGTCGGGATCGACGAGGAAGGTGCCGCGGTCGGCCAGGCCCTGACCCTCGCGGAGCACCTCGAAGTCGGTGCTGATCTGCAGGCTCGGGTCACCGATCATCGCGTACTCGATCTTGGCGATGGTGTCCGAGGAGGCGTGCCACGCCTTGTGGGTGAAGTGGGTGTCGGTCGAGACCGAGAACACCTCGACGCCCAGGCCCTGCAGCTCCGCGTAGTGATCGGCGAGGTCGCCGAGCTCGGTCGGGCACACGAAGGTGAAGTCCGCCGGGTAGAAGTAGAAGACGGCCCACTTGCCCGCGATGTCCTGGTCGGAGACGGTGACGAAGTCGCCGTTCTTGAATGCCTCGGCGGTGAAGGGCTTGATCTGCTTGTTGATCAGCGACACGTGCGTCCTCGTTTCGTTCGGTACCTGTGGGTTCGCGATCGACAGTAGGTCGGATGAATTTATCGGACAAGTCGATTCGTCCTGGGACAGTCATCACCGATACCTATCAACCCAGTTGGAGGGCTTGCGGCGCGCCAATCACACGCTGGTGATTCTCATCACGACCGCATCCGCTTGACGTCTGACGCACGCGGCATCGCCGTCATCACAGCAGGTCAACCAGGTGATCTTCGCCATCCGCCGACGATGCCGCGCCGCCGTCCGGACGCGACGTCACCTCCGCCACACCGCGCGGATCGTGGACGGGTCAGCTCGCGCGCGCCTCGGTCGGCGTCCGCCGGCGCCGGCACTGACGGCCGGTCCGCCCCACGACGGGAGCGACGCGCTCGACGTCGACCGGGACCACCCCCAGCGCCGGATAGTCGAGCACCGTCGAGATCACGACGGGCTGCTCGCCCCGCTTCGCCTCGTACATCGCCTCATCCGCGCGGTTCAGCAACAGACTGACGGCGGCCTCCTCATCGGCGACCGCGATGTCGCCGATCGCCACCCCGATACTGGCGGTGACCGGCACTCCGGCAAGACCCGCTTCGGATTCGATGGACCAGTGGATCCGGTTGGCGATCCGCACATAGCGCGATCGAGCTCGACCGGCCATGAGGACCACGAACTCGTCGCCACCGAGCCGTGCCACGAGCCCGCCCTGAGTCACGTCGCGGAGGACGTCGGCGACGCGCGTGAGGACGGCGTCGCCGGCCTCGTGTCCGTGCACGTCGTTGATGGCTTTGAAGTCGTTGACGTCCACCAGCATCAACGCGACCGACACCTCCCGCCTGCCCGCCGCGCGATTGGTGATCTTGACTCCCGTCGCGCGATGGAACCCTCGACGGTTCAGGGTCCGCGTCAGCGGATCGGTGTCGGACTCGGTGGCGTCCTGGGAGAGGAAGGCGAGGCCGATCTGCACGGAGGCCGGCACCGCGATCGTGGTGATCCCCAGCAGTGTCACCTTCAGGGCGGTCTCCGGCCAGCCGTACGACTGATACAAACCCACCGCGAACACCGCGATCGCGACCGCGCAGATCCCGGCGTTCGCCATGAACTGCGCCGGCGACAGCACGAACGCGACGAAGATCGCGACGAGGGTGAGCGCCGACAGCCCGAAGGCGTCGGCCATCACGTCGAGGTCGGTCGCCGAGACGGCGACGATCAGGATGTCGGAGGTCACCACGAAGACCATGGCACCGGATTCGGACGGAACCGGCCGCACCTGCCACCGCATCGCCCAGAAGAGGCCGGTCACGGCGCCGATCACCTGCACGACGACGTAGAAGCTCGGAGCGTCGGCCTGATCGACGAGGAGCAGGTTCGCCGCGAGCCCACCGAGGACGAGCGCGCAGGCGCTGACGACGAGCTGGAAGCCGCGGAGCAGTCCCCTACTGTCGAAGTAGGCGATGCGCTGCTGATAGTCGGGCCCGCCGCGCCACCAGGTCGTCACGATGTGCCTGATCTGGAGGAACAGTCTGATGCACGCCGATCTCACGACAACACTCGAGCATCGACAACCACGGTCAGCATCGGCGAGTTCTCCACCAACGCCCCCTCACTATTCGCACCATCGGACACCTGGCTCTTCGTAGTGAAACACATGGGCGTTACTGAACATGTGTAGTGATATCGCAAGCGCTGTGTGAGGTCGCAAAACGCTTGAGTCTTCAAGCAGGTCAGCACCGCCGGGTAGCGGCGGCTCCACCTCGAGCGCCGGAAGAGATTCATCCGTTCGGACTACACGACGACGGTGCCGGATCCGCCTTCTCGAGGCGGATCCGGACGGGGTCGGAGGTGGGCGGACACGAAGGAGCCCCCTCCGAGAATCTCGGAGGGGGCTCTCTTCTGCGAACCTGTGGAGCTAAGGGGACTCGAACCCCTGACCCCCACACTGCCAGTGTGGTGCGCTACCAGCTGCGCCATAGCCCCGTATTACGTTGTTCACCTGCGGTTTCCCGCCCGGAGAACATTACAGGAGCCAGCTCGCGTGCACCAAATCGGCTGGTCAGCGGTTGTTTCTCACTTGAGCAGGTTGGCGAGGTCGTCGCCCTTCAGGTCGACGATCTTCCCGTCGTGCACAACGGTGGGCGTGCCCTGGCTGCCGATGGACGTCATGAGGGAGAAGTTCTCGCTCGCGCTCGACTTGCCGTCGGCGGTGTACTTGCCCTCGGTGATCGCCGCGGTCACGTCGGCCGGCAGGTCGACGCCGAGACTCTTCGCGCCCCCGGCGAACATCGTGGCCATCTCGGCGTTGGTCTTGTCGCCCTTGCCCTCCTCGGGCTGCTGCGCGTACATCACGGTGTGCGCGCCCATCAGTGCCTTCTGCTTCTGATCGTCGGGGAGGGACGACCGGGAGATGGCCAGCATCGCACCCACAGCGCGGTCGGAGTAGTCACCCGACGGGCTGTTGCGGTCGAGGAAGTTCACCATGAAGTACCGCGCCTGCACCTTTCCCGCCTCGATCGCCGCCGTGATCTTGGCACCGTACTGGTTCTCCAGGCTGGCGCACGCGGGGCAGTACGGGTCCTCGAAGAAGGTCACCTTGGTCGGGGCGTCGTCCTTGCCGAGGACGAAGGTCGGCGTTGCGGCGTTCAGCTTGCTCGCGACCTGGTCCGAGGGCTTGTCCGAGTTCTTGCTGACCAGCAGCACGCCGCCGATGACCACCACGATCACGACCAGGACGGCGATGCCGCCCAGCACGTAGGTCATGGTGTTGGACTGCTTCACAGGAACGTACTTGGCGTTCTTAGGCTTGCTCACGCCGACCACAATAGCTGCAGTCGGCGAGTTCCCAGGTCAGACGGCTATCCGCCGAGCACCCCGTCGACGAGGGCCTTCGCCTCCGCCTGGACCTGCGCGAGATGCTCCGGCCCCTTGAAGGACTCCGCGTAGATCTTGTACACGTCCTCGGTACCGGACGGCCGGGCCGCGAACCACGCGTTCTCCGTGGTCACCTTGAGCCCACCGATGGGCGCACCGTTGCCCGGGGCGCGGGTCAGCTTCGCCGTGATCGGCTCCCCCGCGAGCTCGTCGGCGGTCACCTGCTCCGGCGACAGCTTCGACAGGACCGCCTTCTGCTCGCGGCCGGCCGGAGCGTCGGTGCGTGCGTAGGCGGGCACGCCGTACTCCTCCCCCAGCACCGCGAAGTGCTGCGACGGACTCTTGCCCGTGACCGCGAGGATCTCCGAGGCCAGCAGCGCCATGATGATGCCGTCCTTGTCGGTGGTCCAGACGGAGCCGTCGTGCCGCAGGAAGGAGGCGCCCGCGGACTCCTCGCCGCCGAACCCGACGCTGCCGTCGAGCAGGCCGGGCACGAACCATTTGAAGCCGACGGGGACCTCGAGGAGCGTGCGCTGCTGCTCGGCGACGACCCGGTCGATCATCGAGGAGCTGACGAGCGTCTTGCCGACGGCCGCGTCGTCGCGCCAGCCGTTGCGGGAGGCGAAGAGGTAGTCGATGGCCACCGCGAGGTAATGGTTCGGATTCATCAACCCGCCGTCCGGCGTGACGATCCCGTGCCGGTCCGAGTCCGCGTCGTTCCCGGTCGCGATGTCGTACTGGTCCTTGTTCGCGATCAGCGAGGCCATCGCGTTCGGGGAGCTGCAGTCCATCCGGATCTTGCCGTCGGTGTCCAGGGTCATGAACGCGAACTGCGGGTCGACCGTGGGGTTCACCACCGTCAGGTCGAGGTTGTAGCGATCGCCGATCGCGCCCCAGTAGCCGACGGCGGCGCCGCCGAGCGGGTCGGCGCCGATCCTCACGCCCGCGTCGCGGATCCTGTCCAGGTGCAGCACCGACGGCAGGTCGCCGACGTAGGAGTCCAGGAAGTCGAAGCGCTGCACGAAGTCCGACGCCAGCGCCTGCGCCAGCGGGATCCGCCGGACTTCGCGCAGGCCGCCCTCGAGGATCTCGTTGGCGCGGGCCGCGATCGCGCCGGTCGCGTCGGTGTCGGCGGGGCCACCGTTGGGCGGGTTGTACTTGAAGCCGCCGTCCGCGGGCGGGTTGTGCGACGGGGTGACCACGATCCCGTCGGCCTCCACACCGGAATGGGACCGGTTGAAGGTGAGGATCGCGTGGCTCAGCGCCGGCGTGGGCGTGTAGCGGTCGTCGTGGTCGATGAGGGTGGTGACGCCGTTGGCGGCGAGCACCTCGACGGCGGTCTCCCAGGCGGGCACCGAGAGCAGATGGGTGTCCTTGGCCAGGTACAGCGGGCCCCGCACGCCCTGCGCCGCGCGGTACTCGGCGATGGCCTGCGTGGTGGCCGCGATGTGGTTCTCGTTGAAGCTGCCGTTCAGCGAGGTGCCCCGGTGCCCGGAGGTGCCGAAGGCGACGCGCTGGTCGGGGTTCCCCGGATCCGGAACGATCGAATAGTACGCCGCGCGAACGGCTTCGACGTCGATCAGGTCTTCGGGGAGCGCCGGCAGGCCGGCACGCGAATGAGCCATCTTCAGTCCACCTCATCTGTCCGGGACGGCGCCGCGGATCGCGCGGGGCCGGAGCTCAAACGTATCCGCGCGAGCGCCTCCGCGCGCGGGAACCGCGGCGACGGCCGGTACCCGTCACCGCGGCGCCCCGGCGCTAGACGATCGCCCAGACGATCAGCACCATCGCGAAGCCGACCACGGACAGGACCGTCTCGAGGACGGACCACGTCATGAGGGTCTGCTTGACAGTCATGTTGAAGTACTTCGCGACGATCCAGAAGCCGCCGTCGTTGACGTGGCTGAGGATGATCGAGCCGGCCGAGATGGCGATGACGATGAGGGCGATCTGCGCCTGCGAGTAGTTGCCCGCGGCCACCGTCTCGCCGATGATGCCGGCCGTAGCGGTGATCGCCACCGTCGCCGAGCCCTGCGCGATGCGCAGCGCGCAGCTGACGAGGTAGGCCGACACGATGAGCGGCAGGCCGAGGTTGCTCATCGACTGGGTGAGGGCCGTGCCCACACCGGTCGCCTTGAGCACGGCACCGAACAGCGCGCCCGCACCGACGACGAGGAGGATCATGCCGATGGGCCGCAGGGCGTTGCCGGTCATCTCGGCGAGCTGCACCGCCGTGATGCCGCGCCGGATCCCGAGCAGGTAGAAGGCCAGCACGACGGCGATCGTGAGTGCGATCGCCGGCGTTCCCAGGAAGACGAAGATCGAGTAGGGCATCGAGCCCTGCTGCAGGGTGACGCTGCCGAAGGTGGCGCCGAGGATCAGCAGCATCGGGACCAGGATCACGAAGGCGATCAGGCCCAGGCCGGGCGGGTTCGCGGAGGCGTGCTTCTCCTCGGGTACCAGCTCCTCCGGGACGTCGACGATCACGCGCTTGCCGATCCAGGTGCCCCACACGACACCGGAGGCGAACCAGGCGGGGATGCCGCAGACGAGACCCATGACGATGATCCAGCCGAGCGAGGTGTGCAGCAGGCCCGCGGCCGCCACCGGACCGGGGTGGGGCGGCAGGAAGGCGTGCGTCATCGACAGGCCCGCGAGCATGGGCAGCGCGTACATCACCAGCGACTTGCCGCCGCGCTTGGCTGCCACGTAGACGAGCGGCGCGAGGATGAAGATGCCGATGTCGAAGAACACCGGGATGCCGAGGATCAGGCCCGTGACACCCATCGCGAGCGGCGCACCCTTGGGGCCGAACAGCTTCAGCAGCCAACTCGTGAGCACGTCGGCACCGCCGGAGCGTTCGAGGATCGCTCCGAGAACGGTGCCGAGACCGATGATGGGTGCGATGTGCCCGAGGATGCCGCCGAAGCCCGTCTCCAGGATCGATTGCGCGGCCCCCTTCTGCGGTGACCCGACGAGCTTCTCCACGGAGACGCCCGCGATCAGCGCGAGCCCCACCGAGACGATGATCAGCGCGATGAACGGCTCGAGCTTGACCTTGATGATGAGGAGCAGCAGGACCACGATCGATACCGCGGCGAGGGTCAGTAGACCCCCGGTCTCGTGCTGCAGCCAGTGCATGGCCGAGGACATGGGTGGGTTCTCCCGTTCTGGAAGGGTCAGAGCGCGGCGACGAAGCGCGCGGCGCGGGTGGTGATGTCGGCCCAGTCGCCGGCGGCGACGGTGTCGGGGGGCACGACGGAGGTGCCGGCGCAGACGGCGACGGCGCCGGCGCCCAGGAACTCGCGGGCGTTGCCCTCACTGACGCCGCCCGAGGGCAGCAGCGGCAGGCCGGGGAACGGGCCGTGGAGGTCCTTGAGGTAGCCGGGGCCGAAGGCCTTGGCGGGGAAGATCTTCACCGCGACCGAGCCCAGTGCCGCGGCGCGGGCCACCTCGGTCGGGGTGAGGGCGCCGAGGAAGATCGGGGTGCCGAGGTCGCGGGCCGCCTCGGCGACCTCCTCGTTCACGTCGGGGGTCACGAGGAACCGGGCGCCGGCGTTCACGGCGTCGCGGGCCTGTGCGGCGGTGCGGACGGTGCCCACTCCGAGGTTCGTCCCCTCGACGGTGGCCGCGCGCTCCAGGTGGCCGAGCACGCCGGGTGTGGTGAAGGTGAGCTCGACGGTGCGGATGCCGCCCTCGGCGAGGGCGCGACACAGGGCCGCGGCGTCGGGTAGCGCGGGCGCGCGCACCACGGTGAGCGCCCGGTCGGCGGTGAGGTCGGCGAGCAGGCCGGGCGCCCCGGCGGTGGATTCGGACACGGTCACAGGACCCCTTCGTCTGTCAGTCGCAGCGCGCCGCCCGCGAGCGCGCCGGTGGGCTCGCCGTCGTCGAGCGCGGGGACACCGCGCACGAGGACGTGCGTGAAACCCGCGGCGGGCGTGCGCGGGGCGTCGTAGGTCGCGCGGTCGATCACCGCGTCGGGGTCGAACAGCGCCAGGTCGGCGGCGTAGCCCTCGCGGACGAGGCCCCGTCGGACCAGCTTCAGGCGACGGGCGGGACGGCCCGTGAGGTGGCCGACGCACTCCTCGAGGCTCATCAGCCCCAGGTCACGGCTGTAGTGCCCGAGGTACCGGGCGAAGGTGCCCCAGGCGCGGGGGTGCGGCTTGCCGCCGACGAGCAGACCGTCGCTGCCGCCGGTGTGCGTGGGATGCCCCATGATGGCGCGCACGTTCTCCTCGTGGCCCACGTGCTGCAGGATCCCCGTGGCCAGGCGGTCCTCGAGGAGGATGCCGACGCAGACCTCGAACGGGTCGCGAGCCTCGTCGGCGGCGATCTGCGCGATGGTCCGGCCCACGTAGTGCGAGAGTGCCTCGCCGCCGACACCGCTGATCTCGATCGTCTCCCACTCGGCGATCACGCCGTGGCAGCCGTCGGAACCGGTGTGCTCGAGGTGTTCCCGGATCCGCGCGAGCGGTTCGGGGTCGCGGAGGCGTTCGAGAGTGGCATCGGCCCCGCCGGACGCCGCCCAACTGGGCAGGATCGCGGCCAACGTGGTGGCACCGGGCAGATAGGGGTAGGTGTCGAGCGAGATGTCCGCGCCCGCGGCGACCGCCTCGTCGAGCAGCGCGAGCAGTTCCGGAGCACGGCCCTTGTTCGGGCCGAAGTTGAGCGTCGCGTGCGCGAGGTGCAGCGGGCAACCGGTGCGCCGCGACAGCTCGATCATCTCGGCGTACGCCTCCATCGCGCCCGCGCCGTAGCTGCGGTGGTGCGGCGAGAAGTAGCCGCCGAGTTCTCCCGTGGTGCGCAGGAGCGCGGCCAGCTCGGCGTCGTCGGCGTACATGGCCGGGGTGTAGGTGAGGCCCGTCGAGAGGCCGACCGCACCCTCGCGCAGCCCCTGCGCCAGGATCTCCTGCATCCGCTGCACCTCGGCCGGTGCGGCGACGCCGTCGTCGAAACCGTGGGCCAGCGCGCGGAGCAGCCCGTGCGGCACCAGGTAGGCGAGGTTGGTGGCGGTGCCGGCCTCGTCGAGCCGGTCCAGGTACTCGCCGACGGTGCGCCACGAGAAGTCGAAGTCCGCGGGGTCGGTGTTCCAGCCGGCGATCTGTCGACGCACCACCGCGAGGGTCTCGTCGGAGACGGGTGCGTAGCTCAGACCGTCCTGTCCGATGACCTCGCAGGTGACGCCCTGGGTGATCCGCGACGGGTGCGCCGGGTTGAGGAGAACCTCCAGGTCGGAATGGGCGTGCATGTCGATGAAGCCAGGGCTGAGCACCAGGCCGCCGGCGTCGATCACGCGGTGCGCCGCGCCGAGGTCGCGGCCGATCGCGGCGATCACGCCCTCGGCGATCGCGACGTCCGCGGTGTAGCGCGGCGTCTCCGTGCCGTCGACCACGGCCGCGCCGCGGATCAGGATGTCGTGCATGCGTGCCCCGCCCTAGAAGTACGTGGAGATGACGTCGACGACCTGCGGGTCCTGGCCGTCGTCGGCGACGACGGGGATGACGCGCCACTTGTCGAAGACGGTGCAGGGGTGGCTCAGGCCGAGCCGCACCACGTCGCCCACGACCAGCGGGTCCTCGGCTGCGAGCCGGAGGAAGGCGTGCTGGTCGTTGACGGCCGTGATCACCGCGTCGATCGGGCGGGTCTCGGCGCCGAGCCCCGCGGCCGCCACCTGCGGTTCGGGCAGACCCTCGTCGAAGGAGACATCGCGGCGCCCCACGTCGAGCAGAGCGAGGCCGGGCTCGGGCCGGGAGATGACCCGTGCCCACACGTGCATGGCCGAACGCAGCCGCGGCGCGTCCGCCTCACGGCCCGACGGCGTGATGCCGCGGTAGAAGCCGTCGTCGTGGATGATGTACGCCCCCGATCGGACGACGACGCGGGCGTCCTCGACGCCGCCGAGGATCGCGGCGACCCGGTCGAAATACGCACTGCCGCCGGCGGACACGACGATCCGGCCCTCGGGGTAGAGCGGACGCAGCCGCGCATGCAACTCGAGCAGCCCGCGGAGGTAGTCGTCGACCGTGGTGAGCGCCTCGGCGCTCGTGTCGTGCGCGAACGCGCCCTCGTACCCCGTGACGCCGCCGAGGCGGAGGCGGTCCGACGCTGCGATGCGCCTTCCGATCTCGAACCCCTCATCGACACTCCGCGCGCCCGTCCGGCCGCCCGGCCCGCCGAGCTCGACGAGGACGGTCGGCTGCCGCGTCGCGCCCGCCAGACCTCGCTCGAGCGCGTCGACGGTGCCGACCCCGTCGGCCCAGAGCACGACCTCGAGCGCCGGGTCCGCGTCCAGCGCCTCGCCCAGCCAGCGCAGGCCCGCCGGATCGGCGATGGCGTTGGCCACGTGCAGGTTCCGGAACCCCGCGGCGACCGCGACCTGCAACTGCGGCAGGTTGGCGATGGTGATGGCGGAGGACCCCGCGTCGAGCTGGTCCTGCCACAGGGCCGGGGCCATCGTGGTCTTGCCGTGCGGCTCGAGGTCGAAACCGTGCGCCGCGGTCCAGCGGGCGAACTCGGCGACATTGCCGGCCATGGCCGCGCGGTCCAGAACGAGAACGGGCGTGGAGAGATCGGCCAGATGCGGCGCGCGCGCGAGGAAATCAGCGGTGTTCATGCCGTTCGCCCACGCGGGCACCGCTTTGTCGACCACACTCAGCACGTGCGGTCGCGCGTCGATCCCGTTGGCCATTTCACTCCCTCATCTGCTACGTTGCACATATCGCAATCGCCGTTGCGTGATATGTGTCACAGACGGTAGCATCGCTCCAAGGCCCTGCACAACCACCTGATTTCCGAAAGGCGCGAGACGGTGACGGAACCCTGGATCGCCTGCCTCGGCGAACCGCTGGCACTGGTGTCGGCCGCCGCGCTCGACGCACCCGAGCCCGCCATGCACGCCGGCGGCGCGGAGGCGAACGTCGCCGCGGGCGTCGCCGTACTCGGCACGCGGACCGCGTTCATCAGCAGGGTGGGCGGCGACACGGAGGGCGCGCGGATCGTGGAGCACCTCCGCGCGCACGGCGTCGACGTCGCCGGCGTGGAAGTGGAGCGCGCGGGCTTCACCGGCCGGTACGCGAAGACCGAGGGGCTCGACGCGACGGGTGAACCGACGACCGCGAGCACGTACCGGCGCGCCGGCAGCGCCGCCGCGGGCATGGACAGTGCGTACCTCTCCCGCCCCGCGGTCGCGGAAGCGCTGGCCCGGGCGCACATCGTGCACACCAGCGGCATCACGCCGGCCCTGTCCGCGTCGTGTGCCGAACTGACCCTCGTACTCCTGCGCGACCGCACCGGCGTGCCGGGCACCGTCACCTTCGACGTCAACTGGCGCGAACAGCTCTGGCCCAGCGGGGACCCGTCCCTCGTGATCCGGCTGGCCCGCTTCGCGGACGTGGTGCTCGTCGGCTCGGACGAGGCCGAGCGGGTGCTCGGGACCGGCGAACCGGCGGAGGTCCGGGCACTGCTCCCCGAGCCGCGCACCGTCATCGTCAAAGACGGTGCCGTGCGGGCGATCGCGGTGGCGCGCGACGGCTCGCAGGTCTCGGTTCCCGCGCTGTCGGTCGAGGTCGTCGAACCGGTGGGTGCCGGCGACTCCTTCGCCGCCGGCTTCCTGCACGGCCTGGCGCACGACGAGGACATGCGCACCTGCCTGCGGCGGGGCCACGCCGGTGCAGCCGCCACGCTGACGGTGCGCGCCGACTTCGCCGTACTCCCTCCGGAAGCGATGGCCGCGCTGCTCGCGTGCGACGAGCAGGACTGGGCGGATGCGCACGTCGGCCCCGGCGGAGTCCGCGTGGGTGGCACGGACTTCCCGCCACCGCGGGAGAGCGGAGCCGCATGAGCCAGAGCCTGACCCGCGCGCTGGAGATCCTCCGCCTGCTCGGCGAGGGCCCCGCCACTCTCGACGAGCTGGCCGAAGAGCTGGGCGTGCACAAGACCACGGTGCTCCGGCTGCTCCGCCCTCTCACCGACGCGCGCTTCGCGTATCACGACGAGGCGCACCGCTACCACCTCGGATCGCGCGTCTTCGATCTCGCCGCGCGCGCGTCCGAGCAGCGGGGCATCCGGGAGATCGCGGCGCCCCACCTGCTGGCGTTCAACCGTGAGTACGGCCGCACCACCCACCTCGCCGCCCGTGAGGGCGACGCGGTGGTCTACATCGACAAGCTCGAGTCGCGCGACCTGATCCGGATGTACTCGCGGGTCGGGATGGAGGCGAACCTGAACTCGAGCGCCGTCGGCAAGGTGATCCTCGCGGCGCTGCCCGATGCCGAGCTGCGTCCGCTCGTCGCGGGCATCGACTTCGCGTGGCGCACCCCGAACACCATCGTCGATCCCGGCGTCTACCTGCACGAGATCGAGACGGTCCGTGAGCAGGACTGGGCCGCCGATCGCGAGGAGAACGAGCCGTCGATCAACTGCATCGCAGCGCCCGTGCGCGACGCGTCCGGGGCCGTCGTCGCCGCCGTGTCGGTGTCCGTGCCGGACGTCGTGCTGCCCTTCGACCGGTTGCTGGACCTGTTGGAGCCGCTGCGCACGACGTGCGCGGCGATCTCCGCCGACTGCGGCTACCGCCCGCGCTGAAGCCTCCCCGGCGAACCCGGGGAACACCGGAACACCCACGAGAACAAAGGAAATCACCATGACCTCGATGGCCGTCTCGACCACCGACGCCCCCGCTCCTGCGCACTTCTTCAGCCAGGGCGTGCGCCGCGGAAACATGCTGCAGGTCTCGGGCCAGGGCCCGATGGACCCCGCCACCAACCAGTACATCGCCGAGGGCGATGTCAAGGAGCAGACGCGGCGCACGCTCGAGAACGTGAAGGCCATCCTCGAGGCCGGCGGCGCGTCGGTCGCGGACGTGCTGATGTTCCGCGTGTACCTCACCACGCGCGACGACTTCGGCCCGATGAACGAGGTGTACGGCGCGTTCATCGCCGAGAACGTCCCCGAGGGCACCGCTCTGCCCTGCCGCACCACGGTGTTCGTCGACCTGCCGCACGAGGTGATGCTGGTCGAGATCGATGCGCTGGCCGTTCTCGACTGATCGCCACCGCCCCGGTTGATACATGCGCATATCGCAATGTATGGTCGACGCGACGAGTCGGACGACGATCGGGGCTGAGATGAGTGCGCACGCACACGGCGGGCACGACCACGGCGTGAGTGCCGACGCCGACAAGCGCTGGCTGAGCATCGCGCTCGCGCTGCTCGTGGGCTTCATGGCCCTCGAGGTGACGATCGGCATCCTGGCGAGTTCACTCGCATTGATCACCGACGCGGCGCACATGCTCACGGACGCCGCCGCGATCGTGCTCGCGCTGGTCGCGATCCGGCTCGCGGCGAAGCCCGCGCGCGGCGGCTACACGTGGGGATTCAAACGCGTCGAGATCCTGTCGGCGCAGGCCAACGGGATCACGCTGCTGCTGCTCGCGGCGTTCTTCGTCTACGAGGGGCTCTCCCGACTGATCAGCCCGCCCGATGTCGACGGGCCCCTGGTGTTCTTCACCGCCCTTGCCGGGTGCGCGGTGAACCTGGCCGCGACCTGGTGCATCCGGCGCGCGAACCGCAGCAGCCTCAACGTCGAGGGCGCGTACCAGCACATCCTCAACGACCTGTACGCGTTCATCGCCACCGCCATCGCGGGTGCGGTCATCTGGGCCACGAACTGGGGCCGAGCGGACGCGATCGCCGCACTCGTGGTCGCGGCACTCATGCTCAAAGCGGGATGGGGCCTGGTCAAGGCGTCCGGCCGGATCTTCCTGGAGGCCGCACCCGAGGGCGTCGACCCGGCGGAGGTGGGCCGCGACGTGGCCGCGGTCGCGTCGGTCGTCGAGGTCCACGATCTGCACATCTGGGAGATCACCTCGGGACAGCCGGCCATGTCGGCGCACGTCCTCGTGACACCCGGCGCGGACTGCCACGCCGTCCGGTCGAGCATCAGCAGCATGCTGCACGACGAGCACGACATCGAGCACGCGACACTACAGGTCGATCACGCGGGTGCCGAGGACCACTGCGGTGACCCGCACGGCGAGCCCTACTCCGCCGGGCCGGCCCCGTCACGCGGTCGGGCCGCCGACGGTGCCGCCGGGTGCGGCCCGGGCCATTCCCCGGTTCAGGCCCCGGAGAACGGCGGGACCACGTAGCACGGCACCGCCCGCGGGTGCTGCGGGTCGAGCGCGTTGAGCACCATGTACGCCGCCCGACGCGACCCCGCGATCGCGAGATGGTCCGAGAAGTCCTGCGCGCACGTGTCCTGCACGACGATGTTGCGCACGCCGATCCCGGCCGGCCCCGGGACCTGGCCACTCGTGTACGGCAGCACGAGCTCGTCGTAGCGCGTCGAGATGTTCGTGTACTCGACGCCCTTCACGTACGGCGAGCCGCCGGACCACAGGTCGTCGAGGAAGCGCGAGCCCGGCAGCATGTCGCCGATGGACTCGAACACCGGGAAGTACGGGTCGCGGACGCCGAGACCGTGGACGAACACCGACGCCGCCCGCCCGAGATCGCCGCCGGTCCCCCGCCACAGCGGCGCGAGCGAGACGTACTTGCCCACCTTGTCGGCGCCGCCGAGCCGCTTGAGGTAGTACGACGGCATGAGCGTTCCCTGCGAGTGGCCGATGAGGTCGACCTTCTTCGCGCCCGTCGCCGACAGAACTCGTTCCACCACGGCCTTCAATTGCTGGGCGCTCACGGCGAGCGGCCGGGTGCCGCCGATCTGATTCGCCGGCCACGGCGCGCCGGGCAGCGCGCCGTACGTGAAGGAGAACACGCAGTAGCCGTTGTTCTTGAGCAGCGGCGCGTAGGCGCCCCAGTTGGTCTGCGCCCCGCCCCCGGTGCCGTGCACCAGCACGACCGGGTCGGGGTGGCGCACCGTCGGCCTGCAGGAGTAGTCGTCGGTCCCGGGCAGGGACCCGTTCGGGTTCGTCAGCTCCGACGGTATGCCGCCGAAGAAGCTGAAGTTCTCGGGCAACGGCTCGGCGTACGACGGTGCCGCGAGCAGGAACGCCGCGGCGGCGGCCGCGGCGGCCGCCCGTCGCCAGACGGAACGCAGGTTCATGATCACAGAAGGTAGCCGAGCCCCGAACCGTGCGTGGAAGATTTCTAGAACTTGTTCCATATCGTCGAGCCCTTGCGAATCGTGACCAACGGTCACTTTCCCGACTAATTACTCATATCCGGCGATCGAGTTGCCTCCGCAAAGGCGTACACCGACAGGTATCGCGGGAGAGGGACCGTCCCGCGATCGTCGTCCCCCACCCGGTCTGCAGGAGTTCGCATGTCCACTTCCCTCATCCGCGCCGTCGCGGCGGCGCTCGCCGTCGCCGCGCTCGCCCTCCCGGCCGCGGCGTCCAACGCCGATCCCGTCTACAAGAACTGCACCGAGGTGCGCCAGGCCGGCAAGGCCCCGATCCTCAAGGGCCAGCCCGGCTACAGCAGCAAGCTCGACCGCGACGGCGACGGGATCGCCTGCGAGAAGTAGCCGCAGCGCGAACGCGAAAGCGCCCCCTGACCTGCCGGTCAGAGGGCGCTCTCTGTGGAGCCGCCGGGAATTGAAGAACCTGTACGTTCCCGCTGGTGGGAGGCTCGCCACCCCGCCTGAACTTCGGTGTATTACCTAGTAGTACGGACAGATCACGGTAAATGCGGAGGCTCTCACGGGGAATGCGGGGACAGCTAGTCATTGCCCTCGCTCTCCTTCAAAGAACTCTCGCAGCGTGGTGGGGACGTACGGGTAGGCATCCGCCGCGTAGCGCTCCTGCCAGAGTGACTCACCGAAGTGCTAACGCGCTGCCTCGTAGTAGGGAACATGCACGCGGTGGGTCACCCCGGTCAGCGAGGCAATGTCCGACCGTTCAGCGTCCGACAACAGCCGCGCGAGACCGTCCTCCCCCAGCACGCTTTCCAGCCCATAGCTCAACGCCGACACGTCCGAACAGTTCCGCTCTCCCATGCTCTTATGCACGATGCGGTGACCCTTCGCCCGAGACGAGTCGTACGTGAAGATCACCTCCGCAGCGCCCGCATCTTCAATCCACTCATTGCAGCTATCGCACACCCACCGCACCGTCGTCTCACTCATCTTGCGAAGTATGGCAGTCGCACCCATCACCAGGGCACATCTGAGCGTCCCGCGACCGTCACGGAGCTACCGCACCACCTCGGGCGCTCCCTCATAGCTCGCGATGTCGATGACTCACTCAGCCTCGTTCCGCCCGTCCACGTGCGCTAGTGCCACCTCAGGCGGCAGGTCCGCGATCGCCCAGATGGTCCCGTCGGTGGAACGAACCGAATCAGCCAGCGGATAGATCGTCACCGAAGTTGCACACTCTCCATGAGCGTTCCGATTTTTCCCAGCGGACTCCGTATGTGATCGCGCTATTATGCGCCGTCACTGCGCCGCGCCGCACAGCAACTTGTCCCAATACACTAATTCCGTTAGTTGAAGTTTCTTGCGCCGTCATGCTCGTGACCACTCTGTCACCGTCTCGGTGTCGCACACTGATCAGGCTCATCGAAAGTCCCCAGTGATGCTCATTGAAATTCCTCACCTGGGTGCGGTCGGATTATAGCGGTCGGCGGCTGGGTGCGATTGCTGTGCGGTGGGTTTCGTTGCGGGCGTGGTGGTCTCGTAGTCGGTAGCTGTCGCCGTCGAGTTTGAGGACGACGGAGCGGTGTAGGAGCCTGTCGAGCATGGCCGCGGCGACGGTGGTGTCGCCGAGGACTTCGCCCCATTCGGAGACCGATCGGTTGGTGGTGATGACGATCGATGTTTTCAGATACCGTTGCGCGACAACCTGAAACAACGCTGATGCGGCTTCGGCGGGCAAGGGGAGGTAGCCGAGTTCGTCGATGACGAGCAGCGTCGGGCCAGCGAAGAACCGCATGGTCGTCGACCAGCGGCCTTCGATCGCCGCTTTGTGGCAGCGGGCGGCCAGGTCGGCGGCGGTGGTGACGTAGGTGCGGTATCCGGCGTGCACTGCGGCATGCGCGAGCCCGACCGCGAGGTGGGT
>NZ_LSRE01000011.1 GCF_001575205.1 Tsukamurella pseudospumae
ATCGCCGCCCTGCCGCGAGGGCAGCATCACCGCCGAGATCAACCGCGAGAACCCGAGCACCATCACCAGTACCGGTAGAACGCGGTCCTGACCAGGTCCGACCGGGATCCTCGCATCCGGGAACCACAGATCGCACTGCGCGATCTTCCCCGGTTCATACGAGATCCGATCGGCCGGATCCACGCCCTGAAACTCCGGCCGGATCTCCCGCAGCCGATCCTTGAGCGTGGTCAACGAATACGGCCAACCGATCCGCTGCGCGATCACCGTCGCCGGCATCGTCGGCCACTGCGACAGCAACACCCGGATCTGCGGCTCGAACGCATCGACCACCGAGCCGACCCGTGCCCTCTTATACTTCGGTGGCCGATCCGACGCTAACGCCGCCCGAACCGTGTTCCTCGCGATGCCCAGCTGCCGAGCGACCTCCGCCTTCGGCAGCCCTTCCGAATAGTGCAACCGGCGGATCTCCGCCCAGTCCTCCACAGTGATCACCCCTCAACAGGTAACCGGGCTGCTCAACTTTCGCCCGTCGATCACTGCTCAGTATTCAGCCGTCGTCGACACCAATGACCGGCCCCGACGGAAAGCCGATCCTAGGCGGCAACGGCAAGCCCCTAATGGCGAAGATATTCGCTCGACCCGACGGCGGATTTAGCGTCGAGCAAGCCACCAACACCGGGATCGATATCTCCAGAATCTCGGCTACCAACGGTTACGAAGGCACTCAGCACCTGTCGAACGGCGCTGTGGAGGACAAGAGTCTCGACACCTTCCTCGGCATCCTCGACGTCGTCGGCGTCGCCGCCGCTGCACCCGGCGCAGGACGCGCACTCGGAGGACTACTCCGAGTAGGCGGAGAGCAGATCGCATCCAAGACCCTCAAGGAGGGCGGCGAGAAGGCCGCGGTAGCCGCCCTCCGCACAACCACTGACGAAGCCAGCGGAATCGCAGCCAGGCAGGCTCTAACCAGCGCGGACAGGCAAGCGATTCTCGACTACACTGGTAATAAGCATTATCAGGCTGGGGCGAGGACGAACGCGGCGCCACAGCGGAGCTCCGGCCGCCGGCCGGCATGACCCTCGACGCAGTGCGCAAGGCAGTCCCGGGCCTCCGGCAGGCGCTGCGGGCACCCGATCTCGAGGTCACGAGCCGGGGAGTCTGGCCCGTGCTCCACCTGAACACGCGCAAGCTCGTTCGGTCCTACCCGGCTCAGAACCCGCTGTCTGCCGACCGGATGTACCTCCCGCGCACGGAGGCCGAGCGGTACGCCTGCGCCTCGGAGGTGCGGCTGTTCCTGGGGGTCACGGAGGACGGCGAGGTGATCGCTCCCAAGCTGGCTACCCGAAGCCACGCAGCGATCTACGGCATGACCAACTCGGGCAAGTCGACCCTCATGTCGGTCATCGCTCGGAGCCTCGCCGCCCAGGGATGCGAGGTCTGGCTGGCCGACGGCAAGGGCACCCCTGAATTCCGCCAGCTGTACCTCGATCGCGTTCCCGGCATCACCCACCTCAGTGTCGCCACGCCGGCCACCATGCACGCGACGGTGCACAAGCTCCTGGAGCTGTACCGATTCCGCCGCGACCTCGGCGACGAGCTCGTTCAGCGCGGGGTGACCGACATCCGCTGGACCCGCGTGGTCCTGATCTGGGACGAGATGGGCGCCTTCCTCAACAGCGCGCTCTCCGACGGCGCGGACCCGGTCGCGCGGAAGAACGCCGAGTACACCGTGAACTGGTTGGCGGAGGTCGCCGCGAAGAGCCGCGCATACGGGGTGCATCTCCTGGTCGCGGGTCAGCACGTCTACTCGGCGGCGCTGCCCTCGAAGCTGCGGGAGAACCTGAGCATCCGCGTGGTGCTCGGCCGCGCGAGCGACGTGCACATCCAGCGCCTGTTCGAGGAGGACGTGCGCGACGCGGCGAAGGCCGCCCGCGAGGGTATCGAGCCGGGCATGCGCGGCCGGGGGATCGTCCAGGCCGACGACGGCGGTGTCGTGCAGATGCAGGCGTTCTACAACGACGCCGCGGCGTCGGCGGCGCTAGATCGTGCGATGGCCGGTACCCCGCGCCTCACGCGGTGGGGTCACCTGTTCCCGGTCGAGCCCGACGCAGCTGGGGGGGCAGGGCGCATGGCAGCAGTGGGGTGGCTGGGAAGGCGACGCCAAGCACGAGCTCGCCGGCACCGTCGAGGACCTCGGAACCGTCGAGCTCGACAGACGCAGCACCGCGACCGGCGAGCTCGAACCTGATCCGGCGAGGGCGACCTGGGACATCGCGAGCCGCGACTACCGACCCGGATCGCCGCCGCGCTCCAAGGCCTTCAAGCACATCAACTGACTCAAGGAGACCCCATGTACGAGATGAACCTCAAGATGAACCCGAGCGAGGCCAACAAGGCAGCCGCCGCCGATCTCGCCGGTCCCGCCGTGAAGCGACTGTTCGATGCGATGGGTGCAGCAGCTGCTCCGCTCTACGCGCTCACGCAGTCCGAGACTCCGCCGACCCCGCAGCAGCTCGTCGAAGCTATCGCCTCGCTGCGCGGCGCCGCGGACGCGATCCGGAAGCTCGAGTACGCGGTGCTCGGCGTGGCAGTGCTCGGCGGCGCCGCGGTGACCACGACCGCCCGCAAGGTCGGCGTGAGGCCGACCACCCTGAGCGAGAACCTGGCACCGACCCGCGCGGTGGGCCGTGGGCGGCCCATGTCGCAGCTCCCCGACGGCACGTGGGTGAACGCATGAGCGCCCTGCGGTCCGCTGACCAGCGCATTTCCGTCACCCGTGCGAGCCAGTCACGGTCGGGACACGCTCTCACCCACGGTGCGGACACGCCGTCAGTCACGGTGCGGACATGCCGTCTCACGGTCTGGACACGCGCGCAGTCACGGCCGGGACACATCGAAGGAGGTGCGTAATGACCAGGTTCGTGACCAAGGATCCGGCAGCGGCGGCCGCCGCCACCGACGCGCTGCGCGGCGCGGCCAGCCAGCTCCGCGCGACGATCACCATCGCGGCGCAGAAGCTGGAGGGGCACCCGGAAGATCCGTTCACCGCGGACGACGCCCTCGCGGGTCTCGAACGCTGGGTCCGGGGCGAAAAGGGACGCCGGCGGCGGATCGCACACACGCTCCTGTTGCTGCACGAGGCCGGCGTCTCCGAGCGCGCGCTGGCCGACCGGATCGGTCTGGGGCGCCACGCCGTCGCACAGATGATCGCCGATGCACGCGTCGAACGCGAGGCAAACGCATGATCACCCCCGCGCTACAAGCGCCTTCCGCCGTGACCGGTCCGGCCGACCCCGCTGAGGGTGGGGGTATGTGTTTCCAGACCCGCGACCTGCAAGTTTACCCCGGCTTCGAGGGTGTGGACGAGCCGAAACGCAACCCGGGTTCCGCTACAACCCGCGCTACAAGGACCGCCACAACACCCGCTACGAGCGCCGTGGCCGTCGATCAGCCGGAGTGGTCGGCGGGAACCGCCACCGTGGCCGTCGATCAACCGGACCGGCCGGTGGCGCCGTTTCCGCAGGTCAAGGTACATGACGAGGAGAAGTACATGACGTCCGCCGACAAGGCACTGGATCCCATGCGTGAAGTCCGCGCCATCCTCTGGACCTTGCTGGTCGCGGCCACCCTCGCCAGCGTCGCCGCCAACATCGCGCACGCCCTGGTCACCCATGGACTCACCCTCGCGGCGGTCGGCCCGGTGCTGTTCGCGATGCTGGCACCCGTCGCTCTGCTCGGCCTCTTCCACCTCATGGCCGCATGGACCCGAGCAGCTGCGGACCGGAGCGCGGTGTTCTGGTTCTTCCTTGGGGCGATCGTGCTGCTGGCCGGCGCGGCGTTCCGACTCAGCTTCGCGGCGATCAGGGACCTCGCGATCGGCTACGGGTACGGATGGGCGGACGCCGCACTGTTCCCGCTGATCCTGGATGGCCTGATCGCGGTCTGCACCGTGGGACTGGTGGCCGCGACGCGGCCGCGACGCAAGGCGAAGGCCGTCCGCCCTACCCTCCCGCAGCGCGTGCGTGCATGGTGGCGAAGCGCCCCCGCCGACGCGGAGCAGCCGGTGCAGGCGGTGCAGACCCCGGTGCACCACGTCGAGGACGCAGATGCACTGACGTACCCCGACACCCTCACGTGGCTCGCCCCGGTGCATCAGCCCGTCCAGCCCGCCGTGGAGCAGGCGGTGCACCAGTCCACGGAGACTGCACCTGAGCCCGTGGAGCAGGCCGGTGCACCGACGGTGACCAGCGACAACGAGGTGGTGCACCGGCCTGGTGCACTGGTGCACCAGGAGGTTGAGACCGAAGCGGTGCACACCGAGGAGCGTCACCTCGTCGCGGTGCAGTCGCAGCCGGTGCGCCAGCGCACCACCGAGTCGGAGCAGGTGCCGGTGGTGCAGCCGGTGCATCGCGAGCAGGCCGAGGTGGTGGTGCAGGCCGGCGCATCCGAGCTGCCGGTCGAAACGATTGCTGCGGTGTACGCACGCCTCGACGCCGGCCACTCGCAGACCGCGATCGACCGCGCGAAGGTCGCGAACAAGCGCACTGTCGCCAAGCTCATCGCGGCCCGCGCCGAGCTCGCCGCGGAGGTGTCCGGCCCGCCCTCGCCTAGACCGCTTCGCTCACCGCCCACCCCACCGACACCGACCCCGTCCAGAAAGGACATCCCGTGAAGTACACGTTCATCGGCACCGCCACCCTCGCCGCGGTCGCTCTCACCCTCACCGCGTGCGGCACGACCGCCGGCGAGCCCGTCGCCGCGCGGAGCAGCTCCCCGACCGCCCCGAGCAGCACCGCGCCCGCCAACGCCGACCAGGCGGATGCGGGCCGGGCCGCTGCGGCCCGCCTCGGCCTGCCGTACCTCGGCACCGATGTCGGCACCGTGGAGGGCGCCGCGAAGGACGGCAAGCCCTACGTCTTCGGCACGGGCCGCGGGTGCGCCTGGGTCCGGCTGTCGCCGGACGGCGCCCTCTACGCGCTGCACGACAACGGCACCGGCTCCTCCCGCCTGACTCGCGATCGTGGCACCGAGGCCGCGTGGCGAGCCGACCCGGACTACGAGCCGGGCCGCTGCACCCCGGCCGAGGGAATTCCCACCGTGGATGACCCGAGCGCACCGGAGCCCTTCCGCTGGACCGCCGACTACGGGAACACCTACGTGCGCTGGCACGGCCAGGTCTACATCCTTCCCGGCACCGTCGGCGTCGGTCTCGCCCTCACTCCGATCGCCGGCGAGACCATCCCCGGCGTCAACGGCGTCCCCATCCCGCCGCCCGCCACCATCCCGAACTGATCCCGATCAAGGAGAACAGCCATGAATATCTTCGCCCGCCCCCTCGTCCGCACCGGCCTGATCGCCGCGCTGGCGCTCGTCATCGGCGTGCTGCTCGCGCTCACCTTCACCCCGCAGCGCTCGGCCGGGGTGCCCCCGCCGGCCACCCTTGAGCAGCGCAGCGTCGACAGTGTCTGCAGCCAGGTGATCACGGGGTTCGGCGGCGAGGTCTGGGCCACCCCGCTGGGCGAGAGCCAGCTCCGTCGCGTTGATCGCGACCAGCTCGGCGTGACCGGTTGCCGCACCGACCCGAGCCGCTGACCGACGGTGAGCCCGGCCGATCCCAGGATCAAGCGATAGCGAAGGCCGAACGCGTTCCTGGGGAGTTCATCGCTGCCGAGCCGCGCTTCCGCACACCAGGACTTACCTGGACCGTGATAACGAGAGCCTTGGATGGCGCGGCACATCCTGGCCTACGAGGACGGAGAGTTTTCGGCTCGCGGTGAGCCGAAGTCAGCTCGCCCGGTTGGCCGAACAGGTCAGTCGCGCTGCTGGCGCACGTGACGTCTTCGCAGACGCTAGTAGCGACTTGTTCCGGTGCGCCTGGCAGACTCGTCCTTTCAGTGCGGGTACGTAGCAGGGCGACCTTGGAACGACAGAATGCTCGGGTTCACGATGTTTCCGTTGCGGATCTCGATGGCGCGGCGGATTGTCTCGTGGCTTTCGTAGGTGTCTGGGCCGGCCATGACCGTGTCTATGAAGGGGAGGAGAGCTTCGCTGTTCTCCCAGGTTGCGGATTTCCAGAGGTATGACGGGCTGTGGTCGACCGCGTAGTACGCGATGCGGTCGCCGACCTCGAACATCGGCGATTCGAAGCTCGTCGGACGAGCCCAGCTAAATCCCATGGCGAGGTCGCAGGAGACGTCGACGATGAGGGTGCCTGGTTGGAAGGCGCTGAGGTCAGATTCGTTCAGGTACACGAGGGGGTGGTTTGCGTCCTGGAGGGTGCAATTGACGATGATGTCGCGCTCGGCGAGGAACGGGGCGAGTGGAAGTCGGCCACGATCGGTTATTACATGGCTTAGGTAGGGAGTCTGGTCGTCGTGGTCGAACTGTGTGATCTGAACTGAGTGGATGGGAGATCCGACGGCGGCAACTGAGCGGTTTGTGAGCACGTGTACGTCGTGCACGCCGTGGGCGTTGAGCGCGGTCACCGCGCCCCGCGCTGTCGCCCCGAACCCGATCACGACGGCGGTGAGGCGCCGACCGTAGTCTCCGGTGGATCCCGTCAGTTGCAAGGCGTGCAGTACGGAGCAGTAGCCAGCGAGCTCGTTGTTCTTGTGGAAGACGTGCACGCCCATGCTGCCGTCGAGTGCCCAGTGGTTCATGGCTTCGAACGCGATGAGTGTGAGGCTGCGGTCGATGGCGATCTGCGTGATGACTGGATCTTGCACGCAGTGGGGCCAGCCCCAAAGTGTCGCGCCTTCGTGGAGGGTTGCGACGTCGCTGTGCTGGGGCTTCGGGAGTATTACTACGTCGGATTCAGCGATCAGTGTCTGACGGTCGCTGAACCCTCCGACGATCGGCGCGAGGTATGCGTCGGAGACGCCGAAGCGTTCGCCGTAGCCACGCTCGAGTGTAGTGCGGGCACGTATCTCGGGTGCGATTCGCGCCAGGTGGGCGGGGTGGACGGGCAAGCGGTACTCGCTCTCCTTCGCCGACGTTCCGACGATACCCAAGGTCGAGGATGCACGAACAGCTGTCACTTCCGCTTCAGTTCCGCGTGGTCACTGAACGCACGGTCTGCTTTCGCACGCTTGTCGGCGCGTTTCTGCTTGATCGACTTGTCGGAGGTCTTGGACATGTGTTGCCGGGGCGACTTATCACTCATGGTCTCGTCCTTTGAAGAAGGTGCTGCGGGGTGGTCGGGCCAGTGCGATGACAGGGCGATGGGAGTCGACGACCTGGTGCAGGAACGAACTGGTCGGTAGTGGGACGCTGTGGTTGTTGCAGATCTGTTCGATGGCCTTCTTCGCTTCGTCGAGCCGGCGACTGGGCAACGTCGGGAAGAGGTGATGTTCGATTTGGTGGCTGAGGTGCCCAGTAAGGAACCCGAGGATGGGGCCTGCTCGAAAGTCGCTGGACCCTGCCATCTGCCGTGCGTACCATGCGCCGCGCGTCTCGCTGCGGGCGGCTGATGAGGTGAAGCGGGCGGCGTCGCTGGGGATGTGACCGCACATGATCACGATGTAGGCCCAGATGTTCCGAAGGACGTTGGCGGTGGCGTTTGCGGTGAGCGTGCGTCGCCACCGTGTCGTGCTCAGAAGCGGGTACCAGAGGTAGTCTTTCGTGCACTGGTTGCGAATCTTGCGGAGTAGTTTCCGTTTGGCCTCTGCTCTGAGTTCTGGGGTGGGGGCGCTGTCGCGTGCTGCGTAGTAGCCCTGCAGTGCGATGCCCCATTCGAAGAGCACCGCTAGCAGTGCGGCGCGGGCCGGCTGGGCAAGGTCGAGTGGCCGCCAGGGACGGTCAGTGGTTACGTGCATCACGCCGAATCCGAGGTCGTCGTCGACGCCTGCGATGTTGGTGTTGACGTGATGCAGGTAGTTGTGTGAGTGACGCCAGTGCTGCGACACCGACACCATGTCCCATTCCCACGTTGTGGAGTGGATTTCCGGATCGTTCATCCAGTCCCATTGCCCATGCATCACGTTGTGGCCGATCTCCATGTTCTCGATGATCTTGGCCAGCGCGAGCCCGGCGGTGCCGAGTAGCCACCCGACTCGTGTCCGCGTCATACCGATTGTGATCCGCGCGATAACGTCGAGCGCTCGCTGCGCGGCGATCACTCGGTGGATGTAGGTAGCGTCTCGGGTACCTAGTGAGTGGGCCAATACTCGGTGCAGGTTGTCGAGTTCAGAACCGAGGCGCTCGACATCGTCGGCCTGCAAACCAAACAGGTCGCGGGATGCTCTCGGTCGAAGTTGTGTGCTCATCTGCGTCATCTGTTGCTCCCAGACATTTCCTTGCCACGAGCGGTCGCCCACGTCGTAGCATCGGTTCGCGCAATGACTCCCGGTACCTGGCCTGGGCCGGATCAGGGCCTTGCGTGGTTTCGCCTAGTCGAGAAGGTCCTCGCCTGCTCGGCGGCTGGGAGGGCTCGCCGGGCTTGATTCCCAGGGGCTCAGGTGCCACCGTAGAGACGAGTATGCGTGCCGGGAGCGAGTGTTGATGATCAGGTCGTTCTCGAGTTCGGCTAAGGCGTTGAGGAACAGGGTGCTCAGCGTTCTGATCGCTGAAGCGGTGGCAGGGTCGACGTTGTCTAGGTCGAGCGCGCTGGCGATCTGGGTGTTGAATTTCCTTGTCACTGGTGGCAGGTCGGCGCGGTACGTCATGGGGTGCGGTGCGGCTTGTCGGCTTCGACGAGGACGTCGGACAGGGTGCCGCCGGATTCGACCGAGTGCAGGACCTTCCGCCAGATCGCGCTGATCTCGCTGCGCGGAACATCCGTCGCCAGCAGGATCACCGGGTGTGTGTCACTGTCGACGACCTCGGTCCGCGAGTGACGTGCACGCCTCACCGTGCGACGTGCGAGGACGTCGCCGCGCACGTCTGGTTGCTTGTTGTCGGCGGCTGGGTAGAAGAGTAGGTCCCACTCGGCGAGGAGGTCTCCGAGCACGAACCGTGCGTCTTGTTCCTGGATGCCGGCGACGATGCTCTCTGCAGGAGCGGTATGCCCGGGCCGGGAGCGACGATAGTCACGCATATGCCCGTAGAGGCGGCTTCGTGGAAGCTCTTCAAGTGCGTGGGAGTGGGGAGTACTGCGAGTAGTGGGCATCTCGGCCACCTGACTGACCATACGGTGGTCGTCGTCTCACCGGAGACGCTGAACAGAAACCTGTCAGATATGGATCCGGCTATCCCCTACTGTACGCCCTCGCCACAGCCAAGAGAGGTCCTGCGAGACCGAGACCGCACAGGAGCGATGCACGCTATCGACGAGCTCCGCTGTGTTGCGGCACGATAGAGCCCGTGAGTAGTTCAGGTGGTCGGGAGCGCGATCGCGACTCCGATGGACGGGCACGAAATGCCCGCCCACGCGATCGTCTCGGTCGTCCCCTCCCCATCGGGCGCGTCGGGATCGACCGTGTACCCGACGACTTGGACCTTCCGCCGGAGGTTGCGTTGTGCTGGGCGCAAGACTCGCTGAACCGCGGGTACGCCTTCACCGCGCACGAGGTCCTCGAGAGTGCGTGGAAGAGCCGCCCAGGCGAGGAGAGCCAGCTCTGGCAAGGGCTCGCGCAACTCGCGGTCGGCATCACCCATGTACAGCGGCGTAATCCGAAGGGAGCGATCGTCTTGCTCGAACGTGCGGCAGTTCGGATCGGGCACAGCCGCAGCGCCGCCCCTCACCGCATCGACTCGACCGGCCTTGTCCGATACGCCGAGGAGCTCATGGATCTGCTGCGGCGCGAGGTGGAGCCGACGCCAGGTCGGCTAGTCCCTCGCCTCACTCACGCACAAGCCGGAGAGGCAACCGGCGAACCGCGCTCCAACGGGCACTGAATCCTGTTCGTCGGACGAACGATAAGACTCGCCGGTGCCCGACATGTCGATCACAGGCGTACGCTTAAGAGGAGTTGATTTCCCACCGGGATCCGCTTGGTGCTCTCGACTTGCTCAGCGGAATTCTGTTCCGGATCGGAGCGTCCTCATGACGCATCCACTTCACCTATTGCCCCTCGAATCGGCGCGGTTCGAACTGAAACCGCTCGGATCGATCGTCGGCGCGGTCGACGGCGTCTGGTGGCCGCGATCACGCAACCTGCGCGACGAGCTGCTGCAGGTCTACCCTCTCCTCCGCGATCGGGTCTGCCATCTCGAGAGAGTGTGTTACCGCTACTCGAACTGGGACTCAGTCCCTCGCAAGGTATCGATCGACGGCGACATCGTTCGGCTAGACGGCTACACCACCCAGGAACTCGACACAGTCCGGTTCGTCGGCATCCGAACGTCATTGGTATTTGCTCTGATCCCTCCCGGCACCGAGCCCGAGGTCGCGGAGCTGGCATCCATGCTCGCGATGACCGGCGCGGTGACCCAATCCGCGCACGCACTCAACGAGGAAGCCGCCGACACCACTGCCAGGATTCATCAACGTCAGGTCGCTGAACGCGTGTGGGACGACGAGGGCGGTCACGCCCCACCGCCTTCCCGAACCGCCATGCGGCCCGCTGAGGTGACGCCATGAACGCCCCACTGCGCATGTCTATGGATCCCATCACGACGTACCGCAACCTCGATGGCTCCGTCGAACGGTGGTGGTCCGCCCGCACGCTCACGCACCGGCAAGTCACCATCGAGACCACGATCAAGACCCTCAACAACAGTGCTGGCGAGATCTCTGCCGCTGACGTCGAGCTACTGGTCACCGACCAGAAGTCACCGCGCCGAATCGGGATCCCAGTGGCGGTACTCGACAGCGTCATCGCTGCCCTGACCACCGCGCGGGACGACGCGCGGACCGTCATGTCCACGGACGCGGGCACCGAGTGAGTTCACGCGCTCACCCCGGGCCCGAGGCTCTGCGCCGGCTCCTCGATCGGGGGCCAGCTCGGGACGGAGTCCCGACGCCGATACCGGGCCGAGTGCTCCTGCCGCCCCGCTCCTCGCTCGCCCGCGGGATCGATGGAGTGTGGTGGCCTCGCAGCCGTGACCTCCAGACAGAGCTCCCCACCGTCCTCCCATCCGTCGGCTTGAAACTGCAGACCCTCGAGTGCATCCACTTCAGCCCTGCGGACTGGACCACCCGAGTCCGACAGCTTCCAGCACGCGACGGCACCGTCATCGAGACCCGTCACCTCGTCACCGCGGGCCTGGTGGTCTTCACCGGCCCCCGGGTCGCGGTGATCTACGCACTCATCGCTCCCGACGCCTCGACATCGACAGCAGAAGAGATCGCCGCGCGTCACCTCCCCGCTTGAGCGCGCCCACTTCATTACACCTCACTAGAAGATGAAGCGGTGTCGTCAATGCCCATCGGATCCCACCGACAGTCGACGCTCACACCGGCGTTGAACTCTCCTCACGCGAAGCATCGGTTGGACACCGGCACCGAGCGCGTGCGCCTGGACCTCGACGAAGAGCTAACAGCGGGCCTGTGGTGGCCCCGCTCGACCGACTACGCCGCTGAGATCCACGACCTCGCATACAGCTGCGGGCTGGCACTCGGACAGCGCGTCGAGCGAATCACATTCGCATGGAACCACGAGACCATCGAGCGCCTTCGGACGATGAGACTCAGTGGCCTCCTGCTCGGCGACCCAGGGGATGGTCAGCCGCGTGAGGAGATGCACGTGTACGTGGACGGCGGGCACATAGTTCGGCTCACCGTTGTGCCACCGGCAGCCCACGGTGTCGGCAGCCACGCCGCGACGGGGTCAGAGTGACCACACTTCATGCGCTATGGGCCGTCGCAGACGAAACTGGCCCCCGCCGATAGGCGGAGGCCAGTTCCCCGGTAGGCCGAAGATCAGCCGTTAGGGGTAGAGCTTCGTTCCCTGCTCACCGCGAAGGAAGAAGTCGTCTACGGAGCGTCGCACCTTGCCCCACCAGGTGGTGGGCTCACCGCGATCAGCGCCGCCATCGGTCACGGCAGGACCTGGACCGCGACCGCCTGCGGCCCTCGGTCACCCGCCTCCGTGTCGTAGGAGACGCGGTTGTTCTCCTCGAGGTTGCGGAAGCCCCCGTTGGCCACGATGCCCGTGAAGTGGACGAACAGGTCCTTGCCACCGTCGTCGGGGGTGATGAAGCCGAATCCCTTGTCGCTGTTGAACCATTTGACAGTACCTTGAGCCATGGAGATCTCCTGAGAAAGTGAATTGGCAGGGCGAACGATTTCGCGCCTGGGCCTGCGGAGTTCTACGAAGTCGAAGTACTGACATACAGGATTTCGATGACTACCTGCCGCGTGAAGTTCTCGCGAGCGTATCACCAAGAAAGTCAACCGGTTTCACAGTAGCACACATCGCTATGCCGAGGACGGTGGGGCTCAGAAGTAGGCTCCATTCATAGGCGCTCAATCCCGGGCAACCTCCGCCACCCGCGCTCCTCGTTCATCCGCTCAATCCCTGCTTCGAGTTCGCGCCGCTGGATCGCCACACGGATGCGCGCCTTCTCCGCGTCGCTCACGATCGCGGAGTCGCTGCACGCGACACCCAGCCAGACCACGCCGCGTGGTCGCCCGGACCTATCAGGCGCACAGAGTTGCTCGCGGCGATGTCCCACCGCCCGCTGAACAAGTGCCGCTGGACATCGCCCGTCAGCATGCATCCGCTCGGCGGCAGCCTTCGCCCCCGGACCTCACGCGGAACATGGGGTTGTCGACCAAACAGACCCTCCAGAGGACATACCTGCCCAGGATTCGAGTCATTCACACGGCGTCGACCGGCGGCTGCGGTGTGGACTCGGGGTCTGCCTGCTCGACATCGGCTCCATCGGCCGGCCGCGCGAGCAGCGTCATCTCCGCGATGTTCGTGTCGAACGCAACAACGACGAACGGCGGCAGCGCATTGGTGTGACGCGTCTAGGCCTCGTGGCCGAGAATCGTGCCCTCCGGGTTGTGCACAGGGCAGAGCGCCTTGAACGCGGCGCCGGCTTCGACGGCGGACTCTAGGTTCGATAGCCGAAGGTTCGCCTTGACATCTGCCTACTTGGACTCGTAGCCGTGGGAGTCGTTGACTGCGCCACGCCCCACGCGGATCGCCCGCGGTGGTAGCGCCGACGACCCTCTGCGCTGGGTCGGGTGGACGCGCCGCAACCCAGCGCCATCACCCCGGCGATGACGATCTCGGCCACGAGCAGCGACGCCGACATGGACCAGCTTCTGCTCGGGTTCACGAGGCACAAGAGCGGCGACCTCGATGCGCTGCGTACCGCTGCCGTCACCCTCCGCGACACGCTGCGGCAGGTCCACCTCGCCTCTGCCGACCCGAGCCGCTGGACCCGACCGTCCGGGTGCGGCATCCGCCACCGCGGTGGTGTCGCGCCCCGATCGTCGCGTCAGCGGAACGGCGTCAGGTCTCATGGCTAAGCAGTGCGGCAGTATCCGTGAGCGCAGCACCCGGCGTGTGCACATAGGTGCGCATCGCCAGCACGCCACCATCGGCATGCCCGAGCCACGCAGCGATCATCGGCACCGGCGCACCCCGCAGAGCCAGCAACGAAGCAGCCGTGTGCCTCGACGCATGCAGCCGGCGGTGCGGCAGGTTGGCGTCCTCCAAACTCTTCTTCCACCACGCGTTCAAGGTTCTCGGCGAGAGCGGCGCTCCGAGGTCCAGCGCGAACAAGTACGGATCGTCGCCGCCCTCCCACCGCTCCCCGAGTCTTCCGCGGTTGGCCTGCATGTCCGCGTGCGCACGGCAGAGAATAGGCAGGAGGTGCGGAGGGATCGGGAGTGTGCGCGACGAGGAGGCGGTCTTTGCGTCGTCCTGCTCGATGACGCGCCCCGTGACCGCGACCCGGGTGGCGGCGACCGTGAACGTGGGATTCTCCGAAGAAAGGTCGACAGCGCTCCAGCGCAGCCCGCTGAGTTCCCCGCGGCGGAGCCCGAGCAATGCCAGGTGCACGAACGGTTCACGTCGTCGGGCGTAACTGTCCACGCCGTCGCTGTGCGCCTTGATCAGCAGCTCCACCTCAGCCTCCGAGAGGCTGTCATCGACCTTCATCGCGGGCTCACCACTCGGCTTGCGCAGCGGCTCCACCAATGCCACGACGTTCCGCGCGACGACTCCCTCCGCATGCAGGTCGGCCCAGACCCTCCGCCACCGAGCGAGCATCGGATTGATCGAGGTGCGCCTCCACAATCCGCGGTCGCCCGCGCCGGTGCGGAGATCGGTGACGAGTCGCTCGACATCCGCCTTCGAGAGCTTCTGCACCTTCGTGTTGCCGTACGCGGCGACCACGGGTGCCAAGGAGAACTTGTACGCGGCGGCCGTGCTGGGCTTCGTGCGCACCTCCTTCGCAGCGAGCCAGGCTTCGACCGCCTCGCTCACCGTCAGGTCGCTGGGCGCAGTGTGGGTTCCGGCCGCGAGCTCCGCCGTCGTCTTCGCGTGCCACGCTTTCGCCTCGTCGAGCGACCGGAACCGCTTCCGGTGCTGGAGTCGCTTCCCACCGGGAAGAGTGGCGTTGATCCGCGCCTCGTATCGGGATCCACGCGGACCGTCGATGCGCGTGATGTAGCTGGGTAGTCGAGCCATGTGTACATCCCATCGGTGATTTCTATGATCACCAGCCAGCCGGGACGACACGCCGAAACTAGCGCCGAGAATTCCTTCGGCGATAGTGGCAAGGAGTGGCAAGTTTCGAAGGTCCCGATGCCGTGTCAGCACCGGGACCCTGCTTTACCTGCGGAAGCGGAGGGATTTGAACCCCCGGTGGTTTCACCCACGCTCGCTTTCAAGGCGAGTGCATTCGGCCGCTCTGCCACGCTTCCCTGCGCCGTACGATACCGGACCCGCCGGCGCACGATCGCTCAGAGACGCTCGATGATCGTTCCGTTCGCCATGCCGTTGCCCTCGCACATCGTCTGCAGGCCGTAGCGGCCGCCGGTGGCCTCCAGGTGATTGACCAGCGTCGTCAGCAGGCGGGTACCTGAGCCGCCGAGCGGGTGGCCCAGCGCGATGGCGCCGCCACGCGGGTTCAGGCGCGCAGGGTCGACGTCGAACTCAGCGGCCCAGGCCATCGGCACGGAGGCGAAGGCCTCGTTCACCTCGAAGGCGTCGATGTCGTCGATCCGCAGACCGGCGCGGGCGAGCACCTTGTGCGTCGCGGGGATCGGTCCGCTGAGCATGACCTCGGGGTCGGAGCCGACCACGGAGAAGGCGTGGAACCGCGCCCGCGGCCGCAGGCCCAGGGCCGCGGCCTTGTCCGCGCTCATGATCAGCGCGGCGGAGGCACCGTCGGTGAGCGGCGACGAGTTGCCGGGCGTGATCGACCAGTCGATCTCCGGGTACTGCTCCGCGAACCGGGGATCGGCGAAGGCCGGCTTCAGCCCGGCCAGGCTCTCGGCCGTCGTCGACGCCCGGACGGTCTCGTCGACGGTGTGCACGGCACCGTCGGGCAGCGCGACGGGGACGATCTCACTGTCGAAACCACCGTCGGCCTGGGTGCGCGCCGCCCGGCGGTGCGACTCGGCCGCGAAGGTGTCGAGCGCCTCACGGTCGAATTTGCCACGAGCGGCGAGCAGTTCGGCACCGATGCCCTGGTGCGGCAGGCTCGGGAAGCGCGCCGCGAGCGGCGCGAACGGCGCACCACCGACGGGACTGGTCCCCATGGGCACACGGCTCATCGACTCGACACCGCCGGCGATCACCACGTCGTAGGCGCCGGCGATCACGCCCTGCGCCGCGAAATGCGCTGCCTGTTGCGAGGATCCGCACTGACGGTCGATCGTGGTGCCGGGTGTCTCGATCGGCAGGCCCGCGGCGAGAGCCGAGACCCGGGCGATGTTCAGGGCCTGATCCCCCACTTGCTGAACGCATCCGCCGATGACGTCCTCCACGAGGGCGGGGTCGAGGTCGTTGCGCTCGATGAGGGCGGAGATGACGCCCGCGAACAGGTCGACGGGGTGTACGGGATGCAGTGCCCCGCCGGGCTTCCCCTTCCCGGACGGGGTGCGGACGATGTCGACGATGACGGCGTCGGTCATGGCTGTGTTCCTTACGATTCGGGGTGGCTGGTCAGCGCGGGGCCATGCGGATGGCGCCGTCGAGGCGAATGGTCTCGCCGTTGAGCATCGGGTTGCCCACGACGGCGGCGACGAGATCCGCGTACTCGGACGGGTCGCCGAGCCGCGCGGGGTGCGGCACCTGCGCGCCGAGCGAGGCGCGGGCCTCCTCCGGCAGAGTGCCCAGCAGCGGCGTGAGGAACAGGCCCGGCGCGATGGTGACGACACGGATCGCGACGGAAGCCAGGTCACGGGCGATCGGCAGGGTCATGCCCACGACGCCGCCCTTGGACGCGGAGTAGGCGGCCTGCCCGATCTGGCCGTCGAAGGCCGCGACCGACGCGGTGTTGACGATGACGCCTCGTTCCTCGCCGTCGAGATCGTTTCCGGCGATCGCGGTGGCGGCCAGGCGGATCACGTTGAACGTGCCGATCAGGTTGACCGAGATCACCTTCGAGAAGGCGTCCATTGGGAACGGGCCCTTCTTGCCGGTGGTCTTGATCGCGTTGCCGATGCCGGCGCAGTTCACGACGACCGCGAGCGTGCCCTCGTCGTTCGCGAGGTCGACCGCCGCCTGCACCGCGGCCTCGTCGGTGACGTCCGCGGGCACGAAGCGGACCGCGTCGCCGAGCGCGGTGAGCGCCGCGGTGTCCGCGGCCGGGAGGTCGACGGCGACCACCCGGGCGCCGCCCGCGACGAGCCGGGTGACCGTCGCGAGGCCCAGGCCCGATGCACCACCGGTCACGAGCGCGGTCTTGTTCTGCAGGTTCATCGAGCACGTCCTTCTGCGGTGTCACCAAGTGACAGAATGATCATTAACTTGTAACACATCGACGATGCCCCGGTCCAGCTCCGTCTCCGTTTCCGAGCCCGCATACGCGAACTCCACGCCACTCGCCGGCGGATGACCTCGCGCATATAGTTCACATATCAACTACTAAGCGCTAAACTTTAGAGGTCAGCCCCCGACCGAAAGCTGGGAACCATGTCGTTCGCCTCCCCCGCATCCCACCCCTACAGCCCCGCCGTCGCCACCGGCAACCTCGCGTTCGTCTCGGGCGCGCTCTCCGTCGACCCCGAGGGAAACGCGGTCGAGGGCCGCACCGAGGCCCTCGACGCGGCGATCGACCGCATGACGGAGCGGCTCGCGACCGTGGGCGGGCAGCTCTCGGACGTCGTGAAGCTCACGTACTACGTCACCGACCTGACCCTCCGCGACGATGCGAACGCCCAGTTCGAGCGGATCTTCGCCGAGCCCCGTCCCGCCCGGACCTTCCTCGCCGTCGCCGGACTGCCGTACGGCGCCTCCGTGGAGATCGACGCGATCGCCGCGCTGCCGCAGCGCCCCTGAGGCCCCGCGGCCCGGTCCGGAATCCTGCGGGATCGAGATGCTGGTATTGATATGGCATACACGCCGGACACAGGAGGCAGGGAATGGGACGAGCAGGATCGGGCCGTCGGGATCAACGTCCGGCCGACGCCGTCGACCAGGCGACGGAGCAATGGCACGAGACGTGGCCCGACCTCGACGTCTCTCCCCTCCAGGTGTTCGGCAGGCTGCACCGCTCGTACGTGCGGTACGCGGCCAGCCTCACCGACCTGTTCGCCCGGCATGACATCAACATCGCCTCGTTCGACGTCCTGACGGCGCTCCGCCGCTCGGGCGCGCCGTACCGGATGACCTCCCGCGATCTCGCAGAGTCGTCGCTGGTCAGTACCGGCGGCGTCACCCTGCGCGTCGACCGCCTCGAGGCGGCGGGCCTCGTCACCCGCGAGCGGGACGTCGACGACCGGCGGGTGGTCTACGTCCGCCTCACCGATGCGGGACTCGACAAGATCCACACGGTGGCCCGCGAACACTTCGCCAACGAGGCGGACATGCTCGCCGGACTCGAGGCCGACGAGCGAACCGAACTGGGGTCACTGCTCTCACGCCTGGAGACATCGATCGTCACCGCGAAGGCCCCCGGGCCCGATCCGGCCTGATCGCCCGCACGACGCCGAAACGGGCGGTGGCGCGGAACCGCACCACCGCCCGTTCACGTCCGGGTCTCAGCCGAGCAGCGCCTTGGCCTGCGCCTGCGCCTTCCCCTTGAACAACCTCCGCAGCCGGACGATGCCCAAGTCGTGCTGGTAGAGATTCTCCGCCGCGTCGGTGTCGGTCGCCATGCCCTCCAGCATCACGCGGTCCTGTTCGAGCACCACCCAGTGGTCGTCCTCGAGCTTGGTCCGGTACAGGAACCGCCACACGTCGCGCTCCCAGCCCTCCACCTTGCGGTAGCGCCAGAAGAAGACCGCCGTCCGGTTCTCGTCGATCGGGGTGCCCATCCCGACGATGCCGAACACACCGCCCGGTCCCGCGGACGCCGGGTAGGGGATCGACAGGTTCACCCAATCGCCCCCGGTGAAGCTGTACTCGACCCAGTCGAAGTTCTTGCCGATCTGGTCGGTCTTCTCGAAGAAGAAGCCGCGGTCGGTCTCGCGGATACGGAACCGGGCCGAGGACTCACCCTCGGACATCGAATGCGAATCGTTGTGCAAGTAGGCGCCGTGCATCGGGTCGAGCAGGTTCTCGAGAGTGAAGCGCCACGGCGCGTCCCACTCGGCGTAGCAGAGGAAGCTCGAGATCTCGGGATCCTCGAGGGGCTCGGGCAGCCCGAACTCCACGGGCTCGGAGTCCCGGGAGCCGGCGAAGAACGCCATGACCGCGCCGCCGATCTCACGGACCGGCAGGCTGGTGACCAGCTCCTGCCCCTCGAGCGGGCAGCCCGGCATGCCGGGGACGGCGACGACGGTGCCGCTGCCGTCCACCTGGACCCCGTGGTACTTGCACTGCACCCGGTCGCCCAGGTGCATGCCCTGCGACAGCGGTGCACCGCGATGCGGGCACCGGTCGGCGAGCATCCGGACGGTGCCGTCGGACAGGCGGAAGAGCAGCCAGTCCTGACCCCAGCGGGTGATCCGGCGCATGCCACCGGTCTCGACGAAGTCCGACGGGCAGATCGCGTACCACTGGTCGCGCAGACCCGTGGCCAGGATCCGCTCGGCGTCGAGCCCCTGCTGCTTGTAGTAGTTGGCCATCTCAGGCTCCCTTCACACTCATCTCGTGGGTGAACGTCTCGGTGGTCCACGGCTTACCGTCAGGGGCGTGGATGCCCACATCGTTGAGGCCCTCCACGAGGCCCCGCAGGTCGTGCGTCCCGGTCGCGAAGACCGCCCGGATCGCGTTGGCGAGCTTGTCGTCGTAGGGCGTCAGGGGACCGCGGCGGGTCTGGTTGGGGACCAGGTACGCGGGTTCGGCGGTGTGGGTTGTCATCGTCACTCCATCGGTTGGGCTGGGGCTGTTTCGCGGGTCAGATGTCGAGCACGAGCTCGTCGGACAGGGCGCGGGAGACGCAGAGCATCATGGTTTCGCCGGTCTCCTGTTCGTCGGCCGACAGGATCGAGTCGCGATGGTCGGGTTGGCCGCAGAGCACGCGCGTCTCGCAGCTCCCGCAGATGCCGTCCCGGCACGAGTTGGGCACGTCGATGCCCACGCCCTCGAGCGCGTCCATGATCGAGACGCCGGGGGCGACCGTCACCGCGATCTCCGAGCGCTCGGCGACCACTCGGAATTCGGTGTCCGAGGACGATTCCCCGGCCTCGCGCGGCACGGACTTGAACCGCTCGAGCTGGATGCATCCGCTCGGCCAGGCCGCACCGGTCTCCTCCACCGCTGCGAGCAGCGGCTCCGGGCCGCAGGCGTACACGAGAGTGTCCGGCCGTGCGGTGCCCATGATCGAGGGCAGGTCGAGGATGCCCTCGGCGTCCTGGGGCACGAGGTGCACACGGTCGCCGTACCCGGCGAGCTCGCCCAGGAACGACATCGAATCCAGGCTGCGCCCGCCGTAGTGCAGCTCCCAGCGCGCGCCACGGCGCTCGGCTTCGGCCACCATCGCCAGGATCGGCGTGATGCCGATGCCGCCGGCGAGGAACACGTACTCGGGCGAGTCGATCAGGTCGAAGTTGTTCCGCGGGCCCGCGGTCGGCAGGAGGTCACCCGGGCGCAGGCGCTCGTGGACGTAGCGCGATCCGCCGTGCCCGGCCTCCTCCTTGAGCACCGCGACCCGGTACCGGGTCTTGTCCGTGGGGTCGCCGCACAGCGAGTACTGCCGGATCAGGCCGGACCCGAGGTGCACGTCGATGTGGGCCCCCGGCGCCCACTCGGGCAACGACTCGCCCGCCGGGTGCTCGAGCACCAGCGAGACGACGTTGTCGGACTCCCAGCGCAACTGGCGGACGCGGAGCTGAAGGGCGTCAGCTACTGACATGGTCGTGATCCTTCGAGACGGTGAGTGTGAGCGGTGGCTGGCCGCGGCGACAATGTGACTTTGCTCTCAATAGTTTAGCGCTAAGTTATTAAGAAGGGAACACCTTCCGGAGAATCGGTCCCGTCCGGCGTCCCCGCGCTCAGGCGACGGTGCCGGGCACCGTCGTGGGAACGGACCAGGCGTCGTACCCGTAGACCCAGTCGCCGGAGCCCTCGGACTTGAGCCAATCGTTCCCCCGCGAACCGATCTGGATGCGCGCCGTGCGCGGGCGCCGCTCGGCCTCGTAGGCCCGGACGGCGTCCGCCGCCCGGGCATGGGCGGCGAGCATCCTGCTCAGCACCACCGCGTCCTCGATCGCCTGACCGGCGCCCTGCGCCATGAAGGGCATCATCGGATGGCATGCGTCGCCCAGTAGGACCGCGCGGCCCGCCGACCATTCGGCCAGTGGATCGCGCACGTACAGAGCGGATTTGAGGGTCTCGTCGCAGCCCTCGAGGAGGGCTCGGGCCTCCGGATGGAAGCCCTCGTACAGCGCACGCAGCTCGTCGACGCTGCCCGGCGTGGTCCACGACTCCTCGGTCCACTCCTCCTGCCCGACGGTGGCGAAGACGAAGATCTCCTCGCCGCGGGTCAGCGGGAAGGTGACGATCTGGGTCGATCGGTCCGGCCCCCACCATTTGGTGAACGAGTCGAGGTTCGGAACGCCCGTCAGGCGCGAGGCGGGGACCACGGAGCGGAAGGCGACCACGCCGGTGAAGGTCGGACGCTCCGCGCCGAACATCGCCGTCCGCACCCGCGAATGGATGCCGTCGGCGCCGATCACCAGGTCCGCTTCCTCCGCCGAGCCGTCCGCGAAACGGAGAACGGCACCGTCGGAGTCGGTTGCGCCCCCGGGATCGACCGACTCGATCCGGCTACCGAAGCGTACCGTCGCCGCGGGTAGGCGGTCCTCGAGCGCTGAGATCAGATCGCCGCGGTGGAGGGTGAGCTGCGGCGCACCGTAACGGATCTCCGCGTCCTCACCCATCGCGATCCGCGAGGTCTCCACGCCGGTGTCCCAGGTCCGGCTGATCCGGTACCGGGGGCGCGCGGCGTTCTCGCGCAGCCGTTCGCCCAGCCCGCCGCCGAGCCCGTCGCCGAGCCCGTCGAGGGCGCGCACGGCGTTCGGGGTGAGGTTGATGTCCGCGCCGACGCGGGCGAACCGCGAGGCCTGCTCGTGGACGACGACATCGATCCCCTGCGCACGCAGAGCGATCGCCGCGGTCAAGCCGCCGATGCCGCCGCCGACGACGGCGACGGTGCCCGCCCCCACCTCACGCCTCCTCGGCGTCGGGCACCGATACCGGCGGCGTGAACGGTGCCGGCATCTCCCCGTAGCTCGCCAGGTCGACCTCGACGATCACCGGGCGGCGCAGGTCGACGGCCTCACGCAGGATCGGGCCGGCCTGCTCGGACGTGGCGATGCACCGGTACTCGAGACCGAGCGCGGCGCTCAGCATCTCGAACGACGGTGTCGCCAAGTCCACCGCGTAGGTGCTCTGTCCGAGGCCCTGCTGCATGTTCCGCAGAACGCCGTAGCCGCGGTCGTTGAAGACCACCAGCACGAGCCAGGGCTGCTCCTGCGCCATCGTCATCAACTCGCCGAAGTGCACGGCCAGGCCCCCGTCACCGACCATGCCGACGGTGGGGCGGGTCTCGTCGGCGAGCGCCGCGCCGATCGCCATCCCGAGGCCCTGGCCGATACCGCCGCCGCGCGGGAAGATGTTCGAGCGCGGATCGTACATGGGCAGAAGGCGATTGCCCCACGAGCTGGAGGCGATGGTGACATCACGGGCGACCACGGCGTCCCGCGGGACGGACGCGCGGATCGCATCGGCGAGGAGCGCGTGCGGGCCGAGCCCGGCGCGCTGGCGCGCACGGACCTCGTCGCGGGTGCTGCGCGCGCGCTCCGTCCACGCGGGGTCCGCGGCTCCCAGGCCGGCGGCCGTCAGCGCGGTCAGCACGGCGGCCGCATCACCTACCACTCCGGTCGCAGGGTAGACGCGGCCGATCGCGGCCTCGTCGAGGTCGACCTGCACATGGACCGTCGGCACGGGCATCGCGTAGTCACCGGTCTCGTTGGAGCGGAAATGCGTTCCAATGCTGAGCAACACGTCAGCATCGGCGAGCAGCTCGCGGCCGAGCGGCGAGTTGCCGTAGTTGCCGATGCAGAGCTCGTGATCCTCAGGGACCGCGCCGCGCCCGGAGTTGCTGGTCAGTAGAGCCGCACCCCAGCTCTCGACGAGTCCGGCGAGCTCGGCGCCGGCCCGGGCCACGCCGCCACCCGCCCAGATGACCGGCCGGCGGGCGCCGCGCAGCGCCTCGACGGCCCCTGCGATCGCGGCGTCCGACGGTGCCGTGCCCGCCTCCGGCTCGGGCGCGGCGGCGGGCTCCACCACCTGCGCCGAGTACTGCAGGTCGATCGGCCACTCGATACTGACGGGGCCGCCCGGCCGCTCGAGCGCGCGCGCCACACCGGCCCGGAGCACCTTGCCCGCGCCGTCCGCGTCGACGATCGTCTCGGCGTGATGCGAGACCGCGGTCAGCATCCCCAGCTGATCCTTCGTCTCGTGGATGAAGCCGCGGCCGGAACCGAGGTACCGGCTCTCGATGTTGCCGGTCACGTGCAGCACCGACGTACCGGAGCTCAGCGACTCGATCAGCGCCCCGGCGGCGTTCCCCGCGCCGGTGCCGGTGCTGGTCAGCGCACAGCCCAGGCCGCCGGTCGCGCGGGCGTAGCCGTCCGCGGCGTTGACCGCCGAGGCCTCGTGCCGGACCGGCACGAACCGCAGGTCCCGGCTGACGGCCTGGACCAGCGGCTGGTTGTGGACGCTGACCACGCCGAAGACCGTGTCGACGCCGGCCTCTCGAAGCACCTGCACCAGCAGGTCGCCACCGTTGCTCTTCATGGTTCTCTTCTCCTCAGACATAGCGGGCGACGCCTCCGTCGACCTCGACGGTGGTTCCGGTCACATAGGCAGCGACCGGGGACAGCAGTAGGGCGATGACGGGAGCCACCTCGTGCGCGTGGCCGAAGCGGCCGAGGCCGATGCCCCGGTCCGCGGCGATGTCGGCCTCCCAGGCGGCGAAGCTCCGGGCGTCGCTGCTCTCCTCGTACCGGCGGCGCCACTGCCCGGTGTCCACCAGGCCGAGCGCCACCGAGTTCACCCGGATGCCGTCGGACGCGAACTCCAGCGACATCGACTTGCTCAGGTTGAGCAGTCCCGCGCGGGCGGCGCTCGTGGTGACCAGCCTCGGCTCCGGCTGCCGGGCGAGCACCGCGTTGATGTTGACGATCGACGCCGACGACGACGCCTTGAGCAGGGGCAGCGCAGCCTCGACCGGGTTCAGCACGCCGGCGAACTTGAGATCGAGTTCGTCGCGCCAGTCGTCCATCGTCACCTGGTCACGGGGCTTCATCCGGGATCCGCCCGCGTTGTTCACCAGCCCGTCGAGGCCGCCGAACCGGTCGGCGGCACCGTCGATCACGGCCCGGACCTCGGCGCCGTCGCGCACGTCGCACGCCGCCGTGAACAGCTGGTCGCGCCCCGGGGCACCGTCGAAGACGGCGTCCAGGCGCCCGAGGTCCCGGGCGCAGGTGGCGACGTTCGCGCCCTCGGCCAGAAGGAGCCGGACGGTGGCGTGCCCGATCCCGGAGCTGCCCCCGGTGACCAGGTAGGTACGTCCTTGCAGTTGAAGATCCACGGTCGGTCCTTGATCGTGTCGATGGGTCGGATCAGTGGAAGACGAAGCCGCCGTCGACGACGAGCTCCTGCCCCGTGATGTACGAGGCCTCATCGCCGAGCAGGAACGCGACGGCCCCCACCAGGTCGGCGGGCTGCTGGTCGCGCGTGAGTGCGCGGTTCGCCCGGTACAGGTCGTGCCGGTGCGCGGGCACCATGGCGGCCGATTCGGACTCGGTCAGGCCGGGCGAGACCGTGTTGACGGTGATCCCGTGCGGACCGAGGTCGCGAGCCATCGCCCGTGTCAGTGCTGCGACGCCGCCCTTGGAGGTGACGTAGTGGCACAGCCGGCCGGAACCGTAGAGCGCCGCGTCCGAGCCGATGGTGACGATCCGGCCGCCGGCCTCGAGCATCGCGGGGATCACTGCACGACTGACCAGGAAGGTCCCGCGCAGGTTCACCCCGAGCACCCGGTCCCATTCCGCGACCGCGAGCTCGTGCACCGCCTTGCCGCCGACGCCGTCGGCGAGGGCCGCGTTGTTGACCAGGCCGTACAGCGGGCCGTCCGCGGAGACCACGGCCGCCATCGCGGCGACGGATTCCTCGTCCCGCAGGTCCACCTCGAGGAACCGGGCGTCCGCACCGTCGGTCCGCAGCGCCTCGGCCGCGGCTTCGCCCCAGTCCGCACGGACATCGGCGAGCCACAGCCGGGCGCCGGCCTCCGCGAGGCGGTGGGCGATCGCGAGGCCGAGGCCGCGCCCCGCGCCGGTGACCAGGACGGTCCGCCCGGCGAGGGAGCCTCGTTCGGTTGCCTTGTCCGCCATCAGTTCCGGCTGACCCCGTGCATGACCGAGGTCTCCGGGTAGGTCGGGATCTGCGGCTTCTGCGTGCCGATGATGACGCAGAACAGGGCGTCGGTGTCGCCGATGTTCTTGAGGCTGCGCGGCACGCCGGCGGGTACCACGATCATGTCGCGGTAGCCGAGCACGCGCTTGACGACCTCGCCGTCGCGGTGCACGCCGACCTCGACCTCGCCCTCGAGGACGAAGAACGCCTCCTCCACGTCGTGGTGGGTGTGCTCGGGGCCCTCGCCGCCGGGGGGCAGCAGCATGTTCGAGAAGGTGAAGCCGCGGGAGGCGATGCTGCGGCCGTCACCGTCGTGGTTGCCGGTGGCGCCGGAGCCGACGTAGCGGATCTGGGCGCGGCGGAACTGCGGTCCGGCCTGCTCCTGGAAGGAGAGGGTGTCCCAGTCCTCGTAGCGGCTGGCCTTGGTGAGGATGAGTGAATCGGCGTACTCCGCGAGATCGTTCTCGAGGTAGTCCTGGGGGGCTGCGGGCGAGTGCGACATGTTCTTTCTCCTGTGTCTGTTGGGGTGGTGGTCAACGGGTGAGCAGTAGCTCGGTGATCTGCACGAACGACTCGGTCCAGGCGTTGAACGCCTCGGGCTGTTCCTGATTCGCGAGATGCCCGGCACCGCGGACGGTCACGAACACACCGTCGGGGATGCCGCCGGCCAGCGCCTGGCTGGCATCCCGGCCGGTGATCCGGTCCTCGTCGCCGCACAGGACCAGAGTGGGTGTCGCGACCCCGGCGAGGGCCTCGGTGTGATCGGTGGCCGCCATCGACTCGGCCGCGTAGCCGTAGCCGGGCAACCGGATCGACGCCGCCATCAGGTCGGCTGCCGCACTCACGGCGTCGTCGTCGGCACCGGGGGCGAGCAGCCGGGGCGCGCGCGCCGCGGCGAACGCCGGGGCGCCGTGCGCACCGAGCTCGTCCGCCCGAGCGCGCATCGCGGCCGCCGACTCGGGCGACGTGCCCGATCCGACTGTGGAATCGCCGAGGATCAGGCTGCGCACCAGGTCCGGGTGCCGCAACGCCAGCCGGACGGCGATCACGCCGCCCCAGGACATACCGAGCACGTGCGCCCCGTCGGCGCACCGGCTCCGGATCACGTCGGCCGCCGCGTCGGCGTAGTCGTCGAGGTCGAGCGGCTCCGCGGGGTCGTCGCTACGGGCGTATCCCGGTGCGTCCCACGCCAACAGGTGCAGCCCGCCGATCCCCGCGAACTGGCCCGCGAAGGTCTCGGACGAGCCCCCGATCCCGTGCAACATGAGCAGCGCGGGCCCGGTCCCGGCCTCCTGCACGTACACGGTCACGACGACACCGCGGCGCCGACGGCGGCCGGCCGCGCGGGGCCGGGATCCGGGACGCCGGCCATGTGGCTGCGGACCTGCTTCGACGGCGGGCCGGCGGTGCCCCAGAGGTCGGAGAGCTCCGGCACGCGACGCCAGACGCGGCACAGCCAGGCGTCCTCGTCGACCTGCGCGATGCCCGAGGTGTACTCGCACACCAGCCCGGCCGGATCGGCGAAGTACGAGAAGGTGTTGTCGCCGGGACCGTGCTTGCCCGGACCCCACAGCGGCGTGATGCCGTGGTGCCGAAGGCGTCCGATGCCGCGCATGAAGTGGTCGACGGTGGGCATCTGGTAGGCGATGTGGTTCACCGCGGTCCACTCGGCCTGGTTGAACGCGATGCTGTGATGATCGGCATTGCAGCGCAGGAAGGCCATCTGGTGCTCGGACCAGTCCGAGACCCGCATGCCGAGCACGTCGGTGTAGAAGGCCACGGCCGCATCGATGTCCACCGTGTTGAGCACCACGTGCGTCACGCCCACCGGGACGGCGTCGCCGGTCTCGATCTTCGTGACGGCGTAGGTGTCGGCGGAGATCTCGACGACCCGGCCCTCGGGATCGGCGAAGCGCAGGCCGTAGCCGCCGCCGACCTGCTCGAGCGGTCCTGGCCCGGCGATCGGTCCGATCCCCCTGGACTCCAGCCTGCGGGCGGCCTCGTCGACCTCCGCCGGGGTGGCCACGGCGAAGGAGATGCGGCCCAGGCCGTTCTGCGGCGCGTCGCTGAGCTGGAGCACGTGGTGCTGCATGCCGGTGCCCCGCAACCACGCCTGGGCGCCGTCCCGCTCGACGACCTTCAGGCCCCAGACGTTCTCGTAGAAGTCCGTGGAGTCGGTCACCGTCGGCACGCGGAGCTCCACGGAGCGGAGCGCGCGGATGCGAGCGATGGGTGGATTCATTTCTCTGCTGTCCTTCCGTACCTGCTGGGTATCGAGATCGCCGCGGATGTCGGTGCGGCGCTCATGGATTCACCGGGGGATCGCCCACGGATTCGGCTCCGGGTCCATGCCCAGGTAGATGCTCTTCTGGCGGGAGTACGCGGCGATCCCCGCGCGCCCCTTCTCCACCCCCAGGCCACTCTCCTTCACACCGCCGAAGGGCGTGGAGATGCTGAACTGCTTGTAGGTGTTGATCCACACCGTGCCGGCCTGCAGCCGGCGGGCGAGCCGCAGGGCGCGGCGGTAGTCGCGGGTCCAGATGCCGGACGCCAGACCGAAGACCGAGTCGTTGGCCTGCGCCAGCAGGTCCTCCTCCCCGTCGAAGGGCAGCGCGACGAGGACCGGGCCGAAGATCTCCTCCTGGCACACGCGGGCGTCGTTGGCCAGTCCGTCGATCACCGTCGGCAGGTAGTACGAGCCGTCGGCGAGTGCTGGATCATCGGGTCGCTCACCGCCGCAGAGGATCCTGCCGCCCTCCTCGCGGGCGAGGTCGACGTAGCCGGCGACGTCGTCGCGGTGCTTCGCGTGCACCAGCGGCCCGACCTGGGTCCGCGGATCCGAGCCGGGACCGAGCCGCAGTGCGCGGGCGCCCTCGACGACGCGGGCGAGCACCTCGTCGTAGCGGCTCCGGTCGATGAACAGTCGGGAGCCGGCGATGCAGCTCTGCCCGCTGGAGGAGAAGATCCCGTACAGGATCCCGTTCACGGTGAGGTCGATGTCGGCGTCGTCGAGCACGATGGTCGGCGATTTTCCGCCCAGTTCGAGCGAGACCGGCATCAGCTTCTCCGCGGCCTGGTGCGCGATCCGCCGGCCGGTGGTCGTGCCGCCCGTGAAGGTCACCTTGCCGATGCCCGGATGCCGGACGATCGCGTCGCCCACCACCGAACCCTTGCCCGGGAGCACCGACAGCAGGCCCGCGGGCAGGCCGGACTCGTCGATGATCCGGGCCAGCCGCATCGAGACCAGCGGGGTCCACTCCGCGGGCTTGAGCACGACGGCGTTGCCCGCCGCGAGGGCGGGGGCGATCTTCTGCGCATCGCTCGCGATCGGCGAGTTCCACGGCGCGATCGCGCCGACCACGCCGATCGGCTCGTAGACGCTCATCGTGAGGTAGTCGCCCCGCGGTGCGGTGAGATCGGCGTCGCCGCTCTCGAGGACCGCGGCGAAGTAGCGGAAGGTACCCGCCGCGCTGCCCACCAGTGCTCGCGTCTCATGTATCGACTTGCCGGTGTTCGCGGTCTGCAGGGCCGCGAGCTCATCGAGGTGCAGCTCGATGGCGTCGGCGATCCGGGCCAGGTACCGGGCGCGCTGGTGCGGCTGCAGGCCGCGCCACTCCTGGTCCTCGGCGGCCCGTCGGCCGGCCTCGACGGCGATGTCGACGTCGTCGGCGGTGGCCTGGGTGATGGTCTGCAGCGCCCGGCCGGTGGCGGGGTCGACGACCTCGAACACGGGGCCCGTGCCGCGGCGCCACACGCCGCCCACGCCGATCTCGTCGGTCACCGGTACGAACGGCGTCGCCGTGGTCACAGGGGCGTTCATCGGTTGATCTCCTCGAGGGTGCGTTCCTTGGTCTCGATCCCGAACGTCGCGACCACCAGGCAGCCGACGACCGCCACGAGTCCGAAGGTGGTGAACAGCCAGGACAGTGAGTCGTTGCTCGCGGTGAGCACCCAACCGACGACCAGCGGGCCGAAGATGATGCCGAGGCGGCCGGCGGCCCCACCGAAGGCGCACCCCTGGGCGCGGATCCGGGTCGGGTAGAGCTCGGCGGTGTAGACGTAGAGCGCCATGTTCACGGCGAAGATGAACAGTGCGGTGCCCGCGGCCCACAGCACCACCTGGCCGGCCGAGCCGGTACCGAATCCGGCGAGCAGGAACAGCGTCAGGGCGGCGAATCCGAGCGAGGCGGAGATGCAGAGCCTGCGGCCCAGGCGGTCGATGAGGAACGCCACGGTGAGGCAACCGACCAGGCCGGTGAGGCTGGTCAGCACGCTGTAGTGCAGCGCGGTCTTCTCCCCCACCTTGAAGATGCGGGTGAACAGCACCGGCAACCACGAGGCGATGCCGTAGTTGACGAAGTAGGCGGTGAGCCACGCCGTGGCGACCATCGCGGTGCGGCGGCGGTAACGAACGCTGAAGAGTTCGACGAACGAGCTGCGCACGGTGACCTCGGCCGGCGGGTTCCGGTCGTAGTCGGGCAGCGTTCCGAACTGCTTGGTGACCTCCGACTCGATCTTCTCCAGGGTGCGGGTGGCGTCGTCGAGCCGGCCGCGCGAGGCCAGCCAGCGCGGCGACTCCTGCAGTCGGAACAGCGACGGGACCAGGAGGATGGGCAAGGCGCCCAGGGCGAAGAGCCAGCGGTAGCCGTGCGCCGGCACCATCCACGACGCGACCAGCGCCGAGCACACCAGGCCGATCGGGAACACCGTCTCGTAGAGCAGGACGAAGCGGCCGCGGCCGTGCGCCTTCGTGATCTCGCCGATGTAGCTGGCGGCCACCGGGACCTCGGCGCCGAGCCCCAGCCCCTGCAGGAATCGGAAGATCACGAACAGCTCGAGGCTGTGCGTCAGGCCCATGCCGAGGCTGAGGACCGAGTAGACCACGAGCGAGACGATGATCACGTTGATCCGGCCGTAGTGGTCGGCGAACCATCCGCCGAGAAGCGCGCCCACCAGCATGCCGATGCCGCCCACGGCGATCATCCAGGCGATCGATGACGAGGTCAGATGCCACTGCTTGGCGATCTGGGGCATCGAGTAGGCGATCATCAGTTGGTCGAACCCGTCGAAGAAGGTGACGGCGCCGGCGATGACTCTCGCCTTGATGTGCCATCGGCTGATCGGCAACCGCTCCATCCGTGCGCCGATCACCTCGGCGGACAGAGCAGGTGTGACGGAGGTACTCATTCTGAAGGGGCTCCCTTGGGCTGGGTGGAGCTGCAGTCGAGATTTGCTAAGTGCTCAACTATTTACCCCTAAGATGTAACCGCAGTCACAGTGCTGCGGTCAAGTGGTTCGCGAGAATTCGACAATCAGTACCGGAATTGCGCCAACGGCGATACGGACGCGATCACGGGACCACCGCGGACCCGGTCGCCGCGGAGCGCGTGTGCTACCCATGAACCATGAAGGCGATCGACGTCGACGAGACCACGCGGAACCTCCAGCTCGTCGACCTGCCCGTTCCCGAGCCCGGACCCGGTGAGGTGCGGATCGCAGTGGCCGCCACCGCGGTGAACCGGGCCGATCTGCTGCAGCGTCGGGGCCTGTACCCGCCGCCGCCCGGCGCCAGCCCGATCCTCGGGCTCGAGGTCGCCGGCATCGTCGACGCGCTCGGCGCGGAGGTCACCGGGATCGCTGTGGGCGACGAGGTGTGCGCGCTCCTGGCGGGCGGGGGCTACGCCGAGTACGCGATCGCGCCCGCGGCGCAGTGCCTGCCCGTCCCCGCCGGGGTCCCGCTCGTCGACGCCGCCGCCCTGCCCGAGGGCGCCTGCACGGTGTACTCGAACGTGGTCATGGAGGGTGGCCTGCGCGCCGGTGAGACGCTCCTGATCCACGGCGGCGGCAGCGGCATCGGCACGCACGCGATCCAACTGGGCAAGGCGCTCGGTGCCACGGTGGCGGTCACCGTCGGCTCGGAGTACAAGGCGCGGCGTTGCCGCGAACTGGGCGCCGACATCGTGATCGACTACCACGCAGAGGATTTCGCGGAGGTCCTGCGGGACCGCGCCGACGTGATCCTCGACATCATGGGCGCGAGGTACCTGCCGCGCAACATCCGCGCGCTCGCGCCGCAGGGACGGCTGGTGATCATCGGCATGCAGGGCGGCGTCGACGCCGAGCTGAACATCGCTGCACTGCTGCGCAAACGGGGCCGGATCAGCGCGACCAACCTGCGCGGCCGGCCCGCCGTGGGGCCGCACAGCAAGGCCGAGGTGGTGGCAGCGGTCCGGGAGCACGTCTGGCCCCTGTTCGCCGACGGTGCGCTGCGCCCCGTCGTCTCCGCCCGTCTCCCGTTCGCCGAGGCGAACGCCGCCCATGACCTCCTCGACTCCCCCGAATCCGTCGGAAAGGTGGTGCTGACACCGTGATCGACGACCTCACCGCCCGCCTCCTCGAGGCGCAGATCGCGTTCGCACGCAAGCAACTCCGGGACAACGCCTTCCACGCGCTGGTCATCGAGGAGGTGGACAACACGCTCGCCGTCGCCTCCGACCTCACGCTCGCCGAGGCCGTCACGCCCGCCATGATCAAGGCCGTCGCCGCCAAGTACGCCGTCCAGGTCCCGGTCGAGGGCGCGATCCCCGAGCTCGTCGGCGAGATCGCCGGCCGCCTGTACCGGCACACCGTCAACGACACCACCCGCCTCGACGAGGTGATCGACAGCCGCAGCTTCGAGGAGCTGCTGAGCACCGTCACCGAGATGGACCTGACCCGGCGCGTGCTCCAGGTGCTCTCCGAGAGCCCCGTCACCGAGGACGCCGTCGCCTCCGTGCTGCACGCGGCGGCATCGTCCGCGGCCGACGACGCCACGCGCGCCCTGGCCCGGAACGCGGTGACGCGCACCGTCGCCGGTGCCGCCACGCGGGCCCTGCGTCCCGCCCTCCCGGCGCTCGGTCAGCGCGCGGACGCCGCCGCTCGGCGCGGCGTCCGGTTCGCCCTGCGCAGGGTCGCCGCCGACGGCGACGAGACCCTCGCCGACGCCGTTCGGGACTTCTGGCGCGCACACCGCAGCAACTCCGTGGCGGAGTACCGCGGCGTGCTGACCGACGCCGATGTCGAGGACGTGGTGGTGCTGATCTTCGAGTTCTGGCGCACCTTCCGCGACACCGACTACTTCCGCGCGCTCCTGGACGAGGGCATCGACCACGTCTTCGACAAGTACGGCGACGCCTCGCTCTACGAACTCCTGGCCGAGCTCGGCGTGGGCCGCGAGGACATGATCGAGGAGGCCCTGCGCTTCGGCCCGCCCGTGCTCGCCACCCTCGACGAACGCGGCGTCATCGAGGATCTGTTGCGCCGCCGCCTCACGCCGTTCTTCGAGTCCGACGAGTACCGTGCCGCGATCGAACCCCGGCCGTGAGGCCCCGGCTGGTCGCCGGCGTCGCGGCGCTGCTCCTACTCGCCGGATGCGATCCGGTCGTGCCCGCGGGGCCGAGCAGCAGTGCGGCACCGTCGAATCCGATGGCTACGTCGAGCACCAACCCCTACAGTCCCTTCCGCAGCCCTGCCCCCGTCGCGCCCCTCGCGGTCGCTGCGCACGGGTACACGATCACGGCGATCACCACGCCGACATCGCAGCCCGGGCGGGTGCTCACGACCCCACAGCTGGCCGGCGGCGACCCAGCGGTCACCGCGCGGTTCAACTCCGCGATGCGGACCAGCATGGCCGGCATGCCGCAGAACGATCCCGAGACGGATGCCAGCGACGGTGAACTTCCCGGCGGCGACCGCAGCGGCGTCACCCGGATCGGTGCCGGCGCCGTGGCCGGCCGGCTCGTAGTGTTCTGGTACGGGCACGGCGCGGCTCACCCGAATCATTCGATGGGCACCGTCGTGATCGCGACGAAGACGGCGACTCCCGTCACCGTCGACGACCTGTACCGGGACCCGGCGGCGGCCCGCTCGCGTCTGCGCACCATCGTCCCACCGCTGGATTCCAGCCTCCGCCTACAGGACCGCAAGCTCGAGACCGAGACCTTCGCGAACTGGCTCCCGACGGCACAGGGACTCGAGGTGTATGTGTGGGTGGCGCACGTGATCGGCGACTACGTGCCCGTGACAGTGCCGTGGGAGCGCATCGCGGACCTGCTCAAGCCCGGCGTCGAACAGATGCTCCGCGCCGACTGACGGATCAGGCGAACGCGGTCACCAGCACGACCACCCCGCACACCGCGACGATCCCGCCGCCGATCCCGGTGACCACGCGCTGGATACGCGCGGTCGAGCGCGCGCGGAGGACCGCGCCGAGCGAGATCAGCACCAGGTTCCAGCCGAACGAGGCGATGCCCACGCCGACGGCGAACGCCGCCGCGACCGGCGGCCGGTGCAGCCCCTCCCCCAGGCCGACGGCGATCGCGCCGAAGTAGACGAGCGGGAACGGGTTGACCACGGTCAGCCCGAAGAACATCGCGTACCGGGCCCAGCCCGTCGCCCCGCCGGCGGGCTCGGCACCGTCGGCCCCGGGCACCGCGGGACGAAGAGCCTTGCGCACCATGAGAACCGCGACGGCGAGCAGGAGGAGGCCGCCGACCGCGGCGGGCCACCGGCCCCACCGCTCGACGATCGGCGCGAGCGCGGTGCCCGCGGCGAGGGCGAGCACCGCGAACAACAGGTCCGCCGTGCCGACACCGGCGGCGGCCGGCACCGCGCGGCGGCGGCCCTTCGAGGCGCCCTCGTGCAGGAGCATGATGCCGATCGCGCCGAGCGGCAGGACCACGCCGAGGCCGGCGACGATCCCCGCCCCGAACGCGGCGGCGAGCGCCGACGGGGCCACCCGCTAGCCCAGGGAGGCGAGCGCGCGGACCAGCTGATCCACGTCGTACGGGGTGGAGTACGGGCCCAGCCCGACGGTCACCGCGCCCCCGTACTCGGGCACGCCCAGCCCGGCGAAGTACCGGCTGGGCACGTTCGACAGCGCGCACACGCCGTTGTCGGCGAGGCGCTTGGCCGCCTTCGCCGCCGGGACGCCCGGCAGCGTGAAGGAGACCGTGGGCACCCGCCGCTCGGCGCGGCCGATGATGGCCACCTGCGGCGCCGAGGCCAGCGAGTTGAGCATGTAGAACAAGAGCCGCTGCTGGTACTGACGCAGGCCGAACATGGAGTGCTCCAGGCGATCCCGCCGGGCACCCACCGACGACTCGTCCAGCCCCGCGAGGTGATCGATCGACGCGATGAGGCCGGCGAGCATGGCGTACTGGTGCTCGCCGAGCTCGAACCGTTCAGGGCCCGTCGCGCCGCGGTCCGGGTTGACCGCCCGCAGGCGGTTGAAGATGGACGGATCGCGGAAGGCCATCGCCGCGACCTGCGGGCCGCCCCAGCGGTTGGCGCTGACCAGCAACACGTCGGCCCCGAGGCGCTCGATGTCGAGCAGCTCGTAGGGCGCGGCACTCGTCGCGTCGACCACGAGCAGGGCGCCCACCCGGTGCGCGGCCTTCGCCGCCGCAGCCACGTCGATGACGGTGCCGATGGTGGACGAGGCCAGCGGGACCGCGACCACCGAGGTGGCCTGGCTCACGAGCTCCTCGAACTGCCACTCCGGGACCTCACCGGTCTCGATATCGGCCTCGACCCACTTCACGCGGCCGCCGCCCCGGTCCGCGACACGGAGCCACGGGGCCACGTTCGCATCGTCGTCGAGGCGGCACAGCACGATCTCCGCGCCGAGCCCGAGCCGGGCGCTCAGCGATTCCGCCAACGAGGCGAGCAACTGCTCCCGGGAGGGGCCGAGGACGACACCCTCGGGCTTGCCGTTGACGAGATCGGCCACCGCGGTGCGGGCCGCCTGGACGATCCCCCGAGTGTGGGCGGCCCCGGCGTACACACCGTGCGGGTTGCTCACGAACCCGCGAAAGGCGTTGGCCACCGCCGACGACACCGCGCCGGGGATCTGGGCCCCTGCCTGCGGATCGAAGTGGATCCACCCGTCTCCCAGCGCAGGGTAGAGCCCCCGGACGCGGGCAACGTCGAATGCGGATACCGCAACCGCAGTCGAAGCCCGGCCGGGTGCACCCTGGCCTTCTGAGAACGTGTTCACTGGCACGGAGATTACACCGCCCCACCGACGACTCCGTGGCCCGCCCGCGTCGAGCTGCCAGAATGGTGCTATGAGTGATCGCAACGAGGTGGAGATCATCCCTGCCGGAGCCGACGGCGGTGCGTCCGGCGCGACGGACGGTGCCGACGGCGCGGCCGAGGAACTGCACGACATGGTCGAGCAGCCGGCGAAGGTGATGCGGATCGGGACCATGATCAAGCAGCTCCTCGAGGAGGTGCGCGCCGCCCCGCTCGACGACGCCAGCCGCGCCCGGCTCAAGGACATCCACCGCACGTCCATCAAGGAACTCGAGGACGGGCTCTCGCCCGACCTGCAGGCCGAGCTCGAGCGGCTCGCGCTGCCCTTCACCGACGAGTCGACCCCCTCGGACGCCGAGCTGCGGATCGCGCAGGCCCAGCTCGTCGGCTGGCTGGAGGGCCTCTTCCACGGCATCCAGACCGCGCTGTTCGCGCAGCAGATGGCGGCGCGGGCGCAGCTCGAGCAGATGCGTCAGGGCGCGCTGCCGCCCGGTATGACGCCGGGACCGGAGTCGCAGACGGGCCACGGCCAGTACCTGTGACGGCGACGGTGCCGGGCCCGAGCGGGCGGGCACCGTCGACCTGCCGGGGTCCGCAGGCGGCGACGGGTACCCTTCAGAATCGTGCCCGTCGATAGCCCCGCCGCCTCCCAGTCGGCGCCCCTCGTCTCGGACTCGCGCACCTTCAAGCGCGCGATCCGGGACCTCGTCGACGGTGCCGTCGTGCACCGCGAGCTGTGGCTGGAACTGGGCTGGCAGGACATCAAGCAGCGTTACCGCCGCTCCGTGATCGGACCGTTCTGGATCACCATCGCCACCGGTGTCACCGCCGGTGCGTTGGCACTGCTCTGGTCGGTGCTGCTCAACGCGGACGTCGCGACCCTGCTGCCCCAGCTCACCGTCGGATTCATCCTCTGGAGCTTCATCCAGAACTCGATCATCGACGGCTCCGAGGTGTTCATCGCCAACGAGGGACTGATCAAACAGCTACCTGCGCCGCTCTCGGTGCACGTGTATCGATTGGTGTGGCGGCAACTGCTGTTCCTGGCCCACAACGCGATCATCCTGGTGATCGTGCTGGCGATCTTCCCGCCGAAGCACTGGTCGTGGACCCAGCTCAGCATCATCCCGGCGATCGTGATGCTCGCGATCACCGCGGTGTGGGTGGCGATGTTCTTCGGCATTCTGGCGACCCGGTTCCGCGACATCTCGCCACTGCTCACCGCGCTCACCCAGCTGCTGTTCTACGTGACCCCGGTGGTGTGGACGCTCGACACGGTGCCCGGCGGCAACAGCGAGCGCGCCCAGCTGGTGAAGCTGAACCCGCTCTACCACTACCTCGAGCTGGTGCGCGGGCCGCTGATCGGCAAGCCCTTCGACCCGCAGCACTGGTACGTGGTGCTGGGCTGCACCGTGATCGGCGTGGCGCTGACCCTGCTGCTGATGAAGCAGTTCCGTTCCCGAGTCGCGTATTGGGTGTGAGATGACCGTTTCGATCCGGACGCAGGGCGCCTGCGTCGACTTCCCGGTGTTCGATGCGAAGTCGCGCTCGCTCAAGCGCGCGGTCATGGGCTCCGCCGGCGGCAAGGTGATGGCCGACGACAAGGTGGTCGTCGTCGAGGCCCTGCGCGACATCACGATGAGCCTCGATGAGGGCGACCGGGTCGGCCTCGTCGGCCACAACGGGGCCGGCAAGTCGACGTTGCTGCGCCTGCTGTCCGGCATCTACGAGCCGACCCGCGGCACCGCGGTGGTCAAGGGCCGCGTCGCGCCGGTGTTCGACCTGGGCGTGGGCATGGACCCGGAGATCTCCGGGATGGAGAACATCATCATCCGCGGCCTGTTCCTCGGGCAGACCCGCAAGTCGATGATGCGCAAGGCCGACGAGATCGCCGAGTTCACAGAGCTCGGCGACTACCTCTCCATGCCGCTGCGCACCTACTCGACGGGCATGCGCGTGCGGATCGCGCTGGGCGTGGTCACCTCGATCGATCCCGAGATCCTGCTGCTCGACGAGGGCATCGGTGCCGTCGACGCCGAGTTCATGCGTAAGGCCCGCAAGCGCCTGCAGGCGCTCGTCGAGCGGTCGGGCATCCTCGTCTTCGCGTCGCACTCCAACGAGTTCCTGGCGCAGCTGTGCGACCGCGCCATGTGGATCGACCACGGCCAGATCCGCCAGGAGGGCGGCATCGAGGAGGTCGTGACCGCCTACGAGGGCCCCGACGCCGGCGCCCAGGTGCGCAAGGTGCTCGACATGGTCGAGGCCGAGGATGACTGACGGGCGGCCCGACGGTGGTCGCACGCCCGGTCCGGCCGCCGGATCGACATCGGCATCGGCATCGGCATCGGCGGGACCCGACCGGGAGACGGTCATCGCGGTGGTCGTCACGCATAACCGCGCGGAACTGCTGGCGAAGTCCCTCGAGGTGCTCAGCTCCCAGGAACGGCCCATCGATCACCTGATCGTCGTGGACAACGCGGCGCAGGAGCAGGTGCGCGCGCTGGTCGAGGCACAGCCTGTCGCGACCACGTACCTCCCCTCGCATTTCAACCTCGGCGGCGCCGGCGGCTTCGCGCTCGGCATGCTGCACGCGCTGGCGATGGGTGCGGACTGGATCTGGCTCGCCGACGACGACGGCCGCCCGGAGGGCCCGCAGGTTCTCGCGACGCTGCTCGAGGCCGCCGAGCGGCACGGCCTGGCGGAGGTCTCCCCCGTGGTCGCCACCATCGACGACCCGGAGACGCTGGCCTTCCCCCTGCGGCGCGGCCTGGTCTGGCGACGCAAGCGGTCGGAGCTGATCGACCCGGGCGCACCGTCGGACGACGTGCTGATGGGGATCGCGTCCCTGTTCAACGGCGCGCTGTTCCGGAAGGACACCGTCGCGGCGGTGGGCGTGCCGGACCTGCGGCTGTTCATCCGCGGCGACGAGGTCGAGATCCATCGGCGGCTGGTGCGTTCGGGGCTCCCCTTCGGCACCTGCCTGACCACCGCCTACCTGCACCCGAACGGCGCGGACGAGTTCCGGCCGATTCTGGGCGGGCGCATGCACACCCAGTACCCGGACAACGAGACCAAGCGCTTCTTCACCTACCGCAACCGCGGCTACCTGCAGTCGCAGCCGGGCATGCGCAAGTTGATCCCGCAGGAGTGGGCGCGGTTCGGCTGGTTCTTCCTGGTGCAGCGGCGCGATGTCGCGGGTTTCCGGGAGTGGCTGCGGCTGCGCAAGCTGGGGCGCGACGAGCGGTTCACCCGGCCCTGACCAGGTACTGAACCGGGTCTCGCACCGTCTTCCGAGCCACTATTGAAGCCCTCTCAACAAACCGGGGGCGGTGCGCCTATCATCGTCGTCATGGAAACGAGCCTGGTCTCCGATCTGTTCGCACAGGGCCATGCCCTCACGCGCATGCTGCAGCGGCGGGTCGTCGATCCCGCGCGGCCCGATGTCGCGCTGCGCGCCCTCGGCTACAACCGGCAGTACGGCCCGCAGGCCGCGCTGGTCATCAAGGGCGCGGCGGAGAGCCCCGACCGCACCGCCATCGTCGACGAGCGCGGCGCGCTGACCTACGCGCAGTACGAGGCGCAGTCGAACGCGCTGGCCCGGGGCCTGCGCGCGACCGGCCTCAAGTCCGGCGACGTGATCGCCGTTCTCGCCCGCGACCACCGCGGCCTGCTGCTCATCATCAGCGCCGCGGCCCGCGCCGGCATGCGCCTGGCCATGATGAACACCGGCTTCGCCAAGCCCCAGTTCGCGGAGGTCTGCGCCCGCGAGAAGGTGCAGGCGGTGTTCCACGACAGCGAGTTCACGAGCCTGCTCGACGCGCTGCCCGAGGACATGCCTCGCTATCTGACCTGGGTCGACGAGGCCGACGCGATCCCCGAGGGCGCGCAGACGATCGATCAGCTCGCCGCCGGACGCGACGCCAAGCGCGTCCCGCCGCCCGAGAAGCAGGGCGGCTTCATCATCCTCACGTCCGGCACCACCGGCCTGCCCAAGGGCGCGACCCGCAGCAAGGTCCCGTCCCTCGCGACGGCCATGCTGGTCGACCGGATCCCGTTCCGGCGACGCGGCACGATCGTCATCGCGTCGCCGATCTTCCACTCGACGGGCTTCGCCATGTGGTCCGCCGGGATGTCCGTCGGCTGCACGACCGTGACGATGCGCCGCTTCGACCCGGAGAACACGCTCAAGCTGATCGCCGACAACCGCGCCGACATGCTGGTCGCGGTGCCCACCATGCTCACCCGCATGCTCGGCCTGCCGGCCGAGACCATCGCGAAGTACGACACGAGCTGCCTCAAGGCTGTCGTCGTGGCCGGGTCCGCCGTCTCCCCCGAGCTGTCGGAGAAGTTCCAGGACGTCTTCGGCGACGTGCTCTACAACGTCTACGGCTCCACTGAGGTCGCGGTCGCCACCGTCGCCACGCCGCGGAACCTGCGCGCGGCGCCCGGCACCGTCGGCAAGCCCCCGGTGCTGACGACGGTGCGCCTCTACGACGAGAACGACCGGCTGGTCGAGGGCATCGGCAAGCGCGGCCGCGTGTTCGTCCGCGCCGGCGCGCCCTTCGAGGGCTACAGCGACGGCCGCACCAAGCAGATCATCGACGGCCACCTGTCGTCGGGCGACATGGGGCACTGGGACGAGCACGGCCTGCTGCACATCGACGGCCGCGACGACGACATGATCGTCTCGGGCGGCGAGAACGTCTACCCGCTCGAGGTCGAGAACCTGCTGGTCACCCGCACCGACGTGGTCGAGGCCGCGGTGATCGGCGTACCCGACCCCGAGTTCGGGCAGCGCCTGCGCGCCTTCGTGGTGATCGAGGGCGGTGCGCCGGCCGACGACGCCGTCGAGGAACTCACCAAGGAGCTCAAGGACTTCGTCCGCGCGAACCTGGCGCGCTTCAAGGTCCCGCGCGACGTGGTCTACCTCGATCGCCTCCCGCGCAACCCCACCGGCAAGATGGTCAAGCGCGAGCTGCCCAAGGACTGAAAACGTGTGGTCATTCGTACTCATGATCATGAGTACGAATGACCACACACCTGTGCGAGGGAACCGCACGCCGGGCTGGTGCGTCCAATTGACATGTGGAGGGATGCGGCACTGCTGTTCGCGGCGCAGGACGGCGTGGCCACCCGGCGGGAGCTGCACGCCGCGGGCGTGAGCGATTCGATGATCGCGGTTCGGGTCGATCTCGACGAAGTGGTCCGGATCGCGCCCGGGCTCTTCCGTACGAAACACCACCCGTTCACCGACAGGACGGCGATCCGGGTCGCGGGCCTGCTGTCCGGCGGCGTCGCGGACCGGGAGACCGCGCTGTTCTGGCACGGGATGACCGACGAATCGCCGTCGACGATCGGCGTGACAGTGCCGGTCGCTCGCCGACTACGCGCCACGCACGGCTACGCGATCCGGACGCGTCGCCGCGCGCTGGACCGCGCCGATGTCGTGGACGTCGACGGGGTCGCGGTCACCTCGAAGGCGCTGAGCGTCCTTGAGATGGCCGACGCGAAGGTCATGGACCGCGCGCTGCAGCAGGGTGACGTGACGCTGGAGGAGTTGTCGGAGGCGCTGGAGCGGAACGCGCACGCGAAAGGCATCAGTGCGGCGCGAGCGATCTTCGACATCGCCTCGGGCGACACCGAGTCCGAGGCCGAGCGCATCTTCCTGGCACTCCTCCACCTGCACGGAATCACCGGCTGGACCATGCAGCTCACCTTCCGCGGATGGAGGGTCGACATCGCCTTCCCGGATATCCGGCTCGCGGTCGAGATCAACGGCTGGGCCTTCCACCGGTCCCGGGCGCGGTGGCAGAGCGATCAGGACAAGGCGAACGCACTCACCGTCGCGGGGTGGTCGGTGCTGAACTTCTCCTGGCACCACCTCACTGACGACCCCGAGGGCGTCATCACCACCCTCGCCGAGGCGATCGGCGCCCGGGCCGCCTGAGGTCCGGCCGGCCGGCAATGTGTGGTCATCCGTTCCCATGATCGTGAGTACGAATGACCACACATTCCGACGGCGTGCGGTTCACCAGTAGGAGTGGCGGGTGTGCGGGGGCAGCGGGGGCGGAATCGGCCCCGATGACGCCTCCGGCTGCACGAGATGAACCACCTGCAGGATGTGGAACTGCTCCTGATGGGTCACCGCGAGGCCGCCGTCGTCCAGCGATACCTGCATGTCCGTCCCCATGAACTGGAAGGGACGGAAGGTCCACCACAGATTCCCGTTCTCCTGCCGGAAGTCCGTCTCCGGCCGGTCCGCATCTGTGAGAACCCATGCAGCCGTGCAGTTGTCAGCAGCCCACGAGGCCCACTGGTTGACGCCCTTCTCCTTGTCCCAGAGCTTGCCCTCGGTGCGCCGGTTCCCGTCGTCGCCTATGTCCCGCAGACCGTCGAACATCCCGGGCAGGCCGTCGTACGCGATGCGCAGCGAGGGCCACGCCCAGCTCGGCTGCACCTGGAAGAACACGCAGTCGCCCGGCCGCGCGTTGTCGCGGATGTATCGCGCCGCATAGCTGAAATCGCTGCCGCCCGGCTTCGACAGCGGGCTGTGCTGCCACAGGTAGCCCGGGATCGCGGCCACCGTGAGCGCGACGAGCACCACTGCGCCCGCCACCCGCGGCCGCGGCAGGGCGCGCGCCACCGTCGTGACCGCGGCGGCGAGCACCAGCACCACACCGGGCACCGTGAAGCTCACGTACCGCCCCACGTACGAGGGCACGACCGGCGAGACCAGCAGGATCGCCGCGAGCGGTACCAGCGCTCCCGCCAGTCCGTAGCGCACCGCGGGCCCCAGGTCCGACGGTGCCGCCCCCGCGGTCCGGGCGGGGCCGGCGACGCCGCGGCGCCACCACAGGACCGCCGCGACGGCGATCACGAGCCACGCGGCCGCGGCGAAGGCGAGGGAATGGTCGAACCACTGGTCGACCATGACGTTCTGGAAGATCCGCCACCCCGGCCAGCGCAGCCACGACACCTGATCGCGCTGGGTGGCCGCGAGGATCGCCACCGGGCTCGCGAGGACGATCGCGACGACCGACGCGATCACGGCCGGCCGGAGGACGGCGCGCGTGCGGGTCCGCGGGTCGGAGGCGAGGACGACCGCCACGGCGAGCGCGAGGGTCGCCGAGTAGAGGAACAGCACCGTGGCGAGGAGCAGCGCCGCACCGTAACCGAACCAGGCCCGCCGCATGACGGTCGCGCCTGACGTCGCGGCACCGGGGGCACCGGCCGCCGACGCCGCGCGGTGCGCCGCGATCAGGACGAGTGCCGCGGAGGCGATCACCCAGGAGTACGAGCGGGCCTCGACGCCGGCCCAGGTGATCCGGGGCAGGATCAGCGCGATAATCCCCGCGACCAGCGCGAAGACATCGCCGCCGAGCCGGCGGGCGAGGACGTAGCAGGCCGCCGTGGCCGCGCCGACGCCGAGCGCGGAGAAGGCCCGCAACGCGGTCTCGTCCATGCCGAATGCCAGGGAGAAGGTGCGCACGCACCAGTAGTAGAGGCCGTGCACCGCGTCGATGTTCGTCAGCAGGTGCCACAGCTCACCGGGCGAGCGGTCGATCGCGGACGCGGTGGCGAGCTCGTCGAACCACACCGAGGGCCGCCCGCCGTGCCACAGCGACAGCAGGACGCCGCCGAGCGCGAACGCCCAGGGAAGGAACAGTGCTCGCCGCGGCCAATGCCCCTCCCGATCTCGCCATCGCGGCCGCGGCCGCGGTGCCGAGGACATCACATCAACCGGAAGATCACCGTGCGCTGCACAATGAAGTTCACCACGGTCGCGGTGCCCTGAGCGATCACGAAGGCGACGAGACGGTTGACGTAGCTCCCGATCCCGTCCTCCGGCGGCGGGAAGAGCGTGAAGAACGCCATGTACAGACCCAGCTGCACGCCGTACATCGCGATGTACAGAGCCCACACCGCGATCAACCGCTTGGTCGACGGCTCGGCCTTGAAGGTCCAGCGGCGGTTCAGCAGGTACGCGGTGGTGGTTCCGCAGATGAAGCCGATGGTCTTGGCGAGGGCCTCATCGAGCCCGAGGAACTTGCCGAGGAGCAGCGTGAGGCCGAAGTCCACGATCGCCGAGAAGCCACCGGTCACGATGAAGCGCACGAGTTGCGTCTTGAGATCGAGATGCTCCCGATCAGCGGCTTCGGAGGTGGTCACGAGGTCATATCGTACCGACGGATCCTTCGTTATTCGAATACGTCGTCCTCGGCGGCGGCCCGCTCCTCGCTCTTGCGCTCGCGGGAGGCGAGCACGCGCAGGGCGACGAAAGCCGCGCCGGCGCCCACGACACCGCCGACCAGGCCGCCCGCGAGCGTGCCCAGGTCGCGGAACCGGCCGCCCTCGTGCAGCAGGATCAGGATCAGCGCCGCGAGCCCGAGGGGGATCGTGGTCGCCAGGGATATCCACCGCCGCCGACCGCGGTTGAACATGCTCAGCACCTGGCTCAGGGGCACCCCGTGCCGCCGGCAGTACCGCTGCACCGCCGTCATCTGGATCGCCCCCGGCGCGACGAGCGCGAGCAGCGCGGCTGCCACCGCGCCCTCGGCCGCCGCGACGATCGCCACCCCGAAGAAGGCGTAGATGCTCCAGAAGGAGGCGATCGCATTGGCGCGGTAGTACTCGTCCCGGTTGCGCTCGTCGCCCCAGGCGGGGTCCGACGGGGCCAGGATGAACTCCTCGAGCTTCGTATCAGCGGACATGACTCTCCTCCTCCAGCGGAAAAAGCAATTCGACGGTGCTGTCGAGGGCCCGGGCGATCTTCAACGCCAGGTACACGCTGGGCGCGTAGTCGCCCTTCTCGACCGAGACCACCGTCTGACGGCTCACGCCGACGACGACGGCCAGCTCGGCCTGGGTGATGCGCTGGGCGCGTCGCCGCGCCCGCACCGGGTTCTCATCCTCCACGCACATAGTCAAGCAGACTTGACATTTCTATGTCAAGCCTTCTTGACATCGCGACTCGAGCGCGTCGCGATACGCAGGTTTCGTCTCAGTTCTGCCCGATTCCGGGCAGATAATTGACACGGCACCGTCGAACCCGCAAGATCGAGGCGTGCCGGACAGCGACCTCGTGGATCACATCGCGCGGACCACGGGGCTCTCGGCCGCCGAGGCCGGGCGCGTGATCGACGATGTCACGGCCTACTACCGGGAACCCGTCGAGGAGTTCGTCCGCCGCCGCCACAGCGCCCTGCAGGGCCGCGGGGCGAAGAACGCGGAGATCTTCGCGACCCTGTCCGACGAGCTGCGCAGCAGGCTCGTCGCCGCGCCCGATCTCACCGAGCGGCAGCTGCGCCGTCTCATCTACAGCTAGGAGCCCCACCCCAGCATGTGCGGAATCGTCGGATACATCGGTGGCCAGACGGCCGTGGACATCCTCGTCGACGGGCTCACCCAGCTCGAGTACCGCGGGTACGACTCGGCGGGCATCGCGGTCCTCGGCCCGTCGGGCGCCAAGCGAGTGCGCAGCGTCGGCCGCGTCCGCGATCTCGAGGCGGCGCTGCCCAAGCGGCTGGCGGGCAAGACCGGCATCGGCCACACCCGGTGGGCCACGCACGGCGCTCCCTCGGAGCCGAACGCCCACCCGCACACCGACGTGACCGAGCGGATCTTCGTGGTGCACAACGGCATCATCGACAACGCCCGGGACCTCCGCCTCGAACTCGAGGCCGACGGGGTGGAGCTCACCTCCGACACCGACACCGAGGCGGTCGCGCACCTCATCGCCCGCACCGGCGCGGACAACCTGGAGGACGCCGTCCGGCAGACCCTGGCCCGGCTCAGCGGCACCTACGCACTGGCCGTGATCGACACCGAGCACCCCGACCGGATCGTCGTGGCCCGCAACGGCTCGCCGCTGATCCTCGGCGTGGGCGACAAGGAGATGTTCGTCGCCTCCGACATCTCCGCCGTGGTGCGGCACACCAGCCAGGTGGTCCACCTGGACGACGGCGAGTGCGCCACCGTCACCGCGTCCGGGTTCCGCATGTTCAACGCCGACGACAACCGCGCCGTCGCGAAGTCGGCCACCACCGTGGACATCTCGCCCGACGACCTGGAGCTGGGCAACCACAGCCACTTCATGCTCAAGGAGATCGCCGAGCAGCCCTTCTCGCTCGAGCGGATGCTCTCCGGCCGGCTCGACGAACGGTTCGCCACCGCCCGCCTCGACGGCCTGAACCTGGATGCGCAGGCGATGCGCCGGTTCAAGCGCGTCAAGATCCTCGGTTGCGGCAGTGCCTATTACATGGGTCAGCTCGGCGCGTCGCTCATCGAGGAGCTCGCGCGCATCCCCGCGGACGCCGAGCCCGCCAGTGAGTTCCGTTACCGCAACCCGATCGTCGAGCCCGACACCCTGTACGTCGCCGTGAGCCAGTCGGGCGAGACCGCCGACACCGCGTTCGCGGTGCAGGAGGTCAAGCGCAAGGGCGGCACCATCGTCGGCCTGGTCAACGTGGTCGGCTCGACCATCGCGCGCGAGGTCTCGGGCGGCATCTACCTGCACGCCGGGCCCGAGGTCTCCGTCGCCTCCACCAAGGCCAATACGCACATGGCGGTCGGCTTCGCTCTGCTCGCGCTCGCCCTGGGCCGCGTCCGCGACCTCTCCATCACCGACGGTACGCGGATCGTCAAGGGCCTCAAGGCCCTCCCTGCGCAGATCGGTGAGATCATCGACGCCCCCGGCGATGTCGAGCAGGCCGCGAAGCTGCTCGCCGAGGCGCCGAGCCTGTTCTTCATCGGCCGGGTGCGCGGGTACCCGACCGCCCGCGAGGGCGCGCAGAAGTTCAAGGAGATCAGCTACCGGCACGCCGAGGCGTACCAGGCCTCCGAGCTCAAGCACGGCCCGCTCGCGCTGATCAACCCGGAGATGCCGACCGTCGCGATCGTGCCGGACGACGAGCTGCTCGACCGCAACATCGGTGCCCTGCACGAGATCGCGGCCCGCGGCGGCGACATCGTGGCGATCACCAACCCGGGCGTCGACCTGCCCGAGTCCAAGGTGACGCTGACGGTGCCCAAGAACGAGCCCGAGCTGGACCCGATCCTGCTGATGATCCCGACCCAGCTGCTGGCCTACTACGCGGCGCTGAGCCTGGGCCTCAACATCGACCGCCCCCGGAACCTGGCGAAGTCGGTCACCGTCGAATAGGCCGCCACACGGTCAGTCCCGCTTCGGCCCCACCCACACCTGCTGAGCGTTGACGAACTCGTGGATACCCGCGCGGCCCAGCTCGCGGCCGTAGCCGGAGCGCTTCACACCGCCACTGGGCAGCCGCGGGTCGGTCTTGACGATGCCGTTGACGCTGACCTGTCCGGCCTCCAGGTCGCGGGCCATGGCCTCGCCGCGCGCGGCGTCGGTCCAGACGCTCGCCGCGAGGCCGTACGGGGTGGCGTTCGCGAGGTCGAGGGCATGCTCGGCGTCGACCGCCGTCATCACCGCGGCGACGGGGCCGAAGGTCTCCTCGGCACATGCGGCCATGCCCGGGCGCACGCCGGTCAGCAGAGTCGGCGGGTAGTAGAAGCCCGGGGCGTCGGGCACCGTCCCGCCCAGGAGGCAGGTCGCGCCGGCGGTGACGGTCTCGGTGACCTGACGGTGCAGGTTCTCGCGCAGGTCGGCACGCGCGATCGGGCCCACCTGGGTGTCGTCGTGCCGGGGATCGCCCATCCGCAGCGCGGCGAGCCGCGTGCGCAGGGCCTCGACGAACTCGTCGAGCACCGGCCGCTCGACGATGATCCGCTTGGCCGCGATGCAGGACTGCCCCGCGTTGATGATCCGGGACAGGGCCAGCGTCTCGGCCGCGGACTCGATGTCGGCGTCCGCCAGCACGATCGACGGGTCCGACCCGCCCAGTTCCAGCACGGCGGGCTTGATCTCCGACGCGGCCACGGACGCCACCGCGGCGCCGGCGCGATCGGACCCGGTGAAGGAGACGGCCCGGATCCGGCGGTCCCGGATCACCCCGGCCACGTCGGCCGTGGCCGCCGGGAGGGAGGCGAAGACACCGTCGGGCGCCCCGACCGCGCGGAAGGCACCCGCGATCGCGGCGGCGCAGCCCGGCACGTGCGGGTCGTGCTTCATGACCGCGGTGTTGCCCGCCATGAGCGCGGGCGCGCAGAACCGGAAGGCCAGCCAGAACGGGGCGTTCCACGGCAGCACGCCGAGTACCGGGCCGAGCGGCAGGTACTGCACGTAACTGGACGTGGCATCGGATTCGACGGACTCCGCCGCCAGGTACTGCTCGCCGTGCTCGGCGTAGTGCTCCGCCGCCCACGCCGCCTTGATCACCTCGCCGCGCGCCTCGGTGATGGGCTTGCCCATCTCCTCGGTCATCACGTACGCGTAATCCTCTACACCCCTGCGGAGTTCGGCACCCACTGCGCGCAGCAGCTTCGCCCGGTCGGCGAATCCGGTCCGCCGCCAGTCGACGAAGGCGGATTCGGCACGCTCGAGCGTCGTCTCGATCTCCACGGGCCCGGCGGCCGGAACCTCGCGGATCCGGTCACCGGTCGAGGGATCGATCACGGTCAGCATCGTGGTCATGGCAGCACCTCCTCGGTCGTTTCCTGTTGGGTCGCACCGTCGCCGGCGGAACCGTCGTGCACGGTGAAGTCCTCGTCCAGCGTGAAGAAGGACTCGCATCCGTCGTCGGTGATCCGAATGGTGTCGGAGATGCCGACGGTCTTGTCGCCGTCGACGCCCCACATCCACGGGATCACGTGGAAGGTCATGCCCGGTTCCAGTGCGGTGAAGTCACCCGGGTTCAGCGACAGGATGTAGCCCTCGTCCCACGACGGCGGGAAGGCGATCCCGATCGAGTAGCCGGACCGGGTGACCAGCCGCGCCCCGACCGTGTTGTCCGAGATGATGCGCCGTACCAGCGAATCGGCGTCGGAGACCGTCATTCCCGGACGCATCAGCGACTTCAGCTCCGAGAGTGCCAGCTTCATCCGCTCCTGCGCCTCGAGCATGGTGCCCGACAGATCCCCGTTGACGACGGTGCGCATGAGCGCCGCGTGGTAGCGGCGATAGCAGCCGCCGACCTCGAGGAAGACGTGCTCCCCCGGCTCGATGGTGCGGCCCTCCCAGGTGGCGTGTCCGATCATCGACCGCGGGCCCGACGCGACATAGGGCATCACGGCGGGGAATTCGCCGCCCGCCCGGAACATCGCGGCGCTGATCGCCGCCGCTACGTCGTTCTCGGTGTTGCCGGGAACGGCGGCCTCCAACCCGGCGGCCATGCCGGCCTCCGCCGCGTGGGCGGCCTTGCGCATCACCGCGATCTCGGCGTCGGACTTGCGCGCCCGGCCGGCCTCGACGATGCCGAAGCAGTCCATGAGCACCCCCTGCTGGAACGAGGTGTGCACGCGGTCCTGCTGGTAGGCGGGGAAGAAGTAGCTGTTGCGCTCGTAGCCCACGCGCTTCGTGCCGAGGCCGCCCTCCTTGAGGGTGAGCACCAGTTCCTGGATGGCGTCGCCCGTATCGGGGTACGGCCGGGTGCGCTCGACCCAGGTCCGCGCGATCACGTTGGACTCCTCCATCGCGCGGGTGATCATGACGGGCTCGTCGTCGAGCGGGACCACCAGCGCCTGGAAGAAGGAGTACCCGGTGGTCTGGTAGTCGGTGAGGTACATGAGGTTCTCGGGATCGGTGATCACCACCGCGTCCAACCCGCGGCGCTCCATCCGCTCCCGCAGTTCGCCCAGGCGCCGCTCGTACTCCTCGGGAGGGAAGGTCATGTCGTCGCGCGCCCTCATCGGGCCACCTCCGCCACGGCGCCCTTCAGGATGTCGAGCCCCGCGGCCAGGTCCTCGTCGGGGATCGTCAGCGGTGGAATGAGTTTGAGCACCCGGCCGCCGCTACCGCAGGGGCCGATGAGCAATCCCGCGTCGAAGCAGGCCTTCTGCACGGCCTTGGCGAAGGCACCATCGCCGGTGTCCAGCGCCTGCATCATGCCCTTGCCGCGCACCTCCCAGTCCCGGTCCGGGTGGGCCGCGGCGATCGCCGCGAGCTTCTCGCGCATCGTCTCGCCCTTCACCGCAACGGCGGTCATCAGCTCGTCGTCGGCGAAGTAGTCGAGGGCGACGGTGCCCGCCACCATCGACAGACCCTGCCCGCGGAAGGTGCCGGTGTGCGCGCCGGGGGACCAGTGCGCGTCGACCGCGGGCCTGTTGAGGTTCATGGCGATCGGCGTGCCGTAGCCGCCGAGCCCCTTGGCCAGGGTGATCACGTCGGGGTCGAGGCCGTAGCCGTCGAAGCTGAAGTAGCTGCCGGTGCGGCCGCAGCCGGCCTGGATGTCGTCGATGATGAAGAGCGCGCCGGTCTCGCGCGCGAGGTCCTGCACCGCGTGCAGCCAGTCGGAGCTCGCGACGTTCACACCGCCCTCGGCCTGCACGGCCTCCACGAGGAAGGCCGCGGGCGCGGTGTGCCCGCTCGACGGATCCGCCAGGGCCGCGGCGTAGTCGGCGAGCGCGGCCTTCCCGCCGGGCGCGGTCTCGAAGGGCAGCCGGACGACATCGCGCAGGGGCACGCCCGCCCATTGACGGAAGGCCTCGTTCGCGGTCGCGGCGAGCGCGCCGAGGGTCATGCCGTGGAAGCCGTGGCTGAAGGCCACCACCTCGCGCCGACCGGTGACCAGCCGCGCCAGCTTGAGGGCCGCCTCGACCGCGTTGGTCCCGGTCGGGCCGGTGAACTGCATGCGGTGGTCCATGCCGCGCGGGGCGAGGATCACGTCGTGGAAGCGGGTGAGGAAGTCGCGTTTGGTGGTGGTGTAGGTGTCGAGGCTGTGCGCCACTCCGTCGGCTTCGAGGAAGTCGATCATGGCGCGCTTCATGTTCGGGTTGTTGTGTCCGAAGTTGAGCACGCCGGCGCCGGCGAAGAAGTCGATGTAGCTCTTCCCGGCCTCGTCCACCTGTCGGGCGTTCGACGCGGACGCGAAGACGGTGGGGAAGTTCCGGCAGTAGCCGCGGACTTCCGATTCCCAGTTCTCGAATGCAGTGGTGTCCATGCGAATCCCTTTCGTTCCGTGCGAGTGACTTCCGTTCAGGGCGGCTCCGGCGCCCCCGCGAGACCCACCAGCAGGCGCGCGGCGGGGTCGAGCAGGGCATCGTCGAAGTCGTAGTCGCCGCTGTGCAGCGGCGCAGTGGCACCGGACCCGAGGAGCGCGAACGCACCGGGTATTCGCTGCAGGTAGTAGCTGAAGTCCTCGGAGGCGAGGACCGGTGTCGGCGCGACGGGATCGTGCCAGTCCGGGCCGAGGACCGTCGACAGATGTTCCCGCAGTTCGGCTGCCGGTCCCGGATGGTTGACGGTGGCGCCGTAGCGCACGACGGTCCGGACCTCGGCCGCCACGCCGTGCGCAGCGGCGGTGGCCCGGGAGATCTCGTCGATGAGTGCGAAGATGCGCGTACGGGCGCCGTCGGCGGCGGCGCGGACGCTACCGGCGAGCGAGGCCGACCCGGGCGTGACGGTGGCGGCGCTCTCGGCCCGCAGCGAGGTGACGGCGACGACGGCCGCCTGCTGCGGCGATATGCGTCGCGCCACGATCTGCTGCAGAGCGACCACGACCGCCGCAGCGGCCAGCACCGGATCGTGGGTGGCCTCCGGTTGGGAGGCGTGGCCGCCCCGGCCGATCAGTTCGACCTCGAAGGTGCCGTTCGCCGACATCACGGCACCGTCGGGACACAGCGCCCGACCGAAGGGCAGGCCGGGCCAATTGTGCCAGCCGAAAACGACATCCACGCCGTCGAGGGCGCCGTCGTCGATCATCCCGCGCGCGCCGTGCCCGCCCTCCTCGGCGGGCTGGAACAGCAGCGTCACCGGGCCGGGCAGGCTCGACGCGTGGCGGTGCAGCCAGCGCGCCGCGGCGAGCAGCGCGGCGGTGTGCCCGTCGTGACCGCACGCATGCATGACACCGTCGTTCTCCGAGGCGTACGGCAGTCCCGTGGCCTCCGGAATCGGCATGGCATCGAGGTCGGCGCGCAGCGCCGTGTGCCGCCCGGCGGCGTCCGGCGCGAGGCGGACGACCGTGCCCGTCCCCGCACAGGCGTTCCACGCGAGGCCGATCGCGTCGAGTTCGGCGCGCACGGCCGCGGCGGTGACGTGCTCCGCCCAGGCGAGTTCGGGGCGGCGATGAAGTTCGCGTCGGAGTTCGGTGGCCCGGGCAACGGTCTCGGCCCAAGAATCGTTCATCGGACCTCCTCGGATGGCGTCCGTCTCGGTCCCTCTCAACGTACCGCCGAAACGGTCCGCACGTCGTCCAACGTCGAATCGTCCGATAGTCGGAGGACTCATCATCCGTTCGGAGGATGCGGTGACGGTGCGCGGCTCCCTACCGTGGAAGCACCATGGGACACGAATCTCCGTGCGCCGATGCGCGCCTGCGGGCAGCGCTTCCGCCCGAGCTCTACCGCGTGTTGCATCTGCGCGTGGTGCAGCGACGCACCGTCGAGCAGACGGCCGCCGCCCTACGGCTCTCGCCGCACGCCGTCCGCGTCCGCCAGCACCGCGCGCTCGAGGCCCTTCGCGCGGACCTCAGATCCCCCGGGCGATCAGCTCTTTCATGATCTCGTTGGTGCCGCCGTAGATCTTCTGGACGCGCGCCGCCGCGTACATCTGGGCGATCGGGTACTCCATCATGTAGCCGTAGCCGCCGAACAGCTGCAGGCAGCGGTCGATCACGCGACACTGCATCTCCGTCGCCCACAGCTTCGCCATCGAGGCCGTGGCGGCGTCCAGGCCGCCGGTGATGGCGAGCCCGATGCAGTGGTCCACCAGCGTCTTTCCGGCGAGGACCTCGGCCTTGCACTCGGCGAGCACGAACTTGGTGTTCTGGAAGTCGGCGATCGCGCTGCCGAAGGCCTTGCGCTCCTTGGTGTACCGGACCGCTTCCGCCAGCGCGGCCTCCGCAGCTGCGACACCGCCGATCGCGATGCTCAGCCGCTCGCGCGGAAGCTGCCGCATCAACTGGTAGAAGCCCTGGCCCTCGACACCGCCGAGGAGGTTCGCGACCGGAACCCGCATGTCGACGAAGGAGAGCTCGCGCGTGTCCTGACCGTGCTGACCGATCTTCTTGAGCACGCGCCCGCGCTCGAAGCCCGGGAGTCCGTCGGTCTCGGCGACGATGAGCGAGATGCCCTTGGCGCCCTGGGACGGATCGGTCTTGGCCACGACGATGAGCAGGTCGCAGTGGCTGCCGTTGGAGATGAAGGTCTTGCTGCCGTTGATGACGTAGTCGTCGCCCTCGCGGACCGCGGTCGTGCGCACGGCCTGCAGGTCGGAGCCGGTACCCGGTTCGGTCATCGCGATCGCGAGGACCGCGTCGCCGGAGGCGGCGCCCGGCAGCCAGCGCGCACGCTGCTCCTCAGTGCCGCAGTCCTCGATGTAGTGCGCGCAGATCGTCGAATGCACGCCGAAGCCGAAAGCGGAGTCCCCCGACAGGGCCAGCTCCTGCACGACCACCGAATCGTGACCGAAGTCCCCGCCCGCGCCACCGAGGGACTCCGGCAGTTCGGTGCAGAGCAGTCCGGCGGCACCGGCCTTGTTCCAGAACTCGCGGTCCACCTGGTGCTGCTCGGCCCATCGCTCCTGGTTCGGGGCGGCCTCGCGCCGGAAGAACTCCGCGGCGTGCGCACGCAACTCCGTGTGCTCGGGGGTCTCCCAGGAGGGGCGGTACTCGGGGAACAGTGCGGTCACGACGGTCTCTTCTCCAGCTCGATCAACGGACGATACGTTTGTATAGTCCACGATGCGCCTGTACAGCGCAACCCCTGAGCCAGTACCATCACGCAGGTGGAAGGGACATCCGTGACCGATCTCCCTGCGACGAGCGATGACCTCACCGCCAAGGCGAGGATCCGCAACGCCGCACTGGAGCTGTTCGCCGCGCAGGGTGCGAGCGCCGTCCCCCTGCGCGCCGTCGCGGCCCGCGCAGGGGTCACCGTCGGCCTCGTGCAACACCACTTCACGACGAAGGACGGGCTGCGCGGCGCGGTCGAGGAGCAGATCGTCGAGTACCACGCCCGGGCGATCGCGAGCGTGCCGGACGAGGGTGCTCCCGCGGAGGTCGCGGCGGCACGCGACGCGGCCGTCCGCGAGATGCTGGCCCGGCATCCGGCCGTCGTGGACTACCTGCGCCGTTCCTTCCTCGACCCCGCGGGCTCGAACCTGTTGATCCGGCTCACCGAGCTCGGCCGCAGCGAGGTCGTGCGGCTGCGCGCGGCCCACCTCGCGTCCACCGACCGCCCCGAGTCCGACCAGGTCATCGCCATGATGGTCCGGCAGCTCGGCACCCTGTTCCTGCAGCCCCTCGTGGACGCGATGTGGGAGCACCTGCGGGAGCCCGGCGCACCGTCGGACGACAAGCCCCTGCTGTCCGTGAACACCGAGCCCGGGAAGGCGTGACGCCGGTCCGAGCTCACTTCGCGCCGCGACCTCGGGGTAGGTCGATCCCGGCGCACTCGGATCCTGTCCGATATGGACACGCTGTCCGGTACGGACCGAATCCGAGTGTCGCGCGAATGGCGTACCCCCGCCACGCGATCGCCCCGGTGCGATGCGCCGGAAGCGTCACAGCGGGCGGGAAGCTCAGTGTCGACTCAGGTTGGGCGCGGTATTCTGGCCTGCGATGTCCGAGACAACTCTTCCCTATCTGCCCATCTCGACGCGCAAGCTGATGGGGTGGTCGCGCACCACCCCGATCGAGGGGCACGTGCTGTCCACCCCCGACGTGGACCAGATCGCCAAGGCCGTCGCCGTCGTGGCCGACGCCGAGGCCGACAAGCCCGCCTACCTGCGCCGCGGCGTCATCGCGCGCGGTCTGGGCCGCTCGTACAACGAGTCGGCGCAGAACTCCGGCGGCCTGACCATCGACATGACGCCGCTCAGCGCGATCCACGACATCGATGCCGAGAAGGCCATCGCGGACGTGGACGCCGGCGTCGACCTCGACACCCTGATGAAGGCGGCGCTGCCCTTCGGCCTGTGGGTCCCCGTGCTCCCCGGCACGCGGCAGGTCACCGTCGGCGGGGCCATCGCGCACGACATCCACGGCAAGAGCCACCACTCGACCGGCAGCTTCGGCAATCAGGTCGCCGAGATCACGCTGCTCGTCGCCGACGGCCGCATCCTGACGCTCGCGCCGAAGGGCACACCGGACGACCCGAAGGGCGAGCTGTTCTGGGCCACCGTCGGCGGCATCGGCCTCACCGGCATCATCCTGCGGGCCAAGCTGCACATGCAGCACACCGAGACCGCCTACTTCAAGGCCGACGGCTGCGTCACGCAGTCTCTCGACGAGACCGTGGAACTGCACCTGGGCGGCTGGGAGGACGGGGCCGACTTCTCCTCCGGCTGGTTCGACTCCATCTCCAAGAAGAAGCTGGGGCGCGGCACGTTCTCGCGGGGCAGCCTCGCGAAGCTCGAGGACCTGCCGGACAAACTGGCCAAGGACCCGCTGAAGTTCGACGCCCCGCATCTCGTCACGTTCCCGGACATCTTCCCGCACGGCCTGGCGAACAAGTTCGACTTCGCGCTGGTCAGCGAGGCGTACTTCCGCGTCACCGGCAGCACCTACCAGGGCAAGATCGCCAACCTGACGCAGTTCTACCACCCGCTCGACCTGTTCGGCGATTGGAACCGGCTCTACGGGCCGAAGGGCTTCATCCAGTACCAGTTCGTGGTGCCGCCGGGCAACGAGGACGAGTTCAAGGCGATCATCCGCGACATCCAGGCCTCGGGTCACGTGAGCTTCCTCAACGTGATCAAGCTCTTCGGCGACGGCAACGACGCGCCGCTGAGCTTCCCCATGCGCGGCTGGAACGTGTGCCTGGACTTCCCCATCAAGAAGGGCCTGCACGAGTTCGTCACCGAACTCGACAAGCGCGTCTTCGCCATGGGCGGGCGCCTGTACACCGCGAAGGACTCGCGGACCACCGCGGAGATGTTCCACGCCATGTACCCGCGAGTCGACGAGTGGATCGCCACCCGCCGCGGCATCGACCCCACCGGCGTCTTCATGTCCGACATGGGCCGCCGCCTCGAACTCGCCTGAGCCTCACGACCGCAAGGAAGCACACCCCATGAAGAACGCCGTCGGCGTCCCCCAGTCCATCCTGCTGCTCGGCGGCACCTCCGAGATCGGCCTCTCGATCGTCGAGGAGTACCTCGCGAAGGGCCCGATCCGCGTCGTGCTCGCCGCGCTGCCGAACGACCCGCTGCGCGAACAGGCCGTCGCCCAGGTCGAGGCGGCGGGCGCCACCTCGGTCGAGGTCGTCGACTTCGACGCCACCGACTTCGACGGTCACGAGAAGACCATCGACGCCGCCTTCGCGGGCGGCGACATCGACGTCGCGATCGTGGCCTTCGCCCTCGACTTCGACGCCGAGGAGCTGTGGCAGAACCAGCGCAAGGCCGTGCTCCTCGCACAGGTCAACTACACCGGCGCCGTGTCCGTGGGCGTGCTCCTGGGCCAGAGGTTCAAGGAACAGGGCCACGGCCAGATCATCGCGATGAGCTCGGTGGCGGGCCTGCGTCCCCGCCGCAGCAACTTCGTCTACGGCTCGTCCAAGGCCGGCTTCGACGGCTTCTACCTCAACCTGGGCCAGGCGCTCGAGCCCTTCGGCGGCTCCGTGCTGGTCGTCCGCCCGGGCATGGTGCGCACCAAGTTCTCGGCACACGTCAAGGAGGCCCCACTGACGATCGACAAGGACGTCATCGGTCGCCTCGCCGTCGACGCCGCGATCGCCGGCAAGTCACTCATCTACGCGCCCGCGCCGTGGGGCTTCGTGAGCTTCGGCCTCAAGAACATTCCCCAGCCGATTTTCAAGCGCCTGCCGATCTAGCACGCACGTGGCCGTTCTCGAACCCTCCCATCTAGTCTGACCGCGTGACTGAACAGCGCACCGTCGACGCCCCCGCGGCCCCCGTCCGGGCCCGGGACCTGGCCCTCGACCTCGCCGCCGCCGTGATCCTCGCGGCGGCGGTCGGCGTCGTCGGCTGGCTCGCCATCCGCTCGGTCGACTGGCCCGCTTACAGCAGCTCGAACGTCACGCGGGCGTTCGCGACCGTCGGGCAGGTCGCCGCGATCGCGGTGCTCACCGCCTGCGCTCTGGTCCTGTCCCACGCCCGACGGTGGCCCGCCCGTCTCGCCCGGCTCGTCTCGTTCGCGACCGTCGCGGGATTCGTCACGCTCACCCTGGCGCTGCCGCTCGGCGGCACGAAGCTGTACCTCGGCGGCATCTCCGTCGACCAGCAGTTCCGCACCGAGTACCTCACGCGCCTGACGAGCTCACCGCGGCTCGCGGACATGACCTACGCGGACATGCCGCCGCTGTACTCGCCCGGCTGGTTCTGGCTCGGCGGGCGGTTCGCGAAAGCGTTCGGGATGGACGGCTGGGAGGCGTACCAGCCTTGGGCGATCATCTCCCTCGCGGTGGCGGCGTCGATCGCGCTCGCCCTCTGGCTGGCCGTGTGGAGCCCCGCCCGCGCGGTCGCCGCGACGCTCGCGACCACGGTCGCGATGCTGCTCTACGGGTCGGCCGAGCCCTACGGCGCGGCGGTCGCGATCGTGCTCCCGCCCGTGTTGATCATCGCCTGGTACGCGATCCTGCGCGGCCATCGCGGCGCGATCGCGCTGGTCGGCGCGTACCTCGGCGTGGCGGTCTGGTTCTACACGCTCTACCTCGGGGTCGCCGCCTTCGTCGTCGTGCTGATGGGCGCGGTCGCGCTGATCGCCGCGTGGGTGCGCGAGCGCCGGCTCGAGTGGCGCTACCCGGTGCGCGTCGCCGCGATGGGCGTCATCGCCATCGTCATCGGCACGCCCGCGTACGGCCCGTTCCTGCTGCGCGCGCTCCGCGACGGCACCGACCCCAAGGGCTCCGCCTTCCACTATCTGCCGGAGCAGGGCTCGGTCCTGCCCTTCCCCATGCTGCACTTCTCGCTGCTCGGGGCGCTCGCGCTGATCGGCATCGTCTGGATCCTGGTGCGCGCCAGGACCTGCCTGCACGCGCAGGCGCTCGGCCTCGCGGTCGGCGGGGTGTACCTCTGGGCGCTGCTGTCGATGGTCGCAGCCCCCGCCGGGACCACACTGCTCGGCTTCCGCACCGAGCCCGTGCTGCACATCCTGCTCGCCGCCGCCGGCGCCCTCGGCGCGGTCTCGCTCGTCGGCTCGCTCGGCGACGGCTACCCCCGGTACCGGCAGGCGGGGATCGTGCTCGGCGCGCTCGCCGCGGTCGGTGTGGCGCAGACGATCCCCGCGCAGCTGGCCGGGGAGATCGCCGTCGCCTACTCGGACACCGACGGTGACGGGCACCGCGGCGACCGACGCCCCGCGGGCGCGGAATCGTCGTACAAGGACGTGGACGCGGCGATCCTGGCCGCGACCGGGAAACCCCGGACCGACACCGTGGTGCTCACCGCCGACTACGGCTTCCTCGCGATCTACCCGTACTGGGGCTTCCAGAACCTCACGTCGAACTACGCGAACCCGCTGGCGCACTTCAGCGCCCGGTCCGCGGCGATCGAATCGTGGGCGAAGCTCGACACCCCCGACGAGCTGATCCACGCGCTCGACACCACGCCCTGGCGCGCCCCCACCGCGTTCGTGTTCCGACGGTCCGCCGACGGCCTGTCCCTGCGCCTGGCCGAGGACGTCTACCCGAACGACCCGAACGTGCGCCGGTACACCGTCGTGTTCCCCGAGAAGCTGTTCGAGGACCCGAGATTCGCCGTCACCGAGACGGGCCCGTTCGTCGTGATCGTGAGGAAGTGACCGATGTCGATCTCTCTGCGTGACCTCATGCAGCGCCGGAGTCTGCTGCCCGAGTCGCTCGACAACGTCCTGTCCGGCCCGGGGCGGACGGTCCGCGGCCTGCGGATCGTGGTGACCGGGGCATCGTCGGGCATCGGGCGGGAGGCGGCGCTCCAGCTGGCCGGGCGCGGCGCCCACGTGATCGCCGTGGCGCGGCGCGAGTCCGAGCTCGAGGAGCTCACCGCACTGACCGGCGGCGAATACCGCCTGTGCGACCTGACGGACTCCGACTCGATCGACGGGCTGCTCACCAATCTCGGCGAGGTGGACGTGCTCATCAACAACGCCGGCCACTCGATCCGGCGGACCATCGCCGATTCCACCGACCGGTTCCACGACTATCAGCGCACGATGAACCTCAATTACTTCGCGGCCGTGCAGCTCTCGCTCGGCGTGCTGCCGGGGATGATCGAGCGGGGCCGCGGCCAGATCGTCAACGTGTGCACCTGGGGCCTGCTCGCCAACACCTTTCCCAAGTTCTCCGCCTACGCGGCGTCCAAGAACGCGCTGTCGATCTTCGGGCGCAGCCTGAACGCGGAGCGACCGCACCCGGGCGTGCACGCGACCAACGTGTACTTCCCGCTGGTCCGCACCGAGATGATCGCGCCGACGGCCGAGTACTCCGGCGCCTCGGCCCTCGAGCCCGACGAGGCCGGGCGGTGGCTGGTCCGGGCAGTGACCCACCAGCCCGTCGAGGTCTCCCCCGCCGCGCTGCGGGCGCTGCTCCCCGTCGTCGACCTGTTCTCCCCCGCGACGACGGACCGCACCATCGCGTCGCTGACCTGAGCTCGAGGCCTCGGCGGTTACCCGGGGAAACTTTGATATGCCTCACCTAAATCATCCGCTAGGATTCCGCAGGTGATGACACGATCCCTCGCCCGACGACTCGCGCCCGCTGTCGTCCTGCCGGCCGCCACCGTCGGCATCAGCTCCTGCTCGAACTCGAACGACGACGCGAAGAACTCGGGCAACACCGAGGTCGCGACCGGCGGCGAGCGGTTCGGCACGGCCGACGCCGAGACCGCCAAGCTCGGCACCGACGCCGCGCCCGGCGTGTTCCCCCGCACGATCAAGCACGCCCGCGGCGTCACCGAGATCCCGAAGAAGCCGGAGCGCATCGTCGTGCTCGACAGCGGCGAGCTGGACTCCGTGATCTCGCTGGGCCTCAAGCCCGTCGGCATGGTGGTCACCGACGGCGCGAGCCCCGTCCCGACCTACCTGGCCGACAAGGTGCAGGGCGTCGAGACCGTCGGCAAGAACACCACGCTGAACCTGGAGGCCATCGCCAAGCTCAAGCCCGACCTGATCCTGGGCAGCCAGCTGCGCGTCGACAAGCAGTACGAGCAGCTCTCGGCGATCGCGCCCACCGTCTTCTCCATCCGCCCGGGCTTCCCGTGGAAGGAGAACTTCCGCCTCATCGGCGCGGCGGTCGGCGAGGAGCAGAAGGCCAAGGACGCGCTGAACTCGTACGCCGACAACGCCAAGGCGCTCAGCGCGAAGTTCACCGGCGCCAAGCCGACCATCTCCCTGGTCCGGTTCATGCCGAACCGACTGCGCCTGTACGGCAACAAGTCGCTGATCGGCGTGATCCTGCAGGACGCGGGCCTGCCGCGCGCCGGCAAGCAGGGCATCGACGAGCTGGCCACCGAGATCTCGCTGGAGAACATCTCCCAGGCCGACGGCGACTACATCTTCTACTCCAGCTACGGCAAGCCCGAGAACACCGGCGAGACCGCGGCTCTGGCGAATCCCGGCTGGGCGCAGCTGAGCGGCGTGCAGAAGGGCAAGGCCTTCCGCGTGGACGACGACGTCTGGTACCTGGGCCTCGGCCCGACCGGAGCGAACCTCATCGTCAAGCAGCTGGGCGAGTACCTGGCGAAGTAGGCGGCACCGAAAGGCCGCCCAGCGGTTACCACTGTTACGCGTGTTGTTCATGTGTCTCATGGGGTTAGTGGTTAGGGTCTCTACCCATGACCACACGCCGGGGATTCCTGCGCGCGGGCGCCGCCGCCGCGCTCGCCACCGCCACTGCGGCCGCCACCGGCCGGATCGCGCACGCGCTACCGGGCACCACCGTCTCCGCGAACGTCTCCGGCACCACCCTCGAGCGGGTGAGCGTGCCCGGTGCGGCCCGGTCCGGCGGGTACCGTCCGCTGGTCGACGGTACCGGCTGGCCCCTGTACGTCCGGCAGGAACTCGCGACCGCGGGCGGTGCGCGCGAGACCACGCGCGCACCGCTCGCCTCCTTCGTGCAGCTGACCGACATGCACATCGTCGACGCGCAGAGTCCCGCCCGGTTCGAGTTCATCCACCCGTTCCAGGGGCCGGCCTTCCGCCCGCAGGAAACGCTCACCACGCAGGGCGCGGTGTCGCTCGTCGAGCGAATCAACGCGCTCCGGTCCGGCCCGTTCACGGGACGCCCGTTCGACTGCGTGATCACCACCGGTGACAACACCGACAACCGTGAGCTCGCCGAGCTCAACTGGTTCCAGACGGTGCTCTCGGGCGGCACGATCGTGCCGAACACCGGCGCGCCCGACCGCTTCGAGGGGCTCCAGGCGCACGGCGCGGCCCTCTACTGGCAACCCGAATCTCCGTACTGGGACACGTACAAGGACAAGGGCTTCCAGCAGATCCCCGGTTTCCTCCGGGCAGCCATCGGCGCCCACACCAGTCCGGGCCTGACGATGCCCTGGTACGCCGTCGTCGGCAACCACGACGACGGTCTGCTCGGCACGCTGCCCAACGGCATCGCCGACTGGCTCTACCTGTCGCCGATCAAGTTCGACATCCCGCACACCGACCCGGCGGCCCTCGCGATCGCCCGCGCGATCACCTCCGACCCGGCGCAGCTCGGCCCGATGCTCGCGCAGCTCAAGCTGTCCGGACCGGTCATCCCGGCCACCGTCGATCCGAAGCGTTCGCCGTTCAGCCCCCGCGAGTTCGTGCGCCGCCACTTCGACCCCGCCGTCACCGGGCCCGGCCCCGTCGGGCACGGCTTCTCCAGCCCCGACGGTCCCACCTGGTACACGTTCCAGCTCGCGCCGGGCGTGCTGGGGATCTCTCTCGACACGACCAACAACCTCGGACTGGCCGACGGGTCGATCGGCGAGCGACAGCTGGCCTGGCTGGTCGCACAACTCACGGCCCACCCGGACCAGCTCGTGATCGTGTTCAGCCACCACACCTCGAAGACCATGGGCGCCAAGCTGCCCGACCCCGAGGAGCCGGGCGAGAAGCAGTACGACGGCGGCGTGGTCGTGAAGACGCTCACCGACCACCCGAACGTGATCGCGTGGGTGAACGGGCACACGCACAAGGACGAGATGATCGCGCACACCGGCCCCACGCCGAAGCAGAGCTTCTGGGAGATCAACACCGCCAGCCACGTCGACTTCCCGCAGCTGGCCCGGATCATCGAGGTCGCCGACAACCGCGACGGCACGCTGAGCCTGTTCACCCCGCTCATCGAGGCCGCGAGCCCGGCCACGGCGAACCCGTCGGACCTCAGCGCGAAGGGCCTCGCCAGCCTCTATCGCGAGCTGTCCTACAACGACGTCCACCGCGACGACGCCCTGCTGGGCGCCGAGGCCGACCGCAACTGCGAGCTGCTGCTCACGCACCCGCTCCGCTGACTCGCTGCTCCGACCGGGCGGGGCCTAGATCCCGCGGGCGGCGAGGGCCTCGCCCAGCAGGTCCGCGTCGCGGATCAGGCGGACCAGCACCGTCGGGAGGACGCGGACGAGGGAGGCGCGCTGCCCTCGCGCCCAGGCCGCCTCACGGGTCTGCCGGACGACGGCGATCACGGTCGGGATGGAGCGGATCGTCAGCGCGACGAGGAGTTCGACACGCCACCCGAGGACCCGCCCGGCGAGCGCCGCGAGGTCGCTCGCGCGGGTGGTGAAGACGAGCAGATTGCCCGCCAGGACGCCCACCACGAGCTGCCCGACGGGGCCGATCGCGGCCCGGGCACCGTCGGAAAGCCCTTGGCTGAGCAGGTAGAAGACGGTGAGCACCACGGCGAACAACAGCGCCGGGCGCAGGGCCCGCCACAGGTGCACGGGCCGCAGCCGCGCGACCGGGAAGAGCGCCGCGACCATCACCGCCGCCGCCGCGAGGGGCAGGGGCCGCGGGAGGATCGCGAGGAAGGTCACCAGCACCAGCATCGCGACCAGCTTCGCCGCCGCGGGGGTGCGGTGCAGTGGCGAGTCGCGCGGGAGATATCGACCGATCACGGGCGCGTCACCGCCCCGCCAGCTCGCGGTAGAAGGCGATCGCGTCGGCGGGGGCCGCGTCGTGGACCACGGCACCGTCGTCCATGACGAGCACGCGGTCGAAGTCCTCGAGCATGTCCAGGTGATGCGTCAGGAGGATCACCTGCTGCTCCAGCGCGGCGAGCCGATCCCGGACCTTGAGCACGTTGCGCAGGTCGAGCAGCGTCGTGGGCTCATCGCAGACCAGGATCTCCGGCTCGGTGACCAGCACCGAGGCGAAGGCGAGCATCTGCTTCTGGCCCGAACTGAGCAGCTGCGCCGGCGCATCGAGATGGTCGGCCAGGCCGAACTCTCCGAGGATCTCCGCGACGCGACGGGAGACCTCGGCACCGTCGGGGCCACCGCGCCGGGAGCGACCCGGCGGGCGCAGGGACAAAGCGACGTCCTCGGCGGGTGTCGGCATGACGATCTGCGCGGACGCGTCGGCGAACATGAAGCCCACCTTCCGGCGCACCTCGGACCGCTTCGCGCGCACGTCCAGGCCCAGGGTCTCGACGGTGCCGCCGTCGGGGACGACGAGTCCGTTGAAGGTGCGGGCCAGCGTCGACTTGCCGGAGCCGTTGGCGCCGATGATGCCGATCCGTCGCTCCGACAGCACCGCGGTGATGCCCTTGAGCACCGGACGGTCGTCGAAGGCGTGGTGGACATCGTCGAGGCGGATCATCGGGGGCCGGGCGCCCGCTTCGCGATGGCCGGATAGGCCCGCACCACGGTGACCACGACCAGCGCGGTGATGACGACCTTGATCAGGTCGCCTGGCACGAACTGGAACCCCAGCGTGAGCTTGGCGAACAGGCCCGAGCCGGTGCGCCAGCCGAGCCAGGGCAGGCCGATGGCGTAGACGATCACCATGAGCCCGATGACGTTCGCGAGGCCGATCAGGATCGGGTTGGTGCGGCCCCATTTGTCGACGAGCCAGCCCGTCACCAGGGCCCCGACGATGCCGCCGATGAGGAAGCCGCCGGTCGGGCCGGTGAGCACGGCGAGGCCGCCCCGGCCGCCGGCGCCGATGGGCAGGCCGACCACGATGAGCAGCACGTACAGCGCCACCGACGCGCCGCCCCAGGGGAAGCCGAGCAGCGAGGCCGCGAGCATGAACCCCAGCGTCTGCAGGGTGATGGGCGCGATGCCGCTGATCGTCACGGTGGGGAGCGCGAGCACCGCGGTGAGGGCGGTGAACACGGCGATCAGGGCGAGGTCGCGCGGCGTGGCGCGATAGGTGGCGGCGTTGAACACGGTTCAAGAAGTATCGGGGTGCTCGGCTAGAGTCAAGTCCGTGGCCATCAACCGCTCGGACGTGCTGACCTCCGCGATCGGCGTCCTCGACCGGTCGGGACTGCCGGATCTGACGATGCGGCGAGTGGCGGCCGATCTGGGCGTCGCGCCGGGCGCGCTGTACTGGCACATCCCCAACAAGCAGTCGCTCCTCGCCGGCATCGCCGACACCATCCTCGCCGACCCGTCGCTGGCGGCCGCCGCCTCCAAGTCGCGGATGCGGTGGGACCGCCAGCTGACCGGGTACGCGCACGCCCTGCGGTCCGTCCTGCGCAAGCACCGCGACGGTGCCGAGGTCGTGTCCGCGTCGCTGGCCTCGCAACTGGGAACCAGCAACCTGCAGTCGCAGATCGCCGAGATCGCGGTGTCCGCCGGCGCCGGCGCGGCGGACGCGAACGCCGTCGCACTGGCCCTGACCCATTTCGTCGTCGGCTTCACCTTCGAGGAGCAGACCCGCGAGGCCATGACTCTCGCAGGCGCCGCCGCCGGCGAGCTGGACCGGACCGCGACCGACCGCGCCTTCGCCGGAGGCGTCGACCTCATCGTCGACGGCCTGCGCGCCCGCGTCGCCGCACCGGCCTGAGCCGGGCACCGTCGGCCCCCGGAACCGCCCGGTGACCGGGCCCCGCTACGCGGACAGGTCGACCGCGCGGTCCACGGCGTAGCCGTAGCCGGCCGGTCCGAACCCCGCGATCACGCCGGCCGCGATCGGCGAGACATAGGAGTGGTGCCGGAAGGACTCGCGGGCGTGCACGTTGGAGATGTGCACCTCGAGGACGGGGACCTCGGGGATCACCAGCGCGTCGGCGACCGCGACGGAGGTGTGTGTCCACGCCGCGGGATTGATGACGATCGCGGAGAAGTCCCGGTTCCGCGCGACGTCGTGGATCCAGCCGATCAGCTCCGCCTCGTCGTTGGTCTGCCGGACATCGACCTCGGCGCCACGAGAGGCGGCAGTGCGCCTGCAAAGGTCCACGATATCGGCGTACGAATTGTGTCCGTACACCTCCGGCTGGCGCACACCCAGCATGTTCAGGTTCGGTCCGTTGAGCACCAGAATGCGAGGTCCCATGGGTCGACAGCCTAGTCGTCCTGAATACTTCGGAATTGAGATCGTTGTCCCACGGCGTGCGCATCCACCCCGTGGATCATGTAATGTTCGACGTATTCGCAATCTGGAAGGGAGGGCCTGATGACTACGTTCGCGGCCAAATTGAACCGACTTTTCGAGGTCGTACACCCCGCTGACCGAGGGCCCTACACCTCCTCGGAGTTCTGCAGGATGGTCGAGGAGGGCGGCGGCAAGCTGTCCGTGCCGTACCTGTCGCAGCTGCGCTCGGGCCGGAGCTCGCGCCCCGCGTACGACATGGTGGCGTCGATCGCGCAGACCTTCGGGGTGCGCGCCGAGTACTTCTCCGACCCGCTGTACGAGCGCGAGATCCTCGCCGACCTCGAGCTGACCCGGGAGCTCCGCGAGTCGGGGATGCTCGAGATGGCACGTCGCTCCACCAAGCTGTCGGCGGATCGTCGTGCGGCGCTCGCCGGGCTCCTCGCCGAGCTCGAGGCTGAAGACGGAACGGAGGGCGCGGCCGGCTAGGTCGCTCCCGACGTCGAGGGCTCAGCGCACCCGCTCCAACAGGGGCGACGGGGTGTGCTGGGCCCTTTTCGTCACTGCAGCGGTCCAGCGTGCGGTCCGCCAGCCCGACGGTGGCTCGAGATCGACCGCGTGCACCGAACCGTAGGGCGCCGTCCGGTCCAGCCAACGGGCCACCGCCGCGGCCCGCTCGGCGGGGGTCGCGTCCGCGAGCATGCCGGCGCCCGGGCTCGCGAGCATCGCCCAGCCGTCGAGCACGACGACCGCCCGCGCCTCGGCCGTCTCCACCCATCCGCCACCGGGCCGTACCACTGCCTCGAGGTCCGGGAAGAGCTCAGTGACCTGCTCGTAGGCCGCACGGAACCGCAGCCACTCCCGGGCGGCGATGAGCATGGACGCGAGCCACGACGCCATCAACACGAGCGTCCAGCTCGCGAAGCCGGCGTCGAGCATGAACCGATTGAGCCGAAGCACCCACACGCCCACCTGCACCCGCTGGAGCAGGAATCCGCCCGCGATCACGTTCGCGACCGCCACCACCGCCAGGATCACGCCGCCCAGCGCCAGGATGCGCAGCTGGACGCGATGGACGCGGGTGCGCTTGGACACTCGCCACGCCGCGACCGCCACGATCAGCGAGGTCACCCCCAGGCACGTGTAGACGAGGGCAGTCTCGACCGCGAGGCCGAACGTCCGGCCGAAGCCGAGCCCCGTCGGGTCCCCGAGACGGCCCAGCACGCTCCCGGTGCCGATCACCACTCCCACGACGACGAGCGCCAGCCCCCACACCGTGATCCTGGCGCGGGTGAGCACGCCGTCGAGCGCGAACGCGAACACGAGCGCGCCGAAGCAGGCCACGAGCAGCAGCATCCGCTGGATCGTGACCACTTCCAGCTCGTCGAGCCCACCGCCGATCATCCAGTCCCGGATGACGGGCGTGTCGATGGTGACCATCACGGCCAGCGCGATCGCGGTGAGGAGGGCGCCGCCGGCGGGGGGATTCCGGTTGGTCTGCCACCTGCTGAACCTCTCCAGCGCGCCGAGCCAGAGGATCGGCGTGACGAGCGAGGCGATCATCCGAGCAGCTCGTCGACCACGGAGTCGACGCGGGTGAGCGTGTGACCGGCCTTGACGCGGCGCACCAGCAGCGTGGCGAAGGACTCCGCCTCCTCCTCGCGCTTCGCGGCCCTGCCACTGTCCGGATCGGCGGAGCACCCCTCGTCGTGCCCCAGCACGAGGTGCCCGAGCTCATGGGCCAGGGTCTGTTCGAAGGTCGCGACGCCCGTGGACACGACCAGCAGGTCGCGCTCGGCCGACCGCAGCCACATTCCGAAGACCCCGACCGGCATCGTCATCCGCTGCACATCGATCCGTCGGCCCAGGTAATCGGCGTAGGCGGCGACCACCTCGGCGATCGTGACGGGGCCCGAACCGGACGACGGGGTGACCGCGCGCACGACGGAGCGCACGGCCCTCGTCGGTCGGTCGGATCCCCTCATGCACGAAACGATACGTCGGTTCGTCGGTTCGTTGTACACCAAGCGGTCAGTAGTGATCCGTCACTGGCAAATCCACGAGGTCGCGGGCGTCTAGACTCGCGGAGTGCCCGAACCGTCCGCCTCGGCCCGCGCGGCCCGCACCACAGCCCGGACCGCCGCGATCACCGGCGCCCTCGGAGTGCTGTTCGCGCTGCTCACGCCATTCATGCCGGTGCAGCAGACCACCGCGGCCCTCACCTGGCCGCAGAGCGGCTCCCTGGACCCGGTGGCCGCACCGCTCGTCTCCTACGTCCCCGATCGGGTCTCCGTCTCGGTGCCCTGCGCGGCGGTCGCCGAGCTGCCCGGCGGTACCGGGACCCTGGTCGCGACCGGACCCGTCGATTCCCCGGACACTCTCCGACGGGGCCTCTCGATCGCGGTCAACACGCTGCCGGACCAGCGGCGCATGCTCGAGGTGGTGGTGCGCAACACGCCGCTGCTGACGGTCGACGTGGCGGCGCTCGCCGCACCGAGCTGCGGCGCGATCGTCTTCACCGGTGATTCGAAGACGGTGAAGGCCGAGGTCACGGGTATCACCGGACCCGACGGGCAGTCGATCCGCGGCGGCAAGGACAACGGCTTCGACTACCGCCCGCAGATGGTCGGCGTGTTCACGAGCCTGCACGGCACGGTCGCCGACGCCACGAGAATTCAGTTTCACGCGGACATCGACACCCGCTACTCGACGGTGCCCGCCCCTGCCCGCTGGGTGGTGATCGTCCTCGCGGTCGTGCTGATCCTGGCGAGCCTGGTCGCGCTGCACCGGCTGGACGTCGCGGCGGACGGCCGGCGGCACCGTCGGGTCCTGCCGGACGGCTGGTGGCGGCCCACCAGGATCGACAGCACCGTCATCGCCCTGCTCGTGACCTGGCACGTGATCGGGGCGAACACCTCCGACGACGGCTACATCCTGACGATGGCGCGGACGGCGAGCGAGGCGGGCTACACGGCGAACTACTACCGCTGGTACGGCGCACCCGAGACCCCGTTCGGCTGGTACTACCAGGCCTTCGCGTGGCTCGCGCACTTCTCGACCGCGAGCCCCTGGGTCCGGCTGCCCGCGCTGATCTGCGGGATCGCGACCTGGCTCATCATCAGCCGGGAGGTCGTCCCGCGCCTCGGCCGGGCGGCGCGGTCGCGGTTCGCACTGTGGGCCGCCGGTGGCGTCTTCCTGGTGTACTGGTTCGCCTTCAACAACGGCCTGCGTCCGGAGCCCGTCATCGCGCTGGGCGCACTGCTGACGTGGTGCTCGGTCGAGCGGGCGATCGCCACGGGCCGGGTGCTGCCCTTCGCCGCCGCCGCGATCGTCGCGGGCTGGACGGTGGCCGCCGGTCCGACGGGCATCATGACGGTCGCGGCGCTGCTCGCCGGGGTCCGCCCCGTGGGACGGCGCATCCTCGCGCGGGCCCGCAGCAGCGGGCTCGACCGCCGCCTGGTCGTCACGGCGTACGTCGCGCCCGTGCTCGCCGGCGGCGTCCTGTTGGTGCCGATCATCTTCTCCAAGCTCACCGCCTCGGCCTTCGTGGCCAAGACCCTCATGCAGTCCGACGTGGGCACCGTCGTCGACACCAAGAAGTGGTACAACGAGATCGACCGGTACTCGGCCCTGTTCACGTTCACGGCCGACGGCGGCGTCGCCCGACGGTTCGCGGTCCTCGTCACCGTCCTCTGCCTGCTGCTCGCGGGCGCGGTGCTGCTGCGCAAGGGCCGCATTCCGGGCGCGAGCCTCGGCCCCGGCCGACGCCTCCTCGCCGTCACCTTCGGCGGTCTGCTGCTGCTGATGTTCACCCCGACCAAGTGGACGCACCAGTTCGGTGCGTTCGCCGGGCTCGCGGGCGCCCTGGCGGCCCTGACGGCGATCGCCGTCGCGCCGGCCGCGATGCGGAGCCCCCGCAACCGCGCGCTCACCGCGGCCGCGGTCTTCCTGGTCCTGGGGCTGTCCTTCAGCGGCCCGAACGGCTGGTGGTACGCCAGCAACTACGGCGTCCCGTGGGGCGAGTCGACGGTGCTCGCGCTCGGCGGGATCTTCTTCGCGGCGTGCGGCGCGTCCGTGCTGGCCGCGGGCTGGATCCACTTCCACGAGCCCCAGCCCGCTCCGGTGCCCGGCCCGCTGCGACGCGTCATCGGCGCCGCCGGCCGGCAGTCGCCGCTGACGTGGGCCGCTGGTGCGGTCGTCGTGTTGTGCATCGGCTCGATGGTGGCGACGACGACCCTCACGCAGTTCTCGTCCTTCTCCAACGGCAAGGCGAACCTGCAGACTCTCGCGGGCAAGGAGTGCAACCTCGCCGACTTCGTGCTCACCGAGCCGGACCCCACGTCGGGCCTGCTGCTCCCGCTGGACGGGAACACGCGGGACGGGCTGGCCGGGCCGGGCACCACCGGTGTCTCACCCGACGGGGTTCCGACCATCATCAACGCCACCACCAGCTCGAACACCGACGACTCGAGCACCTCGCTCGACGCGATGGCGCGGCTGCCCCAGGACACCACCTCGGGTCGGACGGCGACCGCGGGGATCAACGGCTCGCACATGCGGCTGCCCTACGGCCTCGACCCGGCGCAGACCCCCGTCCTGGGCTCGTACTCGCAGGAGGCGCAGTCGCCGGCGAAGATCGTCTCGAAGTGGTACCCGCTGCCGGCCGCCGCTGCGGACCAGTCGCTGATCACCCTGTCCGCGGCCGGCCGGTTCACCGACGACGAGCTCTACCTCGAGTACACGACCGACCGCACCGCCCCCGGCGCGGATCCGAAGGTCGCGGGTAAGAAGGCCCTCATCGACATCGGGCCCAAGCCCGCCTGGCGGAACCTGCGGCTCCCGCGCACCGATCTGCCGGCCGATGTCACGGCGATCCGGGTGGTCGCCGTCGACGACGACCTGGCCATCGACCACTGGTTGGCGGTGACGCCGCCGCGGGTGTCCAAGTTGGTCACCGCGCAGCAGTTGATCGGCTCCACCGAGCCGGTGCTGCTGGATTGGACGTCGGGCCTGGCGTTCCCGTGCCAGCGCCCGTTCACGCATCGCAACGGGGTCGCAGAGATCCCGCAATGGCGGATCACCCCGGACCAGAACCTCTCGCCGGTGACGACCGAGTGGGAGGGCACGCTCGGCGGCGGCCCGCTCGGCTGGACGCAGATGCTGCTCCAACAGGAGAAGATCCCCGCCTACCTCAGGGGGGATCTGGGACAGGACTTCGGCGACGTGATGCGGCTCGTGCCGTACTCGCAGGCTCGTGCGGCGGATCTCACACTGGGCACCCGCACCGTCTGGGGGACGCACGTCGAGGCGCCGATCCGCAAGGACAAGACGGATTCGTGACCGCGTTTCCTGACCTGCGGCATCGCACCGACTGAGAATCCGGTAAGCGATCGGACGAACACCGGCGGGCGAATCGGTTCTCACAGCCGACTCGAATACCATGAGCACCCGTGCCCGTGCCTACGTCCCGCTCCGAGTCGGAGTCCGCGCCGCAGCGGCGAGCCGTCGTCGATGCGCCTCGCAGCGTCGGCATCGCCCGCATCGCCGCGCTCGTCGCCGGCGCCGTCGGCCTGCTGCTCTGCCTGCTGACCCCGCTCCTGCCCGTCCAGCAGACCACCGCCTCGCTGGACTGGCCGCAACTGCAACCCGCCGCGCAGAGCGCGAACGTCACGGCCTCCCTCGTCGCGCAGTCCCCCGCGGACCTCACGGCGACGGTGCCGTGCTCAGTGATCGCGCGCGCCGCGCAGTCCGGCGGCACCGTGCTCTCGACGCTGCCCATCGGCACCGGCCCGGCTCGTGACCTGGGGCTGACGGTCACCGTCGGGGCTCCCGGTCCCGGCCAGTCGGTGACGGTGGCCTCCCGCAACACCGTCATCGCCGCCGCCCCGATCGACCGGACGCGCACCTGCTCGCAGCTCCGGATCTGGTCGAGCCCCACCGAGGTGGGGGCGCGGTTCGAGGGCACCGACATCGCCAGCACCGTCCCGACGGAGAACCGCCCCGTGATGGGCGGTGTGTTCACCTCGCTGAGCCCCGCGGACGTCGCCGCAGCCGGCCCCGGCCTGCGCCTGCACGCCGAGATCGACACCCGGTTCGAGCTGCATCCCGCGCCGCTCAAGGCCGTCGCGATGACGATCGGCCTGCTGTGCGTGCTCGCCGCCCTGGTCGCGCTGTGGCTGCTGGACCGGGGCTTCGGCCACCACCGCCGGACCCCGCACCGCACGCTGCGGCAGCTCGTCCTGCCCCGCCTGGTCGACGTCGCCGTGATCGGCGGCCTCGTGCTGTGGACCTTCCTGGGCGCCGGAAGCTCGGACGACGGCTACATCCTGTCGATGGGCAAGGTGGCCCCCGAGGCCGGCTACACCGCGAACTACTACCGATTCTTCGGCGCGCCCGAGGCGCCCTTCGACTGGTACTACTCCTTCCTCTCGCACTGGGCCTCGGTCTCGTCCAACGCGCTGTGGATGCGGCTGCCGATGCTCGCGGCGGGCGTCGTCACCTGGCTGCTGCTCAGCCGCGTGCTGCTCCCCCGGCTCGGGCCGGCGATCCGGCGCTACCCGCTCGCGACCTGGGCGGCCGGCGCGATGCTGCTGGCCTTCTGGTTCCCGCTGAACTCGGGCCTGCGGTCGGAGCCGATCATCGTGCTCGGCACCATCGTCACGTGGGCGGCCGTGGAGCGGACCGTCGCGACGCGCCGGGCGCTCCCGGCGGCGATCGCGGCGCTGGCCACGGGCCTCACGCTGGGCCTCGCGCCGCAGGGCGTCATCGCCGCGGCACTGCTGCTGTCCTCGTCGGCGGCGATCCTGCGGGTGCTGATCGCGCGGCGGCGAGAGGCCGGCCTGGCCGCGCTGGTGCTGCCGATCCTCGCGGCGGGCGCCGTGATCGTGCCGATCGCCTTCCGCGACCAGTCCCTCGCGTCGGTGGCCGAGGCCATCCGGATCCGGCTCGAGGTGGGTCCGGCGGCGCCGTGGACCCAGGAGTACCTGCGCTTCTTCTTCCTCACCGTGAACACGAACGACGGCTCGCTGGTCCGCCGCGTCCCGGTCTACCTGTTCGTGATGTGCCTGTTCGTGGCGCTGTTCATGATGCTGCGCGGCCACCGCATCCCGCGCATCGCTCCGGGTCCCGTGTGGCGCCTGGTGGGCGCGGTGTTCATCGGCGCGGCCCTGCTCACGCTCACGCCGACCAAGTGGACGGTGCACTTCGGGGTGTACGCCGGGCTCGCCGCCGCGCTCGCCGCAGTGACGACGGTGGCCGTGGTCGAGGCCGCGCGCACCTCCGTCCGGAACTTCACCTTCTTCCTGTGCGGCATGATCTTCGCGCTGGCGGCGGCCTTCGCCGGGTACAACCTGTGGGCGTGGCCGTACCTGTGGGGCGTGCCCTGGTTCGACCGCCAGCCGGTGCTGGCCGGCATCAGCTTCAGCGGGGCGCTCCTGGTCCTCGCGGGCCTGACCGGCGCCCTCGCGGCCTGGCAGCACTTCCGGATGGACTTCCGCCGGCGCGGCGAGGGCGGCCTGGTCGAGGACGGCACCGTCGACGATGCCGCGCTCGAGGACGCCGATCTCGCCACCCACACCCGCGCCGACCACGACCAGGCGGTGCGCAGCCGCCGGCGACTGCAGCTGGCCTCGCTGCCGCTCGTCGTGGTGCTGGGCCTGCTGGTGCTCGGCGAGGGCGCGATCTTCGCCAAGGCGATGGTCTCGAACCCGTCGACCTACACCGTGGCGAAGGGCAACCTGGACGCGCTGCGGGGCAACAGCTGCGGGATGGCCGACAAGGTCCTCGTCGAGACCGACCCCAACGCCGACATGCTGACCTCGGCCGACGGCCGTCCGGCCGAGCAGGCGCTGGTCGGGGCGGGCTCGCACGGTTTCACGCCCGACGGTGTCGCGACCGAGCTCAAGCCACTCCCGATCAGCTCGGCGCCGGGCCAGATCAACATGGCCTCGCCGATCACGCAGCCCTTCACCTCGACGGCGGCGACGGCCGGCACCGGCGGCGGCACCGGCCCGAAGACGATCAACGGCAGCACCGCGGCCCTGCCCTACGGCCTGGACCCCGCGCGCACCCCGGTGGTCGGCTCGTACGGCCAGAACACGGTGCCCGCCGAGCTGTTCACCGACTGGTACTCGTTGCCCGCGCGCTCGAAGGACCGGCCGCTGGTCACCTTCGCGGCGTCGGGCTCGATCGCCTCGGTCGGCCCGACGGGCAAGAAGGAGTACGGGCAGCCCGTGAACCTGGAGTGGGCGGAGCGCCGTCCCGACGGCTCGCTCGGCGCCCGCGGCTCGCTGGATCCGATCGATCCCGGGCCGAACAAGCCCTGGCGCAACCTGCGCTTCCCGGTGGAGGCCATTCCGGCCGCCGCGAACGTCGTCCGCATCCACGTGCGCGATCCGAACCTGGGCGCGCAGGACTGGGTGGCCGTGACGCCGCCGCGGGTGCCGCGCCTGCGCACGCTGCAGGAGGTCGTGGGTAGCACGGACCCGGTGCTGCTCGACCTACTCGTGGGCCAGCAGTTCCCGTGCCAGCGCCCGATGGCGATCCGCAACGGCGTGTACGAGCTCCCGAAGTGGCGCATCCTGCCGACGCGCAAGGACGCGCTGTCGACGTCGTCGACCTGGCAGGCGCGCGAGGCCGGCGGCCTGCTGACGGTGCCCGACACCCTCCTGAGTACGACAACCCTGCCCACGTACATGACCGGGGACCTCGCCCGGGACTGGGGCGACCTGCAGAAGTACACGCCCATCGCCGACGACACCCCCGCTGCCGCCCTCACGGTCGGCACGCAGACGCGGTCCGGATGGTGGCGCCAGGGCCCGATCCGGGCGCTGACGAACCAGACCGTGAAGAACTAGGAACGTCTCATGACACGCGAGAACTCGACCGTCCCGCCGGAGCGGCGCTACGGGAAGTGGCGCATCGTCGCCGCGGTGGCCGGTGTGCTGGGCTTCGTCCTGGCGATCCTGACGCCCTTCCTGCCGGTGAAGGAGACCACCACCGCGATCCACTGGCCGCAGAACGGCCGCGTGAGCAATGTGGACGCGCCGCTGGTCTCGTACACGCCCGTCCGGCTCGACGTGTCGCTGCCCTGCACCCTGGTGAACGAGCTGCCGCCGCAGGGCGGGACGCTGCTGCGCACCCTGCCCGAGGACGGTCCGCGCTCGAGCCGCCAGGGCCTGGTGATCCGCGCCGACGCGAAGAACGTCATCGTGGCCGACCGCGACGTGGCGCTGGCCACCGCCAGCCGCGCCGACGTGGCCCGCGGCGGCGCCGGGTGCGTCATCGGCTTCGTCTCGACGCCCGAGTCGACCACCGCGTCCTTCAACGGCATGCCCGCGGGAGCGCAGACCTCGAACCAGCTCTCCAACACCGTCGCCGACCCGAACCTGCGCCCGCAGATCACCGGTTTCTACTCGGACCTGCCCGCGACCACCCCGGTCGCCGGTATGGACGTCAAGACCCAGGTCGACACCCGGTACAACAGCTCTCCGTCGCCGATCAAGCTGGCCGCGATCATCATCGGGATCGCGTCGACGATCCTCGCCATGGTGGCGCTGGGCTTCCTCGACCTGCGCGACGGTCGCGGCCACGTCCGGATCATGCCGCCGGGTTGGCTGCGCCCCCGGCCGGTGGATTTCACCGTGATCGCGGCGCTCGGCATCTGGTGGCTGATCGGGCCGAACACCTCCGATGACGGTTACCAGCTGACGATGGCCACGCAGGCCGGTCACAGCGGGTACATGATCAACTACTTCCGCAGCTTCGGCGTGCCGGAGAATCCGTTCGGCTGGAACGACTACCTGTTCACGCTGATCTCGCACGTCACCACCGCGGCGCCCGCCATGCGGATCCCCGGCCTGGTCTTCGGCCTGTTGACCTGGCTTGTGATCTCCCGCGAGATGATCCCCCGGCTCGGCCGCGCGGTGCGCAACAACCCTGCCGCCATGTGGGCGGGCGCCGGCGGCTTCCTGCTGATCTGGCTGCCGCTCAACAACGGCCTGCGCCCCGAGCCCGCCGTGGTCTTCTTCTCGCTGCTGACCTGGGTGTCGGTGGAGCGCACCATCGCCACCGGCCGGCTGCTCCCGGTGGCCATCGCCGTGCCCTGCGCCGCGCTGAGCCTGGGCGCCGCCCCGGGCGGCCTGATCGCCGTCGCGGCCCTGCTCGCGGCGTCGCGGCAGATCGTCACGCGGATCGTCAAGCGCCGCAAGCGGGACGGCCTGCTGCCGCTCGTCGCGCCCATCCTCGCGTCCGGCACGGCATATCTGTTCTACGCCTTCTTCAGCCCGACCTTCGCCTCGCTGCGCGAGGCCATCACGGTCAAGGGCGTCACCGGTCCCACGCTGCAGTGGTACGAGGAAGGCGTCCGCTACTACTACCTGATGCTCGAGACCGAGGACGGCTCGCTGGTGCGCCGCATCGGCGTGCTGACGGCCTTCCTCTGCCTGCTCACGGTGCTCGTGTTCATGCTGCGCCGCAAGCGTCCCGCAGGCATCGCGTCGGGCCCGGTCTGGCGGCTCATGGCGGTCTTCTTCGCGACGATCGTGCTGCTCGCCTTCACTCCCACGAAGTGGACGCACCACCTGGGCCTGTTCGCCGGCTACGCGGCCGGTATCGCGGCCGTCGCGGCCACGCTGACGATGACGCCGATGATGCGCTCCAAGCGCAACCGCGTCTTCTTCGCCGCCGCGGCGCTGTTCATCGTCGGGATCTCGTTCGCGGCCCGCATCGGCTACTACTGGGTGGGCACCTACGGCATCCCGTGGAACACCATGCCGCCGCAGCTGTTCGGGCTGCAGCTCTCCTGGGTGTTCTTCGCCGCGGCCGTCCTGACCGCGCTGTACGGGCTGTGGTTGCACTACCGCCGCGACTACGCACCGGAGCCGACGAAGCCCGGCGGCCGCGCCATCCCCACGCTGGCGATCCTCACCATGCTCATGGTGCTGCTCGACATCACCACCATGGCGAAGGGCGCCTACACCCAGCGCGGCAGCTTCTCCTGGACGGCGTCCAACGCCCGTGCGCTGCAGGGCGACACGTGCTCGATGGCGGACTACGTCCTCGTCGAGGGCGACCCGAACGCCGGGCAGCTCAAGCCGGCCCCTCGGCCCGACGGTTCCGTGCCCACCGCCGCCCAGGCCCTCGCCGGGAAGTCCACGGGCTTCACCCCCACCGGCGTTCCCAGCTGGGTCTCGCCGGTGCTGTCCGATCCCGGCCACAACACCGACTCGACCAACCAGGACGTGCCGGAGACGGTGGGCGGCAAGCGCGATCCGGATTACAAGACCGACGGCGTGCCCCTCCCGTTCGGCCTGAACCCGGCGACCACGCCGGTCCTCGGCTCCGGCGGCGCGACGGGTCTGGCGAACCTCACCACCGATTGGTACACGCTCGGCGCCGTCACCGACCGCACGCCGCTGGTCACCCTGTCGGTCGCGGGTTCCATCGCTGCGACCGGGTTGAACGGCGTCAAGCGGGACGGCCGCACGCTGTACCTGGAGGCCGGGCACCGCTCCGCGAACGGTGCGGTGCAGCCGCTGGGCCGCATGACGCCCATCGACGCGTGGACCAACAACAACTGGCGGAACCTGCGGTTCCCCACCGCCGATCTGCCCAAGGGCACCGACACGGTGCGTGTCGTGATCGACGACCGGGTGCCCTCGCCGGACCCCGTCGTGCTGACGCCCCCGCGCCTGACCACGATGAAGACGGCGCAGGAGCTGCTGGGCCGGAACACCGTGGTCTCGCTGGACTTCATGGTGGCCTTCGCCTTCCCGTGCCAGCACCAGGTGCGCGCGCTCAACGGCGTCTTCGAGCGCCCCGAGTACCGGATCTCGCCGGACTACCTCGCCACGATCAACACCTCGAACACGTGGCAGGGCTGGAAGACCGGCGGTCCGCTCGGCGTGACCGATGCCGTGTACCACGAGCAGGTCGTTCCGACCTATCTGCGGGGCAAGTGGGCCATGGACTGGGGCACGTTGACGAAGTTCACGCCGTGGACGCCCGCGGAACCCGCGCAGCTGGAGATCGGCTCGACGACGCGCAGCGGCTGGTACACGCCCGGACCGATGCGCTCGGCCCCGTACTGATCCGCCCGGCGGGCGTACCGTCGGAGGTATGGAACCGCTCACCGGACACCGCATCGAGGACGTCACCCGGCGCACGCTGCGGGCGTCGTTCGGGGTGCTCGCCCGCGCTTTCACCGACGATCCGGTGCTGCGGTGGGTCCAGCCGCGCCGTGGTCGCGACGCGGCGGTCTTCGCCGGGATCCACATCGCCTCCCACGGGGCGCCCGGCACCGGCCATCTCCTGTTCGACGGTGCCGTCCCCGTCGGCGCGGCGTACTGGGATCCGCCCGGTTACGAGCCGCCCGTGGCGCGCCAGGTCGCGTCGCTGCCCGTCCTGATCGCAGGGATCACCACCGGGCTGCGCCGCGGGGCACGGTTGGTGCAGGCGCTCGAGGAGCGCAGACCGACGGAGCCGCACTGGTACCTGGCCACGCTGGGCGCGGTGATCCCGGGCCGCGGTATCGGCTCTGCACTGCTACGGCACGGCCTCGACAAGGTCTCGGGCCCGGCCTATCTCGAGTCGAGCAACCCGCGCAACGTACCGCTGTACCGGCGCTTCGGGTTCGAGCCCCTCGCGCCGATCCGGTTGCCCGGCGGCCCGGAGCTCATCCCGATGTTCCGGCCCGCGCGGTAGCGCTCGGACCGGGGCGGGTCAGCGCACGCCCTCCCACACCGCCATGATCGCCGCATCCGGGTCGGTCTCGAGCGGCTCGTCGCCGCCGAACACCCGCACCTGGCGACCGGCCGCATACGGCGCCCACCCGGGATCCTCGCCGCGCGCGAAGCGCACCCAGGTGCCGTGCATCTCGTCGGCGAGCGCCTGCGGCGGGTTCGGCCCGGTGAGCGCCTGGGCCGTGGTCCGCTGCAGCGTGTCGAACACGAAGGGCAGTTCGACGGCGTGCGTCGCCCCCAGCGTCCCCCCGAGGGCGGTGGAGCGGTAGTCGAAGCGGTAGACGAAGGTGTCCGACGGTGCGCCGTCCCGCGCCTCTGCGAGGCGGTTGGCCGGCACGGTGAAGGTCCGGTCCTCGAGCAGGAGCGTGAACAGCTCGCCGGACGTCCGCGCCCCGCGAGCCCGGTAGGCCTCGACGGCCGCCTGGGGATCGGGGAAGCCGTAGAGCGCGGCAGCGCCGAGCGCCGCGGGTTCGGGAATGTGATCGATCACGCCACCGGGGACGATGAACAGGCGCCCCTCCTCGAGGTTCCGTCCGATCAGCATCCGGACATCGGAACCGGTGCCGTCGCGGAGGGATTCGATCGGCAGCACCGGCAGCACATCGTCTCCGACGGTGGGCTCCCAGGCCATGGTGTCGGCGACGACCTCGCCCCAGCGGCCGGGATCGGGCTGGGCGGCGATCTCCGCGGAGAGCGCCTTGGAGGCGGCCACCACCTCGAGGATCGGTACGGCGCCGAGCGCCTCCCGGGTGGGATCGACGCCGAGCTTCGCGGCGAGCGCGCGGGCGACCGTCTGCGCGGTGCTGCGGCGCAGACCGTGGTGCCCGGCACCGCTCTCCAGGATCGTCTGGGTGAACAGTCCCTGCGCCAGAGGCGAACTCAGCAACGATGCCACGCTCATCGCACCCGCGGACTCACCCATGATCGTCACCCGCGCCGGATCGCCGCCGAACGCCGCGATGTTGTCCTGCACCCAGTGCAGCGCCTGGATCTGGTCCCGCAGGCCGACATTGGTGTGATCGTCACCGAGGTCGAGGAAGCCGAGGGCGCCGAGGCGGTAGTTGATCGAGACGAACACCAGGCCGTCCCGGGCGAAGGCGGCACCGTCGTAGGTGGGGATCCGCGCGGTGCCCGCACGGAAGGCGCCGCCGTGGATCCACACCAGGACCGGCGCGCTCCCCGCCGTGTCCGGGGTCCAGACGTTGAGGTTCAGGCACTCCGCCCCCGGAAAGTCCGGCTCGTCCGCGAGGACCTCGTTGATCGGGGGGTCGTACGCGGCCTTGGGCACCGTCGGTCCGAAAACCGTGGCGTCGCGCTCCCCGTCCCACGGTTCCGGGGGCGTGGCGGGCAGGAACCAGCCGGCACCGTCGAGCGGGGCGGCGTAGGGCAGGCCCAGGAACCGGGCCACACCCCGCTCGACGGTGCCGCGCACGCGGCCGGAACGGGTCTCTGCGGTGACGAAGTCGGTCATGCCTCCTGTCTACCGGGCGAGCTCCTCCTTCGGATCGGTTTCGATCGCCTTCGGATCGATGTCGATCGGACCGGAATGATCTGCGTCGTAGGCCTCGACGGTGACCAGTTCCCCGGTGTGCGGGGGGTGGTACAGGTCCTCGGGGACCTCGCCGTCGGAGTAGACGGGCAGGTCGTCCGAGGGAAGTACGTCGGTGCTGTCGTCGGTGACGGCGAGGGTGTTGGCGTGCCAGCGCATGCGCTCGCCGAGCTCCTCGCGGTGCGTGCGCTCCGCGACGATCAGCGGGTCGTGCCAGAGGTCCATCATCAGCGCCACGCACATGCCGATCATCACCACCAGGAAGGGCGCCGCCGCGATGATCGCCATCTGTTTGATGCCGGTGAGGGCGTCGTCGCCGCTGACCCAGAGCAACAGGGCGGCAACGGTTCCGGTGAGCACACCCCAGAAGATGGTGATCAGCCGATTCGGCTCCTCCGCGCCGCGCTGGGACAGGGTGCCCATGACGATGGACGCGGAGTCCGCGCCGGAGACGAAGAAGATCCCGACCAGCAGGACCACGAGGAAGGCCGTGATCGTCGGCCACGGGAGGTGACCGAGCGAGTCGAAGAGCAGTACCTCCTCGTTCTCCGCCTTGCTGACCCCGAGACCCGCCTGTTCCTGGTGGATCGCGGTGCCGCCGAAGATGGCGAACCACACCAACGAGACCAGGGTCGGCACGCACATCACGCCGATGACGAACTCGCGGATGGTGCGCCCCTTGGAGATCTTGGCGAGGAACAAGCCGACGAAGGGGGTCCAGCTGACCCACCACGCCCAGTAGAAGATGCTCCAGGTGGCGAGCCACTTGCCCGCGTCGGGCTCGTTGGCCGCGGAGCGCGCGGACATGTCCATGAAGTCGGCGAAGTACGCGCCGATCGAGGTGGGCAGCAGGTTCAGGATGAACACGGTGGGGCCCACGACGAAGACGAACACCGCGAGGATCAGGGCGAGCACCATGTTGGTGTTCGACAGCCACTGAATACCCTTGGCGATGCCCGAGACCGCGGAGGCCACGAACGCGAGCGTGAGGACGGCGATGATGCCGACCAGCAGCAGTTTGCTGGAACCGTTCTCCGCCCAGCCGAGCCGTTCGAATCCGGCGCCCACCTGCGCGGCGCCCAGGCCGAGGGACGCGGTGGTGCCGAACAGCGTGGCGAAGATGGCGAGGATGTCGATCACCCGGCCGCCCACGCCGTGCCCGCCGGTGCGGTTGAAGATCGGCGCGAACACCGAGCTGATCAGCTGGCTGCGCCCGCACCGGTAGGTGCTGTAGGCGATGGCCAGGCCGACCACGGCGTAGATGGCCCACGGGTGGAAACCCCAGTGGAACATCGTGGTCGCCATCGCGACGGCCACGTCGTGGCTGTTCATGCCGGGCGGTGCACCGACGAAGTGGGCGATCGGTTCCGCAGCGCCGAAGAACATCAGGCCGATGCCCATGCCGGCGCTGAACATCATCGCGATCCACGAAACGGTCTTGTACTCGGGCTTCTCGCCGTCCCGGCCCAGCGGAATGCGGCCGAATCGGGAGATGGCGAGGAAGGCGGCGAAGAGGACGAAGAAGCTGGCGGCGATGAGGAACAGCCAGCCCAGGTCCGTGATGATCCAATTGAGGACATCGGAGGTCGTCTTCTTCAACCCATCCGAATCCAGGAAACCCCAGAGGACGAACGCCAGAACAGCAGCGGCCGTCACGCCGAACACGACCCAGTCGGTCGTCCGGCGATGGTCTCCTGTCTTATTAGTTGCAGTAGCCATGATCCCACTAGATCACAGTGGTCATGGCACTGGTCAAATCTCCGGCGAACCTCCCCGGCGCGCAAAGCGGCGAACTAGACTGCGCGACCTGCGGGTTCGCACTCGCATCACGCCGACGGCACGACCGACCGCACCCAGCCCTCCAGACCGCGCGGGTTGCGCGTCTGCAGTAGCACCCGGCCGGGCCCGGTGAACTCGAAGACCATGCCCTCGCCGGACTTCATGGACTGGATCCACTTGCCCTGCACGGCGCGCCGCATGGTGAACTGCATGTTCAGGTCGTAGGCCACCACGTGACCGGTGTCGATCACCACCTGCTCGCCGGGCTGCAGGTCGATCACGTCGATCGCGCCGTAGCAGGCGACGAGCACCTCGCCCTGGCCGGCGGCCTGCAGGCCGAACGCGCCCTCGCCGCCGAAAAAGGTCTTGGCGCCGCCGAACTGGGTGGTGGTCTGCACGCCGTAGGAGCTGGCGAGCCAGCCGCCGCGCGTCACGTAGTAGGGCCGATCGGGCTGGATCTGCAGCACGGCGATGTCGCCGGGGAGCGTGCCCGCGATGTCCACCCATCCGCCCGACGGCGGCGCGGTGAAGGTGGAGACGAAGAAGGACTCGCCGGACAGGAGGCTGCGCTTGAGGCCCTGCATGATGCCGCCCTGCGCCTGCGATTGGAGGTTCATGCCCGCCGAGTGCGCGACCATCGCGCCGGACTCCACGGTCATGGGCTCGTTGGGCGCCAGCTGGCACCGGGCCATCGAGAACGAGGGATTGTGACGGAGCTGTACCTGCATGCCTCCAACCTAGCCGAATCCGGTCAGCAGGCCGCCCGCTCGAGGCGCCGCGCGTCCCGCTCGAGGGCGCGATCGCGCGCCGCCTCGAACCTCCGGGCCCCGACCTCCAGCTCGTCCACGAATGCGCCGATGAGATCCCGCATCCGCGCGGCCTCGCCGGTGAGGTCCGTCCGCTCCAGCAGGCGCCAGTGGCGCAGCACCGGCACCACCACCGCGTCGCGATGCTGCCGCAAGTCGTAGATGCCGTTCTTGGCCATGAGAACCGCGTCGCGCCGGAAGTGCGGCAGCGCGGCGCCGGGCATCTGGAAGTTGGTGAGCACGGCGTGGATAGCGGTCAGCGCCTGTTCCGGCGACACCTCGATCGCTGCGCCGAGAACGTTCCGGTAGAAGAGCATGTGCAGGTTCTCGTCGGCCGCGACGCGGGCCAGCATCCGGTCGGCGACGGGGTCGGCGCACGCGGCGGCGGTGTTGCGGTGGCTGATCCGGGTCGCGAGCTCCTGGAAGGTCACGTAGCTCACCGACAGCAGCATCGAGTTCATCCCCGGCGCGAATCCGTGCTGCATCTGCGTCATCCGGAGGTCCTCGAGCTCGACGGGGTCCACGCCGCGCGTCACGGTCAGGTAGTCGCGCAACACGATCGAGTGCCGCGCCTCCTCCGCCGTCCAGCGGTGCACCCAGAAGCCCCAGGCCCCGTCGAGCGTGAAATTCGCGGCGATCTCGCGGTGGTAGCTGGGCAGGTTGTCCTCGGTGAGCAGGTTCATCACCAATGCCGCGCGCGCTACGGGTGACAGCGCGGAGTCGTCCTCGCGGAAGTCCTCGCCACCGAGCGCCGCGAAGTCCCGGCCGCGGCTCCACGGCACGTAGTCGTGCGGGTGCCAGTCCACCGCCTGCCGCAGGTGCCGGTCGACCTCCCGTTCGGCGGTGTCCGACAGCTCGTACAGCAGTTCCAGATCGGTCAGGTCGTTCATGGCCTCCACCCTGCTCGGGAGGAGGCCGACGGAGCAGTGGCGATCGTCCCCGAGAACGTCCCGCCGCCCGCCCCGACGGTGCGTCTGCGCAGGTGAGGACGTGCGTACTGGACGGACCGGGACAGATGTCCCGAGATCCGTCCCCGGCCGTCCCGCAGCGGGGGCCGGGCCGCCACACGGGCCTACGCTGGGTGCATGCCCTCGGTATTCCTCGTCGACGACCACGAGATCGTCCGGCGCGGACTGGCCGATCTCCTCGCCACGGACGGCACCCACACCGTGGTCGGCGAGGCGTCGACGGTCCGCGAGGCCCTCGCGCGCATCCCCGCCGTACGGCCCGATGTCGCGGTGGTCGACGTGCGCCTGCCCGACGGGTCCGGCATCGACCTCATCCGGACGGTGCGCGGCCACCTTCCCGGCCTGCCCTGCCTCGTGCTCACCTCCTACTCGGACGACGACGCCCTGCTGGACGCGATCACCGCGGGCGCACAGGGCTACGTGCTCAAGCAGATCCGCGGCACGGAGTTGGTGTCCGCCATCCGCACGGTGGCGAGCGGCGGCTCGCTCCTGGACTCGGCGAGCACCGCCCGTGTGCTGCAGCGGATCCGCCGGGCGGACGAGGCCTCGTCCGCGATCCCCGCCGGGCTGACGGGGCAGGAGGAGGCGGTACTGACGCTCCTCGCCGAGGGCTTGACGAACAGGCAGATCGGCGAGCGGATGTTCCTGGCGGAGAAGACCATCCGTAACCACGTGACCGGAATCCTGGCGAAGCTCGGGGTCGAGAATCGCGTGCAGGCGGCGCTGCGGGCCGCACAGTGGCGCGACTCCGGCAGGCCCCGCGGATGAGCGCTTCAGGCCAGGGCGGCGCGCGCCTGCTGCCAGGCGTCGACGGCGGGCGTGCCACGCTGCACCGCCCGCTCCGCGAGCAATCGGCCCAGGAGCCGGCACACGAGGTACTCCCAGTCGAGCTCGTCGACCGTCGCAGTCGTACGCACCTCGTTCCAGCGGGTCAACCGGCCGGTGTACGCGGCCTCGGCGAGGTCGACGACGAGCGCGCGCACGTCCGAGCTGTCCAGCGGGTCGGTGTCGATGGCGTTCACGGTGCCCAGCTTCGCGATCATCGTGGCTGCGCGCCAGGGACTTCCGTCCCGACGACACTCCCCCTTCCTCGAGGCGTGGAACTGTGACCGACGAGCAGCGGACCGGCACGCAGCGGCCGGACACCGACCTGCAGGACATCCTCAGTGCGGTCATGGTCGTCGCCCAGGGCCTGGATCTTCCCGCGACGGTCCGCCGCATCGTCACCTCGGCGATGGCGCTCGTGGACGCGCGCTACGGCGCAGTGGGCGTGAGCAGTGACGACGGCTCGCTCGAGGAGTTCATCTACGTGGGCATCGATGCGAAGACAGCAGCGCGGATCGGCGACCCACCGTGCGGTCGCGGACTGCTCGGGCATCTGCTCGAGGTGCAGCAACCGGTGCGGATCGCCGAACTGTCCGAGCATCCCTCTTCTGTGGGATTCCCGCCGAATCACCCTCCGATGCACAGCTTCCTGGGCGCGCCGATCATCGTGGGCGGGGAGCTGTTCGGCTGCATCTACCTGTCGGAGAAGGCGGACGGGCTGGCCTTCACGGCCAGCGACGCGAAGGCCATCGAGATCTTCGCCGCGGCGACCGCGGTGGCGATCGACAACGCGCAGATGCACTCGGCGGCCATGCGGCAGCAGGAGCGCCTCGGCGAGCTGCAGGTCATCGAAGAGCGCGAACGCATCGGGCGGGACCTGCACGATCACGTGATCCAGCGGATCTTCGCCGCCGGGCTGGGCTTGCAGGTCGCCCGCTCCACCGCGGAGAACGAGCCAGTCCGCGAGCGGCTCGATTCCGTGATCGGTGAACTGGACCGCACGATCGCCGACATCCGCTCGACGATCTTCGAGTTGTCCACCGGTCAGAGCGGATTGCGCACCCGGCTGGTCCGGGCGGTGCGGGCCGTCGCCCACGGCGGCGACCTGTCCGTCGATGTCGGCTTCTCCGGACCGGTGGAGAGCGCGGTGTCCGACGACGCCCTGGCCCGTGACATCGAGGCCGTGGTGATGGAGAGCGTCTCCAACGCGATGCGCCACTCCGGCGGCACGCGAGTCTCGGTCACGGTCATCGCCGGCGGCGACGCGGTCACGGTCGAGGTGGCCGACGACGGCTCCGGCATTCCCGACGGTGGCCGGCGCAGCGGCCTGCGGAACCTCGCGACGAGAGCCGAACTGCGCGGCGGCACCGTCGAACTACTGCCTGCGGATGCGAACGCCGAGCGGCCCGGAGCCGTCGTGCGGTGGTCGGTACCCCGCGCGCCCTAGCGCACGCTCAGACGACCGACGCCGCGGCCAGGGCGGCGTACCCGCCCGTGACGTCGGCGGCGCGGTACAGTCCGATGTCGCGCAGGGCGGCGGCGGCCAGCGAACTGGAGTAGCCCTCCTGGCACATCACGAGCCACCGCACGTCCCAGCCGGTCGCCTCGGGGATGCGGGCGTCGGACGTCGGGTCGAGGCGCCACTCGAGCACGTTCCGCTCGATCACCAACGCCCCTTCGACCGCGCCCTCGGCGGCGCGCTGCGCTGCGGGGCGGGTGTCGACCAGGATCGCGCCCGCGTCCAGTTCCGCGCGCAGGTCCGCCGCCTCGACGCGGTCGATGCGGTCCCTCGCGCTCGCCAGGAGGACATCGATACCACGCCCGCCGGTAGGACCCTCGGGTTCGTCGGTCAGTTCGCTGCGCACCCTGCGGAGCCTACCGCCGGGTGTGACCTCGTAATACGACATCGCGGTGAGCGGCGGAGAGTAGGCGTGCACCGACAGGGTCGGCGCGGCCGCCTCGCCCGATGCGGCGTCGTGCGCCTCGGGATGCCGGGTCACGTCGTGCACCCAGCCGCGGTCGAACGAGGCATGTTCGCCCGGCCCGATCCGCCTCTCCCGCAGAGCCTCACCATCCCAGCTCCACTCGGAGAGCGCACCGTCGACGACGGTGAGCGCGCCGAGCGACCCGGCGTGGTCGTGCAGCTCCGTGGAGCGTTCGGGCACCCAGCTGATCAGCCAGACATCCACCTCGTCGTCGCCCCGCAGGCGCGTGGCCCACCGCTCGTCGACGGGCCACTGCGCCGGGATCACCCGGTCGTAGTCGCCCGCGCGCACCTTCGCGGCCTCGGCCGCGGTGAGCGCCAACAGGTCCGGTGGGTTCTCGGTCATGCGCTCAGTGTCGGACGCCACGTCCTCGGGGAGAACCCTTCCGCTCAGCGCGACCGGAAGGACCACTCAGCGAACCAGCCCGACCTTCCGCAGCCAGGTCACCGCAACGTCGGACGGATCCTTGCCCTCGATGTCGATCTGCCCGTTGAGCTCCTGCATGGTCTCGTTCGTGAGCAGCTTGCCGACCTTCGCGAGGACATCTGCGATCGCGGGATACTTCGCCAGCGCATCCGAACGGACCTCCGGCACACCCTCGTACGGCAGGAAGAACTTCCGATCGTCGTCGAGCAGCTGCAGGCCGAGCTTCCGAATCCGGCCATCGGTCGCGTACACATCGCCCGCGAGGCACGTGTTCCCCGACACCGCCGAGTAGATCACGCCGGCGTCCATGGTGGTCACCGTGTTCGGCGGGGTCCCGGAACCCAGCGGCACCTCGTACTTCTCCAGGAGTCTGCCGAGGCCGTCGGGGCGCGACTGGAACTCTGGATCGACGCACAGGCTGCGCTGCGCAGGCGGCAACCGGAACAGATCGCTCAGGGTGTGCAGGTTCCTCTGCTGCTTCTGCGCGGGAGTGACCGCGAAGGCGTAGGTGTTGTTGAAGGGTGCGGGAGTGAGCACCTCGATGCCGTTGGCCCGCTCAGCGTCCCGGACCTTGGTCCAGAGCTCCTTCGAGTCGCTGATCGTCTCGGTCTTCTGGAGGTAACTCACCCAGATCGTGCCCGTGTACTCCCAGGAGACATCCGCGGCACCGCTGACCATCGCCTGCCGCGAGGACATCGAACCCGGCGCGTTCGTCAGGTCGGTGATGTCCGCGCCGGCGGCCTGCAGGATCGTCGCGCTGATCTTCCCGAGTAGAACTCCCTCGGTGAAGGACTTCGAGGTCACGGAGATCTTCGCGCCGGCCAGGGGTCGCTGCCCGTCGGCGGACTCCGCGTGCACGAAGTGCCCGGACGAGCTCTCGAGCCCGCATCCGCTGAGCACCAGGGCGGCGGTGGCCACCAGCGGGATCAATGCGCGGCGCAGCCGCACCGCCCGCGCGGTCATGCGCTCACCCCGCGCAGGCCGCGCGGTGCCAACAGGTACTCGGCGAGCCGGGCCAGCCAGTCGATCGCGAGGGCGAGCAGGGCCACGAGCAGCGCGCCGGTGAACAGCAGCGGCGGCAGGTACAGCGTGACGCCCGTCGTGATGAGCACGCCGAGGCCGCCCGCCCCGATGAACGTGCCCAGGGTGGCGGTGCCGACGAGGATGACCAGCGCCGTCCGGACGCCGTGCAGGATCACCGGCACCGAGAGCGGAAGTTCCACCCGCAACAGCGTCGCGAACGCGGAGAAGCCCTGCCCGCGTGCGGCTTCGATGATCCGCTCGTCCACCTGATGCAGCCCCGTGACGGTGTTCTGCAGGATCGGCAGGACGGCGTAGACCACCAGCGCCGCAACGGCGGTGCGGAATCCGGTGCCGAACCACATCGCGAACAACACGACCATGCCGAGCACGGGGGCGGCCTGCCCCACGTTGGCCAGCCCGACGATGACCGGCGAGACCCGGGCGAACCGCTTGCGGGTCACCAGGATCCCCAGCGGGATCGCGATCAGCACCACCAGCACGGCGGAGACGACGGTGAGCTGGATGTGCTGCCACACCGACGTCCCGAGCGCGGACCACTGCAGCTGCACGGCCTCGGTCTCCGTGAAGTCCTGTGCGGCGTGCCAGATCAGGTATCCGACGACGCCGACGACCACGAGCAGCGGCTCGAGGATCAGGTCGATGGGCACGCCGCCGGCGAACCGCGGTGTGGGCCCCACGCGTTGGGGCCGCCCGCTCTTCGGGTTCTTCGCCGGCTTCGACAGGTCGGGCCGCCCGGCCGCGGCGGTCATGACGGCGCCGCCCGGTACGTGTCGGCGGCCTGCTCCGGGTTGGCGATCGCCTGGCGCTCCCGGATCCGCTGCGCGACCTGCTCGATGGTCAGTGCACCGATCACCTTGCCGCGCTGAGTGACCAGCACGCCGCCCTGGCTCGCGGCCAGCATGACGTCGAGCGCGTCCGCGAGCGTCGCGGTGCGCTCGGCGACGGGCAGCCGCTGATCGACGTAGGTCGACACCTCGGGTTTGCTGAGCACCTCGGTCACGGAGGGCCACGCGCGGGGCCGGTCGCCGTCATCGACCACCACCACCCAGCTCAGGCCGGCCTCCCGGGCCCGGGCGGCGACCTCCTCGGACCGGTCGCCGGGGCGGGCGAGCACCACGGGCGCGCTGGGGATCTCGCTGACCGAGGTCAGTGAGAGGTGCTTGAGAGTCGCGCCCGAGCCGACGAACTCCCGGACGAAGTCGTTCGCGGGCGCCGTGAGGATCTCCTCGGGCGTGCCGAACTGCTCCACCTGGCCGCCCTCCGAGAGGATCAGCACCCGATCGCCCAGCTTGATGGCCTCGTCCACGTCGTGGGTGACGATCACAACCGTCTTGTGCAGCTCCTCCTGAATCGCGAGCAGCTGGTCCTGCAGGCGCACGCGGGTGATGGGATCGACGGCGCCGAAGGGCTCGTCCATGAGCAGCACCGGCGGGTCGGCCGCCAGCGCACGAGCCACGCCCACGCGCTGCTGCTGCCCGCCGGACATCTCCTTCGGGAACCTTCCGCGGAACTCCGCCGGGTCGAGGCCGACGAGCTCGAGCAGCTCGGTCACGCGGGCCCGGGTGCGGGCCTTGTCCCAGCCCAGCAGGCCGGGCACCGCTGCCACGTTCTTCTCCACCGTCCAGTGCGGGAACAACCCGCCGGCCTGGACGACGTAACCGATGCCCTGGCGCAGCGCGTCGGCGTCCGCCTTGGTCACGTCCGTGCCGCCGATGAGCACCCGCCCCGAGGTGGGCTCGATCAGCCGGTTGATCATCTTGAGCGTGGTGGTCTTCCCACAGCCCGAGGGCCCGACGATGGCCACCGTCTCCCCCGCCTCGATGGCGATGGACAGCTCCTTCACCGCCGGCCTGTCCTGCCCGCGGTAGCGCTTGATCACCTTCTCCAGCTCGATCGATACGCCCGTCGTCTGACTCATCGCAGTCCCTTCGAGACGGTGAAGCGGCCCAAGAGGACCAGCAGGCCGTCGAGTACGAGCGCGACGGCCACCACGAGAACGGTGCCCACCAACGCGGATTCGAGGGCACCCGCGCCGCCGAGGCGGGCGAGGCCGGAGAAGATCAGGGAACCGAGACCTGGCCCCAGGACGTACGCGACCACGGTCGCGACACCGACGACGAGCTGGGTGCTCACCCGGATCCCGGTGAGGATGACCGGCCACGCGTTCGGCAGCTCGACGGTGGCGAGCACCCGCCAGCGCGACATCCCCAGTCCGCGCGCCGCTTCCACGAGCGCCGCCGGAACCGCCTGCAGGCCGACGATGGCGCTGGTCAGGATGGGCAGCGTGGCGTAGAACACGAGCATCGTCACGGACGGCGTGACGCCCAGCCCGAACACGATGAGCAGCAGGGCGAGGAGGGCCAGCGAGGGCACCGTCATCCCGACGGAGGCGATGGCGGTCGCGAACGCCGCCCCCGCCCGCGACCGGTACACCAGGGCCGCGACCACCAGCGCGATGACGACGCCCACCAGCACGCACTGGATCACCAGCGAGGCGTGTTGGTACGTGAGGAAGGCCAGCTGACCCCCACGTCCGTCGAGGAATCTTCGGAGGTCCACGGATCGAACCTACAGTCGTTACCGGGTTTGCGCGCGGTTCGCGTCAGAGTGCGTGAAAGGCGGAGACCGGCATCGACCCCGCCGGGCACACGTGTGGCGCCCGAATCTCTTTCCCTCTTCAACTTATAACGCACCCCGGGGCTTGCCGCAAGGCCCCGGTGCTGGCGCATACTCGCTGGCCGGATCCGATTCTTCAGCGAGGTGGGTGCATGTCCGAATACGAGAACGAGCTGGCATCGGAACGCGAGTACGTGGCGGGGTTGTACGGACGGTTGGACGCGGAGCGCGCCCGGGCGGGTCGACGGTACGCCGACGCGTTGCGCGATCACGAGGGCCGGGCGGTGGACCGGGAGGGCGACGTGATGACCTCGGCGCGCGAGGTGCGGCGCCTGGGCGTCGCCGAGGAGGGGCTCGCCTTCGGGCGACTCGACGGGGACCCGCGGGCCGACGGCACCGTCGAGAAGCGGTACGTGGGCCGGCTCGGCCTGTCCGACCCCGACGACGACGAGCGGGATCTGCTGCTCGACTGGCGGGCCCCGGCGTCGCGGGCCTTCTACACCGCCACCGGCGCGCACCCCGAGGGCGTGCACCGGCGGCGGCAGTTCGTCAGCCGCGGGCGGGAACTGATGGAGTTCACCGACGAGATGCTGGGGCGGCCGGGTGCGGACGCGCGCGGCGATGCGGCGCTCCTGGCGGCCGTGAACGCGCCGCGCGGCGAGGGGATGCGCGACATCGTCGCGACCATCCAGGCCGATCAGGACCGGATCATCCGCTCCGACGATCCGGGCGTGACGGTGATCGAGGGCGGCCCGGGCACGGGCAAGACGGTGGTCGCGCTGCACCGCGTCGCCTACCTGCTGTACACGCAGCGAGCGCGGTTCGAGCGGCACGGCGTGCTGGTGGTGGGCCCGAACACGTCCTTCCTGCAGCACATCAGCCGGGTGCTGCCCTCGCTCGGCGAGTCCGATGTCGTCTTCGCGACGCCGGGCACGCTGTACCCGGGCGTCACCGCCCGCCGCGAGGACACGCCCGCCGTCGCGCGGATCAAGGGCGCAGCGGCCATGGCCGACGTGCTCGCCGCGGCGGTGGCGGACCGTCGGACCCTGCCGGAGGCGCCCGTGTCCATCGGGCTCGGCGACGCCACGGTGCGGATCGAGGCCGACGTGGTCGGCTGGGCCCGCGACGAGGCCCGGGACAGCGGCCAGCCGCACAACCAGGCGCGCACCGTCTTCCTCGACGTTCTGACCTGGGCGATCACCGAACGAGCGCTGGGACGGATCGGGCAGCAGTGGCTGCGCCGCGAGGACACCCGGGCGTGGGAGGAGATGCGCGGCAGCATGCTCGCCGACCTCGCCGTGGACGGGACCTTCCGGCGCACCGTCGAGCAGCTCTGGCCCGTGCTCTCCCCCGAGGCCCTGCTCGCGGACCTGCTGAGCTCACCGGAGCGGCTGGCCGCGGCGGGCGCGGACCGGTCGTTGCTCCGGTCCGACGGTGCCGCCTGGACCGTCTCGGACGTGCCCTTGCTGGACGAGCTCGCCGAACTGCTCGGCCCGCACGAGGCGACGGACGACGCGGCGGCGGCCGAACGACGCAGGGAGCAGGCGGAGTTCGCGGAGGGCGTGCTGGATTCGCTGGTCTCCCGGTCGGATTCGATGGACGACGAGGACCACCTCTTCGCCACCGACCTGCTGTACGCGGACGACCTCGCGGATCGGTTCGACGAGCGGGACACTCGTGACCTGGTGGAACGCGCCGCGGCGGACCGCACCTGGGTGTACCGGCACGTGGTGGTCGACGAGGCGCAGGAGCTCTCGGCGATGGACTGGCGGGCGCTGATGCGCCGCTGCCCGTCCCATTCGTTCACGGTGGTCGGCGACCTCACGCAGCGCAGCGCGCCGGCGGGGGCGCGGTCGTGGGGCGAGATGCTCGACCCGTTCGTCGCCGAGCGTTGGGCCTACACCGCGCTCACGGTGAACTACCGCACCCCGGCGGAGATCATGGGCGTCGCGGCGGGGGTTCTCGCCGAGTTCGCACCCGGTGTCGTACCGTCGGAATCGGTGCGCGCCTCGGGAGTACGTCCATGGGCCCGACAGGTGGACGAGCAGCAGCTGCCCGGCGCCATCGCGGACTTCGTCCGCGAGGAGGCGGACCGGGAAGGCACGTCCGTCGTCATCGGGCCCGACGGTACGCCGGGCGCCGTCCCGCCGGCGCAGACGAAGGGGCTCGAGTTCGACGCGGTGCTGGTGGTCGATCCCGAACTGATCCTCGCCGACGGTGAGCGCGGCGCGGCCGAGCTGTACGTGGCACTGACTCGGGCGACGCAGCGGCTCGGCGTGCTGCACCGCGCGCCTCTGCCGGCGTGCCTGTCCGGGCTGGTTCCGATCGAGGCGCGCACGGCCACCGCGTGATCCGCGCGCGGCGTGCTCAGCCGCCCTTGATCCAGTCCAGCGCGATGGCGACGACGGCAGCGTTGAAGAAGAAGCTGAGCACGCTGTGCGCGATCACGAGCCGGCGCGTGGACCGCTTGGTGACCGTGACATCGGAGACCGCGAAGGAGGTCCCGATGGTGATCGAGAAGTACACGAACTCGGTGATCTGCGGGTGCTCGCAGTCGGGGAACACCAGGCCTGGGTCGCCCGCGAAGTAGTCGCGGGCGTAGATCTGTGCGAACGCGGTGTGCAGCAACATCCACGACAGGAGGACGGTGGCGGCCGCGACCGGCTGCAACAGGGAGTCGGGGTCCTCGCCGCGGGTGGCGATCATGAGGAGGCCGCCGACGAGTCCCGAGCCGCTGACCACCAACGCGAACAGGGTGGTCTGCCAGCGCGGCGCGAGGAGCTCCGCCGGCACCGACGCATCGTCGGGAATGCGACGGCGCAGCAGCAGCGAACCGGCCGCGATGTACGCGACCGCCGCCGCGTCCCAGACCAGGAGCAGCCACACGGCGGACCGTCCGAAGAACACCACCACGACCAGCCACACGATGCCCAGCAGGGTGAGCACCACCTCGAGCAGCGGAACCAGGACCGAACGGCGCATGGTGATCAGCATTTCACGCGGCGGCCGCAGACGGCCCGTGCCGCGCGGACGGGCGTGCGCGGCCCGCGGCGCACCGTCGGCGATGCGTGCGCGCGAGGGGGTTACGCGGCGGGGGTGGGACGCGTGGAGTCGGTGCGGTGCACGGGGCAGCCGGGCGCGAAGGTTCCCATCGTCTCGGTCCGGAAACCGCGGGGGTAGCTGCGGATCCGATGATTGTCGCGGACGAGGGCCGGCTTCCGGCGCGAGGGCAGGACGGCGAGCAGGCGGCCGCGGGCCTTCATCGCACCGACGGACAGCCGCCGGACGAGCGGGCTCGGGACGCGGTACCGGAAGGCGTGCAACAGGGGTTCGTCCATGAGGCCGCGGCTGAACAGCTCGACGGCGCGGCGCGCGGGCTTCGGGTAGAAGGTGGTCATCAGCTCGAGGGTGGAGTCCGCGACACGCCGCGCCCCGGGGTCGAACGCGAAGTGCTCCGCCTCGTACGCGTCGAGGAGGTCGGCGAACCCGTCGTACGTCGCGGGGATGTCCGGGATCGCCATGTGCTTGCCGAGAGCCTGGTAGTAGCGGACCGTCGCCCGGATCTCGTCGGGCGTGAGATCGCGCCAGCCGTAGTCCGCGATCCACCGCACCGGGACCACGACGAACGTGGCCAGGACGTAGCGCATGTCGTCGTCGGTGATGTCGTACATCTTGTGCATCTGGTTGATCCGGCGGATCGCTGATCTGCCCTCGGCGCTGCCGAATCCGTGCATGAGCGGCTCGTCGAGGAGGAGCGCCGTGTCGTCGTACCGCTTCTGGACGCGCTGCGTGAACTCGCCGGTGCGGTCCAGGAGGTTGCCGATGCTGGGCACGGCGTAGGTGCGGAACAGCGCGAAGCTCAGCGCCTGGGTGATGTCCCAGGGGAAGTCGAAGGTCGCAAGATTCCGGGCGATCAGCTCGAAGTCGGTCTCGGGGTCCAGATCGCTATTGCGGTCGATCTTCCAGCGCCGGGAGCGCAACGAGCGGGCTGATTGTGACTGCATGTCGATTCTCCTCGGTGGGCTGACCTCGACTATAAGTCGACTTCTAGTAGTGTGCAAGAGGTCACACAACGATGTCCCGGCTGCCGACGTCCGGCACTACCATCGCCTGCATGAAGCCCGCCCGCTCGACGCCGTCCCGGTACGCCCAGCTGCGGTTCCTGGATGCGGGGATGACGGTGCTCGCCGACCGCGGGCACGCCGCACTCAAGCTCGCCGCCGTGTGCGAGGCGGCCGGCGCCTCGACCGGGAGCTTCTACCACGCCTTCCCCAGCTGGCCCGAGTTCACCTCGGAGCTGATCCGGTATTGGCGCGACGTGAAGAGCAACCGGATCATCGAAGCCGCCCGCCAGGTCCCGGACGCCGCAGATCGGCTGGTGTCGCTCATCGAGACCGGCATGACACTGCCCCACGCAACGGAGGCCGCGATCCGCGTCTGGGCCGCGCACGACCCCGAGGTCGCCCGACACCAGCGCGAGGTGGACGCCGAGCGCCGCGACGTGATCGCCGAGACCTACGTCGAGCTGCTCGGCGACGAGGAGCTCGCGCGGCAGTACGCGACGACCGCGATGTACCTGCTCGTGGGCTACGAGAGCGGAACGCTGCAGTCCCTCGACACGCTCGCCTTCAGCTTCCGCGCGTTCGTCGAGCAGGCCCTCGGCGTCAGCGGGGACGACGCCCCACGCTGATCCCCCGACGGGGTGTTGGAGTGGGCGGGGCTCCGCCGTTCCGGGCGTGTGGGCGATCAGGAAACCCATGCGTCCGACGCATGGCCGCATCGTTCGAGGTCAAACGCCATATCTAGGGCGTGAGCCATGCGTTTCGCGCATGGCTCGCGGGAATCTCGTCGATGGGACCGCGGCAGAGACCGCCGAGCACCGGGTGAGCGGAGCCGGCGTGGCGCGGGGGACGACGGCGTGGCACGGGGGACGACGCGCATGGTGTCCAGCGGTCGTCGGTGGTGATATCGCCGAGGGGGATCGTGGTCGATCAGGGCGACGGGCGGACCACGAGCGCGTCGAGCAGGGCGAAGACCTGCGCGGTGAGGTCGGCACCGGCCGCCTCGTCGCCGCGAACCCGGCGACGGACCGCACGCTCGAAGGGGCCGTCGAGCGCGGCGTAGGTGCCGGCCGAATCCAGTAGCGGCGCACCGTCGGACAGCTCCGCGTACCGTCGAACGACCCGCCAGATCATGGCCTCGAGATCGCCGTCGATCTCGCGCACGTCGTCGACGAGGGCCGACTCGAACATCGCCTGCGACCGCAGGTCGTACCAGAGCTTGTGAGTGGGCAGGTCGTGCTCCATCGTGGCGGCCAGCCGCTCGGCGAATCGGGCCCGAAGCGCGGGCGCATCGTCGTCGGGACGGAGCACGTCGTCGTAGGAGGCGATGCACTCGCTCTTGTAGAGGTGCACGCAGTGCGCGATGAGCTCGAGCCGATCCGCGAAGTAGTAGTGCAGCACGCCGTGGCTGTACTCGGAGTTCGCCGCGATCTCGCGCAGGCTCGTCCGGGCGTAGCCGAGTTCCGAGAGCGTCTTGAGGGCCGCGCGGGCCAACTCGTCCCGTTTGGCCGCGACCTTGGTGGCGTGCTTGCTGGCACCCACCGCAGCGGGGGCGCTCGCGGGCGTGGCAGCACTCGGGGCGCCGAGGACGCTCGGGTTCGCGATCAGATCGGTCACCTCGCCCCCTTTCGCCGCCGACCCTGTGCCGACATCACCCCAGGATAACCCCCGTGCCGCGGATCACAGCACGACCCCCGAATCATTCTCTTGACGATTGTCCAACATTTTTCTTGACAGTCGTCTAGATTCTGATCTGTGACGGGCGCGCCACAGAGCGTCCCGCACTCCGTTCCACCTCGAGCAAAGGAGTAGTCGTGAGCGCATTCGATCTGACCGGACGGCGGGTCCTGGTCACCGGCGGGGCCCAGGGGCTCGGCGAGGGCATGGCGCGGGCACTGGCCGCGGCCGGGGCATCGGTGGTGATCGGTGACCTGCAGACGGAGCGAGCTGCCTCCGTCGCTGCCGAACTCGGGGCCGGCCACGGCTCGGTCCACCTCGACGTCACGTCGGAGGACAGCTGGTCCGCCGCCGTCGACGCGACCGTCACGCAGCTCGGCGGCCTCGACGTGCTGGTCAACAACGCCGGCGTCGAGATCACGGGCCTGCTCACGGAGATCTCGGTCGACGACGTGCGTCGCCAGCTCGACGTGAACGTGCTCGGCACGGCGCTCGGCCTCAAGCACGGACTGCGGGCGATGCGCCCGGGCGGCGCCACGGGTGCCGGCGGCGCCATCGTCAACGTCGCATCCGTCGCCGCGACCATCGCCTTCCCCGGCATCGCCATCTACTCGGCCACCAAGTCCGCGATCGACCGCATGACGCGGGTGGCCGCGATGGAGTCCGGGAAGCTCGGCTACGGGGTGCGCGTCAACTGCATCTACCCCGGCCTCGTCCCCACCGAGATGGGCACCGGGCTGGCCGTCGACATGGCGAAGATCGGGCTGTTCGAATCGCCGGAGCAGGCGGTCGAGGCCGTCGTGGGCCTCACCCCCAGCGGCCGCCTCGGCGAGGTCCGGGACATGGCCGACGGCGTCGTCTTCCTCGCCTCCGACGCGGCCCGATTCGTCAACGGCGCGGGCCTCCCCGTCGACGGCGGCATGGGCATGTGACCCGTCCAATCCTTCGAAACCGAACCTGACTAGGAGAATCATGAGCAACAAGCCGGTTGTGGTGTACGGCGCCTCGGGCTACACGGGCCGCCTCATCTGCGAGTACCTGCGCGAGTACAACGTGCCCTTCACCGCGGCGGGCCGCGACGAGGACAGGCTGACCGAGTCGATGGACAAGAACGTCGCCGGTATCGAGACCGCCGACTACGAGGTGGTCCAGGTCGAGCACGACGTCGCCTCCCTGACCGAACTCTTCCGCGGCAGCAAGGTGGTCCTCAACACCGTGGGACCGTTCATCAAGTTCGGCGACGCGGTGGTCGAGGCCTGCCTGAACGCCGGCGCGCACTACAGCGACACCAACGGCGAACAGGACTGGATGATCCACTGCGACGAGGCCTTCCACCAGCAGTACGCCGACGCGGGCCTGCTGCTCGCGCCCGGCATCGCCCAGATGTACACCACGGGCGAGATCGCGGCGCAGATCGCGCTGGAGACACCAGGACTCGACACCCTCGACATCGCGGTCTTCTGGGGCGGCAGCCCCACCATCGCCTCCACCCGCACGATCCTCGTCAACGCGGCGGGCGGCGACGCCTTCTACCTCGAGCAGAACCAGTACGTCCCGTTCGACCCGGCGCAGGGCCTCGTCCCCCTCGTAGTACCCGGGCAGCACGAGCTGGCGCAGTCGCTCCCGTGGGGCGGCACCTCGCATCCCGTGTGGTTCAAGCGGGATCCGCGCGTGGCCAACTGCAAGGCGCAGGGCGGTGTGTTCAACGCAGCGCTGATGAACAACGTGCCGGTGATCGTGGCCCAGGCCCTGGAGGCCACCAAGGACATGTCGCCGGAGGAGCGTGCAGATGCGCTCGACGCCGTCGCCGCGCAGGTCATGAATTCGATGCCACCGCGCGAGAATCCCCGCGTGAACAAGTCGCTCGACTCGGTGCACGCCTCCGGGCCGCTCGGGCGCTCGCACGTGGTGATCCACGGCAACAGCAACTACAAGCAGACGGGCCTACTGCAGGCCTACGCCGCGTACTCGCTGCTGCAGCAACCCCCGCGCCGCGTCGGCCTCGCGTCCGGCTGCCAGGCGTTCGGGCACCGCGAGCTGGAGGGGGTCCTGCGCACCTTCGGGCTGATCTCCGAGCCCATCGTCACGGTGCACCGATGACGGTGCGCGATCTCCCCGATGTGCCCGGGCTCCCGGAGATCCGGGCGGCTCGGGCACCGTCGGACCCGGCGCTCGCCGATGACCGCCTCGACCTGTCCAACAGCGAGTTCGCGGCCGCCGTCCGGACGGCGGCCACCCGGCTCGAGGAGTACGGCGTCGAGGCCGGTGACGTTGTCGGCCTCCTGCTCCCGAACCGGGTCGAGCTCGTCGTCGCCGTGTTCGCCGCGTGGCGGCTCGGCGCGGCCGTCACGCCGATCAACCCGGCGCTCGCGCCGCCCGAGATCGCCTATCAGGCAGCGGATGCCGGGGCGCGGGTGCTCGTCGCCGAGGCAGGGGTCGAGACTCCCGACGGCGTCGCCGCACTCCTCTGCGACGAACTGCTGGCCGAGTCCGACGGCGAGGACGCTTTGCCGATCGCAGTCGAGCGGGAGGGGCTGGCGCTGCTCATCTACACCGCCGGCACCACGGGAAAGCCGAAGGGGGTCATGATCACCCACGGCAACATCGCGGCGATGACGGCCTCGTTCATCGAGCACTTCTCGTTCACCGAGCGCGATCACAGCCTGCTGGTGCTGCCACTGTTCCACGCCAACGGCGTGGTCCTCGGCACGCTCACCCCGCTGCGGGCGGGCGGGCGCACCACGATCGTCGGCCGCTTCCGCCCGGACGAGTTCTTCCCCGCGGTGGAGCGGCACCGTCCCACCTACTTCTCCGCGGTCCCGGCGATCTACGCGATGCTCACGGCTCTGCCCTCGGACGTCGCGCCGGACTCCTCCTCACTGCGGTTCGGGATCTGCGGTGCCGCACCGATGCCCGTCGACCTCATCGAGCGGTTCGAGTCCCGGTTCGGGGTGCCGATCGTCGAGGGGTACGGACTGTCGGAGACCACCACCGCTTCCGCCATCAACCCGCTCGACGGTCCGCGCAAGCCCGGCACCGTCGGGCCCGCGCTGCCGGGCCAGCGGATCCGCATCGTCGACGGTGCCCTCCGCGACGTCCCGCCCGGCGAGACCGGGGAGGTGCTCATCGCGGGCGACGTGGTGATGGCCGGCTACCTGAATCGTCCCGACGCGACGGCGGAGACGATCGTGGACGGATGGCTGCGCACCGGCGACGTGGGCCTGCTCGACGAGGACGGCTACCTGCGGCTCGTGGATCGCGTGAAGGACATGGTGATCCGCGGCGGGGAGAACATCTACCCCAAGGAGATCGAGGCGCAGCTGTACCGGAACCCACAGGTCTTCGAGGCGGCCGTGATCGGCCGGCCGCACGAGGTCCTGGGCGAGGTGCCCGTGGCGTACGTGTCGCTGCGTGCGGGTGCCACGGTGACCGGCCAGGAACTGCTCGACGGCCTGCGCGGCGAACTCGCGAAGGTCAAGGTCCCCGTCGACCTGATCCTGCTCGACGAGATCCCCAAGAACCCCGTCGGGAAGATCGATAAACCGACACTGCGGAGGCGCGACCGGTCGGGCTGACCGGGACCGAGGGCAGGCAGCTGTAGGGTCCCGTTCAACTTGTCATCTCAAGAACCCTTGACCTGCGGCGATCCAGACTGTCTCACCTACTTGGCATGTCGCCAGTCCCACAGATATGGCATTTCCTACACCAGCAGCCAGAGCGGGAGGTGACTCGATGCCGGCCTGGACGGCCCGGGACGGGGTTCCCTTGTCGCCTTTCATCACTGTGACACTGCGCGGGAGGCGTGACCTGGCTTGAGCGGACCTCTTGCCGCCGTCGGCGCCTCACGGACTCCTCAGACAGTCGACACATCTCGATTAGACGGCAATGCCCACTCGACGGAGACGTCCCTTCTAGGCGGCCTCGAACGCCGCCTCGATAGACTTTGGCCATGGCACGGCAGGCTGCAGGAGCGTTGCGCGCAATCACTCTGCAGCAGCTGCGCTACTTCGCGGCGGTGGCCGCGGAGGGATCGATCAGTGCCGCGGCCGACGAGCTCTTTGTCGCGCAACCGACGCTGTCCGCGGCGCTCAAGGACCTCGAGAGTCGGCTGGGACGGACGCTGTTCATCCGCTCGCCCCGGGGAGTGACCCTCACCGACGACGGGGCGGAGTTCCTGGGTTACGCACGCCAGGTCATCGAGCAGTCGGAGCTCCTCGAGCAGCGGTACCTCGGGCGCGGCCCGTCGCGCCGGCTCCTGGCCGTGTCCACCCAGCACTACTCGTTCGTCGTCGACGCCTTCGCCCGGATGGTGAAGGCTTCCGAGGCCGCAGAGTACGCGTTCAGCCTCCGCGAGACGCGGACATGGGACATCATCGAGGACGTCCGCACCCTACGCAGCGAGGTCGGTGTTCTCTACCGGAACGCGTTCAACGCGAACGTCATCAACAAGTTGGTCCGCGAGGCCGGGCTGGTCTTCACACCGCTGTTCTTCGCCACACCGCACATCTTCATCGCACGCACGAACCCCCTCGCCGTCAAGGACAAGGTGACCCTCGAGGATCTCGAGGACCTGCCACGGCTGACGTTCGACCAGGGTGTGAACAACTCGTTCTTCCTTGCCGAGGAGATCCTCTCCACGCGATCGTCGAAACAGGAAGTTCGCGTGAGCGATCGAGCGACCATCTTCAATCTGATGATCGGGATCGGCGGGTACACCATCTCCACGGGCATCATTTCCGACGATCTGGACCCGTCGATCGTTGCCGTTCCGCTCGACGTCGATGATCGCATCGAGGTCGGTTGGATCGGCCACGCCGCGGTCTCGTTGACTGCGCAGGCTCAGCGATTCGTCGATGAGATGCGCGATGTCGTCTCGGAGTTCGGGGTCCCCCTGCTGCCATAGCTCATACCTATGGCTAGCCATAAAGCACGGTAATTAGGCTATAGCTTCGCGTCTCCCTAGACTCGGATTCGAGTTGCTCCGGCTCCTTCCGGACGCCGTCGAGCGGCCGAGTGCTCCATGCTCGATCGCGAAAAGCTCGGATAGACATGTTGATTCAGCGAGTGGATAGTACGGGACCACGCACTATCGACTCCGCACAGTGATGAGGGGAACCACACGGCGATGACGGGCGAATGCGTCTTCAGCATCGGCACCACGCGCTTCGACGAGCACTACGCTCCGTCGAGCACGTCGCGGGGGACGACGAACTTCGCCAACCTCGCTCGCGGCGAGGATCGTCGAGACAACCTGCGCAAAGCGGTGTCGATGATGAACACCCGCGTGAACAACTTGGTGCACTGGGACAACCCGCGCGCTGACCGCTACGCGCTCGAACTCGACATCGTCTCGGTGGACCTGCATCTGGGTCCGGCCGCGGACGATGCGGTGTTCCCCGTGATCGAGGTGCTAGACGTGGGCATCGTCGAGACCGCCACGGGCATTCGCACGGAGGGCATCGTCGGCAACAACTTCTCCTCCTACATCCGCGACTACGACTTCAGCGTCCGGCTCCCCGAGCACCGGGCGACGGGCGCCCTCAGCGACTTCGGCGAGTTGCACGGTCAGGTGTTCCAGCGCTTCATCGAGTCGGACGAGTACCGCAAGCGGTTCTCGCAACCACCGGTCATCTGCATCAGCGTCTCGACGGCGCGGACCTACACGCGGCTCACGAACAACCATCCGATCCTCGGGGTGGAGTACGCCGCAGACGAACTCTCGCTCACCGACCTGTACTTCGGGAAGATGGGTATGCGGGCGCGCTACTTCATGCCGCGGGGCGCCGTTGCCCCGTTGGCCTTCTACCACGTCGGAGACCTGCTCAATGACTACTCGTTCCTCGCGCTGGCGGGAACGATCGCGACCATGGAGACGTTCCAGAAGATCTACCGCCCCGAGATCTACAACGCGAACACCGCCGCGTCGGCGGTGTACCGGCCGACGCTCGACAACGGCGACTACTCGCTCCCACAAGTGACCTACGACCGTGTCGAGCGCACCCAGCTCGCGAGCGAGCAGGGGAAGTTCACCGAGGTGAGCCTCATGAGGCCCTACGGCGACGTCTTGAAGCAGTGGGCCGCCGCCAAGCAGTCCGCCTGATCGAGAAAGCAACGAGAGGACGAGCAAATGAACACCCTGCTCCCCACCACGATCGTCGGCAGCCTGCCCAAACCGTTGTGGCTTTCGGAACCCGAGAAGCTCTGGTCGCCGTGGAAGTTGCACGACGACGAACTACGCGACGGGAAGCTCGACGCACAGACGCTCGCGGTACACGAACAGAGCCGTGCCGGACTCGACATCATCAGCGACGGTGAACAGACGCGTCAACACTTCGTGACGACGTTCATCGAGCACCTCGCCGGCGTCGACTTCGATCGGCGCGAGACCGTGCGCATCCGTGACCGCTACGACGCCAGCGTTCCGACCGTCGTCGGCGCTGTCGGCCGCGAGAGGCCCGTGTTCGCCGCGGATGCCGCGCGTCTCCGTGCAGCCACCGATCAGCCGATCAAATGGGCCCTGCCCGGCCCGATGACAATGATCGACACACTCTACGACGCCCACTACCACAGTCGCGAGAAACTGGCGTGGGAGTTCGCGACGATCCTGAACCAGGAGGCCCGCGACCTCGAAGCAGCCGGCGTCGACATAATCCAGATCGACGAGCCCGCGTTCAACGTCTTCTTCGACGAGCTCAAGGACTGGGGTGTCGCGGCCCTCGAACGGGCGACCGAGGGGTTGAACTGCCGGACCGCCGTGCACATCTGCTACGGGTACGGCATCAAAGCCAACACCGACTGGAAGGCCACGCTCGGCTCGGAGTGGCGCCAATACGAGGAATCGTTCCCCCTGCTGCAGCAGTCGTCGATCGACATCGTGTCACTGGAGAGTCACAACTCTCGAGTCCCCGTCGAACTGATCGAACTCCTTCGCGGCAAGACCGTCATGCTCGGCGCAATCGACGTGGCCAACGACACCATCGAGACGCCCCACGAGGTCGCCGAGACATTACGCAACGCCCTCCCTTACGTCGATGTGGACAAGCTCTACGCCAGCACCAACTGTGGGATGGCACCGCTGACCCGCAGTGTCGCGCGGGAGAAAATGGTCGCCCTCGCCAAGGGCGCCTCCCTGCTACGCCGAGAGATCTCTTAGCCGCACGGCAGTTCCCGTTGAGCTCAGCAGCTCCTCGTTGCCACATCCCGACCCCGGGCTCGGGGCGAGCCCACCGCGAGGGGCAAGCCGAATAGATCCATCGATCTTGCAGCAAGCGCATCCAGCGCAACAATGTCCCTCTGCGCCGCCCAGAGCGCGCCAGTCGTCGCTAGTGCAGGGCCTTTAGAGTCGCGGATTCGAGCAATACGCCAAGTTCGGTGACGGCGGCAAGCTTCGGCTGGCGAGCGAGCACCGCGGTGACGAAGTCGTCCTTGCTTGACATCACGGTGTGCGTCGAGACGAACTCACTCATGATGTACTTGCCGCGCACCATTTTCCAAGGATCCGGCTGACACCTCTCCCACGCTGCTTCGCCCTGTTCTATGGCCTCTTCGATTAGTTCAGTCGTCAGAGCGGTGTGCCCCCCGTCTGGTAGAGCACGTAATCGCCCCAGCGGATCTTGTCCTCGCGGACTAACCCACCGGACCGTCGTCGCCTCGCGGAGCAGCCGCTGGGCGTACTCAGCTACCGCCGAGTGCCTCTGAGACGCGAGAAGCTCTCTGAGAATGCGCTGGGTGCCCTCCCTGGCCCTGCCAGCCCGTCGGGGGCTTTCGACTACGACGGCATTGCTCACCGGATCACGAGAGTGAGCCGGTGGCCCCGCGTTGGAGACCAGTCGCTGGTCTGGTTCGACGACCCTGCCAGCCCCTTCGACACCGAGCAGTTCAGGCGTTCGTCGGTCATCGTTTCGATCACCCGTGCCTTGACAGAGACGGACCCAACGCGGGGCCATCGTCGGAATCGCTGAGCGAGCCGCGACCACGTTTGGCCCCTCAAGGGGGCGACGTCGTCGAGCTCGAGCCGCGTCCGGTTTGTCCAGTCAATCATCACTGGCGTCGATCGCCGGAATCTCAGTCCAGCAGTTCCCCGGCAGGATCTCTTACGACTCGCCGCCATCGATGACTGCTCAACGGCCACCAAGCACTTCCATAACCGGTATAGATATTTCCGCGTCGATCACTTGCCGCGGGAACTTACCGCGTCGTCGGAAGGTGCCGAAAAGTTCCCACGAGTTTCAGCCCTATCCTCAAGGCGCTCCAATTGTTTCGCCTCTGTGCCAGCTACCCCACCGCGGTATACACGTCGCGCGCGCTGGTGTTCAATGCACCTATGCAAAGCACACGGACCTTCTTCAGGACGGGCGTCGGCGCTGCGGCCATCGGACTCGCACTGACAGTTGCGCTCGCGGGTTGTTCCTCAGTGGAGTCGGGGCCGCAGTCGTCGAGCGCGGCACCCCCGGCGGTGATGGAGTTGTGCGACGGTACGGAAGTCTCGTTCGATCGTCCCGTCGAGAAGATCGCTACCGGCAACACCGCAGCACTGGAACTGCTCATTCGTCTGGGGGCTGCCGACAAGGTTGTGGGTACTGCGTGGTCCGACGGGGCCGGTGCGCTGTCCGCCGACGTCCGAACGCAGGCGGAGAAGGTGCCCTCACTGGGGGCCCGCGCAGCCGATAAGGAGAAGCTCCTGCAGTCCGGCGCGCAGGTCTACATCGATCCCTATGAGGGCATGACCATGATGGGTATCACCGGCCCCACGGCAGCGGATTTCCAGGCAGCGGGGATGAAGCGGGTCGTACTCCGCTCGTCCGCCTGCACAGCGTCCCTCACCGCACCGGTCACCACTCTCGACGGTGTGATGGCCGATATCCGGTCGCTGGCAGCCTTGGTCGGGCGGCAGCAGGAGGGTGAGAAGCTGGTCGAGTCGATGCGAACCGAACCCGTAGCCGCTGACGCGATTCGCCCTAAGGTGCTGTACCTGACGTCGGCCCGCAACAACGATCAGGCGAGCACCATCGGCAACCGCCAGATCGGAAACGCGATCATCGAGCTCGCCGGTGGAACGAACATCTTCCGCGCAGTCGATAAGGCGCAGTTCGCGAGCTCGTGGGAGGACGTGGTTGCGGGCGATCCGGACGTGATCGTCGTCGCCGTCACACGGCAGTCGTCTCGGGACGCCGTCGACCGCAGCTACCAGGCGTTGCTCGACCAGCTGAAGAGTGATCCGCGGATCGCAGGCCTACGCGCGGTCCGAGAGGGTAGGTTCGTGCGCGCCTACGCCGAGGACTTCACACTCCCGGGTGTGGAGAACGCGACAGTCATCCGTTCTCTCTCACAAGAGCTTTCCAAGCTTCGATGATGGCCGTCGCGGCACCGGGAGGGTCCCGACGCCTGCTGCTGTGGGGTCTGGGCGTTCCGGCGCTGATCGCCCTATTGGTGCTCGGGGTGACGTTCGGGTCGACCGACATCGCCGTGTCGGATGTTTGGCGAATACTGACCGATCAGTTGCTAGGACGCCCTTTGGTCGAGGGAAGCCACGAGATCATCATCTGGCGTGTCCGGTTCCCCCGGCCGGTTCTCGCGGCGCTGATCGGGGCGGGGCTCGGTGTGGTGGGCGTCGCGGTGCAGGCGATCGTTCGTAACCCGCTGGCCGACCCCTACTTGCTGGGGGTCTCGTCGGGTGCTTCCTTCGGGGCGGTCGCCACTCTGGTTCTCGGAGGCAGTACCGCCGCGGCCCTCGTGTCGACGACCTTCGCGTTGCCGGTCACCGCGTTCCTCGGCGCGATGGCAGCGTTCCTGGTGGTGTGGCTCATCGGGGCGCGGGGAGCCGCCGTCGCGCCACTGCGGTTGATCCTCGCGGGCGTGGCCATCGGGCAGATCTTCGCCTCGTTCACCAGCTTCCTGGTGCTGCAGGCGGACGACATCAATCTCACCCAGGGGATTCTCCACTGGCTCATGGGCAGTCTTTCGGGTGCCATCGGGCCCGCGATCCCGATCGTCGCAGCGGTCGTCGTCTCAGGGGCGATCGGACTGTTCGCGCTCGCGCGGCCGCTCAACGCGCTCATCGTCGGTGACGAGACCGCGAATTCGCTCGGGATCTCGCCCAAGCGGGTGCGCACGGAGGTGTTCGTAATCACCAGCCTGATGACCGGGGTGATGGTGGCGTTCTCGGGTGCGATCGGGTTCATCGGGCTCGTCATCCCCCACATCGCCCGCTTCCTCGTGGGTACCGACCATCGCAAGCTCCTTCCCGCTTCCGCACTGTGCGGGGCTCTGCTGCTCTCGGGAGTCGACCTCCTGTGCCGGCTGGCCACCAGGGTCATCAACCAGGAACTGCCGATCAACGTCGTCGCCGCGGTAATAGGTGCCCCCACCCTGCTCTACCTCGTCAGCCGCCATCAGAGGAGGACTGCGTGACACCGTCCACGACCGGGCCCACACTCACCGGCGTCCACCTCGACCACGTCGACGTAGTCCTGTCGGGCACCACCATCGTCAACGGTGCGACAGTCGTCGCCGAGCCCGGCCGGATCACCGGGATCGTCGGCCCGAACGGGAGCGGCAAATCGACGCTCCTTCGCACCATCTACCGAGATCTACGACCGCACGCCGGCAAAGTTCTGGTGGGCGACCGTGACATCCGTTCCTTAGGCGCAGCAGAGGCAGCCCGCCTCGTGGCCGCGGTACCGCAGGAGCGCGGAACCGAGTTCGACTTCACCACCGGCGATGTCGTCGCGCTAGGGCGAATCCCACACCAGGGCCGGTTCGGCGGCGCGACCACAACTGATGCCGACGCGGTACGCCGAGCGATCGCCGATGTCGGACTGGAGGGATTCGAGAACCGCACGTTCGCGCACCTGTCCGGTGGCGAGAAGCAACGCGCCCTGCTCGCCCGATGCTTCGCGCAGGGCGGCGAGGTCCTGGTTCTGGACGAACCTACCAATCACCTCGACATCAATCATCAGGTCCAGCTGCTACGGATCCTGCGCAGCCGAGCCGCGACCACGGTGATCACCCTGCACGATCTCAATGCCGCGGCGGCGGCGTGCGACACCCTGTTCGTCGTGCACCACGGCCGGATCGTCGCGCACGGCGCAGCCAGCGACGTGCTCACTGTCGACCTGCTCGACGCCGTCTTCGGGGTCACGGCAACGGTTTCCACCGATACCCGCTCCGGGCGTCCGATCATCGCCGTCGACTACCGGGGAGGACCGCATGACTGACACGGATACCGGTTTCAACCGGCCACTTCTGGCCGCTGCCGGATTGCTGTCTTTGACCGCGATGGCGGAGATGGGCGTGGTCAACATCGCCCTCCCCTCTCTCGCGGCCGATCTCGGTGTGTCCATCGCGGCTGCGCAGTGGGTGGTTCTCGCCTACCAGCTGCCGCTGACGGTGCTCTTGATCCCGGTCGGTTTCCTCCTCGACCGTCGTCCGATGCGCCTGGTAGTGCTTATCGCGCTGGGCGTCTTCGGGCTCAGCGGGATTGCTGCATGGGCGGCGCCCACCGCGCACGGCCTGTGGTGGCTCATTGCAGTCCGTGGTCTACAGGGCGCTGCCGGTGCCATCTTGTTCGTGATGATGCCGATGCTCGCGATCCGGTCCGCTCCTGCCGGACGCGCTCCGACGGCGCTGTCGGTGACCGCCACCCTCGGCCCTCTCGGGGCGGTTCTCGGACCGGTCTTGGGCGGTCTCGCCGTCGATGCGGCCGGTTGGCGGGCCGCCTTTCTGGTCAAGATCCCATTCGCGATTGCCGCGGCACTGCTGATCCTGCGGGCACTGCCCTCCGCCGCCCGAGCACCGGCGCCACCTCCGGGCGCCGACACGAGCGATGGCTCCGGCGGCGTCTTGTTCCGGTCGGCCCAGCGGCTACGGTCGATCACCGCAACCAGAGCTCTGCACGGACTTCTCCTGGGCACGCTCGGGCTCGCCGCAGCGATGCAGGCCATGCAGTTCACCGTGTCCTACGTCTTCCAGACCCAGGGGTGGCAGGCCTCACGAACTGCTCTGGTGCTGACCGCCTTCGCTCTCGTCATGGCGGCGACATCGGTGCTCGCCGGGCGGCTGGCTGAGGCACGAGGCCCCGCGAGGGTAGCGATCACCGGCGCAACGACCGTCGTAGTAGGGCTGACGGCCCTGACCGCGATGCTGGGCCGTACAGACGTCCTCGTCGTGTTGCTCGCTCTGATCGTGGTTGGAGTCGGCATGGGCCTCTACGGAGGCCCCACCCAGGCATGGGTGATGAACAGCGCGCCCGCCGGTGCTACCGCGACCGTCGCCGGCACAATGCAGTTGGCGCGAACCGCCGGCTTCGCAATCGGCCCCCTCGTCGCCAGTCTCGCTCTCACAACCTCCCCTCACGGCACCCTCGCCCTGATCGGAGCAACCGCGGGCGCGATCCTCGCCGGCGCGTGCTTTACGGTGACGAACCGGAAGCAGCGCGAGGCCCGTAACGCTTAGCCTGATTGGCGCCGCGCCGCGATCGACGACGATCGAGTCTTCCCACCGACTTCAGGGTGCAACAGCCGGGTAGTTCAACGGTGGCGTATCCGCACGGGGTCTCCGTCCCCGAATTGGTGAGTCAGAGTCGCTCGGTGCCAGCGCGATCCACATGACTCCGCGCGGCACCGTGCCGTAGCAGTAGGCTAGATCGGCCGCCCCCTCATGAGCAGTCCGCGCGCTACATCTACCGCCAGGAACAGGGCGAGCGGAATCCCGAACCACGGCAGCGCATAGCCGAGCGTGATGACCAGCGTGGCGATGCCGACTGCAGCACTGGCTGGGAGTCGGGTGAACGCACCGCGGGCGGGAGTTCGCCCCACCGGGCGGCTACCTGTGCGCGGTCGGCGCTGCCACCACATCCGGTAACCGCGGGCAATGACGGTGACCAACGCGATTGCTAGGAGCACTAGCGCGATCTGGTTTGCGAGTCCGAAGAGGATACCCATGTGTAGTGCGATGCCGAGGTTGGCCATCTTCGCTGCGATCGGCCAGTCGGCAAACCACTGCGCGCTTGTTACGGATGCGGTGTCTCCGTTGATCGCGATGGAGTTCGGGGAGAACTGCCAAGCGTTCCGGACTTCGGTAACCGTGAATGCCTTGTTGGCAACACTCGGGATCCCGATCTCGGCCTTATCGGTGATTCCACTGGCCAGTGCCGTGTCGTAGACCCGGTCAAGTTGATCCACGTTGTGCGAAACGAGTGCCGCGGTCTCAGCCTTCGTCGGTTTCGTCGTCGACTTCGCAGCCGCCGGTTCGAGGCTGGTGGCAACTGTCGGCTGAGTCCAGTGCAATGCCTGGCGTAGCTCAGTGATGTTGCCGCCCGCATGTTTTGACCATGTCAAACCTGTGGCGGACAGGAACAACAAACCGATCACGATCCACACGCCGACCGCACCGTGCCAGTTCAAAGTGCGGGTACGTCCCGCGGCCTTTCGGTCGATGGTCAGCATCCTTCGGGGGAGCGAGCGCTCGTCCCTGCGGCGTTGCCTTTGCTGGCGGTACCAGAGGAAGAGCCCGCCAAGGGAGATGATCCACAGCCAGGAGGCGGCGATTTCGCTGTAGTTTCGGCCGAAGTCGCCCAAGTGGAGGTTACGGTGCAAGCCGTCGATCCAGGTGCGCATCGGCAGTGACCCGCTGCTCCCGTACACCACCAACTGGCCCTGGGGCTTCGCCGTCACAGGATCAATGAACACCGCCCAGCGCTTCGACTCACCCAGCGAGGTATCCGTGAACATCACTCGTGTGGTCTCGCCGGCATCGCGAGCGGGGCGCACAGCCGCGATTGTGAGATCGGGCCGTTCTGCCATAGCGGAACGCACCTGATCCGCGATCGGCTTGGCCGCCCCTGTGCTGTCGGTGTGCAGCTCAGCGCGGTAGATGACCGTCTCCAGCGTCGGAGCAATTGCATAAGCGCCACCGCTGATCGCCGCGATCAGCAGGAACGGTCCCACGAGAATGCCCGCGTAGAAGTGCCAGCGCAGTATCAGTTGGCGCCACAGTGCTGCAGGGCCCGGCTGCGTAGGCGGCCGAGCGGAAGGCGCTGACTCTGATTCGGGCGGGTCGGTGTGTTCATCGGTGTTGTTGGAAATGACCACGGATGCGGTGTCCCTTCTGACGCTGCCCGGGCTGCGGGACAGATGTACATGCACCGTTAGTCGGGCGCCCGACAGTGAAAGTTCCCAGCGAATCCGGTTCGCGGAACTGCAGCGCCGATGATCGCACCTGCGGTGAGGGCCGGAACGGCAAGCACGAGTGCTCATCGTCGGCACCTGTCGTCCGAGTGGCGGCCAGATTCGCGAGCGTAGGCATGACCGGGAACTGACCGCTGTCCTTGATCAGGCTCATCGAAAGTCCCCAGTGATGCTCATTGAAATTCCTCACCTGGGTGCGGTCGGATTATAGCGGTCGGCGGCTGGGTGCGATTGCTGTGCGGTGGGTTTCGTTGCGGGCGTGGTGGTCTCGTAGTCGGTAGCTGTCGCCGTCGAGTTTGAGGACGACGGAGCGGTGTAGGAGCCTGTCGAGCATGGCCGCGGCGACGGTGGTGTCGCCGAGGACTTCGCCCCATTCGGAGACCGATCGGTTGGTGGTGATGACGATCGATGTTTTCAGATACCGTTGCGCGACAACCTGAAACAACGCTGATGCGGCTTCGGCGGGCAAGGGGAGGTAGCCG
>NZ_LSRE01000012.1 GCF_001575205.1 Tsukamurella pseudospumae
GAATGACCGGCGGGTGCCTGGTTGGTGGGAGGGTGATCTGATCGTGGGGAAGAACGGTAAGACTGCTGCGGCGACGCTGGTGGAGCGGACCAGCCGCTACACCTTGATCCTCGGGCTGCCCGGCGGGAAGCACGCGGACGGTGTCGCCGACGTGCTCATCGACCACCTGGCAGGTCTGCCCGCGTTCATGAAACAGGGCCTGACCTGGGATCAAGGCACCGAGATGGCCGAGCATGCGTCGGTGACCGTCGCCGCGGACCTGCCGATCTTCTTCGCCCACCCGCGGTCGCCGTGGGAGCGGCCGACGAACGAGAACACCAACGGGTTGATCCGTGAGTACCTGCCCAAGGGCACCGAGATCACCGATCATCAGCCCTACCTGGACTCCATCGCCCGCGAACTCAACGAACGCCCCCGAGCCTGCCTCGGCTTCCGCACACCCCGGGAGGTGTTCGAGAAACTACTACTGACCAGCGCTGTTGCTTCCACGAGTTGACATCGCCGGTGCTTAACTCTATTTCATACAGACTTTGCCGAAGCATTGCGCGCCCTAGGGTTGTTCGGCGCGCCGTTCTGCGTGGTCTGTCAGGCAGCGGAAAGTCGGCCGCGGCCGCTCAATATGGATACCTCAATGCATCGATTTATCAGTTTATGCTCTGGATCAATTGCGAGACGGAAGATACAGCACGCGCCTCATTTGCGCGAGTATGGAGCTACTTGTCCGGGGACCAGTCTCGCGAGCGTGTGGATCCTCTTGACGTTCTGGCAACATTGGGTCGTGTGCCGGACCGCTGGCTTGTCGTGTTTGACAACGTCGACGACTCACGGCAGATATCGAAATGGATTCCTTCATCTGGCGACTGTGACATTATCGTGACGACCGTCGACGGGACAGCGTACGGCTTGGCCAAGCCGATCGAGGTTGAGGGATTCGAGCGACGTGAATCGCTGGAGTACCTAAACGCCGCGCTTGAGACCGAGGAAATGGCACCTTCCCAAACGCTGGTTCTGGGAGACCTTGCGAAAACATTGGGAGATTGGCCTCTCGCGCTCAGTATGGCAGCAAACTATATCTCGAACTCCTCACTGCGGCTCGCGGCGTCAACACAAAAGTACCTGGAGATCTTGGCTAGTAACATGATATCAGATGTGTCGTCGATACCCGAGGGCTACCCGAAGACTTTGGGTGCAGCAATACTGACGGCGATCTCTACGGTGAAGTCAGGTGATCGTACCGAGGAGTTTGACGCGCCCTTGGCGGCGATGGCGGTGCTCAGCGCTGCTGCCTACTTCGCTGAGCGAGACATTCCCCTGAACTTGCTTCTGGCTTCAGCCCTTCTAGAGCCGGCTTCTACCGAGAATAGCGGGCTAGTCGGTGCGCTACAGTTCGAGAATTTCGAGATAGAAACAGCGAGCATTGTTCTCATTCTGAGGCGATCCTCTCTAGTTGTGAGGCATCGTTCCTCTGCGCTCGGGAATTCCGATGAGTTCATGGCGGATCGGCTGACAATCAATGCAATTACGCAGCTAGTGGTTAGAGGGTATCTGGCGCGCAATAATTCGGATGATCGAATCCTGAAGATTATCTCAGACTCCAGCTATCATATGAATCGCTGCCTGGCTCATGCTCTCGACGAACAGCTCTTCGAGCGTGTCCAGCAGCTTGAGGCGCATGCGGATAGGCTAGCAACTCATGCTGAGGAGAACCGAATATGCTCCATCCCGACTGTGCTATTGGCCGGAAATTTGGCTGGCGCATGTAGGGTTCGTGGTGAGTTCGCAAGAGCGAAGGGTCTGCTTTGCTACGAACTCGCCCAGTTGGAAACTATTTCGTCGTCTGAGCGCAGTGGCGTTGAAGATCGGCCGAACATTCTTGTTGCTAAGGTGTACGTCCAATATTTGGAAGCAGCTCTCGAGTGCGATGATCCGACATCCGTTCTTGTTCAAATAGGCGAATTCGGGTGCGAAATTCTCAAAGAACTGGCTCTGGGTGTAAGCGATATGAGAGCCTTTGAGGCCCAAGTTGAAGCGTTCTCCGCTGTTCTTGAAACGTGTGGAAAGAGACGTGCAGAGCCGGCGTTCTTGAGACTCCGCGAAAGCATTGGTAGGCTAGCTGTCCGCGAACTTGATGGTCTGACGTCGGTCATATCACGAATTTCCGAACTTATTCGGACTGGTGACGATGACACGGAAGCCCTGCGCTTGATCGCCAGCATTGAGGCCTCAGATCCGCCGCTACCGGTTCGTTTTCAAGCTCCCGGACTGCGAGCGGAAACGTTAGCGTGGGCAGGTGATTTCGAGGGAGCTGCCGTCGCACTCGACCAGATGATGTCGATTTTTGAGGTCAATCAGGTATTCGTCCGAGATGCTGTAGTTCAACTGCACAACATAGGATGGGCGGCGGCGAAAGATTTACAGAACGAGAGAGCGCGTGCTCTGCTAGCGACCGTGCTCGGGCACTCCAAGATCCGACTCGACAAGGGTGACGCCGACGACGTCAGCAGGTATCTCGCCCTACGGAGCTGGCTTCAGGTCGCGAATGGCGGCCCCTAAGAACTCCCGCGGACAGCACCGGTGCGGATCGCTCCACCGACTCGGCCGTCACCAAATGGCGTCCACCGTCATGCCAGATCCGCACGCGCAGTGTCTCGCCCGGTAGCATGATCCCGGCGAACTTCGCGGACCAGGAGCCCACCGCGGAGGCGTCGCCGTCCACCGCGGCATCGGTCACGGCCTTGGCGACGATCCCGTACGTGCACAGCCCGTGCAGGATCGGGGCGTCGAAGCCGGCGCCGCGCGCGAACGCCGGGTCCGAGTGCAGCGGGTTCCGGTCGCCGCACAGGCGGTACAGCAGCGCCTGCTGCGGCAGCGTCGGAACATCTACCGTCACATCGGCTTCGCGGTCGGGGACCTCGATCCGATCCGACGGTCCGCGCTCCCCGCCGAAGCCGCCCTCCCCGCGGGCGAAGATCGACGACCGGGCGGTCCACAGGGGTTCGCCGGCGGCGTCGACCACCTCGGTCTCCTGCCAGATCACGGCCGCCTTGCCCTTGTCGTGCACGTCGCTGATCCGGGTGCGCGCCACCGCAGTGCCGGAAACCGGAAGCGGGCGGTGCGCCGTCACGGACTGGCTGCCGTGCACCACCTTCGCCAGGTCGATCTCCACGCCGGGGAAGGAGACCTTCGGCGCCTCGGTGGCGTGGAAGTTCTGCGCGACCGTCGCGAACGTGGGCAGCACGACGGTGCCCTGCTCGGTCGCGTAGCGCAGCTCGCGCGGCGAGAGCGGGTCCGCGCCCGCACCCAGGGCGAGCTGGTAGAGGAGCACATCCGAAGCGCTCCAGGAGAACTCGGCGGTGCCGAGCTCGGCGCCGATGGCGACCGACGGGTCGATGGGCATGGATCTCCCTAGGCGGTAGGACAGAAGGGTCTATTCGTAGGTGATGTGCACGGCCGCGCTGCGGCGCATCGACTGGCACGCGAGGATGAGGCCGTCGTCGAGGTCCTCCTGATCGAGCACCTCGTTGTGCGCGAGCTCGACCTCGCCGTCGACGAGGCGGCACGCGCACGCGCTGCACGCGCCCTCGCGGCACGAGTACGGAGCCTCGATGCCGGCGGCCAGCATCACATCCAGCAGCTTCTTCTCCGCGGGCCAGGCGAGCTCGGTCGTCTTCCCGTCCAGTTCGACGGTGACGGTGCCCCCGTCGTCGGCGGGTGCGGGGGCGACCGCGACCGGCAGATCCTCCGCCTCGGCGATCGCGGCCCTCTCCTCCGCCTCCTCCTGCGCGGCCTCGACCTCGAAGGGGTTGCGGGGCAGGGAACGGAACTTCTCGATGTGCACCTCGCGGCGCCCCTTGCCGAGCCCCGTCATCGCCTCGGACACGGCGTCCATGAACGGGCCGGGCCCGCACACGAACACCTCGCGGTCCACGTACGGCGCCGCGAGCGTCGCCAGGTTCGCCGCGCTCGGCAGACCCTGCACGGACTCCAGCCAGTGGATCACCGCGAGCCGATCCGGATACGTCCGGGTCAGCTCGGCCAGCGCCGAGGCGAAGATCACCGACTGCGCATCGCGATTGGCGTAGATCAGCGTCACCGAGCCGCTACCGGTCTCGAGCACCGTGCGCAGGATCGACAGGATCGGCGTGACGCCGCTGCCGCCGGCGAACAGCAGCATGTCGACGTCGACGGACTTCGGCGTGAAGATGCCCGCGGGCACCAGCACGTCGATCTCCATGCCGGGGGTGGCGTTGTCGCACAGCCAGTTCGAGGCGTAGCCGTCGGCGGTGCGTTTGACGGCCACGCGCAGCGGACCGTCGTCGTGCGGCGCGCTGCACAGCGAGTAGCACCGCGCCACGGAGCCGGTCCGCTCGCTCGGGACGCGCAGCGTGAGGAACTGGCCGGGTTTGTAGGTGAAGCTCGACGCCAGCTCGGCCGGCACCTCGAACTCGATGGAGTGCGCGTCGTGCGTCTCCGCGACCACCTTGGCGACCAGCAGTCGGTGGATGCTCACTTCTTCGTCACTCTCCTAGTCGGTGTCCGACGACATGTCGTTCGTCGGGACGGGCACCTCGCCCAGTTTGGCGGCGCGCGTGATGGATTCCATCAGTCGCGGGCACGTGGCCCGCAGCGCGGAGCCGGAACCGTCGGCGGCGAAGACCGCGCACTCCCGCGCGGAACCGTACCACTGGATCGAGGTCTGCTCGCGGCTGTTCTTCTTGACCTGCACCGCGACCCCGCAGGTGCCGCAGTTCAGCGGGGTGAAACCGTCCGTGAGGAAGCCCTCGCGGTCGGCCACCGTCGCCGGCCTGGTCACCGGCTCGCCGAACATCGTCACCGTCGGGGACATGCGGATCAGGCCCCCGCGCCGGAAGCGTCGGCGGCCGCGGCCTTCTCGGACTCCTGCCGCGCGATGTTCTGCGCGACCTCGGCCTCCCAGGCCTCGACGGCGTGGGAGGTGTCGATCTCGAACTCGAACCGCTGCGTCATGTCCTCGGAGACCTCGGCGGCATCGACGTAGAACTGCTCGTACCAGCGGCGCAGTTGGTAGACGGGGCCGTCCTCCTCGCAGAGGAGAGGATTGTCGATGCGGGTCTTGTTCTTCCAGATCTCGACGTCCTGCAGGAAGCCCAGGCCCACGTTCTTGGCGAACTTGCCGGCCAGGTAATCGGACTTCTCGTCGTCGAAACCGGGGAGCTTCTTGACCTTCACGCCGTACATCAGCTTGAACGAGTTCTGATCGATCGGGTAGTGGCAGTTGATCAGGATGTTCTCGATCAGGAAGCCCTTGTAGTCGTTGTGCAGGTAGTTGATCATGTACGACGGCCCGAAGTAGTGGGCCTCGGACTTGAGCAGAACGTCGTCGCCGCCGGAGAGGCCGATGTCGCTGACATCGTTGCGCCCCTTGGTGTCCAGGTACTGCGAGGCGATGTGCCCGTCGAAGACGTTCTTGAAGTACGTGGGCAGGCCGTAGTGGATGTAGAAGAAGTGCGGCATGTCGACCACGTTGTCGACGATCTCGCGGCAGTTGCTGTTCTCGATGACGATCTCGTTCCACACCCAGTTCGACCACTCGGGCCCGTCGACGTCACCGTCGATCTTCGGGATGGTGAGCTCCGCTGGGGGCTTGGAGTTCTCGACGTCGTGCCAGACGAACAACTGGTCGTTCTCGACCATCGTGGGCCACGTCCGCGTGCGGGCGCGCAGCGGTACGCGCTTGGCGTACGGGATGCCCTTGCACTTGCCGTCGCCGCCCCAACGCCAGTCGTGGAACGGGCAGGCGATCTCGTTGCCCTTGACGGTGCCCTGCGTCAGGTCGCCGCCCATGTGCCGGCAGTAGCCGTCGAGCACGTTGACGGCGCCGTCCTCGCCGGCGAACACCACGAGCTTGGTACCGAAAGCCTCGATGGCGTGCGGCTTCCCGTCGGTGAAGTCCTTCAGCAGGCCGATGCAGTGCCAGCCGCGGGCGTACCGCGTGGGCGCGGTACCGCTGTCGATGAGGCGGGCCGCCGCCTCGGTGGTGCTGCTCATGAGATCTCCTCCTCCGCGCGGGCGGGGGCTGCCGCCGCGGGCGTCGATGATTCCTGACGGGCCATGTCCTCGACCGCGAGGTACGCGAACACCATCGCGGGACCGATGGTGGCGCCGGGACCGGCGTAGGTGTGGCCCATGACGGGCGAGCTGGTGTTGCCGGCGGCGTACAGCCCGTCGATGACGGTGCCGTCCTCCCTCTGGACCCGGCCCGCGACATCGGTGCGCAGGCCGCCCTTGGTGCCGAGATCGCCGGGAACCATACGCGCAGCGTAGAACGGCCCCGTGGCCAATTCCGCCAGACTGGGATTCGGCTTGTTGCGCGGATCGCCGTAGTAGTGGTCGTACGCGCTCTCGCCCCGATGGAAGTCCTCGTCGCGCCCGGCCCGGGCGAAACCGTTGAACCGCTCGACGGTGCCGGTCAGCGCCTCGGCCGGCACGCCCATCTTCTCGGCCAGCTCGGCGAGGCTGCTCGCCCGCACCATGCAGCCGGACTCGAACCAGCGCTTGGGCAGCGGCTGGCGGGGGCTCTGTCCCGCGAACAGGTACCGGTTGCGGTAGCGCTGGTCGAAGACGAGCCACGCGGGCACGTTCTCGCCCGGGCCGTCGCCCTGCCCGTACTCGCCGCCGTACATGGCGTGCACGGCCTCGACGTACGGTGCGGACTCGTTGACGAACCGCTCGCCGGCGGTGTTGACCATGAGGCTGCCGGGCAGCGACCGCTCGGAGAGCGCGAACCAGGCCATCTTCGGCAGTTGGATCGACGGTCCCCACCAGGCGTCGTCCATGAACTCGAGAGCGCCGCCCACGGCCTGGCCGGCGCGGATCGCATCGCCCGTGTTGGCGGGCACGCCGTTGGTCCACTCGGTGCCGATCGGTTGGCGCTGATACTGCGCGCGCATCTCCTTGCTGCTCTCGAAGCCGCCGGCGGCGAGGATCACGCCGCGGCGCGCCGTCAGGACGACGGGCCGGCCCTCGTGCTCGACGGTGACCCCGGTGACGCGGTCGCCTTCCTGCTGGATCGAGACCAGCGGGGTGTTCAGCCAGAGCGGCACGTTCGCGCGCTGCAGACCCACGCGCAGCGCGGCGACCAAAGCCTGGCCGCGGCCCAGGAGGTGCTTGCCCCGCGCCTTCGCGGTGTAGAAGCGCGCGCCGACGCGCAGCGCGCGGGCCACGCCCTTGGGGTGACGCATGATCAGGTTGAGCCACTTGAAGTCGGCCTGGGTGACCACGAGGTTCATCGGGGCCTTGGTGTAGTCCGGCTCCAGGTTCTTCAGCTCGTCGCCCAGCTGCTTGCCGTCGAAGGGCTTCGGCTCGCACGAGCGCCCGTGCGCGCGGCCGCCCGGCGCCTCGGGGTAGTAGTCGGAGTAGCCGGGCACCCAGGTGAGCTCCAGCGGGCTCATCCGGTGCATCATCTCGATCACCTCGGGGCCGCGGTCGATGTAGGTGTCGATCCGCTCGGCCGGAACCACGTCGCCGATGATGGCGTGCAGGTACTTGCGCGCCTCGTCCGGGGAGTCCTTGATCCCGGCCTTCATCAGCGCCTCGTTACCGGGGATCCAGACGCCGCCGCCGGAGCGCGCGGTCGATCCGCCGTAGTGCTCGGCCTTCTCCACGACCAGGACGCTGAGCCCGGTGTCCGCGGCCTTGAGCGCGGCGGCCATGCCCGCCGCGCCGCTGCCCACCACGATCACGTCGTACTCGGTGGCTTCCGCCGTCATCGACTCTCCTCATTGCTGAAACAAGTTCTCTAGCCTCACCTGCGCCGATGGGCAGCAGGTACGCGCTATGACTGCAGCATAGACTAGAACACGTTCCAGTATCTAGGGATGACGTCGATCGGCGAGCTCACCTCGAGGCGCGGGCTCTGCTCGCCTTTCTGCTTCGGCGATGGTCGAGGCGGTCCGGAGCGCGGTCAGCAGGGGATGGTGATCTTCTCGTAGGTCCCGGTGCTGGGCCGGAAGACCCAGCGCGAACCGGGTGTGCACGGCGCGGGCCGCGTGGTCGTCGGCGTCACGCGCGGGGGCGCGGTGGCGGCCGGTGTGGTGGTCCGGGGCGTCGGGGCGAGTGTGGTGACGGGGGTCGACGGGGCCGCCGCGGACGGCGTGCTCGGCATGCTCGGCGCGGTCGGGGTCGACGGTGCGCTCGGACTCGGGGAGGCGGGACCGGAGGGGATGGCCGACGGAGCGCCCGATGTCCCGGACGGCGCGACCACCGGGCGCGGCGCCGGCGAGGGGCCGCTGCACATGCTCACTGTCACCGCGATCGCCGCGACGCAGAGGGCCGCCGCGGCGGCGATGGCGAGGACTCGGCCGGCGAAACCGCCGAGCCGCCGAGTTCCGGAATCGACTCGATGCGTCATGATCCACGCCCTCCTCGTCGGGGTGCGGACGCGGCAGAGATCGTCGCAGTCATACCGACATACTCCCAGTGTGCGACGCGCGCCCCGGTAGGTGGTAGCGAACACGAGTGACGATGTGGCACTGGATGTCCGGTGACTGAACTTCTCTTCGGTATGCCGTATCAGTGCGGATTGCGCGATCGCGACGACTCGATGGTGGAGACCCTGCTGAGTCGGTGCAGTCGCAAATCAACGCCTACCCGGATGCCGCGGAGACTCCCGCCCGGCGACCGAAGAAGCTCCCGTCGCCGAGGCTCGTGCCGCTCGCGTACCCGCCGGCGCAGACGCCCGAGGTGCACCGACCCGCGGCGAACAGGCCGGGGATCGGCGCACCGTCGACGTGCAGCACCCGCGAATCGACGTCCGTGCGCAACCCGCCCAGGGTGAAGCCCGCGGTGAATCCGCGCATGTCCCACGCGGCGACCGGGCCGGACAGTGGGCGCAGCCACTGCGCCTTCTTGTGCAGTACGGGATCGGCGCCGTCAGCGGCGTGCCGGTTGTAGGCGTCGACGGTGGCCGTCAGCGTCCCGGCGGGCAGGCCCATGTCGGACTCGAGCTCCGCGACGGTCTCCGCCGCCCAGGTGGGCGGCTGCCGGAAGTACGGGGTCGAGGTCTCGGTGCCGAGCGCTTCCTCGTGCGCGTCCATGTCCATGACGAGGTACGCGGCGTTGTCCTGCTGGATCAGGACGGCCTGGCCGATGCGGCCGCCGTAGGTGTCCTCGGCGATGAAGCGCTGGCCCCGGCCGTTGACCAGGATGCCGCGGGCCATCATCTGCGGGTCGCCGAAGAACGCGACCTCGGTGGCGTCCATGTGGGCGAGCGCGGCGCCGGCGGCCTGTGCCATGAGGATCCCGGCGCCGTCGTGCTCCTCGATGGCGGCGGCCGGACGGCCGATCAGGCGCGGGGCGTAGGCCTCGATCATCTCCGCGTTGTAGGCGAAACTGCCGGTCGCGAGGACGACGCCCCGTCGGGCCCGCACGCGCACGTCCGTGCCGAACCGGCGCGCGACGAGCCCCTCGACCGTGCCGTCCGCCGCGGTCACCAGGCGCTGCGCGCGAGTGTCGTACTCGGCGCGTACTCCGAGCGTCTCGGCGGTCTCGACCAGGGGCTTCATCAGCATGTAGCCGGCGCCGCGCACGCCGGTCCGCTTGTCGGTCATCTGCGGGATGTGCCCGCGCGGCGCGGGCGTCGCGATCTCACGGAAGGGCGACGCGTTCTCGCCGCCGGAGTAGCCCAGTCCCTCGTCGTGCGGCACCTCCCACCCCGGCTCGCCCCAGAACTCCTCCTTGAACACCACGCCGCAGCCCGTGAGCCAGTCGTAGTGCTCGAGGCTGCCGTGGGCGTAGGCGTGGATCTTCCCACCGTCGACGCCCGGACCCAGCGCGGCGGTCATGAAGGTCTCCATGTTCTCCGCGCTGTCCTCGAAGCCCAGGGCCCGCTGCAGCGGCGTGCCGCCGCCGAGATAGATCCACCCGCCGGACAGCGCCGCGGCCCCGCCCCACCCGCCGGCGCGGTCCAGGATCAGGACCTCCGCACCGGCTCGCGCGGCCTCGATCGCCGCGGAGACTCCCGCGATGCCGTGGCCCGCGATCACCACGTCGGCTTCCAGGTCCCATGTATCGATGTCGGCGAACGCGACGGGGCGGCGGCTTTCGGGCATGGCTCTCCTCGGTCGGTGTCGGAACCGGTTGCATCAGGAACATAGGTGGATCGGAACCTTTGATGTAGCGTTTCGCGTCAGAAAATGAGAACGTGTTCTAGTATTGGTCTCCAGCGGCGGGCGTGGGTGCTCGCCAGGTGGCCCTGACGAAGGCGAGGAAAGATGAGCGATCAGAGCGTCGACGCGGTTCTGGCGGAAGTGGCGGAGCTGCTGCCCACCCTCCGGGACCGGGCGCAGGAGACCGAGGACGCCCGCCGGATCCCGGCCGAGTCCATCAAGGCGCTGCAGAAGAGCGGCTTCTTCCGTCTGTTGCAGCCGAAGCGTTACGGCGGCTTCGAGGCCGACCCGGCGGACTTCTACACCGCGGTCAAGATGCTGGCGAGCGCGTGCGGATCCACCGGCTGGGTCTCCTCGATCCTCGGCATCCATCCGTGGAACGTCGCGCTGTTCGACGACCGGGCCCAGCAGGAGGTCTGGGGCGAGGACCAGGACACCCTGATCTCGTCGTCGTACGCGCCGATGGGCCGCTCGGAGATCGTCGAGGGCGGCTACCGGCTCTCCGGCAAGTGGAGCTTCTCCTCCGGTTGCGACCACGGCACCTGGGCGCTGCTGGGCGGTCCCGCGTTCCAGGACGGCAAGCCGGTCGACTTCCTGACCTACCTCGTGCCGATCAGTGACTACACGATCAACGACGTGTGGCGCACCGTCGGCCTGCGGGGCACCGGCAGCAACGACATCGTGGTCGAGGACGTCTTCGTCCCCGCGCGCCGCGCGCTGAGCTTCAAGGACGTCAGCAAGTGCAAGGGCCCGGGCCAGGAGGTCAACGACAGCCCGCTCTACAAGATGCCCTTCGGCTCGGTGCACCCCTCCACGATCACGGCTCCGATCATCGGCATGGCGCAGGGCGCTTACGACGCGCACGTCGAGCACCAGCGCAAGCGCGTGCGCGCCGCCTATGCCGGCGAGACCGCGAAGGAGGACCCGTTCGCCATGGTCCGCGTCGCCGAGGCCGGTAGCGAGATCGATGCGGCCTGGCTCCAGCTGATCTCCAACATCAACGAGGAGTACGCCCTCGTCAAGGCGGGCGAGAAGATCCCGTTCAACCTGCGGCTCAAGGTGCGTCGCGATCAGGTGCGCGGCACCGAGCGCGCGATCTTCGCCGTGGACCGGATGTTCGAGAACTCCGGCGGCCGCGCGCTGGCCGAGGGCACGCCGATCCAGCGGTTCTGGCGCGACGCCCACGCGGGCCGTGTGCACGCCGCGAACGATCCCGAGCGCGCCTACAAGATGTTCGGCACCGGCGAGTTCGGCCTTCCCGTCATGGACGGGATGGTCTAGAGGTGGCGGACACCGAGATCGACGTCCTCAAGGAGGGGAAGTTCGCCACCACGGCGGCCGGACTCACCCTGCACTACCACGAGGTCGGCGAGGAGAACCGGGCGAACGGCACCGTCGTCCTGCTGCACGGCAGCGGCCCCGGCGTCTCCTCGTGGAGCAACTTCGGGCGCAACATTCCGGTGCTGGCGCAGCGCTTCCACGTGCTCGCGGTCGATCAGCCGGGCTTCGGCCGGTCCGACAAGCCGACCGAACACCCGCAGTACTTCGTGCACAGCGCCACGGCCCTGGCCGGCCTGCTCGACACGCTCGGGGTCACCGGACGCGTTCACCTGGTGGGCAATTCTCTCGGCGGCGGCACCTCGGTGCGGTTCGCGCTCGACTTCCCGGACCGCGCGGGCCGCCTCGTGCTCATGGGGCCGGGCGGGCTCAGCGTGAACACCTTCGCGCCCGACCCCACCGAGGGACTGCGCACCCTGCAGAAGTTCTACGCCGCGCCGAGCAAGGAGCGACTCGAGGACTTCCTGCGGATCATGGTCTTCGACCAGAAGATGATCACGCCCGAACTCGTCGAGGAACGCTTCGAGCTCGCGCTCGACCCCGAGGCGATCGCCGCGTTCACGGCGATGGGGAAGTCCTTCGCCTCCGCGGATTACGAGAAGGGCATGCTCTGGCGCGACGCGTACAAGTTGCGTCAGCCCGTGCTGATGATCTGGGGCCGGGAGGACCGGGTCAACCCGCTCGATGGTGCCCTGCTCGCCCTCAAGCAGATCCCGCGCGCACAACTGCACGTCTTCGGGCAGTGCGGGCACTGGGCGCAGCTCGAGAAGTTCGACGAGTTCAACCGGCTCACGGCCGATTTCCTGGCCGGCTGACAAAGGCATTCGGGGAGAAGAACGAATATGGCGATCAAGGCGCTCGGGTACATGCGCATCGAGGCCACCGACATGGCGGCCTGGCGCGAGTACGGGCTCAAGGTACTCGGGATGATGGAGGGTGCTCCACCGGCCGGTGCGGGCGACACCTCACAGAATCTCTACCTGCGCATGGATGACTTCGCGGCTCGGCTGGTGATCGTGCCGGGCGAGAAGGACCGCCTGCTCGTCTCCGGGTGGGAGGTCACCGACGCGACCGGCCTGCAGGAGCTGCGCGACACGCTCACGGCAGCCGGTGTCTCCTTCGAGGAGGGGACCAAGGAGGAGAAGCTCGAGCGTCGCGTCGAGGGACTCATCCGGTTCCGGGATCCGGCGGGGAACACGCTCGAGGCCTTCCACGGGGCGCAGTACCTGGGTCGGCGGTTCGTGAGCCCCTACGGGCATCGGTTCGTCACCGGCGAGCAGGGGCTCGGGCACGTCGTGCTCACCTGTTCCGATGACGCTGCGGCGCAGGACTTCTACCAGGGCGTGCTCGGCTTCAAGCTGCGCGACTCGATGCGCCTGCCCCCGCAGATGGTGGGTCGTCCGGCTGACGGTGACCCCGCCTGGCTGCGGTTCTACGGCTGCAATCCGCGTCATCACGCGCTCGCCTTCCTGCCGCTGCCCAACCCGACGGGCATCGTCCACCTCATGGTCGAGGTGGAGAACTCCGACGACGTCGGGCTCGCCCTCGATCGCGCGAACCGCAAGAAGGTCAAGATGTCCGCCACTCTGGGGCGGCACATCAACGACAAGATGCTGTCCTTCTACATGAAGACACCGGGCGGCTTCGACATCGAGTTCGGCTGCGAGGGACTCGAGGTCGAGAACGACGACTGGATCGCCCGCGAGTCCACCGCGGTCAGCCTCTGGGGACACGACTTCACCATCGGCTTCAAGGAGCAGTGATGACCGCACCCGCGGCGATCGAGCCGCTCGACTACCGGACGGCCATGGGGCACTTCTGCACCGGCGTCACGGTGATCACCGCGGCCGACGACGAGGGCCCCGTCGGATTCGCCTGCCAGTCCTTCTCGGCGCTCTCGCTCGACCCCCCTCTGGTCCTGTTCTGTCCCATGAAGACGTCGGGCGCGTGGCGCACCATCGAGCGCTCCGGCCGGTTCGCGGTGAACGTGCTCGGCGAGGGCCAGCAGGACGTCAGCTCCGTGTTCGGATCGCGGCATCCGGACAAGTTCGGGGCGGTCGATTGGAAGCCCTCCCGCACGGGCTCTCCGCTACTCGACGGTGCGCTCAGCTGGATCGACTGCGCGGTGGAGACGGTGCACGACGGCGGCGACCACCACATCGTGATCGGTCGCGTGCTCGAGCTCAGTGCGCCCAACGCCGGTCGGCCGCTGCTGTTCTACCGCGGCCGCTACACCCAGACGGTGACCGATCCCGGCCAGGCCATTCCCCGTGCCCTGTCGCTCGATTCGTTCCTCACCTGGCCCGTCGGCGACGACTGGATGTAGCTCAGGTCTTCAGCCCGTGTTCGTGGGCCTGGCTCAGTGCCAGCGCACACGGGTCCGCGGGCGCGCCCGCCTTGCTCGACATCACGGTGCATTCCGGCGCTTTCGGGTCGCGGAACCCCGCGGTGTCGGAGCGCCCGACCTCGGCCACGGCGCGGAGCCGACCGTCCGCGCGGGTGGAGAAGGTCACCGCCCATCCGCCGCCGGAGGCGTAGGTTCCGACCAGGCCGGAGCCGGCGTCCCAGAACTGGTTGCCGTAGAGGTCGCCGATCGGGGTGAAAGCGCCGCCGGAGCTGTGCCACACCGACCAGGTCGAGTTCTGACCGTGCGCGCCGGAGCCCGTCGTCGACACCAGGATGTCAGGTGCGGCGTCCGCGGTGAGGCGGCGCAGGAGTAGCGCCCCCGATCCGACGTAGCCGTCGACGGGGACGGTGATCGTCTGGACCGTGGCCCCCGCGCGCTGCACCGTCACGACGGCCCGCTTGTCGCGCAGCTGTTTCGTCACGCGGTATCCGTCCGCCTCGGCGAAGCAGTCCGGCCCGCCGGCGCCCGGATACGGATCGGGACACCGTTCGCGCACCGTGCTCACCGGGACCGCCGCGGACGACGGTGCCGCGGACGGGGCAGTCGTCGGCGCGGATGAGGACTCGATCGCCGACGTGGCCGTCGCCTGCTGGCTCCCCGGGTGCCGTCGTGCACCCCGCGGTGCCGAGCACGATCGCGGACGCGATCAGCGCAGTGCATCGTGAAACTGAAGGCGATCTACACTCCATGCAAGACGAGGGTACTCCCACCATCAGCCTGCGGGCAGCGCCGCAGTGAAGTAGCCGATCGTGCCGGAGAGGAGTTCCGCGTCCGCGGGAACGGTGTCCCGCACGCCGTAGCTGCGGCCCAGTTCCACCGGGTTCCCCGCGCGAGTCACGGTCCAGCCCTGCGCGGCGAGGTACTCGGCGGGATCGGCGCGGTCCTCATCGGTGACGAACAACGCGGTCACATCGAAGTCGCCCAGGGGATTCCCCTTCTGCGAGTACCTGTCGGTGATGGCGCGGAACCGGCCGAGGTCGAGCGATCCGATCTGACCCTCGACGGCGACCCGGCTACCCGGTGCGGAGAGTTCCACGATCCGCTCGAAGAGCAGCGCCTGCGCCGCGGCGGGCAGGTAGGGGAGCAGGCCCTCGACCAGCCAGGCGGTCGGTGCGGCACCGTCGAACCCGGCGGACCGCAGGGCGGCCGGCCAATCGTCGCGCAGGTCGACGGGGACGTGCCGCAGCCCGGCGGCCGGGCTCGCCCCGTGCGCGGCGAGAGTCTCCTCCTTGAACGCCAGCACCTTGGGCTGGTCGAGCTCGTAGACGACGGTGCCCGCCGGCAGGTCGAGGCGGTACGCGCGGGCGTCGAGCCCGGCGGCGAGGATGACGACCTGCCGGACGCCGGCGGCGACGGCGTCCCGGACGAAGTCGTCGAAGAACCGGGTACGCACGCCGAGGTGGCGGGTTGCCGCCATCGGATTGCCCGCGCCGTCCCCGGCGTCGGCCAGCGCGACGGCGCGCTGGTCGCCCGCCGCCTCGAGGAAGACCCGGGCGTACGGGTCCTGAGCGAGGGCGTCGGGGCGCTCGGTCTCCACGGCCCGGGCAGCGGCCACCAGCAGCGCGGTGAAGCCCACGCTGGTTGTGATCGTCCAGGTGTCGCCGTCCGTACGCGTGCTGCTCGCCATCGGTGTTTCCTTTCGCAAGTAGTTCGCCTACGAAAGTACATCGTGTCGCGAGGCGCGGCAAGAACATGTTTCAGGTGTGCGTCAGAGCCCGCCGAGCCAGGTGGTGGGTCGGGTCGCCGAACAGCTGCGACGACGAGTGGGCCCGCTTGAAGTACAGGTGCGCGTCGTGTTCCCAGGTGATGCCGATGCCGCCGTGCAACTGGATCATCTCGGCGGCGACGGTACACAGCGCCTCCGAGCAGTACGCTTTCGCCGTCGCGACGGCGAGCGACGCGTCTGCGTCGCCGCGGTCGAGGGCGTCGCCCGCGGCGCCGGCCGCCGACTGCGCGGACTCCACGAGCACGTACATGTCCGCCATCCGGTGCTTGAGCGCCTGGAAGGAGCCGATGGGTCGGCCGAACTGTACGCGGGAGCCCGCGTACTCGACGGTGAGCTCGAGAGCCCGGGCCGCGGCCCCCGCCTGTTCGGCGGCGAGCACGGCGCACGTGACGTCGAGCGCGTGCGAGAGGACGGCCTCCGAGCCGCCCGGCAGTAGCCGTCCGGCGAGCCCGTCGACGGTGACCTCCGCGAACCGTCGGGTGGGATCCATCGAGGGCGTGTGCCGACGGTGCGCCGACGCCCCGTCGATGAGGTACAGCTCGTCGCCCGCGACCACGAGAAGGTCGTCCGCGAGGTCACCGTCGAGGACGTATTGCGCGGTGCCGGAGAGTGTTCCGGCGGCGGCGGTGATCGGCCTGTCGGCGAACGACGAGCCCGCGAACGCCACCGTCGCCGTGCGTGCGCCGGAGGCCAGGGCGGTGAGGAGCTCCGCGTCGTCGGTCTGCGCGAGCAACGCGGTCGCGAGGACCGCGGAGCCGAGGAAGGGCGACGGGATCAGCTGGCGCCCCAGCTCCTCCGCCACCACCTGCAGCGCGCGGACCCCGGCGCCCACGCCGTCGTTCTCTTCGGGGACGGCGAGCGCGGCCACGCCGACCTGCTCGCACAGCACCGACCACAGGTCGCGGTCGTAGCCCTCGGGGGAGTCGATCGCGGCCCGCAGCGCTGCCGCCGACCACCGCCGGTCGACGACGCTGCGGACGGCGTCGGCGAGGTCGTTCAGCTCGTCGGTCATCGTGCCGCCTTCCGGACCGCGTCGAGCACGACCGCGCGGTGCTCGGCCTGGGTTCCCCACGCGGACTGGAGCGCTCGGACCTTCGTGATCCACAGGCCCAGATCGTGTTCGGCGGTGTAGCCGATCGCGCCGTGCACCTGCAGCGCGGTGCGCGCGGCCAGATATGCGGCATCGGCCGCCGCGACTCGCGCCGCGGACACGTCGCGCACCGGGTCCAGATCGACACCGCGCGAGGCGGCCCCGGACAGGGCGACCGCAGCTCCGTGCAGGAGCGGCGCTGCGAGTTCGAGGCGCGTCGCCACATCGGCGAGAAGGTGCTTGATCGCCTGGTACTCACCGATCGCCTTGCCGTACTGCGACCGTGCCTTCGCGTACTCGACGGTGTCGTCCAGCAGGCGCCGCCCGGCGCCGAGCAGCTGCGCCGCCACCGCGAAGGCCCCCGCCACCTCTCCCGATTGAACACCGTTATGGAGAATCCGACCTGCAGGTTCTCCCTCCGTAACGGTGTTCAATTGCGGGTGGAACAGGCGGCGCGTCCGGTCGATGGAGCCCAGAGGCTCGGTCGACGGTGCCGGAACCTCGGTCATCGAGCCGTCGACGCCCGCGACGAACCGCAGGTCCGCGACATCGGCGTCGAGGAGGAACGGGGTGCGGGGCGCGAGGGCGACGGTGCCGATCGCGCCCTCCGCCAGCGCGGCGAGGTGTGGGGAGTCGGCGCCGAGCAGCACGGGCAGCACGGCGATCGACTCGACGACGGGCCCGGGAACACCGTGGTACCCCAGGCGCTGGAAGGCGACCGCGAGATCCGCGGGGTCGCCGCCGACACCGCCGTGCTCCTCGGGCACGGCGAGCGCGGGCACGCCGAGGCGGGCGAGAGCCCCCCAGATCCGGTGTCCGGGTCCGGCGTCGCCGGCCGCCCACGCGCGCGCGGCAGCGACGACGTCGGCACTCGAGAGGAGGTCGTCGAGCGAGCTCGCGAAGTCCTGGTTCTCCTGCGACGGTACGAATCTCATCGGGCTCCCCGGGGTAGGCCGAGGAGGCGCTCGGCGATGGTGTTGCGCTGGATCTGGTCGGTGCCGCCGTAGATGGGGCCGGCGAGCGAGAACAGATAGCCGGCCGGCCATCGCCCGTCATCCGGGGCATCCGCGCCGGTGAGCTCGCCGAGCGGCCCGAGCAGGTCGAGCGCGGTCTCGTGCAGCGCCACGTCGAGGTGGCTCCAGAACAGCTTGTTCACGCTGGACTCCGGGCCCAGCTCGCCGCCGTCCTCCAGGCGGGTCACGGTGCCGAAGGTGTACAGCTGGTAGGCGCGGGCGCCGATCCACGCATCGGCGACGCGCTGTGCGTCCGCGCTCGTGGTGTCGCCGTCCTCGCGTTCCCACAGGTCGACGAGGGCGTCCGCGGCGGAGAGGAACCGGCCGGGACTGCGCAATGAGAGGCCGCGCTCGTTGTTCGCAGTCGTCATCGCCACGCGCCAGCCCTGACCCGGCTCGCCGATCACGTCGGCGTCGGGCACGAAGACCTCATCGAGGAAGATCTCGGCGAAGCCCGGCTCACCGTCGAGCTGGGGGATGGGGCGCACCGTCACGCCCGGCGCCCTCAGATCGAACGTGAGATAGGTCAGGCCCCGGTGCCGCTCTGAGCCGGGTTCGCTGCGGAACAGGCCGAAGGCGCCGTCGGCGAAGGCGGCGCGCGAGCTCCAGGTCTTCTGGCCGGACAGCTTCCAGCCGCCGTCCACGCGCGTGGCAGTCGATCGGAGTGAGGCGATGTCGCTGCCCGCCTCGGGCTCGGACCACGCCTGCGCCCAGACCCGTTCGGAGCGGGCCATCGCGGGCAGGATCCGCGCGCGTTGCTCGTCGGTGCCGTGGCTGAACAGCGTGGGGGCCAGCATGAAGAGGCCGTTCTGGTTCACCCGCAGCGGAGCGCCCGCGGCGTAGTACTCCTCCTCGAAGACCACCCACTGGAGCAGCGTCGCGTCGCGGCCGCCGAACTCGGCGGGCCAGGACACTGCGGCCAGACCGGCGTCGGCGAGCGTCGCCTCCCACGCGCGGTGCGCGGCGAAGCCCTCAGCGGTGTCGAAGGACGGGAGCGGCTCGGCCGGCACGTTCGCCGCGAGCCAGGCGCGCACCTCGTCGCGGAACGCGAGGGTGGCGTCGTCGAAGTCCAGGTCCACTACTCGGCCTTCCGTGCGCCCGACGCCATCGACTTGGCACTCTGCCCGCCCAGCGAATCCCCGCCGGACATCTCGGCGTTGTGCGCGTGTGCGAAGTGGTGCAGGCCGAAGACCGAGTCCATACCCGCGCGCATTCCCATGAGGTCCTCGCACTGGTTGACGGCCTTCTTGGTCAGCGCCAGACCGAAACTCGGCATGTCCGAGATCCGCTCGGCGAGCGCGAGGGTCTCCTCCTCGAGCTCGCTGCGGGGTACGACGCGGTTGACCATGCCCCACTCCTTGGCCTGCTGCGCCGAGAACCGGTCCCCGGTGAACAGGAACTCCTTCGCCGCGCGCGGGCCCATCACCCACGGATGGGCGAAGTACTCGACGCCGGGGATGCCCATGCGCACCACGGGATCCGAGAAGAAGGCGTCGTCGGAGGCCACGATCAGGTCGCAGCTCCACGCCAGCATCAGCGCGCCGGCGATGCACGCACCCTGCACCGAGGCGATCACGGGCTTGGGGATCTCCCGCCACCGCCGGCACATACCGAGGTACACCTCGGACTCGCGCGCGAAGCGCTGATCGCCGCCCTCGCGGCCCACGTGGTCCCACCACAGCACGGCCTTGTTCTCGAAGTGCTGGTCCACATCCCGGCCCGGCGTGCCGATGTCGTGGCCGGCGGAGAAGTGCTTGCCGTTGCCGGCCAGCACGATCACCTTCACGGCCGGGTCCTCCACCGCGCGGACGAAGGCAGCGTCCAGGGCGTAGGTCATGGCCGAGTTCTGCGCATTGCGGTACTCGGGCCGGTTCATCGTGACCACGGCGACGGGGCCGCGCACCTCGTAGGTCACCACCTCCGGTTCCGCGGTCGCGCCGTCGTCCGACGTGGTCTGGGGTACGGAATCGGTCATCGCTTCTCTCCTGCTGCAGGGTCGGGCTCGCCGCGCAGGACGCGCTTGAGCACCTTTCCGGTCGCGTTGCGCGGCAGTTCGCTCACGAACTCCACGCTCCGGGGGACTTTGAAGCCCGCCAGGAATTCCCGGCAGTGCTCGATCACGGCTTCCTCGGTGAGCTCGCGCCCCGCGGTGAGCACGACGAAGGCCTTGCCGACCTCGCCGAGGCGCGGCTCCGGCACGCCGACCACCGCGCTCTCCGAGACGCCGGGGATCCGCGCGATCACCTGCTCGATCTCCGCCGGGTAGACGTTGAAGCCGCCGTTGGTGAACATGTCCTTGATGCGGTCGGTGATCCGCAGGTTCCCGGCCTCGTCCATCGACCCGGCGTCACCGGTGTGGAACCAGCCGTCTGCGCCGAAGGCCTTGGCAGTCGCCGCGGGATCCTCGAAGTACTCGGCGATCACGTTCGGCCCGCGGACCAGGATCTCCCCGTCGTCCGCGACCCGGACCTCCATGTCGCGCACGGCGCGCCCGGAGGTCGTGGCGATCACCTCGGGCGCGTCGTCCTCCCGGCACATGGTGACGACGGGGGCCTCCGAGAGCCCGTACGCGGTGAGCACCCGGTCGTACCGCAGCTCGTCGCGCATCCGCTCGATGAGCACGACGGGGATCGTGGCCGCGCCGGTGGTGGCGGCGCGCAGGCTGGAGAGGTCGTAGTCCGCGCGGGCGGGGTGGTCGAGCATCATCTGGTGCACGGTGGGCACGCCGGGCAGGATCGAGATCCGTTCCCGCTGGATGAGTTCGAAGGTCCGGACCACGTCGAAGGTCTGCGCCGGGTAGATCGCGGCGCCGTGCTGGAGGGCCGCGAGAATCCCGGCCTTGTACCCGAAGATGTGGAAGAACGGGCTCGCGATCAGGTACCGGTCGGCGTCGGTGACGCCCACCAGCTCGGCCCAGTTCGCCGCGTTGGCGAGCGTCTGCGCGTGCGTGCTCACCGCGCCCTTGCTCCGTCCGGAGGTCCCGGACGTGAAGAAGATGTCCGACGGTGCGTCGGGGGCGACCGCGGCGGCGGCACCGTCGAGCTCCGCGTCCGTGACGTGCGCGCCCCGCGCGGGCACCTCGTTCCAGTCCGGGAGCCGGAACACCGCGACGATGTCGCCGGGGAGGCCGCCGGCCGTGTCGACCACGAGGTCGAGCCGGTCGACGCCGAGGAACGGGCCCGCGACGACGAAGGCGCGTGAGCGGGTGCGGACCAGCAGGTCCACGATCTCGGGCCCGGTGTACCGGGTGTTGACGGGAACGAGCACGGCGCCGATGTAGGCGGCGCCGAGCGCGGCCTCGATCCACTCGTGCCCGTTGGGCGCACAGATCGCGATCCGATCGCCCTTCTCGATCCCCTCCGCGAGGAGCGCCCGCGCGACGTCGCGAACGCGCTCGTGCAGCTCGCCGTAACTGATCCGCAGGTCGCCGTCGACCACGGCGGTGCGATCCGCGTACTGCTCCGCGGCGCCGCGCAGAGCCCCTGCGATGGTGCGTGACATGCGCAAACCCTTCTGCCTAGCAAGTGCTTGGTAGAACACGTTACAGTGCGAGGCAGGTCTGTGTAACTTGATTCCACCAAGCACTTGCTTGGTGAGTGGCGAAGGGAGTGCCGTGGCCACGGCGAGCGACGAGACGGACGCGGAATTCCGGGCGCGGATCCGCGATTGGCTCGCGACCAACCTGTCCGGAGAGTTCGCCGGGCTCCGAGGTGCCGGCGGGCCCGGCCGCGAGCATGAGTTCTTCGACGAGCGCGTCGCCTGGGAGCGGCATCTGGCCGCCGCGGGACTGAACTGCATCGGCTGGCCCGCGGAGAACGGCGGCGGCGGAGCCTCTCTCGCGCAACAGGTGATCTTCCACGAGGAGTACGCCCGCGCGGGCGCGCCCGCCAAGGTCTCCCACCTCGGCCAGGAACTGCTGGGCCCCACCCTCATCGCCTTCGGCACGGACGAGCAGAAGGCCCGCTTCCTGCCGGCCATCCGCGACGTCCGCGAACTCTGGTGCCAGGGCTACTCCGAGCCGGGCGCCGGTTCCGATCTGGCGAACGTCAGCACCACCGCGCGCCTCGAGGGCGACGAGTGGGTGATCTCCGGGCAGAAGGTCTGGACGTCCCTCGCGCACGTCGCCGACTGGTGCTTCGTGGTCGCCCGCACTGAACCCGGATCCACGCGGCACAAGGGGCTTTCGTATCTCCTCGTGCCCATGGACCAGCCGGGGATCGAGGTCCGCCCGATCGTCCAACTGACGGGGACCTCGGAGTTCAACGAGGTCTTCTTCGACGGTGCGCGCACCGCCGCGGCCAACGTCGTCGGCGAGGCCGGCGAGGGGTGGCGCGTCGCGATGGGCACCCTCGCTTTCGAGCGCGGCGTCGCCACCCTCGGCCAGCAGATCGGCTTCCGTCGAGAGCTGCAGCGGCTCACCGACCTCGCCCTGGACACCGGAGCCGCCGACCGGCCCGAGGTGGCCGACGAACTCCGGCGCGCGTGGACCGACCTCGACGTGATGCGCGCGCACGCGCTCCGCACCCTCGGCTCCGCCGCCACCGGTACCGCCGAGGTAGCCAAGCTGCTCTGGGCGAATTGGCACCGCCGGCTCGGCGAGATCGCCATGACCGTCCGCGGCGCCGCCGGGCTACTCGCCGACCCCGAACTGGACGACTGGCAGCGCCTGTACCTGTTCACCCGCGCCGACACGATCTACGGCGGCTCCAACGAGATCCAGCGCAACATCATCGCCGAGCGCGTGCTCGGCCTACCCAGAGAGGCGCGCCCGTGAACGCGATCCCCGCACCCCAGTATCCGAAGGGCCGCAACCTCGTCGAGGACAAGGTCGTCGTCGTCACCGCGGCCGCCGGGACCGGCATCGGCTCCGCAACCGCCCGCCGCTGCCTCGAGGAGGGCGGCCGCGTGGTGATCTCCGACTGGCACGAGCGCCGCCTCGGTGAGAAGCGCGACGAGTTGTCGGCGGAGTTCGGTGATCGCGTTCATGCGATCGTCTGCGACGTGACCGTCGAGGAGCAGGTCCAGGCCCTGCTCGACGGTGCCGCCGAGCGCTTCGGGCGGGTCGACGTGCTGGTCAACAACGCGGGCCTCGGCGGCAGCGTCGCCGTGCAGGACATGACCGATGAGCAGTGGTCGCGCGTGCTCGATGTCACCCTCACCGGCACCTTCCGTGCCACCCGTGCGGCGATCAACCGGTTCATCGCGCAGGGCGGGGGCGGGGTGATCGTCAACAACGCCTCGGTGATCGGCTGGCGCGCCCAGGCCGAGCAGGCCCACTACGCCGCCGCGAAGGCGGGCGTCATGGCGCTGACCCGGTGCTCCGCGGTCGACGCCGCACCCCACGGGATTCGGATCAACGCCGTCGCACCGAGCATCGCGATGCACGCCTTCCTCGCGAAGGTGACCTCCGACGAGTTGCTCGACGAGCTGTCGCGGCGCGAGGTCTTCGGCCGCGCCGCGGAGCCCTGGGAGGTCGCGAACGTCATCGCCTTCCTGGCCTCGGACTACTCGAGCTACATGACCGGCGAGGTGGTCTCGGTGAGTAGTCAGCATGCCTAAACCGGACCCGTCCGCGCGGCGCGCGGAGGTCCTGTCCATCAGTGCGAAGTTGTTCGCCGACAACGGCTACCGCGCCACGACCGTCCGCGACATCGCCGACGCGGCAGGGATTCTGTCGGGCAGCCTGTACCACCACTTCGACTCCAAGGAGTCGATGCTCGACGAGATCCTGCGGGAGTTCCTCGGCGAGCTCTTCGGCGGTTACCGCGCAGTCCTGGCCGCCGTCGACGATCCCCGGGAACAGCTGCGCGGGTGCGTCATCGCCTCGTTCGACGCGATCGACGCCCGGCCCGACGCCGTCGCCATCTACCAGTCGGAGGCCCGCGGCCTCGCCCAGCAGGAGCGGTTCGGCTACATCGCCGACTTTCTGCAGGAGTTCCGCACGATGTGGCGCGGCATCCTCAGTCGGGGCATCGAATCCGGCGCCTTCCGTGCAGATCTCGACGTCGACGTCACCTACCGCTTCCTCCGCGACACCGTCTGGATCGCGGTCCGCTGGTACCGGCCCGGCGGGCAACTGCCCGTCGGCACGGTCGCCGATCAGTACCTCACGATCCTCGAGCACGGGATCGCCAGTCCCGAGAAGGAGCAATCATGACCGACCTCGCCCCCGGCGCCTACATCCTCGACGCGGTGCGCACCCCGACCGGTAAACGCGGCGGGTCTCTGGCGGCCGTGCATTCCGCCGACCTCGGCGCGCACGTGCTGCGGGCCTCGGTTGTCCGATCGGGTGTGGACCCCGAGCTCGTCGACGACGTGATCATGGGTTGCTGCGACACGATCGGCCCGCAGTCCGGCAACATCGCGCGCACCTCCTGGCTCGCAGCCGGGCTGCCCGAGCACGTCCCGGGTGTCACCGTCGACCGTCAGTGCGGATCGAGCCAGCAGTCCGTCCACTTCGCGGCGCAGGCCGTGCTGTCCGGCACCGCCGACGCGGTCGTCGCCGCCGGCGTGCAGAACATGAGCGCCATCCCGATCAGCGCTGCGATGCTCGCCGGGCGCGAGTACGGCTTCGACGACCCGTTCTCCGGTTCGACGGGGTGGCGCGAGCGGTACGGCGACGTCGAGGTCTCGCAGTTCGCCAGCGCCGACATGATCGCGACCAAGTGGGGCGTCTCCCGCGCGCGCATGGAGGAGTTCGCGCTCGCCAGCCACGAGCGGGCGATCGCTGCGAGCGACGCCGGCCGCTTCACGGCCGAGATCGCGCCGGTCGACGGCTTCGCGGTGGACGAGACGCCCCGTCGGGGCACGTCACTGGAGAAGATGGCCGGACTCGCCCCGCTCGCCGAGGGTTCCGCGATCACGGCGGCCGTCGCGAGCCAGATCGCCGACGGTGCCGCCGCCGTCATGGTCGCGTCGGCGGACTTCGCCCAGCGACACGGCCTCACGCCCCGTGCCCGCATCCACCACATCTCCGTGCGCGCTGCGGACCCGGTGTGGATGCTGACCGGCCCCATCCCGGCCACGCAGTACGCGCTGCAGAAGACGGGTCTGACGGTCGAGGACATCGATCTGTTCGAGTGCAACGAGGCCTTCGCCTCGGTGCCGTTGGCGTGGATGGACGAGCTCGGCATCCCGCATGACAAGGTCAATGTCAATGGCGGCGGCATCGCGCTGGGGCATCCCCTGGGCGCCACCGGCGCCAAGCTGATGACCACCCTGCTGCACGAGCTCGAGCGCCGCGGCGGCCGCTACGGCCTGCAGACGATGTGCGAGGGCGGCGGCACCGCCAACGTCACCATCATCGAGCGACTCTGAGCCGCCCCCTCTGAATCAACAGCGTTAGCCCATACCGTGACCTGCGGGTTCGGTATGGGCTAACGCTGTTGAGTCAGGAAACGGGTGCGACGGTGCGCGGTGCGGGTCAGGCCCGCAGGGTGGCGAGGTGGTCGAGGCGGGTCTCGGCCTCGGCCACGATGCGCTCGATGAGCTCGGCTACGGTCGGCAAGTCGTCGATGATGCCGGCCACCTGACCCGAGGCCAGCACGCCCGCGTCGGTATTGCCCTCGACGAGCCCGGCGCGCAACAGCATCGGCGTGTTCGCCGACATCATGAGCTGGCTCCAGGTGCGGTCGCCGCCCTTCTTCAGCGCGAGGCCTTCGGTGACGAGTCCCTTCCAGGAGACGCCCGTGAGGGCCTGGAACCGCAGAGTGTTCCGCGCGGCGTGCGCGAGCGTGGCGACGCCGTGCGATCGTTCCAGGGCCTCGACGAGGGCCGTCCGCAGGACCCGGTGCGGCATACCGTCGACCTTGGTGGTGACCACCGTGTCCGCGAGCCCGCGCTGGAGGTACTCCGCCTTGACCGACTCGGGGACGCGGCTGTCCCGGGTGAGCAGGAAGCGGGTGCCCATGGCCACGCCGGACGCGCCGTACGCGAGCGCCGCAGCGAGGCCGCGGCCGTCGAAGAAGCCGCCGGCGGCGATCACGGGGATGTCCACGGCGTCCAGGACGGACGGCAGCAGGAGCGTGGTGGCGACACCGCCGGTGTGGCCGCCGCCCTCACCGCCCTGGACGATCACGGCGTCGGCGCCCCACGCAGCCACCTTCTCGGCGTGCCGTGCCGCGCCGATCGACGGGATCACCACGAGCCCGGCGTCTTTGAGCTGCGCGATCATCTCCTTGCGCGGCGCGAGCGCGAAGGAGGCGACCTTCACGCCCTCGCGGATCATGAGCTCCACGCGCTGCTGCGCGTCCTCCGCGTCGGCGCGCAGGTTCACCCCGAAGGGCTTGTCGGTGCGTTCCTTGGTCTTCCGGATCGCCGTCTCGAGTTCGGCGTAAGTCATCGTCGCGGACGCGAGAATGCCGAGGCCGCCCGCGTTCGCCGTGGCCGCGGTGAGGTGGGCGCCGGACACCCAGCCCATGCCGGTCTGCACCACGGGGTGCTCGATGCCGACGAGCTCCGTCAGGCGCGTCCGCAGCGTCATGCGGGGACCTCCCTGCTGCGCAGGCCCTTCGGGTCGACGACGGTGCGGATCAGCTCGAGCTCCTCGGCGGTCGGCACGCGGGTCTCGGGGGCGCCGGCGCCGTCCAGCTCGAATCCGGTCGCCTCGCGCACCTGCTGCTCCGTGACCCCCGGATGTACCGACAGGATGGTCATCGCACCGTCGTCGTTGAAGCCCAGAACGGCGAGATCGGTGACCACGCGGTGGATGTCGTGGAACCGGCTCGCGGCGGGACCGGCCGCGCGGGCGCGGTCGTAGCCGACGCCGCTCACCACGTCCACGGCCTCCACGAAGACGCGGGTGGAGTGCTTGGGGATCCAGTACGACGTGCGGTTGTTCACCGTGTTGCCCGGACCGCCGCGCACACCGAGCAACTGTCGGGTCGGGGCGGCGTGATCGCCGATGGCGGAGATGTTCTGGTTGCCGAACCGGTCGATCTGGCTGGCGCCCATGATGACGTGGCGCTTGCCGTTCGGCACCACCACGTCGAGCACCTTCTTGAAGGGCTGCCAGCCCTCGATCCCGGCGGACGGGTTGGCCGCATCGGCGACGAGGTAGGCCTCGCCGTCGGACAGCAGCAGGTCGGGGGCGAAGGTCAGGCGGGCGAGCCGGCCGCCCAACGACGGGATGAGACCCATGGGACTCGCGGTGATCTCACCGTCGCCGCGGAACAGATCGGCGATCGCGGCCACACAGACCTCGGCGCGGGTGATGTCGGTCATTTCTTCTCCTGCTCAGCCGATACCGCGGCCCATGCAGCCACTTCAGCCTGGTAGTGCGCCTCGTCGCCGCTGAGGAAGCGCTCCTCGAAGGCGGCCCAGGCTTCGGGATCCTTGGCGCTCGCGGCGTAGTGCCGCTGGAACTTCTCGTCGCGGCCGTAGTCCGGGACGGCGGTCGTGAAGTGGGCACCGTTCGGCGTCTCGACGACGCCGGCGACGGCGCTGCGGTTGATGATCAGCGACTGCACCGGTCCGCCGGCCACCAGCTCCTCGGTCGGGACGATCCGCTCGCACGAGACGTAGCAGCGGTCCGCGGCGAGGGCGAAGTCGTCGTCGAAGTACGGGTCCGGACCCAGGTACTGGGCGTTGCCGCGGGCGTCCGCCCGGTTCATGTGCACGAGTGACGCATCGAGCCGCAGCGCCGGCACGGCCACCAGCTCCTCGCCGTCCGCGTAGGGCGAGACGACGGTGCGCAGATCGGGATTGATGTCCATCACCGACGAGCCCAGGCCCGCCCGGATCGGCAGGAACGGCAGGCGCTGCACGGCGGCCTTGAGGCCCGCGGCGAACATGCCCTCGTCCCACTCGGCCACCTCGATGGCGCCGGACTGCCTGGCACGCGCGAAGTTCGGGTCGATCGGCACACTGTCGAGGGTGACGAAGCCGAACACCAGCTTGCGGATCTTCCCGGCCGCGGCGAGCAGGCCCACATCGGGGCCGCCGTAGGACACCACGGTGAGGTCCGTGAGGTCGGAGCGCAGGATCGCGCGTACCAGGGCCATCGGCTTGCGCCGCGAGCCCCAGCCGCCGATGCCCAGCGTCATGCCGTCCTCGAGTTCGGCGACCACCTGATCGGGGGTCATGGTCTTGTCGCTCATGCGTTCTCCTGTGCTGCGTCGTCGGATACGGGCCGCCCGCTCGCTCCGCCCCCGGCGCTGGACGCGTCGCCGACGGTGCGGCCGGTGGCGACGAACTCCCGCCGGTGCTCGTCCGAGTAGCCCGCGAGGTTGAGTTCGAAGGTGAATCCCTGCTCGAACCGGTAGCTGGTGTGCACGTTCACCGGGTCGATCCCGTTGATGGCCTCCTTGGCCTTGCGAATCACCCGGGTGTCCTTGGCGGCGATGGCCCGAGCCACCTCGAGCGCGGTCTCGTCGAGTTCGTCGCGCGGCACCACGCGGTACACCGACCCGAAGTGCTCCAGCTGCTGCGCGGTCACGGTGCCGGCGGTGAAGTACAGCGTGCGCATGAGGTGCTGCGGCACGAGACGCGCCAGATGCGTTGCGGCGCCCAGCGCTCCGCGGTCGACCTCGGGCAGCCCGAAGGTGGCGTCGTCGGAGGCGACGACCACGTCGGCGTTGCCGACGAGGCCGATGCCGCCGCCCAGGCAGAAGCCGTTCACCGCGACGATCACGGGGACCGCGCAGTCGTACACCGCGGAGAAGGCCGCGGCGCACCCCGCGTTCGCGCCGATGAGCGCGCCGTAGCCGTCGCCGGCGGCCTGCGCCGCGTCGATCTCCTTGATGTCCACGCCGGCGTTGAAGCCGCGGCCCGCCGCGCGGACCACCACGACGTGACACGACGGGTCGCGACCCGCCTCGGTGATGGCGTTCGCGAGGTCGAACCAGCCCTGCACGGTGAGGGCGTTGACGGGGGGTGCATCGACGGTGATCGTGTGGATCCCGGGCTCGTCGACGGTGGTCGTGATCGGTGAAGGCACACCGACTCCTTCGAGGTAGACAGGTAGAACGTGATCTAAACCTAGCAATTGCTTGGTACGCTACCACCGAAGCCGGGTCAGCCGGAATACGAAGAGGAGAATCCATGTCGAGCGCAGCCGTCCCAGGTGGCCTGGGACTCGAGGGCGCGGTGGTCCTGGTCACCGGTGGCGTCCGCGGGATCGGCGCGGGCATCGCCCGCGTGTTCCTCCGGCACGGGGCGACGGTGGTGGTCTGCGCCCGGCGGGAGCCCGAGCGTCAGGTCGAGGTCGACGGTGCCGTGGCCGAATTCGTCGCCGCCGATGTCCGCGAGCCCGAGCAGGTCGAGACCCTGATCGCCGGCGTCGTCGACCGGCACGGCCGGCTCGACGTGCTCGTCAACAACGCGGGCGGTGCCCCCTTCGCCGATGCCGCCACGGCCTCGCCGCGCTTCCACGAGAAGGTCGTCGGGCTCAACCTGCTCGCGCCGCTCCTGGTGGCGCAGAAGGCCAATGCGGTCATGCAGAGCGCTGGGGGAGGGGCGATCGTCAACGTCTCCAGCGTGAGCGCCACCCGCCCCTCGCCGGGCACCGCGGCCTACGGCGCGGCCAAGGCGGGGCTCGACTCGCTCACGGCGAGCCTCGCGGTGGAGTTCGCACCCGCGGTGCGGGTCAACGCTCTCGACGTGGGGATGGTCCGCACCGAGGCCGCCGAGCAGCACTACGGCGACGACGCCGGCATCGCTGCCATCGGCGCGACCGTGCCGCTCGGCCGCCTGGCCGATCCCGAGGAGGTCGGCGCGTGCGCCGCGTTCCTCGCGTCGCCTCTCGCGTCCTATGTCAGCGGCGCGACCCTACTCGTCCACGGCGGCGGCGAACGCCCCGCCTTCCTCGCCGCGGCGAACGCCGAGCGCGACGCGCGGTAGATCCGAACCACCAATTAGGAGAACACTCATGACAGGAATCGTCGACGGCCGCGTCGTCATCGTCACCGGAGCCGGCCGGGGTATCGGTCGCGCCCACGCACTCGCCTTCGCCGCGGAGGGCGCGGCGGTCGTGGTCAACGACTACGGCGTGGGGCTCGACGGTGCCGAGGCCTCGTCGGGACCGGCGCAGCAGGTCGTCGAGGAGATCCGCGCCGCGGGCGGCCGGGCGGTCACGAATCCGTCGGACGTCGCCGATTGGGCGGGCGCGGAGGCGTTGGTGCGGACGGCGATCGACGAGTTCGGGCGCCTCGACGTCCTGGTGAACAACGCGGGCTTCCTCCGGGACCGGATGCTGGTGAACATGTCCGAGGCGGAGTGGGACGCGGTGACCCGGGTGCACCTCAAGGGGCACTTCGCGATGCTCCGGCACGCGGCCGGCTACTGGCGGGACGAGTCCAAGGCGGGGCGGCAGCCGGACGCGCGGGTGATCAACACCAGCTCGGGCGCGGGCCTGCTCGGCAGCATCGGCCAGGGCAATTACGCCGCCGCGAAGGCGGGCATCGCCGAGATGACGATCCAGGCGGCCGCGGAGATGGGGCGGTACGGGATCACCGTGAACGCGATCGCGCCTGCGGCCCGGACCCGGATGACGGAGACGACCTTCGCCGATGACATGGCCGCGCCCGAGGACGGATTCGACGCGATGGCGCCGGAGAACGTGTCGCCGCTCGTGGTCTGGCTCGGCAGTGTTGAATCCGCGGACATCACCGGCCGCGTCTTCGAGGTCGAGGGCGGCAAGGTCTCGGTGGCGCAGGGCTGGCGACACGGCCCGCAGCGCGACAAGGGCGCCCGCTGGGAGCCCGCGGAACTCGGGACGGTCGTGCGCGGCCTGATCGCCGAGGCGCCGGCCCCGGAGGCCGTCTACGGCGCGTAACGCAGGCCCGGGTGCTCCGGCGGAGCCCCGGGAGACGACGATGCCGGCCGCGCGGGAGGGGATCTCCGCGCGGCCGGCCGCGTCTCGGCGAGGGGTGGGCCGAGTTCGTGAGGTCAGGCCCGGGCGCTGAGCCGACCGGAGTCCACGAAGAACTGCACCAGCTCCGTCGCGGTGCTCTCCATCGAGCGCGGCGCGTACCCGAGTTCGTTACGGGCCTTCGAGATGTCCACCAGGGGGGATGCGAAGAGTGGTCCGAGTGCCGCCTTCGACAGCACGTCGGACCCCAGCCGGCTGTTGATCGGCTCGAGGACGGGCATGACCGCGGCGAGCGCCCCGATCGGCACGGCCACGCGCGGTCCGGAGCGGCCCGCGGCGCGTGCGGACAGACGCATCGCGTCGATGATCGGCGCGAATTCTCCACCGAGCAGGTAGTTCTCGCCCGTCCGGCCCTTCTCCGCGGCGAGCATGACGCCGGCGGCCACGTCCCGGACGTCGACCAGGTCGAAGCCGGCCTTCGAGACGAAGGCGGGCATCCGTCCACGGGCGGCCGTGTGCGCGAGTCGATTCAAGCGCGACAGGGCGACGCCGTGATCAGCCGGCCCCCACACGCCCGTGGGGTTGCAGATGGTCGCGTCCAGCCCGTCGTCGATGACCTTCCGGAGCTCCTGCTCGCCGGCCCATTTGGACCGGTCGTAGACGGGGATCTCGGGGCGCACGGACCGCGGCGCGGTCTCATCGATGACCTCGACCAGGTCCTGATCGAACGCGTGGATCGAACTCAGGTGCACCATCTTCCGCACACCTGCGTCGAGCGCTGCGCGAGCGACGATGCGCACGCCCTGGGTGTTGAGGCGCCACGCGGCCTCGTCCTCCATCCGCAGCGTGATCATCGCGACCAGGTGGTAGACGACCTCGACGCCCTCGAACGCCGCGCGCATCTCGTCCGGTTCGAGGACGCTCGCCTGCACCCACCGCACGCCCTCGGGTGCGTGCGGCGACGAGGTCCGGTCGATCGCGACCACCTCGTGCCCGTGCTCGACCAACTGCTGCAAGAGGTTTCCACCCACGAATCCGGCCGCGCCGGTGACTGCTACCCGCATGCCGTCAGATCCGCTCGATGATGGTGCCGGTGGCCATCGCGCCGCCGCAGCACATCGCGATGAGCGCGCTCGACGCGTCGCGCCGCTCCAGTTCGTGCAGCGCGGTGGTGATGAGCCGCGCACCCGTCGAGCCGACCGGATGGCCCAGCGCGATGGCGCCGCCGTTCACGTTGACCTTGTCCGGGTCGGGACCGATGACCTGCTGCCAGGACAGGACGACGGAGGCGAAGGCCTCGTTGACCTCGAACAGGTCGATGTCGCGCAGCGACCGGCCGGAGCGCTCCAGGACTCGCTCGGTGGCACGGATAGGCCCGTCGAGGTGGTAGTACGGCTCCCCGCCGACCAGGGCCTGGGAGACGATGCGGGCGCGCGGCTTCAGGCCGAGCGCCGCGGCGCGGTCGGAATCCATGAGCAGTACGGCGGCGGCACCGTCGGACACCTGGGAGGACGTGCCGGCCGTGTGCCGGCCACCGTCGAGCATGGGCTTGAGCTTGGCGAGCCCCTCGAGCGTGCTCTCGCGCGGGCCCTGGTCCCGGGAGACCTCGATGGTCTCGCCGGTGGGCGCACCGTCGGCCATCGCGGGGGCCTTGAGCGCCACGACCTCGCGGTCGAACCGCCCCTCCTGCCAGGCCTGGAGCGCCTTGCGCTGTGACGCGAGGCCGAAGGCGTCGATGTCCTCGCGGGTGAGCCCGCGGCGTTCGGCGATCCGCTCGGCGGCGAGGAACTGGTTGGGCATGTCGATGGTCCACGACGGGGGACGGGAGGTGCCCAGGCCCTCCGGGCGGTTCGCGCCGAGTGGGATCCGGCTCATCGACTCGACTCCGCACGAGATGCCGGCCGCGATGGCGTCGGTGGCGATGAGGCCTGCGATCAGGCCCGTGGCCTGCTGGGCCGATCCGCACTGCGCGTCGATCGTGGTGGCGCCGGTCAGCTCCGGGAGACCCTCGTTGAGCCAGGCGGTGCGGGTGATGTTGCCCGCCTGCTCACCGGCCTGCGTGACATTGCCGCCGATGATCTGCTCGATCTGCGCCGGGTCGACCCCGGCGTGTCCGAGGAGGGCGGTGACGGTGCCCCCGAGGAGTTCGGCGGGGTGCAGTCCGCTCAGCCAACCGCCCCGCTTGCCGATGGGGCTGCGGACGGCGTCGACGATGACGGGGATTCCCATATCGATCGTTCCTCACATTCTTGGCTCCGCCCTGTGGGTAGAGCACGTTCTCGATTGTGGCGCGCAACTCCGGCCTTGTCGAGCCTCATGCGGTGGCGCCGCGACGGATTCGTCCCTGTGTAACTGCTGTGCAACCAGCGTCCTCCGCAATCTAGCTCACGGGCGGACAGTCTGTGCTTCAATGAGTAGAACATGTTTCAGATGCGCCTGGCTAGGGCCAGGTGGAGACGCTTGAGGAGGCGGCGTGAGCGTGCACTTCCCCGCGGGGTTCGATTTCACCAGCCCCGACCTGTGGTCGGAGCGGCGGCCCGAAGCCGAGTTCGCCGAACTCCGGCGATCGGCGCCGGTCTGGTGGCAGGACATCCCGCCCGGCACCACGGGCTTCGACGACGGTGGTTTCTGGGTGGTGTCCAAGTTGGAGGACATCAAGGCCATCTCCCGGAACCCGAAGCAGTACTCGAACTGGGAGAACGGCGCGATCGTGCGGTTCGGGCCCGAGATCGAGCGCGAGCAGATCGACATGCAGCGCATGCTGCTGCTCAACATGGATCCGCCGCAGCACACCAAGACGCGGCGCATCATCTCGCGCGGGTTCACTCCCAAGGCCGTGCAGTCGCTGCACGACGCGCTGGCGGAGCGGGCCGAGCAGATCGTGCACGAGGCGCGGAAGACCGGCGGCGGTGACTTCGTGGAGCAGGTCGCGAGCGAGCTGCCCCTGCAGGCGATCGCCGAGTTGCTCGGCGTGCCGCAGGAGGATCGCCGCAAGCTCTTCGACTGGTCCAACTCGATGATGGCCTACGACGACCCGGAGTTCGAGGGCAACTACCTCGAGGCGATGACCGAGTTCACGGGCTACTCCTGGAACCTCGCGGAGGAACGCCGCAAGTGTCCGATGGACGACATCGTGACCTCCCTCATCCAGGCCGATATCGACGGCGAGTCGCTCGGCAGTGACGAGTTCGCCTTCTTCGTGTTGCTGCTCGCGGTCGCCGGCAACGAGACCACCCGCAACGCGATCAGTCATGGCATGAAGGCCTTCGTCGATCACCCCGACCAGTGGGAGATCTACAAGGAGCAGCGCCCGCGCACCGCGCCGGACGAGATCGTCCGCTGGGCGACGCCGGTGTCGGTGTTCCAGCGCACCGCCCTCGAGGACGTCCAGCTCGGCGAGCAGACGATCAAGAAGGGCCAGCGCGTCGCGTTGTTCTACGCCTCCGCCAACTTCGACGAGGACGCCTTCGAGGACCCGTACACCTTCAACATCCTCCGCGACCCGAACCCGCACGTCGGCTTCGGCGGCTCGGGCACCCACCACTGCGTGGGCGCGAACCTCGCTCGCCTGGAGATGGACCTGATGTTCAAGGCGATCGCCGACGTGATGCCCAACCTCCGCGAGCTCGAGCCCCCGCAGCGCCTGCGGTCCGGCTGGCTCAACGGCATCAAGCACTGGAAGGTCGCGTACGAGTAGGGCCGCGCGTCACGACGACGGTGCCCCCGAGATCCTTCTCGGGGGCACAGTCGCGTCGCGGTAGGTGTGCCACATGTCGCGGGGACGGGACTGGCTGCTGAAAGCGGGGTCGGACGAGCCCTGGTTCCGTGGAGATCGACTTCCCTGCGACACTCGGATTTTGTCCGTTTCGGACGGCGTGTCCGTAGTGGGCAGAATCCGAGTGTCGCGCGGAAGCATTGTTACGTCGCTGGACGTGAACGATCCACCGTGAGACTCGATTTCCCGGCGGAGTAGCGGTTCATGATCAGAAGTGCCCCGCCCAGTCCGATGTCGTAGCCGGCGCACAACGCGGCATACCAGGCCGGTAGAGCTGTTTCGGACGCCGCATGGTGGTAGCGAGCATCGAACGCCGCGTGACCAAGCCATCCGACGGCCACGAGGTGCCGGGCCTGTCGCGGGGGAAGCTGGAGCACCAGGGGCAGCGCCGCGCCGCACGCCGTGACGACAGCGATCTCTCCGCGGCGTGGTGCCGAGCGACGAAACCTGCTTGCGGGGTAGATGCCCGCCGCCACGAGCAGCCCCGTCGCGGCTCCTGCAGTGCCGAATCGGCGGGGGAGCCGGGTGACGGCGCCGGCTGTCAGCCAACCACCGCACGTGCCTGCGACGAACGCCGCGCACCGGCCCATCATCGCGGCTTGTCCGCCCCCACCAGCCACATCGAGAAGTACTGCGAGCCACCGCCGTAGGCGTGGCCCAGGGCGGTCCGGGCACCGTCGACCTGGTAGTCCCCGGCGCGGCCCATGACCTGTTTGGCGGCCTCGGCGAACCGGATCATGCCCGACGCGCCGATGGGGTTCGAGGACAGCACGCCGCCGGACGGATTGACGGGCAGGGTGCCCCCGATCTCGGTGCCCCCGGACTCGGTGAGCTTCCAGCCCTCGCCCTCGGGGACGAAGCCGAGGTTCTCGAGCCACATCGGCTCGAACCACGAGAACGGGACGTAGATCTCGGCGGCGTCCACTTGGTTCAGGGGATCGGTGATGCCGGCATCACGCCACAGCGCTGCCGCGGCGTCCTGTCCGGCCTGTGGGCTCACGTGCTCGCGTCCCGCGTAGGCGAGCGGTTCGGTCCGCATCGCGGTCGCGAGCACCCAGCCGACGCGGTTTCCGGTGGCCGCTTCGGATTCCGCCGCGGCCGCCTCGTCGCCGAGGACGATGGCGCAGGCACCGTCGGACGACGGGCAGGTCTCGTCGAACCGGATGGGGTCCCAGAGCATCTGCGAGGCCTGCACCGAGTCGAGCGTGATGTCGGGCTGGTGCAGGTGCGCCAGGGGATTGCGGGCGCCGTTGCGCCGGTCCTTGACGGCGACCATGGCGCCGACGTGGTCGGGGGCGCCCGAGCGGCGGATGTAGGAGCGCACGTGCGGCGCGAAGTAGCCGCCCGCGCCCGCGCCGACGGGCACGGTGAACGGAACCGGGATCGACAAGGCCCACATGGCATTCGACTCCGACTGCTTCTCCCACGCCACCGTGAGCACTCGCTTGTGCACGCCGGACTTGATCAGCGCGGCAGCCACATTGGCAGTGGACCCGCCCACGGATCCCGCGGTGTGTACGCGCAGCATCGGCTTGCCGACGGCACCGAGTGCGTCGGCGAGGAACAGTTCGGGCATCATGACGCCCTCGAACATGTCGGGGGCCTTGCCGATGACGATGGCGTCGATGTCAGCCATCGTGGTGCCCGCGTCGAGCAGGGCCGCGTCGACGGCCTCGCGGATCATGCCCGCCATGGAGACGTCGGTGCGTTTGGCTCGGTGGTGGGTCTGGCCGGTTCCGAGCACGGCGGTGGGCTTACCCATCACTTGGCCTCCATCACTGCGATCAGGTTCTGCTGCAGGGCGTGCCCGCCGGTGGCGTGCGCGAGGACGCGCTCGGCGTCGCCGTTCCACACGGCGCGGGCGGCCTCGCCGATGCGCGCGAGCCCCGCGGAGAACATCGGATTGCCCACGAGCGCACCGCCGGACGGATTGACCCGCACGTCGTCGCCCAGCCCGATCGCGGTGCGCAGGATCAGTTCCTGGTGTGTGAACGGCGCGTGCAGCTCGGCCAACTGCACGCCGTCCGCGCCGGCGGCCCGGGCCGCGGCAGTGGTCGACGGGGACTGCGTGAGATCGCGCGAGCCCAGTGCGGGGGAATCGATGCGGTGCTCGAGGCCGGTGATGAAAGCGGGGTTCTCACGGAGTTCGCGAGCGCGGTCGGCGGACGCCAGTATGGCGACCGCGGCACCGTCGGTGATGGGCGCGATATCATGCCGGCGCAACGGATCCGACCACATCGGTTCCCCCAGCAACTCCTCGGGAGAGACGGTACGTGAGATCTGCGCGGCCGGGTTCGTGGTCGCGTCGGTGAGGCTGCGCGCGGCTACCGCAGCCATGTCCGCCTCGGTCCATGCGCCGGAGTCGAGTCCGGCGCGCGCCTGCAGCGCGGCGACCGACACCGAGTCCGGCCACAGCGGCGCGACGGTGTACGGATCCAACTGCATGGTGAGCGTGCGGCGCAGGACGCCGGCGGAGGACTTTCCGAAGCCGTAGACGAGCGCGGTGTCGATCTCGCCGGTGCGGATCTTGATCCACGCCTCGTAGAGCGCCCAGGCCGCGTCCATCTCCACGTGCGACTCGTTGATCGGTGGCACGGCGCCGATGGAGTCGACCGCGGCGATGAACGAGAACGCCCGTCCCGCCAGGTAGTCCGACGAGCCGGAGCACCAGAATCCGATGTCGGACTTGGTGAGTCCGGTCTGAGCGAAGACGTCCGCGAACAGCGGGATCAGCATCTCCACGCCGTTGGTGGTGGTCTCGGCGGCGCGGAGCGACGGGGTGGCGGCGTAGCCGACGACGGCGACGGAGCCGTCCGGGTCGGTGCAGGTGCGTGTGCTCACAGGTGCTTCTCGTAACTGGAGTAGGGGGCGTCCGGCTCACCGGTCGGTTCGAAATGCGAGATGTTCCCGGGACTCTCGGTCCACTCCTCGCGGGGCTTCCACGTGGCCCGCACGCGCATGCCCATCCGGACCTCGGCCGGGTCACAGCCGAGCACGAGGTGCAGGAAGGGGATGTCGGCACCGTCGATCAGCACGTACGCGGCGACGTACGGCGGCTTGATCCGCTGGCCCTGGAAGGGCACGTTGACCACGCAGAAGGTGGTGACCACGCCGGTGTCCGGAAGGTCCACCTCCTCCGTCGTCGGGATGCCGTCGATCGGGCAGGCGTTGCGGGGCGGGACGTAGACGTTCCCGCACTTCCCGCAGCGCTGGCCCACCAGCCGGCCCTCGGCGAGTGCCCGCAGGTAGCGGGTCTCGGGCTCGGAGGCGGAGTGCTCGAGCGTCAGGGCGACAGGGGTGACCAGCATCGTCACCGGATCGTCCGACGGTGCCGCGCCCTCGGGCACGCCGTCGCCCTCTCCGGGGACGAAGCACGCGATGTCGCCGATCGCCCCCGTGGTCTCGGGGGCCCAGCGGGCGTGCACCCGCATGCCCGTCGAGATCTCGTCCGGGCTCGTGACGTCGACGGCGTGCAGGACGGCGGTGTCGGCACCGTCGAGCCTGATGAGCGCGTAGGCGAAGGGCCGGTCGAAGGGCTGCCCGTCGACCGGGTGCGTGTTCCAGGTCCAGCCGGTCACGGTGCCGGTGTCGGACACGGGGACGACCTCGTTCAAGGGAGCGTACGTGTCCGGGTCGAACTCGAGCGGGGGCACGTGCACCCGCCCGGCGGCGTCCCGGGTGCCGATGATGCGGCGCGCGCGGAGGTTGGTCATGAACGCGCCCAGCACCGGTCCGAGCGACCGGGTGTAGTCGAAGGACAGGTTCATCGGCGCCGAGAGGGTCTGCGGTTCTGCGGTCACCTCACGAGTGAAACATGTTCTAACTTTTTGGCGCAAGGGTATCCCGGAAATGGGATTGAGCCCCTACCGTGGAGACGTTCGTACCGCACGAGAAGGCGGTGTTCCGCAACGATCCACGAGGTGTTCCATGGACGATCTGCATCGCGAGCCGCTGGCCGGCGACATCCTGCTCGGCTCGCTCGGCGCCTACTCCGAACGGACCGCCGTGCACGTCACCGGTCCGCAGGGCGACAGCACGCTCACCTACGCGCAGGTGCGCGACGAGGTCAGCCGGTACGCGCAGGCCTACGCGTCCTTCGGTCTCGGCGTGGGCAGCCCCGTCGCGATGCTGTCGGGCAACCGGCACGAGGTGCTGATCGCCCAGTCCACCAACCTGATCACCGGCGTGCGTTTCGCCGCGCTCCACCCGATGGGCTCCCTCGACGACCACGTGTACGTCATGGAGGACGCGGGGATCGAGACCCTCATCTACGATCCGCGGCTGTACGAGCAGCGCGCCGCCGACCTGCGAGAACGGGTTCCCGGCTTGAAGACGCTGCTCTCGTTGGGGCCCACGGGCACCGGCGTCGATCTCACGGAGGTGGCGGCCGGCTTCGAGCCCGAACCGCTCACCGCGCACACGGCCGATCCGTCGTCGACCGCGAGCCTCGCGTACACCGGTGGCACCACGGGCAAGAGCAAGGGCGTCATGCTCAGCTACACCGGCGGCGCGTCGCTACTGCGCATCCAGCGCACGGAATGGGAATGGCCGCAGGAGATCCGGTTCCTGGTCTGCGCGCCGCTCAGCCACGCGGGCGGGGCGTTCTGGAACCCGACGTCGATGTCCGGCGGCTCCATGGTGGTGTTGCCGCGGTTCGAGCCGGAGGCCGTGCTCGCCGCTATCGAGAAGTACCGGATCACCGCGACGATGCTGGTGCCCACCATGATCTACGCGTTGCTCGACCACCCGAAGTTCGACGACTACGACCTGTCGAGCCTCGAGACCGTGTTCTACGGGGCGTCCGCGATCTCACCCACGCGGCTGACCGAGGCGATCGAGCGGATCGGCCCCAAGTTCTTCCAGTTCTACGGGCAGGCCGAGTGCCCCATGACGATCGCGGTGCTCCGCCGCGGCGACCACGACCCGTCGAAACCCGAACGATTGGCGAGCTGCGGCAAGCCGGTCCCATGGGTGACCGTCGCCCTGCTCGACGATGCCGGGCGCACCGTCGAACCCGGTGCGCCGGGGGAGATCTGCGTGCGTGGCCCCCTTGTGATGCAGGGGTACCTGAACAAGCCCGAGCAGACGGCCGAGGCCACCGAGCACGGGTGGCTGCACACCGGTGACATCGGCCGCTTCGACGACGAGGGCTATCTGTACATCGTCGACCGCAAGAAGGACATGGTGGTCACCGGCGGCTTCAACGTCTTCCCCCGTGAGGTCGAGGACGTGATCTCCACGCACCCGTCCGTCGCGTCCGTGGCGGTGATCGGTGTGCCCGACGACAAGTGGGGCGAGGCCGTCAAGGCGGTCGTGGTGCCCCGCGCCGGCGCGACGGTGGACGTGGAGGAACTGCGCGAGCTGGTCCGCGACCGCAAGGGCGCCGTCTACACGCCGAAGACCGTCGACCTCGTCGACTCGATCCCCGTCAGCCCCCTCGGCAAGCCGGATAAGAAGGCCCTGCGCGCGATCTACGCCTGACCCCCACCGAATTGAACACCGTTATGGAGAGGAAACCCGCAGGTCGGACTCTCCATAACGGTGTTCAATGCAGGGTCAGCGGCCCTCGAAGACGGGCTTGCGCTTCTCGGCGAAGGCGCGGGGACCCTCCTTGGCGTCCTGGGAGAGGAACACCGGCAGTCCCTCCTTCGCGTCGATCGCGAAGGCCTCCTCCTCGTGCATGCCCTCAGTGGCGCGCATGGTGCGCAGCATCGCCTGCACGGCCAGGGGGCCGTTCGCGTTGATCAGCTCGGCGAGCTCCAGGGCCTTGTCCAGCGCGCCCCCGTCGGGAACGACGTGTCCGATCAGCCCGTACTCCTTGGCCTCCGCGGCGGTGATGTGCCGGCCGGTCAGTAGAAGGTCGGCGGCCACCGTGTACGGGATCTGGCGCGGCAGCCGGACGGCGGAGCCGCCCATGGGATACAGGCTCCACTTCGCCTCGGACACACCGAACTTCGCGCTCTCGCCCGCGACGCGGATGTCGGTGCCCTGCAGAATCTCCGTGCCGCCGGCGATGGCGGCGCCCTCGACGGCGGCGATCAGCGGCTTGCCGGGGCGGCGGCCCTTGATCAGTCCCGGGATCCGCGCCGGATCCCAGCCGCCGCCGGACATCGCGTCTCCCGGGTTGGACTTCGCCATGTTCTTCAGGTCGGCCCCGGCGCAGAACGCACCTCCCGCGCCGGTGAGCACCGCGCTGCGGATCTCGGGGTCGGAGTCGATGCGATCCCAGGCGTCGCTGAGGATCTGCAGCATCTCACCGGTGAGTGCGTTCTTGCGCTCCGGCCGGTTCATGGTGATGAGAAGCGTGTGTCCGCGCTGTTCGACGAGGGCGTGCGGGGCGACATCGGTCACGGCTGGACCTCCTGGGTCGAGATCCTCGCCGAAACGAGGATCGGCAAATGCGGGAATCCGCTTCCATGGAACAGTAACAGGTTCTAGTTTGGTGGAAAGATCTCTTCAGGAGGAATTCCATGCGCACACCCCTGTGCGACGACCTGGGCATCGAGTACCCGGTCATCGCGTTCACCCCGTCCGAGCACGTCGCCGCGGCGGTCTCCCGTGCGGGCGGCCTCGGCGTGCTCGGCTGCGTCCGCTTCAACGACCCCGACGAGCTCGACGCCGTCCTCGACTGGATGGACGCCAACACCGACGGCCGTCCCTACGGCGTCGACATCGTCATGCCCAACAAGGTGCCCACCGAGGGCGCCGCCGGCGATCTCGCGCAACTCATCCCCGAGGAGCACCGCGCCTTCGTCGAGCGCACGCTCCACGAGCTCGGCGTACCCGAGCTGCCCGACGGTGCCGCCGGGGCCGGGGTGCTCGGCTGGCTGCACTCGGTCGCCCGTTCCCACGTCGATGTGGCGCTGAAGCATCGGATCGCGTTGATCGCCAACGCCCTCGGCTCTCCGCCGGCGGACGTGATCGATGCGGCGCACGATCACGGCGTCAAGGTCGCGGCCCTGGCGGGTCGCGCCAAGCACGCCCGCGCCCACGTCGACAACGGCGTGGACATCGTCATCGCGCAGGGCTACGAAGCCGGCGGCCACACCGGCGAGATCGCCTCGATGGTGCTGCTGCCGGAGATCGTCGATGAGGTGGGCGAGGACGCCACGGTCGTCGCCGCGGGCGGCATCGGCTCCGGTCGGCAGATCGCAGCCGCGCTGACCCTCGGAGCCGAGGGCGTGTGGATGGGGTCCTACTGGCTCACCACCACCGAGTACCTCGAGACGCATACCAGGTCGCAGACTATGCAGGAGGCACTGGTCGCCGCGACGAGTGCGGACACGGTGCGCACCCGCATCTTCTCCGGCAAGCCGGCCCGTCTGCTCAAGACCCGGTGGACGCAGGCCTGGGAGGAGCCCGGCGCACCGTCGGCCCTGCCCATGCCCCTACAGAACCTCCTGGTGGGGGAGGCGCACAGCCGGATCCACGCCTCGGGTGATCCCTCCGTCGTCGCGATGCCGGTGGGCCAGATCGTGGGCCGGATGAACGCGGTGCGGCCCGTCGCCGAGATCATGGCCGAGCTGGTCGGCGAGTTCGAGGCTGCCGTCGAACGCTTGAACCTGGCACGCTGACCCCATGGGAAACAATCAGCGCGGCCAGATCCAGATGTCCGAGGCGGAGGTCGAGGAGTTCATCGAGCGCAGCCGGACCGCCACCATCGCCACTGTCGGCTCCAGTGGGGTGCCCCACCTCGTGGCCATGTGGTACGCCGTGATCGACGGCGACCTGTGGATCGAGACGAAGGCGAAGTCGCAGAAGGTCGTGAACCTTCGCCGCAACCCGGCGATGAGCGCCTCGATCGAGTCGGGCCGGTCCTACGATCAGCTCCGCGGGGTGACCTTCGAGGGCACGGCCGAGATCGTCGAGGACGAGGCGACCGTGCGCGCCGTGTGCGAGCAGGTCTACGAGCGCTACTTCGGCCCGTATTCGGAGGAACTCAAGCCCGCCATCGACGCGATGATGAACAAGCGCGTCGCGGTGCGCTTGCGCGCCGACCGCGTGCGCAGCTGGGACCACCGCAAGCTCGGCATGCCCGAGATGCCGGTGAGCGGATCGACCGCGGCGTTCCTCTAGGGGGCCGGCATGCCCGGATCGCATGCGCGGCTGGATGATTCCGCCGCCCTCGTCGAGCTCAGTCCCTGCGTCGGGGGTCTCGTCCGGACCTGGTCGGACGACGGTGCCTCCCGGCTCTGGTCGGTGCCCGACGACGCGTGGATCCGCGACGCCCAGGCCACCGGCCGGATCGGACGCGTCTCCCGCAAGGAGAACCGGTACCGCGAGGCGGCGCGCCTCGCCGACTCCGACGGTGCGTTGCTCGTCCGTCCGCGGGGCCCGATGCGGGGCGCCGACGGGAACCTGACCATGGCCGAGCAGGTCGTCGCGCTGGCGCCGGAGAAGCGGCCCTCGCGGTCGACCTTCGAGGACTTCCGCGAGGTGCTCAGCCGGGCGGTCGAACACTGCGCCGCCACGGACGAGTACCTCGTGGTCGAGCGGGGTGCCCGGGATGCCGGACGAGAGCCCTTCTGCCTCTTCGCGGTACTGCCCGCCGGGACGGAACCGGGCGTTTTCGTCACCGTCGTCGAGACCTCTCCGCCGCCCCGTGACTCGGACCTGTGGGCGCCCTACGTCGACGAGTGGGACCGGACCGCAACGATCAGCGCACCGTCGGGCCCGGAGACGGTGGCGACCGCCCCGACCGTGATGATCGAGGCGATCAGCCGCTGGGACATCGACCCCTGGGACCTCGCCTTCACCTTCGGCCGACGGTGACCTCGGGCGGACGGGGCCCGAGCGTGCGGATTCATCCGAACGGAGGATCGCCACGTGGGCCGGGCGGCGATATCTTCGGGCGATGCACCCGAATCCAGCCGCGCCCGTGTCGGGCCCGCGGAGGCTGACCATCAAGCAGCTCGTCGTGGGAACCTTCCAGATCCTCGGCCGGACATGGCCGTTCATTCTGGCCTCGGCGGCCGTCTACGTGCTGGCGGTAGGAGCGCTGACGCTCGTCCTGTACCTGATGATGACGGCCATCTCGAACTCGTTCTCCTCGGCGGATTCGTTCGACGACATGGGCTCCGTGATGACGACGATCCTCACTGTGCTCGTCGTGGGGTGGTTCGTGATGATCGTGGTCAACGGCGTGCTCGACGCGCCGTGGATCGGCATCGTCGCCGTCGCGACGGATGTGACGATCAGGGCCGCCCGGCGGCCCGCCGCGCGTGAAGTGGCCGGCCTGATCCGCCGACGATTCGTCCCGTTGGCCACGGTGTTCGTGATCATGTTGCTCGTCGTCGGCTTCCTCCCGATCGTCGCCGGCCTCCTGTTGATGAACATGCCGTCGGTGATGTTGATGTCGGAGGGGACCCTCGTCCTGCTCGGTCTGCTGTACATCGTGGTGATCGTGTCGATCGTCATCGTCATGGAGTTCGCACCGTGGGCCGTCCTGTTCGAGGGCAAGGGCGTGATCGCGGCGTTCGCCCGCTCCGCGACGCTCGCTCGCAAGGCCGTCCTGCAGTTGATCGCGCTGCACCTGATCTGGGCCTTCGTCGGTGCGCCCCTGATGATGATCGGCATGGAGCTGCCGAGCGTCCTCGGTGGGATCCTGTTGTTCGCCGCCGGTCTGTTCGTGGCGATGTGCTACTTGACGTGCCAGGGCCTCGTGTATGCGGACATCCGCGCCGTGGAACAGGGACACAGTCTGGTCCTGCGGTTCGCGACCCCGCCGATCCCGGTGGCCCGGGCGTGGGCGGAGGTACGGGAACTGGTCGGGGCGGGAACCCCCGCGGCCGGGGCCGCGCCCGTTGCGCCGCGTCCGGCGCCGTCCCGACCGGGCCCGGCGCCCCAGGTGGCGAGTGCACCGGGGGCGTCCCCTGCGAGCCCGTTCGCCCGGCCGTGGCCGGGCGCCGCGTTCCGTCCCGCGCCGGGCTGGCCGTCGCCACCGTCGGGCTGGGCCCCGCCGGCGAACTGGCGTCCGGATCCGGCGTGGCCGCCTGCACCCGTGGACTGGCGGTTCTGGGAGTGAGGCCGGCCCCGCCGGTCCCGCTCGGTGGGCTCCTGTCAGCCGCGGGCCGCCTCGACGAGCGCGCGCAGCGTCGCCTCGTCCCGGACGCCGCTGAAGAGCACCGTCGTGACGGGGGAGTCGCGCCAGAGTTCCAGGCGTTCGGCGATCCGATCGATGGGGCCGAGTAGGGCGATGGAGTCCGCCAACTCGTCGGGGACCGCGGCGATGGCGCCGGCGCGATCGCCGGCGAGGAACATCTCCTGCACGGCCACGGCGGCGTCGGCGAACCCCAAGCGGCCGATGAGGTCCAGGTGGAAGTTCGTCGACTTGTGGCCCATGCCGCCGATGTAGAAGGCCAGCGGGATCTTCGCCTGCGTGAGTGCCGCGTCGAGGTCGTCGGAGACGATCACCGACACGGTCGCGGCGATCTCGAAATCGGCGGAGCGGCCCGCGAGGGATTCGCCGAAGACCGACTCGACCTGCTGCGGATCGACGAACAGCGGCAGCCAGCCGTCGGCGATCTCGGTGGAGAGCGCCACGTTCTTCGGGCCCTCCGCACCGAGGAAGATCGGGATCCGCGGTCGGACGGGCAGCGCGATGGACTTGAGCGGCTTCCCGAGCCCCGTGCCGCCGGGCAGCGGCAGCGGATAGTGGGGGCCGGCGCTGGTCACCGGCTCCTCGCGGGCGATCACCCGGCGCACGATGTCGACGTACTCGCGGGTGCGCGCGAGCGGCTTCGGGAAGGGGCTGCCGTACCACCCCTCGGCGACCTGCGGCCCGGATGCGCCGAGGCCGAGCACCATGCGCCCGCCGGACAGTCCGTCGATCGTCAGGGCGTGCATCGCCGTCGCGGCGGGTGTGCGCGCGGGGATCTGCGCCACCGCGGTGCCGAGCTTGATCCGCTTCGTCCGCGACCCGTACCAGGCCAGGGTGGAGAAGGCGTCGGAGCCGTAGGCCTCCGCGGTGAACACGTAGTCGTAGCCCAGAGCGTCGGCGGCGACCACGGTGTCGGTGTGGTCCTCCGGCCCACGGGTCCAGTAGCCGAGGTTGATGCCCAGATTGAGATCGTTGACCATTCCTCGAATCTAGAACAAGTTCTAGGTTTTGGGTTACAGTTCGGTATGGCTTCGCCCACGCAGATTCAGCACACCCTGCCCGCGCGCGTCACGGACGAGCTCGTCGAGCGCCTCACCGCGCTCGTGGTGGCCGACGGCAGTCGCGACCCGTTCACCATGACCGAGGTCTTCACGGGAGCGGCGATCGGCACTCTGCCGCAGTCCACCCCGAGCGACGTGGTCGCGGCCTTCGCCACCGCGCGCGAGGCGCAGCGGGAGTGGGCGCAGCGTCCGCTCGAGGACCGGCTCGCCGTCTTCCGCCGACTGCACGAGCTGATCCTCGAGAACAACGAGCTCCTCGTCGACCTGATTCAGAGCGGCACCGGCAAGAACCGGCGGATGGCCTTCGAGGAGTCCTGCGACGTCCCGATGGTGATCAGCCACTACCTCCGGGCCGCGCCCAAGCTGCTGCGCTCGCGCCGCCGCGGCGGGCCCGTTCCGGTGCTCAGCAACTCCGTGGAGCTGCACCGGCCCAAGGGCGTCATCGGCGTCATCGCGCCGTGGAACTTCCCGTTCGCGATGGCGCTCTCGGACGCGATCCCCGCCCTCATCGCGGGCAACGGCGTGGTGCTCAAGCCCGACAACAAGACCGCCCTCGCCGCGCTCTACGGCGTCGAGCTGCTGCGCCGCGCCGGGGCGCCCGACGGGCTGTTCCAGGTGGTCTGCGGGCAGGGGCCCGATGTGGGGCCCGCGCTCATCGACGAGTCCGACTTCGTCATGTTCACCGGGTCCAGTGCCACGGGCACGACGGTAGGCGAGCGGGCCGGGCGCAACCTCATCGGCTGCAGCCTCGAGCTCGGCGGCAAGAACCCCATGATCGTGCTCGACGACGTGGACCTCGACGAGGCCATCACGTCGGCGATCTTCGCCGTCTTCGCCAACGCCGGTCAGGCGTGCATGCACATCGAGCGGATGTACATCCACGACAACATCTTCGACGAATTCTCCCGCCGCTTCGTGGCCGCGGCGGGCGCGCTCAAGCTGGGCGCGACCTACGACTACGACCCCGACATGGGCTCGCTGGCCTCGCCCGATCAGCTGCGCCGCGTCGCCGCGCACGTCGAGGACGCGCGCGCCAAGGGCGCCACCGTCCTGTGCGGCGGGCGCGAACGCACGGACGTCGGCCCCGCCTTCTACGCCCCGACGGTGCTCACCGGCGTCACGCCCGACATGCACCTCGCGACGGCCGAGACCTTCGGCCCCGTCGTCGCCCTGTTCCGGTACTCGAGCGAGGACGAGGCCATCCGCCTCGCCAACGACACCCGCTACGGCCTCAACGCCAGCGTGTGGGGCAAGGATCTCCAGCGTGCGGCACGGGTCGGCGCCCAGCTGGAGGCCGGCAACGTGAACATCAACGACGGCTTCGCCGCCTCGTTCGCGAGCAAGGGCACCCCGTCCGGCGGCTGGAAGGCCTCGGGGGTCGGCGTGCGTCACGGCGACGCGGGCCTGCTCAAGTACACCGACACCACCAACCTCGCGACACTGAAGAAGCAGGTCTACGGCGTGCGTCCGGGGCAGAGCTACGCGCAGTACGCCCAACAGACCGTCCAGGTGCTGCGCTGGATGCGCAAGCTGCGCATCCGCTGACCGCGCGCCACGCGACTACGCTGGCCGGGTGCACGACGGCAGCGCTCCCGACGAAGCGGCGATGATCGGCGTCCTCGGACCGGTCGTCGTCGGTGGTCGCGCCGTACCGGGCTCTCGGGCCCGGCGCCTGCTGGTGGCCCTCGTGCTGGCGGACGGCCGCCCGGTGAGCGCGGACCGCCTCGTCGACGAGGTGTGGGGCGACGAGCCCCCGAGGTCCCCGCACGCGGCGCTGCACACGCAGATCTCCCGGCTGCGCACGCTGCTCCGGCCGGTCACGGTCGACGCGGTCGCCGGCGGCTACCGTCTCGAGGCCGACACCGACCTGGCCCGCGCGGAGTCCGCGGTGCGCGAGGGCGAAGGGCACGCCGCCGCGGTGCGGCTCTGGCGCGGCGCCCCCGGCGATGATCTCGAAGGCCTCGGCCCCACGAACAAGCTCGCCCGCCGCGCGGCGTCGGCGTTCGACCGACTCGAGGCCCGCGTCGCCGCCGATGCCCTCGAGAACGGGGATCATGCGACGGCGCAGGCGATCGCGGAGCGTCGTATCGCGGCGGATCCGCTCGACGAACCGGCTCGAGTGTTGCTCATGCGCGCCCTCGCCGGCGCGGGACGCACGTCCGAGGCGCTCGCCGCGTACGCCGAGCTCCGGCGCGTCGCGATCACAGAGCTCGGCACGGACCCCGGCGCCGAGGCCACGAGCCTGCACCGCGACCTGCTGGCCGGGGCGAGCGCGGCACCGTCGGCCGACCGGGCGGCCGCGGTGGGTCTCCCGGCCGAGGTCACGCCGCTCATCGGCCGCGACGACGAGGTCGCGGAGCTCGTCGGCCTGCTCGCGGACCGGCGGATCGTGACGGTGCTCGGGCCGGGCGGGGTCGGGAAGACCCGCATCGCCGAGGCCGTCGGCAACGCGCTCGCGCGCGCCGGCACCGCGGTCTACTACGTGCCCCTCGCCTCGGTCCGATCCGCCGACGGCGTGCTCCCCGCCGTCGCGCGCGTGCTCGGGCTCTCCGAACCCGATCTGGGCGCGGACGGCCTGCCCCGCATGACGATCCGGGATCTGGGGGAGCGTCTGCTGGAGCATCTCGGGCGCCGACGGTGCCTCCTCGTCCTGGACAACTGCGAACAGGTCGTGGACGCCTGTGCCGACGTCGTCGCGGATCTCGTCGCCGGGGCGTCCGGGGTCAGCGTGCTCGCGACCAGCCGATCTCCGCTGCAACTACGCGCCGAGTGGGTGCACCCCCTCCCGGTGCTCGGGACCGAGGGCGAGGGAGCCGCGGCGGTCGAGCTGTTCGGCGAGCGCGCCCGCGCCGTGCGCCCCGACGTGCGGCTTCCCGTGGAGGCGGTCGCCGAGCTCTGCCGCCGTCTGGACGGCCTGCCGCTCGCCATCGAGCTGGCGGCGGCACGGGTACGGACCCTCGGCGTCGAGGAGATCACCGCGCGGCTCGAGCAGCGGTTCGCATTGCTGCGGTCGGCGGATCGCTCCGCACCGGACCGGCACCGGACGCTCCACGCGGTCATCGAATGGAGCTGGGACCTGCTCGAGCCGGACGCGCAGCTGTCGCTGCGCCGACTGTGCCGGTTCCCCGCGGGGTTCGACGCCGAGGCGGCGGCCGCCACGACGGGTCTCGACCCGCTGGCGCTCGACGACGCACTGGTCTCGCTCGCGAATCAGTCACTCCTCCAGGTCACGGAGAACGGCGGTCGCACCCGGTACCGCATGCTGGAGACGGTCCGCGAGTTCGGCGAGGAACGCCTCGCTGAGGGCGGCCCGACGGCGCTCGAGGGCTCGGAATCGGCGGACGTGGACGCCGCGATGGCGGAGTGGGCGGCGGACGTCGCGGTCCGGATGTGGCGCGAATACCGTGCGGTCGGCGGGCACGGCGTCATCGGACGCCTCGCGGAGGACATCGAGAACCTGGTCTTCGTGCTCCGCGGCGCCGTCGCGGAGATGGTCGCCGGCGACACCGCTGCGACCCGGACGGTGATCCGGGTGTTCCCACTCATCGCGGGCCTGTGGTCGATGCGGAGCCTGCACGGGCAGGTCCAGGAGATCGGCCACCGGATCGTCGGAGCACTCCCCGATCCGCGCGCCGCCATCGCCGCGGGCATCGATGAGGAGGAGCGGGAGCTGTGGCAGATCACGCTGCTCGCCTCGTGCGCGGCGCCGGGCGTCGACCCGAGGGCGCGGCACATGGCCCGCGGCCGTACCATGATCCGGCGGCTACACCGCCCCGACCTGCGGCTGAACCGACCCGCGGACTACTTCGGCGCCCTGTTCCTGCAGCACTCGGTGACCGGCGTGTTGCGGCTCGTCGTCGCCGGCGTGGACGCCCCCGCGGACGAGGTCCGCGTTCCGGCGCTCGCCGCCCGGATGAACCTGCGGGAGAATCGCGGTGACCTCGTGGGCGCGCTCCAGGATTCACAGGCGATCAGCGCGCTCGGCCACGACGGGGACGCGTGGGCCGATGCGATGTTGGCGATGAGCACCGGCAGCGTGTACGGCCAGCGGGCAGACTGGGAGGAGGCCGTCCGGCGCTACCGGATCGCCGCCGAGAAGCTGGCCTCGATCGGTGCGGACGAGGACGTGAAACAGGCGACCGCGTACCTCGTGGCCGGTCTGTGCTGCCTCGGCCGGATCGACGAGGCCGCTGCCCTGCAGCGGACGCTCGAGGACGGTTGGGACCCTACGGGACCGGATCCGGACGGCGGCCCCGAGGTCGCGGCCTCCGTGCTGATCGGCGCCGCGGAGCTGGCGCGGCTCCGTGGCGAGCCCGACGCGGCACTGTACCGGCGGGCGGGGGAATTGCTGATACGCCGGATCCCCAACGGCGGGAGGGATCCCGGCGGCGAGATGCTCGTCGCCACGGCCCTGCTCGGCGTCGTCGAGTGCGGCGCGGCGGAGACCGGCCGGGAACTGGTCGCGGCGCTGATCGCCGGCGACGAGGCCATGTTCGGTATCACGGGGTACTGGGATCTCCCACAGGCCGCGACCATGGCGCTCGCAGTCGGGTCGTACCTCGTCGCCACCGAGCCGGCGTCGGAGGAGGCCACCGTGTTGATCAGCCTGGCGCGCAGGCTCGGTGCGCGGCAGGACTACCCGGTCATGCACGCGGCGCTGCAGCGGTTCGCGGCACCGTCGGACCTCCCGGACGTCAGGTGGCGCGCCGAGGCGGACCGCATCGCCGGGTTGTCCCGGTCGAGGGCGGTCCGCCTCCTGCGCGAGACCACCGCCGCGCTGCGCGAGAAGGGGTAGCGGCGGCGCCGGGAGCGCGGCGTCAGCGGGCGTTGCGGATGTAGGCGCGCACGGCGAGCGGCGCGAACACCGCGATCAGCACCACGGCGCCGACGAGGCTCCAGACCACGTGGATGCCGGCGTGGCCGGTGTCGCACAGCTCCCGGATCGCGGTCACCAGATGGCTCGCGGGATTGACGTTGACGAAGGCCTGCAGCCAACCCGGCATCGTGTCCACCGGGACGAACGCGTTGGACAGGAAGGTCAGCGGGAACATGATCATCATCGACACGCCCTGCACGGCCGTGGCCTTCTTCATGAGGCAGCCCATCAGCGCGAAGATCCACGACACCGCGAAGGCGCAGAACAGGATCAGCGCGGTCGAGGCGAGGACGCCCACCGGGTCGGGGCGCCAGCCCATGGCGATGCCTACCGCGAAGGTGATGACGGTGGCGATCAGGTAGCGGATGACATCGGCGAGTAGGGCACCTGCGAGCGGGCTGATCCGGGCGATGGGCAGCGACCGGAACCGGTCGAAGACGCCCTTGTCCATGTCCTCGCGCAGCTGGGTGCCGGTGACGATGGACGCCACGATCACCGTCTGCATGAGGATCCCGGGGATGATCACGGGCAGGTAGTGCTGCACGTCGCCGCTGATCGCGCCGCCGAAGATGTAGGTGAACATCAGCGTGAAGATGATCGGCTGCAGCACGACGTCGAAGAGCTGTTCCGGGTTGTGCCGGATCTTGAGCACGCCGCGCCAGCCCATGGTGAAGGACTGCCGGACGGTCTCGGCGAGGCCGATGTGGTTCGTGGCCATGCGTTCCGGCGTCCTGCCGGGTGCAGGGGTGAGGGTGGTGGTCATGACGCCTCCTGGGCGGTGTCGGTGGCGGCCGAGCCTTCCGAACTGTCGTCGGGGCGGCCGGTGAGGGTGAGGAAGACCTCGTCGAGGCTGGGTTTGGAGACGACGATCTCCTCGATGGCGACGCCCTCCTCGCGGAGGGCGATGAGCAGGTCGGGGACGAGGTCGGGGCGATGCAGCGGGGCCGTCACGCGGGCGGCCTCGGGGCTGAACGCCGCCGTCTCCGTGAGGATCCGCTCGACGGTGCGGGCCACCGTCGGCGCGTCCGCGCGGTCGGCGGGCGTGAGCTGCAGGGTCGCGGAGCCGACCGAGGCCTTGAGCTCGTCGGCGGTGCCGTCGGCGATGACCAGCCCGCGGTCGATCACCGCGATCCGGTCCGCCAACTGGTCGGCCTCGTCGAGGTACTGCGTGGTGAGCAGCACCGTCGAGCCCTGGGCGACGAGATCGCGGATGGTGTCCCACATCTGGGACCGGGTGCGCGGGTCGAGGCCGGTCGTCGGCTCGTCGAGGAACAGCAGCGGCGGCGTGTCGATGAGACTGGCCGCGAGGTCGAGCCGCCGCCGCATGCCGCCGGAGAACTCCTTGAGCGGACGGTTGGCGGCGTCCTCGAGGCCGAAGGCGGTCAGCAGCTCCTCGGCGCGCGCTCGCGCGGCCGCGCGGCTCTTGCCGAGCAGCCGGGCGAACAGAATCAGGTTCTGGCTCGCGGTGAGGTCCTCGTCGACCGAGGCGTACTGCCCGGTGACGCCGATGAGCGAGCGCACCAGGGTGGACTCGGCCACCACGTCGTGTCCGAAGACACGGGCGCTGCCGGCGTCGGGTTTGAGCAGGGTCGCGAGCATGCTGATGGTCGTGGTCTTGCCGGCACCGTTGGGGCCGAGGACGCCGTAGACGGTGCCGGTCGGCACCTGCAGGTCGACGCCGTTGACGGCGCGGGTCGCACCGAAGTGCTTGACCAGGCCGCGGGCGTCGATCGCGAGGTCGGTGGGGGAGGACGGGGCGTGGCCGGTCCTCATCTGGGTGATCGTCATGGCCGTCACGATGCATCGTGTCGCTGTCGTGGGCCTTGCACGGCGCTGTCGCCGCCTGTCGCGGCGCTCGCGCAGGAAAGTGTCAGGGGTCTGCGCGACAATGGCGGGGTGCTGTTCGCCGAGGTCGTCGCCGCATCCGCCGAGGTCGCGGGTACCCGCTCGCGCACCGCGAAGATCGCCGCGCTGGCGGCCGTGATCCGTGCGGCCGGGCCCGCCGACGTGCGGCCCGTCGTCGCGTGGCTGTCCGGCGGGCTGCTGCAGGGCCGCCTCGGCGCGGGCTGGCGCACCGTCGGGCGCACCGTCGACGGTCTGGAGCCCGCGGACGAGCCCACGCTGACCGTCGAGGAGGTCTCCCGCGCGCTGGACGAGCTGGCAGGTACCTCGGGCGCCGGCTCGGTGGCCCGACGGGACGCCGTCCTCACCGGCTTGCTCGGCCACGCGACGGCGGCCGAACAGCGCTTCCTGGTCGGGCTCATCACCGGGGAGCTGCGCCAGGGCGCGCTCGCGGGCGTGGTGACCGACGCGGTGGCGCGCGCCGCCGGCGTCCCGCTCGACGTGGTGCGCAGGGCCGCGATGCTCTCGGGTTCCCTCCCGGGCACCGCCGTGGCCGCCCTGTCGGGCGGTGCGGTGGAGCTCGCCGGATTCGGGCTCGAGGTGCTGCGCGGCGTCTCGCCGATGCTCGCGTCCCCGGCGGAGAGTGTGGACGGCGCGCTGGCGGATCTGGGGCCCGAGGTCAGCGTCGAGTTCAAGCTCGACGGGGCCCGGATCCAGGTGCACCGGCTCGGTGAGGAGGTCCGCGTGTACACCCGCACGCTGCGCGACATCACCGCCTCGGTGCCCGAGATCGTCGCGCTGGCCCGGGAACTGCCGTGCAGCTCGGTGGTACTCGACGGGGAGTCGCTCGCCCTGACCGATGCCGGGCGGCCGCGGCCCTTCCAGGAGACGATGAGCCGATTCGGTTCGGCGGAGTCCGGTGAGACCGTACTTCGCCCGTACTTCTTCGACTGCCTGCACCTCGACGGACGCGACCTGCTGGACGAGCCCCTGTCCGTGCGTGTGGACGCGCTGCAGGCGGTGGCGGGCGAGCTGCGCATTCCGGCCCTGGCCCGGCCCACGCCGGACGAGGCCGCCGCCCACTACGCCGCCGCGCTCGCCGCGGGCCACGAGGGCGTGATGATCAAGGACCTCACGTCGCCGTACGCCGCAGGCCGCCGCGGGCGGGCGTGGCAGAAGGTCAAACAGGTCCACACGCTCGACCTGGTGGTGCTCGGCGCCGAGTGGGGCTACGGCCGCCGCACGGGCATGCTCTCGAACCTGCACCTCGGTGCCCGGGACCCGGGCGGCGGCGATCCGATCATGGTGGGCAAGACCTTCAAGGGCCTGACCGATGCGCTGCTGCGCTGGCAGACCGAGGAGTTCCCGCTCCACGAGCGCGAGCGGGACGAGCACACGGTGTTCCTACGTCCCGAGATCGTCGTCGAGATCGAGCTCGATGGCGTGCAGGTCTCGCGTCGGTACCCGGGCGGTGTTGCGCTGCGCTTCGCCCGGGTGCTGCGCTACCGCCCGGACAAGTCCGCCGCGGAGGCGGACACGATCGAGGCGGTGCGGTCACTGCTACCCGAGTAGCGGATCGGTGGCGTCGATTCCGTCGGTGACCAGGGCCCGCCGGAGCACCTTGAACGACGGGGTGCGGGGCAGCTCGTCCACGATGCGCAGGCGGCGCGGGTGCTGGCGCGGGCTCAGATCCGGCTGGACGGAGAGGAAGTCCGCGAGGTCGCCCGGTGTCAGTGTCGCGCCGGGGACCAGCACGAGTGCCGCGGCCACCTGGTCGCCCACGCGATCGGGCAGGCCGTACACCGCCGCCTCGGCGATGGCGGGATGGCGCAGCAGAGCGCGCTCGATCGGTGCGACGCCGAGATTCTCGCCACCCACCCGCATCCAGTCGCCGGTGCGGCCGGCGAAGTGCACGAAGCCCGCCTCGTCGACGTAGGCGAGATCGCCCGTGCGGTACACGCCGCCCGTCGCGCGCGCGGCGTCCGCGGTGGGATCCTTGTAGTAGCCGGAGAATCCGCCGGTACTCGCGGTGTTCACCAGCTCGCCGATCGCCTCGTCGGCGTTGAGCAGCGCCCCGTCCGGGCCGGTCACGGCACGCGGGCACTCCTGCGCGGTGCCGGGCTTCCAGACGGCGACACCGTCGGGCAGGGGGCCGAGCGCGTCGGGCGGGGTGTCCGGCGTGCGGGCGATCGCGACACCGTTCTCGGACGAGCCGTACCCGTCCTGGACGTGGCAGCCGAACCTGGCAGCGAACGCGGCGATGTCGTCGGCGCGGCCCTCGTTGCCGTAGAGCACGCGCAACGGATTGTCGGCGTCGTCGGCGTGCTCCGGCGTGGCGAGGATGTACGACAGGGGCGTGCCTACGTAGTTGGCGTAGGTGGCGCCGTACCGGCGCACGTCGTCGAGGAAGCCCGACGCCGAGAACCGTTCGGCCAGAGCGATGGTCGCGCCGGCGGCCAGCGCTACAGCCCACCCCGCGAGCAGCGCGTTGGAGTGGAACAGGGGCATCGCGATGTACGCGGTGTCGTCGCCGGTCAGCCGGAACCGCTGCGCCAGCATGATGCCGGCACCCGTGAACTTGCCGTGCGTGGCCTGCACGGCCTTCGGCTCGCCGCTCGTGCCCGAGGTGAAGACGAGGGCCAGCAGGCTGTCGGTGTTCACCGCCGCGGCGGGCGGCGACGCGCCCGCGTGCGCGGCGAGCAGCTCCGCCCACCGCGGACCGTCGAGGTCGATGACCGGCACGCCGAGATCGAGGCCGTCGAGGAGCGCGGCGCGCCGGCCCTGCGTGAGGACCACGCCGCAATCGGCCAGTGCGACGTCCCGGGCGAGCGCCTCGCCGCGGCGGGTGGGGTTGAGCCCCACCACGACCGCACCCGACAGGGCTGCCGCGCCGAGCAGGAAGGAGAACTCCGGAACGTTGTCCGCCAGCACCCCGATGTGACGGGGCGCAGCTCCTGCGCTGGGGCCGCCTCCGGCGTCGTCGGGCAGGAGCTCCCGCAGGACGGCGGACCGGACCGCGGACTGCTCGACGTGCTCGGTCCAGGTCCACGTCCGGTCACCGGCCCGCAGGCCCGCGCGGGAGTCCCCGGCGCGGGCGAGCAGCAGGTCGGCGACAGTCGGAAGTGACTGCGGGAGGGCAGCGCTCATCTCACGCGCCGAGGAACCGCGCGCACATCTCGCCGATCATGTACGACGGCGCGTTCGTGTTGCCGCCCGTGATGGACGGCATGATCGAGGCGTCCGCGACGCGGAGCCCCTCGATCCCGTTGACCCGCAGCTCGGGGTCGACGACGGACCGCTCGTCGGTGCCCATGCGGCAGGTGCCCACCGGGTGGTACACCGAGTGCACGCGGTTCGGGAGTTCGCGGCGCAGGGCGGCATCGTCCATGAAGGAGGCGCCGGGCGTGAACTCCTCGCTCACCATCGGCGCGACGGACGGGTGCCGCATCACCTCGCGGATCATGCCGATGCCCTCCATGAGGACCTCGGTGTCCTGCGGGTCGCTGAGGTACCCGGGGTCGATCGACGGCTGCTCGAGCGGGTTCGCCGAGTTCAGCCGCAGCTCGCCGCGGCTCTGCGGGTAGATCAACGTGGGCAGGATCGTCAGGCCCGGCCGCGGGTCGACCATGTGCAGCTTGTCGGCGTCCTGGTTCGGCGTCGGGTAGTTCCACGGCAGGCAGTGGATCTGCAGGTCCGGGATGTCCTTGGCGTAGGAGGTGCGCACGAAGGCCGCGGCGTCGAAAACGGTGTTCGCCATGAAGCTCTGGCCGGGGCTGCGCCACTCCTTCGCCAGGCCCTTCGCGAAGTACGCGGGCGTGCCCTTGTGGACGGCGTCCTTCATGAGGAAGGTCAGCGGGACGAACAGGTGGTCGTGCAGGTTCTGGCCCACAGGGAGGTCGGCGTGCACGTCGATCCCCTTCTCGCGCAGGTGCGCACCGGGCCCGATGCCGGACAGCATGAGGATCTGCGGCGAGCCGATGACACCGCCCGAAACGATGACCTCGCGGTTGGCGCGGATCGTGGTCACGGCGTTCCCGTCCAGCACCTCGACGCCCGTGGCGCGGCCGTTCTCGATCACCACGCGCTTGACGTGGGCGTTCACGTGCACTCGCAGGTTCGGGCGGGCCTCGCGCAGGTAACCGTGCGCGGAGCTGAACCGGGTGCCGCCGGCGGCGCTCTGCTGGAAGACGCTCACGCCCTCTTGGGACGGGCCGTTGTAGTCGTCGATCATGGGCGCGTTCAGCGTCGACGACAGTGCCCCCATGTAGGACCTCGTGGCGTCGGTGAGGTGGGCCTGTCGGGTCACCTCGATGGGGCCGCCGGTGCCGCGCAGATCGGTGGCGCCGTCCTCCCAGTTCTCGAGGCGCTTGAAGGCGGGGAGCACGCCCTCGTAGTCCCAGCCGGTGGCGCCCTCGGCGGCCCACGAGTCGTAGTTGGCGCGGTTGCCGCGGACGAAGAGCATGCCGTTGATCGAGCTGGAACCGCCGAGCACCTTGCCGCGGGTCATGGGGATCCGGCGGTCGTTGGCGAACTTCTGCGGGGTCGAGTACTGCTTCCAGGCGACCCGCGCCTTGAGCTGCGGGACCGTGTGGACCATCGAGATCATGCCGGGGACCTGGGCGAGCCGGGTGTTGTCGTTGCGGCCGGCCTCGAGCAGCGCGACGCTGGCGCCGGTGTCGGCGAGCCGTCCGGCGACCACGGAACCCGCGCTGCCGGAACCGATCACGATGTAGTCGACCGCCTCGTTCGGCGACACGGCGGAGGTCGTGGTCTTGTACGTCTTGCGGATCATGCGGGGTTCCTTCCGGCGAGGGTCGCGCCCAGGGCGCGGAGATGGGCCGTCGCGCCGCCGAGCGCGAACTCCGCGCGCTTGGCCGCCACGAAGTAGCGATGGGTGGGATGGTCGGTGTCGATGCCGACGCCGCCGTGCACGTGGACCGCGGTGTGCGCCACCCGGTGTCCGGCCTCGGCTGCCCAGAACTTGGCGGTGGCGATCTCGGCCGATGCATCGAGGCCTTCGGACTCGCGCCAGGCGGCTTCGAGCACCGTCAGGCGGACGGCCTCGACATCGATGTAGGCGTCGGCGAGGCGCTGCCGGACCGCCTGGAACGAGCCGATCTGCTTGCCGAACTGCTCACGCGTGCGGGCGTAGTCGGCGGTGAGCTCGAGCGCGCGCTCCGTGGTGCCGGCCTGCAGAGCGCACCAGCCGAGGGTAGCGAGGCGGCGAGCGCGCGCCGCGGTGTCGGCGCCGCCGAGCCGCGCCGTCGCGGGCACGAGCGCAGCATCGGCCTCGACGAGCGCGGCATCGGTCCCGTTCCCCACGTGCTGGCCCGTGACCGACAGCCCGGTCGTGGCGCGCGGGAGCAGGAAGAGCGCGGGCCCGTCCTGCGTCGTCGCCTCGATGACGAGGAGGTCGGCGAAGGCGGCGGACGAGACCGCGGTCTGGGCACCGTCGACCCGCCAGCCGTCACCCGACGGACGGGCGGTGAACCCGCTCAGCGCATCGCCGAAGGCGACCGCGGCCGTGGACCTTCCGCGCACGAGCGGAACCAGCCACTGCTCGATCTGCTCCGGGCTCCCGGCCTCGGCGAGGCTCTCGGCGACGACCAGGACGGTGTCGAGGTAGGGCGCCGGGGCCGCGACGCGACCGAGCTCGGCCAGGACCGCGGTGTGGGCCAGCAGGCCCAGTCCGCCGCCGCCCACGGTGGCGGGGAGCGCCGCGTCGAGCACGCCCGACCGCGCCAGCGTGGCCCAGAGCTCCTGGTCGAGACCGGAATCGGTAGGGCGGGGCGTCTTGTCCCGCCACGATTCGACGATGCGCCGGGTCAGCTCGGCGAGGTCGGTGCGTGCCTCGGGGACGGTGAAATCCATGTCGTGTGTCTCCTTGACGTCCTAGCGGCTGACCGGCAGCCGGAGCCCGGCTCCGGCGATCAGGTCGCGCTGGATCTCGTTGGTGCCGCCGCCGAAGGTGAGGATCAGGGAGCTGCGGTGCAGCCGTTCGATCCGGCCGCGCAGGAGCGCGCCGGGCGAGCCCGCGCGCACGATCGCGGCGGTGCCGAGGACCTCCATGAGGAGCCGGTAGCCCTCGGTGGCGTACTCGGTGCCGAAGACCTTGGTGGCGGAGGCGTCGGCGGGGCCGAGCTCGCTGTGGTCGGCGGCCCACGCGATCTTCCAGTTCCGCAGCTTGAGGTACTGCGCGTGGGCGTACACGCGGGCCAGGTGGGTACGGACCCACTCGGCGTCGATGACGCGCGAGCCGTCCGCCAGCTTGGTGTTCTGCGCCCAGTGCCGCACCTGCCGTTCCGAGTCCAGCAGCGGGGCGGCGGAGGTCAGCGCGACGCGTTCGTGGTTGAGCTGGTTGGTGATGAGCTTCCAGCCGCCGTGCAGCTCGCCCACCACGGCCGTGGCCGGCACGCGGACGTCCTGGTAGTAGGTGGCGGAGGTGCCGGGGCCGGCCACCGTGTGCACCTTGGTCCAGGAGAAGCCCTCGGCGGCGGTGGGGACCACCATGATCGACACGCCGCGGTGGCGCTGCGCCTCGGGATCGGTGCGCGCGGCGAGCCAGATGTAGTCGGCGTACTCGATGAGCGAGGTCCACATCTTCTGGCCGTTGATCACGTAGTCGTCGCCGTCGCGCACGGCCCGGGTGCGCAGGGCCGCCAGGTCGGTGCCCGCCTCGGGCTCCGAGTAGCCGATCGCGAAGTGGGTCTCGCCCGCGGCGATGCCGGGCAGCAGCTCCGCCTTCTGCTCGGCCGTGCCGCCCGCCATGATCGCGGGGCCCACGGTGTTCACGGTGAGGAAGGGGACGGGCACGCCGGCGACGGCGGCCTCGTCGGTGAAGATCAGCTGGTCGAGCATCGGGCGCGCCTGCCCGCCGTACTCCTCGGACCACCCGATCGCGAGCCAGCCGTCCTTGCCGAGGGTCCGGGTGATCTCCTTGTAGACCTCGCCGTCACCGTACTCACCACCGGCGCCGAGCAGGGCCTCGCGGCGCTCGGGTGTCATGAGCTGGGCGAAGTAGCCGCGCAGTTCCGCGCGCAGCTCCTGCTGTTCCGGCGCATAGTCGATCCGCATGGCGTCACTGTAGAACAAGTTCTAGAAAAGTGGAACGAAACCGCGGTCTCGGCAGTATTTTCCTGTGGAGGGGGAGCGTGAGCTCCGCAGTGAACAGGTTCTTACATCGAAGGGTGGAACATGACGCAGGCAGAGGTGGCGAGCCTGGACGGCAAGGTCGCGATCGTGACCGGCGCGGGCGCCGGGTTGGGCCGCGCCGAGGCGCTGGCGCTCGCCCGCGGCGGCGCCGCGATCGTGGTGGGCGATGTCTCGCCCGCGGCGGAGGAGGTGGTCGCGTCGATCCGGGCCGACGGCGGCCGCGCCGAGCTGGTGCTCGGCGATTCCGGCGACCGGGAGACGGCCGACGCGCTGATGGCCGCCGCCGAGGGGCTCGGCGGGCTGCACATCGTGGTCAACAACGCGGGCTTCTGCCGCGACAAGATGATCTTCTCCATGACCGACGACGAGTTCGACTCGGTGGTCCGGGTGCACCTGCGCGGGCACTTCCTGCTCTCGCGCAACGCATCGGCGTACTGGCGGGACGCGGCGAAGGCGTCCGGCGGCGAGGTCTACGGCCGGGTGGTCAACACGTCCTCGGAGGCCTTCCTGTTCGGCTCGGTCGGCCAGCCCAACTACGCGGCGGCCAAGGCCGGCATCGCGGCACTGACCATCGCGACCGCGCGGGGACTCGGACGATACGGAGTGCGTGCCAACGCGATCTGCCCCCGCGCGCGGACGGCCATGACCGAGGGCGTCTTCGGGGACGCACCCGACGGCACCGTCGACCCCCTGTCGGTCGACCACGTGGCGCGGTTCGTGCGCTTCCTCGCCGGACCGGAGGCCGCGAGGATCAACGGGCAGGTGTTCGTGGTGCACGGCGGGATGGTGGCGCTCATGGCGCCGCCCTCGCTCGAGCAGCGGTTCGACGCCGACGGCGGGCAGTGGGACGAGGCCGGTCTCGCCGCCGCGGTGGGCGGCTACTTCGCGGACCGCGACGACCGCATGTTCGTCGCAGCACAGTTGGAAGGGTGATCGGTATGACCGGAAGGCTCACGGGGAAGCGGGCGCTCGTCACGGGCGCCGCACGGGGACAGGGCGCCGCGGTGGCGCGCCGGTTCGTCGCGGAGGGCGCGCAGGTGCTGCTCGGCGACGTGCTGGACGAGCAGGGTGAGGCACTGGCCGCCGAGCTCGGCAGCGCCGCCGTGTACCGGCACCTCGACGTGACCTCGGAGGAGGACTGGGCGGCTGCGATCGCGGCCGTGCAGGAGAGCTTCGGCGGACTGGACGTGCTGGTGAACAACGCCGGCGTGCTGTTCTTCTCGGCGCTCGAGCAGACGGCACTCGCCGACTACGAGCGGGTCATCCGCATCAACCAGTTCGGCTGCTTCCTCGGCATGCGCGCCGCGGTGGAGCCGATGAAGGCCGCGGGCGGCGGATCGATCGTCAACACCTCGTCCGTCGAGGGGCTGGGCGGCATGCCCTACCTCACCGCGTACACCGCCAGTAAGTTCGCGATCCGCGGCATGACCAAGTCCGCCGCGATGGAACTGGGGCAGTACGGCATCCGCGTCAACTCCGTGCATCCGGGCATGATCGACACCGCGATGGTGGCGGATGCGCTGGGCGGCAACGAACCGCCGACCGATTGGCTCAAGCAGCGACTGCCGATCGGGCGGCAGGGCAGCGCCGACGAGATCGCCTCGCTCGTGCTGTTCGTCGCCTCCGACGAGGCGAGCTACAGCACCGGCGCCGAGTTCGTGGCGGACGGCGGCGCCACCGCGACCCACGCCCTGAAGCTGTAGATGCCCGGCATCGAAGCGATCCGGCGGGTCGTCGAGGCCTCGCCCACCGCCGTCGCCGCGCACGACAAGGCGGCATGGACCGCGTTGTTCGCGCCCGACGGGGCCGTGCACGACCCCGTCGGGCCGCCGCCGCAGACGACTCCCGCGGCGATCGCCCGCTTCTACGACATGTTCATCGGCCCGAACACCATCGTCTTCGAGGTCGAGCACGACGTGATCCTCGCGGCTGAGGGACTGATGGTCCGCGACCTCACCGTGCACACCACGATGAGTACCGGTGTCACGCTGCACATCCCGATGCACCTGCGGTACACCGTGGCGGACGGTCCCGACGGCGCCGCGATCACCGGGCTGCACGCCCACTGGGAGCTGCGCGGAATGATCGCGCAGCTGCTGCTCTCCGGGCCGCGCGGCCTCGCTGCGGGCGCCCTGCTCGGACCGCGTCTGTTCCGCACTCTCGGTCCTCGTGCCGCCCTGGCGTTCCTGGGCGGCGTCCGCGGTGTCGGCGGAAGCGGCCGGCGGCGGGCCACCGAGCTGCTGCACCTGCGCGGACTGCAGGTGGGCAAGGTCCTCGCCTCCGGCACGGCCGTGACCGCCACGGTGTACGACGGTGCCCGCCGCGGCGTGGCCCTCGTCGACCTGTGCGGACGGGAGCCGACGGTCACCGTCCACCTCCCCGATTGAACACCGTTATGGAGATTCCGATCTGCGGGTTTCCTCTCCGTAACGGTGTTCAATCGGGGCGGCGGGCGGCGACGCGGGAGAGGGTGAGGGCGGCGGCGCGGACCGCGGGAGCGACCCGCTCGGGACGCATGCGGTTGCTCCACCCGGCCACGGAGACGGCGGCGACGGGGGCACCGTCGGCGTCGAGGACCGGGCAGGCCACGCAGACGGTTCCCGTGCTCGATTCCTCGCGCTCGTAGGCGACGCCGTCGTCCCGGACGCGCTGCAGTTGCCGGCGCAGGATCGCGGGCGAGGTGATGGTCCGGGTGCTCAGCCGGGGCAGGCCGGTCGCGATCACGCCGTCCACGACCGCGGCGTCCGAGAACGCCAGGATCGCCTTGCCGACGCCCGTCGCGTGCGCGGGCATGCGCCCGCCGACCCGCGACGGCAGGTTCGGCGCGTCCGGACCCGGGAGGACCTCGAAGTAGACGACCTCGGTGCCCTCGAGCCGCGCCAGATGAACGGTGTTCCGGGTGCCCGAGCGCAGGTCCGCGAGGAGCGGACGTGCGGCGTCGACGAGGTCCCGGTGCCCGGTCGCGAGCTGCCCGATCTCGAAGAGCCGCAGGCCGAGCCGCAGATCCGTGCCGGAGCGCGCGAGCAGCCCCGCGGCCACGAGGTGCCCCGTCAGGCGGTGCACCGTCGACTTCGGCAGGCCGGTGCGCCGCGCGAGCTCGGACACGCCGAGGCCGCCGTCGCCGGGCCGGTAGGCGGAGAGCACGGCGGCTATCCGGTCGACGGTGGCACCGTCGTTCCGCTCAGCGGGACGCATGGGATCAGTCTGCCAGCCTCGGCCCGGGGCCGTCGCGCTATCGGCGATCGACGATCGGACCGACGAACCGGACCAGGAGTGCGTGCTCGTAGCCGGCGTCGGCGCCGGGGTGCGTGAGCAGCCCGACGATCACGCGGACGACCCAATCGAAGACCTGGGGATCGGCGAGCTCCGGCAGGTCGTCCGCGACGCGTGCGCCCGCAGCGGCGGTGGCGAGAGCCTCGGCGTTCTCGGCGAGGACGGGGCCGACGGCGAAGTCCTCCGAGGAGAACCAGGCCAGCAGCGCCGGCCGCTCCCGCACGTAGGCGATCGCGGACTCGATGACCCCCACCAACCGCTCCGGCGGTGTGCCCGTGGCGCCGTCGCGGGCCGCGAGATGGGCGAGGGCCCCGGTCATCTCGCGGAGGACGTAGGCGGAACGCAGGCGCTCGCGGTTCGCGAAGTAGCGGTAGAGCGTGGCGCGCGAGCACCCCGCGGCGCGGGCGATGTCGTCCATGCCCACCGCGGCGACACCGTGTTCGGCGAACAGGCCCGCCGCCGCGTCCAGGATCCGCTCGGTGGCGCCCGAGCGCGCGGCGTCGGACCAGCTCGTGTTCGCTGCGCGGGTCACGGCAGCCGGCCCGCGGTGACGGGCACCGTCGTGGGGCGCCGCACGTACGCCCCGGGCGCCCAGCGCACCCCGTCGAGATCGACCTCGAACCCCGGAACGCGGGCGAGCAGTTCCTCCAGCGCGACCCGCGACTGCATCCGCGCTGCGGCCGCGCCCAGGCAGTGGTGCGGCCCCTGCGCGAAGGTGAGGATGTTGCGAGGGTTGCGCGTGACGTCCAGGGTGTCGGCGTCGTCACCGAAGACCGTCTCGTCGCGGTTGGCGGAGCCGTAGAGCAGCAGGACCCGACGGTCCGCGGGGATCACGGTCCCGTCGACCTCCACCGGGCGGGTGGTGGTGCGCCCGAGCCCCTGCACCGGTGAGGTCAGGCGGAGGAACTCCTCGACCGCGCCGGGGATCAGTCCTGGATCTTCGAGGAGCAGGCGCCGCTGGTCAGGACGTTGGTGCAGGAGCTGGATCGCGCCGCCGAGCAGCCCCGTCGTGGTGTCGTTGCCGCCCGCGACCATCGTGAACGTGAATCCGAGGATCGAGACCACGCCGGCGGGGTCGCCGTCGGCACCGATGCCCGCGGCCACGAGGTGCGAGACCACGTCGTCCTCCGCCTCGGAGCGCCGCCGCTCGATGAGGGCGGCGAAGTAGCCCATGAGCTCACCGACGGCATCGGCGGCCGAGGCCACCACGGACGCGAGGTCGCCGCCGCCCGAGTTGGCGGCGACGATGCTCTCGGTCCACACGTCGAACTTCCCGCGGTCCGCCGGCGGCACGCCGAGGTAGTGCGCGACGACCATGGACGGCAGGGGCTTGAACAGCTCCGCGACGATGTCACCGCCGCCCTGCTCGCGCAGCCGCTCGATCCGCTCGACGACGAAGGCGCGCACGTCCGGCTCGATCGCTGACACCTGTCGCGGCGTGAAGCCGCGCGCCACGAGGCGGCGGAAGTCGGTGTGCACCGGCGGATCCTGCATGACCATCGGCGGATTCTCCTGCAGGCCGATCTTCTCGAGCTCGCCGTAGTGGAGCGTCAGGCCCTGCGCGGAGGAGAATTCCTCGGGGGAGCGGACCGCGTGCCACACGTCCGCGTGCCGGGGGAGGACGTAGTACTCGAGATCTTCGCCGTCCAGCGGCTCCGCTCGGTGGACCGCGCCGGACGCGCGGAGGTCCCGGTACAGCGCGAACGGATCCGCCCAGGTCTCGGCGGAGGACGGGGCGAAGGTCGGTGCGGTCGTCATGGGCACTCCGGATGATGTGAGACGAAACCGATGATATGTATCGAAAATAGAACGAGTTCCGTCAATCGTCAAGAGTCGGCCAATCCGCGGTGCCGTCCCGCTCAGCGGAACGCGAACGTGGACCGGTGGGCGTCGGTGGTCGACGCTGTGAGACATGACTCAGAAGGTAACGGCGGCCATCGTCGCAACGGGGAACGAGGGATGTCGATGACGGAACACGGCAAGGTCACTGCTGCGATTGTCGGCCCCGGAAACATAGGCACGGATCTGCTGGCCAAGCTGCGGCGGAGCGAGCACGTCGACGTGCGCTACATGGTGGGCGTCGACCCCGAATCGGACGGGCTCAAGCGCGCCGCCGACCTCGGGCTGGAGACCTCGGCGGAGGGTGTGGACTGGCTCCTGAGCCGGCCCGAGCCGCCGCGGATCGTCTTCGAGGCGACGTCCGCGAAGGCGCACCGTGCGAACGCGCCCCGGTACGCCGAGGCGGGCATCGTCGCCGTCGACCTGACGCCCGCCGCGGTCGGCCCCCTGGCCTGCCCCGTGGTGAACCTCGAGGCGCAGCTCGACGCCCCGAACGTCAACATGATCACCTGCGGCGGCCAGGCGACCATCCCGATGGTGCACGCGGTCAGCCGGGTCACGCCGGTCAGCTATGCGGAGATCGTGGCGTCGGTGTCGTCGCGTTCGGCGGGCCCCGGAACCCGCGCGAACATCGACGAGTTCACCGAGACCACCGCCCGCGCCATCGAGGAGGTCGGCGGCGCAGTCAAGGGCAAGGCGATCATCATCATCAACCCGGTCGAGCCGCCGATGATCATGCGGGACACCGTCTTCTGTGCCATCGACCCCGACGCCGACCGGGACGCGATCACCGCGTCCATCGAGCAGATGGTGGCGGACGTGCAGCAGTACGTTCCCGGCTACACGCTCAAGGCGCCCCCGCAGTTCGACGAGCCCCGGCCGGGCTGGGAGGGCAAGGCGCGCGTCGCCGTGTTCCTCGAAGTGGCCGGCAACGGCGACTACCTGCCCACCTACGCGGGCAACCTCGACATCATGACCGCCGCCGCCGCGCGCGCCGGCGAGCTGCTGGCGCAGCGCATCCTGGCAGGAGTGAAGGTATGAGCGGCATCAACGGAAACCTGTGGAGCGACCCGAACCGGGACGTCCGCATCGTCGACACCTCCCTGCGTGACGGCAGCCACGCGATGGCGCACCAGTTCACCGAGAAGAACGTCCGTGACACCGTGCGCGCCCTCGACGATGCGGGGGTCTCGCTCATCGAAGTGACCCACGGGGACGGTCTGGGCGGCAGCACCTTCAACTACGGCTTCTCCCTGGTCGACGAGCGCAAGCTGATCGCCGCCGCCGTCGACGAGGCGCAGCAGGCGAAGATCGCCGTGCTCATGCTGCCCGGCCTCGGCACCGTCGAGGACATCCGCATCGCGGCGGATCTCGGGGCGGGCGCGCTGCGCATCGCCACTCACTGCACGGAGGCGGACGTCTCCATCCAGCACTTCGGCGCCGCACGGGAACTCGGCCTGGAGACGGCGGGATTCCTCATGCTCTCGCACATGTCCACGCCCGAGGCGCTGGCGAAGCAGGCGCGCATCATGGCCGACGCGGGGTGCCAGTGCGTGTACGTCGTCGATTCGGCGGGTGCCCTCATCCTCGAGGACGCGGGCGAGCGGGTCGAGGCGCTGGTCGCGGAGCTCGGCGACGACGCCCAGGTCGGCTACCACGGCCACCAGAACCTCAGCTTCGGCGTGGCGAACTCGGTGATCGCCCACCGGGCCGGCGCGACGTGGATCGACGGCTCGCTGCTGGCACTCGGTGCGGGCGCGGGCAACTCGCCGACCGAGGTGCTCTCGGCCACCTTCGAGAAGCTCGGCATCCGCACGGGCACCGACAAGGACGCGCTCATGGCCGCCGCGGAGGATGTGGTCAAGCCGTACATCACGCGTCTGCCGGTGATGGACCGCAGCTCGATCGTCCAGGGCGCCGCGGGCGTGTACTCCAGCTTCCTGCTGCACGCGGAGCGGGCGCAGGAGCGCTACGGGGTGCCCGCGTACGAGATCCTCTACGAGTGCGGGCGCCGCGGCTACGTCGGCGGCCAGGAGGACATGATCATCGCGATCGCCGTCGAGATGGCGGCCGCGCAGCAGGCCTGACGGGTGGGCCCGGCGGCGTACCGTCGGGCCCCTCCCGTGACGCGACAGCAGTGGAGCCCCGACCTTTCGCCGAAGGGTCAGGGCTCCAGTGCTGTTCGGTCGGAGGGGTGTCAGTACTCGACGGTGATGGCCTGCGTGGGGCACTGACTCACCGCGTACTCGATTTCCTCGCGGTCGGCGTCCGTGAGGCCCTCGTCGGTGGCCTCGGCGAAGCCCTCGTCGTTGACCTCGAAGACATCGGGCCGGATTCCCTCGCAGACGCCGAATCCGGTGCACGCCTCGCCGATGGTGATCTTCATGGTGATTCTCCGTTTCGTGGTGGTCAGGGGGTCAGGACTGCGGTCACGGACCCGAGCGGGCCCATGTCGGCTACGACGACATCGCCGGCGCGGACGGGCTCGGCCCGGGTCATCGAGCCGGGCAGCACGACGTGGCCGGGCTGCAGGACGGTGCCGAGCGGTCCGACGGTGTTGGCGAGCCAGACGAGCGCGTTGATGGGCGAGCCCAGGACGGCGCCGCCGGCGCCCGTGCCCACCTGCTCGCCGCTGATCCGGAACGTGCATCCGACGGTGCGCAGGTCGACGTCGTGCAGGCGGGTAGGGCGACTGCCGAGGATCACGCCACCCGAGGAGGCGTTGTCGGCGACCGTGTCGACGATCGAGATGTTCCAGTCCGTGATGCGCGAATCGACCACTTCGAGCGCGGGCACCACGAAATCGACCGCGCGGATCGCATCGGCGACCGTGACACCCGGACCGCTGAGCTCGCGGCCGAGGACGAAGGCGATCTCGGGCTCGATGCGGGGCTGCATCCACGCCGAGGTGTCGATGGGCATCTGCTCGAGGTGGAACATCGACGCCGTGAGGTGCCCGAAATCGGGTTCGTAGACGTTCATCTGGCGCTGCATCGCGAGCGATGCGAGCCCGACCTTGTGGCCCTTCACCAGGTCGCCGTCGGCTTCCCAGCGGCGCACCTGCTCCTGCTGGATGCGGTAGGCGTCGGTGATCGTGGCCTCGGGGAAGCGGCTGATGATCGGGTCGATCGGGGTGCGCGCCGCGTAGGCGCCGAGCAGCGCGTCGGCAGCGGCGGAGATGGCGGAATCGTCCATGATCGAATACTAGAACAGGTTTCAGTCGGGCGGTGCGGAACCGCGGGTTACTCGCGGGTAGCAAGCACTCGATGCACGCGTTTCCGCAGGACGGCCTCTGGGCTGACGCTGTTGAGTTCGGATCAGGAGCGGGGGAGGCCCAGCAACTGCTCCGCCGCGACATTGCGCAGGATCTGCTCGGTGCCGCCCGCGATGGACAGGCAGCGGGTGAGCAGGAACTCGTACCGCACGTCGGCGGGGTCGTCGGGGCCGGCCACGGCACCGTCGGGACCGAGACTGCGCAGGCAGGCCTCGGCGACCGCCTGACGGTGCCGCACGCCCACCAGCTTGCGGACGCTGGACGCGGCGCCGGGGTCCTGGCCGCCGACGCTGGCGATGACGGCCCGCAGGTCGAGGAGCGAACAGGAGGCCGCTTCGGTGATCAGCGCGCCGAGCTCGCCGAGGTCGGCGTCCGCGCCCGGTTCGGCGATGAGCGCCTCGAGGCGGGCGCCCAGTCCCGAGCCGCTCATCGCGACCCGCTCGTTGGCGAGGGTCGTGCGGGCGAGCCGCCAGCCGCCGTTCACCGGGCCCACGACGCAGTCGTCGGGGACGAAGACGTCCTCGAGGAAGACCTCGTTGAACCGGACGTCGCCGGTGATCTCCCGGAGCGGCCGCACGTCCAGGCCGTCGGACAGCATGTCGACGAGGAAGTAGGTGATGCCCTTGTGCTTCGGCGCGTCGGGGTCGGTGCGGGCCAGGCAGATCGCCCAGTCCGCCTCGTGCGCGAGCGAGGTCCACACCTTCTGGCCCGTCAGCGACCAGCCGCCCTCGACCCGCGTCGCCTTCGTACGCAGTGACGCCAGATCGGAACCCGCCTCGGGCTCGCTGAACAGCTGGCACCAACTGATCTCGCCGAGTAGGGTCGGCCACACGAAACGCTCCGCCTGCTCGGGGGTGCCGTGTTCGAGGACGGTGGGAGCGGCCCACGCGCCGATCACGAGCGTCGGCCGCTCGATCCCGGCCGCCTCGAGCGCGCCGTCCAACACGATCTGCTCGGCGGGGCCCGCGCCGCGGCCGTAGGGCGGATCCCAGTGCGGCACCAGCAGTCCGGACTCCGCCAGCGCGCGCCGTTGCTCGCCCGCCGGCAGTTCCGCGATCGCCGCGACCTCCGCGGCGGCGCCGGCGTGATCGCCGTCCACCTCGTAGTCGAGCCCTCGGCGCACGCCCGAGCGGGCGAGTTCCGCGGCGCGCGTGCGCCAGCGCGGCGAATCGCCCAGCAGCGCCCGGAGCGCGGTCGCGCGACGCAGGTACAGGTGGGCGTCGTGCTCGAAGGTGAAGCCGATGCCGCCGAGCACCTGGATCGCGTCCTTGGCGTTCTCGACCGCGGCGTCGAGGGCCCCCGCGGCGGCGACCGCGGCGGCGAGCAGGTGTTCGGGGCCCGCGCCGAGGGATCGCGCCGCGTCCCACGCCAGCGCGGCGGATTGCTCCGAGCGGCAGAGCATGTCGGCCGCGATCTGTTTGATCGCCTGGAAGGAGCCGATCGGCTTGCCGAACTGCACACGGACCTTGGCGTACTCGGCCGCCGTGCGCAGCGCCCAGGCGGCGACGCCCGCGGCCTCCGCGGCGGCGAACACGGCGAGCGCCGCGCGGGCGTCGTCCGAGGTGACGCCGGGGACCAGGGTGTCGTCGCCGAAGGCGGGCGCCTCCAGGTGGATCCGCGCGAGCGGTCGCGAGGTATCGAGCCCGGCAACGGATTCCACGACGACCCCGGGGTGACCGGGTGGCAGCAGGTGCCACGTGCCCTCGGGAGAAGCGACGAGGAGATGCGAACCCGGGGTGGCGTCCGGGGCGAGCGAGCCGTCACCGTCGACGACGAGCGCCGCACGAGCCTCACCCGCGGCGAGTTCGGCCCGCACACCCGCGAGCCGGTCCGTCCCGCGCAGGTGACGTTCCAGCAGGACCCCGACCGCGACGGTGCCCGCGACCGGCCCGGGAGCGAGGACGGCGGTGGCGGCCTCGACAGCGGCGGCCGCGTCGTCGGCGGTCCCGCCGAACCCGCCCAAGTCCTCGCTCAGCGTGATGCCGAAGACCCCGATGTCGGCCAGGCCGCGCCACGCCTTCTCCACGGCCCCGGGGTCGCCCGAACGGACGGCATCGACGGGGTGTGCGCGGTCCGCCCAGTCGCGGATCGAATCAGCGAGGGCGAGTTGGACATCGGTGAGCGCGAGGGCCATGGTCTCCGGGTTCTCCTTGGTCCCGCGTCAGCGGGGCTTGGCAGGGGTACTGGACGGTGCGGCGGCCCCGGAGGTCGCCGGCGCGGCGCTCGACGGTGCGCCGGAGGGCTTGGCGGCCGTCGAGCCCGCGGGGGCGCCCGACGGTGCCATCCGCAGCGTGACGGCCCCGGTGCGGCCGCGAACGGACGAGAGCGCGGTGTCGAGCAGCTGCCCGCCGTTGATGGTCGAGAGGGGCTCGGCGATGGCGCGCACCGACGGGAGCATCAGGTCGGACAGGTACTGCACGCTGGACGCCGAACGGTCCTCGAAGTTCTGGATGATCTTGAACAGCTCGAGCATGCCGTCCTTGATGACGTTCGGATAGTCGCCCTGGCTGATGTAGGACACGGAGTACGGCGCCATCTCGCCGTAGCCCTTGCCGAAGGTCCGCAGCGGCTGGTTCAGGCTCAGCAGCAGCGCGCCGACGTCGCCCGCGCGCGGGGTGATCGAGTTGAAGGACTGCATGAGGTCCTTGATGTCGGGCAGCTGCCGCAGGATCGACGTCGCGGTGAGCAGTGCGCCGGCGTCGATCGTGGGCACGGTCTGCTCCCCGGCGGGCAGGGCCTCGTCCGCGCGTGCGAGGAGACGCTGCACCGTCGCGGGATCGAGCTGCTTCATCAGGCGCGACAGCGAACTCGACAGCGCGCCGACGGTGGAATCAGCGGTGTCCACGACGCCCTCGAGGCGGGCGCCGTCGGGGACGGGCGCACCGTCGCCCTGGGCGATGGTCAGGTAGGTCTCGCCCAGCCCGGACAGGTTCTGGACCCGGACCTTCGCGCCGGAGGTGATCCGGGTGTCCTTGGCGTAGCGGACCTCGACCTCGATGCGGTCGGCGTTGACCGTGAGGGCGCGGACCTTGCCGACCTCGACGCCCCGGTCGAGGACCCGCGAACCCTCCTGCAGCCCGTTGGCGTCGGTCAGCTGGATGTAGGCGGTGCGCTGCCCCGAGGGCGAGAGCCACTGCACGCCCTGCTGTCCCAGGAGGAGCACCGACACGACGACGAGCGCGATCAGGCCGAGGGTGGAGGCGATTCCGGAACGGGTCATCGTGCCTGTCCGATCAGTCGGAGGACCTTGACCGTGCCGGGCGAGAGATCCTGCCCGCCCGCGCCGGTCACCGAATCGATCTTGACGACGGGCTTGTTCACGAACGGCACGAGGTTCTTGTTCACCAGGATCGATCCACCGTGAATCGCCGTGCCCAGCGACACCATGTCGGCCGTGAGCAGCTCGAACAGGTCCGACGAACTGTTCATCAGCGGGATCAGCCACGAGCCCTGTTGCAGCATGCCGCCGACGGCGGGCAGCAGGACGCCGATGTTCGACATCAGCTTGCCCTGGTTGCTCCAGTACTTGAGGTGGTAGGGCGACAACGTGTCCTTGAAGTTCTTCTCCTGCTTGGCCAGTCGGTCCGCCATCTCCGTGGCGGAGTCGAGCAGCCGGTTGACCTCGGCGGTCGACGACCCGATGCCCGTGACATCGCGGCTCAGCTGATCGGAGAGCTGCTCGAACTGCGGGCGGTCCTTGGGCACCGCGGTGTTGAGCCGGTTGATCGTGCGGCTGATCTCCTGCACCGAGCCGCTGCCGAAGTAGTCCGCCAGGATGGTGAGCGTGCTCTCCACCGAGCGGGGCGGGCTCGTCTGCGTCAGGGGAACAACGGATCCCGCGCGGAGCGGCGTGGCGGAGGCGCTCGGCGTCGCCGGTGCCTCGAGCCGGACGTAGGCCTCACCCAACAGGGTGTCCTGCAGGACCGAGGCGTGGATGTCCGAGGGCAGCTCGACCGACTTGTCCACGCGGACGGTGACGGTGGCCGCGTCCTCACCCAGGTTGACCGCCTTGACCCGGCCGACGGTCAGCCCGCCGAGCGAGATCCGCGCACCGATGGGAAGGTTCAGGACGTCCGCGAACTGCAGCTTCACGTCGTACTGGTCGCCGTCGCCGATCGGGTTGCGCATGTCCATGTTCGCCGGGCTCACCGTGCATCCGGCGAGCATGACGCCCGCGGTCAGCGCGATCGCTGCGGCGACGGACCGGGGGAGCCAGCGGACGGGCTTCCGAGTGCCGAACATCATCGACCTCCCTGCAGGGGCAGCTGGAGCAGGTTGACGGTGGCGGTCTGCGCCTTGCCGGCGACGACCGAACAACTCCCCGGCGCCTGGGCGTTGATGCTCGCGCAGAGCTTCGCCGGATCGCTCGTCGCGACCGTGGTGACGGGGACCCCGGCGACGGTCACGGGGCCCTCGTCGCCGCCGCGGGGCAGGTACGGCGCGATCTGCGAGCCGAACACCGGGAGCGTCCGGGCGAGCGCCTCGTTCGAGCGCACGCCGGTCGCGGCGAGCCGCACCGCGTCGGCGGCCATCGTGCCGCCGGGCCGCAGGATGTGGCCGTAGCGGCGCATCGCATCGTCGCCCACCAGGAAGAACACCGGCAGCGTCTGGAAGATCTCCGACACCGCGGGGAAGGTGACCTTGCCGTACTGGTCCAGCACGTTGCCCACGTGCTGCAGGGTGAGCAGAAGCTCGCCCCACTGCGAGTCCATGCTCTGCATCAGCGGCCGGATGTCGCTCACCACGGTGGTGACATCGCCGAGGAAGCCCGCCGGATCGCTGAGCAGCGTCGAGAGATTGTTGAGCGAGCGAGCGGCCTGCGGCGGCACCGACGGACCGACCTCGGTGTCGAGCCGGGTGAGCAGCTTGCCGAGGTCGGCGGAGGCCCCGCCCTCGGTCACCGAATCGACCAGCCGCGTTGCGGCGGAGGTGGTCTCGGAGATCGATTTCGGCGTCGCGGTCCGGTCCCGGGTGATGCAGTTCCCGGGGGAGAGCGTCGCGCCGGACGAGTAGTTGCCGACCAGCTCGAGCGAGCGGTCCGCGAGGATCGAGGTCGAGCGGGTGACCGCCTTCACGGTGGCCGGAAGGGTGCGCCCGGAGACGTCGAAGGTGACCTTCACGCCGTCGCCGTTGGGCTCGACCTTGCGCACCGCACCGATCTTCACGCCCATCTGCGTGACGTCGTTGTTCGGGTAGAGGCCGATGCCGTCGGCCAGGTAGGCGCACTGGGTGGTGGAAGCCGCTGCGGCGGTGCCGATCGCGGTGGGAACCGTCGCGGCGACGAGGGCGGCGGCCGCCGCGATCAGGGAGATCCTCGTGGGGCGCATCAGCAGCTCACCGTCGCCGTCGGGAAGCACAGGCGGCTGGCCAGCACCGTGTCGGGCGACATGGGCTTGCCCTGCTTCTCCAGTGTCTTCTGCATGGTGTCGATCGCCTTCTGCAGCTCGCCGATCATCGCGGGGATGGTCACGTTGGTCGTCTTCAGCGCGGACTCCATCTTGGCGAAGGCGTCGCCGAGGGTGTCGCGGTACTTCCAATAGAGATCGAGGAAGGGTTTGATCTTGCCGAACATCCCGGCGAGGCCCTGGTAGGCGATGCCGAAGTTGGCGGCGGTCTGATCGAGCGTGACGATCGCCAGAGACGCCTTATGGATCATGTTCATGATGGTCTCGCGCTGCTTGGCGAAATCGGTGGTGTACTGCGTGCTGATGTTGACGATGCGCCCCACCTGGTCGCGCTGGTCGGTGAGCTGTCCGATGAGCGAGTTCACGCCCTTGACGATGTTGTCGACGGAACCCGGGTTCGAGTCGAGGCCCGTGCTCAGCGCCTTGATCGACGCGGCGAGTTGCGTCCGGTCGACCGGCACCAGCTTCTCCGGCGTGTCCTGCAGCAGGTCGCCGATGCTGTACGGCAGCTCGACCCGCGTGCGGGGGATCGGCTTGTCGCCCAGGGACGCCCGGCCCGCGGAGTTGACCGCGACGTAGAAGCCGCCGGCGACGGTGAGCATCCGGACGGCGACGGAGGTCTGATCGCCCACGAACACGGAGTCGTCGATCCGCGCCGTCACCTCGACGTCGTCCTTGCGCAGGTCCACCGCGGAGATCGACCCGATGCGCACGCCCGAGGCTCGTACCTCGACGCCGGGCTTGATGAGCGCCGCGTCCTGGGTGACGAAGGTGAGTTCCTTCTGCCCCGGCGGTCGCAGGTACACGTACGCCAGGCCCGCGGTGATGAGCAGCGCCACGGCCACGGCGATCGCGCCGATCCGCGTGCTGCGGTTGATGAGTCCGCGCCAGGGCGGACGTCCGGTGAAGATCATTTCAGGCACACCGTCACATTCGTTCCGCCGGTCAGCACGGTGACCTTGTTCGGGAGTTGTGCCGTGCCCTTCGAGCACGGCGCCGGCGGCGCGCCGAGCAGCGCGGCGACACCGGTGAACAGACCCGGCAGCTTGCCCATGGCCTGGACGGCCGCACCCGGATCCTTGAAGGCGGTGCGGACGAGGTTCTCCACGTCGAGGTCCTTGGACAGGCCGAGCGCCGTGAGCACCCGGTTGGTCGCGGCGCCGAACCCGGGCCCGTACGTGGCGGTGCGCCGGAACTCGTCGAGGTTCTCGAGCACCTTCGTCAGCAACAGGTCGAAGTTGACGATGAACTCCACGACCTGCGGCGAGTAGTCGTTGATCATGTTCGCGACCCGGGTGACGTTGTCGATGAGGGTCTTGATCACGGTCTGTCGATCGGCCAGGTTCGCGGTGATCTTGTCGATCGCCCCGAAGGTCTGCGCCGCGGTGGTGTCGTCGCCCTGCAGGAGTCCGAGCAGGTTGCGGGTCAGATCGTTGACGTCCTCGGGGCTCAACGTGCGCAGCACGGGCGCGAGACCGTTGAACAGGGTCGTGATGTCGAACGACGGTGTGGTGCGGCCCATCGGGATCGTCGAGGTGGGCACGCCGCCGGCGGAGGAGCCGGGCTGGACCTCGATGAACCGCTCGCCGGTGAGGTTGCGGTACTTGACCGCGACCCGCGTGGTCGAGGTGACGGGGTGGTCCTTCTGCGCGGAGAAGCCGACCACCGCCTCATTGCCGTTCCCGTCGGCCGTGCTGCGGACGTCGACCGCGGTGACCTTGCCGATGAGCACGCCGCGCAGCCGCACGTCGCTGCCGACGCGCAGGCCCGACGCGTCGGACAGGTGCGCCTCGTAGTCGCGGGTCTCGCCGCCCGCCGGGTTGCGCAGCGCGGCGAAGATGCCCGCGGCGATGACCAGCGTGACGACGAGCGCGATCGCCAGGGTGACGGCGGCGCGGGTGTTCTTCGCGCGCATGTCAGCGACCCCCCTCGAGCACGGAGGCGGCTGCCGGGATGCGATCGGCGATGATGTTCATGCGCAGTGCGGTGCCCTCCGGAACGGTGATGAAAGCGTTGTTCAGGCCGGTGATCAACGGGACGATCTGACGCGGGACGCTGACGGTGCGCATCACCTTGGTCGTGCTGTCCATGACGACGCGCAGCAGCACGGTGCCGGACGTGAACTCCTTCTCGTGCGAGCCGAACATGTCGGCCAGCGGGGTGAAGAAGCCGGTGCCCAGCAGGGTCGTCGTCTTGTCGATCTTGTCGTAGTTGTTGACCGTGTAGTCGAGCGTCCCGGCCGCCTCGCCGCCGCGCATCTGCGGGACGAACCAGCCCTCGAAAGCGCCCTCGACCAGGCCCGGCACCCCGTCGAGCGTGGTGCGTACGGTGCGCAGCGTGGTCGCGATGGGCACCTTGACGGTGAGCGCGTTCTGCTGCTCGACCGAGAACGCGACCTGCAGCAGCGGGGTGATGGCCTGCGTGTACGAGGTGGCCTTCTTGGTGACCTCGATCAGCTTCGGCGTCATCACGCCGGAGACGGAGACCGCGCTTCGGGTGAGCAGGTCCGAGATGGTGTCGTTGCTGGACACGGGGCGCAGGGTGCTACCGGAGCGCAGGTCCCCGCCGCCCTTGCCCGGGACCAGGGCCATCTCGGTGACGCCGAAGTAGTTGCCGGGCTGGTAGCGCACCGACAGCGCGTCGGTCAGGCCGCGGATGCTCCCGCGGTCCAGCCGGACCGCGACCTTGGCCTGGCCCGCGCGGGGGATCACGACGGACTGGACCTCGCCGACCGGGACGCCGCGGAGCGTGACCCGCGTGCCGGCCTTCACGCCCGGGCCCACGTCCGCGGATTCGACGGTGACCGCGAGGCGGCTGTCCGATGCGGGGATACGGGAGGAGATGAACCCTGCCAGGGCCGCCACCAGGATGACCGCGACGGTCGCGGCGCCCACGACGAAGAAGACCCGCTGTTGGCGTTGCGGTGTGCCACCGAGCAATTCGTACACGGCTCCCCCTAACCCTTGAACACGATCTCGGGCGTGATGCCCCACATCACGATGGTCATGATGAAGTCGAGCGTCAGCACGGTGACGAGGCTCGCGCGCACGGCGCGTCCACTCGCGAGGCCGACGCCCTCCGGGCCGCCCTTGGCGAAGTACCCGTAGTAGCAGTGGATGATCGTGACGGCCGCGCAGAAGACCACGGCCTTGACCGTGGACAGCGCGATGTCGCCGGGGCTGAGGAACTGCTCGAAGTAGTGGTTGTAGGTGCCCTGCGCCTGGCCGTGGAAGACGACCACGATGAGCTTGCAGGTGAGGAAACTGAGCAGCAGCGTGAGCAGGTAGGCGGGGAGCACCACGACGATGCCGGCGATCAAGCGGGTGCTGACCACGTACGGGATCGACCGGATACCGAGCGCCTCCACGGCGTCGATCTCCTCCGCGATCCGCATCGAGCCGATCTGCGCGGTCATGCGGCAGCCGGCCTGCGCCGCGAAGCCGATGCCGGCGGAGATCGGGATCATCTCGCGGATGTTCGCGAGGCCGCCGATGACGCCGGTGAGGGGGCCGAAGCCGATGAGGTTCAGGCCCGCGTAGGCCTCGATCGCGACGGCCGCGCCGCTGGCGGCGCCGAGGATGACCATCATGACGACCACGCCGCCGTCGACGATGACGGACCCGCGGCCCCACGCGAGCTGCTTGAGCACCCGCGAGGTCTCCCCGCGGTACTTCTTGAGCGCGAGGGGCACGAGGTAGATCGATTGCGCGACGAAGACGACGGCCTCGCCGATCCGGGCCACGAGCCCGGCCGGGCCCGAGGCGAGGGCGCTGCCTTTCGGCTTCGCGGTCGGCTTCTCGACGGGAGCGGTTGCGTTCGTGGTCATCTCACGCCACCTGACTCGGGAAGAACATCGTCTGCAACTGGGTCAGGCCCAGGAAGGAGAGGAAGATCAGCGTGATCGACAGCACCACCGAGGAGTTCACGCCGTCGGCGACGCCGCGCGGGCCGCCCGAGGCCTCCAGTCCGCGGAGACCGGCCACCAGGCCGACGATCATCGCCCCGGTCTCGGCTTTGAGTACCGCGAACGCGAGGTCCGACGGTGCCGAGAACGCGCCGAAGGACGACCAGAACCCACCGGAGCTGAGCCCGAACTGCCACACCGAGACCGTGAGCGCCACGACCATCGCGACCGCGACGATCGCCACCAGCAGCATCGGCGCGATGAGCATCAGCGCGAGCATGCGCGGTGCGATCAGCCGGGCGATCGGGTCGACGCCCATGACCTGCATGGCCTGCAGTTCCTCGCGCACCGTGCGGGAGCCCAGGTCGGCGGCGATGGCGGAGGCGCAGACGCCGCCCAGCAGCACGCCGGTGGCGAGCGGCGCACCCTGGCGGATGATGCCGATGCCGCTGGCGGCACCGACCAGGGAGTTCGCCCCGACGGTATCGACCAGTGCGCCGACCTGCACCGACACCACCGCGCCGAACGGGATGGCGACGAGGATCGCGGGCAGCGTGGTCACTCGCAGCAACGTGACCGCCTGCGTGATCGTCTCGCCGACCGCGAAGTTCCGCTTGAGGACTCCGCGCACCGTCCACGTGATGATCTGCCCGGCCAACAGGACCGACCGGCCGACCGTGGACAGGCTCTTGGTGAAGATCGCCGCCAACTGATACAGCCGGTACAGCGCCGCGGCCCTCATGCCGTGCCTGACGAACGCGCCATCGTCTGTCCCTCTCCCTCAATTATCGGAAGGAGCGTATCAACTGCCGGGGCAAAACTAGTACGTGTTTCAGTTTTTCGGTTAAGAACCCGCTGTGAACAGGTGGTTCGTCAGTCCTTGATCAGGAGGTCGACGGCGACCGAGAGCCGCTTCTGCACTTCCGTCGCGGACGCGCGGTGCGTCACCCAGGCGACGAGGTTCGCCATCCATACGTCGGCGATGAGGTGGAAGGTGTCGCGCTGGCGATCGTCCGGGTCCTCCACGCCGAGCGCGTGCGCGAACATGTCCTCCAGCAGACGGCCGACCCGCTCCACCTCGGCGGCGGCCGTGGCGTCCGCGAACATGAACGCCCGCACCATGGCCTCGGTCAGCAGCGGTGCCCGCTGCAGCGCCTCGGTGTTGCGGTCCAGGACGAACATCAGTCGCTCGGCGGAGGTGTCGCCGGGGATCTGCGCCTTCCCGATCCGCTCGCCCGCCCGCTCGAACTGGCTGACCAGTCCCGCGACCAGAAGGTGCACCTTCGACGGGAAGTACCGGTACAGCGTGCCGAGCGCGACATCCGCCTTCTTGGCCACCGCGCGCATCTGCACCGCGTCGTAGCCGCCCTTGCGGGCCAGCGCCAACGTGGCGTCGATGATGCGCTTGCGCCGCTCGCGCTGCCCCGCGGTGTCGAGGTCCTCCCGCGGCGGAGCTGCGGTGGCGGTGGCGGTAGCGGCGGGGGTGCCTTCGGGCGGCATGGATGGTCACCTCGTAGATCTCGTCGGCCGCCGGGTCGATGGCCCGGACGGTCGGGTCGCGTCTGATGTCGCGATAATTGAAACAGGTTTTCGCGCCGGACCTGTGCTTTCCGCGGTGGTTCGGTCGAAGATCACACGATTTCCGGCGTCAGCGCGCCGTCTCCCGGCGCGCGTAGGCGGCCTCCACACCGGCCTTGCCGGGCTCCCACCACGCGCGGTTGCGCCGGTACCATTCGACGGTGTCGCGCAGGCCCGCGTCGAGATCGGCGTGCGTGGGCTGCCAGCCGAGTTCGCGCCGGAGCCTGCTCGAGTCGATCGCGTAGCGCAGGTCGTGCCCGGCGCGATCGGGGACGACGTCGAAGTCGTCGGCCGGGCGGCCCATCACCTCGAGAAGGGTGCGGAGCACCTCCCTGTTGGACCGCTCACCGTCGGCCCCGATGAGATAGGTCTCGCCGATCTCGCCCCGGTCGAGGATGGTCCAGACCGCGTCGTTGTGATCGTCGACGTGGATCCAGTCGCGGACGTTCGCGCCCGCGCCGTAGAGCTTGGGGCGCTCGCCGCTGAGGATGTTGGTGATCTGCCGCGGGATGAACTTCTCGACGTGCTGGTACGGCCCGTAGTTGTTGGAGCAGTTGGAGATCGTGGCACGCACGTCGAAGCTGCGCACCCACGCCCGCACCAGGTGGTCCGAGGAGGCCTTGGAGGCCGAGTACGGGCTCGACGGCCGGTACGGCGTGTCCTCGGTGAACCGCTCCGGCGCGTCCAGTGGGAGGTCGCCGAAGACCTCGTCGGTGGAGATGTGGTGCAGCCGGACGTCGTGCCGGCGCACGGCGTCGAGCAGGACCGCCGTGCCGCGGATGTTGGTGTCCACGAAGGGCCACGGATCGCTCAGTGAGTTGTCGTTGTGCGTATCGGCGGCGAAGTTGACCACCGCGTCGGCGCCGGCGACGACCTCGTCGACGACGGCGGGGTCGGCGATCGAGCCCTTGACGAAGTCGATCCGCTCGCGCACCTCGTCCAGCGAGGCCTCGTTGGCGGCGTAGGTGAGTGCGTCCAGGACCGTGATCCGCACGTCCGGGCGGGTCGCCACGGTGCGGCGGACGAAGTTCGCGCCGATGAACCCGGCGCCGCCGGTGACCACGATGTGCATGGGAACAGGCTAGTGGGGTTGCAAGGGTGCGTCGAACCAGCGCAGCAGCCGGATCGGCGAGTCCGGTTCCGCGGCGGCCAGCGCGGACCAGGCCCGCTGGGCCAGCGCCCGGGCGCGCGCGCCGACCCAGTTCTGCGGGAGGAGCTCCGGCGGCAGCAGGGGGTCCGGTTCGTGCGCGCGGTCGAACGCCGCGACGAGTCCGACGGTGAGCGCGAGTCGTTCGGGGTGTGCGGCATGCGGCGCGCGGTCGAGTGCCTCGGCCGCGGTGTCCGCGAGCCGACGGTGCCCGTCGGCCAGATCGTCGAGGGCCCACAGTCGTTGCGCGGCAGCGGCGCCGCGGGTGCCGCCGATCGCGAGGTCGGTGGTGCTCAAGGTCGTCAGGTAGTCGCTCGCGCCGATGGCGCGGGCGGCGGATCGCAACTCGTCCTCCCACGCGTGGGCGCAGACGTACAGCCCGCCCTGCACGAGTCCGCCGCCGAGCGCGCGGATCGTCTCGCGGAGGACGCCCCGAGCCTCCCGCTCGGCCTCCGGCACGGCGAACCCCGCGAGGTGCCACACCCCGTCCCACGGCGCCTCGCCCCGGTCCTGCGCGTACGCGAGATCGATGTGCGCCCGGTCCGGTTCGATGTCGGCTCGCGTGGCGTCGGTCGCGGTGAGCACGGCGCGGCGCCCCCGACCGGCGACGGTGAACCGGCCCTCCGTCACCAACCGTTTGATGGCGAGCCGCACCTGCTGATCGCCCATGCCCAGCGCCTCCGCGACCGCGTACAGTTCGCCCGCGTCTATCGTCGCGTCCTCGCGGATCATCGCCTCGATGAGCGCGCGGGTGGAGATCACTCCGTCAGCCATCCGGCCTCCTCCTCGACGACCACGCGTGTGCCCGGAAACGCTACCGCGAGATCCGCGAACAGCCGCGGACCGTCGAGCACCGAGTCCGGAGGGTGCACGCCGGGCGTGCGGACGGAGGGGAGCTGCGCCGTCGCGAGTGCCGCCGGGACCCCGGTGACGGCGGCCATGTCGTGCAGGAGCCGGTCGTCGGTCTCGAGGCGTGCGCAGACCCGGACGGGGCGGCCGTCGACGGTGCCGTCTGCCGCCGCGAAGAACGGCGGGAGGTCGCCCGGGCCGGGCCGGGCGAATGCTCCCGGTAGGGACCGCAGCACACGGGATCTCGACGGTGGCTCGAGTAGGAGGGCCGCGCCGTCGGGCAGGATGCGGCCGGTGTCGATGTCCCGCCGGAGCACGTCGAGGTAGGCCGCGGTGGCGGGCCGGAGCAGCATGAGGCAGGCCGACTCACCCGACGGTGCCGCGGTGCGGTGCAGGGTCACCGGTTCGGGGTGCCCGACGGTCCAGCCGGTCCCACGACGTCCGCCGGGGAGACGCAGGGTCACGGCGCGCAGCGGGGCGCGATGGACGATCGCGCCATCGGAGACCTCGGCGACGGCGCCACTGCACTGGTGCATCCAGTGCACCGCGGCAGCGCCGGCCATCGCGTCCTCCGTCGAAGGCCCCGTGGAGTCGACCGGCCACGCGGTGTACAGGTGACGGACCCGATCGAGCCGCTGCGCCGCGGCCGCGGCGAGCAGGGTGCTCAGCCCGGGGCTCGCGCCGGCTCCGACGACCGCGCAGACGCCGGCCGCACGGGCGGCCCCGTCGAGCTCGAGCAGGCGGAGCGTGGGCTCCCAGTCGTCGCAGATGTCCACGTAGTCGGTGCCGGTGTCGATCGCCGCCTGGAGCACGGCGATGCCGAAGCGGTAGAACGGTCCCACCGTGCTGAGGACCGTGTCGGCGCCGGCGAGTGCGGCGCGGAGCTCGGCCGCGTCGGTGACGTCGACCCGCCGCGGAACGGCGCGCGGCAGCGCGGTCGCGATCCGCTCCGCGGCCCCGAGGTCGATGTCGCCCACGACGAGCGCGTCGATGCCGGTCAGTCCCACGAGGGCTCTTGCGGCGCGGGCGCCCATCGCGCCCGCGCCGAGCACGATCACCCTCACCGCGCTGTCGCCTGCCGGGCGGCGAAGTCGGTGAGGGCGTCGAGGTACCCGGGCGCATAGATCTCCCGCGGCGCGAGAACCGCCCCCGCGATGACCCGGGGGTCGTCGCTGCGGTACTCGATGTCGTCGCGGGTGAGGCTGTGCGTCGCGCCGTGGAAGGTGCGTTCGGTGAGCAGCCCGGGGCGCATGCCGGCGGTGTAGACCCGCGCGGTCTCGGCCGTGTCCACGTTGCGGTCGGCGTCGCCCAGGAGGAGCAGCGTGGGGACCGCGATCCGCCCGAGGTCGGGCGTGACATCCGCGCGGAAGTTGCGCAGGACGAAGCCGTAGCGGTCCTCGGTCATGGGCTTGTCGTCGACCTTCGCCGCGAGGTACTCGGGGTAGCTCGCCCCGCGTTCGAGGAGGGCGATGCTCTTCGCGCGGTCGTCGAGGGCTGCGCGCTTCTGTTCCTCGGACGCGCCGCGGAGGCCGGCGAGGGTGTGGTACACGCCCTGGCGCAGCCAGTTCACCGCCGCGCCGACGAGGATGAGGAAGCGCAGGTCCGGGCGCTTCGCCGCGATCGGTGGCAGCACCCAGCCGCCCTGACTGACGCCCCACGCGCCCATGCGCGACGGGTCGATCTCCGGCCGCGTCCGTGCCCAGTCGAGAGCCGCCGCGACCTCGGCGCCGCGGTCCGCGAGGGACTGGTCGAGCCAGTTCCCCGGCGCACCGTCGACCCCGGCCTTGTCCCACGACAGCGTTGCGTAACCGGCGCGGGAGAGGGCTTCCCAGATCGGCCGGTACGCGTCGTCGCGCGACGCGGTCGCGGCCCCGTCGCCGTGGACGAAGACGACGAGGCCGTGCCTGCGCGAGCTCCCCTTCGGGGTGGTGAGCACGCCGTCGAGGCGGCCGCCGGTGTGCGCGTCCGGTGTGGTGCCACCCGCGGCGACGGCATCGGTGACGGGGATGCTCACCCGCTGCTCGTCGAAGGCGAAAGTGTTCGAGACCGCGATCCGTACGCCCAGCGACAGTGCGAGGACGACGACGAGTGCGACGGCGGCGATCGCCCAATACTTCTTCATGAAACGATCATATCAACGACGATCGTTAATGAAAAGAGAGTTATGCAGTCCGATAGAGTCGGCTCATGCGAGGGATCATCCTGGCCGGCGGGACGGGCAGCAGGCTCCACCCGATCACCGTCGGCGTCAGTAAGCAGCTGCTCCCCGTCTACGACAAGCCGATGATCTACTACCCGCTCTCCACCTTGATGCTCGCGGGGATCCGGGAGATCCTCGTGGTCACGACGCCGGGCGATGCCGAACAGTTCCGGCGGCTCCTCGGCGACGGCTCCCAGTTCGGCGTGCGGATCGAGTACGTCGTGCAGCCGAGCCCGGACGGTCTCGCGCAGGCCTTCGTGCTCGGCGCGGACTTCATCGGCGACCAGACGGTCTCGCTGATCCTGGGCGACAACATCTTCTACGGCCCGGGCCTCGGCTCGCAGCTGCGGCGGTTCGACGGCATCGAGGGGGGCGCGGTCTTCGCGTACCGGGTCGCGGACCCGCGCGCGTACGGGGTCATCGAGTTCGACGGTGCCGGACGTGCGATCGGCTTCGAGGAGAAGCCGGAGCAGCCGCGCTCGCAGTACGCGGTGCCGGGCCTGTACTTCTACGACCCTTCGGTCGTCGATGTCGCCCGGAACCTGAAGCCCTCGGCGCGCGGCGAATACGAGATCACCGACGTGAACCGGCATTACCTGGACGAGGGGCGGCTCGCCGTCGAGGTGCTGCCGCGCGGGACCGCGTGGCTGGACACGGGCACCTTCGACGCCCTCGCCGACGCCACGGGGTACGTACGCGCGGTGGAACAGCGGCAGGGCACCAAGATCGGCGCGCCCGAGGAGGTCGCGTGGCGCAACGGCTTCATCGACGATGCGCAGCTGCTCGCCCACGCCGATCGGCTCGCCAAGTCGGGCTACGGCGGCTACCTGCGCGGACTGCTCGACGAGGCGGCGCGATGAACGTGCGCGAGTTGTCGATCGCCGGCGCGTTCGTGCTCGATCCGATCGTCCGACCCGATGAGCGCGGCGAATTCTTCGAGCTGTTCAAGGGATCGGCGTTCCGTGCGGCCACGGGACACGAACTCGTGGTCGCTCAGACCAACGTGTCCGTCAACCGCGTGGGCGCGGTGCGTGGCATCCACTACGCGGATGTCCCTCCGGGGCAGGCGAAACTGGTCGCGTGCCTGCACGGCGCGGTCCTCGACGTGATCGTCGACCTGCGGGTCGGATCGCCCACGTTCGGCGTGGTGGAGACGGTGCGCCTGGACGACGAGGGGCATCGCACGGTGTACCTCACGGAGGGACTCGGGCACGGCTTCTGTGCGCTGACCGACGGTGCCGTGGTCGCGTATCACGTGTCCTCCGAGTATAACCCGTCCGCCGAGCACGGGGTCGATCCGCTGGATCCGGACCTCGCGATCGACTGGCCGAGCGAGGTCCCGCCGATCCTGTCCGAGAAGGACACGGCTGCACCGTCGCTCGCCGAGGCCCTGGCCGCCGGTGCGCTCCCGCGCTGGCACGGCTGAATCAGCCCGGTTCCGAACGGTTCTCCCGCGCTCGACGCTCGAGCAGCGCGCGTTCACCCTCGTTGCGGGTGGATCGGGCGGCATCGTCGAACCGCTCGGCGGCCTCGGCGTGCCGCCCGGCCCGTTCCAGGAGGTCTCCGCGGACGCTCGGCAGGAGCGGGGAATCACCGAGCGCGCCCGGATCGACGGCGTCCAGGACGGCCAGACCCGCCTCCGGTCCGCGGGCGCGTCCGTGCGCCACGGCACGGTTCACCTCGACGACGGGGCCGGGCGCCGCCTCGGCGAGCGCGTCGTACAGCGCTGCGATCCGCGCCCAATCCGTCTCGCCGGGAGCTCCGGCGCGAGCGTGCTGCGCGGCGATCTCCGCCTGGAGGAAGTACCGACCCACCGGGATGCCCCGCGCAGCCAGGGATTCTGCGCGCCCGAGCGCGGCGAGGCCCCGTCGGATCAGCAGGGCGTCCCACCTACTCCGGTCCTGGTCGTCGAGCAGGACCGGCGCACCGTCGGAGTCCGTGCGCGCGTCGAGGCGCGAGCCCTGGAGTTCGAGCAGTGCCTGCAGGCCGTGGGTCTCGGGCTCGTCCGGCGCGAGCCCGGCGAGCATCCGCGCGAGCCGGATGCCCTCGCGAGCCAGTTCCGGCCTCATCCAGTCGTCGCCGGCAGTGGCCGTGTAGCCCTCGGTGAAGATCAGGTAGATCACGGCCATCACATCGTCGAGGCGGCGGGTGCGCTCCTCGCCGGTGGGCAGCTCGAACTCCGCGCGTGCGGTGGTCAAGGTCTTCTTCGCGCGTGAGATCCGTTGCCCCATGGTCTTCTCCGGAACCAGGAAGCCGCGGGCGATCTCGGCCGTGGTGAGGCCGCCCACCACGCGGAGCGTCAGCGCCGCGCGCGACTCCGGGGTGAGCGCGGGGTGGCAGGAGAGGAAGATCAGGCGCAGCGCGTCGTCCTCGATGAAGTCGACCTGCGCGTCGAGGTCGGGCATACCGTCGTCCTCCCGCAAGCCGTGGCCGAGCTCCTCGGTCTTGCGGCGCAGCGTCTCCGCGCGGCGGATCGAGTCGATGCCGCGGCGCTTGGCGGTGGTCATGAGCCACGCTGCCGGGTTGCTCGGGACCCCGGTCGCGGGCCACTGCTCCAGCGCGGCGACCAGCGCGTCCTGCGCGAGGTCCTCCGCGAGCTGGATACTGCGGGTCATGCGGGTCAGCGCGCCGACGAGGCGCGTCGACTCGGCCCGCCACGTGGCGGTGATCGCTTCGGCGGTGGTCCCGGCTGGCACTCGACCAGCGTAGGCGGGAGCACCGCCGAAGCGTCGGTGGACGGGCCGTCAGGCGTCCGCCGGAGTCGGCGGCTCGTCCGAGATCTGCCGCAGTGTGGAGACCATGTTCAGCTCGGGCCAGTGGGTGGCGTGCAGTTGCGCGAACTCCTCCGAGGCGACGATCGCCTCCTCGAGGGTGTCGTACTGCAGCAAGGACCAGCCGCCGACGATCTCCTTCGACTCGGCGTAGGGGCCGTCGACTCGGGTGATCTCGCCCTTGCGGACGACGAAGTTCACCGCGTCCTCCGTGCCGTACAGACCGCCGCCGTCGAGGAAGTGGCCCTTGGCGGCCTGCTCCCCGATGTAGACGTCCATCGCGTCGAAGAGCGCCTGGGGCGGCGCGCCGACCTCGGGGCCCTCAGCCATCCGTACGAATCCCATGAAACGAGGCATGTCGATCAGTCCTTCTCTGTGGTGGGTGGAGCGTGTCTCACCCGTACGTCGAACGGGGCGACCCCGCTTCGACATCATCCCCACAGAAAGTTTTCCGCGATCGGCGAACATGCCGATCCGACCGATGTCAGAGTGCGGTGAGGACGGGCAGCGGCGGTAGCGAGGTCTCGTACAGCCATGCCCGCCACAGCTCGCGGAGCGGCTCCGAGCTGTGTTTCGCGGCCAGGGTCACGAAATCGTCGGTGGAGACCGACTGGTGCGCGTACTCGGAGGTCCACTCGTGCAGCAGGGAGAAGAACGCCGGATCGCCCAGCGCGACGCGCAGCGCGTGCACGGTCAGCGCGCCACGCTTGTAGACCCGGTCGTCGAACATCAGGTCCGGGCCCGGATCGCCGACGACGATGTCCGTGGGCGACGCCGCCAGCTTCGCGTAGTACCGCGCCGCCATCTGCTGGGTGGTGGCCTCGCCGCACTCCTGGGCCCACAGCCACTCGGAGTAGCAGGCGAAGCCCTCGTGCAGCCAGATGTCCTTCCACCGGGTCAGCGTCAGGGAGTTGCCGAACCACTGGTGGGCCAGTTCGTGCGCCACGAGCCGTTCGGCGTGCCGCGTACCGTCGCAGTGGTTGGCCCCGAAGATCGAGACGGTCTGGGCCTCGACGGGGATCTCCAGCGTGTCGTCGGTGACGACGACGGTGTACTCCGGGAACGGGTACGGGCCGAACCAACGGGTGAAGGCGCGCATGATGCGCTCCTGGTTGCCGAAGCTGCGCTGGAAGTCGGACGTCAGGCGTGCGGGGACGGCGGCCCGGATCGGCACCGGCTTGTCGGCGACCTTGAGCAGGTCGTACGCGCCGATCTGGATGGTGGCCAGGTACGACGCCATCGGCGCGGCCTGCTCGTAGACCCAGGTCGTGTGCGCGGCCGAGACCTTCCGGGAGACCAGCTTTCCGTTGGACACCACACGGTAGGGGGAGTCGGTGGTGATGGTGATGCGGTACGAGGCCTTGGACGCCGGATGGTCGTCGCAGGGGAACCACGACGGTGCGCCACTCGGCTGCGAGGCGACGATCACGCCCTCCGACAGCTCCTCCCAGCCGACCTCACCCCAGGTGGAACGGATCGGGCGGGGCGTGCCCGCGTACCGGATCGAGATCGTCATCGCCGCGCCGGCGGGGACCTCGTTCGCCAGGGTGAGTTCGAGTTTGCCGCCGCGCTGCGCGTACCGCTGCGGGCGGCGACCGTTGACCGAGATCTTCGACGCGGTGAGGGCGTCCGACAGGTCGAGGGAGAACCGCTTGAGCGGCTCGGAGGCCGTCGCGGTGATCTCAGCCTTACCGTCCAGCCGGTTGCTCTCGACCTTGTAGGTCAGCTCCAGGGCGTACCGCGACACCCGGTAGCCCGGATTACCGTGGCCGGGGATGTACGGATCCACTGCGCGCGCGTGCTGCGGATTCGGTGCGGCGACGAGCTTCGGGCCGACCGATTTGCGCACCACGGATCGCACTTCCTTTCGCTGGGGTTCGGGTGATCACCTTACCGGCTTGAGCAGCGTCACGGTCGCGACGCCGCCGTGCGGCGGGGGCTCCGGGTCGGAGACCGCGTACCCCGCGCGCTCGTACGTCCGGATGTTGCGTTCGCTGCCCGCGCCGGTGAACATGACGAACTCCTCGGTGCCCTGCGGGGCGAGGGATTCCATGAGGGCGATCAGCTCCGAGCCGAGCCCGCGTCCGGCGAGGTCCGGTGCGACCATCACGCGACCGATGTGCCAGCGGTGCTCGGCCTCAGCCCGGCCGCGGACCGCACCGATCAGCCGACCGTCGAGCCGCATCACGAAGGTCGCCCACTGGGACGCCCACCGCAGGATGTCGTCGTGCGTCTCGGTGAGCGGCGGGATGTCGAGGCTGTCGTTCGCGATCGCCTCCTGCACCCAGCAGCACCGCTGCAGCACGAGCAGCTCCGCCACGTCGCTCGGCTGGAACGGGGTGATCTCGAGCCCGTCGCTCACGGGAGACCTTTCGTCGGGGGTGTCGCGGACCACAGTAGTGGGCGGCGACGTCACCGTCCGCCGCGGAGGGCCGTGACGACGGCGGCGAGGGTGGCCTGCGGTGGGGCGCCGATCGTGAGGGACGCGGCAAGATCCTCTGCACACAGCAGAAATCTCCGCTCGCCTCGCGGATTCACGAGGGGAGCGGAGATATCTGCGGGGAGCGGAGACGTCGACGGGCGCCGTCCGGCCCGGGACCGGTCAGTCGCGCTTGCGCTTGCCCGAGTTGAAGATCCACGGCGAGATCGGATTGCCCTGCCACTTGGTGTTGGCGGGCACGGAATCGCCACGCATCACCAGGGAGGCGGGGCCGACGGTGGCACCGTCGCCGACGGACGACGCGGGCAGCGCGACGCAGTGGGGGCCGAGCGTCGCGCCCTTGCCGAGGACGACGGTGTCCATGGCCATGATCCGGTCGTGGAACAGGTGCGTCTGGACGACGCAGCCGCGCGAGACGGTGGCGGCGTCGCCGAGGGTCACCAGGTCGGCCTCGGGCAGCCAGTAGGTCTCGCACCAGACGCCGCGGCCGATCTTCGCGCCGAGCATCCGTAGCCACAGGTTGAGGATCGGCGTGCCAGTGGCGGCGTGCGCGAACCACGGGGCGGCGACGCACTCGACGAACGCGTCGGAGAGCTCGTTGCGCCAGACGAAGGACGACCACAGCGGATGCTCCTCGCGGCCGATCCGTCCGACCACCAGCCACTTCGCCGCAGCGGCGACGCAGCATGCGATCGCGCCGGCCACCAGTAGCGTCACGCCCGACAACAGCGCAGCGAGCCACCAGCCGACGTTGATCGCGAAGTAGTTCAACGAGACCAGTGTCGCCAGGCCGAGGCCGAAGCTGACGAACACCGCCAGCAGGCGCGCCGTCTCGACGGATCCACGGGCCATCCGCAGGCCGAGCGACGGGTTGTAGGTGAAGGTGGAGTCGGTGTTACCGGCGGTGCGGCGCAGGCGGACCGGGGGAGAGCCGAGCCACGAACTGCCGCTCTTCGCCTTCGACGGGGTGGCGCTCAGGACGGCCACCAGGCCGTCCTTCGGGACGCGACGGCCGGGCCCCGTCATTCCCGAGTTACCGAGGAATGCGCGCTTGCCGATCTTGGCCTCGTCGATGCGCATCCAGCCGCCGCCGAGCTCGTAGCTGCCGACCATCGTGTCGTCGGCGAGGAAGGACCCGTCACCGATCGTGGTGAACTTCGGAATGACCATGGCCGTGGAGATCTCGGCGTCCTTGCCCACCTTGGTGCCCAGCATGCGGAACCAGATCGGTGTCAGGAGCGAGGCGTACAGCGGGAACAGGAAGGTGCGCGCGGCGTCCATGAGCCGCTCGGTGGCCCACACCTGCCAGCCGACACGGCTGCGGACCGCGTGGTAGCCGGGCTTCATGCCGATCGCGAGCAGCCGCACGGCGATCAGCGTCAGGAGGGCGTACACGGTGAGCGAGAGGATCACGGCGATCGGCAGGATCGCCAGTCCGTGCAGCGCGGCCTCCTTGAGGAAGGCGTCATCGCGGACGAACCAGCCGATCAGCGCGAGGCCCGCCCCGATCGCGACCATCGGCAGGCCCGCGAGCAGCACCGAGCTGACCCCGTAGACCCACACCCAGAAAGGCTTGCGCGGAGGATGTTCCGCGGGCCACGGGTGCTCGGCCTTGCCGATCTTCTCCGCGGGCGAGCCCGCCCAGTGCTGCTTCGCCTTGACCTTGCCGAACACCGCCGAGCCCGGACCGATCTCGGCGCGCTTGCCGACCTTCGCGCCCGGCAGCAGCGTGGACCGCGCCCCGACGGACGCCTCCTCGCCGATGCTGATCTCGCCGATGTGCAGCTCGTCGCCGTCGAGGTAGTGCCCGGCGAGGTCGACCTCCGGCTCGACGGACGCGTAGTCGCCCAACTCGAGCATGCCGGTCACGGGCGGCAGGGCGTGCAGGTCCACGCCGCGGCCGATCGTCGCGCCCAGCGCGCGGGCGTAGTAGATCATCCACGGTGCGCCGGAGAGGTTCTCGGCGCCGGACGCGGCGGTGAACCGCTCGGCGATCCACAGTCGCAGGTGCTCCGGGCCGCCGCGGCGGTAGACGCCCGGCTGCAGCCCGCCCAGCAGCAGGCGGCACGCGATCACCGACAGCGTCATCCGCCCGATCGGCGTGATGAACACCAGGAACAGCACGAGTACGGCCCACCAGTTCAGCGTGGGCAGCAGCGTCGAGCCGGTGGCCCACGCGAAGACGTTGTTCGCGATGGCCATCCAGGTCAGCCACTGCAGGCCCGTCAGGGTGGTGAGCGGGACCGACAGCACGATCTGCGCGAGCCCCGTCGACCGCGGCGTGGGCCGCACCTCGCGCGGCTCCGCGACCTCCGCGGGCCGCAGCGACTCCAGGTACGCGGCCAGGGATCCGAGCCGGGGGTGGTCGTAGAGATCGGCGACGGTGATCGACGGGTACTGCTCGCGCAGTGCCGTGACCAGTTGCGCCGCACTGAGCGACCCGCCGCCCTCGGCGAAGAAATCGGCGTCCTCGCTCGTGATCGACGCGCCGAGGATGCCGGCCCAGCGTTCCGCGACCCACGCCGCGGTGCCGGCCAGGTCGCCCGTGTCGGTGTCGTCGGAACCGGGGAGCGGCCACGGGAGCGCGTTGCGGTCGACCTTGCCGGAGGTGCGGGTGGGCAGCTCGTCCATCAGCGCGAGCCGCGGCACCAGAGCCGCGGGGAGCTCCTTCGACAGCAGCTCGCGGGCCGCCTTGAGGTCGAAGTCGGGGTCGGTCGACGCGAGGTAGCCGACGAGCATCGACGTACCGGCCGAGTTCTTCCGCACCGCGGCGGCCGCGCCGGACACGCCCGGCAGGTTCTGCAGCGCCGTGTCGACCTCGCCGAGTTCGATGCGCCGACCGCCGACCTTCACCTGGTCGTCGGCGCGGCCCTCGAACAAGAGCCCCTCGAGCTCGAGCCGCACGAGATCGCCGGAACGGTACGCGCGATCCCACCCGAGGGTCTCCATCGGCGCGTACTTCTCGGCGTCCTTGGCCGGATCGAGGTAGCGGGCCAGGCCCACACCGCCGATCACGAGCTCGCCGGATTCGCCGACCGCGACGGGCAGCCCCGTCGCCGGATCGACGACGGCCAGGTCCCAGCCCTGCAGCGGCAGGCCGATCCGGACGGGGCCCTGCCCGTCGAGCGGGGCGGCGCACGCGACGACGGTGGCCTCGGTCGGACCGTAGGTGTTCCACACCTCGCGGCCGTCGACCGCGAGCCGCTGCGCCAGCTCGGGAGGGCAGGCCTCGCCGCCGAAGATCAGCAGGCGGACTGCTTCGAGTGCCTCTGCGGGCCACATCGCGGCCAGGGTCGGCACCGTCGACACCACGGAGATGTCCCGGGAGACGAGCCAGGGCCCGAGGTCCATGCCCGAGCGCACCAGCGAGCGCGGCGCGGGGACCAGGCAGGCGCCGTGGCGCCAGGCCAGCCACATCTCCTCGCAGGAGGCGTCGAAGGCGACGGACAGTCCGGCGAGCACCCGGTCGCCGGGCTTGAGGGGCTCGGCCTGCAGGAAGAGCCGGGCCTCGGCGTCGACGAAGGCCGCCGAGTTGCGGTTCGTGACGGCCACACCCTTGGGGGTGCCCGTCGAACCGGAGGTGAAGATGATCCAGGAGTCGTCGTCGGGCGTCGGCAGGCGGTTGCCGGGCTCGGCGGTGCCGGCCTCGATCGCGGCCGCCCGTTCTTTGGTCGACGGTGCGCGCCAGAGGCCGTCGCCGGTGAAGATCGCGGCGGCGACGGCCTCGCCGAAGACGAGGTCGGCGCGTTCCTGCGGGTCGTCGGCATCGACGGGGACGTAGGCGCAGCCGGCCGCGATCGTCGAGAGGATCGCGACGTAGAGCGAGCGGTGCCCGGAGGGCATGCGGATGCCGACGCGGTCGCCCGCTGCGACGCCGCTGCGTCCGAGGAAGTCGGCACCCTCGAGGACCTCCTCCCACAGCTCGGAGTAGGTGAGGACGACGTCACCGTCGTCGATCGCGGGCGCCTCGGGATGCTCGTCGACCGACGCCCTGAGGATGTCGATCAGGGTGCGGGGCTCGGGGGCGAGCGCGGAGAGCAGGTACTGCGGGGGGATCTCGTGCGGGACCACGGTGGCCGACTTCCTCCGGTTAAGAGAACGGGGACGACAGAGAGCACAGAACTTCGCGTTGATTGTGTCAGGTCACAGGAATCCTGCAGCAGGGGCTTCCGGCGCTACTATGGGCGTATTGATTACCGGCCAGTAACAAGGAGTGATCGCGATGGCCGTCGTCGCCCATCGAGGCCGCAGTGTGCGCGCGCTGATCGTGCTGTGGTTCGTGCGGATCGTGATGAAGACGCTGTTCCGGGTGTTCCCGATGAGCGACCGCACGCTGCCGATCCTGCGCGCTTTCGATCCCTATCTGAGTCGGGTGCCGAACTCCGTGCGGGGCGTGCGGATCGAGAAGGTCACCCTCGGCGGCGTGCCGACCGAGCGGATCGTCCCCGACGGTGACGCGGACCCCCACCCGCGCGCCGCGCTGATCTACTTCCACGGCGGCGCGTTCATCGGCTGTGGACTGGACACCCATCGACGCATCGCGGCGCTGCTGGCCCGCGGTCTGCGGGTGCCCGTCTACAACGTCGAGTACCGCCAGTACCCCGATGGCGGCGTCGGGACGTCCGTGGCCGACGGATTCGCGGCGTACCGCGAGCTGCTGGACTCCGGTGACTTCGACAGGATCGTCGTGGCGGGCGACTCCGCCGGCGGCTTCGTCTGCGCGAAGGTCGTCGAGTACGCCGGCGAGGCCGGCATCCAGGGCCCGACGGCGTTCGCCGGGTTCTCGCCCTTCCTCGACATCAGCGCGGAGCTGCCCAGGTCGTCGCGGCACGACGCGATGCTGCCGCTCGGCAAGATCCGCAAGCTGCGGATGGTGCTCGGGCGCGGCCCGGAGCCGCTGCGTGGTCCGCAGAACATGACGACGGACGCGACCGCGCGGTACTTCCCGCCCACCATCCTGTTCGCGGCGAGCCGCGAGGCCCTCGAACTGGATTCGCTGGAGCTGCACGCGTCGCTGGACCGCGCGGGCATCGAGAACGAGGTGCACCTCTACGACGCTCAGGTGCACGCCTTCGTCGTGAGCGCGGGCCTGACTCCCGAGTCCTGGGCCGCGTACAAGACCGCGGTGGCCTTCCTCTCCGCGCAGCTGACCGAGGCGGAGGCGGACGGCGCGCGCAGCGACGCCGCCTGATCAGGCGCGCGAACAGAAGCGCATCGAGGGTTCTTCATCGTAAACTCCGGGTATGACTCGGCAATCGATCGTTCGCGTGCTCGCGACGGCGGCGGCCGTGGTGCTCGCGGTTCTCGGTATCGGAGTGGTGCTGCCGGGGCCGGCCGGAACCGCGTCCGCCTGCAGCTGCGGCTACGCGCCGAACGAGCCGATTCCGACTGATCTGGTCGTCGTTCGCGGCGTGGTCGAGAAGCAACAGGTGGGTTCGCGATATGTGGATCTGCAGGTGCGAGTGACCTCGATGTACGGCGCGCCGCCGGAGCGGGTCACCGTCATCCGGGCGGAGGCTGCGACCAACTCCTCGTGTGGCGGCGAGTTCCAGGACGGGCAGACGATTCGCATGGTCGTCGAGCGTGGCGGTCCGCGCTGGGAGTATCCGACGTGCGCCAACGCGGTCTTCGGCCGCTCCGACGCCCCGGACTTCACGGGAACGCCGCCCGGTCCGGGTGCCGAGGAGCACCGCTTGCCCGGCCCGCCGATGTCCTGGCTGCTCACCGCCACGCAATCGTGGTGGTCGCTTCCGGTGGTCGCGGTGCTGATCGTCGGGTTCGGCCTCGCGGTGGCGGCACTACGCCGGGTTCGTCGGGCCTGATCGCATTCGCCGGACTGGTCGTGGCCGCAGCCGCCCGTCTCCGACGAGTCCGACGGCGAGGAGGGCCAGACACAGCACGACGAGGTAGGTGACGGCACCGTTGGGCGACCAGGGCGGGGCGAAGATCAGGTCCTGCCCGCTCGCGTACACGGCGTTGAGGAAGGGCATGTACCGCTGGGCGCTCGCGGCACCGGGGATCAGCGCGACGCCCGGCTCGACGATCTCGGCCCATCCGACGACGGTGACCATGGCCGCGATCGGGTGCCGGAGCAGGAGCGCGACGCCGATCGCGGCGCCGACGAGGAGGAACGCCGTGATGCCGCCCACCAGGACCATCCGCACGCCCGTGGCGCTCGCCAATCGCACGTCGCCGTAGACACGAGGGAAGGCGAGTGGCAGCGCGGCGAGGGCGACCGCGGTCGGGACCGCGGTCGCGGCTGCGGCGAACCCGCCGAACACCAGCCACCGGGCCCCGGCTCCGACGGCCGGGTTCGGGATCAGGAAGTGGTCCCACTCCCGGCGCGCCGAGCCCGCCGTGGCGTACGCCGCGACTGCGCAGCACGCCACCGGAGTCAGTGACAGTAGCCAGTACGCGGAATTCGTCGTCGAGACCGCTGTGACCTGGACGGTCGACGCGATCCGTGCGACATGTTCCGCCAGCGCCGCGACTGCCACGGTCACCGCGGCCGGGCCCACGATCGCGAGGGTCAGCAGCGCCGCACCCGCGCCGCGCAGCCCGCCGATACGCACGACCTCCGCGCGGGCGGCGATCGCGAGCGCCGTCACGCGGACTCGCCGATCATGCGCAGGTACGCGGCCTCGAGGGAGGCTCCGTCGGCGAAGTCCGACGGGAGGTGCTCCCCGACGATGCGCCCGCCCGCGAGCACCGCGAGCCGGTCGCCGGTGCGCAGCGCCTCGTCGAGGTGGTGCGTCGCGACGAGCACGCTCGCGCCGCGGCCGGTGAGGTCTGCGAGGACGTCGCGAAACCACAGTGCCGCGTCGATGTCGAGGCCGTTGAGGGGTTCGTCGAAGACGACGGTGCCCGCGCCGGGGAGTAGGGCCGCAGCGACCGCGACGCGCTGTCGCCAGCCCAGGGACAGGGCACCGATTCTGGTGTCGGCCGCCCCGTCGAGGCCGGCCTCGCCGAGCACGTCGTCCACGCGTGCCCGCGGGCACCCCGAACCCGCGGCGATCCAGCGCAGGTGGCGGCGCACGGTGTGCCCGGGATCGGCGGTGTCCGGGCCCAGGTGCAGGCCGATGTCGCCGCCCGGGTCGACGGTGCCGGCGCTGGGACGGACGAGGCCGGCGATGGCACGGAGCAATGTCGACTTGCCGGCACCGTTGCGTCCGAGCAGGTAGGTCACGGCACCGTCGGGGACGGCGAGCGTGACGCCCTGCAGGACCGGGCGCCGGGCGCGGTGCACCCGCAGCTCGTGGACCGAGATCATCAGGCGTTGCAGAAGATGGGCAGGCCGACGGCCTTGACGCCCTCGCACATCGAGCTCGAGGCGAGCTTCCAGTTGCCGCCCTCGCGGACGAAGTCGACCTTCATCCGGACGGTGGGGATGCCGACCGAGCTCGCTGTCAGGTTCCCGGTGACCCGATCGCCGTTGCGCGCCAGCGGGCCCGTCACCTCGCTGGAACCGCGCGGCGCGCGGAACAGGCCCAGGGTGTAGACGGTGCGGGGCACGACGACCGAGGACATGCCGCCCTCGACGTTGGCGGCCTTGTCGGCGTCGCTGGCGGGTGTCGTGACGATGAACTGCACCAGGTCGTTCAGCTCGGCCGCGGTGGGATTCTCCGAGGTGACGCGGAATCCGGCGCCGGGGGCGGCCAGGGCGGGAGCGGCGGGCACGAGCGCGCTGAGGGCCAGGAGCGTGGCGGCGACGGTGCGCGGGCGGATGGTCGGCATCGGTTCCTCTCTTACCGGGCGACGGCCGCCCGGATAAAAAGGAGTCTGACTCATTCAAATAATTTAGGCAAGGCTCGCCTTGTGGAGATGTCGATCACACGCTGTGGGTCGCCATCGGGGCCAGGCGGACGCCGATCGCGCAGTCGCCGTGGGGATCCGGCTGCACGCGCACCACGTACTGCGAGCCGAGCGAAGGAGAGGCGATCGCCAGAGCCTGCTCGACGGCGCCGCGGACCACCCCGCGTGCGACCTCGGGGGAGCCGCTCGCCAGGCTCTGCAGCGGGCACGCGCAGATCTGCAGCGTATGCGTGCCGAACGCGCTGGTCGTGGACTCGATCTCGAAGCCGAGGGCGCGCAGGATCGCGCCCGCGACGGCCGTGGGGTCCGGCAGGCCGTCGGACGGCGCGACGACGGCGCGCGACGCGGCCCACAGTCGGCCGGCGTCGGCCGCCGCCCGCTCCCGGAGCTCGGGCGTGGGCCCGAGCTGCGCGAGGAGCAGTCCGAGGAGCTCTCCGGTGGGCGCCTGCGGGCGGGCGGCATAGGTGACGCGCGGCCGGCCGACGGTGCGCCGCTTGTCCGGGGCGGTCTCGACCAGGCCGGACTCCACCAGTTTGGTCAGGTGGAACCGGGCCGTGCTCACGTGGACGTCGAGCGCGTCGGCGACCTCCGTGGCGGTCATCGGGCCCCTCGTGCGCACGAGTGTCAGCACCCCGCCGCGTCCCGCCGACTCCATGCGCATGACCTCCCGGACTCTCTCGCCCGGGGCCCGGGCGCTCACCCCACCAGTATGAGGGTGACGTCGGCGGCGGTGACCGCGGTGAGGGAGTGTGGGACGCGCTCGTCGATCTGGACCGCCCGCCCGGGCTCGAGAGCGACCACGTCGCCGTCGATCTCGACGGTGACGGTGCCGCGTTGCCCGAGGAGCACGATCGGCCGGGGCGCGCTGTGCCCGGGCATGCTCTGGCCTGCGGCGAAGGTGATCTGGATGATGCGTGCGGCGTCGGTGCGCTGCCGCAGCTTCACATCGGGGGCGTCGCCGGCCTTCGGGGTCCCCTCGGCGAGCCCGTCGACCTCGGCCCAGCCCGCGCTCACGCCTCCGCCCGCTTCACGGCGACGATCTCGATCGCGGCCAGGTTGGCCTTGTGCCGGGTGAACACCGTGCGCATCGCCAGGATGCGCTTGCGCGCCGCGCCGTCGCGCAGGACGTTGCCCACGAACCGCAGGGTCCGCACGACGCCCTCGTCGGCGATCACGCGCCGGGGCTCGAGCAGCGCCATCGGCGCGAACCGGACGACCTCGACGTCGAAGCCCGACCGGTCGAGCGTCGCCCGCCACTCGTCCTCGGTGAGCGGCCGCGCGTTCACCTTGATCGACCGGGCGAGGGCCTTGCGGATCTCGGTCTTGGTCTCGTCCGGCAGCGTGTCGGGGTGCAGCGCGAGCTCGTGGATCGCGTAGCGGCCGCCGGGGCGGAGTACGCGGTGCGCCTCGTCGGCGATCTCCTTCTTTCCGCGCTCGGTCTGCATCGTGAGCATCGCCTCGCCGATCACCACGTCGGCGCTGGCTGCGTCGAGGCCGGTGGCCTGAGCCTCCGCGACGACGACGCGGCCGCCGCTGCCCACCGCCGCGCCTGTCCAGTCCGCCGCGGCGGGGTCGGATTCGACACCGATGTACGACGCGGGGGAGCGGCCCACGATCTCGGCGGCGGTCTTGCCCAGACCGGGAGCCAGCTCGACCACGTCGGCGCCCCGCAGGCTCGCGTCGGTGAGCAGGTCCTCGGTCATCTTCCGGCCGCCGGGCCGGAGCACCCGCTTGCCGAGGCGCGCGAGCAGCCAGTGCCCGGGCAGATCCTCGGTCCTGCGGGCGTGCAGCGGGAGTTCGTTGGTGGGTTCGGGCATCGCGCCGCCTCTCTCGGTATTTACCGGAGAGTATTGCATTAAATAGGGGAGCCTTGCCAATATCTTCTCAGCGGCGCCGGTCGATCTCGGCGACCACGGCGGTCTGCCCCCGGTTCACTGCGTGCTGCCTCGCGGTGACGCCGTCGCGGTCCGCGAGACCGGGGCGCGCGCCCGCGTCGAGCACCAGGCGGACCGTCTCGACGTGGGCGTCGTCGCCGTTGCCGAGGATCACGGCCTCCAGCAGGCAGGTCCATCCCGAGCCGTTCACGTGGTCCACGTCCACGCCGGCGGCGATGAGCAGCTTCACGTTCTCGACGTGCCCGTGCTCGCAGGCCGGGATGAGCGCAGTCCCGCGGTAGCGGTTGAGGCTGCGCACATCTGCGCCGTGCCTCAGCGTCGACGCCAGGATCTCGGTCATCCCCTCCGCGCCCGCGTACAGGTACGCGGAGTCCTGGATGTCGTCCTTGGTGTTCGGGTCCGCGCCGGCATCGAGCAGGGCCAGTGCGATCTGCGTGTGCCCGGTTTTCGTCGCGGCGACCAGCGCCGTGCGGGCGCGGGTGATCCGGACCTCGAGGTCCGCGCCGGCGGCGATGGCCGCCCGAGTCGCGGCGAGGTCGCCCGTGGTCACGGCGCTCACGAGCGCCCGGGTCGCCTCCGGGCTCGGGGCGGGGCGCACCGTCGACGACGGTGCCGCGGGTTCCGGGGTGGCGCACCCGACGAGGAGCGCCGCCGCGCAGAACAGGCCGAGTCGCTTCACGATTCGATCCCGGCGGACCGGGCGTGCAGCGCGCGCAGTTCGGCGGCGAGGGACGGCTCCGGGCCGGCGACGGGGACGCCCGGCGCGACCGCGCCGATGGGCAGCGGCGCGACGGGCGCGGGCGGCACGCCCCATTCCGCCTGCCAGCCGACCAACTGCTCGGTGCTCCCCGCGTAGACGATGCGACCGAGCCCCACCCAGGCGTGCGCGGCGCTGCACATCGCGCAGTGCTCGCCGGAGGTGTAGGTGACGGCGTCCGCGCGTTCCACGGGCGTGAGGTGCTCTGCGGCCCAGCGGGCGATCTCGAACTCGGGGTGCCGCGTGGCGTCCCCGCCGGCCACCCGGTTGCGATCCTCGAAGACGATCTCGCCGCCGTAGGTCAGCACCGAGCCGAAGGGCTCGTCGCCGTCGTCGAGGGCGGCGCGGGCGAGGTCGACGCAACGTCGCAGATGGGGGAGATCCTCTGGGAGCGGGGCAGTGTGGGACATGGCTTCGACCGTAGTCCGAGATGCCGGTCTTGACCCTCCCCTCGGGGGGAGAGCCCATACTCGACCCGTGACCACATCGGGCCTCATGTCGATCGGGATGTTCTCGCGCGCAACGTTGCTCTCCGTCAAGCAGTTGCGGCGCTACCACGAGCAGGGCGTGCTGGTGCCCGCCGCGATCGACCCAGCGACGGGGTACCGGCACTACGACGCCGCGCGGGTGCACGACGCCGCGGTGCTCACCCGGCTGCGTGACCTGGAGTTACCGCTCGTGGCCGTGGCCCGGGTGCTGGAGGCGCGCGACCCGGACATCACCCGCGAGGTCCTCACGGAGCACGAGGCGACGCTACGGGCGCGCCGCGCCGACCTGGAGCGCGCCATCGTCGCGCTGCAGGACGCGACGGCCCCGGTCGCGCACACCCCGACGCATCTCCGCGGGTTCGACGCGATCGACGTCCTGGAGATCGCTGCGGAGGTCGAGCACACGCGGCTCCCCGAGTTCCTCGACGCCGCCTACACCGAGTTGGAGGCGTGCGCGGCCGCCGCGGGCCTGACGGTGACAGGGCCCTCGCTCGCCGAGTACCCGTCGCAGGTCGGCGAGGTCGAGCACGTGTCGGCGATGATCCCCGTCTCGGGCCCCGGTTCCGTGACGGGGCGGGTGAGCAACCGGCGGCTGGGCCGCGCGCTGTGCGCCGTCGCCGTGCACCACGGTTCGTACGAGCGGTTCGACGAGACCTACGGCCAGCTCGGCGCCTGGGTCGCCCGCAACGCGACCGACGCGCGCGGGGCGATCATCGAGCGCTACCTCGTGGACCCCTGCGCCGCCGCGGACCCCGCGGACCTGCGCACCGAGATCTGGTGGCCGGTCCTGGCCACCGCGACGAAGGAGAAATGACATGGCCCTGACCGTGCAGATGATCAACCTCGACTGTGCCGATGTCGCCGGGCAGGCGGCGTTCTGGTCGCAGGCGCTCGGAGTGCCCGTGGACGAGAACGACGGCAACGCCTTCATGCGCACCGTCGGATATCAGAATCCCGTGCTGCCGCGGATGATGTTCCTCGCGGTGCCCGAGGGCAAGACGGTCAAGAACCGCATGCACCTGGACCTGCACGCCGACGACCGGGCCGCCGAGGTCGCCCGGGTCCTGGCGCTGGGCGCGACTCACCTGCGCGACCACGACGAGTGGGGCGTGCAGTGGACCGTGCTGACGGATCCGGAGGGCAACGAATTCTGCATCGCCCAGGGGTGATTCAGTGCGCGTCGGTGAGCCGCCATGCCGCTGCGGAGTCCTGAGCGCGCCAGAACCGCGCGAACGGTCCGTCGGCGGCGAGCAACTCGTCCGGTGTTCCGGACTCGACGATCCGTCCGTCGTCGAGCACGATCACGCGGTCGGCCCGCCGGATCCCCGCCCGACGGTGCGCCACGATCACCCGGGTCCGGGCGGTCGCGTCCGCGGACAGCGCGTCGACGACAGCGCGTTCGTTGACGTTGTCGAGCGCGCTCGTCGCCTCGTCGATGAGCAGGATCGGGGCGGGCTTGAGCAAAGCGCGGGCGATGCTCACCCGCTGGCGTTCGCCGCCCGACAGCGCGCTCCCGGCCTCGCCGACGCGCGCGTCGAGGCCGCCGGGGATCCGTTCGACCAGCTCGTCGACGCGGGCGAGCGCCGTGGCCGCCGCGACGCGCTCCTGCGATGCCTCGGGGTCACCGGCACGGACGTTCTCGGCGACGGTGCCCGCCACCAGATGGGGTTGTTGGAAGACCACGCTGGTGAGCGCCCGACGTGAGGTGAGATCGAGGTCCGCGACATCGGCACCGTCGACCAGGATCCGGCCGGACACCGGTTCGAACAGTCCGGCGAGGAGGCCGAGGATCGTGCTCTTGCCCGAGCCTGAAGCCCCGATGATCGCGGTGGTCGAGCCCGCCTCGAGCACGAGGTCCAGGTCGCTGAGCACCGGGTGCTCGGGATCGTCGTAATGGAAGGTGACACCTCGGAACTCGATGCGGGGCGCACCGTCGATCGTGCGGGTCGCGGCGCCCGACGGTGCGATGGGACCGTCCAGTACCGCCTTGATCCGGCGCATGGTCAGGCGGGTCGTCTCCAGGCCACCCGAGAGGAGGCCCAGCGTGGTGAAGGGCTCGAGGTAGCGCACCGCCACCACGATGAGGGCGACGGCCGCGGGTGCGGTGAGATCGCCGCGCAGGGTGAGAGCGGCGGTGGTGCCCGCGAGAGCGAAGAGCGCGATCTGCCCGGCGATGCCGAAGACGATCTGCCCGGGTACCTGGAGGAGGAGCAGCCGCATGGTCGCGCCGTGCTGGCGGAGCAGCGCCTCGCCGGCGAGGCTGCGCTCCGGTTCGACCCGACGGGAGACACGCAGCGCCTGTTGGGTCCGCGCGAACTCGACGACCCGCTCGCCGAGCAGCGCGTTCGCCTCGTCGGCGACATGGTCGGCCCGACGGCTGATCGCGCCGCCCGCCCACAGTGCGCCGAGCAGCAGCGGCACTCCGGCCAGGGCGACCAGGCCGAGTTGCCATGCGATCGGGAACAGCGCCAGGCCGATCGCGACGGGCAGGAGCAGTGCCGTGAGCAGCGGTAGCACCAGGTAGATGACGAGGCCGACCAGATCGGGTCCGGTCGCCGCGATCGCCTGTCGGGCCGTGGCGACGTTGTCCGTGCCGAACCAGGTGAGGCGGATCCGCGAGAGGCGTTCGGCGACGGCGTGTTGCGCGCTGTTCAGTGTGTCGAAGCCGAGCTCGTAGGCGGCGCGAGAGGTCGCGGCGTCGATGATCCAGCCGAGGACGGCGGCCGCGGTGAGCGCGCCGAGCCACCCGAGGGCATCGGAGTTCCGGCCCTCGAAGAGGGCCGTGAGCAGCGGGATCAGCAGCACCACCCCGGCGGCACGAGCGGCGACCGAGACGATCGCGAGCACCAGGAAGCGCACCACGAGCGGACGGCGGTCGCGGGGGAGGAGGGCGAGCAGTGTGCGGATCATCGGGTCTCTCCCATCGACGGTGCCGCGGGTCGCGCCGCGTCCCAGAGCGAGCGGTAGGCGCCGCCCGCGGCGAGCAGATCGTCGTGCGTGCCGCTCTCGACGATCCGGCCCCCGTCGAGCACGACGATCGCGTCGGCGTCGACGACGGTGTGCAGGCGGTGCGCGATGACGAGCACCGTGCGGCCCGCGGCGAGTCGGCTCAGCGACTCCTGTACGAGGTACTCGGATTCGGGGTCGGCGAACGCCGTCGCCTCGTCGAGTACGAGGACCGGGGCGTCGGCGAGGATCGCCCGGGCGATCGTGAGGCGTTGTCGCTCACCGCCGGACAGCGCGGGATCCCGTCCGAGCGGGGTGTCGTAGCCCTGGGGCATGCGCAGGATCCGCTCGTGGATGTTCGCCGCGCGGGCCGCCTCCTCGATGCGCTGCTGCGTGGCGTCGGGAACCGCCAACGCGATGTTCTCGGCGACCGTTCCCACCACGAGCTGGGTCTGCTGCAGCACGAATCCGAGGCGGGCGTACAGCTCGTCGGCCGGCATGGTCGCGATGTCGCGGCCGCCGACGGTGATCGTGCCGGCGTCGACGTCGTGGAACCGGGCGAGCAGAGCAGCGAGCGTCGACTTGCCCGAGCCCGAGGGCCCGACCAGCGCGGTCACCGTGCCCGGCGCCAGACTCATCGAGATGTCGTGCAGCACCGGCACGTCCGGTCGGTATCCGAAGGTCACGCCCCGGACCTCCACCGCGCCGGGCGCGGCCGTCACGGCACCGTCGTCCGACGGTGCGCGGGTCGCCAGCTCCGGCTCGTCGAGGACCGTCTGCAGGTCGCGGGCCGCGATCATGCCCGCACGCAGCCCGCTGAGGCCGTAGCCGATCCCCAGCAGGCGGACCCCGAAGGTCGCGCCGAGGAGCAGGAAGGGCAGCAGGTCGACGGGCCGGGTCCAGCCCTGGATGACGAAGAGTGTTCCGGCGGTGGCGATCACCCACAGGAACGTGGTCGGCCGCGTCACGATGTCCATGACGGTCTTGGTGCGCACGAAGGGGCGCTGCCAGCCGGAGAGGAAATCGATGTAGCCGTCCAGGTTCCGCTGGAAGCCGGAGGCGAGCACGCCGCCGAACACCCGGATCACGGGTTGTGCGTCGAGGTAGGCGCCGGCCTCGCCGCCCATCCTGTCGACCCAGGCCTGATGCTGCGGGATCTGCGCCGACGAAGCGATCACCATGCGGTACATGGTGATCACGTACCCGAGGACCGGCAGGAGGAGGAACAGGGCGATGCCCCAGTCCACCGTGAACAGGTAGACCAGCACGGCGATGGGCGCGACGACCGCCGAGACGGCGTCGAGCGTCGCGTGCGTGACGAGGTAGTGCAGGGCGAGCGTGTTGTCCTGGATCAGCGTCTTGACACCGCCGGAGCTCCGCGCGGAGAACCAACCCAGCGGCAGCCGCGCCAACTTGCCGAGCAGGCTGCCGCGCAGGTCCCGCGAGAAGCGCGCGTCGACGGCGTGCAGCCACAGCATGAGTGCCGATTCGAGGAGAGTGCCGACGCCCAGCAGCACGATCGCCAGCACGCCGACCGACCACAGGTCCGACGCGGGTGCGCCGTCCAACAGTCGGCGGCCCAGCTCGATGAGCAGCAGGTAGGGCGCGAACTGCAGCAGCGTCACGACGGCCTGCGCCGCCCCGGCCAGGATCAGCGTGCGCTTGAGCGGTGCGAGCAGTCGTCCCGCGCCGGCCGCGCGCCAGCGGCCCTGCGGGGGAGTGGTTTTCGACGGTGCCCCGCGCTCCGGCTCAGGACGGGCGGCGGCACCGTCGGCCCCGGTGGCCGGCGCCGGCATCCCGGGCCCGGGGGCGGCGCCGTCGGGCCCGGCCGGTGATGCCGTGCCGTCGGGCACGGCGGGTGCTGCGGCACCGTCGGACTCGGGAGTCTCGGGGGCGCGCTCCTTGCCCATGGCCTTGCCCTGCGACCAGTAGGCGAGGGCGTGCGTCTCGGAGCGCGGGAAGCCGAACTCCTTGAGTCGCGCGCGAATGAGCTTGAGCGAGTTCTGCTCCGGTCCCGCCCACGCGTACCAGTTCGACCAGTCGCGCGCCTCGAGGGCGTCGGCGAGCGAGTGCGTTCCCGCGCGGTGCACCCAGTGCACCCGGAGCCGGGGGTGCGCGCCCAACGGCAGCTCGCGGTCGGCGGGCTCGTGCTCCTCCAGATAGACCTCGACGGGGATCTCGGGCGGCATCGCGGCGATGATCGTGTTGATGGCGGGAACCGATGCCGAGTCGCCGATCAGCAGGTAGCCGGCGGGCGGATTCTCCTCCGGGATCTCGAGCGGTACCGAGCTCATGTAGTTCACGGCCAGCTCGTCGCCGGGCTGCGCGGCGCGCGCCCAGTTCGACGCGGGGCCCGCCGGCTCGTGCAGCACGAAGTCGAGGGCGAACCGGCCGGAGGCGGCGTCGACCTCGGAGAAGGTGTACGCGCGCTGGAACTCCTTGCCCGAGTCGTCGGGGAACCAGCAGCGGATCCAGGACGTGGGTCCGTCCGAGACGACGTCGAAGAGCGTGTCGGAGTGGAACCGGATCCGGATGCAGTGCGCGGTGCGCTGCTCCTTGTCCACCACCGTGATCGCGTAGTCCTGCGCGCCGAACGCCCGCATGACCGCCCCACTGAACCCGCGTGCCATCTCGCCGCCCTCCCGCCACGCGCCCGGGCGCGGGTGCGTCGGGGCGTCGAGGCCATCGGCTAGAGGTTAGCCTAAGCTCGGTTCTTCGTCGACGGCTCAGGCCGCCTGATCGGCGAACTGGGTGCGGTAGAGCTCCGCGTACCGCCCGCCCTGCGCGAGCAGGGTCTCGTGCGTTCCCCGTTCGACGATGCGCCCGGCCTCCAGCACCAGGATCTCGTCGGCGGCGCGGATCGTGGACAACCGGTGCGCGATCACCAGCGATGTCCGGTCGGCCAGGGCCTCGCCGAGCGCCGCCTGTACCGCCGCCTCCGAGGTCGAATCGAGGTGCGCGGTGGCCTCGTCGAGGATCACGACCGAGGGCTGCGCGAGGAGCAGGCGCGCGATGGTCAGCCGCTGCCGCTCGCCCCCGGAGAGTCGGTAGCCCCGCTCACCGACGACGGTGTCGAGCCCGTCGGGCAGGTGCTCGACGAGGTCGTCGAGCCGGGCGCGGCGGAGCGCGTCGTGGACCTCGGCGTCGGACGCGTCCGGGTTCGCGAGCAGCAGGTTCGCTCGGATGCTGTCGTGGAACAGGTGCCCGTCCTGCGTCACGAGGCCGACGGTGCCGTGCAGGCTCCGGGCGGTGATGTCGCGCAGGTCGGTGCCGTTCAGCGTGATCGCCCCGCGATCCGGGTCGTACAGCCGGGTCGCGAGCTGCGCGATCGTCGACTTGCCGGCGCCCGAGCTGCCCACCAGCGCGACCATGGAACCCGGTGCGGCTGTGAAGGACACGTCGTGCAGCACCGTCTCGCCGCCGCGGGTGTCCAGCTGCGCGACCTCCTCCAGTGAGGCGAGCGAGACCTTGTCGGCCGACGGGTACGCGAAGTCGACGTTCTCGAAGCGCAGTCGGGTGGGGCCCTTGCCGACGGTGTGCGCATCCGGGGCGTCGCGGACCATGGGTTCGAGGTCGAGCACCTCGAAGACGCGCTCGAAGGAGACCAGAGCGGTCATCACTTCGACCCGGGCGTTGGCGAGCGCGGTGAGCGGAACGTACAGACGGGTGAGGAGCAGTGCGAGCGCGACCACGGCGCCGGCCTGCAGCTCGCCGCGGAGGGCGTAGAAGCCGCCGAGGCCGTAGACGAGGGCCAGCGCGAGGGAGCTGACCAGCGTCAGCATGGTCACGAAGGTCATCCGAGCCATCGCGGTGCGGACGCCGATGTCGCGGACGGCCGCGGCACGCCAGGCGAACTCGTGCGATTCGATCTCGGGCCGGCCGTACAGCTTGACGAGGGTGGCGCCGGGCGCGGAGAAGCGCTCGGTCATCTGGTCGCTCATGGACGCGTTGTGCCGGGCCGCGCGCCGCGACATGGCCGCGATCCGCACGCCCATGCTGCGCGACGGGACGATGAACACCGGCAGGAGCACGAGCGCGAGGAGCGTGATCTGCCACGAGATGCTGAGCATGACGCCGAGCGTCAGCGCGAGCGTGACGATGTTGGTGACGACGCCGGCCAGGGTGTCCGAGAATGCGCGTTGCGCGCCCAGCACGTCGTTGTTGAGCCGGCTCACCAGGGCGCCGGTGCGGGTGCGGGTGAAGAAGGCCACGGGCATCGTCTGGACGTGGTCGAAGACGGCGGTCCGCAGCTGGTCGATCAGGCCCTCCCCGATGCGGCTCGAGAACCAGCGGGAGAGCAGGTCCACGCCGGCACCCACGAGGGCGATCACCGCGATGAGGATCGCGAGCTCGACGACGGTGCTGGTCGGTCCGCCGCCCACGATCCGGTCGACGACCTTGCCCGCGAGCAGCGGCGTCGCCACCGCCAGGAGCGCCGAGACGATCGAGAGAAGGAGGAACCACGTGAGCCGCCAGCGGTGCGGTCGGGCGAACGGGCCCATCCGCCGCAATGTCTCGCTCGGACGCCTCGACGGTGCATCGAGCGACCGGTTCCCCTGATACAGCGTGCTCCACGCGACCGATTCCATGCTCATGCATGCAAGGCTAGGACCTCAAGTTACCTTCATGTCCACCCCTTTTCGCTCCCCGCGAAATCGGGCGAGGTCGCGCGTCACACTGATCGGATGGAATCTCTGATCTGGGATCAGCACGCGTGCCTACCGCTCACCGTCGGAGCCGAGGTCGCGCCCCTGGGCCGCTATGCCTCCGGCGTGCCGACGTACGTGTCGGTCAATGCCGGGTACCGGCCGCAGGCGTACGTCGACTCGATCTCGCTCCTCCGTTCTTGCCGCGCGGCCGTCGAGCGGAATCCGGACCTGGGTCTCGCGGGCACCGTCGAGGAGGTCGACCGGGTGACCGCGTCGGGGCGGATCGCCGTCGCCTTCGATCTCGAGGATGCGAATCCGCTCGACGGTGACCTCGACAACCTCGCCGAGCTCGCTCGACTCGGCGTCCGGACGATCGGCCCGACCTACAACCACGCGAACCGTGCGGGCGGCGGCTGCCTCGATGCGAACGACGACGGTCTGACTCGCTGGGGGAGTGACCTGGTCGCTCGGATGAACGAGGTGGGCGTCGTCCCGGACGGATCCCACTGCGGCCGTAGGACGGGACTCGGGATCTCCGCGGCATCGTCGGGCCCGACGGTCTACAGCCATTCCTGCATGGCAGGCGTGTGGGAGCATCCGCGCAACATCACCGACGAACAGGCCCGGGCGTGCGCCGAGACCGGTGGCGTCGTCGGCATCACCGGTGTGGGGATCTTCCTCGGGCCCAACACCCCGACGTTGGAGGCGATGGCCCGGCATCTCGAGTACGCCGTGGAGCTCGTCGGGATCGACCACGTGGGCGTGAGCACGGATCACTCCTTCGACGCCGACGACTTCCGCACCGAGATCGCAACGAATCCGGGCCTGTTCGACGAGTCGTACACCCGATGGGGGCCGATCCAGTGGGTGCCTCCCGAGGAGTTCATCCGCCTGGCCGCGTTCCTCGCGGGCCGCGGATGGGCGCCGTCCGACATCGCGGCGGTGACGGGTGGCAACTTCCTGCGAGTCGCGCGGGCGACCTGGCGCTGAGCGCCGCGGCAGACGTCCTCGCGCGCAGCAGGTATCCCCGCTCGCGACGCGGATTCTCGGGGCGAGCGGAGGTATCTGCGGGGACGGGCGATCGGTGCGGCGGCGTGGGCGGTCCTTGACATCTCCTAGGATTTACATGAGTCTCAATAACAACAACAGCAACATTCGTCACAGAATGTCGCGCCGCGACCGAAGGAGACATCGGATGCCCGTGTGGATCGACGGAGGCCCCCGTCGCTCTCCGCGTGCCCTGGCGACCCGCGCGGCGCTGGTCGCGGTAGCGCCCGCGCTGGTCATCGGCGGGGCGCTAGTCGGATCGGGCGAACTGCCTGCGACCACGCTGGTCGACGGGCCCAACGACACCGCACCGGGCGGCGCCGGCGGACACGGCCGCGGCATGAGCCAGCTCGGCGCGCTCACCTATGCCAAGCAGGGCTGGAACGCCGAGCAGATCCTGGCCAAGTACTACCCGGGTACCACGCTGGGGCGGGTGAACACCGGCCTGCCGATCACCGTCCGGCTGACCAACCAGAGCCGACTCGACGTCGTCGCCCCCGCGGGCGGCATGATCGCGGGGAAGTCCCTGGCCCCCGGTCAGGCGGTCAGCATCAGCGGGACCACGGCGACGGTGCGCTCGGGCTGCGGCGGGCAGGTGCTCGGGACGCTCGAGGTGCCCGACGCCACCGTCAGCCCGTTGACGAACGACCAGTCCCTCGCCCCGAACCAGGTGCTGCGGTTCTGCGGCAGCAACGCCGGCTACCGGGGGCGGCTCACGGCCCGGCCCGATGGCGTGATCAACGTCGTCGGCATCGAGGACTACGTGCGCAGCGTGGTTCCGGTCGAGAACTCGCCGGGCTGGGCGGATCAGGGCGGTACCGCCGCGCTGCAGGCCCAGGCCATCGCCGCCCGGTCCTACGCCCTCGTCCGCGGCGCCGCGCGGGGCGAGGAGTTCGACGACACGCAGGGCTCGCAGGTGTACGGCGGGATCGACAAGGAGGATCCGCGCACCGACGCCGCCGTGTCCAGCACGAGCGGTCTGGTCATGGCTCAGAACGGCCGCGTCTACGAGACCGAGTACGGCGCCTCCCGCGCGGACGATCCGGCGGTCGACCCCGTCCGGTGATCCGGGGCGGCACCGTCGCGGTCGGCACCGTCGGGCTCCCGTACCGATCGTCGTCAGGCGTGTGCCCCGAGCGCCGTGGACGCGGGGACCGTTCCCAGTAGGCTGAACCGTATGGCGAAGTTGCAGCTCGGGTACAAGGCATCGGCGGAGCAGTTCGGGCCCCGCGAGTTGGTGGAGATCGCGGTCGCGGCGGAGGCCGCGGGCATGGACTCGGTCGCGGTGAGCGACCACTTCCAGCCGTGGCGGGTGAACGGCGGGCACGCCCCGTTCTCCCTGGCGTGGATGGCGGCGGTGGGCGAGCGCACCGAGCGCGTGAAGATCGGTACATCGGTGATGACCCCGACCTTCCGGTACAACCCCGCGGTGATCGCGCAGGCCTTCGCGAGCATGGCGTGCATGTACCCGGACCGCATCTTCCTGGGCGCGGGAACCGGCGAGGCGCTCAACGAGTACGCCACCGGTTTCCAGGGCGAGTGGCCCGAGTTCAAGGAGCGGTTCGCGCGGCTGCGCGAGTCCGTCCGCCTCATGCGCGAACTGTGGTCGGGTGAGATCACGAACTTCGAGGGCGAGTACTACCACACCAAGGACGCCGTCCTCTTCGACATTCCGGAGCGCCCCGTGCCGGTCTACATCGCCGCGGGCGGACCTGTCGTGGCCAAGTACGCGGGCCGCGTGGGCGACGGCATGATCTGCACCTCCGGCAAGGGCATGGAGCTCTACACCGACAAGCTCATCCCCGCCGCTCAGGAGGGGGCGGGCCTCGGGGGGCGCGACTTCGGCGCGCTCGACAAGATGATCGAGATCAAGATCAGCTACGACCCGGATCCCGAACTGGCGCTGGAGAACACGCGCTTCTGGGCGCCGCTCTCGCTCACTGCGGAGCAGAAGCACTCGGTGAACTCGAGCGCCGAGATGGAGCGCCTCGCCGACGAGCTGCCGATCGAGCAGGTCGCCAAGCGCTGGATCGTCTCCTCGGATCCCGACGAGGCCGTGGCCGCCGTCAAGCAGTACGTGGATGCGGGCCTGAACCACCTCGTGTTCCACGCCCCCGGCCACGACCAGCGGCGGTTCCTGACCAACTTCCAGCGCGATCTCGAGCCCCGCCTGCGCGCGCTCGGCTGACCCTCGGCTGGAAGAGTGGAGCTCATGGCCGCGGATCGAGCACCGAAGACGACCAGTATCTACATCGCCTCTCCGGAGGGCGATACGGGCAAGTCCACCATCGCGCTCGGCGCGATGAACCTGCTCACGTCCACCGGCTGGACGATCGGGGTGTTCCGGCCGATCCCGCGGTCCACCGGCGACCAGCGCGACTACATCCTGGAACTGCTCATCGAGCAGGCGACCGCCGAACTCGACTACGACGAGTGCATCGGAGTGAGTTACGAGCAGGTGCACGAGGACCCGGACGCGGCGATCGCCGAGATCGTGAGCCGTTTCCACGCCGTCGCCGACAAGTGCGACTTCGTGCTGGTCCTCGGCTCCGACTACACCGATGTCACCACGCCGACCGAGCTGTCCTTCAACGCCCGGATCGCCGCGAACCTCGGAGCGTCGATCCTGCTGGCGGTCAAGGCCCTGGACCGCACGCCCGAGCAGGTCGTCTCGGTGGCGGAGCAGTGCATGGCCGAGATCCGGGCCAACCACGCGCACACGGCCGCGATCATCGCCAACCGGTGCGCGCCGGAACAGCGCGAGGCGGTCTGCGAGGCGCTCAAGGCCGACACCGGGCTGCCCGTCTGGGCGCTGCCGGAGGAGCCCGTGCTCACCGCGCCGACCATCGGCGAGCTCATGGACGCGATGGACGGCAAACTGCTGTGGGGAGACCCGGAGCTGCTCTCCCGCGAGGCGATGTCGGTGCTGGTCGCAGGTATGACGGCCGAGCACAGCCTCGAACGGGTCACAGAGGGCGTCGCCGTCATCGCCGCGGGTGATCGCTCCGAGGTGTTGCTCGCGATGGTCACCGCGCACCGCGCCGCAGGCTTCCCGTCGCTGGCCGGGATCATCCTCAACGGCGGATACATGCCGCACCCGGTGACCGCCGCGCTGGTCGACGGGCTCGCGCCCAACGTGCCGATCATCTCCGTCGAGCACGGTACGTACGAGACCGCCCGGCTGGCCGCGAAGACCCGCGGGCGCGTCGGTCCCGGCTCGGAGCGCAAGGTGGACCTCGCGATCGCGCTCACCGAGAAGCACGTGGTCTCGGAGGCTCTGCTCGAGGCGCTGCAGGTGTCGAACCCGGGCGTCGTGACCCCGCAGATGTTCGAGTACAACCTCATCGCCCGGGCGCGCGCCGACCGCAAGCGCATCGTGCTGCCCGAGGGCGGCGACGATCGCATCCTGCGGGCGGCCGGCCGACTGCTGCAACGCGAGGTGGCCGATCTGACCATCCTCGGCCAGGAGTCCCGGGTGCGGGCCCGGGCCGCGGAACTCGGCGTCGACCTCGGGGACACCGACGTGATCGACCCGAAGCGTGCGACCGACCTCGTCGACAAGTTCGCCCAGGCCTACTACGAGCTGCGCAAGCACAAGGGCATGACGCTGGAGCGCGCCGCCGAGGCCGTGGTGGACGTGAGCTACTTCGGCACGATGATGGTCCATCTCGGCATGGCGGACGGCATGGTCTCCGGTGCGGCGCACACCACGGCGCACACCATCCGCCCCTCGTTCGAGATCATCAAGACCCAGCCCGGCGTGTCGACGGTGTCGTCCATCTTCCTGATGTGCCTGGCCGACAAGGTGCTCGCCTACGGCGACTGTGCGGTGGTGCCGGACCCGACGGAGACCCAGCTGGCGGACATCGCCATCTCGTCGGCGCAGACCGCCGCGCAGTTCGACATCGACCCGCGGGTCGCGATGCTCTCCTACTCGACGGGCGAATCCGGTACGGGCGCCGATGTGGACAAGGTGCGCGCAGCCACCGCGCTGGTCCGTGAGCGCTCTCCGGAACTGTTGGTGGAGGGCCCGATCCAGTACGACGCCGCCGTCGATCCCGGCGTGGCGGCGTCGAAGATGCCCGACTCCCCGGTGGCCGGTCAGGCGACGGTGCTCGTCTTCCCCGACCTCAACACCGGCAACAACACCTACAAGGCGGTGCAACGCTCGGCGGGCGCCATCGCGATCGGCCCTGTGCTGCAGGGCCTCAACGCGCCGATCAACGACCTCTCCCGCGGGGCGCTGGTCGAGGACATCGTCAACACCGTGGCGATCACCGCGATCCAGGCGCAGGCCTTCGCCCCGGAGCGGAGCGGGCACGGGGCGACGGCCGAGCCGGCCGCAGGAAAGGGACAGTCATGAACGCGGTCGCGGGAGCGGTCCTGGTCCTCAACTCGGGCTCGTCGTCGCTGAAGTATCAGCTGCTGCACCCGGATTCGGGTGAGGTGGTGCACGGCGGCATCGTCGAGCGGATCGGCGAGGCCGAGGTGCCCGATCACAAGGCCGCGCTGCGCCTGGTGTTCGACGAGTTCGCCGCGCGCGGACTGGACCTGACCGACGGTGCGGGGAGCCCGGAGGGGCTCGTCGCCGTCGGGCACCGAGTGGTGCACGGCGGTCGCAGTTTCCACTCGCCCACCGTGATCGATGATCACGTTCTGGCGGAGATCCGCCGGCTCAGTTCGCTGGCGCCGCTGCACAACCCGGCGAACGCGCAGGGCATCGAGGTCGCCCGAGAGCTGCTGCCGGGGGTCAAGCAGGTGGCCGTGTTCGACACGGCCTTCTTCTTCGACCTGCCCGCCGCGGCAGCGACCTACGCGATCGACCGCGAGCTCGCGGAGGAGCACGCGTTGCGGCGCTACGGCTTCCACGGGACCTCGCACGAGTACGTCTCGCAGCGGGCGGCGGCGTTCCTCGGCCGGCCGACCGCCGAGGTGAGCCAGATCGTGCTGCACCTGGGCAACGGCGCCTCGGCCTCCGCCGTCCGCGGGGGCCGCGCCGTCGACACGTCGATGGGACTCACCCCGCTCGAGGGCCTCGTCATGGGCACTCGGTCCGGCGACATCGACCCGGGTCTCGTGTTGCACCTGGGGCGATCCCTCGGGATGGGCATCGACGAGATCGACGCCCTCCTCAACCGCCGGTCGGGCCTGAAGGGGATCGCGGGCGAGAACGACTTCCGCGCGCTGAGCGCCCTCATCGCGCAGGGCGACGAGCACGCGAAGCTGGCCTACGACGTGTACATCCATCGACTGCGGCGGTACATCGGCGCGTACCTGGTCGACCTCGGCGGGGCCGACGCGATCAGCTTCACGGCCGGCGTCGGCGAGAACGCCGCGCAGGTCCGGGCCGACGCCCTCGCCGGGCTGGAGGGATTCGGCATCGTCGTCGACCCCGAACGGAACGCCGGCCGGATCTCCGAACCCACCCGGATCTCGCCCGACGACGCCCCCGTCGCCGTGCTCGTGATCCCGACCAACGAGGAGCTCGCGATCGCGCGCGAAGCAGCGGCGCTCTGATGCCCCTCGGGCGCCCGGCGAGGATCGAGGACGACGGCGGCGACTTCGGATCGCCGCTCCTCGGCACGCGCACGGAGGGCGCCCGGCAACGGCGGCTGCGAACCGTCCTGCTGCTCAGTGGAGCCACGACCATCGCGACGATCGTCGGCGCCGGCTACGCGACCATGCTCATCATGGTGGGGCTGCCCGAGCCCTCGGTGCTGCGGCCGGAGCTGCGCGTCGTCAACGCGGTGGGGGTGCCCTCCTACGTGCTCGCCGGCGTCCTGGTGGGATTCGGGTACGCGACGTTCACGGTCCACCGCGCCCTGCACTGGTCGGGGCTGGACGTTCCGCCGACCGAGCGGGAGGCGCGGCGCACATTGGCCCTGCCGCAGCGGATCTATCTGTTCGAGCTGTTCAGCTGGTTCCTGGCCGCGGCGCTGTTCGGCCTGATGTACGGCTCGCGGGATGTGCAACTGGTGCCGAAGGTGGTCCTGGTGCTCGCCGGCGTGGGCCTGTTGACCGCCGGCGTGTGCAAGGTGCTGGCCGAGTTCAGCCTCCGGCCGGTGACGGCGATCGTGCTCCAGACCTACCGTCCGACACCGAGACATCAGACCCTGCAGGCGCGCTCGCTCGGCCTGTGGTTCCTCGGCTCGGGCCTGCCGACCGCCGGGGTCCTGATGATCGCGCTGTTCGCCCTCGCCGGCCCGGAGGGGATGACGGTGCGGGGCATGGCCGTCAGCATCTGCGCGGTCGCGGGCGGCGGCATCCTCTCGGGCGTCGTCCTCAATCTCCTCGGGGTGACGCGGGTGTCCTCGCCGGTCCGCAGCGTGATCGCTGCGATGCGGCGTGTGTCCGAGGGGCGGTACGACACCGAGGTCGTGGTCTACGACGGAACCTCACTCGGCGACCTGCAGTCCGGCTTCAACGCCATGGCGGACGGGTTGCGGGAGCGGGAGCGGGTGCGCGACCTCTACGCCCGGCAGGTGGGCGAGCAGGTGGCCCGCGCGAGCATCGAGCGCGACCCCGAGCTCGGCGGCGTGGAGCAGACCGTGGCGGTGATCTTCATCGACCTCGTGGGGTCGACCGCGCTCGCCGCGGAGCGCCCCGCAGCCGAGGTGGTCGACATCCTGAACCGCTTCTGCAGCGTCGTCGTGGCCGAGGTCAACAGTCGTGGCGGTCTGGTGAACAAGTTCGAGGGCGACGCCGTGCTCGCGATCTTCGGCGCGCCCGCCGCCCTGTCGGACCCGGCCGGCGCGGCGCTGTCCGCGTCGCGCGCCATGATGCGGCGCCTCGCCCGCGAGGTGCCCGAGGTGCGGGCCGGCTGCGGCGTCACCTACGGCACCGTCGTCGCCGGGTACGTGGGCGCGGCGGACCGCTTCGAGTACACGGTGATCGGCGATCCGGTCAACGAGGCCGCACGGCTCTCTACCTACGCCAAGGCCGACCCGACGGTGCCGTGGGCCTCCGGTTCGGCGTTCGACGCGGCCGAGCCCGCGGAGCGGCGCCGGTGGCGCGAGGGCCCGACCGAGGTGCTCCGGGGCCGTTCGCATCCGACGTGGATGTTCCTCGCCCGACGGTGACCGCGCCCCGCCCAGGAGGTCGGCGCGGCGGCGCGATCAGGTGAACGCGGGCAGCTTCGGCGGCAGGGTCTTGAGTACCCACTCGATGGTCACCGGATTGGGCATCGACATCGCGTTGCCGAGGGTCCGGTCGATGGTCGTCACCCGGTTCTCGCGGCTGACCGCGAGCGCGCGGAAGGCCGTGTCCTCGCTGACCTTCGTGCCGTAGTCGAGGTAGACCAGCGCGTCCAGATCGAGGACGGCGACCTTCTCCGCGGGGATCTCGGCGTAGAACTTCCCGGCCGGGACCACCGACGAGATCGTCTCGGGCAGTGTGAAGCCGAGCATCGTCAGCACCTGGCCACGGCCGTCTGTGGTGGCATAGGCGTAGAAGCCGCCGTCGGACTTCGGCAGTACCGTGGCGGCGGTCCGACCGCGGTACTGCGGGTGCTGCTCCTGGGTACGGCGGATGGTGTTCTCGGTCTTGGTGATCAGCGCGTCGCCCTGGGTGGCGCGCCCGACGCCGGAGGCGATGGCCCGGACCTGTTCCTGCCAGGGCACACCCCACGCGGCGAACTGCGCCGGCCGGCGGACCACGGGCGCGATCGTCTCGAGCCGGGAGAAGGTGGCGTCGTCGAAGCCGGAGTTGACCGCGACGATCACGTCGGGCTTACTGGCGGCCAGGGTCTCGAGGGCCTTGGTGTCGAGCTTGGTCCCGGTGCCGAGCAGCATCTGCGGATTCTTCCCCTGCAGCAGCGGCTTGGCCCACTCACCGACCGGCTCCTTGGCGTCCTGCGCCCACGGTGCGACGAGCACCGGGACCACGCCGAGCGCGAGGAGGGTGTCCACATCGCCGAGGCCGAGGGAGGCCACGCGCTGCGGGCTCGCGGGCGCCGAACTCGCGGGGCCCGTTTCGGAGGAGGTCCCGCACGCGGTCACGGTGAGGGACACCAGGATGGCGAGTACCACCGAGATCAGACGCATACCGCCCCTTCCTTAGAATGAAGGGCAGCCTATCATTACGGATGTGACCGCTACATCGACTGAGGAGGCCGCCCCCGGGGCGACGCCTCCCGCGCGCCCGGAGTCCACCTCCGGCGCCGCCCGGCGACGGCGCCGCACGGTCGGGCTCGCCGTGCTGATCGTGCTACTCGTGGTGACCGTGATCGCGTCGCTCGCGATCGGCTCGCGCAGTCTGGCACCGTCGGACGTGTGGGCCGGTCTGTGGCACCGGTACACGACCGGCCCGAACCCGGCCGACGCCGAACTGAACCAGGCCGCGATCATCATCCAGACGCTGCGCGTCCCGCGCACGCTGTTGGCGCTCATCGCCGGCGCTGCGCTGGCGCTGGCCGGCTCCCTGATCCAGGGCCACACCCGCAATCCCATCGCCGACCCGGGCATCCTCGGCATCACGCAGGGCGCGGCGTTCGCCGTGGTCTGCGCGACCTTCCTCGGCGGACTGACCGCGCCGATCCAGTACGTGTGGTTCGCGTTCGCGGGCGCGGCGATCGCCGCGGTGGTCGTCTTCGGCCTTTCCAGCATGGGGCGTGGCGTGTCCTCGCCGCTGACGCTGGTGCTCGCGGGCACCGGTGTGAGCGTCTTCCTCAGCTCGATGACCTCGGCGATCGCGCTCAGCGACAACGCCTCGCTCGACACGCTGCGGTTCTGGAACGCGGGTGCCGTCGTCGGCCGCGGCTACGACGTGATCGGTGTCGTCGCCCTCCCGATCCTGCTGGGCGTGATCCTCGCCCTGGCCAACGGCCCGGCCGTCAATCTCCTCAACATGGGCGACGACGTTGCCAAGGGACTGGGCCTGAACATCAACCTCGCGCGGACCGTCGGCGTGGTGGCGGTGACGATCCTCGTCGGCGCGGCCACGGCGGCGTGCGGCAGCATCGCCTTCCTCGGCCTCATGGTGCCGCACATCGTCCGGTACTTCACCGGCCCCGACTACCGCTGGCTGCTGCCCTACTCGGCGCTCATGGGCGCCTGGCTGCTGCTCGCGGCCGACATCGTCGGCCGGGTCGTGGCCCGGCCCGGCGAGCTCGAGGTGGGCATCGTCGTGGCGATGGTCGGTGCGCCCTTCTTCGTGGGACTCGTGTGGTGGCGGAAGGCGGTCCGGGTATGAGCACGACGATCGATCGGACGGACGTGGCGAAGAAGCCGCCGATCCAGCCCGGCTTGCGCTTCGGCACCGTCGTCTCCTTCGTGTGGCGACCCTGGCCCGTGATCGTCACCGCGATCATCGCGGCGGTGGCCTTCGTCGCGTTCTGCGCCAGCATCCGGATCGGCGCCTTCCCGCTCACCTTCGGCGAGGTGCTGCAGGCCCTCGTCGGCCGCGGCGACTCGATGACGCACTTCATCATCATGGAGCTGCGGATGCCGCGGGCACTGGTCGCGATCATCGTGGGCGCGGCGCTCGGCATGTCCGGGGCGATCGTCCAGTCGATCGCCCGTAACGCGCTGGCCAGCCCCGACATCCTCGGCATCACCGCCGGCGCGGGCGTGGCGGCGGTCTTCCTCGTGACCTCCACGGGCACCCTCGCCACGACGCTCAACAACGGTGTCGGACTGCCGATCGTCGCGCTCGCGGGTGGTCTCGCCACCGGCGCACTCGTGTACCTGTTGGCCGTGCGCGGCGGGGTCGACGGCATGCGGCTCATCCTCGTCGGCATCGCGATCACCGCGCTGATGCGCGCGCTCATCGACTGGATGCTGGTGCGCGCCGACATCCGCGATGTGGCCCGCGCCCAGGCGTGGCTGGTCGGCTCACTGGAGAGCCGCAGCTGGACCGACGTGTGGTCGGCGCTGGGGATCGCGGTCCCCGCGGTGATCCTGGCCCTCGGTGCGGCGTTCGCACTGCGCGCCGTGCAGCTCGGCGACGACGTGGCCCTCGGCCTCGGCGTGCGCCTCGGCTGGACCCGGGCGATCCTGCTCATCGCGGCGGTCCTGCTCGCGGCGGCCGGCGTCTCCGCCGCCGGACCGATCGCGTTCGTCGCGTTCGTCTCCCCGCAGCTCGCGATGCGGCTCACCAGGCTGCCCACGCCACCGCTCATCCCGTCCGCGTTCATGGGCGCGGCACTGCTGGCCTGCGCCGACCTCGTCGCCCGCACCCTGTTCTCCGTCGCGCTGCCCGTGGGCATCGTGACCGCCGCCGTGGGCGGCCCGTTCCTCGTCTACCTGCTCGTCCGCCAGAACCTCAAGGGGGCCAAGTGACCACCACCGATACCGCGACGACGGCACCGTCGCGCCTGGGCGCCCGCAAGGTCTCCTCCGGGTACGGCCACACCACGGTCCTCGACGACCTCGACCTTGACATCCCCACCGGGGTGGTCACGACGATCATCGGGCCGAACGGGTGCGGCAAGTCGACGCTGCTGCGCACCCTCGCGCGTCTGATCAAGCCCTCGTCCGGTCACGTCGTGCTCGACGGTGCCGACATCGCGAAGCTCAAGACGAAGCAGATCGCGACGACGATGGGCCTGCTGCCGCAGAGCCCGCTGGCGCCCGAGGGACTCACCGTCGGCGACCTCGTTGCCCGCGGCCGGCACCCGCACCAGACCTGGCTGCGGCAGTGGAGCTCCGACGATGCGGAGGTCGTCGACGCCGCGCTCGAGCAGACCGGCGTGCGCGACCTCGCCGATCGCCCCGTCGACTCGCTCTCCGGCGGCCAGCGGCAGCGGGTCTGGATCTCCATGACCCTCGCACAGGGCACCGACCTGCTGCTCCTCGACGAGCCCACCACCTACCTCGACCTCTCGCACGCCCTCGACGTGCTCGACCTGGTCGACGAGCTCAGCAGCCAGGGGCGGACCGTCGTCATGGTGCTGCACGACCTGAACCTCGCCATCCGGTACAGCGACCACATCATCGCCATGCGCGACGGTGCCGTGGTCGCCCAGGGATCGCCCGCGGAGGTGATCAGCGAGGAGATGCTGCGCGAGACCTTCGGCCTGCACTCGACGGTGATCGACGATCCCGTCGCGCCCGGCCGCCCGTGCATCATCCCGATCGGCGCGCGCCGCACCGGCTAGAACAACGTGCGCGGGCGGATCGCGTTCGCGAGGTCGACGAGCGCGTGGCGCTGGCGCTTGCGTTCGGCGAGCGCGGCGATCTCGCGCAACGACTTCTCCGTGGCCTTGCGCAGCCCGCGCTCGGTGAGGGCGTGGTCGAGCAGGGTGCCCGTGCCGTCGAGCCGACCGTGCTGATTGCGGTGCTGCACCCAACCCAGCGCGACGCCGAGGACCAACGCGCGCAACTGCATCCGACGGAACTCGGACTTGGGGAGCGTGCGCACGCGGCGCGCGGCCTCGTGCAGCTGTGCCTCCGTGACCTCGGCCAGATCGCGGCCGTGCACCAGCGCGACCACCGAGCTGCACAGCGCGTTGTGGTAGTGCCGGCTGGTGGACGGGACCTGGTCCAGGATCTCGACGGTGCCCGCGATATCGCCTGCGGCGCGGCGCATCCGGGCGGCGCCGAAGGCCGCCGAGATGATGCCGCGATCGGTGCGCCACACGTTCTCGTACCGGCAGCGGGCGCGGTCGAGCCAGCCCTCCGGATCGGATTCGCCAGACATGTAACAGAACTCGGCGGCCACCGCCGCGGCGAGCTTCGGTGCCGCCTCGCCCGGCGCCTGGTCGGTCACCGTCTCGAAGTAGTCGTAGGCCGCCGCGTAGTCGCCCTGCATGAGCGCGGTCTCGGCGCGGTACCAGGTGACCTGCCAGCGGTGCGGCTCGCGCGCAGCCAGCGAGTCGAGCAGCGTGGTCGCGGCGTCGACCTCGCCCAACTCCAGGTGTGCGCGCGCCTCGGCCAGATCGATCTCGACCGTGCCCGCCATCGCCTCGCGCAGCTCGGCGAGCGAGTCGAGGATCTGGGTGGGATCGCTGCGCATCGTCAGCGCGAGGACGCTCGCTGCGGGGTCGGCGGGGTTCGCGATCGGGATCGGCAGTGCGGCCAGTACTTCCGGGGCGCGGAGCCGGTCGTCGTGCACCTCGGGGTCGGGGTCGACGGCGCGCAGCATCAGCTCCACGCCGAAGGTCGAGCGCTGCGGCGTGAACACCACGGACAGGCCCGGCCGAGGCTCACCCGACTTGGTGGACAGGCACTCCCGCAGCACACCCAGCAGCTGATCGGTGAGCTCGGCCGCCGAGGAGAACCGCTCGTCCGGGTTCTCCGCCGTCGCCTTCACCAGCAGCCGGTACAGCGAGTTGTACTGCGCGAGGGTCGGATCCTCGGTGGGGGAGGGCAGACCGTCGACGTACCGGCCCTTCTCCATCGGCACGTCGGCGACCAGGACCGCGAGGGTGCGGCCCACCGTGTAGATGTCGGAGGCGATCGACGGCCCGGTCTTGGCGATCTCCGGCGCTTGGAAGCCGGGCGTGCCGTAGATGTAGCCGTAGCCGCCGAGCGGGGCGACGGCGCCGAGGTCGATGAGCTTGACGTCCTCCTCGCTGATCATGATGTTGTCCGGCTTGAGGTCGTTGTAGGCGAGGCCGAGGCTGTGCAGGTAGCCGAGGGCGGGGAGCACCTCGAGGATGTACGCGATCGCCTGCTCGACCTCCACCCGCGCCGCGGACGGCGGACCGTCGCCCGCTTCCGCCTCCGACAGGATGTCCTTGACGGTCTTGCCCGGCACGTACTCCATCACGATGTAGCCGATCCGGGTGCCGTCCGGATCGGGATGCTCGACGAAGTTGTAGATCTTCACGATCGACGGGTGCGTCATCTCGGCGAGGAACCGGCGCTCGGAGACCGCGACCGCCTGCGCCTGGGCGTCGCCGGAATTGAGCAGGCCCTTGAGCACGACGGGCCGGTCCACCACGTTGAGGTCGGTCGCGAGGTAGATCCATCCCATGCCGCCGTGCGCGATCGCGCCCTGGATCTCGTACTGGTCCGCCACGATGTCGCCGGGCTTGAGCGCGGGCTCGAACGAGAACCGGGCCCCGCAGTGCGGGCAGGTGCCGATCAGTGCGCCGGGCTCGCCGTCGTGGGCGCGGCCGACGGGCTTGCGGCAGTTCCAGCAGTACCGTTTGCCCTCGGCGATGATCGGGTTGGTCCGGATCGCCTCGGACGGGTCGACCTCGGTGATCCGGGGGATCTCGACGAGGCCGCCGCCCACGCGGCGGCGGGCCGCGACGCGCGTCGTGCTCGCTGCGCGGACGGGTCCGTTCCCGAACCGCGGCGTCGCCTCGGTCTGGACCGCCGGGGCCGGGGGCGGCACCGTCGTCACCTGGGTGCCGACGGGCGGGGGCTCGGTGTCGAACAACCCCTCCATCGGTGCCCCGACGGTGCCCTCGTCCTCGTCGTCCAGCAGCCCGTCCATCGGAGCGCCGACGGTGCCCGGGCCCTCGTCGTCCTCGTCGAACACGACGACCTGCGCCTGCGTGCGCTCCGCCTCCTCGGCCTCGTCGCTCATCGTGCTCACCTACCCCTCGTACCTGGCCGCGGGCGCCGACCACACCTGGCCCAGCGACGGCGCGAACCACTGGTTGTAGAGGCGCATCCACGTGCCGTCGAAGGCCATCCGCAGCAGCACCCCATTGATGAAACGTACGAGGTCCGGTCGGTTCTTCCCGATCCCGACGGCGTAGTACTCGAGGCCCATGGACGGCCCCGTCAGCGTCAGGTTCGGGTCCTGCTGCCCCAGCCCGGCGAGGATGGCGTCGTCGGTCGAGACGGCGTCGACCTGCGACTGCTGCAGCATCACCAGGCAGTCCGACCACGAATCCGCGGCGACCACGCTCGCGCTCGGCACGAGTCGCCGCACCCGGTCGAGCGAGGTGGTGCCGCGCACCTCGCACACCCGCCGCCCGGACAGGTCGCCGACCGTGTTGATCGGAGCGCCGCGCGGCGCGAGGATCCGCTGCTGCGCGATGAAGTAGGTGGCGGAGAAGGCCACCGTCCTGGCGCGGTCGCAGGTCGCGGACATGGTCTTGACCACGATGTCGACGGTGCCGTCCTCGAGTGCCTTCTGGCGATCCGCGGTCGAGAGGATCCGGAAGTGGATCCGGTTCGGGTCGCCGAAGATCGCGGCGGCGATCTGGTGCGCGATGTCGGCGTCGAAACCCTTGATCTCGCCCGTGATCGGATCGCGGAAGGACAGCAGGTTCGACCCGATGTCGATGCCGACGATGAGCCGGCCGCGATCGTGGATGGTCGCCATCGTGGTGCCGGGGACCATCTGGCCCGCGGGCGGCAGGCCCGACGGTGCCAGGGTACCGGGGCACATGGACACCTCGGCGGGGATCGGGGCGTCGGTGGGGACGACCGACCCGGAACCCGGCACCGGCTGGGAGTACGCCGTGACCGCGTCGCCCGGGGCCTCGGGAGCCGATACCACGCACCCCGTCGACGCGAGGGCGACGGCCGTGCCGAGGGCGATTCCGCCGAGCAGCCTGCGCATCATCGGTACTCCCTCACCCGGGGGTAGAAGCCGGCGGCGACGCCCGCCGCCGCCAGCACGCACAGCACGAAGGCGCTGGGGCCGGAGAACGCGATGGCGAAGCGTGCCGTGTTGACGTTGTCCCGGTACAGGGTTCGGGCCCGGTCGATCGCAGCGGTGAGGTGCTCGTCGAGCGAGCGGTAGGCCACGGCCGCGGAGCCGGGGTCCGAGCCGATGGCGAGCCGCGTCGCGCCCAGGTAGTCGCCCGTGGCCTCCCGCGCGGCGATCTGTTGGTGCGCGGAGATCCAGTGCGCGGCGTCGGCCCTGGCGGCCTCGACCGCCGCGGAGATCTCGGCGTCGGGCGTACCCAGCGACTCGAGCTCGGACTGCGCCTGCTGCAGGGTCTCGGCGAAGGCGCTCGGTGGTACACCTCGTCCGGCGCCGCGCTGCACGAGCGCCATGGTCTCCATCGAGCGCGCCTTCTGGGTGAGGGTCCGGGCCTGCGACAGCGCGTCCACCGCTGCGGTGCCGCGCTGCTCGGCGCGCAGGGAGTAGGTCGACGATGCGAGGCCCGCGACCGCCACCCATGTCAGGGCGATGGTGAGCGCCGCCGCAGCGACGACCAGCCCGCGATTGATCCGGCGCTGGGTGCGGCGTGCGAGGTATTCGTGTGTGAGCAGCAACGATGCGAGCGCGATCCCGAGCACACCGAACACGGCCCAGGGCGGCGAGGCGAACTTCGCGTGCGTGTCTCGGAGGTTCTCCGTCTCCTCGCGGTAGAAGCTCTCCGCGGCCGGCAGGAGGGTGTCCTGCATGAGGGTCGAGGCGGTCGCGAGATAGGCCGCCGCCACCGAGTTGTCGAGCCGGTTGTTGGTGCGGGCCGTCTCGACGAGGCCGGTGTACACGGGGAGGTTCATCGCGATGGTGTCGAGGTTGCCGTGCGCGCGCCCGTCCTCGGGCGGCAGGCTGGTGGCGGAGGTGATGAGCGCCTTGCCCGCGGTGGCGACGGCGAGGCTGTAGCTGCTCTGGATCTCGTCGGACGGGAGGCCGCCGGCGACGAAGGCCGCGTTCGCGGACTCGTTCGCCGCGGACAGAGAGCTGTAGAGCACCTGGGCGGCGTGGGCGCGCGGCTCGTAGTCGGCGAGGTTCTGCTGCAGCACCTCGGTGCGCGAAAGCTGCACGGCCGAGGTGAACCATCCGGTGAACAGGCACATGGTGATGAGCACCAGGGTCATCGACACGAGCTTGCCGGGGCTGGAGGTGAAGAACTCACGGAGCTCGCCGAAAACCGATGACTCGGGGAAGGATCGGAGGCGCAGGGACGACAGCTGCCGATTCTTCGACGCCTGGGCTGTCACCGTCTGCTCCTTCCTGAAGTTCACCCTCCGGCCGAGGTCGGGCCACTACGGACAACGTGCTTCGACCCTATCGCGCGACCCCACTGGATCGGCGCGCATGACGCGCTTTGTCCTCGCCCGAGTCCGCGGTTCGTCGGCTACGGTGGGGTGCATGTTGGGTGACGGGAACGGCTGGGTGCGCGACCCGGACGGTTCCCGGTTCTGGGGCCGGTTCGGCGCGGCGGGTCTGTTGGCTCTGTCGCCCGACGAGAGCAGCGTGTTACTGCAGCACCGAGCGTGGTGGAGTCATCAGGGCGGCACGTGGGCGCTGCCCGGCGGCGCGCGCGACTCGCACGAGTCCGCCGCCGACGCAGCACTCCGCGAGGCCTTCGAGGAGACGGGCCTGCCGCCCACTTCTCTGGAGGTGCTGTCCGAGGTGGTCACCGCCCGCTCCGCCGTCGGGTGGACCTATACGACGGTGCTGGCCCGTCTCGTCGAGCCGCGCGAGCTGGTGCCGAACGAGGAGTCCACCGCCCTCGAGTGGGTCGCACTGGGCTCCGTCACCGACCGCAAACTGCATCCGGCCTTCGCCACCGCCTGGCCGGAACTGCAGGTCCAGGTCCGCGCTCTCGCCGGCGAGTAGCCGCCCCGCCTCCTCCAGTCGGCGTGGAGTGTCTTTGCGCGCAGTCATACGCGGGCTGTATGCCCATGTTTGCGCAGCTCAGTGGCCTGCTTCTTCGGAGCGTTATGCAGGGCGCGAATACCGCTGCTGCTGAGACGGCGGGTGTGAGGCCGTGGCTGTCGAACCTTGCCCGGTGCGCGCCGGCGTGGCGTCGCCACTCAACATCTTTCGAAGCGTTCTGCGACGAATCGGGCCGATCCCGTCGCAGAACGCTTCGAAAGATGTCGCATACCGTGGCCCACGCGGTGCCGAGTCCCCCCCACGGAACGCCCGATCTCCCACCCCGAACGAAATTGTCCGTGAGCGATCAGCCGAGGGCGGCCTTGAGGGCGCGGGCGGCGGCCTCGGGGTCCGCAGCGGCGGTGATGGCGCGGACCACGACGATCGCGTTCGCGCCCGCGGCGGTCACCTCCGGTACGCGCTCGAGGTCGATGCCGCCGATGGCGAACCACCTTCGCGCGGGAGCGGCGGCCGCCGTCTCGCGGACCAGCGGCAGGCCCGGCGCGAACCGGCCGGGCTTGGTGGGGGTCGGCCAGCACGGGCCGGTGCAGAAGTAGTCGACGCCGTCCTCGACCGCCGCGGACCGGGCCTGCGCGGCGTCGTGCGTCGACCGGCCGATGACGACGTCCGGTCCCACGATCGCGCGCGCGACGGGAACCGGCAGGTCGTCCTGGCCCAGGTGCAGCACGTCGGCACGGGCACCGAGCGCGATGTCGGCGCGGTCGTTCACCGCGATCAGCGCGCCGTGCTCGTGGGCGATCTCCCGCAGCTGCGCCACGATCTCGATCTCCTGCGCAGCCTCGAGCGCTCCGAACTCGCGTTCACCCGCCGAGCCCTTGTCGCGGAGTTGCACGATGTCGACGCCGCCGCGCAGCGCCGCCGCCACGAACTCCGCCAGGTCTCCGCGCTCGCGACGTGCGTCGGTGCACAGGTACAGGGAGGAGGAGGCGAGCCGCTCGCGTGGGGAGACCATGCCCCAACCCTAGGCGCCGGGAGTAGGGTGGCGGACGTACACACGGGAGTCCCGAGGTCGCGGGGCTGAGAGTGGGGCACGCGCCGCCCCTGACCGTCAGACCTGATCCGGGTAATGCCGGCGAAGGAAGGATCCCGTGCGGATGAACAAGAGCGTGTCGGTCGTGGGCGGCGGAACCGTCGGCCTCACTGTGGCGTGGTCGCTGGCGCGCCGGGGGTGCGCCGTCACCGTCGTCGATCCGGAGCCCGGTTCCGGGGCGTCCTGGGTCGCGGGCGGCATGATCGCCCCGTACTCGGAAGCGTGGCCGGGGGAGGAGGAGCTGTACGCCCTCGGCGTCGAATCCCTCGGACTGTGGGCCGATTTCGCAGCAGCCCTCCAGCCCTACGCCGACGGTCCGCTGATCACCGCCCGCGGCACCGTCTGGCTGGCGATGGACGACGGGGACGCCGCCGACCTCGCGACCGTCACGGCCGCCGTCGGCGACGACGAGTTGTTCGGGCCGCTGCGCCCGTCGGTCGCGATCCGGACGGTGCCCGGTGCGGCCCCGCGGATCCGGGCCGCCGCGACGGCACCGCGGGAGATCGCCGTCGACAACCGCCTCGTGCACCGCGCCCTGTCGGCGGCCTGCGCCGACGCCGGGGTCGCGTTCCGGGCGGACGCCGTCGGCGGACCGTCGGGCCTGGAGGACCTGGGCGGCGATGCCGTGATCGTCTGTGCGGGTTCGGCTTCCGGGGCCCTGGCTGCGGACCTGAAGGTCCGCCCCGTCAAGGGGGAGGTGGTGCGGCTGCGGTGCGGCCCGTCCTGTCTGCCCCCGCCGACGGTGACCGTCCGGGCCCGCGTGCACGGCCGGCAGGTGTACGTGGTGCCGCGCCCCGACGGCGTGGTCGTCGGGGCCACCCAGTACGAGAACGACCGCGACCTCGCGCCCCGCGTCGGCCCGGTGGTGGACCTGCTCGACGACGCGTTCACGGTGCTGCCCTTCCTCCGCGAGTACGACCTGCTCGAGGTCACCGCGGGCTTGCGCCCCACGACGGCGGACAATGTACCCGTGATCGCGCCGGTCGGCGGGCGCGTCTTCGCCGCCACCGGACACGGCCGCAACGGCATCCTGCTCGCTCCCGTCACCGGGGCGCGCGCGGCGGATATGGTTCTCGACCAGGAGGTGCACGCATGGAGCTGACGGTGAACGGCGAGGACCGGCAGGTCCTCGACGGGACGTCCGCGGAGTCGCTGCTCGAGCAGCTCGGGCTGCCCGACAAGGGCGTCGCGATCGCGGTGAACGGCGCCGTCCACCCGCGGTCGCGGTGGGACGAGGCCCTGCCGGCGTACGCCGATGTCGAGGTGCTCACGGCGGTCCAGGGTGGCTGACACGGCGCCGAGCACCCCGCCCGTCGAGCCGCTGGTGATCGGTGGCCGCGCCTTCGGCTCGCGGCTCATCACGGGCACCGGCGGTAGCGCCAACCTGGATCACCTCCGGGCGGCGCTCGTCGCCTCGGGGACCGAGATGACCACGGTCTCGCTGCGCCGTACCAGCCTGGCGGAGGGCGGCGGGGTCCTCGACCTCATCCGTGAGCTCGGCATCGTGCCGTTGCCGAACACCGCCGGCTGCCTGGGCGCGGCCGAGGCGGTCCTCACCGCGCGACTGGCGCGGGAGGCGCTGCACACCGACTGGATCAAACTCGAGGTGATCGGCGACGACGAGACCCTGCTGCCCGACGCGGTCGCGCTGGTGGAGGCCGCCGAGGAGCTGGTGGCCGACGGCTTCACCGTGCTGCCCTACACCAACGACGACCCGATCCTGGCGCGCCGCCTCGCGGACGTCGGCTGCGCCGCGGTGATGCCCGCGGGGGCGCCGATCGGCACCGGGCTGGGGATCCTCAACCCGCACAACATCGAGATGATCGTGGCGCAGAGCGAGGTCCCCGTGATCCTCGACGCGGGGATCGGCACCGCGAGCGATGCGGCCCTGGCGATGGAACTCGGTTGCGACGCAGTGCTTCTCGCATCGGCGGTGACTCGGGCGGCCGAACCGGAGGCGATGGCGACGGCGATGCGGCTGGCCGTCGAGGCCGGGCTCCTCGCGCGCGGGGCCGGGCGGATCCCCCAGCGGCGATGGGCGAGGGCGTCATCCCCGGTGGAAGGGCGGCTGGGAACCGGGGCGAGCGGTGGTCGTGGCAGTGGAGCGTCTCCGACCGCGGGGCGACTCGGGGTGGGGGCCGGCCGTGGCACGGCGTGAACGCGGGGAGCCTCTCGACACCGAATCGGCCGCTGCGACAGGGAGGGTGCGGCGCGGTGCCCAGATCGGTGGTGTCGCCGTCCGCCACGCGGCGCGCACGGCGGGCACGATGGTCGCCTCCAGATTCCGCGACGAGCAGGCGGACCGGGACGCGCGCGATGCGATGATCCTGGCCCTCGCCGACGACCTGGTGACGGTGCTCGGCGGGATGCGCGGCGCCGCGATGAAGCTCGGCCAGCTGCTCGCGGTGATCGACATCGGCATCACGAGTGGCGCGGCGCGCGATGAGTTCGCGCAGCGGCTGCAACCGTTGTTCCGATCGGCGCCGCGGTGGACCGACGCCGAGATGATGAAACTCCTGGATCATCAGCTCGGCGAGCGCCGCGGCCGGATCGTCTCGCTCGAGGGTCCGATCGCGGCCGCGTCGATCGGCCAGGTGTATCGCGGTGTGCTCGACGACGGGCGCGCCGTGGCGATCAAGATCCAGTACCCCCGCGTCCAGGCCATGGTCCGGGCGGACCTGAAGAACATGCGCCTGCTGATGAAGGTGCTCGGCAAGTACATCCCCGCGTCCAACGCGGAGAAACTGTCGGAGGAGATCTCGCGGCAGGTGATGGCAGAGCTCGACTTCGTCGCCGAGCTCGACCACCACCGCTACTTCGCGGACCTGTTCGCCGGACATCCGTCGATCGCCGTGCCGCAACCCGTCGACGAGCTGTGTACCGACCGGGTGCTGGTCACCGAGTTCCTCGACGGGAAGCCCTTCGCTGAGGCCCTTGACGACGACCCGGCCGTTCGGAACCGGCTCGGGGAGGCGATCTACCGGTTCTACTGCGGTGAGATGTATCGGACGGGGCGTTTCTGCGCGGATCCGCACCCCGGCAACGTGATCGTGCTCGCGGACGGGAGGGCGGGCTTCGTCGACTTCGGCATGACGGTGCACCTGAGCCCCGCCGATCACGAGTTCGAGCAGGAGCTGTTCACGGCCCTGCTGCGCGGCGAGCACGAGCAGGTGCACCGTCTCGCGGTGCAGGCGGGATTCATCGGCCGCCCGGACCTCATGACCTCCGAGGACCTCGCCGAGTACATCGACAAGGTGGTCGGCTGGCACATCCACGAGGGTGAGATCACCGTGACGCCGCGGACCGCGCGCGACGCGGTCATCACCGCGACCCTGCCGGCCGGCGGCTTCTTCGACAAGTTCGAGGGCCAGATGCTGCAGGAGGCCCATGCCCTCGGCCGGCGCACCGACATCTCGACGGTCGCGTTGCTCGGTGAGCTGCGAGCGACGGCCGCGTGGCGGGACGTGGCGTGCGAGGTCCTGGGGATCACGGGGCCGACGACGGCCATGGGGGTTGAGATTGCAGAGTGGCGTGCGCGCCGGGTGAACCCGTCACGCTAGAGTCTTCAACCATGTCGGAACCGGAGTCGGAAGTCCGCGACGGGTCCAAGCCCCGCCGCGGCCGGCCGCCCTCGGCCGGCCTTGCGGAGCGGCGCCGGGACGAGCTGACCGACGCGGCGTTCGCGGTGTTCGCGGAGTTGGGCTACGAGCAGTCCTCCGTCGCCGACATCGCGAAACGCGCGGGTATGGGACAGGGCACCCTGTACCGCTACGTCGACGGCAAACGCGAGCTGCTCGACCTCGTCTTCGATCGCTCCGTGGACGAACTGATGACGGCGATCTCGCCCGACGAGGTGATCGAGACGACCGCGACGGGCGACCTCGCAGCCTCCGAGGCGATGGTGGAGGCCCTGAGCCAGAGGCTGTTCCATCTCGTCGACGCGCGGCCCGACATCCTCAAGGTCGTGATGGTGCAGGCGGGCACCGTCGACGAGGAACTGCGCTACCGGATCCGCGGTCTGTATCAGACCTTCGACGCGATGATGGGGCGGGCGCTCGCGCACGCGCGCGATCGCGGGTGGATCGTGACCCGCACCGACAATCCGGAGTCGGAGACCGTCGAGTTGGGGCGGCTACTCCCCGCGCTCGGCGTGCCGGGACTGGTCATGGCGCTCAACGGCGATGCCGATCCCGGACGTCGGCAGGCGTACGTGCGCGTGGCGGTCCGGATGTCGGCGAGCGGTCTGGTCTCCGACGGTGCGCGCGAGGCCCTGAGGGCCGAGCCGCTGCCCTCCGGCGACGAGTCGGCCCCGCGCGAGGCACGGTCACTGAGCGGGGACGGAGCGGGAGGACGAGCCGCGGAGCTGTTGGACGCGGCGATCGGCGAGTTCGTCGAGAACGGCTACGCCGAGGTCGGGGTCAAGGAGATCACCGAGCGCGCGGGCGTCAGCCACGGCACCTTCTACAACTACTTCGACAGCAAGCGACACATGCTGTCGGTTCTCATCGACCGGAATAGGACGCTACTTCTCGGACGGCTCGAGGATGCGGCCGCGACCTTCGACGAGCCGTTGACCGCCCGCGCGCTGTACGAGGCGATCCTCGCGGTCAACACCGGTGCGCTGCAGGACATCGCGGCCCGGCTGGACGAATTCCGCTTCCTCACCTTCGAGGTGCCGGGCGTCGACGCCGAGGCCTTCGACGACTACCTGCGGCTCTATCGCGAGGGCACCGACCGGTACGCCGCGATCCTGGCCGCCGGCGCTGCGGCCGGCCTGATCGAGGACACCGTCGACATCGACATCGCCGTCGCCGCCGAGGCGTGGCTCGGCTACATGCTGGGCGCGGTCGCCGCGATGGTGAGCGAGGTGGACGTGGCGAGCCCCGCCGAGAGCGCCCGTGTGGTCACGAACCTGCTCCTCGGCGGGGCCCGCCCGCACTGATCGGTCACACGGCCGCGAGATCCTCGCCCTCGGGCGCGTCGTCCCGGTCGCCGGAGGCCTCGACGATGTCGTTGTCCTTGGTCTCGACCATGAGGTAGCAGCAGAACACGCTCACCGCGGACAGCGCTGCGAGCATGATGCCCACCCACAGCACCTTGCCGTCGGCCACGAGCTGGGCGGCGAGCAGCGGCGGGATCGCGCCGCCGAAGATGCCCGCGAGGTTGTAGCCCAGGCCCGCACCGGTGTACCGGTACCGCTCATGGAACAGCTCGGGCAGCGCGGCGCCGGCCGGACCGTAGGCGATGCCGAAGATGATGAGCGTCCCGATCAGACCGAGGGCGTACATCGGCAGGGACTCGGTGTCCAGGATCGGGAACAGGACCAGCGCCCACACCACGGCCAGCGCGCAGGAGGTCATGATCACCTTGCGGCGGCCGATCCGGTCCGAGTACACCGCGGACGCCGCGATCGAGATTCCGAAGAAGACCGCCGCGACCATGCCCATCGCCAGCACGGTGGTGCGCGGGAAACCGAGGTTCTTGGTGGCGTAGTTCGTCAGGAACGCGGTGCCCATGTAGAACAGCGAGAACAGGCTGGCGAGCGCGCCGCCCGCGATGAGGATCTCCTTCCACTGGAAGCGGATCGCGTCCAGGAAGGGCAGCCGCGTGCGGTTGATCTCGGACAGCGCGCGCTTGCGCACCTCGGTGAAGACCGGCGTCTCCTCGACCGACAGCCGCACCCACAGGCCGACCAGCACCAGCAGAGCGGACATCAGGAACGGGATGCGCCAGCCGATGGTCATGAACGCGCTGTCGGCGTCCTTGGTGTCGCCGGCGACCAGCGTGAAGATGAGGAAGGTGCCGCTGGAGAGGAAGAACGCGAAGGCGGGGCCCAGCTGCGGGAACATCGCGTACAGGCCGCGCTTGCCCTTCGGGGCGTACTCCGCGGTGAGCAGCGTCGCGCCGGCCCACTCGCCGCCGACGGCGAAGCCCTGCAGGAAGCGCATGACCACGAGCAGGATCGGCGCGAGCGTGCCGATGCCGTCCGGGAACAGGCCGAAGACGCCGGTCTCGCTGCCGGGTAGCAGGCCGATCGCGACGGTGGCGGCTCCCATGATCAGGAGCGTCCACACCAGCGTGCGCTTGCGGCCGATCAGGTCACCGAAGTGGCCGAACAGGATCGCGCCGACCGGGCGGGCGAAGAAGGCCACGGCGAAGGTGGCGAACGACGCCAGGGTCGCCACGGCGGGCGACATGTCGGAGAAGAAGATGGTCGGGAACACCAGCGCGGCGGCGGTGCCGTAGATGAAGAAGTCGTAGAACTCGATCGTGGTGCCGATCGAGCTGGCCATCGCCACCCGGCGGAGCCGGGGCTTGGGGACGGCGGGGAGTTCGGGTGCGCTCACGTGTGCTCCTCGGGGGTCTGTGGACCTCCCGAACGGTAGTGATGCGGGTCACACGCCGGGTACCCCCGAAAGGGGGTAGAAGGTCCGACGGTGCGCCGCGCTACGGCAGGAGCCCGAGGCTGCGGGCACGGGTGACCGACTCGAACCGCGTGCGCGTGCCCAGCTTCTGCGCGGCGCTGCGCAGGTAGGCCTTCACGGTCTCGGCGCCGATCGAGAGGCGCTGCGCCACCTCACTGTTGGTGCAGCCGAGGGCCACATGGGCGAGGACGTCGAGCTCCCGGACGGTGAGGGCGCGCGGGGGCGCGGTGGCGGGCGCGGCACCGTCGGACCCGCGGCCGAAGTCGGTGATCCGGCCGCATGCGGATTCGAGACGGGAGCGGACGGCACCGTCGGAGATCTCCCCGGCGAGCGCTCGGAGCTCGGAGAAGACCTCCCGCAGAAGTTCGCGGTCGACCCCGCCCAGCGCGCTGCGCTCGGCCGCCGCGGCCTCGGCGAACCGTACTCGACGCTCGACCTCGTCGCGGACGCGCAGCTCGTACGCCAGGTCGCGAACCGTGCGCGCCACCGCGCCGAGCACGGCGTCGCCGAAGGTGGACTCGCGCCGGTCCGCGGCGTAGAACACGGCTCGGACGACGCCGTTCACGGCCAGCGGCACCGCGACCATCGCCCGCAGCCCCTCCGCGTGGACCTGCGCGTGGTAGTGCTGGGTGATCCCGGCGGTGCCGTAATCGGCGACCGCGGTGGGGCGCCCGGTGCGCAGGACGTGGCCGCCGACGCCGGCGCCGCGCGCGACGGGCAGCCCGCTGAGCGCGGGCGTGCGCAGGCCGATGCCGCCGCGCAGGACGAGCCTGTCGTCGTCGACCAGGCCGACGAAGGACACTGGAAGTTCCGTGCGCGTACGAATGGTGCGGAGGGCTGCCCGGGTCGTGTCGCTGTCGAGCGTGCCGTGGGCGGTCATCTGCGATCTCCGGGCGGACGAGAGGGAAGATCCATCATCGCATGCCCGATTCGTCCGTGTAGTCCGAACGAGGAGAGGTCAGCAGGGGGCCGCGGGGAGGGTTCGGAGCTGTGTGCGGACCGCGTTCGCGAGTATGGTGAGCGCGGCCTCCCCGGAGGCGAGGGCACCGTCGGCCGGGCGGACCGACAGCATGACGCCCGTACTGCCGCGCTCGGTCCGGACGACGGCGAGCTGCCGTACGACGTAGGCGCCGTCGGTGCCCGGGCCCCACCCGCCCTTGACGCCGACCGGCTGCGCGCCGCGCAACCCGTAGAGGCCCCACTGCTGGTTACCCGCGACCTGTTGCATGAGTCCGAGGGTGGTGAGCCCCGCGGGGGAGCACGGGATCCGGGCGGCGAATTGCGCTGCGGCACCGTCGGTCCAGAGTGTCTGGCCGAAGGCGGAGAACGGCGGGCGCACCGGTTCGGTCTGCACCCTGGTCTGCGTGTCACGGCCCTCGCGGAGGACATTTTGCACCGCCGCACCGGCCTGCGCCGGGGTGCCGAGGGAATCCCAGATCGCTTCCGCGGCGTCGTTGTCGGACTGCGTGATCGCGGCGCGCATCCGGTCCGTGGCCCGTTGCTGCCCGGACCGCTCGAGGGCAGCCATCACCAGCGGCACCTTGGAGGTCGACCACGCCGGGAGCCCGGCGGAATTGCCCGCGGTCACCACCCGGTCGCCGGCCGCGACGGCGATGCTAGCCCTGCCGGGGATCCCTTCGACGGCGCGGTCCAGCGCCGCCTGCAGCGGATCGGCGCGCTGTGTCGGTGCCGGACCTCCCGGGCCGGCCGCGGCCGGGGCCGGGGCCGCCGTCGAGCTCGCGGACGACGGGGCGGCGGCACCGTCGTCCCCGATCGTGCAGGCCGTCGCGCTCAGGGCGACCACGAACAGCGCTGCGGCCCTAGTAGATATAGACGATTGCATTGTTCCCTCCCCGGCAGGTCACGATGTTGGACGCGCCGGTGCACGACATCGAGATGGTGCCGAGGTCCGGCGCGCGGGGACTGACCGCCGCCACGGTCCCGGACTGCGGCGCCGTGAAGCGGGCGCGGTACGCGGCGACGATCGCGCCGGCGAACTCGCACGAGGTGTAGGGCTCGCCGGCGACGCCGCTGCCCTTGTCGGCCGCGACCGAGGTGAAGGCGTCGCCCGTGCCGGGCGTGCAGATAGTGGTGTTGGCGGGCTGGACGGCCTTCGTGACCGTCGGGGTGGTCGACGGTGCCGCGCTCGTCGTGGTCTCGACGGACGACGAGGTGGATGCCGCGGCGGTGGTCGGCGAGGAACTGCGCCCGCCGGAGGTGAGCAGTACGGCCACGGCGGCGACGAGGGCCACGACCAGGACCACGGCGGCGATCACGAGCGCGGGCACCACGGACCGTCTCCGCTGCGGCGGTGCGGCGGGCGCGGGCGGGTACGACGCCGGGGGCGCGTAGCTCGGCGTGACATAGCGCGGCCCGCCGCTCGACCCGGGCGCGCTGTGGGGGGAGGAGACCTGCGTCGGAGGTGGCACGGAGGACGGTGGCGCCGGGCGCGGCGCCGACGGCACCGTCGTCGTGGTGCCCCAGCTCTGCGCCGTGCCCTGCAGGGCGGAGGCGGCGGCCCGGGCGAGCGAACCGCAGGTCGCGTACCGGTTCTCCGGGGCTTTGGCCATGCCCTTGGCGACCACGGCGTCGAGGGTCGCCGGCAGCTGCTGCGGTGCGTCGACCGATGGGCGGGGCGGCGCCGAGAGCAGGTGGTGCCGCATCATCTCGGAGATGGAGCTCGCGGCGAACGGGGGCCGGCCGACCAGCAACTCGTAGAGCACGCACGCCAGCGAGTAGACGTCCCCGGCCGGGGTGGCGCCGCCACCGTCGAACCGCTCCGGCGCGGCGTAGGCCTGCGAGCCGACGAACAACCCGGCGGAGGTGAGGCGGTCGGCGTCGCCGGTCACGACGAGCCCGAAGTCGAGGAGGTAGGCGAAGCCGGACGGGGTGACCTGGATGTTGGCCGGCTTCACGTCGCGGTGCACGAGGCCCTGCAGGTGGGCCGAATCCAGCGCGGAGGCGACCTGGGTGATGAGGTCGACGGCGCGCTCCGCGGGAAGCGGGCCTGCGGCGACGATCTCGGCGAGGTTGCTGCCGTCGACCAGGCGCATGTCGAGGTACAGCGTGCCGTCGATCTCGCCGTAGTCGTGGATGGGGATGACGTGCGGATCGGACAGCCGTGCCGCGGTCTGCGACTCGTGGGTGAAGCGCTCGCGGAAGCCGGGATCCTGCGCGGCGCTCGCGTGGAGCAGCTTGAGCGCGACATCGCGGTCCTTGGTGGTGTCGTGCGCGAGGTAGACCTCACCCATCCCGCCGCGGCCCAGCAGCCGGACCAGGCGGTACCGGCCGAACGTGCTCCCCGCCCGCGCCCCTGATGCGTCCCCGTCCATCGCGCTCCTCCCTGAGTCCGATCGTGGAGAGTGTATGCCGAGCGGCCTCCGGGCAGGTTCGCCGGATCATTGCTAGCGTGAATCCATGATCGAAGTCGCAGGTTTGACCAAGACCTATGGTGCCGTCCGGGCGGTGAACGACCTGTCGTTCGCGGTGCGCCCGGGCCGGGTCACCGGATTCCTCGGGCCGAACGGCGCGGGCAAATCGACGACGATGCGGTGCATCCTCGGGCTGGACCGGCCCACCGCCGGTGCCGCCACCATCGGGGGCAGGCAGTACCGGACCCTGGACCGTCCGCTCACGCAGGTGGGTGCCCTGCTCGACGCGAAATGGGTGCACCCCAATCGTTCCGCGCGCGATCACCTGCGCTGGCTCGCCGTCGCGAGCGGGATCCCCGCCGGCCGGGCTGACGAGTGCCTGGCCGCGGTCGGGCTCACCGACGCCGCCCGGAAGAAGGCGGGCGGGTTCTCGCTCGGCATGGCGCAGCGGCTCGGCATAGCCGGTGCGCTGCTGGGGGATCCGGGTGTGCTGCTGTTCGACGAGCCGGTCAACGGGCTCGACCCCGAGGGCATCGTCTGGGTGCGCACGTTCATGAAATCCCTCGCCGCGCAGGGACGCACCGTCTTCGTCTCCAGTCACCTCCTGGCCGAGATGGCGCTGACCGCGGACGACGTGGTCATCGTCGGCCGCGGGCACCTCGTGTGGAACGGCACCATGGCCGACTTCATCGCGCAGAACTCGGAACACACCGTACGCGTGCGCAGCCCGCGTGATCGCGAGCTCGCCACCGCACTGACCTCCCGCGGTTTCGCCGTCGACGCGGCGGCCGAGCCGGCTCCCGGTGGTGGCGGCCGCACCGTGCTGACGGTGCGCGGCGCGACCAGCGACGCGGTGGGCGAGATCGCCGCCGCGGAGGGGCTGCCGCTCGCGGAGCTCGCGCCGCAGACCAGCTCGCTCGAGCAGGTCTTCATGCGGCTGACCGGTGCGGCCGTGGAGTACCGGGGAATGGGAGGCATCGGATGATCGCGCGCGCCGTACGGGCCGAGTTCGTCAAGCTCACGACGGTCCGGGCCACCAGGTGGCTGCTCATCGGGTCGACGGTGTTCTCGCTCGGCATCACACTGATCGTCGCCCTCGTCATGCGGTCGATCCTTCGCTCCGAAGAGGTATCGGACGAGGGGGTGATCGCCTTCGCGCCGTTCACCGGGTTCGGCGGGGTGCCGGGCATCTCGATCGTCTTCGCCGCGATCATCGGCGTGCTGTCGGTGACCACGGAGATCCGTTTCAACACCCTCCGGACGACCTTCCTCGCCGTGCCGAACCGGTGGGTGGCACTGCTCGCGAAGACCTCGGTCGTCGTGGTGGTCTGCGCCGTCGTGCACCTCCTCGCGCTGCTCGTCGGGTCCGTCCTGTACGGACTGATCGCGCACGGTTCGCTGTTCGCGGCGTTCCGCGCGGGGGACACCACGCTGCTCACATTTCCCGTCGCAGTGGCGTTCGCGACGGTTCTGGGGGTGGCGACCGGAGCCGCGCTGCGCAACGGCGCAGGAGCGATCGCGCTGTTGCTGGGCTACCTGTTCGTGGTCGACAACGTGATCAGTCAGATTCCGCAGACCCACGACGCCGCCGCGTTCCTGCCGTTCTCCAACCTGCAGAACCTGCAGGGAGTGTTGTTCACGAGTCTTCCCTGGGGTGCACCGGTGTCCTTCCTGTACCTCCTGGTGGTGGTCGGGGCGCTGTGGACGGGGGCGGTTGCGCTGCTCGCGCGGCGTGACGCATGACTCACTCGCTGCGTGATACGCCGCAGGTCACAGGGATGATGTAAGCATCGCGTGAACGTTCGCCCACGGCTCTGGCCGCCGGGTGATTCGCAGTGCTACACACAAGGGGTGACCGTCGAGAGCACCGCCCCGCCGACCACGCCGACCTCCGCTCCGGCGGCCGCCGCACCGGGGCGCGTCCGGCGGACCGTCGGACGGCGCGGCGTGCGTTACCTGGCGGTGCTGGCCGGGGCCTGGCTGCTCGCCGAGGCGATGGGCCGGATCGGTGTACCGGCGCCCGCGCTGCTGGCGGCGCTACTGCTCGGTGCCGTGCTGCGGCTCGCGATCGGGCGGGAGGTGGCGGTACCCGCCGAGGTCTCCCGGTGGACGCAGGCCTTCATCGGGGTGATGCTGGGCGGCTATCTCAACGTCGAGGCGATGCGCGCCGTCGGCCCGGTGCTCGCGCCCTTCCTCGCGGTCTCGGTGCTCACGGTGGTGCTGTCGGTCGGGGCCGCCTGGGTGCTGAGCAGATGGGTCGCCGATCTCGATCAGCGCACGGCGACACTCGGTCTCATGGCGGGCGGATCGTCGGCGGTCGTCACCCTGTGCGACGAGCTCGGCGCACGCAAGGACGTGGTCGGGGTCATGCAGTACTCCCGGGTGCTGTTGGTCAGTGCCACGGCGCCTTTCGTGGCGGTGGGCCTCGCGGGCGGGGCGACGGTGCCCGCGAAGGCCTGGTCCCTCGACCTGCAGATCGTGGGACGCGGCGACCAGGTGGCGGGCCTGTCCACGGCGATCGTGTTCGCACTGGCCGGGATGTGGCTCGGGCGCCGGCTCCACCTGCCCGGTGGCGGCCTGATCGGTCCGATGCTGGTGGCCGCCGTGATCGGCGGTGCGGAACTCACCCGCGGGTTCGCGCCGCAGGGCGCGTTCAAGGAGCTGCTGCTCATCGTGGTGGGGCTCGAGGTGGGGCTGATGGTCGACCGCAGGCTGCTCCGCCGGCTGGCGCACCTGCTGCCCGCGATCGCCGGCGGCATCGTCGCGCTGTGCGGGGTCGTGGCGCTCCTCGCGGTCGCCGCCGCGCGCATGACCGGGGTGTCGGTGGCGGACGCCTACCTCGCGACCACACCCGGCGGGATCAACGCCGTGGTGGCCAGCGCCACCGGCAGTTCCACGGCGAACATGGCGCTGATCGCGACGGTGCAGAGCCTGCGGCTGATCATCGTGGTGCTGGCACTGCCGCTGGTGGTGGGGGCACTGAGCCGGCTGTCCGGGTTCAGAGCCGCTCGCGCAGACGCCACGACGCGTTGACGGGGCCGTGTCCCGCGCCCACGGGGTAGGCGGCGGCGAGCGACCTGGTGACCCATTCCTTGCCGAAGGCGATCGCGGTGGGAACGTCCATGCCGTGCGCGAGCGCGCAGACGGTGGCCGCCCCGAGCGTGTCGCCCGCGCCGTGATCGTGGCGCGTGTCGAGCCTCGGGGCCTCGAACTCGAGGAACTCGGCACCGTCGTACAGGATGTCCGTGCTGGTGACGGCGGTGCGCAGGTGCCCGCCCTTGACCAGCGCCCAGCGCGGGCCGAGCGCGTGCAGGGCGCGCGCGGCGTCGCGCTGGGAGGCCTCGTCGACCACCTCGATGCCGGTGATGAGCCGCACCTCGTCGAGGTTGGGCGTGACGATCCAGGCCAGCGGGAACAGCCGGCGTAGGAGCGTGTCCAGCGCTTCCGGGGTGAGCAGCGGATCGCCGTGCTGCGAGGCGCAGACGGGGTCGACCAGGAACGGGACGCTGTCGGCGCTGCCGGGGAGGCGCCCGCCGATGCCGAGGTCGATCGCGGTGTCGGCGATGGCGTCGATGATCTCCGCCGTCGCGAGCATGCCCGTCTTGACCGCGCCGACGCCGATGTCCTCCACCACGGCCCGGATCTGGCCGGCGACGGTGACGGGCGGGATCGGATGGAAACCGGTGACGCCCAGGCTGTTCTGCACCGTGACGGCGGTGATCGCGCAGGTGCCGTGCACGCCCGCGAGCGCGAAGGTGCGCAGGTCCGACTGGAGACCGGCGGCCCCGCCGGAATCGGATCCGGCGATCGTCATCACCCGGACCGGGGTCTCGCCGGTGCCGGGGAGGGGCAGGTGCTGCATGGACATCAGGGTAGCGCCGGGAACCGTTCGGTCGGCCGATGCGTCCAATGGAAGAGGGGAGGGATGTCATGACAGCCACTAAGCATCTTGATGCCATCGAAATCGGACATTATGATGTGGACATGCGGACGACCATCACACTGGACGCCGATGTCGCGGAGCTCGTCGCGGAGGCGATGCACCGGGAGCGTGCGTCGATGAAGCAGATCGTCAACGATGCCCTGCGCTCAGCACTGGGGACCGCGCCGGCGTCGGGCGAGGTGTATCGCACGCCCGTGCACCGTTCCCGGGTGCGGCCCGAAATCACCGGAGCGAACCTCAACCGCCTCGCCGATGAGCTCGACGACGCCGCGCTGGTCGAGCGGCGGCAGCGCGGATGATCGTTCCGGACGTGAATCTGCTGGTGTACGCCGTGATCGATGGCTACCCGCAACACGAACGCACGCGAAGGTGGTGGGATGCGGCACTGAACGGGGATGAGCCGGTGGGCCTGTGCGATGTGGCGATCTTCGGGTTCGTCCGCATCGTGACGAATCCACGGATCCTCGAGAACCCGATGACGGTCGACGCCACCGCGGACGTGGTGGGCGAGTGGTTCGACAGGCCGATGGTCAGTCGTATCGTCCCCGGTGCAGACCACGTCCGAACGGCTCTGCGGCTGCTCAGAACCGCCGAGGCCGCAGGGAATCTCACGCCCGATGCGCAGATCGCGGCGCTCGCGATCGAGAAGCGGGCAACGGTCCACTCGAACGACAGGGACTTCCTCCGATTCCCTGACGTCCGGGTGGTGAACCCGCTGCAGTAGCGGTGTGGCGCTGCGAGTAATTCCGTTGAACCGGGGTGCGGCCGCGCCTACTCTTGCACGTCGAGAAGAGGAGGTGCGGGATGAACGCGACTGCTTCCGCACCGCCGGTGCGGGTGTTCAACGCCGACTACAGCCCGCTCGACGTCGTGCACTGGCGGGACGCCGTGGGCATGCTGCTGCGCGAGGTCGCGCACGCGCTGGAGCCCCACGATCCGCCGCGCGTGCTGCGGTCCCCGAGCACCGAGATCGAGGTGCCGAGGTCGCTGCTGCTGGTGCGGTACGCGACGGTTCCCTACCGGCGCACCGCCGATCACGCGAGCCGGTCGGAGATCCTGCGGCGCGACGGTTCCGTGTGCCAGTACGCCGGCTGCGGTGCGTGGGCCGCCACGATCGACCACGTCTTCCCGCGGTCGAGGGGCGGCGGCAACACGTGGTCGAACCTCGTGGCGTGCTGCGCGGACTGCAATCACCGCAAGGCAGACCGCACGCCGGCGGAGGCGGGCATGCGACTGGTGCGTGAGCCCTTCCGCCCCGCCGGCGTCTGACCGAATTGAACACCGTTATGGAGAATCCGACCTGCGGGTTTCCTCTCCATAACGGTGTTCAATTGCCGGGGGCGACCGACCAGAGCGGGTTGACGGGGCCGTGGCCTGCGCCGAGGGGGTACGCCCAGCGCAGGCCCTCGGTGACCCAGGCCTTGCCGAACTCGACGGCGGCGGGCACCGTGCGGCCGTGCGCGAGCGCGGCCGTGATCGCTGCGGCGAGGGTGTCACCCGCCCCGTGGTCGTGACCGGTGGGGACTCGCGGCGCGGTGAACGCGACGGACTGCGCGCCGTCAGTGAGCAGGTCCGGGCTGTCCGGACTCTCCCGCAGGTGACCGCCCTTGACCAGGACCCACTGCGCACCGAGCGCGAGCAACGCGTCGGCGGCCCGGCGCTGGGTGTCACCGTCGACGACGTCGATGCCGGTGATCAGGCGCACCTCGTCGAGATTGGGAGTCACGACGGTGGCGCGCGGGATCAGCTCGGAGCGCAGGGCGTCCAGCGCCTCCGTCGCGAGGAGGGGGTCGCCGTGCATCGACGCGGCCACCGGATCGACCACCAGGGGAGTGGCACGGCCGTTGCCGATGCCCTCCGCATCCGCCGCCGCGGCGACCGCCTCGATGATCGCGGTGGACGCGAGCATTCCGGTCTTGGCGGCCTCGACGCCGATGTCGCCCGCGACGGAACGGATCTGGGCCCCGACGATGTCCGGCTCGATCCCGCGGAAATCCTGCACGCCCACGCTGTTCTGCACCGTGACCGCCGTAATCGCCACACATGCGTGCAGGCCCAAGGTGGCGAAGGTCCGCATGTCGGCCTGAATGCCCGCGCCGCCACCGGAATCCGACCCCGCTATCGTCAGGACCCGGTGCGGCGCCGTGCCCCGCGGCGCGGTCGGCAGGCGCGACGGTGCGCCGACGATCACGACTGTGGGCTCGCCGTCGATCACCCCGCGGACCTCCGTCACGGGGCCGCGGTCTCCAGCGGGATGTACACGCGGTTACCGGCGTCGGCGAACTGCTGCGATTTGGCCGCCATCTCCTTGTCGAGCTGCCGGTCGATGTCCTCCTGCGTGACCAGGTTGTGCTCCTCGGCGTACGCGCGCACGTCGGCGCTGATCCGCATGGAGCAGAACTTCGGGCCGCACATCGAGCAGAAGTGCGCCGTCTTCGCCGGCTCCGCGGGCAGCGTCTCGTCGTGGAACTCGCGTGCCGTGTCCGGGTCCAGCGACAGGTTGAACTGGTCCACCCAGCGGAACTCGAAGCGGGCCTTGGACAGTTCGTCGTCGCGGGACTGCGCCCCCGGGTGCCCCTTGGCGAGATCGGCGGCGTGCGCCGCGATCTTGTACGTGATCACGCCCGTCTTCACGTCGTCGCGGTTGGGCAGGCCCAGGTGCTCCTTGGGTGTGACGTAGCAGAGCATCGCCGTGCCCGCCTGCGCGATGATGGCCGCGCCGATCGCCGAGGTGATGTGGTCGTACGCCGGCGCGATGTCGGTGGCGAGCGGGCCGAGCGTGTAGAACGGCGCCTCCTCGCAGAGCTCCTCCTCGAGCCGCACGTTCTCCACGATCTTGTGCATCGGCACGTGGCCGGGTCCCTCGATCATCACCTGCACGCCATAGGATTTCGCGATCTTCGTCAGCTCACCCAGGGTGCGCAGCTCCGCGAACTGCGCTTCGTCGTTCGCGTCGGCGATGGACCCGGGGCGCAGACCGTCACCCAGGGAGAAGGTCACGTCGTACTCGCGCAGGATCTCGCAGAGCTCGCGGAAGTTGGTGTACAGGAAGGACTCCTCGTGATGCGCGAGGCACCACGCGGCCATGATCGAGCCACCGCGGCTGACGATGCCGGTCACGCGATTCGCTGCGAGCGGCACGTAGCGCAGCAGCACGCCGGCGTGCACCGTCATGTAGTCGACGCCCTGCTCGCACTGCTCGATCACGGTCTCCCGGAAGATCTCCCAGGTCAGCTTGGTCGGGTCGCCCTTGACCTTCTCCAGCGCCTGGTAGATCGGCACGGTGCCGACGGGGACCGGCGCGTTGCGCATGATCCACTCGCGCGTCTCGTGGATGTCCTTGCCGGTGGACAGGTCCATGATGGTGTCGCCGCCCCAGCGGGTGGCCCACACCATCTTCTCGACCTCTTCCGCGATGGAGCTGGTGACGGCCGAGTTGCCGATGTTCGCATTGATCTTCACCGCGAAGGCCTTGCCGATGATCGCGGGCTCGAGCTCGGGGTGCTTGCGGTTGGCGGGGATCACCGCGCGACCGGCTGCGACCTCCTCGCGCACCTTCTCCGGATCGATGCCCTCGCGGGCGGCGACGAACCGGATCTCGTCGGTGATGATTCCCGCACGGGCCCAGGCGAGTTGGGTACTGGCACCGTCGACCGGGGCGGGCCTGCTCCAGCCCTCGCGGGTCTTGGGCAGGCCCTCGGCCAGGTCGTGCAGCTGATCCTCGGCGGTGTACTGCGTGTACGGACCGGAGGTGTCGTAGACGTCGTGGTGATCGCCGTTGGTGAGTGAGATGCGCCGGAACGGGACGTGCAGGTCACCGTCGACGCCCGGGACGGTGCGGTACTGCTTGGCGGAACCCTCGATCGGCCCGACGGTGACGGTGGAGACAGGTGTGGACGACGAAACAGGCATACGGGACTCCTCTTCCCTACGCCGGCATTACCCGGACAGGTTCGTACGGTCGACGCCCGCGACAGGCGCCCTCTCAGCTCGCTGCGGCGAGCTCCCGATGGTGTGCGCTACCGAGGGTAACGCATGAATTCCGCCCCGTCAGGCGATGCGCACGCCGCGCGGGAGCTTCCCGGCCGGGACCCGAAGACGGCGAGCCGCGATCGCCAGGCCGATCCCGCCCAGCGCCAGGTTCGCCAGGAGGCCCCAGTACCAGGAGTGGCCGACGTACCGGGAATCGTCCTCGTAGCTTCTGCTGTAGGACGGGTAGTCGTCTCCGTAGCGCGCGGCGCAGGTCTCGTCGTGGTTCCGATCTGCCCCGACGCGGACATCGGAGACCAGATCGGCGAGCGTCGCGAGCGCAGTCTCGTCGGGAGCGCCCTGGGATGAGGTGTAGTCGGCGTACCTGCGGCGGTTCCCCCGTGCGTCCCGACCGGGATCGGACTGTGCCGCCGCATCGGCGAAAACGACGGCGGGGTTCGGGGACAGGATCCACCAGATCCTCTCGGTGTGGGTGACCTCGACCTGCTTCCGCACTTCCGTGCACCGGCCGGTGCTGTCGTTGTTGTTGTAGACGAAGCGAGTTTGGGTGGCCTCCATCGTGGAGACCGTTGCGGGGGTGAGCATCGCGGTGATCGCGGGCAGGCCGATGAGGAGGAACAGGGTCGTCAGTTGGGTGACAGCGGCGGACCCGATAGGCCGGGAGAACACTGCGGAGAAACCGAGTCCGATACCGCAGTACGCGAGGAAGAGTAGAGCGACCACGACGATACCGAGGAGGGAGAAGCCGATCGGGTACGGCGTCTCCGCGACGGCCCAGATCAGATATGGCGCGGAGACCACGACTAGGGCGCAGGAGGCGATCCAGGCACCGAGGAGCTTGCCCGTCGCCAGTTGCAAGCCGGTCGCGGGCGTGGCCTGCACGACTGCGAGCGTCGCGTCCTTGCGGTCGCCGTTGATGGAGGTTGCGGTCATCGTCGGCGAGATGACGAGGCCGAGGAAGCCGACGAGCCCCAGGACGATGAGATAGAGGTTCTCGCTCCAGTCCTGGTACGGGTCACTGCCGCCGGTCGTCGTGGCGAACCACAGCGACCCGAAGACGACCACGCTCACGAACCCGAAGAACACGCCCAGCAGGACGCGCCAGCGGGTGGCGCGGGTGCGCTGCCGCAGTTCGAGACCGATCAGGACGCCGACGGTGCGCCACCACGCGGTGAATCCGTTCATGTGCGATCCGCCTCCAGTGCGAAGTACGAGTCCTCGAGAGCATTGGTGGCGCGGGCGAATTCGACGACGTCGGTGCCGTCGGCCACGACCTGCTGCAGGTGCTCTGCGGCCTCCGCCTCGGTTGCGAAGGAGACGAGGACCCCGCCGCCGGCGGGTTCGCCGAGCAGCCGGATCCGCCAGGTGCTGGTCGTCGATTCGGGCGGCGGCTCGGTGCGGCCGCGGGCCATCATCACCACGTCGTCGACCATCTCGGCGAGCTCGGAGAGGATGTGCGAGGACACGAGCACCGCGACGCCGCTGCCGGCCAAGGCGCGCAACGAGTCCCGCAGCTCGAACCGGGACCGCGGGTCCATCCCGGACGCGGGCTCGTCGAGCAGCAGCACGGGCGGGTGGTGCACCATGGCGCGAGCGAAGCCGAGCCGCTGCTTCTGCCCGCGCGAGAGCACCTGCGCGGGCCGGTCGGCGAACTCGCTCAGGTGCACGCGCTCCAGCAGGGCGTGTGCTCGAGTGCGGGCCTCGCCCGACGGTACGCCGTACAGCTTCGCGAACGTGGTCAGGATCTCGGTGGGCGTCAACGAGTCCCACGTACCGAACACGTCCGGCATCCACCCGACGCGGGGCCGGAGCGCTTCGGGGGCGATGGGCGCACCGTCGAGCTCGATGCCTCCCGACGACGGGCGGAGCAGTCCCGCGAGCATGAGCAGGAGCGTTGTCTTGCCCGCGCCGTTGGGGCCGACGAGCCCGGTGATCCGGCCCGGCGTCAGGGTGAGCGTCGCGTCGGCGACGGCCACGTGCTGCTTGAAGGTCCGCGACAGTCCGCGGGCGACCAGGGTCATGGGGCCACAGTAGCGGCGTTTTCGAGTTCGAGATCAAGAAACACGCATCGATCGGGACACGGTCGTGTCGGCAGCGCCGACTTGTCGGTGTCTCGGCGTACGGTGAAGTGATACGCATCACGTCACGGAGGTGTTCATGTCAGACATGGTCGAGGTTCCGCCGCCCACGATGGAGCTATCGGAGTCGTTGCGCTTGTTCGACAACCCCGTCCGCGACCGGTACGAGCTGTGGTCGGGCGACGAGTTGATCGGCGTCGAGGGCTACGAGGTCACCGACCACGGTGATGTGATCCTGCTGCACACCGTCGTGATGGAGAAGTTCGGCAAGCAGGGCTTCGCGCGTGCGCTCGTCTCCGGCGTCCTCGACGACCTGCGCTCGCGTAACCGGCACGCGATCCCCGTGTGCACCTACGTGCGCTCGTTCGTCACCCGGTTCCCGCAGTACCAGGACGTGGTCAACGCGGCGCGCGCCTAATCCGCTCGCAGCGCGCGGGTGTACCTGCGGCGCGCCTTGCGCTGTGCGACGAGAAGTGCGGGGAACGCGATCCGCCAGAATCCGGACGGTGCCGGCCGCGTCAGCGACCGGATCGTGAGGAGCACGTCGTCACCGGCGCGGTGCACGATGAAGGCCTCTTCGCCGGACACGGGATGGCCGGGCAGCGTCCGGTAGGAGAAGCCGGCTCGGTCCGCGGTGCGCGCCACCTCGACGACTTCCACCGGTTCGCGCACGGTGACGCCCGCGACAGTGACCGTCACCGTGAGTCGCTGTCCGGGAGTGACGGGCTCGCTGGTGGACACGGCGAAGCCGCTGCGCGTCTTCACCGCCCAGCGCAGGACGTTATGCGCGGCGCGGCGGAAGGCCTCGTCGCCATGGCCGATCGTGGTGACGATCTCCGCCCGGCGGTAGCCCGACGGTGCGTCGTCCCAGGCGGGTGCATCGGGTCGCGTCATGGCGCGGTCCAGTAGTGGTAGCCGTGGTGGAGCGTGAAACCGAGGCTCCGGTACAGGGCCTGCGCGCCCGTGTTCGCGTGCGTGACCTCGAGGAACATCCGGTCGGCGCCCTCTCGGCCGGCCTCCGCGCGCAGCGCGTCCACCAGGCGGGAGGCCAGGCCCCGTCGGCGGTACTCGGGTGCGACGGCCATCGAGCCGAGGCCGCCCCACACGGTCCCGGCCGCGTCGGCGGTGAGGGTCAGCCTGCCTGCGGCGATCGGCGCACCGTCGGGCCCCGGAACAGCGGCGAACCGCGCCCGCCCGTCGACCGAGGTCACCAGCGTTGCGTCGGTGCCGGTGCGCGCGAGCCAGGCCGCGCTGGGGTCGTCCTCGATGACGACGGAGCCGTCGGGCTCCGGGCCGCCACTCGGCGCGACGAGGACGCCGGTCGGCTGCACGACGGGGGACAGGTCGCGCGCGCCGCGCAGCAGTCGGTCGGAGAGCGTCAGCTGCAGGGGCAGGTCGCGGTCGGCGTACCAGGCGCGGACGCCGTCGAGGTGTTCCAGCGACGCGTCGGGGTGCAGCGGCGCGGCGCAGCTGGCGCGGTTCCCGGCGAGGCCGGGGGCGGCCCGGCACAGCCAGCCGTCGATCCACTCCCGCTCCACCGACCACCAGGACCGTGCCCGGGCCAGGTCGAGCGAGCGGATCTCGCTCGCCCGCACGGGCTTCGGCGGCACGCGCTTGTAGGCGACGACGTCGGACCGGGGCACCGTGATCCGTTCCCCGTCGCGCTCGACGACGAGCGGCTCACCGTCGGAGACGAGGGTCCCGATGACGTCCGAGGCCAGCCCGGACAGCAGCAGTCGCCGGACGACGACCCGCTCGCCGGGCCTCGGAGACGGCGGAGTCATCTGTTCAGTGACCGAAGGGGTCTTCGACGGTGCCGGGCATCCACGTGAGGCCGGGCTCGGTCCAGCCGTTCTTCTTGATGGCCTTCTTGGCCTGGCGCGCGTACCGGCCCGTGAGGACGTCGGTGTAGAGGAAGCCGTCGAGGTGGCCGGTCTCGTGCTGCAGCATCCGCGCGAAGAAGCCGGTGCCCTCGATCTCGACCTTCCGGCCGTCGCGGTCGGTGCCGACGACCTTCGCCCAGTCGGCGCGGCCGGTCGGGAAGGACTCGCCGGGGACGGAGAGGCAACCCTCCCAGTCGTCGTCGGGGTCGGGCATGGTCTCGGGGATCTCCGAGGTGGTGAGGACGGGGTTGATGACCTCGCCGCGGCGCCGCTCGCCGGCCTCCTCGTCGGGGCAGTCGTAGACGAACAGTCGCAGCCCGTGGCCCACCTGATTGCCGGCCAGCCCCACGCCGTTCGCGACGTCCATCGTCTCGTACATATCGTCCAGCAACGCCACGATCTCGGCCGCGGGCCTACCGTCCGCGTCCAGTTCAACGGGCGTCGTGGTGGTGTGCAGCACGGGGTCGCCGACGATGACGATGGGAAGAACAGGCATGGGCCCACGGTAGTCGGGGTGGTGGCCGGGGCCGCACTCGCGCCAGGGGAGGGGCGTCGCCGACCGGCGTGGGCCGATCCGCGACACGCCCCCGTAGCCCCGCGGCGCCGCGGCGGACCGTGGTTAGATTGATCCGAACTACAGCGGTGTGATTTCGAATGCGAGGGGAACGCATGGAGGGCGCGACGGCCGCGCGGGAAGACGACGCGCAGCCCGCCCACGAGCGGGGTGACGACGGACTGACCAGGCGCGAACACGACATCCTGGCGTTCGAGCGCCAGTGGTGGAAGTACGCCGGTGCCAAGGAGGACGCGATCAAGGAGCTCTTCGGGCTCTCCGCGACCCGGTACTACCAGGTACTCAACGCGTTGGTCGATACGCCGGAGGCGCTCGCCGCCGACCCGATGCTCGTCAAGCGCCTGCGCCGCGTCCGCTCGAGCCGGCAGAAGGCCCGCGCCGCGCGCAAGCTCGGCTTCGAGATCACGTGATCCGATACAGTCGAGTGTCGTGAGCACTCAGAACACCCGCGCCGTACCGATCCGGACGATCATCATGATCCTGATCTCGGCCGCGATCATCCTCGCGGCGATCGGGGTGCACGGTCTCGTGACCCGCAACGACGATCCGCAGGCCGCCCTGAACGCTCAGGAGGCCAAGCTCAAGGCGGCAGCCGCCGAGACGACCGCGGCCCCGGTGTCCAAGCCGACGGTGTGCCTGCTCGCCGTCGCCCGCGCACCGCTCGCCGACGCGACGGACAGGCTCAAGAAGGCGGGCGTCACCGTCCAGCCCGAGACCGCGGTCTGGCCCAACCGTCCTGCGGCCCCGCGTGCCACCACCGTCTACTTCGATGACGGCGGTGAGGCGGACGCCAAGACCGTCGCGTCCGCCCTGCCCGGCTCGACCACCGCGGCGCGCCCGGCGGCGCTCGAGGCGTGCGCCGGTGTCCTCGCCGTCGCCGTGGTGAAGAAGTAGCTCGGTCGAGGCCGACACGGGGGTCCTGTCCGCAGCGGCGGCCACCGACCCCGATATGATTCGGGCAACCCAGCCCAGGGCGGCACCGCCCAGGAAGCCGTTCCATAAGGAGTCATCGATGACGAAGCGTCAGTTCCTCGCCCCGCTTGCGATCCTCCCGGTGGCGGCCCTCGCCCTGGTCGGTTGCAGCGCCAACGAGAAGCCCGCTGAGAAGGGCACCGGCCCCACCGCGCCGGCGGTCGTGAGCGGCGCGTCCGTTCCGACCCAGGGCCTGGTCACCAGCAACGAGGGCGGCCACGGTGCGGACGCGACCGGTGAGAGCGCCCCGTCGGCCGGCTCGGCGGAAGCCTCGCTCGTCAAGCCCGACGGCAGCAGCGCGGGCAAGGCCACCTTCTCGGAGAAGGACGGCGTCGTCGTGATCGACGTGCGGGTCACGGGACTGACCGCCGGCTTCCACGGCATGCACATCCACGAGGTCGGCAAGTGCGAGGCCAACTCGGTCGCCAAGAACGGCGCTCCCGGTTCCGCCACCAACTTCGGCTCCGCGGGGGGCCATTGGCAGAAGGCCGGCGCGACAGGCCACCCGATGACCGGCGACCTCGTCTCGATCTACGTCAACGCCAACGGCACCGGCCAGACAGTGACCAGCACCGGCGCGTTCAGCCTGGCCGACATCAAGAAGAACGCCGACGGCAACGCGCTCATGATCCACGCGGGTCCCGACAACTTCGGCAACATCCCGTCGGCGCGCTACACCAATGTCGTTCCGGGTCAGCCCGTGCCGGACGAGACCACGCTCAACACGGGCGACGCCGGCGGGCGCATCGCCTGCGGCGTGATCAAGGTCGGTTAATCATCGAGCCCGTCGCCTTCGAGGCGTCGCCGCGGCCGACGATCGGCGTCGAGTGGGAGTTCGCCCTCGTCGACCGGGAGACCGCGGACCTGGTCAGTAGGGCCGGGGAGCTGTTCGACGGGGTCCGTGCCGCGCGGCCGGACATCGCGCCGCAGGTGCATTCGGAGATGCTGCGCAACACCGTCGAGGTGGTGACGGGCGTCTGCGAGAACACGGCCGAGGCCATGACGGATCTGGCCGCGATCATCGGCGCGGTACGCGGGACCTCGGACCGGATGGGCGTCGAGCTCTTCGGCGCGGGCACCCACCCGTTCGCGCAGTGGAACGCGCAGCAGCTCACGGAGAATCCGCGCTACGACGAGCTGATCGCCCGCACCCAGTGGTGGGGCCGCCAGATGCTCATCTGGGGCGTGCACGTGCACGTCGGCGTGAATCACCGCGACAAGGTGCTGCCGATCATCTCCGCGCTGCTCAACCACTACCCGCATCTCTTGGCGCTCTCGGCCAGCTCGCCGATGTGGGGCGGCCACGACACCGGCTACGCCAGCACGCGGGCGATGATGTTCCAGCAGTTGCCCACGGCCGGGCTGCCCTTCCAGTTCGAGCGGTGGAGCGAGTTCGAGCGCTTCGTGCACGACCAGAAGACCACCGGGATCATCGACCACCTCAACGAGATCCGCTGGGACATCCGGCCCGCGTGCCACCTCGGCACGATCGAGGTGCGGATCTGCGACGGCATGTCGTCGTTCGCGGAGCTCCAGGCGATCGTCGCACTGATCCACTGCTTGGTGGTCTGGCTGGATTCCCGCCTGGAGGCGGGGGAGACCCTGCCGACGCTGCCCCCGTGGCACGTCCAGGAGAACAAGTGGCGCGCCGCTCGCTACGGCCTCGACGCCATCATCATCCAGGACGCGGACAACAACGAGCGCCTCGTCACCGAGGACCTCGACGACCTGCTCGAGCAGCTCGCCCCGATCGCCCGACGGCTCGGCTGCTCGCGCGAACTGGCCGCGGTCGCCGAGATCACGCAGCGCGGCGCCTCGTACCAGCGACAGCGCGCCGTCGCCGACGGGGTGTGCAGCACGGACGCCTACCGCGACGTCGTGCGGTCCGTGACGGGCGAGCTGATCCTTCCGTAGTCCCTCGCGTCCCCTCGACGTATAGACGCATGCGTCTTTGTTAACGAAAATCATTGTCGTTAACCTTGCCGCGTGCTCACCACCCCGCCCGGCCGTCGTGCCGGTGCCCGACCCGTGCTCTTGGCCGGCGTCCTCGCCGCGGCGCTGGTCGCGTCGATGGCGATCGCGGTGTCCCAGGGTGCCGCGACGGTGCCGCTCGACGACGCCCGCCGCCTCCTCTGGGCGGCACTGAGCGGCGGAACGGTGGCCCGCGAGGACTATTCGATCTATTCGATCCTGTGGGACCTGCGCGTCCCCCGCGTGCTGCTCGCCGCCGTCGTCGGCGCCGGGCTCGCGCTCGCCGGCGTCGCCTGTCAGGCGCTCGTCCGCAATCCGCTCGCCGACCCGTTCATCCTCGGCATCTCCAGTGGCGCCTCCGTGGGGGCGAGCTTCGTGGTCACCACCGGTGTCGTCGCCGGGCTCGGCGTGGCCGGAACCGCCGGGTCCGCCTTCGTCACGGCGGTCCTCGCCTCCGTGTTGGTGTACCTGCTGAGCCGGACCTCCGACGGTGCTCTCAGTCCGGTCCGGCTGGTGCTCACGGGCGTGGTGCTCGCCTTCGCCTTCCAGGGGCTCGCGGGCGCGATCGTCTTCTTCGACCCGGTCGGCGACGCCGCGCGGTCGGTGATGTTCTGGCTCCTCGGCGGATTGGGCGGCGCACAGTGGTCGGTGCTACCGCTCGTAGCGATCACCGTGGCGGTCTGCGGCGCAGTCATCGCGCGCCTCGCGGGCGTACTGGACGTGCTGGCCCAGGGTGACGAGGCGGCCGCCGCGCTCGGGCTGGATCCGCATCGCGCCCGGCGAGCACTGTTCCTCGTCATCGTCGTGATGACCTCGGTCCTCGTCGCGGTCGCGGGCACGGTCGGCTTCGTCGGGCTCGTGGTCCCGCACGCCGTGCGGATGATCGTCGGGCCGGCGCACCGCCGCGTGCTGTTGCTCGCACCCCTCGTCGGTGCGCTGCTCCTGGTCTGGGTCGATCTCCTCAGTCGGCTGGTGGTGGCACCCCGCGAGCTGCCGCTCGGGATCGTCACGGCATTGGTCGGGGTGCCCGTCTTCATCGTTCTGCTCCGGCGTCGTGGCGGCCTGCTGGGCGGCCCGGCATGAGGGTGGAACTGGACTCGGTCTCCGTCGAGCTCGCCGGTCGCCGCATCCTCGACGGGGTGACGCTCGACATCGAGGCGGGGTCGCACGTCGGCCTCATCGGTCCGAACGGCAGTGGGAAGTCGACGCTGCTGAGGTGCCTCTACCGCGCGATAGCGCCGACCACCGGGTCGGTTCGGGTCGGGGGCGACGACCTCGGCGGCCTCCGGCGGCGCGACGGTGCCCGACGGGTCGCCGCGGTCACCCAGAGCGAGTCCGGCCACCTGGGATTCACCGTCGAGGAAACCGTGATGCTGGGCCGGTTCGCCCACGGAGACGCCGGCAGCGACGGGGCCGGCCGCGCCTGCGCGGCGGCGCTCGATGCGGTCGGCGCCGCGCACCTTCGCCGGCGCAGCGTCCTCGGGCTCTCGGGCGGCGAGCGGCAACGGATCCTCATCGCCCGTGCCCTCGCGCAGGAGACCCCGGTGCTCCTGCTCGACGAGCCCCTCAACCACCTCGACGTGCGGCACCAGCTGGATCTGCTGAGGCTGCTGCGAGCCACTACGAAGACGACCGTCACCGCCATCCACGACATCGACCTCGCCGCGCAGAGCTGTGATCGCCTGGTGCTGTTGGACTCCGGCCGGGTCGTCGCGGCCGGAACCCCGGCGACGGTCCTGACGCCGGACCGCATCGCGGACGTCTACGGCGTCCGTCCCACCGTTGCGACGGCGGGCAGCGGCCCGCCGCGCATCCGCTTCGAACTGTAGAACCCGACCGATCGAGAGGATCGAGAAGATGCACCCCCGTTCCCTGCTCGCCGCCGCCGTCGCGGCGGGCGCCGTGCTGAGCGGCGCCGCCTGCGGTGCGCACCCCGCAGACACCGCCGCGGACGTCATCGACGTCACCAACTGCGGTGTGCACCAGCAGTACCGGTCACCGACAGCGGCCGTGCCCTACGACGTCTCGGCGATCGAGAAGATGTTCGCCCTGGGGCTCACCGACCGCATGAAGGGCATCGTGCTCCCGAAGACGGTGCACGGCGTCATCGCGAAGTCCCCCTACCGCGACGAGTACGCCAAGGTCCCGATCCTCAGCGACGGGGTGCTCGCACAGGAACCCCTCGTGGCCGCCAAGGCCGACTGGGTCTTCGCCGGGTGGCAGGCGGGCTTCAGCCCTGCCCGCGGAGTGACTCCGGAATCGTTGGGGAAGTTGCGGATCGACAGCTACATGCAGGAGGAGACCTGCTACAACTACGGCGACAAGCCGGCTGCGCGGGCGGCCAACCCGATGGAGGACACCTACGCCGATCTCACCAATCTCGGCGCGATCTTCCGCGTCCAGGACCGCGCGACGAAGCTGGTCGACGGTCTCCGGACGCGGGAGCGCACCCTGCAGGAGCGCGCCGACCGGAAGACGGTGGGGCCCTCGGTCTTCGTCTACGACTCGGGAACCGCCGAGCCCTACACCGCCGGGCGCCGCGCCGCGGCCGACCGGGTCGTCTCCCTGGCCGGCGGCCGCTCCGTGACCCATGACCTGGACGGGCGGTGGACCACCGTCGGCTGGGAGTCCGTCGTGCAGGCGCAACCCGAGGTGATCGTCATCGTCGACTACGACAAGCAGCCCGCACAGCAGAAGATCGACTACCTGCGACAGTCGTCGCCGATCAAGGACTCGCCCGCGGTGCGGGAGAATCGCATCCGCGTCGTGGACTACGCGGAGCTGGTGGCGGGGCCGCGGAACCTCGACGCCGCGCAGTCGCTGGCGGAGTACCTGGAGCAGAGCGGGACGGCCCGATGAGCGCGCCCGGCTCCGCACCCGAATCCGTTGCCGACGTCCTGGATCTCGCCCGCGAGGTCGCGGAGGACGAGGTGGCCCGCAGCGTCTTCTTCGTCGCGCACGGCACCCGGCTCGCGGGAAGCGAGCAGCGCTACCGCAACCGCTACGTCCTCGTGCGCGTCGGGGACTCCTTCGGCGCGTGCGCCTTCGAGGAGGGTGAGCTGGACCCCGGCGTCGCCGACCTGTCCGGCGAGCCGCTCGCGGCACTGCTCGATCACGCCGCCCAACCGCTGCGGATCGCCGCCGCCGACGCGGCACTCGGCGCCGCGGCACCGCACCGCGACGATCCGCGCGCCGAACTGCGAACCCTGCCCACCGGCACCCCCGACGTCCGCGCGGTGGCCCGGGACGCGGCCGTGGCGGAGCTGCTCACGGTCGCTCCGGGCGCGCGGGTCGGCCTGATCGGCGTGGTCAATCCCCTGGTGGCCGCGATCCGGGAACGCGGCGGGGAGCCGCTGCTCGCCGACCGGAACCTCGAGCGCACCCACTGGGGCGACCCCGTCGCCGACGACCATCGTGACGTCATCGCGCAGGCGGATGTCGTGCTCGCGACCGGGATGACGCTCGGCAACGGCAGTTTCGACGAGATCCTGACGACGTGCCGGGAGCGGGGCGTGCCGTTGGCGGTGTACGCACAGAGCGGAGCTGCAGTGGCCCGCGCCTTCCTCGGCGCCGGCCTCACGGCCCTCTCCGCCGAGCACTTCCCGTTCTCCCAGTTCTCCGCCGACGCCTCGCCGATGTACCTGTACCGGGGGCACGCGTGAGCGCGCCGCAGGAGCGCCCGCTGCCCGACCGGGCCCTCATCCGCGCGGTGTGGCCCTTGCTCGCCGCCGCCGCACTCGGCCTGGTTCCGTTCACCGTGATGGCGAACTTCCTCGTCGCCATCGCCGCCGACGCGCACGCGGGCGTCGACCTGATCGGCAGCCTCCGCGGCCTCGGCGGTGTGGCGGCGCTGCTGGTCGGGATCGCCGCCGCGCCGCTGCTCGACCGGCTCTCGCGGTCGACGGTGGCCGCGCTGGCCCTGGTCGTCCTCGCCGTGGGCTGCGGCCTGTCGTTGCAGGGGAGCACCGGGGCCTGGATCGCCTTCTGCCTGCTGATCGGCGCGGGTACGGCGGTCCTCAACCCCGCGCTGTCGGCGATGGCCGCCGACCGGTTCGACGCCCCCGCGGCGTCCGCGCGGGCCGCGACCCTGGTCTCGTCGACCATGACCCTCACCGCCGTCCTCGCGGCGCCCGTGCTGGCGGTGCCGGCGGCGCTGTGGGGATGGCGCGCCGACATGGCGGCGGCCGCGGTCGTGCTGCTGCTCGTCGCGGTCCTGGTCGCGCGTCGCAACGACCCGAGCGGCGGGGACACCCGGCTGAGCTACTTGGACGCCTTCCGCACCGTCCGGTCGATCCCCGGCGCGATGGACGTCCTGGCGATCTCCCTGCTGCGCACGCTGGCCTTCATGGGCTCGCTCGCCTACATCGCCGCGGCCTTCGGCGAGCGCTTCGGCATTGGGACGGGCTGGTTCTCGCTGGTCTGGGCCACGTCGGGCCTGGCCTTCCTCCTCGGGAACTTCTTCGGCGGCCGGGCGATGCAGGACCGCGACAGCGAACGGCTGTTCCGTACGGCGGGCATCGCGATCGTGGTCGCCTCGATCGCGATGGTCGCGCTCTACACGATCCCGTACATCGCGGTGGCGTGGCCGATGGTGGCGGTCGTCTCGGCCGCGCACGCGGTCATCGCCGCTGCGGTGACGACGACGCTGGTGCGCGGCGCCGGGCCGGTGCGCGGCACCGTCCTCTCGCTCAACGGCGCGGCCCAGAGCGTCGGTGTCTTCGCCGGCGCCACCCTCGGCGGGGCTGCGCTCGCGGCCGGCGGGTGGACCGGCGTGGGGCTCGTGCTCGGTGGCGCGACAGCCCTCGCCGCGGCCTTCGCCCTCCGGGCCTCGGGCCGGTTGCGCGCCGCGGAGCCGGTCGCATGACCGGCCGGCGCCCGGCCTCCAGCGGCCGGCGCCCGGCCTCCAGCGGCCGGGGCACGGGCAGGAGCGCCGGCCACCACGGCGAACTGCTCCAGGGACGCTTCCGCTGTCCCGTGCTCGACGAGTGCCCGGGCCTGGTGACGGTGCCGAACGGCACCGTCGGATCCGTCGCGGTCTTCACCCCCGATACCGGTGGCCGCGTGCGGATCCGGTCCGACGGTGACGCCCGGGATCTGGAGAAGGCGCGGCGCGCCGCCGAGGCGACGCTCGCCCACCTGCGCGCGCACGGCGCACCCCGGTTCTCCGGTGGTGAACTGCGCATTACCCGGACGACCGCAGTCGGACTCGGACTCGGCTCCTCGACCGCCGACGTCCTCGCGGCCGTCCGGGCGGTCGCGGACTCCGGCGGCGCCGATCTCGATACGGACACCGTCGCGCGCCTCGCGGTCGGCGCCGAGGGGGCGTCCGATCCGCTGTGGTCTGACCGGCCGATCCTGTTCGCGCACAGGCACGGCCACGTCATCGAGGAACTGGGACCGGAGCTCCCGCGGATGCTGCTCGTGCGCTGCGTGCTGGGCGGCCCCGTCGACACCCTCTCGCTGGCCCCGGCGGGCACGGGGGCCGTGGACGAGTACGAGGAACTGCGCGCCCTGCTGCGGCGCGCGGTCGCCGACGGTGATGCCGCGGGTGTCGCCGCCGTCGCCACGCGGAGCGCGCGGCTCAATCAGGGCCGGCACTACAAGCCCGAACTCGACCGGCTCATCGCGGCCGGTGAGCGGGCCGGCGCACTGGGCGTCCAGGTCGCCCACTCGGGCAACGTCGCCGGCCTGCTCTTCGCGCACACGTTCCCGGAACGGGTTCGCCGCGCGGCGGATCGGGTGCGCGCGGACGGCTTCCGGGTGGATGCCGAGCCGCTGCCGATCGGAGGGGCCGCATGACGGCGTACGGGCACATCGCCGAGGCGCTGAGCCGGCCCGCCCTCATCCGGGCCGATGACGCGCGGTACTTCCTGCGGTTCGAGTCGATGAAGGTCGCCTCCGCGCGCGCCGCGCTGCGGGCGGCCCTGGACGCGCGCCGGGTTCGTCCCGGCGGCACCGTCATCGACTCCTCGTCGGGCATCTACGCGTACGGGTTGGCGCTCGCCTGTCACGAGGCCGGCGTCCGGTGCCGCATCGTCGGATCCACCACCATCGACGAGGGGCTGCGAGTCCAGCTGCTGGCTCTCGGCGTCGATCTGGAGCAGATGCCGCCGTCGGAGTCGCTCAAGCTGGATCAGGACCGCCGCGTCCGCCGCATCACCGAGTTGCTCGCGGAGGACCCGTCGCTGCATTGGATGCGGCAGTACCACGATGCGGTGCACTACCTGGGCTACCGCGACATCGCGCGCAACGTCGCCGCGGAGCTGTCCGCCGCCGGCGTGCGGTCGCTGCGCCTGGTCGCGCCGGTGGGATCGGGGGTCTCGAGCGGGGCGTTGCGGCTCGGCTTCGAGGAGGCGGGTCTGCGGGTGCGGCTCGTCGGGGTGCAGCCCTTCGGCAGCACGACCTTCGGCGCCGACCACGTGGAGGACCCCGCGATGCTCATCGCGGGCATCGGTTCGTCGATCCGGTTCGAGAACGTCAGGCACCGCCTCTACGACGTCATCCACTGGGTGTCCTTCGACGTCGCGCGGGGCGGCACGCACCGACTGCTCGCCGACCACGCGCTGTTCGCGGGTCTCTCCTCCGGGGCGGGGCACGTCGTCGCCGGGTACGAGCAGGACCACGGCGACCCCGTCGACGCCACCGTGCAGGTGCTCCCGGACACCGGTCACCGCTACCTGCGTGCGTTGACCGAATCTCTTCCCGCGGAACCGGAACCGGTGCGGCCGCGCCTCGTCGACGACCCGTCGGACATCGCTCTTCCCTGGTCGCGGATGTCGTGGTCGGGACGGCCCGGACCGACCTGAACCGGACGTAGTGAACGGGCCCTCTCAGTCCCGGGCGCCCGTCTCCATGTCGTCCTTGGCGATGGTGCTGTCCCGCAGACGCTGCTCCTGATAGGCGACGCGGCCCACGCGGTGCGCCACCACGGGCGCGGTCAGCATCGCGAACAGACCGGCCAGCACCAGCATCCACACGTCGACCGAATCGGCCATCTGGACGATCGCGCCGAGCAGCAGGAGCAGCAGCCCCATGGTCTGCGGCTTCGTCGCGGCGTGCATGCGGGTCAGGGTGTCCGGGAACCGGATGATCCCGATCGCGGCGGTGAGCGCGAACAGCGCACCGGTCAGGAACAGGACGGCGGAGACCACGTCGACGATCATCGGGGCTCACCGCCCGGGCGGAGCGCGATGTCGGGCGTCTCGTCGGGTTTCGGGGCGAGCCCGGCATCGTCGGGAACGCGGAACCGGGCGACCGAGGTCGACCCGACGAAACCGATCAGCGACAGTGCGACCACGCCGGGGATCACCGACGAGTTGCGGCTGAACGCCGCCCACACCGCCAGGCCGCCCATCGCGATGGCGACGAGCGCGTCGACGGCGACCACCCGGTCGAGGGTGTTCGGGCCCACCAGGAGGCGGTAGGCGGTGAGGAAGGCCGCCACCACCAGGATCACGCCGGTCACGGTGTACACGACGGTCATGGCTGCTCCTCGGTCGGTGGGGCCTGTTCGGCGCGCCGGTGGGCGATCTCCGGGGCGGCCATCCGCCGGGCGGCACCGATCCGGTCGGGCCGGGTCGCGCCGCGCCGCGCCGCGTCGTCGACGTGGTGGTACTCGTCGTCGATGCCGTGCAGCGGGCTGGCGTGCCACTCGCTGTCGCGCTCGAAGGCGCTGATGAACAGGCGCTCGAGCCGTGCGGTGCTCAGGTAGAACTGCCGCACCGCCTTCTCGCTGCTCACATCCACGACGTGCACGTACAGCAGCCGGCGCTTCGCGTCGATGTCGAGCACCATCGTGCCGGGGATCAGGTTCATCATGTCGACCAGCAGCGTCAGCACCAGGTCGGACTTGACCGACACCTTCGCTCGCAGCACCGCACTCATCGGCATCGCGCCCGGGCGGATCGCCAGCCAGGCCACCTGCACCGAGGACTTGAACATCTCCACCACGTAGACCACCGCCAGCTTCAGCAGCGAGCCCACGTGGACCCGCCCTTCGACCGGTACCGGTGGCAGCGGCAGCAGGAGCAGGATCGCGAGCCCGATGATCAGGCCGCCCGCGATGTTCCCCCAGGTCACCCGCCCCCACAGCATCACCCACACCGCGTCCAGCCAGAGCAGCTGACCGACCTTCACCGCGACGGTGCGGCGGTCCCGCAGGTCGGGCAGGATCCGGGTCACGAGTCGTTTAGCCATGCGCGCCTCCCTGCGGTCCGGGGGTCGGCGCGCCGTCGGGCTGCCCGACGGTGAGCGGTTCGTAGGCGTGCCACCCGGCGTCACCGTCGGGCGTCTTGAGTTTCTCGAGGGCCTCCGGCCCGAGCACGGCCTCGATGTAGTCGGCCCTGCCGATGAGCTGGTCCGCGGCGCGGTCGGTGATGCCGAACATCGGGCCGGCCCACAGGGCGATGAACAGGCCGACCGCGAGCAGGCCGGCCGTCGGCGCGACCATGCTGAGCGGCATCCGGCCCGGGTCCTCCCGATCGGCGAACTCGATCACGTCGGCGTCGTCGAGCAGTGCCTCCGGGCGAGCGCCCGCGAGCTGTCCCTCGGGGGCGTCGGCGCGGGCCCGCCAGAAGGCCTTGGTCCACACGCGTGCCACCGCGTACAGCGTCAGCAGCGAGGTGATGACGCTGCCCGCGACGAGCACCCACGCCAGCACCGATCCCTTCATCACACCCGCCTCGATCAGCCCGACCTTGCCGATGAAGCCCGAGAACGGCGGGATGCCGCCGAGATTCAGGGCGGGGATGAAGAACAGGATCGCCAGGACGGGGCTGGCGGCGGCGAGTCCGCCCAGGCGGCGCAGCGTCGCGGCCCCGGCCTGGCGCTCGATCAGACCCACCACCAGGAACAGCGTGGTCTGCACGAGGATGTGGTGCACCACGTAGTAGATCGTGGCGCTCAGGCCGAGCGGCGTCGAGAGCGCGATCCCGAAGATCATGTAGCCGATGTGGCTGACCAGCGTGAACGACAGCAGGCGCTTGATGTCGGTCTGCGCGATGGCACCGAGGATGCCGACGATCATCGTGAGCAGGCCGGCGATCATCAGCACGTCGTCCAGCGAGCCGCCGGGGAAGAGCAGCGTGTGCGCGCGGATGATCGCGTACACGCCGACCTTCGTGAGCAGGCCCGCGAAGACGGCCGTGACGGGTGCCGGCGCCGTCGGATAGGAGTCCGGCAGCCACGTGGACAGCGGGAACACCGCCGCCTTGATCCCGAACGCGACGAGGAGCACCGCGAACAGCGTGGTCCGCGTGCCCGACGGCAGGTCCTGCAGCTTGATCGCCATGTCGGCCAGGTTCAGCGTGCCCGTCGCGAAGTAGGCGTAGGCGATGCCCAGCAGGAAGACCAGCGACGAGACCATCGACACCATCACGTACGAGACTCCGGCGCGCACCCGGTCGGCGCTGCCGCCGACGGTGAGCAGCACGAAGCTGGCGGCGAGCAGCATCTCGAAGGAGACGAACAGGTTGAACAGGTCGCCCGCGAGGAAGGCGTTGCACACGCCCGCGGCGAGGATCAGGTAGGTCGGGTAGAAGATCGACACGGGCTGGTGCTCGTCACCGTCGCGGATACCCTGGCCGACCGAGTACACGAGCACGCCCAGCAGCACGACCGCCGAGACCAGCACCATGAGCGCGGCCAGCTGGTCGGCGACCAGGGTGATGCCGAGTGGGCCGCCCCCACCGTCCCGGTCGCCCCAGCCGCCGATGTGCAGCGCGACGGTGCCGTGGCGGTCCGTGTAGTAGAGCATCGCCGCCGCGACCACGACGATCGCGCTCAGCGACAGCAACGAGATCGCCCGCTGCAGCCGCGGGTAGCGACCCATCACCATGGTGATCGCGGCGGCCATGATCGGCAGCACCGTCGGCAGCGGGATCAGGGTGTGCATGGTCGAATCGGTCATCATCGTGCATCCCCCTTCCTGTCGCCCGGCGGTAGTTCTCGTTCCCGTGGCACCCGGGGCAGGGGCAGCGCGCCGGTGTCGACGGCGTCGAGCCGGGCTCGCTGCAGGTCCTCGCCGGTCAACGGCTCACCGTCGGGCCCGAAGGCGTCGCCCAGGGCCGACGGTGCGCCCGTGATCGGATCGTCCGAGGCGTCGTAGTCCGGCTCCTCGGAGGCGATGTCGCCGTCGCGCTCGAGGACCTTCGCGTCCTCGGGATCGTCGTCGACCTCGTCGTCGGTGTTGATGGTGAAGGAGCGGTAGGCCAGCGCCAGGATGAACGCCGACAGACCCATGGTGATGACGATCGCCGTGAGTATCAGTGCCTGGGCGAGCGGGTCCGCGTCGGACGCGCGGCCCTCGGAGAAGTACCCGACGATGGGCGGGTTCCCGGGCGGCGAGGCCAGCGCGAGCAGCAGCAGGTTGACCGCGTTGCCGAACAGGATGATGCCCATGAGCATCCGGGTGAGACTGCGGTCGAGCAGCAGATACACCCCGGTGGCGATCATGACGGCGATCGCGGCGAACAGCCCGACGTCGATCATCATCGGCGCTCACCTCCGGCCGGCGACTGGACCGGGATGGGCGAGGTCATGTCCGCGGGGGATCCCTCCAGGTCGAGCCGGGCACCGAGGCTGCGCAGCACGTCGAGCACGAGTCCCACGACGATCAGGTACACGCCGGCGTCGAAGATCAGCGCCGTGACCACCTTGACGTGGCCGAACACGGGTGCCGTGAACTCGAACGCCACCGACGACATCGCCGGTGCGCCCACCAGCAGCGAGACGACGGTGCCGGCCGCGGCCAGCAGCAGGCCGGTTCCCAGGATGCGGCCCGCGTCCAGCGGCAGGGCCTCGCCGATCTCGTACCGGCCGCCGGCGAGGTAGCGCAGCACCAGTGCGAGGCCGGCGGTCAGTCCGCCCGCGAAGCCGCCGCCGGGGGCGTTGTGCCCGGCGAAGAAGAAGTACACCGACACGACCATGATCGTCGGGAAGACGAGCCGGGCGGTGACCTCCAGGACCAGCGACCGGTGCCGCGGATCGCGCAGGGCACTGCCGATCAACCAGGTGTTCCCGGGGGAGGCGATCGCCGCCGCGGCGCGCTCGGCGCTGACCCGGGGAGCCGACCCGAAGCGACGGTTGCGGAACACCAGCGAGGCGACGCCCGTCGCCGCGACGAGCAGCACCGAGATCTCGCCGAAGGTGTCCCAGGCGCGGATGTCCACGAGGATCACGTTGACGGTGTTGTGGCCGTAGCCGAACTTGTAGGCCTGCTCGGGAAGACGGTGCGCGACGGGGGCGGCCGTGCGGGCCGCGCGCGCCGCCACGGCGACGACGATGACCATCGCCGCGACGGCGACGCCGAGCAGCGCCCGCGCGACGCGGGAGGGCCGGCTGCCGGTGATCGGGGCCTCCGCGGGCAGCTTGCGGAGCACGAGGACGAAGACGACCAGCGTGAGCGTCTCGACGAGGAACTGGGTCAGCGCCAGGTCGGGCGCGCCGTAGATCGCGAACACCACGCCCGTGCCGTAGCCGGTCACGCTGACCACGAGCACCGTCGCCAACCGGTTGCGCAGCAGGACCGCGGTGAGCGACGCGACGCACATGAGCAGTGAGATCGCGAGGAAGAGCGGCGAGGCGTGCAGGTGGAGGTCGGGCCGTGCGCGGCTGCCGACGGCGAGGACGATGACGGGGAGCAGCACCAGCGTCAGCAGGATCGTGCCCTGGGTGAGGGGCAGTGAACCGCGCTGCGTGCTCTGCGTCATGCGCAGCGACAACCAGTCCGCGGTGCGCAGTGCTGCGTCGTAGAGCCGGTCCGCGTTGCCGAGCAGCACACTGTTGCGGCGGCGGAGCCGGGCGAACGGGCTGTGCGGCTGGGCGATGACGATGCCCGCCCCGATGATGAGCGCCGTCAGCAGAAGAGGCAGCGTGAAGCCGTGCCAGAGCGCCAGGTGGTAGGGCTCCGACGCGGGCGCGAAGGCATCGTCGGGATAGCCGGACAGCACGTGGTCCAGCAGGCTGGAGGCGAGCCCGTCGATGAGCGACAGCGCGGCGAGCACCGCCGGCCCGGCGAGGAACAGCGGGCTGATGGCATGCATCTCGGCGACGGCGCGGGTGGGTGCGGCGTGCCCTTTGCTGCCGAACGCGCCCCACAGGAAGCGGATGCTGTAGGCCATCGTCAGCGCCGAGCCGACGCACATCCCGACGAGCAGCACGATCGGGAGCGGCTTCGGGAGGGAGCTGTGCAGCATCGTCTCGAGCGCGGCCTCTTTACCGACGAAGCCGTACAGCGGCGGGATGCCGGCCATCGACGCGGCGGCCAGCGCCGCGATCACCGCGAGTACCTTCTGCCGGTCGCCGAGGCGGGCGAGCCGCCGGATGTCGCGCGTGCCGGTCGCGTGGTCGATGATGCCCACGACCATGAAGAGCGTCGCCTTGAACAGGGCGTGCGCGGTGAGCATCGTCATGCCCGCCAGCATGAGGTTCCGCTCGCCCCCGCCGACCAGCACCATGAGCATGCCGAGCTGGCTGACGGTGCCGAAGGCCAGGATGAGTTTGAGGTCGAACTCGCGCAGCGCGCGCCAGCCCGCCAGGATCATCGTGAGAATGCCCAGGCCGAGCACGATCACCCGCCAGGCGTTCAGGTGGGCGAAGGCCGGAGCCAGCAGCGCGACCAGGTAGATGCCCGCCTTGACCATCGCGGCGGCGTGCAGGTACCCCGAGACGGGGGTGGGTGCTGCCATGGCGCCGGGGAGCCAGAAGTGGAAGGGCACGATCGCGGACTTGCTGATCGCGCCGATCAGGATGAGCACGACGCCCACCTCGACGCCGATGGAGATCGTCGACGGGTCGCCGACCGCGCGCGCGATGACCTCGGAGAACAGGTAAGTGCCGTAGTGCTCGCCCAGCTCGATGATGCCGACCAGCATCGCGAGGCCGCCGAGCGTCGTGACGAGCAGCGCCTGGGTGGCCGCGCGGCGGCTGGTGGCGCGCTCGGCGTAGTAGCCGACGAGCAAGAAGCTGAGCACCGAGGTGAGCTCCCAGAAGACGTACATCGCGAGCATGTTGTCGCTGACGACCAGGCCGAACATGACGGCCATGAAGGCGACCAGTTCGGCCGCGAAGGTGGGCAACTTGCGAGTGCTCGAGACGCCGGTGAAGTAGCCCGCGCAGTAGACGAGGATGACCGCACCGATCCCGAGGACCAGGACCGACATGATCGCGCCGAGCTCGGTGAGCCGCAGGTCGAGGTCCATGTGCAGGGCGGGGACCCACTGCAGGGACTCGGTCCGCGCGGGTTCGCCGGAGACGGGCCACACGGTGATGACCCACACGAGAGCCGCGGCCGGGACCACGGCGAGCCCGAGGAAGGCGCGCGCGCCGAACCGTCCGACCGCGACCGGTGCGGCTAAGGTCGCCAATGACAAACAGATGAGAATGATGAGCAATGGGCACTCCGTCCTTTGGTGAGCGGGGTGTCGTTCTTTGCTGATTCTACCGGTGAGGGATGTCGGGAGCTGCATGGACCAGATGACGGATCGTCTGACCACTTCGTTCGGGCCCGCGCGTCGGCGCGTCGGGCCGGCCGTCGCGTCCCTCCTGGCGGTCGCCGGGCTGCTCCTGGGCACCGCCGCGTGCAACGGTGATATCCCGGACGGACCCTCCGCCACGGTGACCCTTCCGGCCACCTTCCCCAAGGGTGATGTTCCCTTGGTCGACGGGAACCTCATCGACGCCGGCGAACGCTCCCAGGGCGGCGTGACCGTCTTCAACGTGACGGTCCAGGCCAAGCCCGACGGGTACGACGAGGCGAAGAAGAAGCTCGTCGCCGCCGGCTACACCGCCCTCGGCGACGGCGCCGGGTCGCCCGACAGTCGGTCCGCGCAGTTCTCTGGGAAGGGCTACATCGTGACTGTCAACGCGGCCTCGGCGGGAGCGATTCCCAACGCCGTCTTCTACGCCGTCAGCAAGGCGTAGACCCGGTCGGGGGCGGTCGGGGCCTCCCGCGTGGCTACGAGGTCCGACGGTCCGCGTACGCCTGCAGGTCCGCGACCTGGGCCGGGTCCAAGGAAGGGCGGACGGCCTGTCGTGCCGCCTCGACGTCGGCCGCGGTGACGGTGGCCGTGTCCAGATCCCGGCGCATCGCGGTGAGCGCGGCCTCGCGCAGCAGAGCGGTGCAGTCCGCGGCCGAGTAGCCGTCGAGCCGCTCGGCCAGCGCCGGCAGGTCCACGTCGTCGGCCAGCGGGATCGACCGCGAGCCGGTCCGCAGGATCTCCGCCCGGGCCTCGGCGTCCGGCGGCGGCACGAAGATCAACCGCTCCAACCGGCCGGGCCGCAGCAGCGCCGGGTCGACCAGGTCCGGTCGGTTCGTCGCGCCCAGCACCACGACGTCGCGGAGGGGCTCGGCACCGTCGAGCTCGGTGAGCAGCGCGGCGACGACCTTATCGCCGACGCCGGAGTCGCTCGACTGCCCGCGGCGCGGAGCGAGCGCGTCGACCTCGTCCAGGAAGATCAGTGACGGTGCGCTGCCCCGCGCCCGCGCGAACAGGTCGCGGACCGCCTTCTCGGACTCGCCGACCCACTTGTTCATCAGCTCCGCGCCCTTGACCGCGTGCACCGACAGCTGGCCCGACGCGGCGAGCGCCCGGACCACGAAGGTCTTGCCGCAGCCGGGCGGGCCGTAGAGCAGCACGCCGCGAGGCGGTTCCACGCCCAGTCGCGCGAAGGTGTCGGGGTGGCGCAGCGGCCACAGCACGGTCTCGGTGAGGGCCTGCTTCGTCTCGACCATGTCACCGACGTCATCGAGCGTGATCGACCCGACCGAGACCTCCTCGGTGGCGGAGCGGGACACGGGCCGGATCACCGACAGCGCGCCGAGCAGGTCGGGTTGAGTGATGGAGACGGAGTGATCCGCACCGTCGTTGAGCACCCGCGCCGCCGCCCGCAGCGCCCCCTCCCGACACAGCGCCGCCAGGTCCGCGGCCACGAACCCGGGGGCGCGCAGTGCGACCTCGTGCAGATCGAGGTCGACGGTCGGCGCCTCCCGCAGCAGCAGGTCGAGCAGCTTCTTCCGCTGCCCGACGTCCGGCAGGTCGACGGCGACCGTCCGGTCCGCGAGATCCGGCTCCCGCAGCCGCGAGTCGAGGTCGCCGGGCGCCGAGGTGGTCGCGATCAGGGCCACGCGCGGCGTGGCAACGGCGCGGCGGAGTTCGACGAGGATCATCGTCGACACCGGTTCGCGGGTGGCGGGGAGCAGGCCCTCGACGTCGCGCACCAACAGTGCCGCCCCGGAACCCGGCGGACCCGCGTCGTCGGCGCCGCCGTCGGCCGCTGCCCGGACCCGCGCGACGGCGTCCCGCACCCGCTCGAGGCGCGCCTGCGGCTCCAGCGCGCCGGTGAGGGCACCGTCGAGCTCGACGAGCGGGCGCGGCGCCACGACGGCCCGCGCGACGGTGGCCTTGCCGCCGCCCGTGGGCCCGGTGACGAGCACCCCGAGCCGCGCGGGCGCGCCCAGCTTCTGGAGCAGTTCCGGCTCGTCCAGCGCCAGCGACAGCCACTCGGTGAGGCGCTTGACCGCGGTGTCCGCGCCGACGAGGTCCGCGACGGCCCGCACCGGGGGCGCCTCGGCCTCGGGCACGGCCTCCGCGAGAGTCACGATCTCCGACGGTGCCGCAGGTGCCTGCTCGTCGGCCCAGAGCACCGCGGAGTTCGGCTGCACCGACACCGGCCCGGGCTCGGGATCGACGGATACGACGGTCAGTAGTTCGTTCGTCCACGTGATCCCGACCAGCCGCGACAGCTGCTGGGTGGCCTCCGCGTTCGACGTCCCGGGCCCGAGGTCGCGCGGGAGCAGCGACACGCTGTCACCGGGCATCATCACCTTGCCGAGGAGGGCCTGCCGGAGGGCGGCACCGTCGAGGGCGTTGCGGGTGAGGGCGCTGCCGCGCAGGAGCACGCGCTTCGCGCCGTACACGACGGCCGGCGAGATCACGACCGTCGCGTCCTCGCGGAGACCGCAGTTGGCGATCGTCAGTTCGTCCAGGAGCGCGGCCCCGGGTGCGCTGCCCGACGGTGCCGCCGCCACGACCGCCGCGGTGCGGCGCGCGCCGAGCAGTTCGATCCCGTCCCATTCGCGCAGGCCGAGCGCTGCAAGGGCCTCGGGGTGGATCCGGACGATGCCCCGCCGCGCCTCGAGGGCCGAGGTCTGCAGACGGACGGTGAGCGACAGGTTCGGCACCTTCGCCAGCTTAGTGGTCGAGCCCCACGCGGAGGTGGGCCGTCAGTCCTCGCGGGTGGGGCGGCGCAGGCCGAGGCGGGCGGCGGACCGTCGGCCTCCCCGGCCTGCGGTCGCGGCGCGACGACGGGGCCGCAGTGGCCGCCGCTGCTCGCGCCGGATGGCGCGGCGCTCCGCGGGCTTGCTGTCCCACGCCGACGGGTGCGAGGCGACCCAGCGCTTCGAGCGCCACGCGAACGGGATGTGCAGCAGGTAGATCGCGATCACCACGAGCAGTGCGATGTACGGGTAGGTGAGCATCAGCGCGACCAGGCCGGCGACCAGCACGAGCACGCCGGCGGCCTTCGCCGGCTGCACGGTCATGGTCTTGAAGCTGGAGGTGGGGATCCGGGACACGGTCAGCGCGGCCACGAACAGCGTCCAGACGGCGACGGCGGGCGTGCTCACCCACCAGCCCGTGCCCCACTCCTGCTGCGCGGCCAGCGGCGCCAGGACCAGCAGTGCGCCGGCGGGCGCGGGCACGCCGACGAAGAAGTCCTTGGTGTACGCGGGTGCCGTCGGGTCGGCGGCGAGGGTGTTGAAGCGGGCGAGCCGGAGCACCATCGCGACCACGAACAGCAGCGCGACGATCCACCCGGCGGGCGAACCCGGGAACACCACGAAGTACAGGATCAGCGCGGGCGTCACGCCGAAGTTGATCGCGTCGGCCAGGGAGTCCAGCTCGGCGCCGATCTTGGTCGCGGCACCGAGCAACCGCGCGACGCGGCCGTCGAGGCCGTCCAGGATCGCCGCGACCACGACCAGCATGATCGCCAGGTCGACCTTGCCCGCCGCCGCGAACCGCACGCCGGTCAGGCCGGCGCAGAGCGCCGCGACCGTCAGCACCGACGGCAGGATCATGATCCCGACGGGGCGGGGCTGTTCCTGCAGCGCCGGACTCACGGCTGTGCGACCGGAAGGTGCGCGATCACGGTCTCGGCCGCCACGGCGCGCTGGCCGCTGTAGACGGCGAGCTCGGTGCCGGCGGGGAAGTAGGTGTCCACCCGCGATCCGAACCGGATGATGCCGTAGGTCTCGCCCAGCTCGAGGACGTCGCCCGGCGCGCAATCGGTGCGGATGCGACGTGCCACGAGACCCGCGATCTGCACGACGCCGACGGGGCCGTACTCGGTGGCCAGACGCACCGTCGTGCGCTCGTTGCGGTCGCTGGCCTCGGGGAGGTCGGCGGGGAGGAACTTGCCGTCGGTGTGGACCACGGAGTCGACCACGCCGGCCAGCGGCGCGCGCTGCACGTGCGCGTCGAACACCGACAGGAAGATCGAGACGCGGGGGAGCGGCGCATCGCCCAGACCCAGCTCGCGCGGCGGGACGTGCTCGTCGACGAGGGTGACCTCGCCGTCCGCGGGAGCCACCGCGACGCCCTCCCGGGTGGGCGTCACGCGGGCCGGGTGCCGGAAGAAGCCGGCACACGCCGCGGCCGTGATCAGGGCGGGAACCCGGATCCAGCTCTTGCGGTAGCCGACCGCCGCCACCCCGAGGGAGCCCGCGATGAACGGGGTACCCGCGGGGTGCAGCGGCGGTACGGTGTGCCGGATCAGCTCAGCGATGTGCTCGATACCGGTGGAGTGCTCGGTCAGATGCCCGTCGACCGGCGTGCGAGGTCGGCGCGCCACCTAACGTCCCTTCGATGCAGTGCTCATGTCGGGTGACATTCTCGCACCCGACGGTGCTATCCCTTGCGCCCGGTGACCAGCTTCACGATGAACAGGAGTACGACGGCGCCTGCGACGGCGGTGAAGAAGGTGAACCAGTAGCCGCCGCCTTCACGTCGATCCCCAGCTTGGTGAGGATGAAGCCGCCGAGGAGGCCGCCGATGATGCCGACGACGACGTTGAGGATGAAGCCCATCTGCTTGTCGGTGCCCATGAACTTGCTGGCGATCCAGCCGGCGAGGCCGCCGATGACGATCCATCCGATCCATCCGACCTTGTCGGGCGTGAACGATGCGGCGATGAGTGCGTCGGCGTACTGGGTGATCATGTGGTGCCTCCTAGTGAGTGCCATCCAGGACGATCAAGTCCACCGGGGTGCCAGCGGCCAGATGCTCGACCTCGGCGGGCACGTCCAGCAGGCAATTCGCCTGTGACAGCCATCGTAGGTAGTGCGAACCCGGTCCGCCGAGTACCGAGACCGAATCGGTACCGTCGTCCTCCTTCGCCAGACGTCCGCGCAGGTACTGACGTTTCCCGAGGATCGAGTCCACCGGCTCGGCGAGCCGCGCGGACCGTCGGGGACGGTCCGGCAGGCCCATGGCGGCCCGGAGTGCTGGGCGCAGGAAGACCTCGAACGAGACCAGGGCGCTGACGGGGTTGCCGGGGAACGTGACGAACGGGACCCTCGCGTCCCCCAGTTCGACGGTGCCGCATCCCTGCGGCATGCCGGGCTGCATCGCGACCTTGACGAACTCGACGCCGCGGCCGAAGAGGGCGTCCTTGACCACCTCGTACGCTCCGGCGCTGACGCCGCCGGTGGTGATGACGAGGTCGATCCCGCCCGCCGTGACCCGCTCGGCGAGCCGGGCGAGGAGCGAGTCCACCGAATCCTCGACGAAATGCAGCATCTCGACCGTGACGCCGCCCGATTCGGTCAGCGCGGCCGCGAGCATCTCGGCGTTCGACTCGTAGATCTGCCCCGGGAGCAGCGGCGTCCCCGGCCGGACCAGCTCCGACCCGGTGGACAGCACCGCGACGCGCAGCGGCTCGAGCACCGGCAGGGCGGTGAGCCCCAGCGCCGCCGCGAGGCCGACGGCGGGCGCGCTCACCCGCTCCCCGGCGCGCAGCGCCACCTCCCCGGCCTCGATGTCGCTGCCCGCGGCGCGGAAGAACCGCCCGGGCTCGGGCGCGACGTCGATCCGCACGGCCTCCACGCCCCCGTCGGTCTGCTCGACGGGGACGATGGCGTCGGCACCGTCGGGCAGGGGAGCGCCGGTCATGATGCGGCACGCGGCCCCGGGCGGGAGTGCGGGCACGTCGGTCCGGCCGGCGGGGATGTCGAAGGCGACGGGCAGCACCGCGCCCTCCGGGGCGTCGGCGGCGCGGACCGCGTAGCCGTCCATCGCCGAGTTGGTGAACGGCGGCAGGGAGATCGGTGCCCGAACGTCGCGGGCCAGGACCAGGTCGGGACGCAGCCCCGGGGACAGGTCGACGGTCCGCGGTGCCGGGATCAGTGCGGCGACCGCGGCCCGGTGCTCGTCCACCGACCTCATGCGCTCGGCGCGTTCGACGGTGCCGGGGCCTCCGACCGTGCCGGCGCGAGCCGGGTGAGCAGTAGTGCCTCGGCGAGCGCGGTGCGCCGCAGTTCACCGGGGTCGACGGACTCGTTGGGGGCGTGGATGCGGCACTGCGGCTCCTCGACGCCGAGCAGCGCGATCTCCGCCTGCGGTGCGGCCTTCCGCAGCTGCGTGCACAGCGGGATCGACCCGCCCTGGCCGCTGAAGGCGACCTCGGCACCGTCGTACGCCTCGGCGAGGGCCTCGCGGAGGACTGCGTAGGCGGGACCGGTGGTCTCCGCGGCGAAGGGCTCGCCGACGGCCTCGATGTGCGCGTCGACGTGCGCGCCCCACGGCGCGTTGTTGCGCAGGTGCGCTAGGAGCAGCTCGGTGGCGGCGTGCGGGTCGGTGCCCGGGGGTACGCGCAGGTTGAGCAGGGCGGCGGCGCGGGGCTGGATCGCGGCGGCGGCCGTGGCCGTAGCGGGGGCGTCCAGGCCGATGACGGTGAGCGCGGGGCGCGCCCACAGCTGGTCGGCGATGGTCCCGGAGCCGAGGATCGCGGCATCGTCGTAGATCGCGGCGTCGGTGGCGAACTGCGCCGGATCGTAGGGCTCTCCGGCCCAGCGGGCCGAGCTGTCGAGCCCGTCGATCGTGGTGTTGCCGAAGCCGTCCCGCAGGGTCGCGAGGAGGGCGATGAGGGCGGCGAGTGCGTCGGGTGCGGCGCCGCCGAAGGCGCCGGAGTGCAGGTCCGAGGTGCCGGTGCTGACCTCGACGCGGACGTTCGCAGCGCCGCGTAGCGAGGTGGTCAGCGTCGGCCGGCCGACCGCGACGTTGCCGGTGTCGCCGATGACGATGAGGTCGGCCTGCGCGAGCTCGGGACGCTGCGCGACGAGGTCCTCCAGACCCACGCCGCCGCCCTCCTCGGAACCCTCGATGACGATGCGCACGCCCACGGGGAAGGTCCCGTCCTCCCCGCGGACCGCGCGCAGCGCTGTCAGGTGCGCCACGAGGTTGCCCTTGCAGTCCGCGGCGCCGCGGCCGTACCAGCGGTCCGTGCCGTCCGGGCCCGGCCGGGTGGTCAGGGTGAACGGGTCGGACTCCCAGGCCTCGCTCGGGCCGGGCGGCTGGACGTCGTGGTGGCTGTAGAGCAGCACCGTCGGCGCGCCCTCGGGTGCCGGTGCGTGCCCGACGATCGCGATGGACCCGTCGGAGGTCGTGATCCGCTCGACGTTCCCGATGCCCGCCTCGGCGAAGGCCTTCGCGACCCACTCCGCGGAGGCCGCGTTGGGCTCCGGGCCGAACTCGGGGGAGTCGTGCACCGACGGGTGCGCCACCAACTCGGCGAGGTCCGAGCGGGCCCGGTCCATCAGGGATTCGACGGTGCGCCGCAGGCTGCTGTCGGTCATCGGTTCACGATAGCGCGGCGCAGAGAGCCGATAGGCGTCCCGTGGTTCACTGAGATGACTCTGGAGGAGGAATCCATGGTGCGAAAGTCGATCGCAGCGGTGGGGGCGGCGCTGCTGCTCGCGGGCTGTTCCACAACGGTGGCGGGCACACCCGAGGCCGATCCGTCGGGGATGCCGAGGCCGGACACGGGCTCGTACGCGACAGCTCCGCGGACCGTCGAACCGATGACGGAGAAGGTGCAGGCCGCCGCGGAGGGGTTCCGGATGATGGAGATCATCCCGCTCGCCACCCAGATCGACGGCTCGGTCCGGTACCCGGGGAGGCCGGGCTTCGGTCGGATCTCGAGTTCCATCGGGTCAGCCATCGGTGACGGGGTCGGCACGGCGCTCGAGGGCCTGGAAGTGGGGGCGTACACGTCGGCCGGCGACAAGGCGCCGGGCTCGAAGTCGACCGATTCCGGTAAGGACCTGATCACGGGCGTGTTCCGGTTCAAGGACGAGGCCGCGGCGCGCGCGGCGGTCGGCAATCCGGCCGTCTTCGCCGACGACAAGGGTTTCGCGGGTTCCACGCCGACACCGAAGGTGCCCGTGACCGTCCCGGGATACGCGGACGCGAAGGCGTACACGAAGACGACCACGTACTCGACCAGCACCGTCGGACTGCTCGCGAGCGGGCGGTACGTCCTCGCCGGCTGGACGACGGGCTCGCTCGACTGGGTCAAGAAGTTCTTCGACCTGCAGATCCCGGCGTTGAAGGACTTCACGCCGACGCCGGTGGACAAGTTCTCCACCCTGACGCGCGACCACGACGATCTGCTCACGTACACCCTCGCGGAATCGACCCCGACCATCTACCAGGCCACGCTGAACGCCCGGACGATGACGCCCATGCAGAGCGATATCACTGCTGCCGTCAAGGATTTCGCCGACGCCGGCGTCGACTACATCGCCCGCGCCGGGAACAACGTCTATCGTGCGCGGGACGCAGCCGGTGCCTCGCTGCTCGCGGATCGGTTCATCACCGAGACGCGGACCTTCTACGCCGGGTCGACCGAGTCTAAGCCGAAGGGGGTGCCGGGCGGGCGCTGCCTGACCTATCCCTCGTACTCCGGATCCAAAGACACCCGTACGTACTGCGTCGCGCCGGTCGGGCGCTACCTGGCGGAGGTCTCCGATACGCAGCAGACGCGCGCGAACCAGGCCATCGGCGCGTCGTACCTGATCCTGCAGGGCGTGAAGTGAGAGTCCGCGCGGCACTGGCCGTCGTGGGTACGGCGCTTCTCCTCGCATCCTGCTCGTCCACGATCGCGGGTACTCCGGTCGCGGACCCGTCGGCGGTGCCGAAGCCGGACGTCGGCTCGTTCCCGACGGCCCCGCGCACCGTCGGCTCGCTCACGGACTCGCAGGCACGTGCTGCCGAGGGCTATCGCATGGCGGAGATCATCCCCATGCCGCCCGATGTCGATCCCTCGCAGCGGTACAACGGATCGATATCGGTCGGAAAGCCCAGTCTCGGACTGTCGTTCGGTGAGGGCGTGGGCAGTGCGCTCAAGGACATGGAGGTCGGCGCGTACTCGTCGGCGCAGTCGACCAAACCCGGCGTCTCGACCTTCGACACCCCGGGCACATCGCTGCTCATGGGCTTCGCCCGGATGAAGGACGCTGCCGCCGCGACGGCGGCGGTGTCCGACCCGGCGATCCTGGCGGCCGAGAAGCCTCAGTTCAGCACCTCGGAGCCGGCGAAGGAACAGGTCGCGATCCCGGGCTACTCGGCCGCGAAGGCCTACCGGATGACCTGGCCGTCGACCAAGACGGTGTCGATCGTGGCGGTGCTCGCGAGCGATCGGTACGTACTGTTCACCTACACCACCATGACCGCGGACGCGGTGAAGAAGTTCTTCGACCTGCAGACCAAGGCGCTGGGCGGCTTCACGCCGACTCCTGTCGACAGGTTCAGCACCCTCACCAAGGATCGGGACGACCTGTTGAAGTACACCCTGGCGGGCGAGGGCAACCGTGACGTCGTGCTGCCGGCGCGGACCGCGGTGGTCAACCAGTCGGACATCACCGGATCGGTGAAGAACTTCGCGGACGCCGGTGTCGATGTCGTCGCCCGCGCGGGCAACACGGTGTACCGCGCCAAGGATGCGGCCGGTGCTCGGCTGCTCGCGGACGCGTTCGTCGCGGAACTCAAGGGCTTCTACGCCGGCAACACGGCCTCCACGGTCAAGGGCGTGCCGGGCGGTCAGTGCCTGACCTATCCGCCGTACAAGGGGTCCAAGGATTCCCGGAGCTACTGCGTCGCCCCGGTCGGTCGGTATCTCGTCGAGGTCTCCGGCACCCAGCTCGAGAAGACCAAACAGGCCGTCGGCGCGTCGTACCTCGTCCTGCAGGGGGCGAAGTGAAGACCCGCGCGGCACTGGTGGTCGCCTCGGTGGCTCTCCTCGCAGCCTGCTCGACGACGGTGCCCGGCACCGCCGTCGTCGACCCCTCTGCGGTCCCGAAGCCGGAGTACGGCTCCAACCGCATCGAGCCCCGGGATGTCGGGACGGCCGACACCGCACTGGGTCTCGTGCTCGAGGGACGTCGGATGGCGGCGACGTCGCCGCTCGTCTTCGACATCGACCCCGCGATCCGCTACAGCAGCCAGGTGGAGACGGGGCGGCTCAACACCGGGCAGCGCAGCGTGAAGTTCATGATCGGGCAGCTCGGTGCGGACGCCTTCCGCGATCACGAGGTGGGTTTCTTCATCGGCGCGAGCGATCAGAAGCCCGGTGTCCGCAGCTCCTCGACCACGAAGTCCCGCGGTATCACGGTCGGGGTGCTGCGCATGCCGTCGCCGGCTCGAGCGGCGGCCGCCGTCACCGTCGGCCTGCGGGGCCGCGAGCCCGATGCGGACGCGGAGACTCCGGAGAAGAAGACGATATCGATTCCCGGTTACGACAAGGCGATCGCGTACTCGCAGGCGTTCAAGACCGGCACTCCGAACGTGGCGTTCCTCGCGTACAAGCAGTTCGTGATCTTCAGCTACGGCTCCTTCTCGCCGGTGCAGATCCAGAGGTACTTCGACGAGCAGACCAAGGGCCTCGACGGCTTCACGCCCACCCCCGTCGACAAGCTCACCACGCTCCCCGTCGACGACTCCGGTGTCGCGAAGTACACGCTCCCGCCGAGCACCGAGGACCCCACGCGCACAGGAACACTGCCGATCACGGTGGCCCTGCAGAACCAGCTCGACGTCACCAGTGCCAAGAAGGCCTTCGACGATGCCGGCGTCGACGCGGTCGGCGTCGGCAACAGCACCGTCTACCGCGCGAAGGACGCGGCAGCGGCGGTCCGGATGCAGAAGTCCTTCGTCGACGACGTCCGGAGCTTCTACTCGACGAACACGCCCATCGCCGCGAAGAACATCCCGGGCGTGGTGTGCATGGTGCTGCCGATGTACCCGGGCAGCTCCATCACCACCAACTGGTGCATCGCCACGGCGGGCCGATTCGTCGTCGAAGTCGCTGCGGGGCAGCAGCAACAGGTCGTCCAACGCATCGGCGCCGAGTACCTGATCCTGCGGGACGTGAAGTGAGGCGCGCGGCGCCGCAACAGCGCTGACGACGAAGGGCGCACCCTCGCCGGGTGCGCCCTTCGGTCGTGAGCCAGTGGGTTACTTCGCCTCGGCCTCGGTCTTGATGTGGGAGAGGGTCTGCTTCATGCCGACCAGCAGGCCGCGCTCGAAGTCCTCGTTGCCGCCCAGGAGCGCGGCGACGAGGCCGCTGCTCACCGCGGTCGTCTTGCCGCCGGCCGCCTCGCGACGCTCGACGACGGTGGTCTTGTCGCCGTCCGGCACCAGGGTGAAGCTCCAGACGGTGTGGTTCTCGGCCACACGGAAGGCCACGCGCTCGTTCGTCGTGAACTCGGTGACCCGGGTGTTGGTGGGCCAGACCTTCCAGCCCTGACGGTTGATGTTCAGCATCCGGCTGCCGACCTTGAGCGGGCCGCCGAACACGAACACCTTCTTGCACTGCGGGCTGCGACGGCCCATCGCCTCGAGGTCGGACACGACGGTCCAGACCTTCTCCACGGGCGCGTCGATCACGACGCTCGACTCCAATACGGGGGTTGCCATGACCGGATCCTACCCAGCAGTAGGAAGCGCCCGACGGTGCCGTGCTTCCGCCCGTGGCGGAACAGCCGGCATCGACCTTGCACTCGACCCTGTCGAGTGCTAGAAACGACTTAGCACTCGGATTACGTGAGTGCTAGGTCGAGTAGGTGAGACCGGGCCCTGTGCGCAACCCGCGCAGGTGACACGCCGGGTCGTCCGTCGCGGGCACCGAATCGACCTAGAAGACGTGTCCAAAGTACGGGCCGAACCGGCCCCTATCTGGAGGAATCACTTCGCAATGGCCAAGATCATCGCGTTCGACGAAGAGGCCCGCCGCGGTCTCGAGCGGGGCCTGAACGCCCTCGCCGACGCCGTCAAGGTGACGCTCGGCCCCAAGGGCCGCAACGTCGTGCTGGAGAAGAAGTGGGGCGCCCCCACGATCACCAACGACGGTGTTTCCATCGCCAAGGAGATCGAGCTCGAGGATCCCTACGAGAAGATCGGCGCCGAGCTCGTCAAGGAGGTCGCCAAGAAGACCGACGACGTCGCGGGCGACGGCACCACCACCGCCACCGTTCTGGCCCAGGCGCTCGTGCGCGAGGGCCTGCGGAACGTGGCCGCGGGTGCGAACCCGCTGGGCCTCAAGCGGGGCATCGAGAAGGCCGTCGCGGCCGTCACGGAGCACCTGCTCAAGGAGGCCAAGGAGGTCGAGACCAAGGAGCAGATCGCTGCTACCGCGGGCATCTCGGCCGGCGACCCCGCCATCGGTGAGCTCATCGCCGAGGCCATGGACAAGGTCGGCAAGGAAGGCGTCATCACCGTCGAGGAGAGCAACACCTTCGGGCTCCAGCTGGAGCTGACCGAGGGCATGCGCTTCGACAAGGGCTTCATCTCGGGCTACTTCGCCACGGACGCGGAGCGTCAGGAGGCCGTGCTCGAGGACGCCTACGTGCTGCTCGTCGCCGGCAAGATCTCGACCGTCAAGGACCTGCTGCCGCTGCTGGAGAAGGTCATCCAGTCGGGCAAGCCGCTCGCGATCATCGCCGAGGACGTCGAGGGCGAGGCCCTGTCGACGCTCATCGTCAACAAGATCCGCGGCACCTTCAAGTCGGTCGCCATCAAGGCCCCCGGCTTCGGCGATCGCCGCAAGGCGATGCTGCAGGACATGGCGATCCTCACCGGTGGCCAGGTCATCTCCGAGGAGATCGGCCTGTCGCTCGACACCGCCGGCCTCGAGGTGCTGGGTACCGCCCGCAAGGTCGTCGTGACCAAGGACGAGACCACCATCGTCGACGGCTCGGGCTCGCAGGAGCAGATCGCCGGCCGCGTGGCTCAGATCCGTGCCGAGATCGAGAACAGCGACTCCGATTACGACCGGGAGAAGCTGCAGGAGCGCCTCGCGAAGCTGGCCGGCGGCGTCGCCGTCATCAAGGCCGGCGCTGCGACCGAGGTCGAGCTCAAGGAGCGCAAGCACCGCATCGAGGATGCCGTGCGCAACGCCAAGGCCGCCGTCGAGGAGGGCATCGTCGCCGGTGGTGGCGTCGCTCTCGCGCAGTCCGGTTCCGTGTTCGACGCCCTCGCTCTCGAGGGTGACGAGGCCACCGGCGCGAACATCGTCAAGGTCGCGCTCGACGCCCCCGTCAAGCAGATCGCCTTCAACGCCGGCCTCGAGCCCGGCGTCGTGGCCGAGAAGGTCCGCAACTCGCCGTCCGGCACCGGCCTCAACGCCGCCACCGGCGTCTACGAGGACCTGCTGGTCGCCGGCATCAACGACCCGGTGAAGGTCACCCGCTCGGCGCTGCAGAACGCAGCCTCGATCGCGGCGCTGTTCCTCACCACCGAGGCCGTCGTCGCCGACAAGCCGGAGAAGGCCGGAGCGCCCATGGGCGATCCGACCGGCGGCATGGGCGGCATGGACTTCTAAGTCCTTCCCCCTCGGCTAGGGATTCAAGGGCCCGGCATCGTCGCAAAAGACGGTGCCGGGCCCTTCCCGTTTCTGCCCTCGACCTGCGCATTGTCACTTTACGGCGAAGCTAAGTGACAACATTCGCGTCATGCGGGGATTCTTGTCACTTTCGGCGGGAGGCTGCAACGTCACGAGGAACGGGCACCCGCCGCACCAGGGCGTCGAGTACGGCCACCGTCGCGGTGCCTTCTTGGGCCTGGTATGCCACGACGAGTTGCCCCGGCGCCGCGGCGACCTCGAGCGTGGACCATTCCAGTTCGAGAACTCCCAACTCGGGATGTGCGATCACTTTGCCGCCGTTGGTCTTGGCCTGAACCTCACCATCGCCCCACAGGCGGGCGAAGTGCTCGCTGCGCACCGAAAGCTCGCCGACGAGCGCCATCAATCGAGGATTCGACGGGTTCGGGCCCGAGAGTGCCCGCAGGTTCCCGACTGATTCCCGGGCGACGGTGTCGAAGTCCAGGAACACCTCTCGCGATCGGGGGTCGAGGAACAGGGACCGCACCATGTTGTCGCCGACTTCGAGCCCGATCCCGCGATGCAGTTCCCCACCCGCCGCGTTGGTCCCGATGAGATCGAGGAGCGAGTTGGTGACGATCGTCGGGTTCGGCCATGAATCGAGCAGGCGGCGGACCACATCGGACATCTCGTCGACCACCTCGCCGCCACGACCATCGGGAAGCTCCGCGAGTTGTGCGAGGTGGGCAGCACCGTCGGAGTCGAGCTGGAGAACTCCCGCGAGCGCGGCGACCACGGCGGGGGACGGCCTGCGGTCCCGCCCTCGCTCCAGGCGCACGAGGTATTCGACGCTGATTCCCGCTTGCGCTGCGACCTCCTCGCGTCGGAGGCCCGGGGTGCGTCGTACGCCCATGGCGCGCAGCCCGAGCGCCTTCGGGTCGACGCGTTCGCGGCGCGCGCGGAGGAACTCACCCAGCACGTTGTCGGTCACCCGTCCCACGCTACCCATTCGTGCAGGTCCAGCCAGGTAGTGCGGCTACCCGGCAGTGACGCGGCCTTCTTGGCATCGGACGTCTCCGCGAGGCTCGATCCCATGACAGAGACACAGAATCTGATCGGCCGGACCGCGCTCGTGACCGGAGGAGGTTCCGGTATCGGCGCCGCGACCGCGGTCGCCCTGGCTGCGGCCGGTGCGCGGGTGGGAATGATCGGTCGTCGTGCCGACCGGCTGGCGGAGGTCGCAGCAGCGACGGGAGCTGTGTTCACCTCGGCCGATGTGACCGATCGGAACGCGCTGACGCACGCGATCGCGGAGGTCCGCGCGCAGACCGGGCCGTTCGACCTCGTCGTCGCGAACGCCGGCGCCATGCTCCCCGCTGCGTTCGATTCCGCCGATCCGCTGGACTGGGACCGGATGATCGCGACCAACATCACGGGTCTGCTCACGACGGCCCGTGAGTCGATCGGCGATCTCGCGGCGGCCGCCGAAGCCGGAGGCGCTGCCGATCTGATCCTGATCAGCTCCATCGGCGCGCACATCGTCCTCCCCGGATATTCGGTCTACAACGCGACTAAGGCGGCGGTCACGCACCTCACAACGCACCTGCGCGGTGAGTTCGGGCCGCGGGGTGTGCGGGTGCGGGCGATCGAGCCGGGGATGATCGAGTCGGAACTGGCAGCGGGAGTCACGGACCCGGACGCCGCTGTTGCCCTGCGCGAGTACGCCATCCAGAACCCGCCGATCCCGGCATCCGCCATCGGCGACGCCGTGGCCTGGAGCGCGGCGCTGCCCACGGGTGTCAACGTCGCCTCGATGATCGTGCTCCCCACGGCGCAGGGCTGACCGCGCCGGCAGCAGAAATCTTCAGCGGCTGCAGATACCTCCGCTCGCCCCGAGAATCCACGGGGCGAGCGGAAGTGTTCGCTGCGCCCGGCGATTTCTGCTGCGCCGGGCGCGTGACCGGTACCCCCTCCGCCCGATCGACATCGGGTTGGCAGAATCGTCGGCGCACCAGTCGTACGAGAGAGGCGCGAGACGTGACCGCAGAGACCTTGCAGTTCCAGGCCGAGACCGATCAGCTGCTGTCGCTGATGATCCACTCCGTCTACTCGGAGAAGGACGTCTTCCTCCGCGAGCTGATCTCCAACGCCTCCGACGCCCTCGACAAGCTGCGCCTGGAGGCCTACCAGGACAAGGACCTCGAGGCGGATGCCTCCGACCTGCACATCGAGCTGCGCCCCGACCCCGAAGCCCACACGCTGACCATCGCCGACAACGGCATCGGCATGGGCCGCGACGAGGTCGTCGACCTCATCGGCACGCTCGCCAAGTCCGGCACCGGTGAACTCAAGCGCAAGCTGGAGGCCGCGAAGCAGGCCAAGGAGCAGGGGGCTTCGGCGGAGCTCATCGGCCAGTTCGGCATCGGCTTCTACAGCGCCTTCATGGTCGCCGACCACGTCGTTCTCGTCACTCGCAAGGCGGGGGAGGACACCGCGACCCGCTGGGAGTCCGAGGGCCACGGCACGTACACGGTCACCGATCTCGCCGGCGACCAGGTCCCCGCCCAGCACGGCACCGCGATCACGCTGCACCTGCGCGCCGCGGACGGCGACGACAGCCTCCACGACTACGCCTCCGAGCACGTGCTCCGCACGGTCGTGCGGCGCTACAGCGACTTCATCGCCTTCCCGATCCGACTGGTCCTCCCGGCCGCGAAGGACGGTGAGACCACCGAGGCCGACGATGCCGCACCGTCCGGCCCGGAGACCCTCAACTCCATGCAGGCGCTCTGGGCGCGCCCGAAGGACGAGGTGAGCGCCGAGGAGTACGCCGACTTCTACCGGCACACCAGCCACGCCTTCGACGAGCCGCTGGAGACCATCGCCGTCCGCGCCGAGGGCACCTTCGAGTATCAGGCGCTGCTGTTCATCCCGACGATGCCGCCCTTCGACATGTTCTACCGGAACACCAAGCCGGGCCCCGCGCTCTACGTCAAGCGGGTGTTCATCATGGATCACTGCGAGGCGCTGCTGCCCCCGTACCTCCGTTTCATCACCGGCGTCGTGGACGCACAGGACCTGTCGCTCAACGTCTCCCGTGAGATCCTGCAGAACGACCGCCACCTGGTGATGATCCGCAAGCGCCTGGTCAAGCGTGTGCTGCAGACGATCACGGCAATGCGGGAGAACGAACGCGAGAAGTACGACACCTTCTGGACCGCCTTCGGCGCCGTCCTCAAGGAGGGGCTGCTCGACGATCAGGACAACCGCGAAACCCTGCTCAAGGCATCGTCGTTCGCGTCGACCTTCAGCGCGGACGGAACCACGGGCCTGGCGGAGTACGTCTCCCGCATGCCCGAGGCGCAGGACGTCATCTACTACGCGGCGGGCGAGTCGCGGCGCCAGCTGGAGTCGTCCCCGCACCTGGAGGCGTTCGCCGCCAAGGGCTTCGAGGTCCTACTGTTGACCGACCAGGTCGACGAGCTCTGGACCACCGGCGCGGAGTTCGACGGTAAGCGGTTCGTCTCCGTGGCGAAGGGCGAGGCCGATCTCGGCGGCGACGCGCCGGAGGCGGAGGGCTTCGAGTCGCTCACCGCCTGGCTCGCGAAGACGCTGGAGGACAAGGTCTCGGGCGTGCGCCTCACCTCCCGACTGACCAGCTCGCCCGCGTGCCTCGTGGGCGGCGAGTTCGATCTCAGTCCGCAGCTCGAGCAGATGTACCGCGCCAGCGGCCAGGAGGTGCCGCGCACCCGGCGCACGCTCGAGCTCAACCCGGACAACGCACTCGTGCTCGCCCTGCGCGAGAAGGTCGGCGACGGCGAGCCCGCCGACGATCTGCAGGACGCCGCCGAGATCCTCTACGGCACCGCGGTGCTCGCCGAGGGCGGTGCCGTGGACGACCCGGCCGAGTTCGCCGCGGTGCTCGCCCGGCAGCTCGCCCGCAACCTCGGCTGATCGGCGGCGGGAGGCGTACCGTCGGGTCCATGGACGACGCGACCGCTGCCCGGGACCTGCTGATCGACTCCTTCGCGAGGATCGCCGAGCACGCGGAGGCCGTGACGGACGGGCTCACCGCGGACATCGCGGACCGTCGGATCGTGCCGGACGCCAACACGATCGCGTGGCTGGTCTGGCACAGCGCCCGGGTGATCGACGCGCAGCTCGCGCCGATCGCCGGGGTCGAGCAGGTCTGGACCGCGCAGGACTGGTTCGGCCGGTTCGGCCTCGATCTGCCCGCGGACTCCACCGGATACGGACACACCCGCGTGGAGGCGGCGCAGGTGCACGGCAGCGACGCGCTGCTCATCGGCTACTTCCGCGACGTCGACGCGATGGCCCGCACCTATCTGACCGATGTGACACCGGACGAGCTCGCCCGCGTGATCGACGAGGCGTGGGACCCGCCGGTCACCGTCGCCGTGCGGCTGGTGAGCATCGTCGACGACTGCGCCCAGCACCTCGGCGCCGCCGCCTACCTCAAGGGCGCCCTCGAGTCCACGATCTGACTCGTCACGCGGGGCCCGCACCGAAGGTCTTCACGGCGTGCAGTGCCAGCTCGACGTACACGCGCCGCTCGTCGATGGAGTGCCCGAGCAGCTGCTCGACCTGCCGGATCCGATACCGAACGGTATTGGGGTGCAGGATCAGCGACTCGCCGGCGGCTTTCGCATCGCCGCCCGCGCCGAGGTAGGCGAGCGCCGTCTCCCGCAGGCGCGCAGCGGAATCCGTCGCGGCGGCGAGGTCGCCGAGCTCCCGCCGGATCAGCGTGTCCGCGCCGGTCGGCCCCGCGATCCCGTGCGCCAGGCAGGCCAGCTCCACGTCCCGATAGGCGACGATCCGCCGGCCGGTCCGTTGCGCGACCTCCAGGGCCGCCGCGGATTCGGCTGCACTGGTCCGGAATCCGTCGATCCCGGGGTGCGCGGTGCCGAGGGCGCAGCGCACCGTCGGGGGGAGGTCCGGGGGATCGGGCACCGTCGATCCCGTGCTCCAGCACCGCAGTGACCGGGCTCCGGTCCGTAGGGCCAGACGGTGCTCGCCGCCCACGGCCCGGTGCACGGCGAGGCCTGCGCGCTCGAGGTGCCGCTGCACGTCGGCGTCGAGGACGCCCTCGTCGGCCCACAGGGTGTACGCGGTGTGCACGGGGTTCACCGGATATCCGAGCGCAGCACTGGCATCGGCGGGGTCGACGTCCTGCCCGGACAGCAGCGCCTCGACGGTGGCGGCCTGCCGGGCCAGCGCGCCGCGCTGCCACTGTTCGCGCTCCGCGACGAAGGTGCCGATCATCGCCTCGATCGAGACGTCCAGCCACTGCGTGGTCCGGGGCCAGAAGTGCAGCAGCACCTCGGAGCGGACCTCCGCGTCGGGAATCTCGGCGGCAGCGGTGGTGGTGAACAGCTCCCACGCCGCGCTCTGGCCCACGCGGTAGACCGCGAGGAGGACGCGGAGTTCGTGGCCGCGGCGCGCCATGGTGCGGGCCAGGTCGTGGGTCTCCTCGCCGGGGCGGATCGTGATCGTCTCGCGCGTGGCGTTGCCGAGCACGCCGCGCCAGTGCGCGCGGGTGCTGGCGTCGAGCTCGGCGCGCAGCAGAGGCTCGTCGATCTCGGGCAGCGCCGCGACGATCGCGTCGTCGACGTCGCGCACCATCGTGTCGAGCGCCTGCTCGTTCTCGCCGGCCCGCGCGAATTCCGCGAGCCACCGGCGGGCGGGCGGCGACAGCGCCGTCACGACGACGGGCTTTGTTCGGAGGGACAAAAATCGGGCCGAACCTTGCTCATGACACCAAGAATATGACGCTCATCACACACGATCATAGGAGTGTCGAACAACACACCCGACCGCAGGAGCCTGACATGATCGACCGCACCAGTCACTACATCGACGGACAGTGGCGGCCGTCGGCCGGCACCGAGACGATCGACGTCCACGACGCGACGACCGAGGAGGTCATCGCCCGGGTCGCCGCCGGTACCGCCGACGATGCCGATGCCGCGGTCGCCGCCGCCCGCGCCGCCTTCGACGGCTGGTCGCGCACGCCCCTGGCCGAGCGGCTCGACTTCCTCCTCGGCGCCGCCCGCGCCCTGCAGGCCCGGCAGACCGAGATCGCGACCCTGGTCAGCCAGGAGGTGGGCATGCCCTTCGCGTACAGCAACGTGGTGCAGGCCGGCCTGCCGGTGCAGTCGCTGGTCTCGATCGCGGAGGTCGCGAGCACCTACGCCTTCGAGGAGACGGTGTACAACTCGCTGGTCGTCCGCGAGCCGATCGGCGTCGTCGTCGCGATCACGCCGTGGAACTACCCGCTGCACCAGGTGGTCGCCAAGGTCGCGCCCGCTCTCGCCGCCGGCTGCACCGTGGTGCTCAAGCCGAGTGAGGTCGCGCCTCTGACGGCGTTCGTGCTCGCCGAGGTCTTCGACGCACTGGGGCTGCCGAAGGGCGTGTTCAACGTGGTCACGGGCACCGGGCAGACGGTCGGCGAGGCGCTCGTCGGTCACCCCGAGGTCGACATGGTCTCGCTCACCGGCTCCACCGGCGCGGGCCGCCGCATCGGCGCGGTGGCCGCGCAGTCGATCAAGAAGGTCGCCCTCGAGCTCGGCGGCAAGTCGCCGCTCGTGGTCCTCGACGACGCCGACCCGGTCGAGGCGGTCACCGCCGGCCTGAACGGGTGCTTCCTCAACTCCGGCCAGACCTGCATCGCGCTGACCCGCATGATCGTGCCCCGAGCCGCGATGCCGCAGTTCGAGGCCATCGCCGCGGCGGGCGTCGAGCAGATCAAGGTGGGCGGGCCCTTCGAGCCCGACACCGTGCTCGGGCCGCTGGTCTCCGCGCAGCAACGGGACCGGGTGGTCGGGTACATCGAGAAGGGCATCGCCGACGGTGCGCGTCTGGTCGCCGGCGGCCCGACCGCGCCGGAAGGACTGGATCGCGGCTACTTCGTCCGCCCGACGGTGTTCTCCGACGTCGACGCCGGGATGGCGATCGTCCGCGAGGAGATCTTCGGTCCCGTCCTGGTGATCCAGGCCTACGACACCGAGGACGAGGCGGTCGAGCTCGCCAACGACACTCCGTACGGCCTCAACGCCGCGGTCTTCTCCGCCGATCAGGACCGCGCAGTGGCGGTGGGCCGGCGCATCCGGGCCGGGCAGGTCCAGATCAACGACGGTGCCTTCAACATCAACGCCCCGTTCGGGGGCTACAAGCAGTCGGGCAACGGCCGGGAGTTCGGCGCGTGGGGCCTCGACGACTACCTCGAGACCAAGTCGATGCAGCTGCCCTGAGTGCGCACCCGACTCCACGACCGACCTTCCCGAGAGGACCCATCATGACCTTCGAATTCGATGCGCGCCAGCGCAAGACGCTCACCGCCGTGGTCGACACCTTCGTCGCCTCCGTGCCCCGCGAGGACGATCCCACCGGCTTCTGGGCCGTCAAGGGCAGCGACCTGATGGTCGATGCCGCGGTCGAGCAGTACCTGCTCGCCCACTTGCCCGAGGAGGGGCTCGCCGGCCTCGCCCAGCTGCTCGACACCGCGGCCCTCGTGGGCCTGAAGAACCAGCCGCAGGCCGTCCGTGAGGTGATCCTCGCGAACCTCGGCGGCATCACGCCTGAGTCCGGCCTCGCTGTCGCGAGCCTGTGCCAGCTGTCCACGATGATCGCGTACGGCCTCATGGACGAGGAGGGCCGCAACCCGCTGTGGGCCGGGATGGGCTACCCCGGGCCCGTGTCCGCGCCGCCCGCCACCCCGAAGACGATCACCGCGATCGCACCGACCGCGGGCGAGACCCTGACCGCGGACGCCGTGGTCGTCGGCTCCGGCTCCGGCGGCGGTGTGGCCGCGGCCGAGCTGGCTCGCGCCGGCAAGAAGGTCATCGTGGTCGAGGGCGGCTCCTACCGCAACGAGGCCGACTTCGTGCAGAACGAACTGTTCGCGTACCAGACGCTGTTCCTGCGCGGCGGCTTCTTCCCGTCGTCCGACGGCATGATCATGCTGGCCGCGGGCGGCACCGTCGGTGGCGGCAGCACCGTCAACTGGTCCAACTCGCTCAAGACGCCCGAGATCGTCCGCAAGGAATGGGCCGGTGCGGGCCTCGACGATGCCCTCGGCCCCGAGTTCGACGAGCACCTGAACGCGGTCTTCGCCCGGCTTGGCTGCAACGAGGATGTCGCGCTGCAGAACGAGCCCCACCAGCGGCTGTCCGAGGGCGCCGCGGGCCTGGGCTACACCTACCGGAAGGTCGATCTCAACGTGAGCCCGGACCGGTTCGATCCGGTGCGCAGCGCGTACAGCGGCATGGGTGATCAGACGGGCGCCAAGCAGGGCACCATGAGGACCTACCTGCAGGACGCCTCCGACGCCGGCGCGCGGCTGCTGCCGAACACCCGGATCGCCACCGTCACCACCGTCGACGCGGCCGACGGTACGCGCACCACGACAGGCGTGGAGGGCGTGTACACCGACCCCGAGACCGGCGCGCAGACGCCGGTGCGGATCGAGGCGCCCGTCGTCGTCGTCTCCGCCGGCAGTCTCGAGACGCCCGCCCTGCTGTTGCGGTCGGGGATCGGCGGCCCCGCCGTCGGGCAGAGCCTCCGGCTGCACCCGGCCACGCTGGTCAGCGGCATCTACGACGAGCCGCAGAACCCCTGGTACGGCCCGGCGATGTCCGGCGTGATGAACGAGTTCGCCGATGCCGATTCGGGCTACGGCTTCCTCGTCGAGTCCGTGCAGCACCTGCCCGGCCTGTTCAACAGCGTCGTGCCGTGGCTCGGCGGTGCCGCGCACAAGGAGCTGACCGCGCAGTACGGGAACCGGGCCGATTGGGTGGTGCTGGTCAAGGACCGCGGCACCGGCACCGTCACGATCGGCCCCGACGGCGAGGCCGTGCACGCCTACCCGTTCGACGACGAGCTGGACCGCAAGCACTTCCGCGAGGGGATCGTCGCGTCGATCCGCATGCAGGAGGCCGCCGGCGCCCGACGGATCTACGTGGCGGGCCAGCGATTCGAGCCCTGGACCCGCGGCGAGGATCTCGAGGCGTTCATCGAGCAGGTGAACGCGATCCCGATCGGCCCCGGCGGTACTCCGGTGTTCAGCGCGCACCAGATGTGCAGCGCCCCGCTGGGCGCCGACCCCGCGACCTCGGTGGCGAAGCCCTCGGGCGAGCTGCACGACACCCGGGGCGTGTGGATCGCCGACGCCAGCGGTATGCCCACGTGCTCGGGCGTCAACCCGATGATCACGACGATGGCGCTGGCCCGCCGCACCGCGACCAACCTGCTGGCCGCGAAGGCCTGATCGCCGCCGCACGGCGTCTCCCGCGGCGACGAATCGTTCCCGCGATCACCACGGTGATCGCGGGAACACGTCGCGGTCGCGGGAAGGAGACGGGCGGTGGCGGCCCGCTACAGCCCGGCGACCTGCGGGAGCACCTCGGCGCCGATCCACTCGACGTGGTCGAGATCGCTCATGTCCAGCACCTGCAGGTAGACCCGCGATGCGCCCGCTTCGGCGAAGACGCCGAGCTTGTCGACGATCTCGTCCGCGGACCCGGTGAGGCCGTTCTCGCGGAGCTCGGGCAGCTCGCGACCGATGGTCGCGGCCCGGCGGGCGACGGTGGCCTCGCTGGAGCCGCCGCACACGACCTGCGCGGCGGACTTGATCACGGATCGCGGATCGCGGCCCGCCGCCTCGCAGGCCGCATCGATCCGGCCCCACACCGCGGCCGCCTCGGCGACCGGCACGAACGGGGTGTTGTACTCGTCGGCGAACCGCGCCGCCAGCGCCGCCCCGCGCGTGCGGCCCGCCCCGCCGAGCACGATCGGGACGTGCGCCTGCGCCGGTTTGGGCAGCGCGGGGGAGTCGACCACGGAGAAGTGCTCACCCTGGAAGCTGTACGGGCCCTGAGCCTCCCACAGACCGGTCACGATCTCGAGGGTCTCCTCGAACCGGGCGAAGCGCTCCTTCACCTCGGGGAAGGGGATGGCGTAGGCGCGGTGCTCGTCGGCGAACCAGCCCGCACCGAGGCCCAGTTCCACACGCCCGCCGGACATCTCGTCGACCTGCGCGACCGAGATCGCCAGCGGGCCGGGGAAGCGGAAGGTGGCCGAGGTGACCAGGGTGCCGAGCCGGATCGACGAGGTCTCCCGCGCGATCCCGCCGAGCGTGACCCACGAGTCCGTCGGGCCGGGCGCACCGTCGACGTTCATGGCGACGTAGTGGTCGGACCGGAAGAAGGCACCGAACCCGGATGCTTCCGCGGTCCGGGCCACGGCGAGCTGGTCGGCGTAGGTGGCGCCCTGCTGGGGTTCGACGAAGATGCGTAGCTCCATGGGAGACCACTGTGCCACTACAGGCGCGGGCGGGTGCGATCGAAGGGCGCCTGCACCAGTCGGATGTCGTCCCGACGCTCGAGTGCGCGCCGCTCGTACCGCGCGTCGAGGCTCCGCCCGTCGACGGTGCCGACCATCCGGAGTCCGCCCGGCACCGTCGTGACCAGCAGGTCCACCGGCGCCGCGGACGCACCCCGGCGCACGGTGAACCGATCGCCCCGCACCCGCAGGCCCCAGGCCGTCACGGCCCCGTCGGGGGCCTGCGTGACGAGGCTGTCCTGTGCGGATCCGCTCGCCGGACGGTCCGCGGTCCCGCGCAGCGTGATCGCGATCGACGTCCAGACGGGGCCGGCCTCGCCCGTGGCGAGGGCGGGCGCACCGTCGACGGTGAGTGAGACCGCCCGCCAGACCCCGTCCCGCGGATCGCGCGGCGTGTTCATGGTGTCGACCCGCGCCAGGTTTCCGGAGACGGTCGCGGCGATGAGGACGGCGGCCAGCACGCCTGCCACGACGGTGCCCGTCCGCCGCGCGGGCGATGCGGCGGTGGGAAGGACGGCGCGCAGCAGTTCCCGGCGATGCGGGAACACCAGGACCACGGCGATCACCAGCAGCTCGGCGGCGAGCAGCTTGACCGGCACGTCGTAGAAGACATTGAGCAGCACGATCTGCGTCAGCGCGGCGATCGAGAGCATCGCCCCGACGAGCCGGGTGCGGGGGACGATCAGCAGCAGTCCCGCGGTGAGTTCGATCGCCCCCGTGATCACGGTGTAGGGCGTGGACGCCGCCATGTATCCCCAGAGCAGGGAGAAGGGCTCCGTGTCGCCGACGGCCTGCAACTGGTACGCGGGCAGGTTCATGTACCCCATCTGCGCGGGGATCACCTTGGCGAGGCCGTAGAGCAGCATCGCGACGGCGAGGACGCCGATCGCGGCCGCCCGCAGTACGCGGCCGGCGCGCTCGATGCCGGCCCGGCCCCGGTCGTCGCCGCGGACGGCGAGTACGCCCCACACCAGTCCCACGGCGATGCCGATCACGAGCGCTCCCGCGTGGAACTGCCAGGCCCAGGCGAGGTCGCTGCCCGTCGCCACGTCGACCGGGGCGGGGGCGGTGCCCGTCACCCTCGCGCCCAGAGCCCCGACGGTCCGCCACACGGGCGAGAACGCCGACGCCGCGGAGATCGCGGCGAAGATCTGAGACAGGAGCACGGCGGCCGTGAAGAGCAGGAGGACCAGGCCCGCCACCGCGAGCGCGACGGTCCGCGCGACCACGATGGCGGGGGAGGGCCGCTCGGCCCGGGTCATGCGTGCGTCCTCCGGACGGCGGCTTCCTGGGTCACGGTCGCCACCAGTTCCCCGGACCGGGTGTAGAAGTGTCCGGTCGAGAGTCCGCGCCCGCGGCGCGCCACCGGCGAGTCCGTGGCGAACAGGTGGAAGGCGTCGAACCGTACCGGCCGGTGGAACCACAGCGACTGGTTCAGCGTCGCCGCCGCCACGCGGTCGTAGCCCCAGGACAGGCCGTGCCGCATCACGATCGGGTCCTGCACCGTGATGTCCGATGCCCACGCCAGCGCGGCGTCGTGCACCACCTGATCGTCGGGGAGCGCGCCGTCGGCCCGCATCCACACCCGGTTGCCGCCCTCGCGGGTCTCCGTCTCCCGGCGCACCCACACGGGATCCGATGCGAACCGCATGTCGATCGGGTGCGAGGCATCCACGAGGGCGTGCAGTTCGCGTTCGCGTCCGGCGAAGGACTCCTGGATCCGCGGCAGCGACTCGGGTGGCGCGACCCGCGGCGCGGGGTCGGCGTGCGTCAGCGGATCCGGGGCGTCCGCCTGGTACGCGAGCGTCATCACCGCGACGACCCGGCCGTCCTGTTCCACGGTGACCTGCCGGTTCGCCGCCGACGGGGTGTCGCGCAGCGCAACCACGCGATAGACCAGATCCGCTGTCACGGAACCCAGTTCCACGAAGTGCGTATGCGCCGCGTGCAGGGGGAGCCCGTCGACCGTGCGCCCCGCGGCGACGATCGCCTGCGCCAGGATCTGCCCACCGAAGGTGTGCACGCCGACCTTCGCCGGGTGCCGCCCGACGAAGACGCCCGGTGCCTCGCCGTCGGCGAGGCGCAGCACGGCCAGGAGATCCTCGAAATCGCTGACCTCGATACCGGTCTCGCGCGCTGCGGGCACGGCGCGGCGGGCGATGCCCGCCACCGATCGGCCCTCGAGCACGTCCCGCGGGCTCAGCGTCCAGCCGCGGCGCCGCGCCCGCGAGACCACCTGCAGCGACAGCAGTGAGTCGCCGCCGCGGTCGGTGAAATCGTCGTCCATACCGATGTCGTCGCCCAGGAGGTCCCGGAAGATCGGCAGCAGGGCCCGTTCCGCGTCCGTCGACGGTGTCCGGTCCGCGCCTCCCGAGGCGGCCGCGGGCGCGGGCAGCGCGTCGCGATCGAGTTTGCCGGTGGCGCCCAGGGGGAACCGGTCGAGCACGACGTACGCGGTGGGCACCATGTGGTCCGGTAGCCGCTGCGCCGCGGCCGCACGGATCGCACCCGGGTCGGGGACGGCACCGTCGGACGGCACCAGGTACGCGACCAATCGCTGTTTCCCGGTGGCGTCGTCATCGCGAACCAGGACCGCGGCGGCGCGGACCGAGTCCTGCTGCGCGAGAACGGTCTCGATCTCGCCCAGCTCCACCCGTAGACCGCGGATCTTCACCTGGTGGTCGACGCGGCCGAGGAACACCAGGTTCCCGTCCTCGCGCCAGCACACCCGGTCGCCGGTGCGGTACATGCGGGACCCGCTCGGACCGAACGGGTTCGCCGTGAACGCCGACGCCGTCAGGTCGGGCCGGCCCAGGTAGCCGCGGGCCACGGAGGTGCCGGCGAGGTACAGCTCGCCGACGACGCCGACGCCCACGGGGAGCAGGGCGTCGTCGAGGACGTACGCGTCCACATCCGGATCCGGGCGGCCGATCGGCAGGGGGCCGGGATCGGACGGGTCGTAGCGCCAGGTCACCGCGTTGACGGTGACCTCCGTCGGCCCGTACGCGTTGAACAGGGCCGTGCGGCCCTCGCCCCATCGCCGCGCGAGCGCCGGGTCGAGCCGCTCGGCGCCGACCACGAAGAACACGTCGTCGGGCACGGCGCGGTCGTCGGGCATCGCCGCCAGGAACGACGGCAGGAGGTTGACGCCGGTCACGCGGTGCTCGGCGATGTAGTCCAACAGCTCGTCGCCCGGCAGCCGCACCTCGTCCGGCGCGATGACCGACGTGCCGCCGGAGAGCAGCGGCCCGAGCATCTGCCACACCGCGACGTCGAAGCCCGTCGACGCGAACTGCAGGTAGCGTTCGCCGCGCCGCATCCCGACGACCTCCTCCTGCAACGAGATCAGGTCCGGCAGACCGCGCAGCGGGACCGCGACGCCCTTCGGTCGCCCCGTCGTGCCCGACGTGTAGATCACGTACGCGAGCGCGTCCGGGGTCAGGCGGGAGCGCGCCGCCGCCGGATCCCCGGGGTCGACGGTGCCCGCCTCGTACGCCAGGTGCCAGACGGGGCGCTCCGCCGCGAGCTCCGCGGGGATCTCCACGGAACCGGTCGTCACCACCAGGGCGGGCGCGGCGTCGTCGAGCATGTACTGCAGGCGACCCGCCGGATGCGCGGGATCGAGCGGCAGGTACACGGCGCCCGCGGTGAGGATCGCCAGGAGTGCGATCGTCATCTCGACGTCCCGCTCGGCGAACACGGCGACGGTGTCCTGCGGCGCCACGCCCCGCCGGATCAGCTCCCGCGCAGCGGTGTTCACCGCGCCGCGGAGCTCCGCGAAGGTCAGGGACCGGTCGCGGCACACCAGCGCCTCGGCGTCGGGCGTCTCCGCGGTGCGGGCGGCGAGCTCGTCGAGGATCGGCCCGCGGCGGTGGGAGGAGGGCACGCGACCCAGGTCCAGGACCCGCCGCTCCTCGTCGCCGGGCAGGTGCCGCAGGCGGCCCACCGGGAGATCCGGTGCCGCGACCAGGGACTCGAGCAGCCGAGTCAGCCACCGCGCGTAGCCGCGCACCACGGATTCGTCGAGCAGCTCCGGCCGGTAGCCGAAGCCGATGCGGATCGTCTCGCCCGGCAGCACGATCAGCGTGAGCGGGTAGTGGGTGGCATCGGCGATGTCGACGCCCGTGAGATCCAGTTCCGCCGTGATCGATTCGGTGTGCCGGTCCGACATCGGGAAGTTCTCGGTGACCACCATCGTGTCGAACAGCTCGCCCACGCCGGCCAGCCGCGTGATCTCGGTGAGACCCACGTGGTGGTGGTCGGCGACGGCGAGCGAGCGGGCGTGCACGTCCGCGATGACGGTCGCGGCCGGGGTCGCCGGGGTGAAGCCCACGCGCACCACGATGGTGTTGCCGAGCTGCCCGACCATGCGGCCGACGCCGTCGACCTCCGGCGGGCGGCCGGACACCGGACAGCCGAAGGTCACGTCCCGGCGGCCGGTGAGCCGCCCGAGCAGCACGCCCCATGCCGTGTGCAGCACCGAGGTCAGCGTCGCGCCCTGCGCGCGGGCCAGGGCCTCGACGCGCCGCGTGAGGTCGGCACCGAGGTCGGTGTACACGCGCTCCGCGGCCTGCGCCGGGCCCGCCGGCCGGGCGGGGACCAGGTGCGTCCCCGCGTCCAGGCCCTCGAGCTCGGAGCGCCACGCGGTCCGCGCCTCCTCGGCGTCGCGGCCCGCGAGCCATCGGAAGTACTCGCCCAGCGGCTCCGCGGCCGGGGCGACGGGGCCGCCGCCCAGTTCCGCGTAGAGCGCGAGCAGCGTGCGGCCCACGATCGGCATGGACCAGCCGTCGAGCAGGCTGTGGTGATTGGTGATCGCCAGGCGGTATTCCTCGCCGCCGGTGCGGCACAGGAGGAACCGGATCAGCGGCGGCTCGGCCGGATCGAAGGGCCGGGTCCGTTCGACGAGCGCCTCGGACTCGAAACGCTCGGGCGCGGAACGCAGGTCGATGAACCGGAACTCCGGCGCCGTCTCCGTGGGGACCACCTGGACCACCTGATCGTCGGCGTCCCGGCCCTCGATCTGGGCGAGGTACGCCCGCAGCGCGGGCGTGCGCCGCAACAGTTCCTCGGCGGCCCGCCGCATCCGATCGGGGTCGACGGTGCCCGACAGATGCGTCGCGGCCTGCACCACGTAGGCGTCGGCGTCGCCGTCGGCGGCGAGCATCGTCTGGTACGCCAGCCCCACCTGCAGCGGCGTCGCCGGCAGGACATCGGCGATCGCACGGTCGGCCTGCAACACGTCGAGCTCCGCCTGCGGGATCCGTACCAGCGGAACATCGGACGGCGTCAGCGCGCCCCGGCGTCCGCCGAGGGATCGCGCGTACGCCGCGAGCCCGTCGAGGGACCGGGCCCAGAGCTCCTGCAGCCGCTCGACGGTGCCCTCGGACACCGCACGCGATGCCGCCGTCCACTCCGTGCGCAGGCCGTCGCCCACGCGGAAGCAGTTGATCGCCAGTACCTGTTCGAGCGCCTTCGCGGACGGGTCGAGCAGACCGAACGGTTCCTCCTCGGGGAGTCGCCACCCGGCGTGGGGGGCGTCCGCGAAGCGGCCAAGGTAGTTCAGCACGAGGTCGGGAGCGGAGTTCTGCGCGCCGCCCGCGGTGGCGTCCGGCACGGCTCCGGTGCTGGGGAGCAGGCCGTGACCGATGCCGCCGTCGGGGATCGCGCGTTTGCACTCCTTCACCGCCCGCAGCAGCCGCCCCGCCGCGGAGCCGCCACGCAGCGCATCGGCGAGATCGCCGGCAGACGGATCGCCGCCCGCGGAGCCGTCGGCGACCGCATCGAGCGGGAGCCGCAGCGGGAACTCGGTGGTGAACCAGCCGACAGTGCGCGCCAGATCCGCACCGGGCGTGAGCGGTTCGCGTCCGTGGCCCTCGACCGTCACCGTCGCGGCGGTGGGGACCGCGCCGCGCGCCCCGCGCGACCACGCGGCGACGGTGAGCGCGAGCGCCGCGAGGAGGACGTCGTCGACACCCGCGCGGAACGCTGCGGCCAGGTCGTCGAGCAGCGCCGTCGTGGCGGCCGCGGTCCCGGTGTGCGAGATCCGTGCGGTGGCGACCGTGTCGAGGTGCGGATCGAGGGGGCGGTCGCCGAGCCGGAACACCGCGGCATCCGCGGCCTCCCACAGCGCGGTCTCGGCGGGGCGCGGTGGGGTACCGGCGAGAGCCAGCGCGTGGCTGCGCCAGCTCGTGGCCGCGGGCGCGATCGTCGCCCCCGCGTAGGCGGCCTCCAGATCGGGCACCAGGATCCGCCACGAGACGCCGTCCACCACGAGGTGATGCGCAACGATCACGAGCCGATCCTCGTCGCCGCCGGTGCGGATGAGCTCGGCGACCAGCATCCGGCCGACCCGCGGGTCGAGCCGTGCGCCGAGGCGCTCCGCGACGGACCGGGGGTCGGCGGCACCGTCGGAGACGGTGAGCACCGGGGGCTCTCCCGAGCCCGAGGCGGGGACGGGCGGCACGACGAGCACGCCGTCGTCTCCGATCTGGAGCCGCAGGGCGTCGTGGACGCGCAAGGTCTCGTCGAACGCCGCGGCCAGGGCGGTCTCGGACAGGCCGGCGGGGACGCGCAGCGCGGTCCACTGCGCGTAGCCCGCGATGACGTCCAGGTCTGGAGCCGCCGCGAGGAGCGAGCGCACGATCGGCGGCGGCGGGACCTCGCCGAGGGGCTCGTCGGGCGGCGCGACCACGGCGTCCGAGGTGCGCTGCGCCGCGGCCGCGAGCGCGGCGAAGGTCCTGCCCGACAGGAACTCCCGCGGACGGATCTCCAGTCCCTCGGCGCGGAGCGCGCTGCACACGGTGATCGCCGAGATGCTGTCGCCGCCGATCGAGAACAGGTCGTCGTCGATCGACACCGATTCGAGGCCGAGGGCGGCCGCGACGACCGCGACCATGGTGCGCTCCGCGTCGGTGCGCGGTGCGCGGCCCTCGGAGCGCACCTGCGGCGCGGGCAGCGCGGCGCGGTCGAGCTTGCCGTTGATGGTGACGGGCAACTCGTCGAGCACGACGACCGCGCTGGGCACGAGGTGTTCCGGCAGCCTGTCCGCGAGGTCGGCGCGCACCGCGTCCGCGTCGACGGCGCCCGTCACGTAGCCGACGAGGCGGGGGCGACCGCCGTCGGACCGCACGATGACCGCGGCCGCGGTCACGCCCGGGACGTCGGCCAGGGCGGTCTCCGCCTCGCCGAGTTCGATCCGGTATCCCCGGATCTTGACCTGGTCGTCGCTGCGGCCGAGGAACTCGAGGCCCTGGGCAGCGCTCCAGCGCACCCGATCACCGGTCCGGTACATGCGGGACCCGGGTTCGCCGTGGGGATTCGCGACGAATCGCTCGGCCGTCGTGCCCGGCATGCCGAGATAGCCGCGAGCCAGGTGCGGGCCCGCGAGGTACAGCTCGCCGGTCTCGCCCTCGGGTACCGGTTCGAGGGCGCCGTCGAGCACCATCGCGGTGGTGCCGGCGACGGCTCGCCCGATGGTCGGCGCTGTGCCGGTGATCGGCGCGGCGGTCGCGTCGACGGCGGCCTCGGTGGGGCCGTACAGGTTCAGCGCCGGGACCCCGCTGGCCGCGACGGTGCGCCACAGCGCGGGCGGCGTCGCCTCGCCGCCCAGGAGCAGCAGCGCCGGAGGGTGCGCGGAGGTCAGCAGCCCGGCGTCGAGCAGCGGCTGGACCATCGACGGGGTGGTGTCCACGACGTCGATGCGGTCGGCGGCGTACGCGGCCGCGAGCGCCTCGGCGTCGCGGCTGATCCCGGTGTCGTAGAGGTGCAGCTCGTGCCCGTCGAGCAGCCACAGCAGCTGGTCGAGGGAGGCGTCGAAGGAGAAGGAGTAGGTGTGCGCGGTCCGCAACCGTTCCTGCCGGGCGACGCCCTGGGCGGGGAGAAGGGACTCTGTGTGCGCGGTCCGCAACCGTTCCTGCCGGGCGACGCCCTGGGCGGGGAGAGGGGACTCTGTGTGCGCGGTCCGCAACCGTCCCTGCGGTTCCTGCCGGGCGGCGTGGGGCTGCAGCGTGCGACGGTGGTGCCGCAGCAGACTCGCGAGCCCTCCGACGCGGCCGAGTACGCCCTTGGGGCGGCCCGTCGAACCGGAGGTGTAGATGACGTACGCCAGGTGGTCGGGGTGGCGGGGCGCCGAGAGTTCGCGGGGTACCAGCGGATCCGCCGAAAGGGTGGACAGTTCCGCGGCGGCGCCGTCGAGGTCCAGGACCGGGACGTCGCCGCGCCAGGGCTCGCCCGCGTGCGCGGAATCCGTGAGGACGAGCGCGGGGCGGGCGTCGGCCACCAGGTCGCGCAGTCGCGCGTCGGGGTGGGCGAGGTCGAGGCACACGTAGGCGGCACCGGCGTCGAGGACCGCGAGCAGCGCGACGATCAGGTCGGCGGAACGGGGAAGCGCGATCGCGACCACGTCGTCGGCGCCGACCCCACGGGCACGCAGGAGCCGCGCGAGGCGGTGCACACGGGCGGTGAGGTCGCCGGCCGTGAGACGTTCCGTGCCCGCGACGAGGGCCGGGGCCGCCGGGTCGAGCGCCGCGAGTGCGTCGATCGCCGACGGCAGCGGCGCGTCGTCGGGTGTGTGCCAGGCGTGTAGCAGGGCCGCGGATTCCGCGGCGCCGCGGAGCGGGACCTGTCCCACTGCCGGGCGATCGTCCGCGGTGAGTCCCTCGATCAAGGCCAGCATCGCGGCCATACGGCGGTCGACCCGGTCCTGGTCGGCCGCCCGGGAATCCACCTCGAAGCCGAGCAGAAGATCGTCGCCGGCCGGAATGACGCTGAGCCCGTAGTCCTCCGGCGGTCCGCCGGCGACATTGCGCATGACACCCGACGCCCCGCCGAACGTGAGCGTGAGGTCGAAGGCCTTGAGGTTGATGCCGCGGCCGTGCAGGATCGCGCCGGCCCCGGGTGCTCCGAGGTCGCGGGGGAGGTCCTCGCCACGGTAGCGCTGGTGAGTGCGCATCTCGCGCATGGCCTCCGCGACGCGTGCGCTCAACTCCGGCAGCGTGTCGCCGGCGTCCACGCGCACCCGCAGGGGCAGCACGTTGACCGCCATCGCCGGGGTGCGCAGCGCGACGGAGCCCGTGCGGCACATGAGGGGCAGGGCGAAGACCACGTCGGAGACGCCGGTGCTGCGCTGCAGGAACGCCGCGTAGCAGGCGATCATCGCCTCGCCCCAGGTGGTCCCGGACTCGCCGGCCACCTCGGCGAGGCGCTCGCGGGTTGCGGCGTCGACGATGCCGCGCGCGCTGAGGGTGCCGGCCGCGGCACCGTCGACCTCGCCGCGCGGCGGGATGTCCGGGAGCGGGGTGAGCCGGTCCCGCCAGTAGGCCCGGTCGGCGTCGTGCTGCTCACCCGCGCGGTACTGCGCGTCGTCGGCGATCAGCTCGGCGAAACTGCCGAAGGGGCTGGGCCGCAGGGGGGTCCCGTCGACGGCGGCGGTGTACCGCGCGGCCACGCGGCGCGAGAGCATGGCCGCGGAGTAGCCGTCGAAGACCAGGTGATGGCCGAGCTGGGTGTACCAGACCTCGTCCTCGGCGAGGACGAGCACGCGGTGCGCGAACAGCGGCCGGTCGGTCATCGCGCGGCACCGCGCCGCGATCCGCGCGCGCTCGGCGGTGACGGCGGCCTCCGCCGCGGCGTGCGGATCGCTCTCCCCGCGCAGGTCCAGGACCTCGGGCAGGGGAGTCGGCTCCGTCGAGATCCACTGCCGCGGACCGTCGGCGGTCTCGCGGATCCGCACCCGGAGGCTGTCCGCCTCGTCGACGGTGTCGGCGATCGCCCGGCGCAGCGCGGCACCGTCGATCGCGGGGCCCCCGCCGATCTCGATCACATCGCCCACCACGTAGAAGGGCGAGTCCGGCTCCAGGCGTTGGGCGTTCCAGATCCCCAGCTGTGCCGCGGTGAGCGGGAGCAGCGCCTCGGGGGAATCGGTCGCCGCGGCGGGTCCGCGACGATCCGGGGTCCGGTCGGGTTCCGTCGGGCCCGCATCGTGGGGAGCATCGAGATCGGCACGGGTCACGGGCGCAGAGCCTCCTGGAGTGAGAGCGGGCGCAGGTCGGTCCACGTGGTCTCGACGTGGGCGAGGCATTCGGCGCGGCCGGCCGGCCCGAACACCGGCCGCCAGCCGTCGGGCACCTCGGCGAACGCGGGCCACAGCGAGCGCTGGTCCTCGTGGTTGACGAGCACGAGGAATGCGCCGTCGGCCTCGTCGAACGGGTTCATTCGGACAGTCCCAGCAGCGCCTGCCAGTGGCCCAGCTCCGGCTGCTCGGCGAGATCGGGGAACTCGACCGCGGCGCCGGCGGTGCGCCAGCGCTCGATGAGCGTCATCACTCGTACCGAATCCAGGCCCAGGTCGAACAGGTTGTCGTCGAGCGCGATCGACGACGGGTCGCTCTGCAGCAGCTCGGCGACGTCGGTGCGGACCTGCGCGGCGGTGAGGGTGGGGGCGGTCATGAGTGAGTACTCCTGAAGGTCGGCGAAGGGTAGTGCATGCCTATCCAAAACTAGGTTAGTCTACCCTGACCTACGGACATCCTCGAAGAAAGGTCCCCCGTGAAGAGACAGTTCCGTATCATCGCCGCCCTTGCCTGTGCGGTCGCGTTGGTCGCCGGCTGTGGCGACTCCGGCGCGAAGGACGCGCCGGCGGACACCGCGACCCGCACGATCAGCACCGTCAAGGGCGAGGTCACCGTGCCCGTCGCGCCCAAGCGCGTGGTGCTGCTGAACTACTCCTTGGCGGGCTACGCCTTCGACCTCGGTCTGCCGATCGTTGCGATGACGCCGGAGGCGACCGACAAGACCAGCGTTCCCCGCGACGCATGGAAGGCGGACTTCGACAAGGCCGGAACGAAGTTCCTGCCCTGGCCCTCGACGGGCTTCGACATCGAGGCGATCACCGCCCAGAAGCCGGACCTGATCCTCGCGGGCGGTCTGGCCTTCCCGTTCAAGCAGGCCAGCGACAGCTACGACAAGCTGAGCAAGATCGCGCCCACGGTGCTCGTGGACAACAAGCTCGACACCTGGCAGCAGCAGTTCAAGTGGATCGCGGACTCCTTCGGCAAGCCGGACGTCTACACGGACGCCGCGAAGCGCTACGACGCCCGCATCGAGCAGGTCAAGGGCAACATCACGGTGCCGCCGAACCCGGTCTCGTTCCTGTCGATGACCGCCGACAAGCGGCCCTTCGTGCTCATCGAGAACCGCGGCCTGCCCGCTGAGTTCGCCCGCCTGGGCTTCACGACCGACCCGCTGTTCGCGAGCGGGAAGTACAAGCCCTATCAGGCCGGCGGCGACTCGTTCGAACTCAGCAGTGAGCTGCTGCCCTCGGTGATCACCCAGCCGACGGTGTTCATCATCGGCTTCAACCGCGACACCTTCGACGTGGCCAAGCTGCGCAGCGAGCCGGTGTACGCCGCGCTGCCCGCATTCACCACGAACCACGCCTACGACCTGCCGTACTGGGTGCAGCGTCCCGACTTCGACCGGGCGATGGACACGCTGGACGTGGTGGAGAAGACCTTCCGCAAGAAGTAGGAAGAACGGAGTGCAAGCGTGAAGTGGAACGATTTCGTCCTCACCGTGACCGGCGTCTCGCAGGTCGCCCGGAACCTGCTGCGCCTCGAGTTCGAGGTCGGCGAGGGATCGGGCGGGGGCTACACCCCCATCGCCCCCGGGGACGAGTCCATCGCGTTCTACTTCTCGCCGGACGGTGCCGAGCTGCGGGCCGTACCGTCGGACGATCCGAAGGCGCTGGGCGGCTGGGAGATCGGCGACGAGGCCCGTAGTCTCGGCCACCGCAACTACACCGTGCGCAGCTACGACCCCGGCACCAGGCGGATGGTCGTGGACGTGGCCGAACACGGCCACGGCCCGGCCATCGACTGGTTCCGGGCGGCGCAGCCAGGCTGGCGGCTCCTCGCCGCCGGGCCGCGCTCCTGGTACGAGCCGCCCGGGGACGCTGTCCGGCACGTGCTCGCGGGCGACCTGGCGGCACTGCCCGCGCTCGCCCGGATCCTGGAGGACACCCCGGCGGGCATCGAGGTGACCGTGATCGCGGAGGTGTTGGACCGCAGCGAGATCGACTACCTGCCGCGCCGCCCGGGGACCGAGATCATCGAGGCGATCGGGACCGGCAACGGCGCCGCGCCCAGCCGCCTGCCGGCGCTGCTGCGCACCGTCGACCTGCCGACCGACGCCTACCTCTGGCTCGCGGGAGAGGCGGCGGACACCCGCGCCGCCAAGAAGCACGTGCGCGGGCTGGGGTGGGTGCGGGACCGTGCCGATGTCGTCGGCTACTGGCGGTTCGACGCCGAGGAGTGGACGAAACGGTTCGAAGCCGTGGGCGAGGACCGGCTCCGCGGCGTGTTCGCCGACGCCCTCGCTGCGGGACTCTCCCGCGACGAGGCGACGGATCTCTACGAACAGGCCCTTGAGGCCGCCGGGTTGTAGCCGTGTCAGCGAACGGAGTCGACGGCGGCCTTGAGCAGCGGTGTGTAGCGCTCGAGCAGCCACGGCATGTTCAATGCGTTCGGCGAGCTCACGGCGAACACCAGTGGCGGATCGGTCAGTGGCACATAGGACTTGCGCTGCACCGCGGTCAGGCTCGCGAACACCGGGTTGGCCTCGACCGTCCGCTGGGTCTCGGGCGAGAGGTACCAGGCGGTGAGGACGTCCGCGTTGTACTGCGAGACCTTCTCCCAGCTGACCGGCACCGCGAACTTGCCGGCCGGCGACTCCTCGCGGAGCTTCGCCAGGCCCGGCAGCGGGGTGAAGCCGAGGCCCTGCAGCAGCTGCACGCGCGGATCGGTGTCGAAGTACAGGTTCAGGCTGTCCGTGGTGGTGGCGCTGGCCGCCGCGACCGTCTTCCCCGCGAACTCCGGGTGCGCCGTCTTCGCCTCGCCGATGCGTCGATCCGTGTCGGTGACGAGCTGCTTCGCCTCGGCGTCGCGACCGAGCGCCTTGCCCACGATCGTGGTCTGATCCTGCCACGAGGTCTGCCAGGCGCGGCCCGGCTGCGCCACGGTGGGGGCGATCCGGCTCAGCTGCGCGTACTGGTCCGCGGTGAGCCCGGACTGCACCGACAGGATCACATCCGGCTTGAGCGCGGCGATCTCCTCGATCGGGATCGCCTTGCTGGTCTCCTGCAGCAGAACCGGTTTCGCGTCGCCCAGCCGGTCCTTGACCCAGGGCAGGATCCCGTCGACGGTGCCCGAGTCGGACTTCATGTCGCGCATGCCCACCGGAGTGACGCCGAGCGCGAGCGCAGCCTCGGTGCTGCCCCAGCCGAGGGTCACGACGCGCTGCGGCCGCTGCGTGATCTCGGCCGTGCCGAGCGAGCTGGTGATGCTGACGGGGAAGCCTGCGTCGTGCTGCGCGTGGTCCTCGCCGGCGGGGGTGGAGCCGCACGCCGCGGTGCCCGCGAGAAGTGCTGCGGCAGTGGTGATGACCAGCGCCGATCGCGCGAGTCGGGGTCGGAAGAACACGGTTTCTCTCCTGGTTCGTCGGGGCTGTGGCACTGGACACAGCGAGTGGATCGACTGGCGAACCGTACCGAATTTCAGGTATGCCTATCCTATCTAAGTTGGTCAGCACGAGGGAGACACATGGCACAGCAGCACGCGATCGTCGACGTGATCGGGATCGGGGCGGGCCCGTCCAACCTGGGCCTGGCCGCCGCCGTCGATGAGCGCAATCGCACCGGCCTGCCCCCGATCTCGATGACCGTGCTCGAACGCAAACCGTCCTTCGCGTGGCACCCCGGCATGCTGCTCGACGGTGCGACCATGCAGATCGCGTTCCTCAAGGACTTGGTGACCCTGCGCAATCCACGCAGCCCGTTCACCTTCCTGAGCTACCTCGAGGCGCGAGGGCGGCTCGTGGACTTCATCAATCACCAGACCTTCTTCCCGACCAGGGTCGAGTTCACCGATTACCTCTCCTGGGTGGCCGAGACCGTCGCCGCGCGCATCGAGTACGGCACCACGGTCACCTCCGTCGAGCGGCTCGACGGCATCGCCGTCGACGGTGCGCGGTGGCTCGTCCGGTACACCGGCCCGGACGGTGCGGGGGAACTGCGCGCCCGCTCCGTCGTCGTGGCGACGGGGCTGCGCGAGCGTGTTCCCGAGTGGGCCGAGACCGGACCCCGGCTGTTCCACAACCACCGACTGCTCGAGCACCTCGATGCCGCCGCGCTCGACCCCACGGCGCCGCACCGCTTCCTGGTGCTGGGCGGCGGTCAGAGTGCGGCGGAGGTCGCGCAGTACCTGCACCGCGGCTACCCGGAGGCCGTGGTGGAGTGCGCGTTCAACTCCTACGGCTTCCAGCCCGCAGACGACAGCCCGTACGCCAACCGGGTGTTCGACCCGCAGGCCGTGGACGACTTCTACGACGCGCCGGCGGAGGTGCGCGCCGAGCTGATGACCCGGCACGCCACCACCAACTACGGCTGCGTCGACCTGGAGCTGATCAACGAGCTCTTCGCCGTCGAGTACCAGGAGAAGGTCACGGGGCGCCGCCGCCTGGTCATGCGCCCGGCGACCGCCGTGGTCTCCGCGGCACCGTCGGACACCGGGGTCCGCGTGGACCTGCACGACCGCCTCGCGGGCGTCACCGACACCGCCGACTACACGGCCGTCGTGTGCGCCACCGGTTTCCGTTCGATCGGCGTCTCCGACGTGCTCGCCGGATGGGACGTGGCGCCCGAGCGCCTGGGCGTCGGCCGCGACTACCGCCTCACCATCGACGGCGAGCCCGTCGCCGGCCTGTACGTGCAGGGTGCCACCGAATCCACCCACGGCCTCGGGTCGACCTTGCTGTCGAACGTCGCCGTCCGCTCCGGCGAGATCCTCGACGGACTCGTCGCCGACACCGCCCTCACCACCGTCGCGAAGGGAGCATGATGCGCGTCGTCACCTTCGGCTTCCAGACCTGGGGCCACCGCACGCTGTCCGCCGTCCTCGACGCGGGCCACGAGGTCACCCTCGCGGTGACCCATCCCGTGTCGAACAACCCGTACGAGATGATGTGGAACGACTCGGTGGAGCAGTTGGCCACCGACCGCGGCGTGCCGGTGCACCTCGCGAAGAAGCCCGACGACGCCCTGTTCGAGGCCGTCACAGCGGCCGATCCGGACATCATCGTCGCCAACAACTGGCGCACCTGGCTGCCGAAGTCGATCTACGACATGCCGCGCCTGGGCACGCTCAACATCCACGACTCGTTGTTGCCCCGCTACGCCGGCTTCTCGCCGCTGATCTGGGCGCTGATCAACGGCGAGACCCATGTCGGGGTCACCGCGCACCTCATGGACGACGGGCTCGACACCGGTCCGATCATCGCGCAGGAGTCGATCGCCGTCGGGCCCGCCGACCGCACCGTCGACCTGTTCCACCGCACCGTCGACCTGATCGGCCCGCTGGTCGCCCGGTCCCTCGGCGAGCTGGAAGCCGGGACCGCACAGCCGATCCCGCAGGACCCCGCCGCGGCGACGTACTTCCACAAGCGCTCCGACTCCGACAGCGCGATCGACTGGTCCTGGCCGGCCGACGCGATCGAACGCCTGATCCGCGCGCAGTCCGACCCGTACCCGAACGCGCACACCGTCTTCCGTGGTGAGCGACTGGCGATCACCGCCGCGTCCGTCTCCACCAAGCGGTACGGCGGCACGCCCGGGCGGGTATGCGTCCCCGACGGCGAGGGCATCGCCGTCGTCGCCGGCCCCGAGGCCTGGCGCGGCGGCAACCCCGCCCTCGTCGTCGAGCGTGTCCGCACCGCAGACGGCGCCGAACACCCCGCCGCCAAGATCCTCGGTGACTCCGGCGCCTACCTCGGCACCTGACCCGCCCGTCGCGACCACCAGCCCAGCCCAGCCCAGCCCAGCCCAGCCCGACGAACAGGACCATCGACATGGCACGAACCGATCACCGCGCTCGACATCACGAGCGGATCGCCGAGGTGCTCGGCGGTGCGACGGAGGGCGCCGAGCGCGTGCCCTACCCGATCGGCATGCGCGAGTTGGAGATCCGCGGCACCCGACGGGTGGGCGCAGGCCTGATCCGGGTGACCCTCGGAGGCCCCGAGCTCGAGGGCTTCCAGACCCACGCCGCCGACGATCACATCAAGTTCCTCTACCCCGAGGAGAGCGGCGAACTCAACCTGCCGCGCAAGGACGGGCTCATGCTGCACTGGCCTCGCGACCCGCGGCCGATCACCCGCGAGTACACCGTGCGCCGCTACGACGCCGCCGCGGGCGAGCTCGACATCGACATCGCCCTGCACCCGGGTGGCCTCGGCTCGGACTGGGCCGAGGCGGTCGCCCCGGGCGCGCGGATCCACGTGGCCGGCCCGCCCGGCGGCGTGATCGTGCCCCCGCGCTACGACCGGTACCTCATGGCCGGCGACATCACCGCGCTGCCGGCGATGGACCGCTGGCTCGAGGAGTTGCCGCGCGACGCCGCCGGCTGGGCGCTCATCGAGGTGATCGACGCCTCCGAGGAGATCCCGCTCGACCCGCCGCCGGGCTTCCAGGTCCGCTGGCTGCACCGCGGCGAGGCCGCGCCCGGCACCTCCGACGTGCTGGAGCGTGCCGTCGCCGAGCTCCCGCAGGAGGTACCCGACGGTGAGCGGTGGTACTGCTGGCTGGCCGGCGAGGCCGGGGTGCTCAAGCCCCTGCGCCGCTGGGTCGCCGAGGCGTGGAAACTGCCCAAGCACGACCAGGACATCACGGGCTACTGGAAGCTCGGCGTCGCCGACTTCGACGAGGACGACCACTGATGCACGCATTCGTGACCGGCGCGGCGTCGGGAATCGGTGCCGCGACCGCCCTGCGGCTCGCGCGGCGCGGACCCGTCGCCCTCGCCGACCGTGACGCCGACGGCCTGGTCGCCACCGCGCGCGCCGTGTCCGCCGCGGGCGGCACGGCGTCCTCCCACGTGGTCGACGTGACCGACCGCGCCGCCGTGCTCGCGGCCCTCGACGCCGCCGAGCGCGCAGGCGGGCCGGTCGACGCGCTCGCGCACTGCGCCGGAGTCCTCGTGACCGGGCCCGTGCTCCATGCGTCCGCCGCCGACATCGCGGCCGCACTCGGCGTGAACCTGACCGGCACCGCGAACGTCCTCACCGCTGTCGTCTCCCGGATGGCCGAACGCGGAACGGGTTCCGCCGTCGTCGTCGGGTCCAACGCCGGCAACGGCCCCCGCGTGGGCCTGGGCGTGTACGGCGCGTCGAAGGCCGCCGCGCACAACCTCACACTGGCCCTGGCGCTCGAGGTGGCGGGCAGCGGCGTGCGGGTCAACGTGGTCGCTCCCGGCTCGACCGCGACGCCGATGCAGACGGCGTTCGGCGGCGCCGCGGCCGCCGAGGCGGCCATCGCCGGCGACCTGTCGCGGCACCGGCCCGGAATCCCGCTGGGCCGCATCGCCGATGCGGACGACATCGCCGGGGCGATCGAGTACCTGCTCTCGCCCGACGCGCGGCACGTGACCGCGCAGGTACTCACCGTCGACGGAGGAGCCACCGCATGACCAGCACCGAGACCCGGTACTTCCCGCCCGAGTTCGCGGAGCGCTACCGCGCGGCGGGGTACTGGAACGGCGACACCTTCGCCGGCTTCCTTCCGGAGGCCGCGGAGCGGTTCGGCGACGCCGAGGCCCTCGTGGGCGAGGACCGCACGGGTGATCGGGTCCGCCTGACCTATCGCGAGCTGGACGCCGCCGCCGCGGCCATCGCGGCGGGGCTGGTCGCCCGCGGCATCGGAGCGGGCGACCGCGTCGTGCTGCAGCTGCCGAACACCGTCGAGTACGTCTCGGTCCTGTTCGGGCTGTTCCGGATCGGTGCGGTCCCCGTGTTCGCGCTCCCCGCGCACCGTCGCAGCGAGCTCACCCACTTCGTACTGACGGCCGGGGCGAAGGCGCTCGTCACCGCCGCGTCGATCAACCGGTTCGATCACCGCGGCCTCGCCGCAGAGGTCGCTGCGGAGACCGGCGTGCGGGCGTTCGTGGTGGACGACGAGCCCTTCGGCGCCGGGAACGCGGACGGGACGCCGGTCACCGTCGCCGGGAGCGTAGCGAGCGGGACGCCGGTCACCGTCGAACCGGAATCCCTGGCCTTCCTGCAGCTCTCGGGCGGTACTACCGGCGTGCCGAAGCTGATCCCGCGCACCCACGCCGACTACCTGTACTCGGTCCGCGAGTCCGCCACGATCTGCCGACTCGGACCCGGTACCCGGTTCCTGGTGGTCCTGCCCGTGGCGCACAACTTCCCGATGAGCAGCCCCGGCATCCTCGGAGTGCTGTGGGCCGGCGGCACCGTCGTGTTGGGGACCGACCCGGCACCGTCGCGGGCCTTCCCGCTGATCGAGGCCGAGAAGGTGACCATGACCTCGCTCGTGCCGCCGCTCGCGATGCTCTGGCTGCAGGCCCGGCCCACCGCGACCGCGGACCTGTCCAGCCTCGAGGTCCTGCAGGTGGGCGGCGCCAAGTTCACCCCCGAGGCCGCGCGCCGCGTCGAGCCCGAGCTGGGCTGCCGGCTGCAGCAGGTCTTCGGCATGGCCGAGGGGCTCGTGAACTACACGCGTGCGGACGATCCCGAGGATCTCGTGCTCGGCACCCAGGGGAGGGCGATCTCGCCCGACGACGAGGTGCGCGTGCTCGACGAGGACGGCCTCCCCGTCGCCGACGGCGAGCCCGGCCTCCTCTGGACGCGCGGCCCGTACACGATCCGTGGCTACCTGGGCGGCGTCGACGCCGAGTCCTTCGACGCCGAGGGCTTCTACCGCACCGGGGACATCGTCCGGCGGCTGCCGAGCGGGCACCTCGTGGTGGAGGGCCGCGCGAAGGACCAGATCAACCGCGGCGGCGAGAAGATCGCCGCCGAGGAGGTCGAGAACCACCTCATCGCGCACCCCGCCGTGATCGACGCGGCGGTCGTGGCCGTGGCCGACGACTTCCTCGGCGAGCGGTCCTGCGCCGTCGTCCTGACCGCGGGCGCGCGGCCGACCGTTCCCGAACTGAAGAAGTTCGTCCGCGCCCGGGGCGTGGCCGAGTACAAGGTGCCCGATCGCATCGTGTTCGCCGACGAGTTCCCGACCACGGGCGTCGGCAAGATCAGTCGCCGCGAGCTGCGGCGCACCCTGGCGGAGCAGCTCTCCAGGGCGGACCAGGAGGACAAGCAATGAGCCTGCCCAAGAGCATCGTCTACGAACTGCCCGGCATCGAGTGCGCCGACACCGTCGACTGGGCCGTCGAACCCGGCCGGGCCGTGCTGCTCATCCACGACATGCAGGAGCACTTCGTCGGCCCGTTCCGGCGCGACGCCGAGCCGCTGCGCACCGTCGTGCCGAACATCGTGGCCCTGCGCGCCGCGGCGCGCGCCGCAGGAATGCCGGTCGTCTACACCGCGCAGCCGGGGGACCAGGACCCCGAGGAGCGGGCGCTGCTCACCGATTTCTGGGGGCCCGGGCTGGCCACCGCGAACCAGGACATCATCGCCGAGCTCACCCCGGCGGCCGACGACGTACTGCTCACCAAGTGGCGTTACAGCGCGTTCGCCAAGTCCGACCTCGCCGAGCGGATGCGCGCGTGGGGCCGCGACCAGCTGGTGATCGCCGGGATCTACGCCCACATCGGGATCATGACCACCGCCCTCGACGCGTTCATGCGGGATGTCCAGCCCTACGTGGTGCGCGACGCCGTCGCGGACTTCTCGGTGGAGGATCACGAGCGCGCACTCACCTACGTGTCCACTCGATGCGGCAGAGTGGAGAGCACGGATCGGGTATTGGAGGCACTGCGATGACTCAGGAAGGCGAGCAGCCGCACTTCCTGCTGACCGCTGCGGGGCGGTCCCACGCGGGGAGCGGCGTCCGCGCGGTGTTCCCGGACCCGCACGCGGCGGCCGCGGCCCTGCGCGACGGGAGCGCTCCCGTCGTCGTCGGCGCCCTGCCCTTCGACCTGCACGATCCCGCCGCGCTGACGGTGCCCGTCCGATTCGGCGCCCTGCCCGCGCGCCCCGCAGCGGAACTGCCGACCCTGACGCTGACCGCCCAGCACCCCGAGCCCGCCGAGCACGTGGCGCGGGTCGAGCGGGCCGTCCGGCTCATCACCGGCCCCGGGGACCTGCGCAAGGTCGTCCTCGCGCGCGCGGTCGATTTCGAGGCCGCCGAGCCGCTCGATCCGTTCGCCGTGGCCGCAGCGCTGGCGGACCGCGATCTCGAGGGCAATGCCTTCGCCGTCGACCTCGCGGCTGCCGGCGACGCGTTCCGCGGGCGCGCGCTGGTCGGCTCGAGCCCCGAGGTGCTCGTCGCGCGGATGGGCGACACCGTCTACTGCCACCCCTTCGCGGGCACCGCGTCGACGCCCGAGGGCCTGTTGGATTCCGAGAAGGACCGCGAGGAGCACGCCTACGTCGTCGACGAGATCGCGGCCGCGCTCGCGCCTCTGTGCGCCGAGCTGGACGTGCCCGGCGCACCGTCGGTGACCCGGGCCGGGCCCGTGTGGCACCTCGGAACCAGGATCGCCGGGACGCTGCGCGACCCGTCGACCACCGCCCTCGACCTGGCGCTGGCCCTGCATCCGACCCCGGCGGTGTGCGGTTTCCCCCGCGCGAGCGCCGCCCGCGCCATCGCCGACATCGAGGGCGAGCGGGGCTTCTACGCCGGCGCCGTCGGGTGGACCGACGCGAGCGGCGACGGGCACTGGCGCGTGAGCATCCGCTGCGCCGAGGTCGCCGGGACAGCGCTGCGGGCCTACGCGGGCGGCGGCATCGTCGGCGCGTCCGACCCGCGGGCCGAGCTCACCGAGACGCACAACAAGCTGCGCACCGTGCTCGGACCCTTCCTCGTCACCGAGACCGCCCGGAGCTGACCCGATGACCGATTGGACCGGCAGCCGCCTGCCGGTGTTCTTCGAGGCGCCCGAGCAGCAGCCGGACCACCGGCCGATCGGCGTCGACGACGACACCACGCCCCGCTCACTGGTGCTGCGCACCATGTTCGGCAACCCGTCGCGCACGCTCCCCGCGGGGCTGCTCATCATCGGGCACCAGGTGGGCGAGGCGCTCGTCCCCGTCGTGATGGGGCTCGCCATCGACCGCGCGATCAAGACCGGCGACTGGGGATCGACGGTGCGCTGGGTGCTGCTGCTGGGCGTGTTGTTCGCCTTCCTGTCCTTCAGTTTCCGGTTCGGCTCACGGATCGGCTTCCTCGGGATGAACACGGTGCAGCATCGGCTGCGGACGCAGGTCACCGACCGGATCCTCGACCCGCGCGGCCTGGGTGGCGGCCACCCGCCGGGCGTGCTGCTGTCGATCGCCACCTCGGACGTGCAGCGGCTGGCGATGTCGGTCGCGCTCGGCCTCTATCCGGTCGGCGAGCTGGCGGCGGTGGTCTTCTGCGGCGTCGTGCTGCTGTCGATCTCCTGGCAGCTCGGCCTGCTCGTGCTGCTCGGCGCCCCCGCGATGCTCTGGTGCCTCGACAAGGCGGGCGCAGCACTGCGCGCCCGGAGCGAGGCCGAGCAGCGGGCGGCGGGCGAGGCCGCGGGCTCCGCGGCCGATCTCGTCGCCGGGCTCCGGGTGGTCAAGGGCATGCACGCCGAGAGGGAGGCCGACCGGCGTTACCGCGCGGCGAGCGCCCGCGCCCTGGCCGCCGTCATCCGCGCCCGCCGCTCGGAGGGCGCCTATGTCGGCTCGATGGAGGCCGTCGCCGCGGTCTTCGTCGTAGTCGTGGGTGTGCTGGCCGGGGTGCAGGCCGTGCACGGTGACCTCAGCGTGGGGCAGCTCATCACCGTCGTCGGCCTGACCCAGGTGGTGATGTCGCCGCTGCAGGCGATGGGCACCAACTTCGGCAAGTTCTGGGTCGCCGGCAACGCTTCGGCGAAGCGCGTGCTCATGGTGCTGCAGGCGCGGTACGCCCGGGACGCCGGCACGGTCGCCGATCCCGACGGTGCCGTGCCCGTGCGGATCACGGGACTGCCGGTGGGTGGCGGCACCGTCGACCTGGAGCTCCCGTCCGTCGGCGTCACCGCCGTCGTGTGCGACCCCGGGACCGCGACCGCCGCGACCACCCTGCTCGCCCGGACGGGCGCCCCGGACCCCGGCCTGTCGGTCACCGTCGGGACCACGGACCTGTACACGCTCGACGAGCCGGCCGCGCTGCGGGCCGTGCGTGTCGCGCCGCACGCCACCACCCTGTTCGAGGGCACCGTCGCCGACAACGTGGGCGCCGACGCGGCGCCCGACCGGGTGGCCGCCGCGCTGCTCGCCGCCGCCTGTGACGACGTCCTCGAGGTGCTCCCGAACGGGCTCGAGACGCCCGTCGGCGAGGCCGGCCGGCTACTGTCCGGCGGCCAGCGGCAGCGCGTCGCGCTGGCCCGCGCGTTGGCGACCGACACCCGGACCCTCGTACTCGTCGACCCGACGAGCGCCGTGGACTCCGTCACCGAGGCCACCATCGCCGAGCGACTCGGCGCGGCGCGCGCGGGCCTCGCGACGGTGGTGTTCACGCAGTCTCCGACGCTCATCGCCGCGGCCGACACCGTGCTCACGCTGAGCCGCGACGACGAGATCGTCACGGCCGCACCGGAGGTACGCGCATGACCATCGCCACCGACACCGCCGAGGGCGCCCTGCCCGTCGCGGGCGGACGCGAGACCTTCCGCTACGCCCGCGGGCTGCTCACCGGGAAACGCGGGCCGCTGCTCGTCGTGTTCGCGGTCCTGCTCGTGGGCGCCGCCCTCGGCCTCGCCGTGCCCTGGGGATTCGGCGCGATGGTCGACATCGCCATCGACGACGGCGGATACCTCGAGGTACTGCGCATCGGCGGCCTCATGGTGGTCGCGGCCATCGCGTCGGCTGCGTTCACCGGCATCGGGATCGCGCTCACGGCCCAGCTCTTCGAGACCGCCCTCGCGCGGCTGCGCGAGTCCATGGTGGGCGCCGCGTTCCGGCTCCCGCAGGCGCGCGTCGAGGAGGCCGGTTCCGGCGACCTCGTCTCCCGCGCCACCGACGATGTCAGCGTTGTCAGCCAGGCGATCTCGCGGGGCGTGCCCGCACTCGCCCGGTCGGGCTTCTCCGTCGTCGTCACCATCGGCGGCTTCGCCGCGCTCGACTGGCGGTTCCTGCTCGTGGTGCTCGTGGTGCTGCCCGTGTACGCGCTGGGCGCCCGCATGTACGTGCGCACCGCGCCCCCGGTCTACCGCTCAGAACGGGCGGCGATGGCAGTGCGTGCACACCACATGCTCGGCTCGATCCGCGGCCTGCCCACGGTGCACGCCTTCGACCTCATGGAGCGCTCGAGCCTGCGGGTGAGCACCGCGTCGTGGGGCGTCGTGCGCTGGACGATGCGGGCGCGGATCGTGCAGAACCGGTTGTTCGGCCGGGTCAACCTCGCCGAGTTCGTCGGCATGGCCACCATCCTGCTGCTCGGCTACGCGCTCGTCGATCGCGAGCTCGCGACCGTCGGCGCCGTGACCACCGCGATGCTGCTCTTCCTGCGGCTGTTCGGACCCATCGGTGCCCTGCTCATGGTGATGGACGACATCCAGTCCGCGGGCGCCTCGCTCGCCCGCATCGTCGGCGTCATCCGGCTGGCGGACGGGGAGAGCGCACCGTCGGGCGTGGTGAACCGGACGGACGGGCCGCCCCGCGTGGAGGTCGACGGCGTCGCCTTCGGGTACGGCGGCGCGCGCCGCGTGCTCGACGGGGTGAGCGTCGCCCTCGAGTCGGGGGAGACGGTGGCCGTGGTCGGCACCTCCGGTGCGGGCAAGTCGACGCTCGCCGCGCTCATCGCGGGGGTGCACGTGCCCGACGCCGGCGCGGTCCGGATCGGCGGCACCGACCTCGCGACGCTCCCCGAGGACGCCGCGCCCGTGCTGCTCACGCAGGACGTGCACGTCTTCGCCGGGACCCTCGCGGAGGACCTGCGAATGGCCGCGCCCGATGCCACCGACGACGATCTGCGCGCCGCACTGGACCGCGTTCGCGCCCGCGAGTGGGTGGAGATGCTCGACGACGGACTCGACACCGTCGTCGGGGCCGGCGGGCACGCCCTGACCCCGAAGCGTGAGCAGCAGCTGGCGCTCGCCCGGCTGGTGCTCCTGGATCCGCCGGTGGTGATCCTCGACGAGGCCACCGCCGACGCGGACAGCGCCGACGCCGACGTCCTCGAGGACGCCGCGCAGGCCGCGCTCGCCGGGCGCACGGCGATGGTGGTGGCGCACCGCCTGAGCCAGGCGGCGCGCGCCGACCGGATCCTGGTGATGGAGCACGGCGCCATCGTCGAGGAGGGCACGCACGAGAGCCTGCGCGCCGCGGGCGGACGGTACGCCCGGCTCTGGGCCGCCTGGTCCCGGCATCGGTGAGGTGACGGCGGACCGTCGGGCGGGCGGACCGGGACGGGCCGCCGGCAGTACCGGCGGGCGGACCGTCAGGCGTCGTGGAAGGCGCGGTAGACGGCCGAACCGTAGAACGTGCCGATCCGCTCGGAATCGCCGCGCCAGGAGGCGGGGGCGTCGTCGGGGCGGTCGGCGAGCATCGACCGCACTGCCGCCTCGCAGACCGAGACGAAGAGCTCCATCAGCATCGGCAGCTTCTCATCGAGGCCCTGCATGTCCCACCACCGGGTGAGCGCGGGCCGGATCCACTCCTCCGCCTGCCGCGCCAGGGTGGCGCGGGCGGCCACGACGCGGTGCACGACCTCCGGGTCGGTGACGCCGGAGAACAACAACTGCCAGGTGTCGGCGCGTTCGTTCACCGCGTCGAGCAGGCCGCGCATGCCGATGATGAAGGCCTGCTCGGGATCCTCCCCGTGGGCGCTGTGCAGCGATGCGAGGACGAAGGCCATCATCGTCTCGGTCTCGCGGTCGAGCAGCTCGGTGATGAGCGCGACGCGGTCCGGGAAACACGAGTAGATCACGGGGCGCGTGACCTGCAGGCGGTCGGCGACGGTGCCGATCGTCACGGCACCGAGACCGTCGCGCGCGGCGATCTCCAGCGCGGCGTCCAGGACCTGGGGGCGGCGACGCTCGGGACCGAGGTGTTCGGCGCGCCGGCGTGCGCGGTTGGCGGTGGTAGGCATCGCCGAGGAGTTTACGCGGGTCGGATGCACCCCGCGTTCATGCGACGTTCACCCGCCGGTCCGGACCTGCCCGTACGCTTCCGGCCGTGATGGATCTCGACCTGCCCGTGGGCATCGATTTGAGCGCGGTCAGCGGCCGCGAGGCACTGCAGAAGATCGTCGACCTCCGGGCGACCGAGGGCTTCTCCGTGAACGACGACGATGACGACGATCCGGTGCTGCTCACCCCGGAGCGGCACGTCGTGGACACGTGGCGCGAGGGCTACCCGTACTCCGAGCGGATGGCGCGTTCGGAGTACGAGCGGGACAAGCGGCTGCTGCAGATCGAGCTGCTCAAGCTGCAGCGCTGGGTCAAGGACACCGGCCAGCGCCTGGTCATCGTGTTCGAGGGCCGCGACGCCGCCGGCAAGGGCGGCACCATCAAGCGGTTCATGGAGCACCTCAACCCGCGTGGCGCGCGCGTGGTGGCGCTGGTCAAGCCCACCGAGCGTGAGGCCGGCGAGTGGTACTTCCAGCGCTACATCGACCACTTCCCGACCAAGGGTGAGATCGTCCTGTTCGACCGCTCCTGGTACAACCGCGGCGGCGTCGAGCGGGTCATGGGCTTCTGCTCCGACGAGCAGCACGAGCGTTGGACCCACCAGGTGCCGCTGTTCGAGAAGATGCTGGTCGAAGACGGCATCGACGTGACCAAGTTCTGGTTCTCCGTGACCCAGCTCGAGCAGCGCACCCGCTTCGCGATCCGGCAGATCGACCCCGTGCGGCAGTGGAAGCTCTCGCCGATGGACCTCGCGTCGCTGGACAAGTGGGACGGCTACACCGCGGCGAAGGAGGAGGTGTTCGCGGCGACGGACACCGATTACGCGCCCTGGACCGTGGTCAAGAGCAACGACAAGAAGCGCGCCCGCCTCAACGCCATGCGCTACATCCTCGACAAGTTCGACTACGACAACAAGGACATGGAGGTCCTCGCGTCGGGACCGGATCCTCTCATCGTCGGGCGCGGCCGGGACCTGATCGGGGACTGACGGTGCGCCGCGCGGGCCGGTTCGCGGGGCCGACGGTGCGCCGAGCGGACCGGGCCCGGCGGCACCGTCGAGTACCGTTGTCGCCGTGCGTTCTCTGACGGCCTTCCTCCTCGTTCTGGTGGCGATCCTGGCCACCTTCGTGGCGGTCCCCGCCGTCTGGGCGAAGAACACCGTGCTCGACCGCGGCGCGTTCATGACGCTCATGGAGCCGTTGGGGCACGACCCGGCGGTGCAGGACGCCATGGCGCAGGAGATCGCCCAGCAGGTGCAGCGGTTGCTCACCGAGCAGGGGGACGCGCGCCCGCCGTTGTCCGCGATCACGCCCTATGTCTCGACCTACACCCACGGCCCGCAGTTCCCGGGCGCCTTCAAGGAGGCGATCGGGCAGGTGCACACGTGGCTGCTGGTGCGGCCGACCGCCGAGCAGCGGTTGCGCGGCGCGACCACTGCGGAGATCGACCTCGCGCCGATGATCACGTCCGTCGCCGAGGCGAACAACGTGAAGGTGACGGTTCCCGAGCGGGTCACGATCGACCTGTCCGGCACGGGCGCCAACCGGGACCTGTTCCGGGCCGGACGGTACGCCGAGATCGCCGACAAGTTGAAGCAGGTCGCGTGGATCGCGCCGCTGGTGGCGGTGGTCGCCGCGCTGCTGGCGCTGCTCGCCGCGCACCGTCGTGGATTCATGCTGTTCTACCTGGGGCTGGGCGGCGCGGTCGCCGCGGGCGTGACCTGGATGCTGTGCGTGGCGGCACCGTCGTACGTGACGGGCCGCAGCGGCACCGGCGGACTGAGCCCGGTCATCGACGCGGCGCTGAGCCAGGTGACGAAGAGCCTGACCCCGTGGATCGTGACCGAGGCGGCGGTCGGCGGCGCGCTCGCGCTGCTGGGGCTGATCTTCGGCGGGCTCGGCGCGGTCGCGGCGCGGCGGGCCGAACGGCGGGACTGGTGAGTTCCACCGCCCGGCCGACCGTCGCGACGCTGACCTACCAGGACGGGACCACGAACCCCGTCCGGATCTTCCGCGGGCCGGACCCGGCCGCGCCCGTACTGATGATCTGGCCGGGCGTGAACGTGCCCGCCGGGTACTTCGACGACTTCGGGCGTGGGCTCATCGACGCGGGCTTCAACGCGGTGGTGGCCGAGCTACGGGGGCAGGGCGATTCGCGGCCCCGCGGTGCCGGCGGTTCCCACGGCTTCCAGGACGTGGTGGTGGAGGACTACCCGGCGGTGTCCGCCCTGGCGCGGCAGAAGTTCCCCGGTGCGCCGCGGATCCTGGTGGGGCACAGCCTCGGTGGGCTGATGGGTGTCATGTACGCCGCGCGGGCCCGGCGGAACCTGGCCGGGGTGGTCCTGATCGCCTGCGGCACGGGCTATTACAAGCTCGACGGGCTGTCCGGCGCCGCCCGCCGAATCGGTACCTCCGTCGCCGCGCGTACCGCGGCCCGACGGGGCCACTGGTCCGGTCCCGACGGGCTGGGAGAGGTTCCGAAGGGCATCGTCCGCGATTTCGACCACCTGGTGCAGACGGGCGACTTCAACGTCTCCGGAGCGGACGTGGACTACGAGGCGCGGCTGGCGGGAACGAAGACGCCGGTGTTGACACTGGCCATCGCCGGCGACGAACTGGTCAGCGACGAGCAGTCCCGGTTCGTGGGGGAGAAGTTCCCCGCGTCCGTGCATCGACGGATCGCGGAACCGCTGGGCCACAACCAGTGGATCCTCTCGCCCGATGCGGTGATCCCCGCGCTGTCGGGATGGATCGCGCAGAAGGTGTAGCGCGTCTCGGCGGAGTGGCATGGTCGATCGCACGAGCCATGCGTGCGGCGCATGGCTGCGAAACTGCAGGTCAGTGGTGATTTTTGGGAGATGAGCCATGCGTGTGGCGCATGGCTACCCGGCGAGGCCGGTGACGAGCACCGGGTTGTGTGCGGGCGCCAGCCATTTCAGAAGAGTGACCATGCCTTCCTTGCTGATCGCGACGCAGCCGAGAGTGGGCTTGCCGTCTGTGACGTGCAGGAACATGGCGCCGCCCTTGCCCGGCGTGTGGGACGGGTTGTTGTTGAAATGCACGGCGTAGTCGTAGACGGGACCGGCGCCGTAGAGGTTCTCGCTGCCCGGGCCGGGGCTGGTGGCGCGGGTGACCATCGTGTCGTAGGTCGGTGAGCTCTGGTTGCCGTCCCACCACTGCTGATCGGTGACCTTGGTGTACGGCAGCGTCGTGCCGGGGTTCTCCTGCCGGCCGAACGCCTGGTCCAGCGCGAAGACGCCGAACGGGGTGCGGGGGACATCGTCCTTGCCTTCGCCGATGCCCTGCTCCCCGACCTTGCCCGGGACCGGCCCGAAGACCTTCGTCCAGCCCGTTTGGAGGAGCGCCCACGCCGAGACCTGCACGTCCGTCGAGGAGAACGACGGTGCCGCGACCGTGATGACCTCGCGCGCGCTCGGAGCTGCCGCGATGGCGGCGTCCAGCAGGGCCTTGTCGGCGTCGGCTGCTGCGGCGTGCGGGATCGCCAGCGATGCGGCGACGGCCGCCGCGGGGATCGCGGCGAACCTCATGAGCACCTGGCGCCTCTTTAGTAACATGCGCCACAGTATGACATGGTGGTCGGCACTCATGAAGTCCTGCGGCCCGGCCGCGACCGTTCTCCCGCGGGAGTCTCTCGCTGAGTAGTGGGTTGCAACCCGATGACGGGTGAAGAACTTCCGCGGGAGGGGTGGCGACGCCGAGTCGGGCCTCGCGTGACGGTCAGTGATCGTTGTCGCGGAGGTGCTGCTCGATCCGTTCGAGCTTGGCCGTGAGCTGGCCGGTGTGGCCGGGGCGGATGTCGCACTTGACCACGAGGGACACCCGCGGGGCGGACTCGGCCAGGCGGTCCACGCATGCCTTGATCACGCCCATCACCTCGTCCCACTCGCCCTCGATGGTGGTGAACATGGACGTGGTCTCGTTCGGCAAGCCTGAGGCGCGCACGATGGCGACGGCCTCCGCGACCGCTGCGGCGACGCCGCCGTCGGGGCTCTGGTCGCCGCCCATGGGGCTGATCGAGAAAGCTGCGAGCATGATGTGTCCTCTCAGTTCCGGCCGCGGCCGGTGGTGTTCGACATGACGACGCGGAGGAAGGTCAGCCCGTAGGCCAGGGTGCACAGCGCGAGCGCCCCGCCGGCGATCGCGTGGCCGGCAGCGGTCCCGACGGTGCCCGTGGCCATGAGCACGATCGCGGCGACCGCGCCGACGGTGCCCACCGTGCCGGCGACGACGTGCAGCGCGAACCTCGGCTGGCTCACCAGGAACACGAAGAAGTGCAGCGCTACCGCCAGCGCGATCGACGGCATGATGAACTCCGGGTGACCGGTCTTGTTGAGGACCACGATCGCGGCCAGGATCGCCACCGTCTCCAGCGCGACCGCGATCCGGAACACCTGGCGGGCCTTCGCCTCTCCGGTCCCGGGCGACGGCGGTGCCGGGGCCGGGGCGCCCCGCCGGGCGGTGACGACCGCGCCGAGGGCGATCGCCGCGCCCAGCACCGCGCCGATCGCGGCGACGAGCGGGTACGCGTGCAGGCCCAGGACCGACCAGGCGATGGTCATCAGCCCCATGAAGATCGCCAGCGACCGGGCGGTGCGGACCGGCATCAGGACTCCGCGGATCCCAGCTCGCGCCACAGGAACTCGTAGGCGAGAGCGGATTTGAACGCCGCCTGCTTGTTGTCGGCCGCGCCGCCGTGGCCGCCCTCGATGTTCTCGTAGTAGTCCACGTCGATGCCGCGCGCCTCGAGCGCCGCGACGAACTTGCGGGCGTGCGCCGGGTGCACGCGGTCGTCGCGGGTGGACGTGGTGACCAGAAGCGCGGGCAGATCTCCGGGCGCACCGGCGGATTCGGGCAGGTTCTGGTACGGCGAGTACTCGCTGATGTACGCCCACTGCGCGGGATCGTCGGGGTCGCCGTACTCCGCCATCCACGACGCCCCGGCAAGGAGCTGGTGGTAGCGCCGCATGTCCAGCAGCGGAACCTGGCAGACGATGGCGCCGAACAACTCCGGGTACCGCGTGTACATCACGCCCATGAGCAGCCCGCCGTTCGACCCGCCCTGCGCGCCCAACTGCGCCCGCGTGGTGATGCCGCGGGCCACGAGATCCTTCGCGACCGCGGCGAAGTCCTCGTACGCGCGCAGCCGGTTCTCCTTGAGAGCCGCTGTGTGCCAATCGGGCCCGTACTCGCCGCCGCCGCGGATGTTCGCGAGCACGTACACCCCGCCCTGCTCGATCCACGCCGCGCCGGACACGGCGGTGTAGTCCGGTGTGAGGGAGACCTCGAAGCCGCCGTAGCCGTAGAGCAGGGTCGGCTGCGGGTCCTCCTGCGGGCGGCGGACCACGAAGTACGGGACCTGCGTCCCGTCGTCGCTGGTCGCGAAGAACTGCTCGGAGGTCACGCCCTCGGCGTCGTAGAACGCGGGCGCGGACTTCAGCGGCTCAACGGAGCCGCCGGCCTCGCCGTGCAGAAGCGTGGGCGGAAGCGTGAAACCGCTGGCGGTGGCGAAGATCTCGTCGCCCTCGCGCGGGTCCGTGTAGTACACGCCGATCTCGGCCAGCTCGGGGAAGCCGCGTGTCTCCCGGCGTTCCCAGGTTCCCGGTTCGAGGGTGTGCAGCTCCGAGCGCACGTCGCGCATCGTCGAGAGCAACAGATACGACTTGGTCCAGGCGTACCCGGCGAGGGCGGTGTGCGCGTCGGGCGTGAAGACGGTGCTGTGCTCGCGTGAGCCCGCCCGGTACGCGTCGAAATCGAAGGCGACCAAGGCGCCCGGCTCCACCACACCACCGGGCAGCTCCCACGCCGACTTCGGGCGCACCAGCAGCCGTGACTCGTGGACGTCGGCGTCGGAATCCGTCGGGACGTCGATCCTCTCCAGTGCCAACGTGTCCGGCGAGAGCAGGTAGATCTCGCTGTTGTAGAAGTCGATCGCGCGGGTGACGAAATGCCGCTCGTAGCCGGGGGTGTCGTCGTACCCCGCGCCGATCGAGACGTCCGAGTGGTGCCCCTCGTACACGAGGTCCGCGTGCCCCAGCGGGGTATCGCGCCGCCACCGCTTCACCAGCCGCGGATACCCGGAGTCGGTGAGCGATCCCGGACCGAAATCCGTTCCCACGTAAACGGTGTCCTTGTCGATCCACGCGATCCGGCTCTTCGCCTCCGGGAGTGAGAAGCCACCGTCGACGAACTCCCGGCGGGAGATGGAGAACTCGCGCACCACACTCGCGTCGGCGCCGCCGCGCGAGAGGGAGACGAGCGCCCGGTCGTACCGCGCACCGTCGGGCGATTCCCCGCGTAGGACGGCCGCCCCGCCCCAGACCCAGTTCTCGCCCTCGGCCTCGCGGAGGGCATCGACGTCGATGACGACCTCCCACTCCGGGCTGTCGGTGCGGAAGGACTCGAGGGTGGTGCGGCGCCACAGGCCGTAGGGGTGGTCGGCGTCGCGCCAGAAGTTCCACAGGTGCTCGCCGCGGCGGACCGGGTAGGGGATGCGCTGGTCGGTGTCGAGGATCGCGAGGACACGCGACTCGAGCTCGTCGAACCGCGGTCCGGTCAGGCGTGCCGTGCTCTCGGCGTTGCGGGCCCGGGCCCAATCGAGGGCAGTGGCGGATTCCACGTCTTCGAGCCATGCGTACTGGTCCATGGACACCACAGTAGGGCTACGCTGAATCCCGTGGCTGATCACTTTGACACTGTTGTTCTCGGCGCCGGCCCAGGAGGCTACGTCGCCGCTATTCGCGCCGCCCAACTCGGGCAGAAGGTCGCGGTCATCGAGGAGAAGTACTGGGGCGGTGTGTGCCTGAACGTGGGCTGCATCCCGTCGAAGGCACTCCTGAAGAACGCCGAGCTGGCGCACACCTTCACGCACAAGGCGCAGCTCTTCGGCATCTCCGGTGACGTCTCGTTCGACTTCGGGGCTGCGTTCGACCGCAGCCGCAAGGTGTCGGAGGGGATCGTCAAGGGCGTTCACTTCCTGATGAAGAAGAACAAGATCACCGAGATCAACGGCTACGGCGTCTTCGTGGACGCGCACACCATCCAGGTGGGCGATCAGACGGTGACCGCCGACAACGTGATCATCGACACGGGCTCGACGGTCCGCCTGCTCCCCGGCGTCACGCTGTCCGACAACGTGGTCACCTACGAGGAGCAGATCCTCACCCGCGAGCTGCCCGCGTCGATCGCCATCGTCGGCGCCGGCGCGATCGGCATGGAGTTCGCCTACGTCCTCAAGAACTACGGCGTGGACGTCACGATCATCGAGTTCCTGGACCGCGCGCTGCCGAACGAGGACGCCGACGTCTCCAAGGAGATCGCCAAGCAGTACAAGAAGCTGGGCGTGAACATCCTGACCTCCACCAAGGTCGAGTCGGTCGACGACCAGGGCTCGCAGGTCGTCGTCAAGTACACCGGCCCCAAGGGGCCGGGCGAGATCACCGTCTCCAAGGTGCTCATGAGCATCGGGTTCGCGCCGCGCACCGAGGGCTTCGGCCTGGAGAAGACCGGCGTCGCCCTCACCGAGCGCGGCGCCATCGCCATCGACGACTTCATGCGCACCAACGTGCCCGGCGTCTACGCCATCGGCGATGTCACCGCGAAGCTGCAGCTGGCGCACGTCGCCGAGGCGCAGGGCGTCGTGGCCGCGGAGACCATCGCCGGGGCCGAGACCCAGGCCTTGGGCGACTACCGCATGATGCCGCGCGCCACCTTCTGCCAGCCGCAGGTCGCCTCGTTCGGCCTCACCGAGCAGCAGGCGAAGGACGAGGGCTACGACGTCAAGACCGCGACCTTCCCCTACTCGGCGAACGGCAAGGCCCAGGGCCTCGGCGAGCCCGTCGGCTTCGTCAAGCTGGTCTCCGACGCCAAGTACGGCGAGCTGCTCGGCGGCCACCTCATCGGCCCCGACGTCTCCGAGCTGCTGCCCGAGCTCACGCTCGCGCAGAAGTGGGACCTCACCGTCAACGAGCTGGCCCGCAACGTGCACACGCACCCCACGCTGTCCGAGGCGTTGCAGGAGTCGATCCACGGCCTCGCCGGCCACATGATCAACCTGTAGGAACCGCACCCTCGTCGGCCCGGCATCGTCATCGACGGTGCCGGGCCGACGTGCTCTCCTCCCCCCGATGAAAGGCGTTCGACGATGTTCCGAGCCACCCCCGGAAAGCTGCCCGCCGCCGATACCACCGAGATCGGGGGTGTGAAGCTCCCGCCGGGCAAGGCGGTGAACTCGCAGGGCGGCGAGGAGATCGCCTGGATCAGCGCCGATGTGGTGCCCGCCGACCAGTTGGGTGCGCTGATCCGCGACCTCGCGGCCGTCTTCGGCACCACCGGACTGTGGCCGCTGCAGGCGCACGGCCGTGGCCAGGACGGCCCGGACTCGTGGGACGGCGACGTCCCGGGCGACGTCGGCGACGACGCGGCATGGAGCGGGGGAGACCTGGGGCAGCCGTGGGGAGACGGTGAACTCGCCGGGCCGGAGAGCACCGTCGGCGACGCCCTACCCGTGCTCCTGCGGCTCGGCGCCGAGAACGCAGATGCCGATGATCCGGACGCCGACCCCGACCGCCCGGCGGCCGTGACCGCACTGGCCGCGGCGGTGCCCGGCGCTGAGCTGCCCGCCGGCGCGCTCGACGTGGAGGGCGCCGGCGCGCTGTTGCTCGTGCCCGTCGCGCGACCCGCCGACGTGCCGCACGCGGTCGGCTGGCTCGGCGCGAGCGACGACGGGCTGAGCGGCACGGAGGTCTCGTCGGTGCTGCGCTCGTGGGAGGAGCGGTTCGGCGCAGTGCCCGTGTCGATCGGCGACGACGCCCTGATGCTGCAGGTCGCGCGCCCGCCGCAGTCTCCCGAGCAGCTCGACGGTGTGCTGTCCGAGCATTACGCCTTCTGCCCCGACAACGTCGACCGGGGTGAGGGGACCGCCGCGTACCGCGAGGGCCTGACCGAATGGACCCACTGGTCGTTCTGGTGGGACTGACCGGCTGAGTTGGACACTCGTCCCGGACCCTGGCAGGGTCGGGTGCGCGGCGTGGCGATGCCACGGCGCCGGGTCGAGAAGGGGCATCGGTCACCGTCGGACGTCCGCGCCGTGAGGCAGCAGTGGAACGCACTGCACGGACGGAAGGAATCGATGAACCACGCAGCGACGCTCACCGACCACTACCCGACGCGCGTCGACACCAGTGAGATCCAGGATCGACGCGACCCCGTCGTCTGGCCCGGACGTTCCGGACCCTGGCCCGACGGTGCCGTCGACCACTTCGCGACGCACGGCTTCCGTGCGGTGGAGGGCGTGCTCGATGCCGGTGACATCCGTGAGGTGCGCTCGGAGATCGACGCGGTCACGGCACGGCTCGGGCCGGACGAGCGCGTGATCCGCGAGACCTCGGACGGCAGTGTGCGTTCGGTGTTCGCGGTGCACGAGCTCAGCGAGCGCATCGCGTCGATCATCGCCCGCGACGAGATCGCCGGTGTCGCCCGGCAGCTGCTCGGTGACGAGGTCTACGTGCACCAGAGCCGGGTGAACCTCAAGCCGGGTTTCGCCGGCGGGCCCTTCTACTGGCACAGCGACTTCGAGACCTGGCACGCCGAGGACGGCATGCCGACGCCCCGCGCCGTGAGCGTCTCGCTGGCGCTCACGCCGAACACGCCGTTCAACGGATCGCTGATGATCATGCCGGGATCGCACCGCCGGTTCGTCTCGTGCGTCGGCCGGACGCCGGGGGAGTACCACCGCCAGTCGCTGAAGTCCTACCGCCCGCCGTTCGGGACGCCCGAGGAGAGCGTCATCGCTGCGATGGCCGACGAATACGGGATCGAGCAGGTCACCGGAGGTGCGGGCAGCGCACTGTACTTCGACTGCAACTGCCTGCACGCCTCCGCCGGGAACATCTCACCGTACCCGCGGTCCAACCTGTTCGTCGTGTTCAACGCCGCGTCGAACGAGCTGGGCGAGCCCTTCGCGGCCGACGCCCGTCGCCCGGACTACCTGGCGACGCGCTAGCGGTTCACGAATTCGAGTTCTGCGGCGTCACGTGTGCTCTTGCGCACCCTGCGATGCCGCAGAATTCGAATTCGTGAGCCGTCAGTGCGGGTGGCCGACGACGTTGACCACCGTGCCGTCCGGGGCGCGGACGAAGAACCGTCGCGGGCCCCACTCCTCACTGGTCAGCGGGTGCACGATCTCGTAGCCCGAGGCCTGCGCCTCCGCCCACGCGGCCTCGACGTCCTCGGTCATCACGGAGATGTCGGAGTCGATCTCCGCGGTGCGGTCGCCGGTCACGAGTTGCACGCTGGCGGCATGGTCGGGGGAGGAGAAGCGGGCGACCCAGCCGAGGTTGAACTCCTCGTCGGACAGGCCGAGGAAGTCGGCGTAGAAGCCGCGGGCGGCGTCGATGTCGTCGACCGCGATGTTGGTGATCACCTTGTGCACCTGCATGATCAGGCCTCCAGCTCGTTCAATTCTGCGACCAGGTTGGCGCGCGCCGCTTCCTCCCACCGGGCCCGCCCCGCTGCGGTGTGGAACAGGAAGGCGTGCTCGAGCAGGCCGCGGAGAACCTGCGCGCGGCCCGGCCGGAACAGGTCGTCGGGCACCGTCGAATACTCCGCCCGCACCGCTGCCGCGTAGGCGCGGTACCGGTCGGGCGGGGAGGCGAGGACGGCGAGATCGGCGTCGCACAGGGCCGCGGCGTCGGGGTCGCCGGCGGGGACGTCGTGGTCGGCCGTCACCCGCACGAGTCGCGCGACCTCGGTACCCAGCTCACCGCCCAGCATCTGCTCGGCCAGGACGGCCGACTGCTCCTCGTTGTCCGGGGCGCCGATCACGTAGACGGCGTCGTGGAACCATGCGGCGAGCTCGACGGCGTCGCGATCGAAGGGAGCGCCGGCCGCCGCGAGGTCATCGAGGCCGCGCAGCACCCCGGCAAGGTGGTCGACGGTGTGGTACCTGCGGTGCGGCTCGTTCCAGCGCGACAACAGGTCGTCGCGCTGGGCGGCGGCGAGCAGGGCGGTCGACGGCGCCGTCACCGCTCCGGCTCGATCCCCAGGACGTCGATCGTGGTGGCGAGGCCGTCGTAATTGGTGGCGAGCAGGACGATCTCGACCAGCCGACGCTCGTCGTAGAACTCGGCGAGGCGGGCCCAGGCATCGTCGGACACGGACTTGTCCTCGACGATCTCGGTGACCACGTCCAGTAGTGCAGCGCTGCGCTCGTTCCAGCCGGAGCCGTCGAAGATCCGCTCGAACTGGGTCGCCGTGAGGCCGGCGCGGGCGCCGATGCGACGGTGGTGGCCGAGCTCGTAGGCGTTCCCCCGCAGGTGGGCGACGCGGACGATGACCGTCTCGGACTCCGTCCGCTTGAGCGCGCCGAAGGGCATCAGCATGCCGGAGTAGCCGAGCCAGCCGAGGAACAGCCGCTTCGTGCGGCCGAGGGTGGAGAACAGGTGCATGTCGTCGGCGCGGACGGCCCGCGCCCCGACCTTGGCGATGGCGTAGTTGATCGGTCCGAGCCGGCCGAGTCCGCCGGGCGTCACACGCGGTGTCATGACCCGACGCTACCGCGTGCGGTGCACCGCCGGGAGCAGGATTTGAACGAAGTTCATTTCACCGTCGGGCGATCGGCGTACCGGACGAGGTAGGGGAAGACCGTGGAGCGATTGGCGGCGATGTCGAGGGCAGGTCGCCAACGGACGAGGTAGGGGCTGACCGTGGAGCGGTTGGCGGGGATGTCGAGGGCACGTCGCTAACGGACGAGGTAGGGCGAGACGGTGGAACGGTGCTCGTCGATATCCAGGCTCTTGCCGATGGCGGGGAAGGCGCGCTGGGGGCAGCCGGAGCGCTCGCAGACGCGGCAGCCGGCGCCGATGGGGGTGGCGTTGGCGTCGCTCAGGTCCAGGCCGCGGGCGTAGACGAGGCGGTGGGCGTGCCGCAGCTCGCAGCCGATGCCGATGGCGAAGGTCTTGCCGGGCTGGCCGTACCGCGCGGCCCGGCGCTCGACGGTGCGCGCGACCCACAGGTAGTTGCGGCCGTCGGGCATCTCGACGATCTGCGTGATGATCTTGCCCGGCCACGCGAAGGTCTCGTAGACGTTCCACAGCGGGCACGTGCCGCCGGACGCCGAGAAGTGGAAGCCGGTGGAACTCTGCCGCTTGCTCATGTTCCCGGCGCGGTCGACGCGGACGAAGGACAGGGGCACGCCGCGCAGGTTGGGGCGCTGCAGCGTGGACAGACGGTGCGCGATGGTCTCGTAGCTCACGGAGAAGAACGCGGACAGCCGCTCGATGTCGTACTCGAACTCCTCGGCGGCGCCGTGGAACTGCGTGTACGGCAGCACCACCGCAGCGGCGTAGTAGTTCGCGAGCCCGAGCCGCGCGAGGCGACCGGCCTCCTCGGAGCCGAACCCGGCACCGTCGACCATGGCGTCGATCTCGCGGCCGCACTCGAGGTACGCGAGCTCGGCGGCCATCTTGAAGACCTGCTGCCCGCCCGACAGGTGCCGGTTGATCTCCAGCACGCGGGTGCGCGGGTCGTACCGGTGGAGCACCGTCTCGCCCAGGTCGACGCGGCGGCGGATGGACACGTTGTGCACGGCCTCGAGGCGGGTGACGATCTCGGTGCGGACGTCGGCGCTGTGCATGCGCATCCGGGCGGTGAGCTCCTCCGCGGCGGTGTCCAGCTCGTGGAAGTAGTTCTGCCGCTGGTAGAAGAAGTCCCGCACTTCCTCGTGCGGGTTGGGGATGCTGCCGCGCGCACCGGGGTCGTTGCGGCCGTCGGTGACCTGCGCGAGCTGGTCGGCGGCGCCGAGGTAGCGGCGGTGCAGCGCGACCATGGCGCGGGCGAAGCCGGGGTGGTCGCGGGCCAGCTCGGAGAGCTCGTCGGTACTGGTGGGCGCGTCGACGTCCATCGTGACCTCGCGCAGCTCCGCGATGAGCCGTGTCTGGTCCTGCGAGTTGAAGAACGAGGTGTCCACGCCGAAGACGTCGGTGATCTTCAGCAGCACCGGCACGCTGAGCGGCCGCACGTCGTGCTCGATCTGATTCAGGTAGGACGGCGAGATCTCCAGCGCCTCCGCGAGGGACGCCTGCGACAGCCCGCGCTCCTTGCGCAGGCCCCGGAGGCGAGCACCCACGAAGGTCTTGGACATGCAGCGAATATTAGTCGTGGAAGCCCAGCTACCGGTGCGTTCCGGGAGCGATCGCCCACCTTCGCAGTGAAGTACGTCACACAACCGGTCCGACGGTGCGCGGCCGGGCCGCGGCGGACCGTCGGAATCGGCCCGACGGGGCCGGGAAGCCCGGCCCGCAAACTCCCAGTACGGACGTACTTTTTTCTGCGGGCCGTGCGACGATCCTTCGCAGAATTAGCACGATCTTCCTGATTTCATGGCTTGCTTTGGCATCGTCGACTGCCTTGGCCTGCGGCTTTAGGTGTGGCACAGTGGCTTCAGGCGCAACGCCGGTGCAGTGAAGCGGGTTAGCGATCAGCCTCTCGCCCGCCATCGGTGGCCGATTGAATCTTTATCGACTAGAGCGAAGAACGGGGAGCCAATGAGCACCGTCGGACAGCCGAGGACCGCCGCAGAGATCCAGCAGGATTGGGACACCAACCCGCGCTGGAACGGCATCAAGCGCGACTACACCGCCGCTCAGGTGGAGGAGCTCCAGGGCTCCGTCGTCGAGGAGAACACGCTCGCCAAGCGCGGCGCCGAGATCCTCTGGGACGGCGTGACCAAGGGCGACGGCTCGTACATCAACGCCCTGGGTGCCCTCACCGGCAACATGGCCGTGCAGCAGGTGCGCGCCGGCCTCAAGGCCATCTACCTCTCCGGCTGGCAGGTCGCCGGCGACGCGAACCTCGCGGGCCACACCTACCCGGACCAGTCGCTGTACCCGGCCAACTCGGTTCCGGCCGTGGTCCGCCGCATCAACAACGCGATGCTCCGTGCCGACGAGATCGCCAAGGTCGAGGGCGACAACGCCGTCGACAACTGGGTCGTGCCGATCGTCGCCGACGGCGAGGCCGGCTTCGGTGGCGCGCTCAACGTCTACGAGCTGCAGAAGGCCATGATCGCCGCGGGTGCCGCCGGTACCCACTGGGAGGATCAGCTCGCCTCGGAGAAGAAGTGCGGCCACCTCGGTGGCAAGGTGCTCATCCCCACCCAGCAGCACATCCGCACCCTGACCTCGGCCCGTCTGGCCGCGGACGTCGCGAACACCCCCACCGTGGTGATCGCCCGTACCGACGCCGAGGCCGCCACGCTGCTGACCACCGACGTGGACGACCGTGACAAGCCCTTCCTCGACGGCACCCGCACGTCCGAGGGCTTCTTCGGCATCAAGAACGGTGTCGAGCCCTGCATCGCCCGTGCCAAGGCCTACGCGCCCTACGCCGACATGATCTGGATGGAGACCGGCAAGCCCGATCTCGAGCTCGCCAAGAAGTTCGCCGAGGCCGTCAAGGCCGACTTCCCGGACCAGCTGCTGGCGTACAACTGCTCGCCGTCGTTCAACTGGAAGCAGCACCTGGACGACGCGACCATCGCGAAGTTCCAGAACGAGCTGGGCGCCATGGGCTTCACCTTCCAGTTCATCACGCTGGCCGGCTTCCACGCCCTCAACTACTCGATGTTCGACCTGGCGCACGGCTACGCCCGCAACCAGATGTCGGCCTACGTCGACCTGCAGGAGCGCGAGTTCGCTGCTGAGGAGCGCGGTTACACCGCCACGAAGCACCAGCGCGAGGTCGGCGCCGGTTACTTCGACCGCATCGCCACCACCGTCGACCCCAACACGTCCACCGCGGCGCTGAAGGGCTCGACCGAGGAAGGCCAGTTCCACTAGGGAGTTGGTCTGGGAGTGCCCCGTGTCACACGCGACGAGTGCGTGAGGTGAGACGAGGGTAATCCCACAGGGGTACGCGCAAACGTGCCCGAATACCTGACAGGAGGCCCGCAACGCGACGTTGCGGGCCTCCTTCATATCGGCAGAAGTTTCGGAGAGGCGGAAATGTCTGAGAGTGTTTCTCGCGTCGGTGTCGTGGGCGCCGGCCAAATGGGTGGCGGTATCGCCGAGGTGTCGGCCCGCGCCGGCGCCGACGTGCTGGTCTGGGAGGCCACGGAGGAGCTCGCGGCCGGCGGTCGCGCGCGCATCCTCAAGTCGCTGGACCGGGCCGTGTCCAGCGGCAAGATCACCGAGCGTGAGCGGGACCAGGCCGCCGAGCGGCTGACCTTCACCACCGACCTCGCCGACTTCGCCGACCGCCAGCTGGTGATCGAGGCCATCGTCGAGAACGAGGCCGTCAAGGCCGAGGTGTTCGGCAAGCTCGACGCCGTGGTGACCGACCCCGACGCCGTGCTCGCGTCGAACACCTCGTCGCTGCCGATCCAGCGCATCGCCGAGGCCACGAAGAACCCCGGCCGCGTCCTGGGCCTGCACTTCTTCAACCCGGTGCCGGTGCTCCCGCTCGTCGAGGTGATCAGCTCGCTGTCCACGTCCGACGGTGCCGTGGCCCGCGCCGAGCAGTTCGCCTCCGAGGTGCTGGGCAAGCAGGTCGTGCACGCGACCGACCGCTCGGGCTTCATCGTCAACGCCCTGCTGGTCCCGTACCTGCTCTCGGCGATCCGTATGTACGAGTCGGGCTTCGCCACGGCCGAGGACATCGACAAGGCGATCGTGCTGGGCCTGGCACACCCGATGGGCCCGCTCAAGCTGACCGATCTCATCGGCCTGGACACCGTGAAGTTCATCGCCGACGCCATGTACGAGGAGTACAAGGAGCCGCTCTACGCCGCCCCGCCGCTCCTGCTGCGCATGGTCGAGGCCGGCTACAAGGGCAAGAAGGCCGGCCGCGGCTTCTTCGAGTACCCCGCGAAGTAGACAGAACAGTTGCTGAACCGGCAAGGAAACTTGCCGGTTCAGTCGTTTCCGGGGCACGGTGGATCCCATGAACGAGATCATCATCGACACCGTCATCGTCGGCGGTGGGGCCGCCGGCCTCACCGCGGCACAGGTCCTCGGCCGGGCGCGACGTTCGGTCACCGTCGTCGATGCGGGCGAGCCCCGCAACGCCCCGGCCGAGCACATGCACGGCTACCTCGGGCACGACGGACTGAACCCGGCGGAGCTGCTGGCGATCGGTCGGCGCGAGGCGCAGGCCTACGGCGTGCGCGTCCACTCCGGCAGGGCGACGGCCGCGCGGCGGGACGGCGACCTGATCGAGGTGGTCGCCGGTGACGAGGTGCTGCGCGCTCGGACCCTGCTGGTCGCCACCGGCTTGACCGACGTGCTGTCCGACATCCCCGGCGTCGCCGAGCGGTTCGGCCGCGACGTCCTGCACTGCCCCTTCTGCCACGGCTACGAGGTCCGCGACCGCCCGCTCGCGGTGATCGGCGGCGAGGTGGCCGCGATGTCCGTGCACCAGGCGCTGCTCATCCCGCAGTGGTCGCGCGACATGGTGTTCTTCACCAACGGCCTCGACATCTCCACCGAGGACCGGACCACGATCGAGGCGCGCGGCACCAGCATCGTCGACGGTGCCGTGGCCGGCCTGGTCGTCGAGGGTGACGCCCTGCGCGCCGTCCGGCTCGCCGACGGCACGGAGATCGAGCGGGAGGCCGTGTTCGTCGGCCCGCGGTTCGTCCCGCAGGACGACCTGCTCATCGGACTCGGCGCCGAGCGCGTCGCCGCGGGCCCCTTCCCGACGGTGCCCGTCGACCCGATGGGTGCCGTCACCGGACAGCCCGGCGTGTGGGCGGCGGGCAATGTCGTCAACCCCATGGCCCAGGTCATCGTCGCCGCCGGTGCGGGCTCCGTCGCGGCCACTGCGATCAGTGCGCACCTGCTGCAGAGCGACATCGAACGGGAACGGACCCGGGTCGGCGCGGAGCGCGCTAGCGTGGGCCGCATGACCGGCGCGATCGACCGGGTCGAGGCGATGCTCGACCCCACCCGGCTCGGCCGCGAGCCGGACCGCACTCACGGCTACCTCGACGTGCTCAAGCCCGAGAGCGCGAAGCCGACGGGGCTGAGCAATGCGCTCATGCACAACCCGGCGCTGGCCGCGGTGTACGAGAAGGCGTGGCGGCCCGCGTTCACCCGTCTGTTCAGCCTCGGTGGCTCCGGCACCCTGAGCCGGCAGGACGTGCTCCTCGACGAGCTGACCGGCCGCGGCGACCAGAAGATCCTCGACGTGGCCTGCGGTCCGGGGCTGTACACGAAACCGTTGGCGCGCAAGCTCAGCGGCGACGGGGTGGTCGTCGGCCTGGACGTCTCCGACGCGATGCTGCAGCGCGCCGTGCGCGACAACGCGGGGGATCGCGTCGTCTACGTCCGGGGCAGTGCCCTCGAGCTGCCCTTCCCCGACGGTGCCTTCGACACCGTCGTCTGCCTGGCCGCGCTGTACCTGATCCCGGCGCCCCGGCTGGCGGTCCGGGAGATCTGTCGCGTGGTCAAGCCCGGCGGGCGGGTCGCGCTGTTCACCTCGCTGCAGACCCCGCTCACCTCGGTCCTCGGATCGTCCACGGCCGAACGGGTCTCGGGCTTCCGCTGGTTCGGCAAGGACGAGATCACCGGCTGGCTCCGGGACAACGGCCTCGTGGACGTCAAGCAGACGGTCAGCGGTCAGGGCCAGTTCGTCACCGCGCGGCGCGCGGACTGATCGCCACCACAGTGAGCTGAGACGGGGCGTGCCGCTGGGCCTCGCGGGAAGAAGCGTGTGTCAGGCCGGCGGGTGGGCGGCGAGGAGTGCGGCGCGGACCGGATCGGTGGTGTGCGGCAGCCACAGCGCCTGCACCGGGACCTGCGGGGCATCGTCGAGCTCGACGACCGTGACCCGGCCCCCGAGGCGTTCCCCGGGCGGACCGGTCACGAACGCGGCCGCGTGCGGCGCGGCGAGCACCGCCGTCGCGGGCGGCGTGCCCTGCACGTGGTTGATCAGCAGGTCCGGCTCGAAGCCGGCCCGACGGCACTGCGCGACCAGGAAATCCGTGTAGAACGACGCGTGCGGCGGCGCCCACACCACGATCGGCGACGGCGCGAGCTCGGCCAGCGCGAGGCGTTCGCGACCGGCCAGCTCGTGGTCGCGGTGCAGGGCGACCCGCAGTGGGTGGTAGACGAGCGTGCCGCCCGCCAGCTGGTCCGGTAGGGCTGCGCCGCGCCGGAGCACCAGGTCGACGGTGCCCTCCTGCAGCTCGGCCACCATCGCCGCCGGGAACAGCTCGCGCACGGTGACCGACGGCGGATCCTCCTGGGTGATCAGCGGTTCCAGGATCTCGTAGGCCTCGTCGGCGGTCACCGCGGGGCTGCGGCCGACGACGAACGGTGGCCGGCGCTGCGCCCCCGCGTCCCGGGCGCGCGCCGCGAGCAGCCGGGCGCCGGACAGGAGGGACGGCGCACCGTCGTACAGGGTGCGGGCCGCGGCGGTGGGGGCGAGGCGGCGCCCGGAGCGCGTGAACAGCGACGTGCCGAGCTCGCGCTCGAGCTGGCGGAGCGCGGCGGAGAGGGCCTGCTGGCTCAGGTGCAGTCGGGCGGCCGCGGCGGCGAGCGAGGGCTCCTCCATCGCGGCGACGAACTGTTCCAGGCGGCGGAGGTCGGGCGTGGTCACCTCACCATCCTATTCACAAACAGCACTGGTGAATAGTCCGAAAACATTCGATTGTCGGTTGTCTTTCCCGCGCCTACGTTGGGTACTGCAAACACCGATGCGCCCAACACCGGCGCGCACGACGACGAGGGAGAAGACATGACGAAGCTCGCAGGGAAGACGGCAGTGGTGGCCGGCGGCGGAAAGAACCTCGGTGGCCTGGTCAGCCGCCATCTCGCCGGCCTCGGCGCGAACGTGGTCGTGCACTACAACAGCCCGTCGTCGGAGGCGGAAGCGCGGGAGACGGCGGCCGCCGTCGAGGCCGCGGGTGGGAAGGCGTTGCTCTTCCAGGGCGACCTGACGGCACCGTCGAAGGTCACTGAGCTGTTCGACGCGGCCGTGGCCGAGTTCGGCGGCGTCGACGTCGCGGTGAACACCGTCGGCAAGGTGCTGCGCAAGCCGATCCTGGAAACCTCTGAGGCCGAGTACGACTCGATGCTGGACATCAACGCCAAGGCCGCCTACTTCTTCATCAAGGAGGCGGGCCGCACGCTGGGCGACGGCGGCACGCTGATCACGATCGTGACCGCGCTGCTCGGCGCCTTCACCGACGGCTACTCCACCTACGCGGGCGGTAAGTCGCCGGTGGAGCACTTCAACCGCGCCGCGGCCAAGGAGTTCGCGGGCCGCGGGATCACCGTCAACGCCATCGCGCCCGGCCCCATGGACACGCCCTTCTTCTACGGCCAGGAGACGCCCGAGCGCGTCGCGTTCCACAAGTCGCAGGGCATGGGCGATCGCCTGACCCTCATCGAGGACATCGCCCCGATCGTCGACTTCCTCGCGACCGACGGGCACTGGATCACCGGCCAGACGCTGTTCGCCAACGGCGGCTACACCACCCGCTGATCCGGGCGCGCGGAGGACGCTCGGCGTGCCTACGATGAGCTTCGTTCCGTGGGGTTGCGAAGAGGGAGACGCGAGTGAGTGAAGCACCGTCGGCGATGCGCCGTCGATTGGTACGGATGTCCGGGCGCGATCCGCACGAGGAGGGCCGGACGGCCACCACGCTGGAGTTGCTCTTCGACCTCACCTTCGTGGTGGTCTTCTCCCTCGCGGGCGTGCAGCTCGCCGACGCGATCGCGGAGGGGCACTACTTCGCCGCCTTCCTCGGATTCGGGTTCTGCGCCTTCGCCGCGATCTGGGCGTGGATCAACTTCACCTGGATGGCCTCCGCGTTCGACACGGACGACTGGCTCTTCCGCATCGTCACTGCGCTGCAGATGATCGGCGTCTGCATCATGGGTCTCGGCGTGGAGCCCTTCTTCGCGTCGGTCGCCGCCCACGAGCAGCCGAACAACACGGTGCTGGTGATCGGATACGTGGTGATGCGCGTCGCGCTGCTCGCGCAGTGGACCCGCGTGGCCGTCTCGTCGCCCCAGTACCGCAAGGCGGCAGTCATCTACATCGTCGCGATCACCACCGCGCAGATCGGGTGGATCTTCAGCGCGTTCGCGCCGCTGACCCTGGCGCAGGTACTCGTCGCGGGCCTGATCCTGTTCGTCGTCGAACTCGGCGGGCCGTACGTCGCCGAGCGGCGCGAGCGGACTCCGTGGAACCCGCACCACATCGCCGAGCGCTACGGCCTGCTCACCATCATCACGCTCGGCGAGGGTGTGGTCGGCACCGTCGTCGCGCTGCAGGCGCTGCTCAAGGCCCAGGGCTGGAGCCCCGACATCGCCGTACTCGGTGTCGCCGCGATGATGCTCAACCTGTCGATCTGGTGGATCTACTTCTCGATCCCGGTCGGGGAGGCGCTCGTGCGGAATCCGAACAAGTGCTTCGCCTGGGGTTACGGCCACATGGTGATCTTCATGGGGATCGCGGCGTTCGGCGCCGGGCTGCACGTCGAGGCACTCGGCATCTCGCACGAGGCCCACGTGAGCAACGTGGTGGTCGCGTCGGCGTTCGTCGTGCCGCTGGCGGTCGCGGTCCTCGGGATCGGCGTCATGGACGCCTACCTCACCGGCTTCGACGGCCACCGCGCCTTCGCGGTGTGCATCACCCTCGCCCTCCTGGGCGCCGGCGTCGCGGCCGTGGCCGCGGGCGCCACGCCGCTCGCCGCGCTGGTGTGGAGCGCGATCGCCCTGCTGGTGCAGGTCGTCGTCGAGGAGGTGTGGTCCGGCAAGCGCCGGGCTGCGCGCCTGGCGTGATCGCTACTCCGGGTGCCCGCCGGCATGGGGTCGACATCTCAGCGGCGGGCCGGGCGACGGCGCACCGTCGGGCATGTGGAGCGCGAGCGGGCTACGCGTCCGCCAGGCGGGCCTTCTCGTGCTCGACGTCGAAATCGGCGGGCGGCCAGTCCAGCCCGAGGCCCTCGAGCGCCTCGATGAGCAGCTCGGTGATCGCGAGGCGGGAGAACCACTTGCGGTCGGCGGGGATGACGTGCCAGGGAGCGCCGTCGACGCTGGTGCGGTCGAGCATGGCCTGGTAGGCCTCCTGGTACTTCGGCCAGTAGCCGCGCTCGTCGATGTCGGCGGGGTTGTACTTCCAGTACTTGTCGGGGCGGTCCAGTCGCTCCTGCAGTCGCTTCTTCTGCTCGTCCAGCGAGACGAACATCGCGGCCTTGACCACGGTGACGCCCGACGCGGCCAGGTCCTCCTCGAAGCTGTTGATGATCCCGTAGCGCGGCTCCCACACCGACTGCGGCACCAGGTCGTGCACGCGGACGACCAGCACGTCCTCGTAGTGCGAGCGGTCGAAGACACCGATCTGGCCGCCCTTGGGGGTCTGCTGGTGGATGCGCCAGAGGAAGTCGTGGGCCAGCTCCTCCTCGGTGGGCTTGCCGAACGAGGCGGTCTTGACGCCCTGCGGATCGACCATGCCGATCACGTGCCGGACGATGCCGCCCTTGCCGGCCGTGTCCATGCCCTGCAGCACCAGCAGCACCGAACGGTGATCGCCCGCGCGACCGTTCGCGTACAGCAGCTCCTGCAGCTGCGAGAGCCGCTCGCCGCGCTCGGCGAGGAGCGCCTCGCCCGCCGCCTTGTCACCGTCGAAACCCGGCTTGCCGGAGGTGTCGATGTCCTGCACGAGACCCCCGGGACGCCACCGCAGGGCCTCGGAGACGGAACCGGACCAACCGCTCTTCTTCGCCATGGGGTCACCCTATCCGTCGGAGGTACGGATCTTCGGGCAAGATCGACTCGTGACGGTGTCATCCCCGGCGGCCACGCCCCTCGCCCCGCAGGCGAGCCCCTTCGGCACGCCCGACGAGCAGAAGCGCCGAGACCTGCGGAAGATGAAGGCGCTGGCCCTCTCCTTCCTCATCGGCGCGGCCATCATCTACCTGATCTGCGAGTACCTGGACACCAAGGGTGCGCACCTGTCGATCGCCGGGCCGTGGGTCGGGTACGTCAAGGCCGCGTCCGAGGCGGGCATGGTCGGCGGCCTCGCGGACTGGTTCGCGGTGACCGCGCTGTTCCGGCACCCGTTGGGCCTGCCGATCCCGCACACGGCCATCATCAAGCGCAAGAAGGACCAGCTGGGCGACGCGCTCGGCGGGTTCGTCGAGAGCAACTTCCTCACGCCCGACGTGATCGCGGAGAAGGTCGGCTCGCTCGAGCTCAGCGGCCGCGTCGCCAACTGGATGGCGGACCCCGACAACTCGCAGAAGCTGGGCGCCGAGGCCGCGAAGCTGGTCAAGGTCATGAGCGAGGTGCTGCGCGACGAGGACGTCGAGGCCGTGCTCAACTCCACCATCATCAAACGGCTCGCCGAACCCGAGTGGGGGCCGCCCATCGGGCGCCTCGTCGAGACCCTGCTGCAGGAGCAGCGCCAGCTGCCGCTGATCAACCTGCTCGCCGAGCGCGCCCACCACTGGGCCCTGGGCAGCCAGGGCGTCATCGACAAGATCGTCGACACCGACGGTCCGCAGTGGTCGCCCAAGTTCGTCAACTCGCTGCTGGGGGAACGGATCTACCGCGAGCTCGTCGAGTTCACGTGGAAGGTGCGCAGCGACCCCGACCACGAGGTGCGGCACGCCATGAGTACCTTCCTCTGGGACTTCGCCTCCGACCTGCAGCACGACCCGCGGACCATCGCCAAGGTCGAGGACGTCAAGGCGGAGCTGATGGGGCGCGAGGAGGTGCGCACCGCGGCGCAGGCGGCCTGGCGCGCGGCCAAGCGGATGATCGAGGCGTCGGTCGACGACCCCGATTCGACGCTGCGCGAGAAGTTCAGCGAGTCCGCCGCCCGGTTCGGCGTGCGACTGCGCGACGACCCGGCGCTGCGCGGGAAGGTCGACTTCTGGGTCGATCGCTCGGTGCGGCACCTCGTCGAGAACTACGCGGGGCAGATCACCTCGATCATCACCGACACCGTCGCGCGCTGGGACGCCGACGAGGCGTCGGGGAAGATCGAGCTCGCGGTGGGTCGGGACCTGCAGTTCATCCGGATCAACGGAACCGTCGTCGGCGCCCTGGCCGGCCTGGCGATCTACACGATCACTCAGATCTTCTTCTGAGGCACGCGGTTCGTGTCAATGATCAGAATCACACTGCTAACCAACTGCTTGCAAGAGCTAGCACTAGCTGTTAGCGTGGTGTCAGCCGCGCAGACGGGAGACCGGACATGACGAGCAATGAAGAGCCCGAAGTGAATTCAGTGAACTCGGGATCCGATATTGGAGCGTTCATCCGGGCGCAACGTCTTGCGGCGGAGGTGTCCATCCGGCAACTGGCGGAGAGGGCGGGGGTTTCCAACCCGTATCTCAGCCAGATCGAGCGGGGGCTCCGACGACCGTCGGCCGACGTGCTCGGGCAGATCGCCAAAGCGCTACGGCTCTCGGCGGAGGTGCTCTACGTGCAGGCCGGGATCCTCGAGGAGCGTCCGGAGTCCCCGGTACGCGACGCACTGATCGCGGACACTGCCATCAACGAGCGGCAGAAGCAGGCCCTACTCGACGTCTACGAGAGCTTCCGCCGCGAGAACGAGACCGCATTGAAGGAGAACGTCCCATGACCGAGCAGAACACCCTCGAAGACCTGAAGACCCCCCTGTTCGCCGCCCTCGGCGCCGGTGACTACGCCTACGAGGCCGTGGCCGAGGTCGTCGAGAAGCTGCGCGCCGCAGCCACCGACGCGTCGAAGGACTTCCAGACCAAGGTCGAGGAGGCCCAGGCGAAGGTCGAGGAGGCCGCCGATTCCGCGCAGGCCAAGCTGACCGAGGCCAAGGACGGCCTGCCCAAGGACGTCGACGAGCTGCGCGCCAAGTTCACCCCCGAGGAGCTGCGCAAGGTGGCCGCCGCCTACATCCAGGTCGCGACCGACATCTACGAGTCGCTCGCCGAGCGCGGCGAGAGCGCCTTCGAGCGCATCAAGTCGGGCTCCGTGATCGAGGACGCCACCGAGCAGGCGACCAAGGCCTACAACCAGGCCGTCGAGCTGACCGAGTCCTCGCTGGGCCAGGTCGCGTCCGCCACCAAGCAGGTCGGCGAGCGCGCCGCGAAGCTGGTCAACCGTGCCGGTGACGAGGCCGAGGCCGCCGCCGACAAGGTCGAGGCCACCGTCAAGGAGACCACCGAGAAGGCCACCGCCGCCGTCAAGAAGGCCGCCCCCAAGGCTGCGCCGAAGAAGGCCGACGCCTGATCGTCACACCCTCAGCTCCACCCCGGGCGCCCGGCGGCACTGCCGCCGGGCGCCCGACCTTTAGGCTGGTGCCATGAACCTGCTGTACGCGTTCGGCTCCGTGACTTTCTACGCCTATCTGGTGGTGACAGTGCTCATCGTCGGTGGCGGGCTGTTCGCGCTGGTGCACGCTCTGCGTGCGCCCGAGGACGCCTTCCGGGCCACCGGGAAGTGGCAGAAGAAGTACTGGTCGCTGACGCTCGTCGCGTGCATACTGCTGGCCCTGGCCGGTCTCAATGGCATGGGGCTGGTGATCGGGGCGATCGGCGTCCTGGTCTACATGCTGGACGTCAAGCCCAAGCTGGACGAGGTCCGCCGCCCGCGCTATTGAGCATTAGTTAGTAAGGTTGGTCGCATGAAGATCTCCAGCAAGCTCGTCGTCGGTGCGCTCGGCGCCCTCGGAGCCGGTGCCGCGGCGGTCGCCGCCGGTGCCGCCGCGTACGCGCTGTCGTCGCCGACGGAGCCGGCCAACGCCAAGCTGATCGAGGACTACGACGGCCCGTCCGAGGACGGCACCGTCGTCTCCGGTGACGGGACCCGGCTGCACACCCGCGTCTGGGGCCCCGTCGACGGTCCGCTCGCGGTGCTGATCCACGGCTGGACGTGCAACGTGACCAACTTCCCGCGCCAGGTCGAGCACCTCGTCGCGCGCGGCTACCGCGTGATCGGCTACGACCAGCGCGGCCACGGCGAGTCCGAGGCCGGCGCGTTCGCGTTCTCCACCGACGTCCTCGCCGACGACCTGCACGCCGTCCTCGAGGCCCACGTGCCGGACGGGAAGCAGGCGCTGCTCGTCGGCCACAGCATGGGCGCCATCACGATCATGGCGTGGGCCGGCAAGTACTCCGACGAGGTCGAGCGGTACGCGCACCACGCGGTGCTCGTGTCCACCTACGCCCGCGAGGCCGTCGCGAACTTCGTCGGTGCGACACCGCTCGCCGCGCTCCCGCGACTCGTGCCGCGCTTCACCGACCGCCTCGGCGACGCGGTGCTGGGAGCGCCCGTGCGGGTCCGGAACAACCGGCTGCACACCGCGGTGATCCGGTACTCGGCGCTGTGCGGCTACGCCTCCTACGGCGCCGTGAAGTACACCGAGGACATGCTCGCCACCTGCCCGCCCGATGTCCGGGGCGAGTGGGGCCACGTACTGGCGGGGCTGGACGTGACCGAGGGTCTGCGCACGCTGAGCGTCCCCACCTCCGTGGTGGTCGGCCAGTACGACCACCTGACGCCGCCGTCCGACGCCGATGTCATCGCGGGAGAGCTGCGCGTCTCCGGACATCTCGACCGGTTCGCCGTGATCCGCGACTCCGGCCACATGCTCCCGCTGGAGCAGCCGGAGAAGCTCAACGCCCTCCTCGACTCCATCCTCGACGGTCGGCCCGTCGCCTCCGGCGCCCCGGAGTAGCGCACCGTCGCAATTGAACACCGTTATGGAGGGGGAACCCGCAGGTCGGTTTCTCCATAACGGTGTTCAATCGCGTCAGGAGAAGACGACGGTCTTGCGGCCGTGCACGAGGACCCGGTTCTCGAGGTGCCAGCGCAGGCCGCGGGCCAGCACGACCTTCTCGATGTCGCGGCCGCGGAGCACCATGTCCGCGGCGGCGTCGGCGTGATCCACGCGGGCCACGTCCTGCTCGATGATCGGGCCGGCGTCGAGGTCGGCGGTCACGTAGTGGCAGGTCGCGCCGATCAGCTTCACGCCGCGGGCGAAGGCCTGGTGATACGGCCGCGCGCCGACGAAGGACGGCAGGAAGCTGTGGTGGATGTTGATCGCCCGCCCCGCCCACGCCGCGCAGAGATCCGCAGGCAGCACCTGCATGAACCGGGCCAGCACCACCGCGTCGGGGTTCAGCGCATCAGTGAGTTCCGCGACGCGAGCGAAGGCCGCGGACTTGTCCTCGCCCGGCCCGGGGAAGGGCACGTGGTGGAACGGGATGTCGAGGCGCTCGGTGAAATCGCGCAGGTCCTCGTGGTTGCCGATGACGGCGGCGATGCGCGCGTTCAGCTCACCCGTCGCGACCCGCCCGACGATGTCGTGCAGGCAGTGCCCCTCCTTGCTGACCAGCAGGACGATGTCCTTCGGCTCGGCGCTCGAGGTCAGGCGCCACTCCGTCTCGGGGCCGAGCTCCGCGGCGACCTCGGCGGCGAACCGCGCGCGCAGCTCGTCCAGCGACAGTGAGACGCTGTCCGCCCGGACCGCCTGGCGGGTGAAGAACCAGCCGGAGTCGGCGTCGGAGTGGTACGCGGCCTCGACGATCCATCCGCCGACGTCGGCGAGGAAGGTCGAGATGCGGGCGACGATGCCGGTGGTGTCGGGGCAGCCCAGGGTCAGGACATAGCGGGTATCGCGGGTCACGGACGGTATCGTCTCAAACGTGCTCACACGCTCCGAAGTCGCCGCCCTCGTCGATCACACCCTGCTCAAGCCGGAGGCCACCGAGGCCGCCGCTGCTGCGGCCTACCAGGAGGGGCTGGACCTGGGGGTCTACGCCGTCTGCCTGTCGCCGTCGATGCTGCCGCTGCGCGTCGCGATCGACGCGCAGGAGGCGCACGCCGCCGGCGGGCGCTGGGCTCCCCGGACCTGCGTCGTCGCCGGATTCCCGTCCGGTAAGCACCACACGCTCATCAAGGCCGCCGAGGCGCGGATGGCGATCGAGGAGGGCGCGCACGAGGTCGACATGGTGATCGACGTCGGACTCGCCCTCGCCGGGGAGCTGGACCGCGTCTTCGCCGACGTGCTGACGGTCCGCGAGGCCATCGGCGCCGATCCCGTGCTCAAGGTCATCGTCGAGTCCGCCGCGCTGCTCGAGTTCGGCGACGCAGACTTGCTCACCGAGGTGTGCAAGCGGTCCGTCAAGGGCGGCGCGACCTTCGTCAAGACCTCCACCGGCTTCCACCCCAGCGGTGGCGCGTCCGCCGAGGCGGTGCGCATCATGCGCGCCGCGGTCGGTCCCGACGTGGGCGTCAAGGCCTCCGGTGGCATCCGCACGGCCGAGGCCGCGCAGGAGATGATCGACGCCGGTGCCAACCGGCTCGGCCTCTCCGGCTCGCGCGCCGTGCTGGCGGGCTTCCCGGAGTAGGCCGGCACCGTCGGGCCGCCCGACGGTGCGCCGGGCTCAGCGCAGGCGGGCCGGGAGCGCGGCGTACCCGTACAGGGTCGAGAGCCCGCGATGCCGCGCACCGTCGGACAGGGCGACCGCGGGGTAGCGCTCGAACAGCCCGGACAGGGCGACGGCGCCCTCCATCCGCGCCAGCGCGGCGCCGATGCAGGCGTGGATGCCGTAGCCGAAGCTGACGTTCTTCTTCGCGTCGGGGCGAGTCACGTCGAACTCGTTCGGCCGGTCGAAGACCTTCGGGTCGCGGTTCGCGCCGGCGAGCTGCAGCGAGACCATGGTGCCGCGTCCGATGCGTACGCCCGCGACCTCCACGTCCTCCCGCGCGACGCGCGCCGTGCGCTGGATGGGGCTCGAGAAGCGCAGGACCTCCTCGACGGCGTTCGGCCACAGTTCGGGGCGCTCCCGCAGGATCGCCAGCTGGTCCGGGTGCGCCAGCAGCAGGGCGATGCCGTTGCCGATCAGGTTGACGGTCGTCTCGAAGCCCGCCCCGATGAGCAGCGCCGCGTTCGCAATGAGCTCGCGGTCCGACAGCTCGCCGCTCGAGGCGAGGAGGGCGAACGGATGGTCGGCGTCGGCGTCGGGGTCGGCGCGCACCCGCGCGAAGTGCGCGGTGAGGTACTCGCGCAGCCCGGTCAGCGCGACCTGCGAGCGCCGGTAGACGGGCCACGACAGACCCGGGTCGAGCAGCGGCGCCGCGGCCTCGCCCCACTCGAGCATGTAGTCGTCGTCCTTCTCGGGCAGGCCGAGGAGCCGCCCGATCATGGTGACCGGCAGCCTCGCCGCGAAGTCGCGGACCAGGTCGGGCGCGGGCGCCTCCGCCATCGCGTCCAGGAGCGAGGCGGTCACCGTGCGCGCGCGGTCGGTGAGCTGCTCGATGGACCGGGGCGTGAAGGTCTTCGCGATCGGGTGTCGGTAGGCAGTGTGCGCCGGCGGCTCGCTGACCAGCATCGACGGCGGCTCGACGGGGTTGGGCAGCTGCGGGTCGAGCAGCTCCAGGAGACGGAGCAGCGGCCCCGGGAAACCGAAGTCCGCGGTCTGGACGGTGCCGAAGCGCTGGTCGCGCAGGATCTCCCGGCACACCGCGTGATCCGCGGTGGTGGCGCCGACCTCGCTGCGCACGAGCGGCCCCTCCGCCCGCAGCGCGTCGAAGACCTCGTACTGCGACCCGGGTTCGCCGTAGCCGAGCAGCATCTGGGCCATGCGGTCGCCGCGCTCGGCGCGCCGCGGCAGGGCGCGCCGGGGGAGGCCGTGCATGATCCCCCAGCGCACCCGGGTCGCCAGCGCCGCCGGCAGCAGCATCGTCAGAGCACCGAGCAGTTGGTGGCGCCCACGTCGTTGCCGCTCTCGATGTCCTTGGGCAGCACGTTCTGGCCCGAGTAGCGCACGCTGACGGCCTGGTCGGTCATCTTCAGGTCGCTCGCGGTCAGGCCGTTGGGGGTCGGGATGTCGGCGATCGCGGTGATCACCTGCTGCGCCAGATCGTCGGGGACGCCGAAGCCGAAGATCGAGGCCTTGCTGGCGGTCAGCACCACCTTGTTGTCCTTGATGGACGGCGTGAGATTGATCGTGATGAGGCCCGTCGTGATCTCGATCTGGTTGGCGGACGGATTCAGGGTGACCTTCGGGTCGGACAGGAGGGGCACCTGCGAGACCTTGTTCTTGATGCCGTCGGCGGTGAACTCACCCAGGATGGTCGCGTCGTCGATCTTGTTGTCGCCGCTGGGATCGACGCCCTTGAGCAGGATGTGCACGTTGAGGCCCGAGGTGCCCTGCATGCCGTCGATGTTGATGTCGATCGACGACATCTTGCCGCTCGCGTTCTGGATCAGCATGGGCGTCTTGGCGAAGGAGACCGAGACGTCGTTGGCCTTGGCGCCGCCCTTGATGTTGTCCGCGAGGCAACCCTCGATGTGGTTGCGCACGTACAGCTCGATACCGACGAACGCGATCACGACGAGCGCGACCAGTCCCGCCGCGATCAATCCGATCAGCTTGCCGGTGGACCGCTTCGCCTTCGGGGGCTTACCGGGGCCGCCCGGGCCTCCCTGTCCCGACGGTCCGCTGGGCGGGATCTGGGCGGGCGGCACCGGCGGCTGCTGGCCGGGCTCGGGTCGCGCGTGCGCGCCTGAGGGCCGCGCCGCAGACTCGATCGGCCGCGTCAGGCCGTCCTGCGGGCCGACGTTCTGCGGGGCCGGATGCTGCGGGCCGGGGTTCTGCGGGTGGTTCGGGTTCGTGTCCATCGGTGGCGATTGTTCCTCATCCCTGGGTGGAGACGGTGAAGTCCCTACGGTTGGTCAACACGGGCAGCACGGCCCGCACCTCGTCGAGCCGGTCCAGCGGCAGGTCGACGACGATCTGCTCCGGGGCGGCGCCCGCGGAGGCGAGCACGGCACCGTCGGGCCCGACGGCCAGCGAGCCGCCCACACCGCGCGGGGCGCTGCCGGGCTCGGCGTCGGAGGGCCGCGCCTGGTCGACGGCGACGACGAACGTGGTCGAGTCGAGTGCGCGGGCGCGGGCCAGCGTGGTGAAGGCGTCGAGCTTGCCGGGGCCGTCGCCCCACGATGCGGGCGCGACGATCACCTGCGCGCCGGCATCGGCGAGCGCCTGGTAGAGGGCGGGGAAACGCAGGTCGTAACAGGTGCTCAGCCCGACGGCGACCTCCCCGACGTGCACGATGACGGCCCGGTCACCCGGTTCGACGGTGCGCGACTCGGCGAAGCCGAAGGCGTCGTAGAGGTGCACCTTGTCGTAGTGCGCGATCGTGCCGTCCGGCGCGGCGGACAGCAGCGTGTTGCGGACGCGGCCGTCGGAGCCGGGCGTGAACACGCCCGCGACCACGTGCACGCCGGTGGCGGCGGCCGCCGCGGCGATGCGGGTGGCCCACGGGCCGTCGAGGGGCTCGGCGACGGGTCCGAGCGGGACGCCGAACCGGCACATCGTGGCCTCGGGGAACACCGCGAGCTGCGCGCCGGCGTCCGCGGCGCGGCGCAGACCGTCCTCGACCAGCGCCGCGTTGGCGGCGGGATCTGCGGTGGCCTCGATCTGCGCCAGCGCGACGGTCAGCGATGTCATGCGCACCACACTACTGACTCGCGTTCGATAGGTCGCGCGGCTCACGATGTCGAGTTCTGCGGCAGTGCAGGGCCGCGTGTGGCACGTCCTGTGCCGCAGAAGTCCAGATCGTGAACCGACTACGGCGCGACGAGCTCCCAGTCGACCGTGAGCAGGTTGTCCCGGACGGGGCGACGCGGCGGGCGGGCGGCACCGTCGGTCCGCCGGGCCAGCACCGCCCCGGCGGCCCGCCACCGGATGCGGTTGCCGTACGGCGCGTAACCGGCGGACTCGTCCCAGCAGCGGTCCGCGAGCGTGAGCAGGTCGTGGATCCGCTCGCCCGGGACGTTGTGGTGGATGAGGGCCTTCGGCAGCCGTTCCGCCAGGTCGGAGGGGTGGTCGGTGAATCCCGGGTGCCACGCCAGCGTGAGCGTGCGCGGCACCGGAGCGGCGTCCGCCGACGCACCCAGGGTGAGCCAGCAGCACCGTCGGCCCAGCTCGTCGCACGTGCCCTCGATGAAGACCCCGTCCGGGGCGAGCCGCGAGACCACCGTCGCCCAGGCGTCGGCCACCTCGGCTTCGTCGTACTGTCGCAGCACGTTGAAGGCCCGCACGAGGTTCGGGCGCAGGCCCGCCAGCTCGAAGCCGCCGCGGGCGAACTCCACACCGTCCCGGCCGGGGACCACCCGCGCGGGGTCGATCTCCAAGCCCGTGACCCGCACGGAGGGACTGACGCGGCGCAGCCAGGACGCCCACTCGAGGGTGGTGTTCGGACGGGCGCCGTAGCCCACGTCGACGGCGAGCGGAGCGGGGCCGGCGAGCGCCGCCACGACGGCGGGGGAGTGCGCCGACCAGCGGTCACTGCGCCGGAGACGGTTGAGTCCGGTCGTGCCGCGGGTGATCCGGCCCTGCGGCGCGGCCACGGGTCAGTGCTTGTCGACCCAGTACTTGAGGTACTCGGCCTCGGCGCGGAACAGGTCCACGAGGTTGATGAGGATCAGCTGCTCGAGCTTGGTGCCGACGAAGGGCACGAACACCTTCACCACGCTGGTGTAGCGCATGGTGCAGCCGGTCTCGGTGTTGAACAGGTCGGCCTCGCCCTTGAGCGAGCCGGGGCCCGCGGGGATCGACGCCTTGTAGTCGCCGATCGAGTGCTCGCCGTCCCACGCGCCGTAGAACTCCTGGCGCGTGATGATCATGTCCTTCTTCACGACGCCCTGCGCGATCGGCGGCAGGTACTCGTGCGGCAGGTTCTGCTTCTGGACGACCGTGATGCCCTCGTCGTCGACGTCGAACTCGGTGAGCTCGGACAGCGGGGTGAGGTTGCGGAAGTCGGTCATCTTCTCGGTCCAGTACTCCTTGGTGGAGTACGCGTCGTAGAAGACCTGCGCGGGGAACGGGAAGCGCGCCGAATAGCTGAGACGTCGTGCCATGAGGGGAGACCTTACTCGGGGATCAGTGCTCGGCGATCCACTGCAGCGTGAACTCGCGCTCGCTCTCCATGAGCTCCTGCAGGTTCTCCACCACCAGCGACTCGACCTTCTTCGCGACGAACGGGATCGAGACGCTGGCCTCGCCGTCGGCGGTGATGCGGGCGGTGCCGTCCGCGCCGGGCGCGCCCTCGAGCACCGTCGTGCCGGACAGCTGGGCGGGCACGCCCTGGATGTCGGCGGAGAAGCGGCCCTCGCAGCGGGTGCCGTCGAACGGGCCCCACTCCTCGACGCGGTGGATCTCCAGGCCGCCGGGCCGGATCGCGGTCACGACGGGCGGCAGCTTGTCCTCACCGATCACGTGCACCACGAGCACGCGCACCGACGCGCCGGCACCCTCGCCCGTGACGGTCAGCTCCGCGACCCGCGCGCCCTCGCCGCCGACCTCGGCCACGCGGGCGGGCCAGTACGCGGCGTCGGTGAACGCGGCGTGCAGGGCGGCCGGACCGGTGGCGTAGTCGAGCGAGCGTTCGAGACGGGTAGTCATGGGGGGACACGTTACCGTTGCGGGGTGCCTGAACTGCTATCGGAGTTGACCACGCTGCGCCTGGGCGGCCCCGCACGCGCCTACGTGCGGTGCGAGAGCGCCGCCGAGACCGCGCGGGAGGTCGCGCGGTGCGACGCCGCCGGCGAGCCCGTGCTGCTGGTCGGCGGCGGCTCCAACCTGGTGGTCTCCGACGCCGGCTTCGACGGCACCGTCGTTCATCTGCGCGGCGAGAAGATCGAGATCGAGGGCATGACGCTCACCGCGGACGCGGGCGCGGTCTGGGACGACGTCGTCGCGGCGTCCGTCGACGCCGGCCTCGGCGGCCTCGAATGCCTCTCCGGCATCCCCGGCTCCGCGGGCGCGACGCCCGTGCAGAACGTGGGCGCGTACGGCGTCGAGGTCGCGGCGTGGCTCGACGCCGTCGAGCTCTACCACCGTGCGACCGGGGAGACCGCGTGGGTCGCGCCCGAGACTCTGGGCCTCGCCTACCGCACGTCCCGGCTCAAGCAGCACGGCGCGAACGGCCCCGCCGACGTCGTCCTGCGCGTCCGGTTCGCGCTGACCGACGGTGCCTCGGCCCCGATCAGGTACGGCGAGCTCGCGCGCGCGCTCGAGGTCGAGCCCGGGGGCACCGTCGAGCCCGCCCGGGCGCGCGCCGAGGTGCTGGCGCTGCGCCGGAGCAAGGGCATGGTGCTCGACCCGGCAGACCACGACACGTGGAGCGTGGGGTCGTTCTTCACCAACCCGGTCGTGCCCGACGACGCCGCGGTCGCCCGGGTCGAAGAGGCCGCGGGCGAGAGCACGCCGCGGTACCCCGCGCCGGCGGGGATCAAGCTGTCCGCAGGCTGGCTGATCGAGCGGGCGGGCTTCCACAAGGGCTTCGCGGGTGGCCGCACGGGCGTCTCGCTGTCGACGAAACACACGCTGGCGCTCACCAACCGGGGGACCGGCACGACCGCCGAGTTGCTCGCCCTGGCGGCCGAGGTCCGAGATGGGGTGTTCGCCCGATTCGGGGTCGAGCTGCACCCGGAGCCCGTCCTCGTGGGTGCGGAACTGCCCTCGTCACGCCGGTAGAATCCATACGGTGTTCGACATGTTTCGCGCGCCCTTCGGTCGGCGCGCCTTCCTCGGTGGTGCGGCGGCGACGGTGGCCGTCGTCGCGACCGCGTGCAACAAGCCGGGCGATACCGCCGAGACCAGGGCCGATGCCCCCACCTTCAGCTACACGCCGTCCGGAGACAAGCAGATCGGCCCCCGCGACCCCGTCTCCGTGCGGGTCCAGGGCGGCACCTTCCGCCCGGGCGTGGCGCTGACCAACACCGCTACCGGGAAACAGGTCAAACTGACCCCCTCTCCCGACGGTGTGACGTACACCTCCGCGGAGCCGCTCGGCTACGGCGCCACCTACGCCTGGTCCGGTGCCGCCGACGGTGCCGGCGGGACCTGGTCGAGCCTGAGCGGCAAGGTCACCGTCGTCTCGCCCGACTCGACGATGTCCGTCCAGATCAACATCGCCGACGATGCCGAGGTCGGTATCGCCGCGCCGCTGATCCTCAAGTTCGCGGGCACCGTCCAGGACAAGGCGGCCGTCGAGAAGGCGCTGCAGGTCGTCACGACCCCGCCGACCGAGGGTGGCTGGGCCTGGCTGCCCGAGGACAACGGCTCCCGCGCGCACTGGCGGCCCCGCGAGTACTACAAGCCGGGCACCAGGGTGTCGATGACCGGCAAGCTGTACGGCCTCGACCACGGCGGCGGCAAGTACGGCGCCGACGACGTGACCAGCAGCTTCGTGATCGGCCGGTCGCAGATCGTCAAGGCCTCGGCCCCGTCGCACCGGATCCGGGTGATGCGCGGCGACCAGGTCTTCCTCGACCTGCCCTGCTCCTACGGCGAGGCGGATCTGCCGCGCAACATCACGCGGTCCGGCATTCACGTGGTCAGCGAGAAGCACGAGGACTTCTACATGTCCAACCCCGCCGCCGGGTACTTCAACGTGCACGAGCGGTTCGCGGTGCGGATCTCCAACAACGGCGAGTTCATCCACGCCAACCCGGGCACCGTGGGGAACCAGGGCAGCTCGAACGTCACCAACGGCTGCATCAACCTGTCGCTCGAGAACGCCCAGACCTACTTCCAGAGCGCGATCTTCGGTGACCCGGTCGAGGTCACGGGCACGTCGATCGAGTTGTCGGAGGCCGACGGGGACATCTACGACTGGACCCTAGACTGGCCGACGTGGCAATCGATGTCGGCGCTCCACCAGAAGTAGTCGTTCCCGGCGCGCGGACGATGTCGGCGCGCGTCGCGTGCACCGTCGTCGCGCCCACGGTCCTGGAGTACCAGGCCACCGTCGCGCGCGTGCCGGGTCTGGCCCTGCAGGAGTCCCTCGTCGTCACGCTCGACGGTGCGCCGCTCCCCGTCCGGGAGGTCGTCGGGCCGCACGGCGGCCGGATCCATCGCGTCGACGCTGCCCCCGGCAAGGTGCTTCTCGAGTACCACGCGCAGGTCGCGGGGTTCGCGTTGCCCGAGCCCGTCGACGAGTACCTGCGCTCGCTGTACCTGCGGCCCTCCCGGTACTGCGAGGTCGACCGGTTCTTCGGGTTCGCCGCCAAGCAGTTCGCCGGCGTGACCGGCGACGCGCAGCGTGCCGTGGCGGTGCGGGAGTTCGTGGCGGGGCGGCTCGACTACCTGCCGGTCAGCAGGTCCGTCGACGGTGCCTCCGACACCCTGCTGGCGTCCGCCGGCGTGTGCCGGGACTACGCGCACCTGACCATCGCGCTGCTGCGCGCGCTGAAGCTGCCCGCGCGGATGTCCGCGGTCTTCGCGCCCGGCTGCGACCCGATGGACTTCCACGCCGTCGCCGAGGTGATGGTCGACGGCCGCTGGTGGGTGCTCGACGCGACGGGGCTCGCCCCCCGCGCCGCGATGGTCCGGATCGCCACCGGCCGCGACGCCGCCGATATCGCCTTCCTCGACAACCACGGCGGGTCCATCCGGTTCGAGCGCCTGACGGTGACCGCCGACAGCCTCGCGCCCCTCCCCGCCGACGATCCGTACGCCCTGATCCCGATCGCCTGATCGCGTCCGTGCGGTGCGCGCGGTCATCGTGGGACGTGTCCTGCCGAGTAGCTATACACCCCACGTATACCCTCGAATCTGCCGGTCAAAGGGTTGTTTCGTTGTTCGGGGTATGCGTTTCGTGCATACCTGCGCCCGAACCGCCGCGACCACTGGCGTTCCTGACCTTGCCCGGACGCCGCCCGGAGCTTCGGTTCTACGCCCCGCGAAACCGGAACGAGTGTGGTGAGGCAAGCGTGACACGCATGGCAAGTCCGGTGAAAAATGGCTTCTACCTGCGAAAACGTCGGGCATGCGCCGGACGCATGGCTGTTCGGAACGACACGCGCCCCTCCGCCCGCTCAGCTGCGCCGCAGCGCCGCCAGCTCTTCGAACACCGACCGCGCCTCGGCCGGCCCGTCCACGCGGAACCGGGCGGCGGTGACGACGGCCGGATCCGAATCGACCTTGATCGACACGTCGCGGGGCGCATCGAGCACGGCGAAGGCCTTCTCGTCGGTCACGTCGTCGCCGAGGTAGAGGACGGCGTCGGCGCGTACCTGCTCCCGGAGCACCGTCAGGGCGCGGCCCTTCGAGGCGTCGAGCACCGTCAGCTCCAGCACGGCCTTGCCCTCCGTGGCGTGCACGCCGGGGAGGGCGGCGGGGCCCCGTCGGGCCTCCTGCAGGGCTTGCGCGCCGGCGGCCGGGTCCACCACGTTCCGGACGTGCAGCGCGCCGCCCAGCGGCTTCGGCTCGACGGCCGCGCCCGGGAACCGGTCGGCGATCGCGGACAGAGCGGACAGCACCGTCGACCGCAGTTGGAGCAGGTCCGCTCCCAACGCGGCCTCGAAGCCCTCGGCCCACTCCGCCCCGTGACTGCCGACGGTGACGATCGGCGCGGCGACGCCCGATAGCCGGCCCAGCGTCGCGCGGTCCCGGCCCGACACCACGGCCACCGTCACGCCCGGCAGCCCGGACAAGGAGGTCAGTGCCGCAACGGATCCCGGCAACGGGAACGCGGCGGCCGGATCGGAGACGATCGGCGCGAGCACGCCGTCGTAGTCCGTGGCCACGAGGACCGTGCCCAGCGCGGCGAACCGCCCGAGCGCCGCGTGCAGGCTCATGCCCGGGTCTCGTCGACGGTGCCGGCGAGCGTCTGCAGGAACGAGCGGGCCCAGCGGTCGACGTCGTACTGCAGCACCTGGCGGCGCATGGCGCGGATGCGGCGCTTGCCGTCCTCGGGATCCTGGTGCACGGCCTCGTCGATGGCGTTCTTGACGCCTTCCAGGTCGTGCGGATTGCACTGGTACGCCTGGCGCAGCTCGGCGGCGGCGCCGGTGAACTCACTGAGCACGAGCGCGCCGGAGGAGTCCGTGCGGCACGCGATGTACTCCTTGGCCACGAGGTTCATGCCGTCGCGCAGCGGAGTCACCAGCATGACATCGGAGGCGGCGAAGAAGGCCAGTAGCTCGCGGCGCGGAACGGGGCGGTGGATGTAGTGGATGGCGGGGTGGCCGATGCGCCCGAAGTTGCCGTTGATCCGGCCGACCTGCAGCTCGATGTCGTCGCGCATCGCCCGGTACGACTCGACGCGCTCGCGCGATGGGGTCGCCAGCTGGACGAAGATGTGTCGCTCGGGGTCGAGCCGGCCCTCCTGGTACAGCTCGCCGATGGCGCGCAGCCGCACGTCGATGCCCTTGGTGTAGTCGAGCCGGTCGACGCCGAGCATGATCTTCTCCGGGTCGCCGAGCTCCTTGCGCAGGGCCCGCGCGCGCTTGCGCGTCTCCGGGAGCTTGGCGGTCGCGGCGAGCTCCGCGGAGTCGATGGAGATGGGGAACGCGCCCACCCGGACGGATCGGAACCCGACGGTGACCACGCCGAACTTCGAGCGCACCCCGATCGAGTTCCTGCTGGTGGCGTACCCGGCGAGCTTGTCCGCCAGGTAGAGGAAGTTCTGTGCGCCGCCGGGCAGGTGGAAGCCGACGAGGTCGGCGCCGAGGATGCCCTCGATGATCTCGCGCCGCCACGGCATCTGCATGAACAGCTCGACCGGGGGGAACGGGATGTGCAGGAAGAAGCCGATCTTGACGTCGGGCCGCAGCATGCGCAGCATCTTCGGTACTAGCTGCAGCTGGTAGTCCTGGACCCAGACGGTGGCGCCCTCCGCGGCGACGCGCGCCGTCTCCTCCGCGAAGCGACGGTTGACCTCGACGTAGGTGTTCCACCACTCGCGGTGGTACTCGGGTTTGACGATGACGTCGTGGTACAGCGGCCAGAGGCTGCCGTTGGAGAAGCCCTCGTAGTGCTCCTCGACCTCCTGGGCGCTGAGCTTCACGGGCACGAGGAGCATGTCCTCGCCGGGGATCGGATCGTCGGCCCCGTCCCCGATGTCGGGTGCGCCCGGCCAGCCCACCCACGCGCCGTTGCGCGCGCTGAGAATGGGTTTGAGGGCCGTGACCAGCCCGCCCGGGGATTCCTTCCAGATCAGCTCCCCGTCGGGCGCCTTCTCGACGTCGACGGGTAGCCGGTTCGCCACGACGACGAAATCAGATGTTCCGAACGCCGCAGCGGGCATGGAGGGCTACGCCTCCTTGACGCCGATGCCGAGCATCGACAGCAGCATCCGGCACTCGTCGGCGTCCTCCGCGTACGCCGCGACGACCCGCTGGGCCTGGCGCGCGGTCTCGTCGCCCACGGGCTCGAGATCGTCTTCGCTGATGTCCTGCGTGGTCTTCGGGGGCATGAACACACCTTCGTATCGGTAAGGGACGAGCACGGGCCAGCTTACCCGGGTGGCCCGGATCCGCTCACTCGCGGACTCGGCGGCGGCGGAGCACCGCGATCGGCGCGATGTGCGGGCGCCGGATCGTGCGGGCCACCCATTCGCCGAGCGTGACCCCTGCGGCCAAGGCGCAGCCGACGGTCAGCGCCGTCGCCATGTTCGTCAGCGCCGACGTGGTCTGCCCCTCCATCAGCTCCGACAGCCCGCGGTAGACCGCGAGACCCGGCACCAGCGGGGTGATGCCCGCCACGGCGACGATGAGCGGGGGGACCACGGCCCGTCGGGCGAGGAGACCGCCGGCCAGGCCGACGACGGTGGCGGCCACCACGGACGAGACGATCGGCCCGAGGCCCAGGTTGAGGATGGAGCCCGCGACGAGCGCCCCGAAGCAGCCCGCCAGGAAGGACGCGGTGAGCGCCCGGATCTGCGCGTACCCGGCCAGCGCGAACGCCGCCGCGGCCACGCCGCCGGTCGCCACCAGGATCGGCAGCGGCGCGTAGTCGAAGGGCTGCTGCTGCAGCGGGGGCAGGGTGGCACCCAGCTCGCTGGTGACGCGCAGCGCGATGCCGACGCCCGCGACCACGCCGCCGGTGAACACCACCACCTCGAAGAACCGGGCCGCGCCGGTCACGGGCGCGCCGGTGATGGCGTCCTGCACCGAGCCCACGAGCGAGAGCCCCGCCATGAGCACGATGATGCCCGCGACGATCACCCGGTAGGGCTGCACGTCCCAGCCGAACTCGATGGACAGCCGGTAGATCAGCGCCGCCGGCAGAGTCGCCAGGAAACCGCCCACCACCTGCTGGAAGAAGTACGGCAGCCCCCAGTTGCTGAGCCGGACGTTCACGACGTAGATCACCGCGGTGGTCGCGAAGGCGACGGCCGCGAGCGCCGGCTTGCCGCCGAGCAGCAGGGTCAGCGCGCCCGCCATGAGTGCCCAGCCGAAGGTCGCGACGGCGCGCGGGTACGGGTGCCCGGCGGTCATGATCGATTCCAGCGCGGAGAGCGCCTGGTCCGGCCGGATCCGACCGCGCCCGATCCGCCGCACCAGCGTGTCGACCTGGGAGAGCCGGGTGTAGTCCAGGGACCGGTGGCTCACCGTCCGCGTGTAGGTCGACGGTGGCAGTCCCCGCCCGCGCTGCACGCTCACGGTGATCGCGTTGTAGGTGACGGTGACCGTGACATCGTCGATGCCGTAGGTCGCGGCGACGTAGCGGACCTGGGCCTCGGTGTCGACGGCGCCGGTCCCCGAGTCCAGCAGGACCTCGCCGACCTTCATGGCCACTTCGAGGACCTCGCCGACCGTCTCGTTGTCGCGCAGGTCGACCGGTTGCAGCGGCGTCAGCACCGGCATTCCCGCGGTGTCGACGGTCGCTGCGTTCCGGCCGGTCAGGGACTGGACGGCGTGCGCGAGGTGATCGCGGAACGCGGGCTTCATGTCGGGGCACCTCCTCGGTGCATCACCGTAGTGCCGACGCGACCTCCCCGGCCACCCGCTCGCCCGATTCGAGGGCGCCCTCGATGTATCCGGCGTGCTCCGCCGCCGTCTCGGTGCCGGCCCAGTGGACGACGCCCGCCGGGGCGTGCCCGAGTGGGAAGGGCATCGCTCCCGCCTTCGGGTCGGGGACGGCGAGGTAGCCGCCGCCGACGTACTCGTCGCGGTGCCAGCACTTCTCGTGCCAGCTCGCGGGGGTTTTGGCGCCCTCGCCCAGGTGCACGGCGAGCCGAGCGAGCATCGTCTCCCGACGGTCCGCCGGGCTCAGGTCGTCGAGGGAGCGCGCGTCGGCGCCGCCCACGAGCAGGCACAGGTGCCCGGGCCCGGTCCCGTCGGCCGACGGTGGCGTGGTGTCGAACACCCCGACGCCGGGGCCGTCGATGTCGATCATCTCGGCGTGCCCGTTCGCGCGCCAGAAGGGGCTCTCGTACACGGCCAGCGCCTTGTAGACCGAGCCCATGTACATGCCGCGCTCGGCGTGGGACCTCTCGGTGGGCAGGGCCGGACGGTGCTCGATGGCGGTGGCGATGGGCGGGGGCACGGTGACGATCACGCGCTGGGCGCGGACGGTGCCGGCGGTGGTGTGCACGGTGGCGCCGTCGTCGTCGCGGTGGACCGCGAGCACGGCGCGGTCGGTGTGCACGCGGTCGCCGAGGCGCTCCGCCATCCGGACCGCGAGGGTGCCGGCACCGTCGACGACAAGGGAGTCCTGCGCGCCGCCCCGGGTGGACATGGCGGTCAGCAGCCCCTCCTGCACGCGGACGGCGGCGGCGAAGTCGCGCAGCGCGAACCGGTCGGCGTCGGCGGTGGTCGCGATCGCGATGAGCACGTCGAGCAGCCGCCGGGCGCGCCCCGGCACCTTGCGCAGGAGGTCGGCCACCGTCGAACCGCCTCCCGCGAACGGACCGCCGAGCCGGACCACGCCCTCCCAGGCGACGAGCGCGGCGCCGGCGAGCAGGAGAGTGGGGCTCGCCATCCCGATGGTGCGCGCACCATCGACCAGCTTCGGCATCTTCGGCGTCTCCATCTCGAAGACCTGTGCGCCGAACTCGGCGGCGAGTGCCTCGAACCGGTGATGGCCCTTGCCGATCCACTGGCCGCCCAGGTCGACGTGCGTGCCGAGCGCGGTGGTCTCGGTGAGCACCCGACCCCCGACGCGGGGTGCGGCCTCGAGGACCAGCACGTCGACGCCGCGGGCGTGCAGGTCCAGCGCTGCGCGCAGTCCGGCGATCCCCGCACCCACGACGACGACGGTGGCCCGTTCGGTGCTCGGCTGCGCGGTCCCGGGGTCCGACGGTGCGGCCGCCGCGTCCGTGGGGCGGGTCTCGGGCGAGTCGGTCATGAGGGGCTCCTGTCCGCGGCGACACCGCATATACAGTCGGTCGTATGACTGAGTGTAGGGCGATGTGACGCGGGTCGCAATGATTTCTCGGGGATCCGTGACCGCGGACCGCGGACCGGGCTACTCCTCGGGCAGCGGGAAGAGCCGGTCGGCGAGGACCGCGGCGTACAGCTCGGCGGCGGCGCGCGGGTCGGACCGGTCGCGGCCCGTGAGCTGCTCCACGCGGCGCAGGCGGTGGTTGATCGTGTTGCGGTGGTAGTGCAGGCGCTCGGCCGTGGCGGCCAGGGAGCCGCCGCAGTCGAACCAGGCGCGGACCGTCGTGATGAGCGCGTCGCGGTCGGGGTCGGGGAGCGCCAGTACCGGCCCGAGCACGGCGTCGCGCAGTTCGCGGGCCGCGTCCGGGGTGTGTGCCAGCGCCAGTGGCAGTGCTGCCTGGCCGTACGCCGCGGCGGTCGTCTCGCCGGGCTCGATGCCGGTCATCGCGAGCTCGGCCTGCCGCACGGCGGCCCGTGCCCCGAGCGGCGCGGCGAAGCGCGCGCTGACGCCGACCCGCCCGCCCGCCTCGCGGCGCAGCAGGTCCAGCACCTGCGGCAGCACGTGCTCGGTGCTCAGGCTGAGCAGGCCGACGCGGGTGTGCACCTCGGACGTCCAGTACGAGACGACGTTCTTGTCGCGCAGCCGGCGCTCGATCCCCGCGAGGGGCTCGGTGGCGCCGCCGGACTCCGCGCAGACCACGAGGAAGACGCCCGTCGCCGGCAGCTGCAGCGTCTGCGCCGCGGCGTGCAGCCGGCCGGGCTCGAGCACCCCGTCGAGAAGGGCCCGCAGCTCGACGCGCCGCAGTTCCGCGTCGCGGCCGGTGCGCTCGGCGACCGCGCGGCCGTACTCCTCGGTGGCGGCGGTCGAGTAGTCGTCGATGATCCGCCACACGTCCGCGCCGATGTCCGGGAGCAGTTCCGGGTTCTCGGTGCAGGCGGCGCGCATGTGGTCCCAGACGAGTCGCCCCGCGAGGCGGTACGCGTGCAGCAGCGCCGCGAGAGGGAAGCCGTACTCGGCCTTGAGGCGGCCGGTGGCGCGGGCGGCGTGGAGGCCGTGGTCGGGCTCGCCGGCGAGCTGGCGCAGGACGGAATCGAGGTTGGTGTGCACAGCCTCGCGGAGCTCCTCGGCGCTGAGCAGAGTGCTCTCGGCGTAGGCGTGCTCGCCCGTGAGGATGCGCCGCACCAGCTCATCCGTGAGTGGCTCCAGGTCCGCCATCAGCAGTCGGGCGAACTCCGCGGGGGAGGCGCCGGCCGGGGCCGTGATCGTCAACACGCCTCGATGCTAGCGCGCGACCTCCGGCGTCGAGTGTGCTTGCGCACAACGCGACCGCAAGCGGGCCGTAGCTCCGGCACGATGCGCCGGCCCTCCGTGAGGACCACACTGGATGGAGCGAGACGTGACAGGGCTCACAGGATCGATGACCCGCGAGGAGAAGCAATGACCACCACCGAGAACATCTTGGACGCCGCCGTCGCGGACCTGCAGCAGGGGGAGCGGACCTGGGCCGCGACCTCGCTCGCCGATCGCCGCGCCCTGCTCGACGCCGTCCGCGAGGCCACCGCGGCCGTCGCCCAGGAGTGGGTGGACGCCGCGGCCGGGATCAAGGGCCTGCCCGCCGATTCGACGCTGCTGGGCGAGGAGTGGCTCAGCGGCCCGTACTCCGTGATCACCGCGTGCGAGGCGCTCGCCGCGTCGCTGCAGGCGCTCGAGGAGGGGCGCAGCCCCGTCGACGGTTTCACCGTGACCGCTGCCCCGGGCGGCCGGTCCGCCGTCGAGGTGCTGCCGCACACCGTGTTCGATCAGCTGTTGATGAGCGGCTTCTCGGCGCAGGTCTGGACCGTGCCGGGCGTCGACGCCGCTGCGGTGCGTGAGCGCGCCGGCCTCGGCGAGCTCGATCCGACGATCACCCACGGTGTTGCGGGCGTCCTCGGCGCGGGCAACATCTTCTCGATCCCGCCGCTCGACACCCTGTACCAGCTGTACGCCGACAACCGCGTGGTGCTGCTCAAGCTCAATCCGGTGACGGACCCGCTGCTGGACGTCTTCCGCGCCGCGTTCGCGCCGCTCATCGAGCACGGCGTGGTCCGCATCGTGACCGGCGGCGCCGATGTCGGTGGTGCCCTCGTGAACCACCCCGGTGTGACCACGGTGCACATGACGGGCAGCGCCCGCACTCATGACGCCATCGTCTTCGGCACGGGAGACGAAGGGGCGCAGCGCAAGGCGGCGAACGCCCCGCTCCTCGACAAGACCATCACCAGCGAGCTCGGCGGCGTCTCGCCGACCATCGTCGTGCCCGGCGAGTGGTCGAGTGCCGACCTGACCTTCCAGGCCGAGCACCTCGCCACGCAGCGCCTGCACAACAACGGCTACAACTGCGTCGCCTCGCAGGTGGCCGTGATCAGCGCCGACTGGCCGCAGAAGGAGCAGTTCCTCACCGAGCTGCGCGCCGCCTTCGATCGCGCCCCGCAGCGCCGCGACTACTACCCGGGCTCCGCCGACCGCGTGGCCGCCGCCCGGGCCGGCTACGGCGCGCAGGCGCAGGCCGCCGGTCCCGACGGTGCCCGCACCCTCGTGTTCGGTCTCCGGGCCGACAAGACCGAGGAGGCCCTGCACACCGAGTACTTCGCGCCCGTCTACGGCGTGCTCGAGCTGCCCGGCGACGCGGCGACCTTCCTCGCGAACGCCGTGCGGGCCGCGAACGAGGACTTCGAGGGCACGCTGGGCGTGAACATCGTGGCCGACCCGTCCACGATCAAGGCCCTCGGAGACCGGTTCGACCAGGCGATCACCGACCTGCGCTACGGCACGATCGCCGTGAACGCCTGGACCGGTGTCGGCTACCTGACGGCCCGCGCCTCGTGGGGCGCGTTCCCAGGCCACACCATCGACGACGTGCAGAGTGGCATCGGCGTGGTGCACAACGCGCTGCTCCTCGACGATGTCGAGCGCACCGTCGTGCGTGGGCCGTTCCGGCCGTCGCCCCGGTCGTTCGTCGGCGGCGAGCTGTCGATGTCGCCGAAGCCGCCGTGGTTCGTCACCAACCGCACCGGTGCGGTGACGGGCAAGCGCCTGACGGACTTCGTGTCGAAGCCCTCGTGGCTCAAGCTGCCCGGTATCTTCGCCTCCGCCCTGCGCGGCTGACGGTCCGCCGTCAGGCGTCGTCGAGCAGCGCGACGACGGTGCCGACGATGGTCGTGAGCAGCCGGTCGGTGGCCGGCTGCCACAGTCCGTGGCGGCGGCGAGGCGTGACCTCGACGGGGTCGCCGTCGTGTGTGACGCGGCCGGTCGCGATGCTCACGCGGTGTCCGTTCACCTCCACATGCCGGGAGGTGACGGTCGCTGCGCCGGTCGGCAGTTCGGCCAGGATGTGTTCGAGAACGACTCTGCGGGTGGCGAGTACGCCTGCGGGTGACTGTGCGCCGCGCGTCCCGTGGCCGAACTCGTATCCGTCCTCGTTCTCGTCGAGCGCGATCGTCGATGCGCTGAGGATGAGGTCGGCCGACCGCAGGAGCTCCGACAGTGCCGCCGTATCGGGTTCAGCATCGAGTGTCCGGATGCCCTGCGCGGTGAACGACGGTGCGCCGACGGTCAATCCGAGCGGATGGCACTGCTCGACGCCGGAACCCGGGTACATCGGGGCGTCGAACCCCAGTGAGGCCACTGCGGCCTGATTGCCGCGGGAGATGGTGCCGTCACCGTCGTGCTGCCAGCCTTCGGAGCGGTAGAGACCGAGCACCTGTCGGACGTCGTGCACGCTTCCGGCGGCGACCAACCGGTCGGTGTCCGACGATTCGTAGCGTTCGCGGAAGGCCTGGGGGAAGGGCTGTTCGAGCCTCGACTCCCGGACGTGTTCCCGCCATGCGGCCCGTTCGGGCTCCGTCGACGCCGCCGGGTGCCAGAGCCGGACCCGCGCATCGTCGGGGACCTGTACCGGCGTGCCCGTCGGGTCGCGGAATTCACCCGGCCGGCCCAGTAGCGATGGGCCCTCGACGACTTGCCAGATCAATGCCTCGCTGTACCGCACGACGGGGGCCGCGAAGGCGGCGTGCGTCCATCGTTGTGCCGGCCAGGTGGCGGCGACCGCCCACGAACCCTCCAACGACTTCAGCCAGGTGGTGAGCTGCGCCTTCGTCGGACCTTCGGTGTCCAGGCGAAGGGCCACCTCGGGTCGGGTCGCCATGCGGCGCCGGGCGTCCCTGGTGTACCGCGTGAACTTCTTCTTGATGCCCGCATGTCGGGTGTTGCTGGTCGCCTCGGCGAGCGCCGATACGGACTCCGGCGTGGGGGCGGCCAGGATGGCGCGCGCCATCGCGAAGGCCGCGGCCTGCGATGGAACCGCCTTCACTGCGGGATCCGGGGCGACCGACGCCCGCGCCAGAATGCGGGGGACGGGTGCGGCCCAGTCCGCGTCGAGGGTCAGCGCGACGAGGGCGGCCCGTTCCAACGCCCGCGCGTCCTCGGGGGTGAACGCTTTGTCTGCGACGAAGGGCTCCGAGCCGTCATGGATCCGCGTGAGATGGTCGTCGGCGAGCTCGAGGACCTTCGCCGCGTAGCTCCGGTAGGGATCGCTCGCCGCGAGCTGCGCGGTGAGCTCCCCGACGAGTTCATCGTTCCCGCCGACGAACGTCCACTGCGACCGCATGGTGCTCAGCGCGTTCGCCGCAGCGAGACCGAGGCGCACCTCGGTGTGGGCCTCCAGTTCCTCGTAGAGTCCACCATCCATGACGTGCACCATAACGGATTTATCATTGGTGCGTTTGAATGCTCGGGTCGACGACCTTACGCTGACGGCATGGAGCCGGAGAAGGTGTGGTCGGAGGACCGCTACGAGCCGTACATCCAGGATCCGCTCACGCCGGAGATCCTTGACGCCACGGAGCGCGCGCTGGGAGTGCGGCTGCCCTCCTCCCTTGTGGCGCTTCTGGCCCATCGCAACGGTGGCCCCATTCGCATGACCCTGCCTCAGGATCGCGACTACGACATCGTCCACGGCGAGATCCGGGGTATCGGTGAGAAGTTTCCGCACCTCGCCAAAGAGGCGTGGTGGCAGTGGGAGGACGAGGACGCGGACATCCCGACCCCGTCGGATCCGGACTGGCTGATCTCCTTCGACGGTGACGGTCATTGGGACCTGTGCCTCGACTACCGACGCTCGCCGGCCGACGCGGCCGGCCTGCGCATCGACCCTGCGGTCACCGTCATCGACACCGAGCGGATCGACATCGAGTACCCCGTCGCCGAGTCCTTCGACGCCTATCTGGCGGACCTGATCGTCCCGCCCGACGAGGAGTGACGCTCAGCGGTCGAAGAACCGGTCGCTGAGTCTGTCGAAGAAGCCGTCGATCTTCTTCTCGCGCTCGGTGCCCTCGACCTTCGAGTTCCAGAGGTACACCAGGCCGAAGACCACGGCGACGAGGCCGAGGACGAGCGCGGTGATCAGGATGACCGGGACCGTTGTGGACATCGCCATCCTTTCGCGGAGCCCCCCGTCGGGATTGAACCGACGACCTTCGCTTTACAAGATCGCTGAAGCCGATTCTAGGAGGTGTAGGTGAATCTGCATGTGGTGCGTGACCTGCGCAGACTGTCTATCACCGTCCGTGGGAATCCGTGGCTGTCGTACCGAGTTGAGGCACGCATGAGGCATCGAGACGGGAAACGCCCCCACCCGCTGAGGGTGGGGGCGCAGGCACGGGTGAAAGGGACCAAAGTCCACGTGCCTTGCTCGGCAGCAGGGGGATAGGAACCCCACCGAGCCCGTCTAGGTGAGGCTCTTGGATACCGCCTCGTAGTGGTGAAGCCGCCCGCCGAGCATGTGCCGCTCGGGTGCGCCTTCGGGATCGAGCTGGACGCCGTTCCACTCGTAGCCGACCGCCACCGACTTGAGCGGCAGGCTTAGCGCGGGTGCCAGCAGCATCTGATACCTGGTCTCGGTGTAAGCGTGCCCGAGTTCGGTGCGAGTGCCGCCGGTGAGCGGGACCACCTGGCCGGGCACCACCTTGTCGACCTCGTCGTAGATTTCGTTTCCGTCTTCGTTGTACTGCGGAGGGTCGAACGGGGTCGAGTAGGTGACGCGGATGCGGTGCGGCCACAGCATTAGATCGCCCGCTTCCGGTACCGGTTCAGCACGAACAGCTCGGCGAGGGTCCAGCCGGTGAACCCGCCGCGCACGGACACGCTGCCCACATCGGTTGCCAGCTGCTCGGGGTGGACGGCTAGGCGGGCGGCGGCGGTGGTGATGACGGCCGCGATCTGGTCGTTCGGCTCGGTGCCGGTGAAGCCTTCATCGCGCACGTACGCCCGCGCCATCGCGGTCACCACCTGGGCCGCCTGGTCGGCCAGAGCGACGAGCTGAACGTCATCGCTCTGGCCGAGGAAGGCGGCGACCTGTGCGCCGGTGACGGTCATGACTACGGGGTCGCGGTCAGGATGGTCACGGCCTTGGGCTGCAGCAGCGCGAGGTCGTAGCGGGCGACGACGCGCAGGGCCACCTCGTCGGTGTCGAAGTAGCGCGAGCTGTCGATGGTGACCGACGGGGCCACGTCACGTGCGACCGCCACGAGCGACATGTCGGCGAGAGCTGCCTTGCCGGTGGGGATGCGACTCGTGACGGTGACCGGCACACCGAACAGGACTTCCTGACCGACAGCGGTCAGGTCCGGCTGCAGGATGTAGCGTCCCGCGGTGTCCTTGATCTTCCTGATGGACAGGTAGTCCGCGGGGCTGAGGAACCATCGATTGGGCTTAACCTCGTTCGCGCGGGCGATGCCGATTCCGTCGAGCAGGGAGTCGGGCTCGGTGGCGTCAAGGGTGCCGGTCGCGACGCCGCTCTGTGCGAGGAGGCCCTTGATGGTGTTGGAGGTGCCGGTGCCGGTGAACAGCGCGTTGTCGAGGGCGGTGGCGGTGTCGGAGACGAGGCGCTGCTTGAGGATCCCGTCGAGGCTGACCGCGGAGCTGCGGAGCACCTCGGAGGTGACGCGGGAGATGACCTTCAGGCTCTTGAGGGTGCTCGGGAGCATGGACACCTCGTCGAAGCCGACGCCGCTCTCGGGGATCTGTGCGCCCTCGGCGACGAAGCCTACGGTCGCGCCGGATGCGAGGCGGGGGATGCGGATCGGCCCGTTGGTGTCGATGATCTTCGGGCCCGATGCGAGGAAGACGCTCGCGGATTCCACCGGGGTTACGAGGAAGTTCTGGATCTCGGTCTGCTGGAGAGTGGGGAATGTTGCGGTGGTCTGGGTGGTCATGGTCGCCTCCTGGGGCAGATTCGGGGAGATGTTCACCCGCGCCGCCAGGACGCTGAAGGGGCCGCATTCCAGATGCGACCCCTTCAGTGTATACCCTCCTGGGGTACCTAACCTGTTACTGCGCGGCCCGAGCGCCCTTCACCGCTCTTGGGCGGGTGCTGGGAGACGAGCGCGTAGGCCTGCGCGAGGCCATCCAGGCTGTTGCCGCTTGGCGCCTTCTTGATGATGGCGTCAAGAATGGCGTTGGCCGCCTCGGCTTGCTTATCGGTGAAGTCGCTCATCGGATTCCTTTCATTGCGTCCAGCAGGGAGAAGCTGGAGGGACTGTTGCGGCCCTGGCCCACGTCGCCGCTGACCTTCCGGGCTGCGAGATGGGGCTTGCTGCTGAGGAGGTCGTCGATGGCCTGCGCGAGGCGCACCCCATCGTCCTCCAGGTGGGCGGTGTCGAACGGCAAATCGGTGGGATCTGCCAGCTTTCCGGTAGCGGCCACCAGCGCGGTGTGCAGCCGCTGAGCCAGGCCGTCGGCGCGCGCGGCAGCGTCGCGGGCGTCCTGCCGGTATTTGCCGTTCTCCTGCCGAAGCTGCTCGACGTAGGTGCGCGGGAACGTGTCGCCGTTGGGCTGCTCGTCTGAAGGGTGTTCGTCTGGCGTACCCCCTTCGGTGGGGTCGGTCTGGTCTACCCCATCCTGACCCTCCGTCTGCTGGAGGGTTTCCTCGGTGGTGGTCTGCTGTTCGGTCATGCTGCTGTCCTTTCGATTCGGGTTGCGGGGACTGGTGTGCATCGGCACCCGGTGTGGCGGTGGAACGACTTCCCTGTCGGGTAGACGTATCCGATGCCCTCGGGGTCGAGGTGGGCCTTGACGAGCCATGTGCACAGCTCGCATGCACCGGCGTTGAGTCGGCGACGGTAACCGTGGGCACCGTGCCCACGGTAGGTGTGGACGAGTTGCTGCTGAGCGGCTTCGGTGGGCTCGTTGTGGCCGATCCGGTCGAGCTGGGTCTTCAGGTCGTCGGCGGTGTCGAGCAGCGCGACGAGGGTGGCCGCGGCGTCGGCGAGGCGCGCGGTCTCACTCGCGACGGTGACCAGCGTCGTGCCTTTCGGCGTGGACGCCAGGTAGATGCTGCCGAGCCAGTCCGCGCCGGTGCGGGCGTAGGCATTCATCGTGCCGACCATCTGGATGAACACCTGCTCGAACTCCGCGGTGGTGAGCGTGCCGGCCCGCCACTGCTCGTACGCGGCGATGAGTGCGACGGAGAGCTTGTCGCCGAGCTGGTCGACGTACAACTCGAACTGCTCGGCAAGCTCGTCCGGGGTCATGCCGCGCCACCGAACAACTGCGAGACGTCCGCATTGGCGATGTTGTCGCGGGCCCGGGCGGCGTGGATCTCGTCGACTTCCGCGTCGGTATAGCCCAGCTTCTTGAGGGCGTAGCTCGCCGGCAGCAGGCCCACGCTGAATAGCTTGGTGACGGCGTCGGCCTCCTGGGCCTCGGAGCGGGTGGCGGGGTCGGCCCACTGCACCCGCACGTCGACCGACCGAGGATCGGCACCGTCACGGACACCGACAATCAGGCGTGTAAGTTCCTCCCACGTCCGCCCGAACAGTGCCTGCTTGCTCTCGGCGCGGGCGGTCAGCGCTGCTTCGGACGCTCGGATGCTGTCGGCGCTGGTCGGGTTGTCGCCGCCGATTCCGAGCATGTGCTCGGGCAGCCCGGACACTGCGGAGATTTGCCGCATGATGACGCCGATTGCGTTCTCGTAGCCGCCGAGGTCCGAACCGGGCAGAACACCGAACTTCGCCTCCTTCTCCTCGGACAGCAGCATCATGGTGCCCTCGGTGAACGGCGAGACAGCGTTGCCGTCCTCGTCCTCGGCGAGTTCGATTCCGGTGGCGTACCGGCGTGGGCGCGCGGACGTTTCCGAGGCGATGAGCATGTCGGTGAGCAGCTTGACCAGCGCGTCGGAGAGGTCGATGACGTCCTCCATCTCGCTCACACCGTCGGTGTCGAGCAGGCGGCCGGCGTTGGTGAACCTGACCACGGGAGGCACGCCGAGGGGGTTGTCGAACTCGTCGATGAGCTTGAATCCGGCGGTCGTCGCTCCGGTGCTGTTGGCCCGGTAGCGCTGCACGCGGTCGGCCAGGAACAGAGTCGCTTCGGTCGTCGTGGTGGTCTCCCAGCGCTTGACGGCGGCGGTGATGCGACGGGATGCCGGGTCGGTCAGCGCGGCCATCTGGTGCGCGGACTCGATGGACACGGAAGGCCTGCCGGTGGCGTCGGCCCACACCAGGCCGTAGGCCCCGCCGAGCACCAGCGCCTCACGGTGAGCGACTGGCGCGAACTGGTCCAGATCGTTGCGCAGCCAATCGCCCCAGACGTCGGCTCCGGTGAATCCGGTGACGCGCAAGCGTTCAACGAGTGAGTCGACCAGCACGCGTGGGATGTTCGCGCGGACGCGCCGCAGACGGTCACCGAGCAGCGCTGCGGCCTCGGGTGCAAGGTAGGACAGCGGGGTGTTGCCGGCGTACTGCCGGTCGAGGCGGGCGTACTGGCCGGCGGGGGCATCGACGGCCTGCAGCAGAGTGGTCAGAGTGTCGGTCATGTTCAGTACCTCCCTACGGCGACCGTTCGGCGCCGTGGCTTGTTGGTCGCGCGCCAGGTAGCGCGCGAGTGGGCCATCACGGCGCACGCCGCGAGGTCGATCTTCTTGGCGGTCCTCGAGCGGGACCGCTTCGCGAGCCGATAGCCGCGGGCGTCCTCCGCGACCACCGCCGCGGCGATGTGCGCGGCGAGGCGTTCGTCACCGGAGTGCGACAGGTTGCCGTTCACGCACGCGGAGTACAGGTCCGTCGTCGCCGCAGTCAGACGTGACGGGGAGTGCGGGAACTCGACCACCGGCAGACGTTCCGCCTCGAGCACCTGCAGCGTCCGGGTCCAACGGAACGGATCCGCCACGATCTCGAGAACCTTGTAGTCCTTGCACGCCCGCCGGATCCGGTCCTCCACCTCCGCGATCGGCACCCGATAGGAGTCGTCACCAGCCGGCCGCTCCCACACGCCGAGCACGTCCAGGTGCGGCGCCTCGTCGACGGTGGCGAGCAGCAGCGCCGTGGTGTCGTCACTGAAACTTCCATCGAGACTTACGATTACGTCCGAGCCGAGTGGGATCGCCGCACCGGTGGACAGGTCCGCCCACACACCCTCAGGCAGGAACGAGCCCTCGGTGTCGGTGGCAAGCTGACACAGCCGGGCACGCCGGAACGTCGCCTCACGCGTCTTCGGCGGCAGCAGCGCCACCAGAGCATCCCGATGCAGAAAGTCATCCAACGCGGGATTCGCCAGCTCCCAACAGTGCGTGCAATCCACCGGGTGATGCTCGAACCCGGCGGCGGAGAACTCGCGGAACAGCAGCGTCCGGTCGTCGGGGTTGTCGCGGTGGTAGTCCCGCAGCGACAGCAGCACCTGGTCGTCGAGGTTCGGGCCCGGAGTACCGATCGCCACCAGGACGGACTTCTCGCGCTTGCCCTGGGCGAGCTGCACCACCTCGAAGACATCACGGTTCACCACACCCGCCTCGTCGACCAGAGCCAGCACATAGTCCAGACCCTCGAGAGCGGCCGGCGATGCGGGCAGGCAAGAGAACACCGAGTCCGTCGTCGGGATCACCAGCTTGTCCTTGAACACCTGGCACCGCGACGACAGATCCTCATTTAGCTCCACCATGCGCCGAGCAGCGTTGAACGCCAGACCGGCCTGCCGCTCGTCCACGGCGACCACCACCACGTTTGCGCCCTCACCACCGGTGAAGAATCGATAGAGCGCGATCGCCGCGTTCAGGGTCGTCTTGCCCTGCCCGCGGGGGAACATGATGCCGACAGTCCGCGCGCCGGAGTCGAGGACATCCTCGGCGACGTCGACCTGCCAGTCCCGCAGATTCAGCTTCCCCTTCGCGCCGGTGCCCTTCGGCACCCGCAGGAACTTGTCGGCGAACGCGAGGAACCGCTCGGACTCCACCGTCGACCTGGGGCGAAACGGGAGCGCTGTGGCGTCCACCGCGGCCTTCGGACCGGCCTTCACGCATACCCCCCGGGGGTGTATAACGGTCTCTGCGCCTTGCCCACGGGCGGAGCGTGGCGCTTGGGGGGCACCCTCCCCACTGTTCCTGCCGCCTGCACGGCTCGCTGAGCGACTGGAATGAGCTTTCGGTACTTGACCTTGCGTGTGCGTGCTTGCTCGCTTAGAAGGCGACTCAGGACGAGTTCGGCGTCAGCGACCGTGTAGTTGGCACCGCGCCGCCCGTTGCAGGTGCGGCAGAGGACGCGGAGGTTGGCTGTCTCGTACGTCAGCTCAGGGAAGTCGGCGACGGGGAGCAGATGATCCACCTGTGGGTGCGCGGTGCCGGCGCAGATGTCGCAGAAGGGCTGTGCGGCGCGGAGACGCCTGGAGAGGTTCTTCCACCTGCTGGTGTTCCAGTGGGCGCTGGTCTTGTCGCGTCCGGTCTCGGCGGGCGTGCAGGATGTGCACCTGGTGCCGGTGTTGATGATGTCACCGCAGCTGATGCACGGCCTCGCCGTCATGTGCAGTCTCCGTCTCGCTGGGGTTTGGTTGGCAGGTAGTCGTCGCCGAAGAGGGACGGCTGACGGTCTTGGCCATCACGGTCTTCTCCATCAGCTGCGTCTGCCGCGGCGTGGGTGATGTACGTGGCGGTGAGCCCGTGGGGGAGTTGGATGTGCTCGGTCATGGTGTGCGCTTTCATGAGGCTCGGCGGTGGAGGGTGGAGAGCACGGATTGGAAGAGCGGTACGTCGGGCTCAGGCCTGATTTCCATCAACCAGATGTGGATCCCGTTGCGGGTTTGGGGCCTGGTGGATTCGCTGTATGCGGTGAGTAGCCAGTCGACTGTGCTCCGCACGGCGTCGTCGGCGAGGTCGGTGAGGCCGGCGAGGTTGTTCTCGTCGACGATCTGTTGCGCGATGTCTTCGAGTTCGACGATGAGGTCTCGGCGGAGGAGGTGTTGCCACTCCGCGTAGCGGGGGGCGGTGGTCTTCTTGTCCTCGGGGATGAAGGGTTGGTTCTTCTCGACGAAGATGCTGGCGGGTCGGATCGCGGTGGTCTCGCGCGCGCTCGCGCCCGTGTCTACTAACGCAACGCCCCCAGCGAGCGGATCTATTGGTAGCGGATTTATTGGAGCGGGTTTATTGGGTAGCAGCCCACTGACGGTTGAGGCGTGTGGATCTGACGGTTGAGGAACGCTGGACTGACGGTTGACATCGGTCTCAACAGGTAGCCCACTGACGGTTGAGGCGGATTCCTCCACAGGATCAACCGTCAGTGGGCTGTCGGTGGCGGGTGCGTCACGGTTAGCCTGAGTGGCACTCATGCTTATCGAGAACGTCAGCTCGTAGGCGGATGCCCACTTGCGGCCATCACCTGACCGACCGCCGCGGGCGGTACGACGCAGTAGACCGAGGTCGACAAGCGACTTGAGCGCGAGGCGCGCACTGGTCTTCCCCATGCCGGTGGTCGCGGCCAGCGACTCGTACCCCAGGAAGATGTCCCGCCCGTGCTCGTCGGCCTTGTTGAATGCCTCGGTGGCCGCGTACAGCTGGGTGGCCGTGAGTCCTGGCGTCCGGGTCACCTGCTTGAGCCAGTTGAACTTGAACGCCCCCGACCGCCCCCCACGGTCGGGGGCGGCCTGGGTGCTACCGGTCAAGCGTCCTTCTCGGCGTAGGCGGCGTCGAGCGCGGTGACCACCTTCGTCATCGCGTCCAGGGCCGCGTGCCACTGGTGAGGCTGGTGGCCGATTTTGATGGTGGCGCCGTGCTGCGGAGTGATCCACAGCTCAGTCACGATCTCCGGTCCCCAGTCGCGGTCGGCGACGGCGATGAACTCGACCCAACCGGTGTCGGAGTCGCCGTCGACGGTGACCACCTCGTCGGCCAGCCACTCGGTGTCGACGCCCTTCTCGCGGACGATCCACGGGGAGGTCTGGGTGGTGGCGGTAGACTTGGTCATGATCGGCTCCTTAGGTGGGGTGTGGTCGGTTGCCTCGGATCTCGTGCCTGCAAGCTGGTGATCCGGGGCATTCCGCGTCTTGCGGAGGTCTTCGGTGTGGTCGTCCTCGACGAGTCCGAGGTCGCAGTGGGATTCCTGGGGTCTGTTCACGGTTCCTCCTGGGCGAGTGCGGCGAGGTGTGAGTGCCAGGTCGCTGTCTCACCGGTGATGTCGGTGTGGACGGTCGCGCGGGCCCGGTCCTCACGGGGGATGCGGGCTGCGGCGTGCTGCATCCCGCGTTCGATGAGCAAGGCGCGCAGGTAGACCTCGAGCGCTTGCCCCGCCGGCTCAGCCTTCAGCTCGTACGCCCGCACGGCCCGTGTGATCTGCGACTGCGACCAGGTGATGCCAGCGCGGTCAAGGATCTGGTGTGCGCGCTCACGGTTGCGGGCAGGCTTCACCGCGGTCTCTCCGTCTCGGACGGAGGTGGTGGGCAGGGTCATCTACGCCGCCGCCTCAAGCCGTGCCACATAGTCCGCGATCTGCTTGTCAGTGCTGAACCGGCGGGAACGGATCGTCACCGAGGCCAACTCGCCGCTCTTCCATAGCGCGAACACGGTCGATCGGCTCACGCCGCCGAGCTGACCGCTCACGCCCTTCCAGTCATTCATACCTACCCCATGTTCCTATGGCGAACAGATGATGGAATCTATCTGGTGTTTGTTCGCGTTTGAACGGTAGCACGGGCGTGTTCGCTAGCGCCAGCACGATCATGGAGAGTTGTGACAGAATGTGCCTGTGGCGAACAAAACTGAAGGCAAGGCTGAGACGTGGGGCGACCAGATCGGCGCCCGACTAGGAGTCGGCGTGAAGCGAGCGCGGATCGCACAAGGGCTCACCGCCGAGCAACTGTCAAAGCGCACCGATGAGCTGGGTTACAGGATTCCACGGGTGACCATCTCGAAGATTGAGAACAACATCCGCGGAGGTCGCACCGACATTGCCGAGATCTCGATACTTGCAGTGGCACTAGGGGTGTCGCCGCTGGTCCTCGTGTACCCCGACCTTGATGACACGCCCGTCCAGTTGTATCCCGGGGTTGAGTGGCCGGGGATCAGCGCCGCCCTGTGGGCTACCGGTTCGCACTTCGCGAGCGGCCCTGTGCCACCGAATTATGCGGCCCACGCTTACGTCACGACAGCCTTCGAAGTGGACAGGCTGAGGACGGATCTGGATCTTACGACCAGTCTCCTAGGGAAGCTGAGCGGGAAGTCTGAGCCGGACCGCGTGCGCGACACTATGAGACGGCAGGAGCAGATTCACGATCTCCTCAAGGAACGAGAACGCGATCTAGCGGAGCTGCGGGAGAGTTGGGTGTCGGGACCTAAGGGCTACGCGCTGGAATCCTCGCTCGTCGAGGCGACCGATGGCTAGGCAGCAGCTCCCGCGGGGCATCACGAAGGTGGCGGTCGCGAACCGGCGCACCGGGAAGCTGGAGGACCGGTGGCGGGTGAAGCTCAACCCCGTCGACGCGGCCGGTGAACGCCACCAGGTCAACCGGTCGTTCACCACCGAGCGGGAGGCACGGGCCTTCCACTCCGAGACGCTGGGCGCGATGCAGGCCGGCACCTACGTCGCGGTCTCCAAGCGCACCGTCGAGCAAGCGTGCAAGGCGTGGCTGGAATCCCGCCACAACCTGAAGGCGACCACACGGACCGGCTACGCGACAGCGCTGCAGCCCGTCCGGGACCGGTACGGCTCGACGCGGCTGCAGGCACTCACCAAGGACGACTTGGACTCGCTGGTCACCGACCTCCGGGCTGGGGAAGTCGAGGGGCGCAGACGGGCGTTCAAGGCCAGGACGGTGAACAAGATGCTCCGCGTGCTCGAGCAGGTCATCGACTCCGAGCTGAAGCAGGGCAACGTCGTGCGCAACGTCGCGGCGTTGGTCGAGCGCATCGCGGTCGACGATGCCGCCGAGTACCGGACGCTGACCGAGGCGGAGATGCTGCGCGTACTCGATCACCAGTGCCGGGAGCGGCACCTGTGGACTTTGGCCCTGTACGGGCTGAGGCGGGGCGAGATCGCGGGTCTGCGGTGGGAGAACGTCGACCTGAAGGCCGGCACGGTGACGATCTCCGAGGCGCGGGTGTACGCGGGCCCGGACCTCGGCGTCGTGGTCGAGACCCCGAAATCGAAGCGTTCGCGCCGCACCCTGCCGATGCCGCCGGACGTGGTGAAGGCGCTGAAGGCTGCACGTCGCGCTCAGCGGGCCGAGAAGGTGGCGTTGGGCCCGGCGTACGCGGGCGGGGAGTACGTGGCCTGTGACGAAGCTGGGCGGCCGTACGACCCCACCTGGATCTCGGACGCCTGGGACCGGATGCTGAAGAAGCTGAAGATCGACCGCGTGCGCCTCCACGACGCGCGGCACACCTGCGGCACGCTCATGCACCTCCAGGGCGTGCCCATCGCGGTGATCTCGGCGTGGCTGGGACACGCGAGCGCGGCATTCACGCTGGCCACGTACGTGCACAGCCAGGACGACGCCCTGAAGGCGGCGGGGCAGAGTTTGCGACCAGTTGAGGCAATCTGAGGCACTAACCCTCGGCTGAGGCGGCTTCGCGGGGGTCGAAACCGCCTCTGACCTGGAGCCCCCCGTCGGGATTGAACCGACGACCTTCGCTTTACAAGAGCGGTGCTCTACCACTGAGCTAGGGAGGCGTGGCCCTGAGGCCGACGGCACACAGCATATCGTGACCAGCATGAGTGACTCCTTCGAGACCATCAGCTGGACCATCGACGACGACGGCATCGCCACGCTGGTGCTGGACCGCCCGGATCAGCTCAACGCCTTCAGCGTGACGATGGCCCGCGAGCTGACCGAGTTCTTCGAGGTGCACGCCCACAGTGACGAGATCCGCGCCGTCGTCGTCACCGGCGCCGGCCGTGCCTTCTGCGCCGGGATGGACCTCACCGGAGAGGGCAATGTCTTCGGCCTCGACGAGTCGGTCCGGCCGACGCCCGAGGAGTTCGCCGCGCACTACGACGAGGAGCCCTACAACACCGGCGTCCGCGACACCGGCGGCAAGCTCACGCTCGCGATCCACTCGCTGCCCAAGCCGGTCATCGCCGCGATCAACGGCCCGGCTGTCGGCATCGGCGCGACCATGACGCTGGCGATGGACACCCGCCTGGCCTCGACCAAGGCCCGCATCGGCTTCGTCTTCGGCCGCCTCGGCATCGTCATGGAGGCGTGCTCGAGCTGGTTCCTGCCGCGCATCGTCGGCCCCGCGCAGGCCCTCGAGTGGGTCTACTCCGCCGACATCCTCACCGCCGAGCAGGCCCGCGAGGGTCGTCTGGTCCGCAGCCTCCACGAGCCCGACGAGCTCGTCCCCGCCGCGCAGGAGCTCGCCCGCTCGTGGGTGAAGGGCCGCTCCGCCGCGGGCGTCGCGATCAACAAGCAGCTGATCTACCGGGGCCTGGGCGCCGCGAAGCCGCTGGACCAGCACCTGATGGATTCGCTCGGCATGTACTACACCTCGATCGGCGACGGCAAGGAGGGCGTGGCGGCCTTCCTGGAGAAGCGCGATCCGGCGTTCACCGCGAAGGCTTCCGAGCTGCCCCGCATCGTCGCGGACTGACGTCTCGCCCTACGCCGGTGCGCTCCACACCGCTCGGGGGACGTGGGGGCGTCCCGCGGCCCCTGTCATCCTGACCGTCACGGTCAGCCGTCGCCGACGGTGGCCGTCACGGTCACGACGACAGTGCGGCCGGATCGACGTGCACCGGCATCGGTCCCCGCGCCGTCGGTAGTGCCCTGTCCGCGCCGGCCACGGCCTACGCTGGAATCCATGGCACCTCCCCGCTTCCGGCAAGTGGTCCTCGACGCCGCGGACGCCCGACGGTCCGCGGAGTTCTACCGTGAGCTCCTCGACCTGGCCTATGTCCCTGGCGACGAGCCGCGCGAGGGCGTCCCGGACGACGATTTCCTCGTCCTGACCGGGCCCGACGGTCGGCGCCTGCTCGCGTTCCAGACGGTGCCCGCCTTCGCCCGCTCCACCTGGCCCGCGATGGACGTGCCGCAGCAGCTGCACCTCGACCTCGCGGTCCGCGACCGCGACGAGATGCAGGAGCACCACCGCCGGGTCCTGGAGTTGGGCGGCACCCTCGTCGAGGACCGGTTCGACGATCCGGTCGAGGCGCTCCGCGTCTACGCCGACCTCGACGGCCACCCGTTCTGCATCTTCGTCGCCGAGCAATAAGCTGAACCCCATGGAGATCCGCGACGCGCAACCGTCCGACCTGCCGGCGATCCTCGTCATCCACAACGACGCCGTGGAGAACTCGACGGCGATCTGGACCGAGGAGAAGGCCGACCTCGCCGAGCGCGAGGCGTGGCTGTCCGCGCGCCGGGGCGCCGGGTTCCCCGTCCTCGTCGCCATCGTTGACGGTGAGCTGGGCGGATACGCCTCGTACGGACCCTTCCGCGCGAAGAGCGGGTACAAGCACACCGTCGAGAACTCGGTGTACGTGGCGGACGGCTTCTACCGGCGCGGCATCGCCGAGGCCCTGATGAAGGCGCTCATCGAGCGCGCCGAGCAGTCCGACGTGCACGTCGTCGTCGCGGCGATCGAGGAGTCGAACCACGCCTCGGTCGCTCTGCACCGCAAGCTCGGCTTCCGGGTCACGGGCCAGATGCCGCAGGTGGGCTACAAGTTCGGTCGCTGGATGGACCTGGTGCTCATGCAGAAGATCCTCTGACCGTCCGCACCACCCCGGACAGCACGACGGCCAGCGCGATCGCGACGAGCAGCGCGATCGTCGCCACCCCGTAGGGCTGGTCCAGCACCGTCGGGTTCAGCGCGCCCTTCCCGGGTGGGCGTGGCAGCGCCACGGCGGCGGCGAGTGCCGACACCGTCGCCGCGGCCAGCGCGCCGCACAGCGCCCCCGGCCACCACGCGGGCGGCAGCACCCGCAGTGCGGCGTGCCCGGCGAGCAGGCACAGCGGCGCGAACACCCCGTCGTGCGCGACGAGGATCGCGACCGCCCACAGCGCCGCAGACAGCAGGTCGCGCGGCGGCAGGTCCGTCAATCGCAGTGCGCCGTAGACGATCAGGCCCACGCCCGCCGCAACGAGCAGGGCCCGCAGTACCGTCACCGCTGTCCCTGCGCGTCCCGTGCCCGACGGTTCCGTGCCCACCTCCGTCATGCCGCTCCGATCCTCGACACCCACTTGGTCTGATGCACGCCGGGCCGCGCCGCGGCGATCAGCCGGCACGGGTAGCCGTGGTCGAGGTCGAGGACCTCGCCGTTGAGCTGCAGTGCGAGCAACGAGGTCTCGTCGCGCACCTTCGCGGACGCCATCGTCGATTGGGCGTACAGCCCCAGCTCCCTCGACGCGAACCGCAGGTCGGCACCGTCGAGGCCGGCGAGCGCGGCGAGGTCCGCGACGCGCACCCCGGTCCACCAGGCGTACTGCGTCCAGCCCTCCACGCAGGCGATGGGCAGCCGGACGGTGTGCTGCGGGAGGGCCCGCAGCTCGGCGAGCGTGAGCTCGACCTTCCGCGGGCCGTCGAGCATGAGCCGGAAGTCCGGCGAGCGAACGTGTTCCACCACGCCGGCGGCCGCGGCGGTACGATTGACCGGCATGCTCTGCGGCCCTCGACCGGACCGCGGCGCGAGCACGCCCAGCCGGTGCAGCCCCGGGATCGACTGGCTCCCGACGGTGACCACCGCCAGCCCGGCGGCGGCGAATCCGGCGGTGAGGACGGTGCGCCGGGACACGCCGGGCACCCACGCCGCCTCCATGCTGCCGCGCCGGAATGCCGCGATCACCAGCGGCAGCTTGATCGCGAGGTGGATCGAGACCGCGCCGAGCACCACGAAGGCCGTCGCGTAGTGCGCCGTCGGGAAGAAGAACTTCCACGCGTACCACTGCGCGATGTTCAGGAGGCCGGTGAACAGCTGGAAGAGCATCGACGCCACCAATGCGAAGGTCGCGATGCGCTCGAGGAGCCGCGGCAGCGACCCGATGATGGGTCGCTCGAACAACTTCGGGTAAACGGCCGCCAGTTTCAGCAGCACCAGCGGGATCGCGGCCACACCCGATGTGATGTGCACGCCCTGCGTGAGCTGGTAGACCCAGATCGGCGAGCGCGGCTCCACGAACCACGAGGGCGGGTGCTGCAGCCAGTGACTGAACAACCCCGTCGAGAAGCACACGATGATGCACACACCGAGCATCGCGCCGAGCCGGGCCGCCACCGCGGGGCGGCGGAGCGCGGGCGGGCCGGTGGGCGACGGTGCGGTCACCGGACCAGCTCCGCGCACCGTCGGCCGGAGTGGTCCAGCCACCGCGCGAGCCGCAACCCCGCGGTGGCGGCGAGATCGTCGAGAGCGTCGGATCCCACACGCGCCCAGGGGAACCAGACGGACGTGCCGCCCGCTGCCCGCACGCGGATCGCCTCCCGGAGTACGCCGCGGGTCGCGGGCTCGACCTCCACGACGACGGTGCCGCCGGGTTCCACCAGTGAGGCCGCGCGGCGCAGTAGTCGTGCGGGGTCACCGCCGATGCCGATGTTGCCGTCGAGCAGGATCGCGTGCGACCAGCGTCCTTCGCCGGGGAGCGGGGCGAACACGTCGCGCCGCAACGCGGCGGCACCTCGCTCCCGGGTGAGACGTACGGCATGCGGTGAATCATCCACGCCCAGTGCGGGAATGCCCCGTCGAAGCAGCAGGTCGACGATGCGGCCGGGGCCGCAGCCCAGGTCCACCGTCGGGCCGTGGCACCAGTCGAGCACGACGGTGAGGAGCGACTCGTCGGCGTGCTCGTGCCCGAGCCAGCGCGCGACGGGCAGCCGCCGCACCTCGCCTCCGGCGGTCTGCAGCTCGCCGTCGCGGCCCGCCATCACGGCGTCCCAGTGCGCCGCGGTCACGCGCTCCGCTCCCGCTCGGGGAGAAGGGTTTCCGCAGTTCGGCGGAACCACGAGTCCGGTGCGCATGCGGCGGCCACCGCACGGACGTCGTCGGGCCGATCCACGTCGCGCAGCTCGGGCAGTTCGCGCGGGTCGAGCCCGGCGTCGGCGAGCGCCCGCCGGGTGGACGAGCCCGTCGATGCGGTCGACATCGGGACGTCCAGCAGACAGGCCAGACGGTCCGCCGCACCCTCCGGCACGCCGAGCGCCCACCACCCGCCGTCCTCGGCGGGGCCGAGTGCGGCGGACCGTCGGGATGCTTCGAGGCCGAGCGCCAGCAGGTCGGGCCGGACCTGCGGGGTGTCCATGCCGATCTGCAGGACGGGACCGTCGCCGAGCTCGGCGGCGCGGTGGTGCGCCGCGATCAGCCGCTCGGCGAGCCCGCCCTCCGTCTGCCCGAAGACCTCACAGCGGACGAGCAGCTCGCGCAGTCCGGCACCGTCGACGGCGTCCTCGAGCCTCCCGCCGAGCGCCACCGCGCACCGGGCGCCGGGCACGGCGAGCGCCGCGGTCACGGTGTCGCGGAGCGCGGCGGCGGCCAGTCGGGCCGCGTCATCAGCACTGTACGTGCAGGTCAGTCGGGTCTTGACCAGTCCGGGGACGGGCGCCTTGGCGACCACCAGCACGGTGCTCATCGCGCCGCCCGCAGGAAGTCGACGGTGGCTCGGACCGTGCCGCGCACCGACCCGGAGACCTTGGAGCGCCCACCCGTGCGGGGGCCGTAGCGGACCGGCCGCTCGACCACTCGCCAGCCGGCCGCGCCGGCGCGCGCGAGCAGTTCGACGGGGTAGCCCGAGCGACGATCCTCGACGCCGAGTCCCAGCACGGCGTCGCGGCGCACGGCGCGCATCGGGCCGATGTCGTGCAGGGGCAGCCCGTACCTCCGGCGCAGACGCGCGGCGACGAGCGCCGACCCCATCCGGGCGTGCCACGGCCAGACGCCGGGGGAGGCGGGGCGGCGCCGCCCGACGGCGAGGTCCGCGCCCGCGCGCACCGCGGCGACCAGGGACGGGAGCTCGCGGGGGTCCATCGAGCCGTCACCGTCGACGGTGCAGACGAGCGCCGAGCGCGCCGCGCTGACCCCGGCGTGGACGGCGCTGCCGTATCCGGGACGCGGCTCGACGATCACCTCGGCGCCCGCCCGACGCGCCACCTCGGCGGTCCCGTCGGTGGAGCCGTTGTCGACCACCAGAGCGATGAAACCGGCAGGGAGGGAAGCGATCACAGGTCCGATCGACGAGGCCTCGTCGCGGCACGGGATCACGACGGTGACCGTGTCCGGCTCGATGTCTGTCATGTCTTTCACGCTAGGAAGGACGTGCCGTCCGGGCCAGGCGTTCGCGATGACGAAAGTGTGACGGTGCGCCGTCACATGCCGTTCGGGCTGTCGGTGGCGCGGTTGCGTCGATACCGTCGATGCCATGCCGAGTGAACCGGTCGCGTCCAGCGGTGCCGCGTGTCGCACGTCCCGCGGTCCTGCTCGCGGCGACCTGGCGTGGGCCGCGGGCGCGGTGCTGCTCGTCGCGGCGGCGATGATCGTCCCGCACCTGTTCGACGTCGGGTTCCGCATGCGCCTGGTCGCGGAGTCCGCGCCGCTGTTCGGGAAGTTCCGCCTGCACACCGGTCCCGGCACCGTGCCCGCCCTGGTCATCGCGTTCGCGGTCGTACTGTGGGGCCCCGCGCTGGCCCGCCGCCTGCCCTTCGGCCGGCTCGTCGCGCTCTCCTCGGTGGTGCTGTTCGCATGGGCGCTGAGCCTGGGCACCATCGCGGGGTGGCAGCGCCTCGCGACCAAGCTGAGCGGCTACGACCAGTACCTGCACGAGGTGCCCGGGGCGAGCGCGCACGTCGGGGCGGCCGTCCGGGACTTCGCCCGCCGCATCCCCGACTACCAGCCCGACTCGTGGACGGTGCACGTCTCGGGTCACCCGCCGGGGGCGCTGCTGACCTTCGTCGGGCTGGACCGGATCGGCCTGGGCGGCGGCACCTGGGCCGCACTGTTCTGCACGGCCGCGGGCGCCTCGGCCGCGGCGGCGGTCCTGCTCACGGTCCGCACGCTGGGCACGGAGGAGATCGCCCGGTGCAGCGCGCCCTTCCTGGCCCTGTTCCCGGGCGCGCTGTGGCTAGCACCGTCGGGCGACGCCTACTTCGCCGGCACGGCCGCCTGGGGGATCGCGGCGCTGGCGGTCGCGGCGGTCTCCCGCGGCCGGCGCGCGGCGGCCTTCGGCGTGCTCGCGGGCCTGATCCTGGGGTGGTCGGTCTTCCTCAACTACGGCCTGGTCCTCATGGGCCTGATGGCGGTGACGGTGCTGCTCATCGCCCGGAACCCCCGCCCGCTGTTCACCGCGGTCCCCGCGGCCCTGGCGGTGGTCGGGCTGTTCGCGCTCGCCGGCTTCTGGTGGCTGGACGGCTACCACGGCGTGGTGCTGCGCTACTACCAGGGCATCGCCTCCTTCCGGCCCTTCGTCTACTGGGGCTGGGCGAACCTCGCCGCCGCGGCGTGCGCGTTCGGCGTCGCGGGCGCCGCCGCGATCGGCCGGGTGCCGGGGTTGCTGAGGCACATCCGCCGCCCCCTGCTGGGGACCCCGGCGGCACTCATCGGCCTCGTCGCGGGCGCCGCGCTGATGGTGCTCGCCGCGGACCTGTCCGCGCTCAGCAAGGCGGAGGTCGAGCGGATCTGGTTGCCGTTCACCGTGTGGATCGCGGCCGGAGCGGGAATGCTCTGGTACGGAAGGGGTGACGCGACCGCGCGGGCCTGGCTCGCGGCCCAGGCGGTGGGCGCGCTGCTCGTGGCCCACACGGTGCTGATCTACCAGTGAAGGATGGAGGGAGCAGGGCGTGAACGACGAACGGTACGTGCTCATCGCCGACGACGACCCGCTGGTCAGCGACGTCGTGCGCCGCTATCTCGAGCGGGACGGCCTGCTCACGTCCGTCGTCGCCGACGGTGCCGCGGCCGCCGAGCACCTCGCCGCCGGCCGGGTGCGCCTCGCGGTGCTCGACGTGATGATGCCCGGCCCGGACGGCATCGAGCTGTGCCGCCGGGTGCGCGGTGGGGAGGCCGGCGCACCGTCGGACCTGCCCCTGATCCTGCTCACCGCGCTCGGGGAGGAGGACGACCGGGTGACGGGCCTCGCCGCGGGCGCCGACGACTACGTCACCAAGCCCTTCAGCCCCCGTGAGCTGGCGCTGCGCGTCGCGTCGGTACTGCGCCGCGCGCACCGGGAACCGACGGCCGCGGTCAGCGAGGGCGCGGTCACCGTCGACACCGCGGCGTGTGTCGCGACGGTGCACGGCAGAGTCGTGTCGACGACGCGTCGCGAGTTCGACCTCCTCGCGCATTTCCTCGCCCACCCCGGCGAGGTGTTCAGCCGCGAGGACCTGCTGGAGCAGGTCTGGGGGTGGCAGTTCGGCGACATGTCGACGGTGACGGTCCACGTGAAACGTCTGCGCGCCAAGCTCGGCGAGGAGCACCGGATCGAGACGGTGTGGGGCCGCGGATACCGCTGGGGCGCCGGTGAGGAGGACGACGATGCCTGAGGTGCTGAAGATCGCGCTGCTCGCGTTGCTGTGGTCGGCGCCGGTGGTGCTCGCGGGGGCGCTCGTACTGTGGCGAGCGCGGCGCATGTCGCTGCAGATGTCGATGGTGATCCTCGTGCTGATCCCGGTGCTCGCCGTGCTGTCCGGCGTGATCGGGGTCAGCGGGTTCATGTTCACCGCCGACTTCACCCGCACCGTGACGGTGCTCGGCGCCGTGCTCGTGGTCGCGGTGCCGGCGGCGGTCGCGCTCGGACGGTTCCAGGCCCGACGCACGGTGTGGGAGCGGCAGATCCGCCAACAGGAGCGGGCGGCCGAGGCTTCGCGCCGCGAACTCGTCGCGTGGGTGAGCCACGACCTGCGGACGCCGCTCGCCGGGATCCGTGCCATGTCGGAGGCACTCCGCGACGCGGTGGTCACCGACCCCGACGACGTGACCGAGTTCGCGGACCGGATCGACCGGGAGACCGTGCGGCTCTCGGCCATGGTGGACGACCTGTTCGAGATGTCCCGGATCCATTCCGGTGCGCTCGCTCTGGACCTCGAGACGATCGACGTGCGGGAGGTCGCGGACGAGGTCCGCGCGGGCCTGGCGCAGGTCGCGGCGCGGGCGCAGGTGACACTGGAACTCGATGCGCCCGAGCCGGTCCCGGCGCCCGTCGGGGTATCGGCGCTCGCCCGGATCCTGCGCAATCTCGTGCTCAACGCCCTCGCCCACACGCCGGCGGGCGGCACGGTGACGATCGCCGTTCGCCGCGACGGAGACGAGGTGGTGCTCCGCGTGGACGACACGGGTACCGGCATCGCCGACGTCGACCTGGAGCGGATCTTCGACCTCGCCTACCGTGGTACCGCGCACCGGTCGCCCGTGAACACCGACGGCCTCCCGGCGGGCACCGGGATGGGACTGGCCATCGCGCGGGGCCTCGTGGACGTGCACGGGGGCACCGTCGTCGCGGCGAACCTGCGGCGCGGCGCCCGGTTCGAGGTGCGGCTACCGGGCGGGCTCAGCGCAGAGGAGCGGTAGCGAACTCGGCCAGGCCCCGCTCGGGCCCGATCGCCGCCGTGAATCCGAGTTCCGCCGCGGCGCGGGCGGGGTCGGCCACGATGTGCCGAACGTCGGGGGCGCGGAACTCGCCCGTCACCACGGGTTCGGGGGCGTCGGCGGTGTCGCGGGCCAGGATCCGCGCGACCTCTCCGATCGTGACCGGGACGCCCGAGCACACGTTGTACGTTCGGAAGGCTTCCCGCGGCTCGGCGTGCAGCGCCAGGAGGTTGGCCCGGGCCACGTCGCGCACGTGCACGAAGTCCCGGGTCTGCCGGCCGTCCTCGAAGACGCGCGGTGCGCGCCGGGCGGCCAGCGCGGAGCGGAAGATCGACGCCACCCCCGCGTACGGGGTGTCTCGCGGCATCCGCGGGCCGTAGACGTTGTGATAGCGCAGCGCGATCACCGAGCCGCCGGTCGCCCGCGTCCACGCCGCGGCGTAGAACTCCTGCGCCGCTTTGGAAGCCGCGTACAGACCGTTCGGGGCGATCGGCGCCTCCTCCCTCGTCGGGGCCCACCGCGCGACGGCGCCGTCGGGCAGGATCCGCTCGAATCGTCCGGCCCGCAGGTCGTCGACGGTGCGCGGCAGCGGCGTCGCGGGCCGCCCGTCCGCGTCGACGAAGGCACCGTCGCCGTACACGACCATCGACGAGGCCAACACCAGGCGGCGGCAGCCGACCCGGGCCATCGCGGCGAGCAGCTCGGCCGTGCCCAGGTCGTTGTTGGCGGCGAACAGCGGCGCGTCCGCGGCGTCGACACCGGCGCCGACCGCGGCGGCCTGATGACAGACGACGTCCACGCCGCGCAGCGCGTCGTCGAGACCCTGCGCGTCGAGGAGGTCGAGCCGCCGCACGCCGTCGGGGGTCGCGTCCGTGTCGTGCGCCTGGGGGAGCATCGTGTCGATGCCGACGACCTCGTGCTCGCCGCCCGCGTCGAGCAGGTCGGAGATGTGCGAGCCGATGAACCCGGCGGCGCCGGTGAGGAGTACGCGCATGGATCCATCGTGACCGGCACCGGGCGGCGCGTCGAGATCCGCGTGCCGCCCGTCACCGACTCGTCACACGTGCGCGGCGTTGTCCGCGATGAGCCCCGCGAGCTGCTCCGGCCGCTCATCGGGGATCCAGTGACTCACCCCGTCGAGCACGACGAACCGGTACGGCCCGTCCACGTACTCACCGGCGAGCTCCGCACCGGCGCGGCTGAGCGCGATGTCGTCGGTGCTCCAGACGTAGGTCACGGGGCAGCCGATCCGCGTGCCCTCGCCCGGCTTCACCGCGGTGAAGGGCATGCCGCGGTAGTAGTTCAGGCCGCCGCCCAGGAGCCCGGGCGTCAGCACCTCGTCGACGACGGTGCCGATCGCCGGGCCCGGCATCCCGCTCGCGCGGAGGAAGGCCTCGAACCGGGACGGGAACCGTCGGGCCAGGAACTCCGGGACGAACGGGACCTGGAAGAGGTACATGTAGTACGACTTCAGGGCCTGGTCCGAGCGGAGGAAGGCCCGCAGGAAGGCGAGCGGGTGCGGCACCGAGACAGCGGTCAGCGTGCGCACGAGGTGCGGGTACGACGACGCGGTCAGCCAGGCCGTCGACGCGCCCCAGTCGTGCCCGACCAGGTGCGCCGGACCGGTGCGCTCCAGCAGCGCGGCGATGTCCGCCGCCAGCTCGGAGCTGCGGTACTGCCAGCGCCGGGGCGGGGTCGCCGTGCGCGCGTACCCGCGCTGCCACGGGACGACGGTGCGGTACCCCCGCGCGTGCAGGTGCTCCGATACGGCCGCCCAGGACGTGGGCGTCTGCGGGAAGCCGTGCAGCAGAACGACGATCTCCCCGTCGATCGGTCCGCTGTCGACGACCGGGAAGACCAGTCCCGACCTGGTGAACTCCGTGATCCGTTCCGTCATGCACTCACCCAACCACGCTCGACGGTGCGCGGCATCCGCCCCGGGGCGGAGATGCGCGGAACCGTTCGGCGTCCCGGCGCGTCCAATGGGTAGGGGACGAATTCGTGAGGGGAGGGCGGGATGCTCAGTGGACCGTTGGTGACGTTGGTGGTCGGCCTGGCCGGTGTCGCCGGCGTGCTCGCGACCCTTGGGCAGCGCACGTGGTCGGAGACGAGGGACCGCGCCCATCGGATCAGTCACGATGCGCGAACAGAGTGGTGGTGTCGATATCAGTGGGCCGCTGAGCAGGCGAATCAGCAGGAGAACGTCCGTGCTCAGGAGTTCGGAAAGGCAGTGATGAGTGCCCTGACGGACGAGAGTCCGGTAACCGACAGTGAGCTGGCAATTCTCGCAGCAGTGGCGGCGCGGCTCGCGATGATGAACACTGACGACGACAGCTCAGGAGGTGCGACATGAGCGATTACGACAGCGCAAAAGCACGAGCTAACGCGAAGTTCGAGCTCACTGGCGATTCGCCACGGTCTCGACAGCTCAGCGCGGAAATCCTGGTCAAAGTCGCTCGCCGCCGGGGCGAGGAGCCGGAGCAGTGGGTTCTCGACGTCGCGGAGGGCCGCCTCCCGGCGTGACCTGTCAGGCGGAGTAGCTTCCACCGGCCGATTCAGCACGTCCGCCATCGTGCTGGCGAGAGTCGTCCGGCGACGATTCAGCGGATGTTGAGCGAGGCTTAAGGGTTGAGGCGCACGGTGGAGGGGTCAGCACACCCGCAAGACGGAGGAGTCGTCATGATCACCAGGACCGTCACCATCACCGCAGCGGTCGCCGCAGCAGCCGGCCTCGCCCTCGTCGCACCCGGAGCGGCGAACGCGTCGCCGAACCCGTGCGACGTCCACCAGACCGTCGTCGCCCACATCGAGACGCCCAGCTCCAGCGCGTCGATCTGCCGCTGGAAGGGCGACGGCCGCACCGAGTACCGCGGCTTCGGCAAGGGCAACGGCCTGGCGGTGACCGCGCCCGTCGTGTGGTCGAACGGCTCGTCCTACAGCGCCGTCAACAACGGCTACACCTACCGCCTCGACGTGGGTCGAGGCCTCGCCGTCGTCGCTCCGAACGGTTACCAGATCTCGTACGAGCCCGCGATCTGACGGAACCGTTCCGCCGCCCGGCGCGTCCAATCGGTAAGGAGGCGACGGGGGACGGACGAGTGACACCATATCGGCCACGCTGGTCCCGGGTCCGGCGGGAATCGTCGGCGTTCTCGCGACGCTGTGGCACCGTCGCCCTGCGGATCAGCCCCGGTGCCGCACTTCGTACCCACTGACCACGGACACGCGGTTGAACGCGTTGATCGTGACCGCGGCCCAGATGAGTACGGACGTCTGAGTCTCGTCGAGGACGTCCGTCGCGCGGTCGTAGGCGATGTCCGCGGCGTGATGCGGAGGCAGCGAGGTCACCAGCTCGGCGATCTCGAGCGCGGCGCGCTCCAGGTCGTCGAACAGGCCCGGGGCCTCGCGCCACGCGGGCAGTACGTCGAGTTGCTGATCGCTGACGCCCGCGGCGCGCGCCGCCTGCGCGTGCAGGTTGAGGCAGAACGCGCAGCCGTTGAGCTGCGAGCACCGCAGGTTCACCAATTCGATGACCCCGCGGCTCATCCCGGCCGCCTCCGCGGCCGCGGCCACCTCGGCCGAGACCGCGACGAGCTGCTTGTAGATCCGGGGTGAGGCCTTGTCGATCCGCACTCTCTGCGCTGGCATGGCACTAGGCTAGCCGCTATGAGCAACGTCGACCGGACGCCCGAAGAGGTCGAGTGCGGGGCCACGGCTCCGAGCGCCGGAGTGGAGGTGATCGAGGCCCGGGAGGTGCCGCTCGGCGGCCCTCGGGCGATGACGGTGCGCCGCACCCTTCCCACGCACGAGCGCTCGATGATCGGTGCGTGGTGCTTCGCCGACCACTACGGCCCCGACGAGGTGGATCGCTCCGGCGGGATGAACGTCCCGCCGCACCCGCACACCGGTCTGCAGACCGTGAGCTGGCTGTTCGAGGGCGAGATCGAACACCGCGACAGCGCGGGCGTCGAGGCGCCCGTCCTGCCCGGCGAGCTCAACCTGATGTCCGCCGGCTCCGGCATCAGCCACTCCGAGGTGTCCACGCCCGAGACCACGATGCTCCACGGCGTGCAGCTGTGGCTCGCGCTACCGGACCGGGTACGTAACGCCCACAACGGATTCCAACACTACGTGCCGCCCGTCGTGGAACTTCCCGACGTGCGCCCCGACGGTCCGGGCGGCACCGTGAAGGTGTTCATCGGCGAGCTCGCGGGCAGCTCCGCGGAGATCACCACCGCCACGCCGCTACTCGGCGCCGAGATCCACCTCGCGCCCGGTGCGCGCGTCGCGATCGCGGTGAACGAGGAGTTCGAGCACGGCGTTCTGCTCGACACGGAGCGTCTCCTGTTCGACGGGGTGGCCCTCACCCGGGGCGATCTCGGATACGCCGGGCCCGGCCTCGGCGGACTCCGGCTGCACAACCCCACCGATCGGCCCGCCCGCGTGATCCTGCTGGGCGGTGCCCCGTTCGGGGAGGACATCGTGATGTGGTGGAACTTCGTCGGCCGCAGCCACGAGGAGATCGTCGGGTTCCGCGAGGAATGGGAGGCGCGGTCCGTGCGTTTCGGCGAAGTGAGCGGTTGGCGGGACGATCAGTACCTGCCCGCGCCGCCGTTGCCCACCACCCGCCTGAAACCGCGCACGAGGAGCACACGATGACCGACAACACCGCTGATACCCAGGACGCCGTCACCGTCGCCCGGAACGACGCCGAGGGCCGCTACGAGGTCGCCGTGGGTGGCGAGCTCGCCGGATTCACCCTGTTCATCGACCACGGCGAGCAGCAGCGGATCTTCCCGCACACGGAGGTGTTCGAGCAGTTCGGCGGCCGCGGTCTCAGCTCCATCCTGATCCGTGACGCGCTCGCCGACACCCGTGCGGCGGGCAAGCACGTCGTCCCCGTGTGTCCGCTGGTCAAGAAGTACGTGATCAAGCATCCGGACGCCGCGGACGTCGACCCGGTCACGCCGGAGATCCTCGCCGCACTGCGCTGACCGGCGCCGTCCTCGGACGCGTTCACAGGGAACTGCCAGCGAGTCGTCAGAGTCCTGGGCGTCGCACGGTGCACGATGGCGTGGTGTCCAGCGTGAAAGACGAACCCATGCCCCGCGTCCTCGTCGTCGACGACGAGCAGAGCATCCGGGAGCTGCTGCAGGTCAGCCTCAAGTTCCAGGGCTTCGAGGTGGCCGTGGCCCCGGACGGGCCGGCCGCGCTCGACAAGGTGCGGGCCTTCCGTCCGGACGTCATGGTGCTCGACATCATGATGCCGGGGATGGACGGGCTCGGGTTGCTCAAGCGGCTGCGCCAGGACGGCGTCGAGGCGCCCGCGCTGTTCCTCACCGCACGGGACTCGATCGAGGACAAGGTCGCGGGACTGACCCTGGGCGGCGACGACTACGTCACCAAGCCGTTCAGCCTCGAGGAGGTGGTGGCGCGGATCAATGTGCTGCTGCGCCGCAGTGGCTTCGGTGAGAGCGAGGCGTCCGCGCGGCTGGTCTTCGCCGATCTGGAGCTCGACGACGAGACCCATGAGGTGTGGAAGGCGGGGGAGCTGGTCTCTCTCTCACCGACGGAGTTCACCCTGCTGCGGTACTTCATGGTCAACGCCGGCGTTGTGCTGTCGAAGCCACGGATCCTGGATCACGTGTGGCACTACGACTTCGGCGGTGACGTCAACGTCGTCGAGTCCTATGTCTCGTACCTGCGCCGCAAGGTCGACACCGGCGAGACCCGCCTGATCCACACGCTGCGCGGCGTGGGCTACGTGCTGCGCGAACCCCGGTAGGCGCGCGGTGGGCTCACGCACCGGCGTCGTGTCCCGGGTCCCACTGCGCTTCTCCCTCGTCGCGCTGGTGGTGGGGCTCGTCTTCCTCGGCCTGCTCGCTTCGGGCACGGCGCTGACCGCGGCGATGCAGGACCGCCTGCTGTCCCGCGAGGACCAGACGCTGCGGCAGGCCGCCGACACCTGGGCCCGGCCGAAGCCGAACCTGCCCGAGCCTGTCCGCGGTGGGAAGCCGCCACCCACCCGCTTCTACCAGGCCGTCTTCCTCCCCGACGGGACGCAGCTGCAGATCAGCAATCCCGATTTCACGGAGCGACCCGACCTGTCGGGCCTCGACGATCTGCACGGCGACGCCGTGACGGTGCGGTCGGTGGGCGGTAAGGGTCCGCAGTGGCGAGTGGTGCAGTCGAGCTCCCAGTACGGCGTCGCTTACGTCGCCGTGACCCTCTCGGAGGTCGAATCGACGCTGCGCGCGATGGTGGCCCTCGAACTGCTGATCGGCGGCGGCGTGCTCATCGTCGCGGGCGGGCTCGGCTACCTCGTGGTGCGGCGATCGCTGCGGCCGCTGGAGGAGGTCGAGGCGACGGCGGAGGCGATCGCCGCGGGCGACCTCACCCGGCGCGTGCCCGAGGCGCCCGCGCACACGGAGGTGGGTCGCCTCTCGACGTCGATCAACACGATGCTGCACCAGGTCCAGGACTCGTTCGACCGCGTCGCGGCCTCGGAGGAGCACGCGCGCGCCGACGAGGAGCGGATGCGCCGGTTCGTCGGCGACGCCTCGCACGAGCTGCGCACGCCGCTCACGTCGATCCGCGGCTTCGCCGAGCTGTACCGGCAGGGCGCGACCGACGACACCGAGTTCGTCATGTCTCGCATCGAGTCCGAGGCGCAGCGGATGGGCCTGCTCGTCGAGGACCTGTTGATGCTGGCCCGGCTCGACGCGCGGCGGCCGTTGGCCGAGGACACCGTCGACGTCGTGGCGGTGGCCGACGACGTGGTCCACGCCGCGCAGGCCCGCGAGCCGGGCCGCGACATCGAGCTCGTCGTCGAACCCGACCCGGCGGACGCAACGGCTCCCGGCCCGGCGGTCGCCTCGGACCCGGGCACCGTCGAACTCACCGGCGACCGCGATCGGCTGCACCAGGTGGTCACCAACCTGGTCTCGAACGCGTTGCGGCACACGCCCGACGACGCCTCGGTGCGTGTCCGAGTGGCCGTTGCACCCGGCGCGGTGGTGCTGTCGGTCGCCGACACGGGGGAGGGCATGGATCCCGGCGAGGCCGCGCGCGTCTTCGAGCGGTTCTACCGTACTGACTCCTCGCGCAGTCGCGGCAGCGGCGGCGCCGGCCTGGGGCTGTCGATCGTGCAGAGCATCGTCGAGCGGCACGGGGGCACCGTCACCGTCGAGACGGCCCCGGGGGAGGGTGCGACCTTCACGGTGCGCCTGCCGCGCTGATCCCTACTCCGCGGCGAGCGCCTCGACGATCTTGGTCTGCGCCTCGTCCAGCGACTCCGCGGTGGGGCTCGCATCGACCTGTCCGAAGTCGAAATCGGTGAGGCCGTACGCGGGAAAGACATGCAGGTGCAGGTGCGGGACCTCGAATCCGGCGACGATCAGGCCCGCGCGCGGAGCGTCGAACGCGCGCTTGACGGCCCGGCCCAGCTTGCGCGCGACGCCGTTCAGGTGCGCCCACAGCTCGTCGTCGATGGACTCCCAGTTGTCCACCTCCGCGCGGGGCACCACGAGCACGTGGCCCTGCGTGAGCGGCGCGATGGTCAGGAACGCCACCACGGAATCGTCCTGGTACACGAACCGCCCGGGGAGCTCGCCGGCGATGATCTTCGAGAACACGGTTGCCATGGGGCCAGGCTATCGGAGCAGCCCACCGATGTCCGCGGACGCCAACAACGCCACGAGGATCGGCACGACGCGCTGCGGCGCGACCGCGTACTGACCGCGCGCCCCTTTCTCCACGACGCCCGCGGCCGTGAGAGTGCCCAGGTGGTGGTACAGCTGGCCCTTGGACCCGCCGTCCACCCGCTCCATCAGCTCCGCCGCCGTGCGCGGCCCGCCCAGCAGGTCCTGCACGAGCGCGAGTCGCGCGGGGTGGCCCAGCGCGGCCAGTACAGGGGCGAGGCGCTCCGGCGGCATCGCCGCGAGCGCGCCCGCGGAGTAGTCGATGCGCCAGCACACCTCGCCGTCGAGGCGCACGTCGCCGGCGTACCCGACGGTGCCGCCGCCCGCTTCGGGTGCCCGTCCTGCGTCCTCCGGGCCCGACGGTGCGCCGATGGCCGCCTCGAGCGCTGCCACCCGCGCCTCGAGCCCGGCCAGGCGATCGTCGGTGGTCATGGGGTCAGAATACGGGGCATCAGGCGCGGAGTGCGCAGGCCAGGCGCTCCCGGGCTGCGCGGTTGCCATGTCCGGAGTGGTCGCCGGTAAGGTCGTCGACGTGCGAGTACTCGTCATCGGCACCGGCGGCCGCGAACACGCCCTCCTCGACGCGCTGGCTCGTGACCCGCAGGTCACCGAGCTGCATGCGGCCCCCGGGAATCCCGGCACCGCAGCGATCGCGACCAATCACCAGGTCGAGGCCTCCTCGGGCGACGAGGTGGCGGCCCTGGCCGAGCGCCTCGCCGCTGACCTCGTCGTGATCGGGCCGGAGGTTCCCCTCGTCCTCGGCGTCGCGGACGCGGTCCGCGCACGCGGCATCGCGGTCTTCGGCCCGTCCGCCGCCGCCGCGGCGATCGAGGGCTCGAAGGCCTTCGCCAAGGACGTCATGGAGGTCGCCGGCGTCCGCACCGCGCGCAGCGAGATCGTCGACAGTCCGGCGTCGATCGACGCGGCCCTGGACCGGTTCGGGCCCACCTGGGTGGTCAAGGACGACGGCCTCGCCGCGGGCAAGGGCGTCGTCGTCACCGCCGATCGCGCCGCCGCCCGCGCCCACGCCGCCGACCTCATCGAGTCCGGCCGGCCCGCCCTTCTCGAGTCCTTCCTGGACGGTCCCGAGGTGTCCCTGTTCTGCCTCGTCGACGGCGAGGACGTGGTGCCGCTGCTGCCCGCGCAGGACCACAAGCGCGTCGGTGACGGCGACACCGGCCCCAACACCGGCGGCATGGGCGCCTACGCCCCGCTCCCATGGCTCGCGGAGGGGGCCGTCGACGAGATCGTCGAGACCGTCGTGCGCCCCGTCGCCCGCGAGATGGTGCGGCGCGGCGTGCCCTTCTCCGGCCTGCTCTACGCCGGCCTCGCGATGGGGTCCGAGGGGCCCGCCGTCGTCGAGTTCAACTGCCGCTTCGGCGACCCCGAGACGCAGGCCGTGTTGAGCCTCCTCGAGTCGCCCCTGGGCGAGGCGCTCAACGCGACCGCCACTGGCACGCTGGGCGCACTGCCCCCGCTCCGATGGCGCGACGGTGCCGCCATCACCGTGGTGCTCGCCGCCGAGAACTATCCGGCGTCGCCCCGGAAGGGCGATGTCATCACCGGCGCCGACGGCGCGGGGATCTATCACGCGGGCACGGCCCTCGACGGCGAGGGCCGGCTGGTCTCCAACGGAGGCCGCGTCCTCAACGTCGTCGGCGTCGGCGACGACCTCGCGGCGGCCCGCGCGGACGCGTACGCGAAACTCGACCGGATCAAGCTGCCGGGCAGTCATTTCCGGACGGATATCGGATACCAGGCGTTGCAGTAGCGCATTTGTGCTCGTCGCCGACGATGACGTCGGACGATTTGATCGAAAAGGTCTGGCCGGGCGGGGCGTGCTGGCAGCATGTCTCAGATGACAGCCGCGACCACGCCCAAGGGTGAGCGCCGGCGCGCGGCCCTGGTGGCGGCGGCCGGGGAACTCCTCGTCGAGGGTGGCTTCGAGTCGGTCCGGCACCGCGCGGTGGCGCACCGGGCGCACATTCCCCTGGCGGCCACCACCTACTACTTCGAGTCCCTGGGGGACCTGCTCTCCAACGCGGTCGCCTACGCGGGCGAGCTCGACACCGCCGCGATCCGCGGCCGGGTCGACGCGGTGAGCAGGCGCCGCCGCGGTGACGCGGCGCTGGCGAAACTGTTGGCAGCGGTGTTCTTCGCGTCGGACACGGAGGCCGAGCGCGGCGCGCTGGTGTCCCGGTACGAGCGGTTGGTGCTGTGCACGCGGGACCCCGAGCTCACCCGGCTGCAGGCCCAGACACGGAACGTGCTGGCGGACCTGCACGCCGAGGTTCTCGACAGGTCCGGGCGGCGGGCCGACAGGCCCTGCGTGGACCGACTGATGGCCATCGAGGACGGTGCCGCCCTCGCGGCCTTCACCACGCCGGGCGCGGACGTCAACCGCGCGATCCGGGACGCCCTCGCTGCCGTCGTCGACGATCTGGCGCCCGTCCTGCCGTAGGGCTTCCTTCCGTGGACGGCCGAGCGAGTCGTGCATGAGACAATCGGCTGGTGAGCACTCCCCGCATCCCCGACGTCCTCGCCAACCGCTACGCCAGCCCGCGCATGCGCGAGCTGTGGTCGCCCGAGTACAAGATCGTGCTGGAGCGCCAGCTGTGGATCGCGGTGCTCAAGGCGCAGCGCGACCTCGGGATCGACGTACCCGCAGGTGCCGTCGAGGCGTACGAGAAGGTCGTCGACCAGGTCGATCTCGCGTCGATCGCCGAGCGCGAGCGGATCACCCGGCATGACGTGAAGGCGCGGATCGAGGAGTTCAGCGACCTCGCCGGCTTCGAGCAGATCCACAAGGGCATGACCAGCCGTGACCTCACGGAGAACGTCGAGCAGCTGCAGGTGCTCCGATCGCTCGAGTACGTGCGCGATCACGCCGTCGCCGTCGCCGCCCGGCTCGCCGAGCGCGCCGCGCAGTACTCCTCGGTCGTGATGGCGGGTCGCTCGCACAACGTCGCGGCGCAGGCCACCACGCTCGGCAAGCGTTTCGCCTCCGCCGCGAACGAGTTGCTGGTGGCGATCGCCCGCCTCGAGGACCTCATCGGCCGGTACCCGCTGCGCGGCATCAAGGGCCCGATGGGCACCTCGCAGGACATGCTCGACCTGCTCGGCGGCGACGCGTCCAAGCTGGCGTCACTGGAGGAGCGGGTCGCGGCGCACCTCGGCTTCTCGCAGTCCTTCGTGTCGGTGGGCCAGGTCTACCCGCGGTCGCTCGACCACGACGTGGTGAGCGCACTGGTCCAGGTGGCGGCGGCACCGTCGTCCCTCGCGACGACGATCCGGCTCATGGCCGGGCACGAGCTGGTCACCGAGGGCTTCCAGCCCGGTCAGGTGGGCAGCTCCGCGATGCCGCACAAGATGAACACCCGCTCCTGCGAGCGCGTCAACGGCCTCGCGGTGATCCTGCGCGGCTTCGGGTCGATGGCGGCGGAGATGGCCGGCGCGCAGTGGAACGAGGGCGATGTCTTCTGCTCCGTGATCCGCCGTGTGGCGCTGCCGGATTCGTTCTTCGCGATCGACGGCCTCTTCGAGACCTTCCTGACGGTGCTCGAGGAGTTCGGCGCCTACCCCGCGGTGATCTCCAACGAGCTCGACCGGTACCTGCCCTTCCTCGCCACCACCCGGGTGCTCATGGCCGCGGTGCGGGCGGGCGTCGGCCGCGAGACGGCGCACGAGGTCATCAAGGAGCACGCCGTCGCGGTGGCGCTGGCGATGCGCGAGGAGGGCCGCGAGCCGGATCTGCTCGACCGCCTCGCGGGCGACTCCCGCCTGGGGCTCTCGCGCGTCCAACTCGACGAGGCCCTCGCCGACCGCGCCGCCTTCACCGGTGCCGCGGAGGCCCAGGTGGCGCAGGTCGTCGCCGAGGTCGAGGCCCTCGTCGTGAAGTACCCGGCCGCCGCCGGCTACAGCCCCGCCCCCATCCTCTAACTCGATTGAACACCGTTATGGAGAATCCGACCTGCGGGTTTCCTCTCCATAACGGTGTTCAATTGGGAGGGCGATAGGGTGGCGGGGTGCGTCCTGAACTGAGCGAATACACGCCGATCTACTCGGGCAAGGTCCGCGAGCTGTACGCGGTGGACGACGAGCACCTGCTGCTCGTCGCGAGCGACCGGATCAGCGCCTACGACTACATCCTGGACACGCCGATCCCCGACAAGGGGCGCGTGCTCACGGCGATGTCCGTGTTCTTCTTCGATGCGCTGGGCGTGCCGAACCACCTCGCGGGCCCGGCCGACGATCCCCGCATCCCCGAGGCGGTTTTCGGCCGCGCTCTGATCACCCGCCGCCTCGACATGGTGCCCGTCGAATGCGTGGCTCGCGGCTACCTCACGGGCTCCGGGCTCAAGGAGTACCGGGCGAACGGCGAGGTGTGCGGCGTGCCGCTGCCGGCCGGACTGGTCGACGGCAGCCGCATCGATCCGCCGATCTTCACGCCCGCCACGAAGGCCGCTGTGGGCGATCACGATGAGAACGTCTCCTTCGAGCGGGTGGCGCAGGACGTCGGGCTCGAGTTGGCGACGCAGCTGCGCGAGCTCACCCTCGACGTCTACGCCCGTGGCGCCGATATCGCCCGCGATCGCGGGATCATCCTCGCGGACACCAAGTTCGAGTTCGGTCGCAGCTCCGACGGTGACCTCCTGCTCGCCGACGAGGTGCTCACGCCCGATTCGTCGCGCTACTGGGACGGTGCGCTGTACGAACCGGGGAAGGCGTTGCCCAGCTTCGACAAGCAGATCGTCCGTGACTGGCTCACCAAGGAGTCCGGTTGGTCGACCGATGCGGGAACCCCGCCGCCGCCCCTTCCCGGTGACGTGGTGGAGCGCACCCGCGCCCGCTACATCGAGGCGTACGAGCGCATCTCGGGCCTGAGCTTCGCGGACTGGCCGGGCGGAGCCGCATGACGGGGCCGGTCCAGCCCGTCGCGAAGAAGGTTCCCGCCGAGCGGACCTTCCACGGCGACACCGTGATCGACGACTACGCCTGGCTCGCCGACAAGGACGACCGGGAGGTCCTGGACTACCTGCGCGCGCACAACGCCTACACCGAGGCCGCCACCGCAGCGCAGGAACCGCTGCGCGAGGCGATCTTCGGCGAGATCAAGGCGCACACCAAGGAGACCGACATGTCGGTCCCGCAGCGCCGAGGCGGGTTCTGGTACTTCGCCCGCACCGTCGAGGGGAAGCAGTACGGCATCCACTGCCGCGCACCGATCGCCGGGCCCGACGACTGGACCCCGCCGGTGCTCGCCGAGGGATCCCTACCGGGCGAGCAGATCCTGCTCGACCTCAACGTCGAGGCGGAGGGGCACGAGTACATCGCCGTCGGCGCGGCCTCGGTATCGCCCGACGGTGCCCTGCTCGCCTACTCCCTCGACACCTCCGGGGACGAGCGGTTCACGCTGCGCGTCAGGAACATCGAGACCGGCGAGCCGCTGCCCGACGTGGTCGAGAACGTCTTCTACGGCGCCACCTGGGCGCCGATCACGTCCGCCGGGGAGCGGTACCTGTTCTACACCACCGTCGACGACGCCTGGCGCGCCGACAGCATCTGGCGGCACGAGATCGGTTCAGATACTTCCGACGTGCGGATCTTCCACGAGGAGGACCAGCGCTTCGGGGTGGGCGTCGGGCTCACGCGCAGCGAGAAGTACCTGATGATCGCGGCATCGTCGACCCTGAGCTCCGAGACCTGGGTGCTGGACGCCACCGACCCCTCCGGTGAGTTCCGCGTGCTGCGGCCCCGCGAGGAGGACGTCGAGTACTCCGTGGAGCACGCGGTGCTGGACGGGGAGGATCGGTTCCTCTTCCTGCACAACCGCACCGGCATCGATTTCGAGCTGGCCTCGGCCCCCGTCGACGCCCCACAGGACTGGACGGTCCTCGTCCCCCACCGCGACGACGTGCGGCTCGAGTACGTGGACGCCTTCGCCCGACGTCTCGCCCTCGGGTACCGACGGGGCGGCCTGCCTCGGCTCGCGCTGGCCGAGGCCACCGCCGCACCGGAGTTCGTGGAATGGGATCCGGGTGAAGCGCTCGTCAACCTCGGGCCCGCCGCGAACCCCGAATGGGACGCCCCGCGGCTGCGATTGGCCTACGAGTCCTTCGTCACGCCCGGCACCGCGCTCGAGCTCGACCCGGAGACGGGTGAGCAGACGGTGCTCAAGCGCGCCGACGTGCCCGGCTACGACGCCGCCCTCTACACCGCTGAGCGGGTGTGGGTCACCGCCCGCGACGGTGCGCAGGTGCCCGTCTCGGTGGTGCGCCGCAAGGACATCGGGGAGGGGTCGGCCCCCACTCTGCTGTACGGCTACGGCTCCTACGAGGCCACCCTCGATCCGTGGTTCTCGGTGGCGCGCCTGTCACTCATGGATCGCGGCGTGGTGTTCGCGGTCGCGCACGTGCGCGGCGGCGGCGAGATGGGGCGTGCCTGGTACGACCACGGCAAGCAGCTGGAGAAGACCAACACCTTCACCGACTTCGTGGACGTCGCACAGCATCTCGTGGACGCCGGCCGCACGACGCCGCAGCAGCTGGTCGCCATGGGCGGAAGCGCCGGCGGCCTGCTCGTGGGAGCGGTCGCGAACCTGGCACCGGAGCTGTTCTCGGGCATCGTCGCCGACGTGCCCTTCGTGGACCCGCTCACCTCGATCCTCGACCCGAGCCTGCCGCTCACGGTGGGGGAGTGGGACGAGTGGGGTAACCCGCTGGAGAGTGCCGAGGTGTACCGCTACATGCGCGACTACTCGCCGTACGAGAACGTCGCCGACAAGCCCTATCCGGCGATCCTCGCCACCACCTCGCTCAACGACACCCGCGTGCTCCCCACCGAGCCCGCGAAGTGGGTGGCCGAGCTCTTGGCGCACACCACGTCCGGCAACGAGATCCTGCTCAAGACCGAGATGGTCGCCGGGCACGCCGGCGTCAGCGGACGGTATGCGAAGTGGCGCGAGACCGCCTTCGAGTACGCCTGGGTCCTGGGCCGGCTCGGCAGGGGCTGACGGCCGGCGGTCTGACGGCGGACCGTCGAACAGACGAGAAGTGCCCGGCCCCCATCGGGGACCGGGCACTCGTCGTATCAGGTGATGATCAGTGCGGCATGACCATCTGCCGCTCGGCGGCCTCGGTGTCCGCCGCGTGGGTGCGGGGCAGGAAGAACGCCGGGATGATGCAGCACGCCACCAGGATCGCGGCCACGAAGTAGGTGTTCCCGAACGCCTCCGCCGCGAACGGCAGGTTCTCGTGCAGGAACTTGCCGAAGCCGCTCTCGCTGCCCTGGAACATCGCGATACCGCTCTCGCGAGCGTCCGGGCTCGAGTTGAGTCCGAAGGCCAACGCGCCGGTGTGCTTCTCGCCCTGCGGGGTCTGCATCGCCGGGCCCGCGTTTGTGAGCCAGTTGGTGAACAGCACGGAGAAGATCGCGGTGCCCATCGACGCAGCGATCTGCTGGACGATGTTCGTCAGCGTGGAACCGCGCGAGATGGATTCCGGTGCCAGCGTGCGGATCGCGGCGGACATGGTCGGCATCATCGTCATACCCATGCCGAGGCCCTGGATGAACAGCGAGCCGAGCAGGATCCAGTACGGCGTGTCCGCCGAGAGCTGGGTGAAGGCGATCATGCCGCCGGTGATCAGCGCGAGGCCGGTCATCACGAACTTGCCCGGGCCCATCTTGTCGGTGAGCACGCCGGCGATCGGCATCGTCAGCATGGCGCCCAGGCCCTGCGGCGCGAGCAGCAGGCCGGCCATGAGGGTGGACTCGCCGCGGATGCCGATGAAGTACTGCGCGTACAGGATCGAGCTGCCGAAGAAGGCCATCGCGAACATGGCGAAGGTGATCATGGCCACCGTCATGTTCCGGTTCTTGAACAGCCGCAGGTCCAGCAGCGGCAGCTTGGCGCGCAGCGCCCAGAAGACGAAAGCGATGATCAGCACGAGGCCGACGGCCGTCGCGGGAATGACCCGGCCGGTGTACATCGACGAATCCGACTGCGCCTCGGGGATCGAGGAGATGCCGAACAGGAACAGTGCGAGGCCGGGCGAGAGCAGGATGAAGCCGACGAGGTCGAACTTCTGTCCCTTGACGGGCTCGTCCTTGTCCAGCACGAACCAGGCGTAGGTGATCGCAATGGCGCCGATCGGGACGTTGATCAGGAAGATCCAGTGCCACGAGAAGGACTCGATCAGCCAGCCGCCGAGGATCGGGCCGCCGATGGGGCCCAGCAGCATCGGGATACCGAGCACGGCCATGACGCGGCCGATGCGCTCCGGGCCTGCGGCCCGGGTCAGGATCATCATGCCCAGCGGCATGAGCATGCCGCCGCCGAGGCCCTGCAGCACCCGGTAGAGGATCAGCAGGTCGATCGACGTCGCCGTGGCGCAGAGCGCGGAGCCCGCCACGAACATCGCGGTGGCCGCCATGTACAGCCGCTTCGTGCCGAATCGGTCGGCGGCCCAGCCGGTCACGGGGATCACCGCGGCCAGGGCCAGGGTGTAGCCGGTCATCGTCCAGGCGACGGTGGCGGGGGATGCGCCCCACTGCGCCTGGAAGGTGTTCTGCGCGACCGCCACGATCGTCATGTCCAGGATGGCCATGATCGATCCGAGGACGACCACACCGGCCACCATCAGGACGCGCCGGTCGAGGCCCTCACCCGCGTGCGGGATCTCGCTCTTGTCGAGCGTGTTCTCGGTACTCATGCGTTCTCTTTCATTGCGGTGAAGAAGGGGTTCGGAGGGATCAGGCCCTCGTCGAGGATCTCGACCATCACGTCGTGCAGCCGGTTGCGGAGCCCGGCGGGCAGCCGTTCCGCGAAGCTCAGCACTTCACGATGCTTGTCGCTGACCGCGGAGGCAACTGTTTTACGGCCGAGGTCGGTGATGGTCAGGTTCTTGATCCGCCGGTCGGAGGAGTCCTCGCGACGATCCACCATGTCGAGCTGAACAAGCTTCTCCACGTTCCGTCCCGTGGCGGCGACGGACAGCCCCAGATCATCGGCGAGCCGGTTGATCGGGAGCGGGGCCTCGCTGGCGGTGAGCTGCAGCAGAATGTGGAACTGATGCGCGGTGATGTCGGACGACAACATCGTGCCCAGGCTCTCCTGCGTGACATTGCACATGAGACGGCCCATGAACTCGCCGAAGACCTCGGTGAGCGCGTCGGGAGTCACGTCGACGGGTGTTGCTTGCACCCAAAAACGATAACTCCGGCGCAACCATTGCGCAAACGAGATAGATGTGTCCTGCGTTACATCCCGCGTAGGCTCGGAGCCATGACTGCTCTCGACTCCATCGCCCTCACCACGCTCGACGGTGCCGCCACCTCCCTCGCCGACTACGCCGGGCGGGCCGTGCTCGTCGTCAACGTCGCCAGCAAGTGCGGCCTGACGCCGCAGTACGCGGGTCTGGAGGCCCTCGCGACCCGGTACGCGGACCGGGGGTTGACGGTGCTCGGCGTGCCCTGCAACCAGTTCGCCGGCCAGGAGCCGGGGACCGCCGAGGAGATCGCGACCTTCTGCTCGACGAGCTACGGCGTGACCTTCCCGCTGCTGGAGAAGACCGAGGTCAACGGAGAGAACCGCAACCCGCTCTATGTCGAGCTCACGCAGACCGCCGACGCCGAGGGCGAGGCCGGCGACATCCAGTGGAACTTCGAGAAGTTCCTCGTCGCGCCCGATCACGTCACGGTGCAGCGCTTCCGCCCCCGCACCGAGCCCGAGTCGGATGAGGTGGTCGGTGCGATCGAGGCCGTCCTCGCCTGAGCGGCGTACCGTCGGCCGCCTGAGCAGCGAGTTGGGCGACACGTAACCTTCCATCCCCGAATCGGTAAGGAACGCGGCGCACACTCACGAACATGAGCTCGCCGCTGTACGTCTCGGTCTCCGCCCTCTCCGACGCCACCCGCGGGCACGCGGAACGCTTCACGGCGCAGATGGACGAGCGCGGTGTGCCCGTCTCGCTGCTCGTGGCGCCCCGCCTGAAGGGCAAGTACAAGCTGGTCGACGACCCGTCGACGCAGGCCTTCCTGCGGGAGCGTCGCGCCGGGGGCGACGTGATCGTCCTCAACGGCTACGACCAGGCCGCGACGAAGCGCCGCCGCGCCGAGTTCTCGACGCTCGGCGCGCACGAGGCGAAGCTGCGTCTGGCCGCGGCCGACCGCGTGCTCGAGACGGTGGGACTGCGCACCCGTGTCTTCGCAGCGCCGCGGTGGAACGCTTCGACCGGCGCGGTGCTCGCCCTGCCCGACGCGGGCTTCCGGCTCAACCTCGGCTACACCGCCATCACCGACCTCGTCACCGGCGAGGAGGAGAGGGCCCGGGTGCTCGGCATCGGCGACGGATTCCTGAGCGAGCCCTGGTGGTGCCGCGCGCTCCTCGCGCAGGCCAACCGCATCGCTCGACGGGGCGGCGTCCTCCGCCTCGCCGTCGACGCCCGGCGGCTCGACTCCTCGACGGTGAGCCGCACGATGCTCGACGCCGTCGATCTCGCGCTGCACCACGGCGCGGCGCCGGTCGTGTACGAGCACCGGACGCGGATGCTCGCTGCCGCCTGACTCTTGACGTCCGAGTTAGGGTAGCCTTATGAAGGCGAAGATAGAGCTCGGCGATGTCCAGGAGACACTCCTCATCCCGCTGTACGGCCGGGCCCGCGACGCCGCGGCGAACCGCAGCGTCCTCGCGGACACGCGGGCGATCGAGTTGGTCGATGCCATCGACTACGACTTCACGAGGTTCACGGGACCATCGCTCCCGGGATCCGTGCTCCGCGCGTCGATCTTCGATCAGTACGTGCGGGACTTCCTCGCCGACCATCCCGACGGCACCGTCGTCGACCTGGGCTGCGGCCTGTCCACCCGGTTCGACCGGCTCGACAACGGCTCGGTGCGGTGGTTCGACCTCGACCTACCGGACACGATGGCTCTGCGTCGCAGGTTCTTCACCGACTCGGAGCGGTACACGATGATCGACGGTTCGATCTTCGACGAGGACTGGTACGAGGCGGTCGCGGAGCGCGGAGGGCCGGTGTTCCTGCTGTCCGAGGCCGTCCTGCTGTACTTCGCCCGGGAGGAGGTCGAGGACGTCCTCGGGCGCCTGGCCCGACGGTTCGGCGGCAACCGTCTCGCGGTCGACACGGGGGGCCGGTTCATGATGGGCCACCAGGACCAGAACCCGGTCTTCCGTTCCATCCCCGCGCGGATGCAGTGGGTCTGCGACGACCCCCGCACCCTCGAGCCCATCGGTCTGCGCCTGCTCGAGAGCCGCACCTTCGCGCACCCGCAGAAGGCGGTCGCCGGCACATGGCCGTGGAAGTACCGCCTCGGCCTCGCCGCGATCGGCTTCACGCCGATGGTCTCGGGCTATCGGATGAACCTGTTCACGGCCTAGAACTCCTGCGTGGCCTCGGCCTCCCAGCGGAGGAGATCGGCACCGTCGGGCCGCATGTCCGTGAGCCGGGCGAGGTAGATCGCCGCGCCCTCCGGCGAGAGCAGTTCGTCGTGGATCGGTACGGCGACGGTGGGGGAGACCGCTCGGAAGAAGTCGATCGTCTCGCTGATCCGGCACCACGGCGCGTTCACCGGCAGACCGAGCACGTCGACGGGGACGTCGGGCACGAACAACGCGTCCCCCGGGTGGTAGAAGCGGCCGATCCGCTCCTCGTCGCCGAGCAGGATCGAGGTGTTGTCGATGGTCGGCATGTCCGGATGGATCACGGCGTGCACGCCGCCGACGGCCCGCGCGATGAGATTGCCGATGCCGTAGTCGTGCCCGGGGACGGCGGCGATCCAGCGGTCGCCACGGGCGGCGGCCGTGGTGGGGTCGGCGAAGAGCTGTGCGTCGGGATTCGCGTCGACCAGCGCGCCGATGCGGACGGGATCGATGTGGTCCGGGTGCTGGTGGGTGACGACGATCGCGTCGAGCCCGGTCAGCCCCTCGAAGCCCTGGGAGAACGTGCCGGGATCGAAGAGCACCCGCGTGTCGGACATCTCCACGAGGACGCAGGAATGGCGGAAGTGGGTGAGTCGCATGCGCCCAGTATCGCTCAGTTTCCGCGAGGCCACGGCGGTTGTCGCGACGTGCTCCGCTGCGCCGTTCGGCACGGACGTAAACTCTTTTGTGAAGCGCGATCGACACCCGAGCGCGCGGTCGATTCGAGAGGGAGCCGCAACGTGGCACGGATTGTGGTGGACGTGATGCCGAAGGCCGAGATCCTGGACCCGCAGGGCAAGGCGATCGTGGGTGCGCTCGACCGCCTCGGTTTCGCCGGTGTCGCGGATGTGCGGCAGGGCAAGCGGTTCGAGCTCGAGGTCGACGGTGACCTCAGCGACGAGCAGCTCGAGAAGATCGCGGCCGACGTGCTGACCAACACCGTCATCGAGGACTTCACCATCACCCGGGTGAACGCATGACCCGCGTCGGCGTCATCACCTTCCCCGGCACCCTCGACGATGTGGACGCGTCCCGCGCCGTGGAGCGCGCGGGCGGCGAGGCCGTCTCCCTCTGGCACAAGGACCACGATCTCAAGGGCGTCGACGCCGTCGTCGTCCCCGGCGGCTTCTCCTACGGCGACTACCTGCGCGCCGGCGCCATCGCCTCCCTCGCTCCGGTGATGACCGAGGTCGTGGCGGCCGCGGGCAAGGGCATGCCGGTGCTGGGCATCTGCAACGGCTTCCAGATCCTCTGTGAGGCGGGCCTGCTCCCCGGTGCGCTCACCCGCAACGAGGGCCTGCACTTCGTCTGCCGCGATCAGTGGCTGCGGGTCGAGGCCACGAACACCGCGTGGACCTCCCGGTACGAGACGGGCGCCGAGATCCTCGTCCCCGTCAAGAACGCCGAGGGCCGCTACCAGGCGTCGGAGGCCGTGCTCGACGAGCTCGAGGGCGAGGGCCGTGTGGCCTTCCGCTACGTCGGCGGCAACCCGAACGGCTCGCAGCGCGACATCGCGGGCGTCGCCTCGGCCAACGGCCGCGTCGTCGGCCTGATGCCCCACCCGGAGCACGCCACCGAGGCGCTGACCGGCCCGTCGGACGACGGGCTGGGCCTGTTCTACTCCGCGCTGGACGCGGTGCTGTCGGCCTGATGACGGATCCGGCGGCAGCCACCACTGCGTCCCCGGAGGGTCTGTGCGCCTTCGTCGACGCCTCACCGTCGCCCTTCCACGTCGTGGAGACGACGGCTGCGCGGCTGCGTACGGCGGGCTACTCCGAGCTCGCCGAGGGCGACCGCTGGCCGGCGGCGGGCAAGCACTACGTGGTCCGGGGCGGGTCGATCGTCGCCTTCGACGCATCCGTCTTCGCGGTCGACGGCGCCTTCCGCATCGTCGGCGGACACACGGACAGTCCCAATCTGCGGGTCAAGCAGCATCCGGACCTCGAGGCGGCGGGCCTGTCGCTGGTGGGCCTCGAGCCCTACGGCGGCGCCTGGCTCAATTCGTGGCTCGACCGGGATCTCGGGATCTCCGGCCGGCTCGCGTTCGCCGGGCCCGACGGTGCGCGGACGGCTCTCGTCCGGATCGACGAGCCGGTGCTGCGGGTGCCGCAGCTCGCCATCCACCTGTCCGAGAACCGCAAGGGCGTCGAGCTGGATCCGCAGCGGCACGTCAACGCGATCCGCGGTGTGGGCGCGAAGGGGCCCTTCGTGGACCTGCTGGCCGAGGCCGCCGGGGTCGACCCCGAGACGGTGCTCGGTTGGGAACTGATGACGCACGATCTGGCGCCGAGCCGGGTGGTGGGCGCCGACGGCGATCTGCTCTCCGCGCCGCGCCTGGACAACCAGGGGACCTGCTACGCGGGCGTCGAGGCGCTGGTCGCGGCACCGTCGACCGTCGGGGTGACGCCCGTGCTCGCACTGTTCGACCACGAGGAGGTCGGATCGGGCTCGGATCGCGGCGCGGCGTCCGACCTGCTGCTCACGGTTCTGGAGCGGATCGTGCTCGCCGCGGGCGGTGACCGCGAGGACTTCCTGCGTGTGATGAGCCGCTCGGTGTGCGCGTCGGGCGACATGGCGCACGCCACGCACCCGAACTACCCCGACCGGCACGAGCCCGCGCACCGCATCGCCGTGAACGGCGGGCCGGTGCTCAAGGTGAACCAGAACCTGCGCTACGCCTCCGACGCGACGGGCGAGGCGATCTTCGCGGTGGCCGCCGAGCAGGCGGGCGTGCCGCTGCAGCGGTACGTGCACCGCGCCGACCTGCCGTGCGGCTCCACGATCGGCCCGATCACGGCCGCCCGCACCGGCCTGAGCACCGTCGACGTGGGGGCGCCGCAGCTCGCGATGCACAGCGCCCGCGAGCTCATGGGCTCCGCCGACGTCGCGATGTACTCCGCGGCGCTCGCCGCCTTCCTCGCTCCGGCCTGATCGCTGCCGCCCGCTCGGCGACGGGCAGTGCGGGCGGAATGGGTGCGAATGGCTTCCCGCACCCGTTCCGCCCGCCCGCGCCCGAATTGCCCGCGGCCCGCGCCCGCGCTGTCCCGGTTCGGCGGCCACGCCGTGGCTCACGTCCGGAAGTCCAGCAGCACCTTCCCGGACGCAGCGGAATCACGGGCGATCTCGAAGGCCTCGAGGGCGTCCGCGGCGGGCAGAACGTGGGTGACCACGCCGCGCACGTTCAACGAGCCGTCGGCGAGGGCAGCGATGACCTCGTCGATCTCGTCGTTGAACCGCAGGGCACCGCGCAGATCCAGTTCGCGTGTGATGGCTTGGGCGGCAGGGAAGTCGATGTCGCCCGCGCGCTGCAGGCCGAGCATCACGACGATGCCGCCCCTCCCGGCCGCATCGACCGCGGCGTGCAGTCCGGGCACCGTGCCGGAGGATTCGATCACGACATCGGCGTGGAGCGCCGCGATCTCCTCGGACTCCCGGGCGTCGAGAACCGCGGCGGCGCCCAGTGCCAGGGCACGCTCGCGCGCCTCGGCCGCGATGTCCGTCGCCACGACCGTGGCGGCCCCGTGGTGCAACGCCACCGCGACGGCGAGCAGGCCGATCGGACCCGCGCCGATGACGGCCACCCGCTTGCCCGCGACATCGCCCGCGCGGGCCACGCCGTGCCAGGCCACGGCCGCAGGTTCGATCAGCGCGGCGTCGCGCGGATCGATGTTCGCGGGCAGGATCCGCAACATCCGGGTCGGGAGGGCGACGCGGCGCGCGAAAGCGCCCTCGCAGTGCGGGAAGTGGGCCGCTGAGCCCAGGTAGGTGCCGGCGGGCGCGAGGTTCGGGCTCTTCGCCGGGTACGGGACACCGTCGACCCCGTGCGGCGTGCCCGGGTGCACGGCGACGGGGGTGCCGACCGCGGGCCCGGATCCGTCGGCGGCCGCCCGTTCGACGGTGCCGATCACCTCGTGGCCGAGAAGCAGGGGTGCGCGCAGGATGGACGTCCCGGCGGCGCCGTGAAGCCAGTAGTGCAAGTCGGAGCCGCAGACCCCGCCGTAGGCGATCGCGATCACCGCCTCATCGGCGGTGGGCTCGGGCTCCGGCAGCGCCTGCACCCGCAGATCGCCGGCGGCGTGCGCGACGACACCCAGATTCTCCGTCATCACAACCCCTTTCAGACCACGGCCGTCATGCCGCCGTCGACGTACAGTATTTGGCCGTTGACGAATGAGGAGGCGTCGGAGGCCAGGAACACCAACGGCCCCACCAGATCCGCCACGTCGCCCCAGCGCGCCGCCGGCGTGCGGCCGGAGACCCACCCGGAGAACTCGGCGTCGTCGACGAGCGCCTGGGTCAGCTCGGTGGCGAAGTACCCGGGGGCGATCGCGTTGGCCGTCACGCCGTACGGGGCCAGCTCCGCGCACAGGCCCTTGGTGAGCATGACGATCCCGCCCTTGGTCGCGGAGTAGGGCGTGATGTTCGGGCGGGCCAGCTGCGACTGCACCGAGCCGATGTTGACGATGCGCCCGCTGCCGCGGGCGATCATGCCCGCGGCGACCCGTTTCGACAGGAGGAAGGCGCTGGTCAGATTCGTCGCCACCAGGGTGTTCCAGTCGCTGACGGGGAACTCGGTCAGCGGGTGGCGGATCTGCATGCCCGCGTTGTTGACCAGGATGTCGGGGGTGCCGAGCAGTGCCTCGATCCGGGTCAGCCCCGCGTCGACGGCGGCCTCGTCGGTCACGTCGAAGGCGTCGCCGTGCACGGGATTGCCGGTCGCGGCGGCGATCTCGCCCGCCACCATCGACGCCGCGGTCCGGTCCCGACCGTGCACGACGACCGTGGCGCCCGCCCTGGACAGTCCTTCGGCCAGCCGGCGGCCGATGCCGCGGGTGCTGCCGGTGACGAGTGCGGTTCGATCCGTGAGGTCGAAGACGGAGGTGTCGCTGGGCATGACTGCCTTTCAGGGAACGGACGGCACGGGCGCGGAAGCGATTGCGGGAGAGGGGAAGTCGAGAGTGCTCAGAGCGGCGGTTCCGGGCAGGGCGTAGCCGGAGCCCGCTTCGGCGTCAGAGACCTTCACGGCGTCGTCGGTGCGGGTCAGGTCGCGGCCCACGGTCTCCGGCACGAGGAAGGTGCTCGCCGCGGTGATGGTGCACAGGGTGACCATGTAGAGGCCGAGTACGAGCCAGTTCCCGTGCGTCACTTTGATCAGGTAGGCGCCCAGCACCCCCGCCACGCCGCCGGCGAGCACCGCGGAGATCTCGCGGGCCATGGCTACGCCGAGGTAGCGGTGTCGTGCGCCGAACATCTCGGGGATCATGGCGCACTGCGGGCCGAGCATCGAGTTCACGCCCACGCCGATGCCGATCGCGATGACGGCGATCGCGATGCCGTGGTTGTGCAGGGTGAGTGCCCACCAGGCGGGCAGGGCGTAGACCAGCAGGAACAGGGCGCCGATCCGGTAGATGATGCGGCGGCCGTAACGGTCGGACAGATGTCCGGTGAACGGCACGGAGAACACGCCGATCAGCGAGCCGATGGTGACGCCCCACGTGAGCACGCCCTTGTCGGCGCCGGGACCGGTGACGGTGACGAAGAACGACAGCGCCAGCGCCTGGAACATGTACGAGCCGCCGTTCTCCGCCATGCGCAGGCCGATGCCCACGAGCACGCCGGGGAAGCCGTGCTTGAACAGCTCACGGACGGGCTTGTCGGCGACCTGCTCCTGCTTCTCCAACTCGACGAAGGTCGGCGTCTCCTGCAGCTTCATCCGGATCGCGACGGCGAGCAGGATGAGCAGGAAGGATGAGAGGAACGGCACCCGCCAGCCCCAGCTGAGCATCGCCTGCTCCGGCAATGTGCTGATCAGTGTGAACACCAGCGCGGCGAGGAGCGTGCCCGCCTGGATGCCGATGAAGGGCAGTGCGGAGAAGAAGCCGCGCCGCCCCACGGGCGCGTACTCGGCCATGAGCACCGTCGAGCCGGCCTGCTCCGCGCCCGCGCCGAAGCCCTGGAGCAGGCGAAGCGCCACGAGCAGCACCGGCGCCCACATGCCGATCGAGTCGTAGGTGGGCAGGACGCCGATCAGGGTTGACGCGCCGCCCATCAGCATGATCGTGATGACGAGGACCGTCTTGCGGCCCACCTTGTCGCCGAGCCGGCCGAAGAACAGGCCGCCGAAGGGACGGGCCGCGAAGCCCACGCCGAAGGTGGCGAACGCGGCCACGGTCGCCATCGCCGGGTCACCCTGGGGGAAGAACAGGACGTTGAAGATCAACGCCGTGGACAGGCCGTACAGCGCGAAATCGAAGTACTCGAGGGCGCTGCCGATGCTGGAGGCGAGGGTCGCGCGCTTGAGGTTCGCGGCGTAGTCGGGATCCTGCTCCGGCGAGGTGGTGGTGGTCGACACGGGGGTTCTCCTTCGGACCATCGGGTCGTGACCGGCGTCACATCCGATACCTGAAAGCTAACACTTGGTCGAACGGCGTACAACAGGTTGAACGATATTCGTGTGGATCAGTTCGTCGAGCCCTGCTGTCTCCACGGGTTGCTCAGCCGCGCGGCAGCCTCCACCAGGGCGGTCCCGACGGTGGCTATGCGCAGGTCGTCGGCCTGATCGGCGGGCATGGCGGCGCCGAGCCCGAGCGGCGGATCGCCCGGCGTCCAGGCGGGGAGCGCGACCGCGATGCCGGTGACGCCGAGGGTGCCGTGCCCCCGGTCGACCGCGAATCCGCGTGTCCGCACCTGTTCCAGCTCGGCCCGGACATCGGCCTCGGTGACCTCGCTGCCGTCGGCGGCACTCCGGGCGGGGACGGCGGAGCCGAGGATCGCGTCCAGCTCCTCGTCGGGGAGCGCGGCCAGGAGGGCGTGTCCCGTGGCCGTGAAGACCGCGGGCAGGCGCGAGCCGAGCGGCGTGCCGAACCGGTACGGAGCCCGGCCCTCGTGGCGCGCGAGGTAGAGCGTGTGGGCGCCATCGAGCATGGCGATCTGGACCAGCTCGCGGTGCAGCGTGGGGGACGCCGCGATCACCGGGAAGAACTCGCGGACCTGGTTGAACTGCAGCGCGTAGGCGCCGCCGATCTCCGCCGTCCGCCGGCCCAGGGCGAAGCCGCCGGTCACGCGCCGGATCATGTCCCCGTCTTCCAGGGCCTGACAGAGGTTGGTGCACGAGGACTTCGCGATGCCCAGCCCGCGCGCGAGCTCGCTGAGGCTCATGGCCGGCGCGTCGGATTCCGCGAGCAGCGTGAGAATGCCCAGCGCGCGGGTGACGGCGGGCGCCGGTGCGCGCGTGCCCTCGGGATCGGTCATCAGTAGAACTCCACGGTGTCGACGGTGTTGGCCGTCGGAGCCCCGTCGAGCAGCGCCGTGGCGTTGCGCGCGAACAGCCGGGCGATCCGCGTGGATTCCTGGCGGCTCAGCGCGGCCGTGTGCGGGCTCGCCAGGACGTTCGGGTGGTGCCACAGAGCGCTGTCGGAGGGCAGCGGCTCGGTGGCGAAGACGTCCAGCGCGGCGAAGCCGATCCGCTCCTCGTTGAGGGCCGTGAGCAGTGCGTCCTCGTCGATGACGGTGCCGCGGCCGACGTTGGTGAGCAGAGTGCCGGGCCGCACGGCGGCGAACAGGTCCGCGCCGATCAGCTTCTCGGTGGCCGCGGTGCCGGGCAGGGTCACGACGATCGCGTCCACCTCGCCCGCGGCCGCGACGATGTCGTCGAGGGGGACGATCCGGTCGACGTTCTCCACGAGGCGGCCGCTGCGGGAGGTGCCCCACACCGTCGACCCGCAGGCCTTGAACCGGGCCGCGGTCGCCGCGCCGATCCCTCCGAGTCCCACGATGAGGACCGTCATCTCGTCGAGGTGGCGCATCTCCCACCGGGCGGGCCACTGCTTGGCGGCCTGATCGGACTCCAGGCGGCGCAGGTTCTTCGCGCCCGCGAGGATTCCGAACAGCGCGAACTCGGCCAGTGTCGAGCCGTGCACCCCGGCGCTGGTGGTGAACGCGACCCGCGTGAGCTCCGCTTCGTCGAGCCCGGCGGCGCGGACCTGCCCGCCGCCGCCCGCGGCGGTGGTGTGCACCCAGCGCAGAGCGGGGTTTGCGCGGACGGTCGCGGCGAGCAGCGCGGGCTGCACGTCGGGGATGCCGAAGAGCGCGTCGGCGCCGGCGAGCAGCGACTCGTAGGCGGCCTGCTGATCGGGCGTGCGGGTGAAGGCCGGGTCGCCCTCCCAATCCGCGTCCCACCGGGGCGGACGGTACAGCGTGTGATCACGGAGCAACTCGACGCGGGGCTCGAGGCGCTCGATCAGCCGGCAGTCGGATTCGGGCAGGTCGACCGCGAGGGCGACGCGCAAGGGCTTCGATGTGGTGGTCATGGGCCGAGTCTAGGAGATCGGCCAATATATCGAACGACATTCGTTAGGCTGGACGAATGGATCAGGCTGCGCACATCGCCGTCGGCGTCATCGGACTCGGAGCCATGGGCGCGCCCATGGCGCGACACCTCGCCCGCGCGCACGGCCCCGTCCACATCACCGCCCGGCGGCCCCGCCCGGACCTCGTGGCCGACGGCGCCGTCCAGCACGATGACCCGGCGGGACTGGCCGCGGTGGCCGATGTCGTGCTGTTGATGCTGCCCGACCTCCCGGAGATCGAGGAGGTTCTCGCGGGCGAGCGCGGACTGCTCGCGGGCGATCGCCCGCTCCTGCTGCTCATCGGTTCGACCTCCTCGGCGCTCGGCGTGCGAGCGCTCGCGGACCGTCTGGACCGGGAGACCGCCGGCCGGGTCCGCGTCGTGGACGCGCCGGTTTCCGGTGGTGAGGACGGCGCGATCGCCGGGACACTGTCGATCATGATGGGCGGCACCGAGGTCGACTGCGCTCGCGCCGCGGACGTGCTCGAGCCCTGTGGCACCCCGGTCCGCCTGGGGCCCTTGGGCGCCGGCGAGGTCGCGAAGGCGTGCAACCAGCTGGTCGTCGCGGCGACCATCGCGGCGCTGGGGGAGGCGACGGTGCTCGCGGACCGCTCCGGCATCGACCTCGCGGCGATGTGGGAGCTGCTCGGCGGCGGCTACGCCTCGTCCCGCCTGCTGGCGACTCGCAAGGACAAGCTGGTGACGGGGGACGACGCACCGTCGGGCATGGCGAAGTACCTCGCGAAGGATCTCCGATCCGCCACCGAGGTCGCGCGTGCCACCGGCACCGAGGCGATGCTGCTGCCCGCGCTGCTGGCCGAGTTCGAGGCGATCATCGAGGCCGGTCTGGGGGATCGGGACATGGCGGTCACCCGCCGGTTCATCGCCGAACGCGGGACGGGATCCACCGCTCCCGAGTGAACCGCGACTCACTGTCGTCGGCGAACTCGGGCATCTACTCCACCTCGCGGATGCTCTACGGCCTCGCCGCGGAGGGCGACGCACCGGAAGCTGTTCGCGAAACGGTCCCGCCGCAAGGTGCCGGCGAATGCGCTCTTCGCATCGGCGTGATGCTCCTGTCCTTGGTGGTGCTGCCGTCACGCTGATCAGTCCTGGTCGGTGAGCATCGGTGCATCGGGCCCCAACGGCCGGTGCAGGAGCTTGCCGCGCGTGACGGCGTCACGCCCGTAACGGGTGCGCAGCGAATCGAGCGCGAGGTCGAGGTCGGTATCGTGCTCGCCGCCGTCGAAGGGCAGCGTGAGCTGCACCGCGCCGTGGTTCTCCAGGTTCGCCAGCGAGAGCCCGATGAGCGTGCAGCCGCGCTCCCGGACCAGAGGCATCGCCTCGTCGAGCAGCCCGCGCGCGGTGGCGAGTACGACCGATGTCTGGTCGGTGGGCTCGCGCAGGGAGCGGGACCGGGTGACGGACGCGAAATCGTCGAACCGCAGTCGCAGTTCGACGGTGCGCGTGACGCGCCCTGCGGCGCGCAGCCGCTCGCCGAGCCGGTCGACGATCGCGAGCGCGGTGGCTTCGATCTCCGACTCGGACTTCATCCGGCGACCCAGGGCGCGTTGCGCGCCGATCGACTTGCGGCGCCGACCGGTGTCGATCCGCCGCGGATCGTGCGCCATCGACAGTGCGTACAGGTGCCGCGCGGTGCCCCTGCCGAGGAGCGAGGCCAGGCGCGGCTCGCCCAACTCCGCGATCTGCCCGACGGTGCCGATGCCGACCTCGTGCAGGCGCGACTCGGTCTTGGGGCCGACGCCCCACAGCCGCCGCACCGGCAGGGGGTGCAGGAACTGCAGCTCCGTGCCGGGCGGAACGTGGAGCAGACCGTCGGGCTTGCCGACGGCGCTGGCCACCTTGGCGAGGAACTTGCTGCGTGCCACCCCGACGGTGATGGGCAGGCCGACCTCGGCCTTGACCCGCTCGCGGAGGCGCTGGGCGATCTGGACCGGCGTGCCGTCGATGCGGTGGAGGCCGGCCACGTCGAGGAAGGCCTCGTCCACGGAGAGACCCTCGACCAGCGGCGTGATGTCCCGGAACACCTCGAAGACCCGCTTGCTGGCCTCCATGTACGCGTCGAACCGCGGCGGCATGGTGATGGCGAACGGGGCGAGCGCCAGCGCCTCGCGGTGCGGCATGGGCGAGCGCACGCCCTTGGCCTTCGCCTCGTAGCTGGCCGCCAGCACGACGTCCGACCCGACCAGCACGGGGCGGCCGCGGAGCCACGGATGGTCGCGTTGCTCGACAGAGGCGTAGAACGAGTCCAGGTCGGCGTGGAGGATCGTGGCCTCCGCGCGTCGTGCCTGGTCGATGGACATGTGGACGAGTATCCGTGATGTCACTGACAGGTTCTGGTGGTCGAACTGACTCTGGAGTAATCTTACCGACAAGTCAGTTGCCGAGCGACTCGTGAAGGAGTCAGCTGTGAATACCTACCTGATCACCGGCGCCACAGGTTTCCTGGGCCGGCGCATCGTTCCCCTGCTGCTGGAGCGCGACCCCGATGCAGTGGTGCACCTGTTGGTGCGGCCGTCGTCGGCGTCGAAGCTCGACGACTGGAGGGCCCGCTGGGGCGAGCGCGTCATGCCGCTGCTGGGTGACCTCGCCGCCCCGGGCCTCGGGCTCGACGGTGCGCCTCCTGCGGCCGACGCCGTGCTCCATCTCGGTGCGGTGTACGACATGTCCGCGAGCGTGCAGGCCAACGAGCGGGTCAACGTCGAGGGGACCCGCGCGGTGATCGAGCTGGCGCGGAGCATCGGCGCGGAGCTGCATCACGTCTCGTCCGTCGCGGTGGCCGGCGATCACAGGGGCGCCTTCGGGGAGGACGATTTCGATCTGGGACAGGGCTTCCCGTCGCCGTACCACCGCACCAAGTTCGAGTCCGAGAAGCTGGTCCGCGAGGCGGACGACGTGCGGTGGCGCATCTACCGGCCGGCGATCGTGGTGGGCGACTCGCAGACCGGCGAGATGGACAAGATCGACGGTCCGTACTACTTCTTCCCGATCTTCGACACGCTGCGGCACGTGCCGTCGGTGTTCCCGATGGTATTGCCCGACACCGGCGACACCAACGTGGTGCCCGTCGACTACGTGGCGGAGGCGCTCGTCGAGCTCATGCTCCGGGCCGACGGGACCGGCCGGGTCTATCACCTGGTGAACCCGGAGCCGCAGAGCGTGCTGGAGCTGTACCGCGCGATCGCCCGGCCCGCGGGAGCACCGCCCGCCGTCGGCCGGATCCCGCGCCGCGCCGTGGATTCGGCGATCAGGCTGAGTGGCTCGGGGCGCACCGGGGTCCTGCGCGACACCGTGCTCAAGCAGCGCGGTATCCCGCCCCGCGCGTTCGAGAACCTCGGCTTCACCGCCCGCTACACCTCCGAGGCTACCCGGGACGCACTGGCGGGCACCGGGATCGACGTGCCCGAGCTGCGGGACTACGGGCCCCGGCTGTTCGCGTACTGGCGCGAGCAGCTCGACCCCGCCCGCCTGCGGCGGCGCGACCCGATCGCCGGGCGGCACGTGGTGATCACCGGCGCCTCGGCGGGCATCGGCCGCGAGGCGGCGCGCACGCTGGCCGATCGCGGGGCGCGGGTGATCCTGCTGGCCCGCAACGAGGTCGAGCTCACGGCCGCGGTCGATGAGATCGTCGCCGCCGGCGGCGAAGCCGCCGCGTACGTGTGCGACGTGACCGACGGCGACGCGGTGGATCGCACTGTCGCGCGGATCCTCGACGAGCACGGCCACGTCGACTACCTCGTCAACAACGCGGGACGATCTATACGGCGGTCCGTGCGGGCCTCTGTCGACCGGTTCCACGACTACGAGCGAACAATGGACGTCAACTACTTCGGCGCCGTTCGGATGACGCTGGCGCTGCTCCCGCACATGCGGGAGCGCGGGTTCGGGCACGTGGTCAACGTCTCGAGCATCGGTGTCTCCGCGCGCGGCCCGCGGTTCTCGGCGTACGTCGCGAGCAAGGCGGCGCTCGACGCCTTCACCGACGTCGCCGCGACCGAAACCCTCACCGACCACGTCACGTTCACCAACGTCCACATGCCGCTGGTCCGGACGGCCATGATCGCCCCGACCGAGGCCTACGACGGTGCGCGCGCCATCAGCCCGGAGCACGCCGCCCGGATCATCGTGCGCGCCATCGTGCGCCGACCCACGCGGATCGACACCCCGCTCGGGGCGCTCGGGGCGCTGGGGCGGACGTTCACGCCCCGGACCACCCGTCGCCTGTTGCACCAGGAGTACCTGGCCTCCGCGGACTCCGCGGCGGCGAAGGGCGCCACCGCGAATTGAACACCGTTATGGAGATTCCCACCTGCGATTATTCTCTCCATAACGGTGTTCAATCGAGAGGGGCGCGGCGATGGCGGAGCTGAACGGGCGGAGGGTCGCGGTGACGGGCGGCGGCTCGGGGATCGGTGCGGCGACGTGCCGGTTGCTCGCCGCGCGCGGGGCGCGGGTCTGGATCGGCGACCGCGACGAGGCCGCCGCTCAGGCCGTCGCCGAGTCGATCCGCTCCGCCGGCGGGCGGGCCGAGTCCCTGCGGCTCGATGTGACCGACGAGGGGTCGTTCGAGGAGTTCCTCGCCGCCGCTGAGGCCGACGGTCCGCTCGACGCCCTCGTGAACAACGCGGGCGTGATGTGGGTGGGGTCGTTCGTCGACGAGGGCGCGGCGTCGATCCAGCGGCAGGTCGCGGTGAACCTGGTCGGTCCGATCCTCGGTACGCGGTTGGCGGCACGCCGGATGCTCCCGCGGCGCAGCGGGCACATCGTGACCGTGGCGTCGGCGGCGTCGAAGCTCAGCCCCGCCGGCGAGGCCACCTACAGCGCCACCAAGTACGGGATCTACGGCTACCTCCGCGCCGTGCGCCGCGAGTTGCGGGGCAGCGGTGTGGAACTGAGCGTCGTCATGCCCGCGGTCGTCGATACTGCGCTCGCCGCCGGGACCACGACAGGGGCCGCGGCGATGCTCACTCCGGAGCGGATCGCCGCGGCCATCGCCGACACTCTCGCCAGTCCGCGGTTCGAGGTGCACGTGCCGCGCACGGTCGGGCTACTGCACCGCCTGCAGACCCTCTCGCCGCAACCCGTGCGGGACCTGCTCGACCGCTTCCTCGTTCCGGACCAGGTGCGCTCCGCCGACCGCGCCGTGCGCGCGGACTACGAACGGGGCGCCGTCGGCGACTCCGACAGCCCGAGGTAGTCGCGCACCGCCTCGACACCGGATGTCTCCAGGCGCCACGGCGAACGCACGAAATCCTGGGCCGGCATACGTAGTCGGACCATGTTCTCGACCACGCCGGGCCGCGTGACGATGCGTTCGACGCCGTTCTCGCGGTAGCCGAGAGCGCGGGACACCCCGTTCGACGATGCGTTCCACTCCGCGGCCGCCGAGGTGGCCCACTCGGCTCCGAGCTGATCGAACGCGAAAGTCAGGACGGCGGACCGCATCTCGGTGCCGATACCGCGTCCGTGGAACCGCCGGCTCAGCCACGATCCGGTCTCGACGGAGCGCAGCTCCGCGAACCGCTGGGCGGCGACGTGCTGGGTGCCGATCGGGACGCCGTCGTGCAGCACGGCGAAGGCGAACTCCCAGTCCTCGGGCGCGAACCGGGCGCGCAGCGACCAGTGGTACTGGGCGAGCAGCGTCGGCGCCACGTCAGGAGCGCGATCGGTCCACGGGGTCCGGAAGGGCATCACCGTCGGATCGTGGATGCCGTCGGCGACCGCCGCAGCGAGGTGCGGGAGGTCCTCGTCACGGACCACGCGCAGCGTCAGCCGCGGGGTGCGAAGGCGCAGCCCGAACGGTGGCCAGACATCGGCGAGATCCATGGCGGCACGGTAGCAATGGTGCGGGACCCGGTGACAGTGGTTTTCGTCCGTCACAGCCAGCGGTAGCGGACCTCGGGCCGGCCGCGGCCGCCGTACTCGGTGATCCGCTCGCACAGTCTGTCGTCGGCGAGACGCTCCAGGTAGCGCCACGCGGTCACGCGCGACATCCCGGTGCGAGCCGCCACGTCGGCTGCGCCGAGCGGCGAATCGGCGTGTCGCAGGGCGGAGGTCACGGCCTCCAGGGTCGACGGTGCCAGCCCCTTCGGTGCCGTCGTCTCCGAGGGGGCCTCGCGCAGGGCCGCGAAGGCCGCGTCGACCTCGCGCTGCCCGACGTCCTCGCCGCTGAGGGCGTCGCGGAAGGACAGATAGCGGTTCAGCCGGTCCGCGAACGCGGCGAAGGTGAAGGGCTTGATCAGATAGAGGATCGCACCGCTGGCCATGGCCCCGCGGACCGTCGCGATATCGCGCGCCGAGGTGATCACGATGACGTCCGGCCGCGGGCGGAGGCCCGCGAGGTCGGCGGCCAGCTCGAGGCCGCTGCGATCGGGGAGACCGACGTCGGCGAGCACCAGGTCGACGGGCGGGCCGGCGACGGCGGACCGTCGGACCTCGCTCAGCGCGGCGACGGCCGTGCCGACCACCCCGACGACCTCGAATCCCGCGACGCGCCGTACGTATTCGGCGTGCGCGCGGGCGATCTGCGGCTCGTCGTCCACGACGAGGACGCGCACCGTCATCGCTCACCTCCCGGTAGCCGCACCGTCACCGTCGACGGTGTCCGGCCCGACTCGATCCTGCCACCCGCCTGGCGCACCACCTGGTCGACCAGTGCGAGTCCGAGTCCGCCGCCGTGCAGGCGCTCGCCGCGGTCCTTCGTGGAGTACCCGCGCGTCCGGGCACGGCCGAACTCATCGGCGGACATGCCCGGGCCGCTGTCGGCGACGGTCAGGTCCCACGATCCGTCGCGGCCGGTGGCCGCGGACAGCTCCACCCAGCCACCCGGGCCCGCGGCGTCGATGGCGTTGTCCACGAGGTTCCCCAGGAGCGTGAGGAGTTGGACGTCGGGCAGGGGCGCGGCGGAGAGGTCCGTTCCCTCGGCGACGGTGAGCTCGACGTCGAGGGCACCGGCAGCGGCGGTCTTCGCGACGAGGAGTGCGACGGCGGACGGGGCCGCCTCGCCCGCGAGTCGATCGACGAGGCCCTGGGACGCACTGCGGTCGGCGATGGCGAGCTGCGCCGCCGAATCCTGCTCTCCCAATTCGATCATGGTGACCACCGAGTGCAGGCGGTTGGCGTGCTCGTGCGCCTGCGCGCTGAGTGCGTCGGCCAGCGAGCGGGCGGTGTCGAGCTCGCCCAGCACGGTCTGCAGCTCGGTGCGGTCGCGCACGGTGAGGACGGTGCCCAGCGGACCGGTCGGCCCGGTGACGGGGCGGCGGTTCACCAGAAGGACGCGGCTGCCGGTCACGTGCAGCTCGTCGGTGAGGTCGTCGGCGCCGCGTAGCGAGGGCGGCAGGTCCCGCTGATGCACGTCGCCGTCGGGGAGCGCCAGGAGTCGCCGGGCCTCGTCGTTGACCACCTGCGCGGGACCGCCAGGGGAGTCCGCGTCGAAGACGATCAGCCCCTCCGAGAGGGTGTGCAGCACGGCGTCGTGGTGCTCGTACAGACCGCGCAGGTCGTGGGCGGACAGGCCCAGGGTCTGCCGCCGCAGTCGTCGCTCGGCCAGGGCGGACAGCGCCACGAGCAGGAGCAGTGCGGCGGCGACCACCGCGAGGATGCGGGGCAGCGCCGCGCGGACCTGGTCCCCGAGACGCGCCCGGGTCACTCCGGCGGAGACCAGCCCGACGACGGTGCCGGACGCATCGTGCACGGGCGTGATCGTGCGGATCGACGGGCCGAGGCTGCCGGCGTAGGTCTCCGTGAAGGTCTCCCCGGCGAGCGCAGGGGCGATGGTCCCCGTGTACTCGCCGCCGATCTGCGCCGGGTCGGCGTGGCTCAGGCGCGTGCGGTCGGGGCGCATCACGACGACGAAGTCGAGCTTGCCGAGCCGACCGATCTGCTGGGCGACGGGCTGCATCGTCGCCGGGCCGTCGGGCGCGGCGAGGGCCGCCACCGTCGACGGCGACGCGGCGAGGGCAACGGCGGCCGCACGGGTCTGCTCGCGCGCGGTGCGGTCACCGTCGTCCCGCGCCTGGGCGATGACCAGCCAGGACGCCCCGGCGGCGATCGTCAGCAGGATCGCCACCTGGGCCAGGAAGGACTGGGCGGCGACGCTGCGGGCTCTGTTCCTCACACCAGAACGTTTACACAATGAACACAAGCTGTGCCGCAGGTCACAATTCTCGCAGGATTTCTCTCGTTCGGTCTACGACAAACAGGAGGACCACTGTGACGGCAATCGACGGGGCGGCGCCGGCCGCCCGGACGAAACGCGACCGCACCCACTGGCTCTACATCGCCGTGATCGTCGCGGTGGTCGCGGGCGTGATCGTGGGCCTGGTGGCGCCCGGCCTCGGCAAGGACCTCAAGCCGCTCGGCGACATCTTCGTCAGCCTGATCAAGATGATGATCAGCCCGGTCATCTTCTGCACCATCGTGCTCGGCATCGGCTCGGTGCGCGCGGCGGCGAGCGTGGGGAAGATCGGCGGGCTCGCGCTCGGCTACTTCATCGCGATGTCGACCCTGGCCCTCGGCGTGGGCATTGTGGTGGGCAACCTGCTCAAGCCCGGCACGGGCCTCGGGATCCATCCCGATCCTGCGGTCGGCGCCAAGTACGCCGATCAGGCGCACGCGGCCGGTGGCACCTGGGGCTTCGTCCAGGGGATCGTCCCCGAGACGCTGTTCTCGGCCCTGACCGCGGGCAGCGTGCTGCAGGCCCTGTTCGTCGCGCTGCTCGTGGGTTTCGCGCTCCAGGCGATGGGGCCGGCGGGCGAGCCCGCGGTGCGTGCGATCGCCGTGCTGCAGAAGTTGGTCTTCCGCGTACTCGTGATGGTGCTGTGGCTGGCACCCGTGGGCGCCTTCGGCGCCATGGCGGCCGTGGTCGGCGCGACGGGCTTCGACGCGGTGATCCAGCTCGGCTGGCTGATGCTGGCCTTCTACATCACCTGCGCGCTCTTCGTTTTCGTGATCCTGGGGTCACTGCTGCGCCTCGTCACCGGGCTGTCGGTGTTCAAGCTCGCCCGCTACCTCGGCCGCGAGTACCTGCTCATCGTGGCGACCAGCTCCAGCGAGTCGGCGCTGCCCCGGTTGATCGCGAAGATGGAGCACGCCGGAGTCGAGAAGACCACGGTCGGCATCGTCGTGCCCACCGGCTACTCGTTCAATCTCGACGGCACCGCCATCTACCTCACGATGGCCTCGCTGTTCATCGCCGACGCGATGGGCTCGCCGTTGAACTACGCCGAGCAGTTCTCGCTGCTGCTGTTCATGATGATCGCGTCCAAGGGTGCGGCCGGCGTCACCGGCGCCGGGCTGGCGACGCTCGCCGGCGGCCTGCAGAGCCACCGCCCGGACCTCCTCGGCGGCGTCGGCGTCATCGTCGGCATCGACCGGTTCATGTCCGAGGCCCGAGCGCTCACCAACTTCTCCGGCAACGCGATCGCGACCCTGCTCGTCGGGAAGTGGACGCACACCGTCGATCTCGCGCAGACCCACCGTGTGCTCGATCGGCAGGCCCCCTTCGACGAGGCGACGATGGTCGACGACCACGGCGCACCGTCGGACCCCGCCCCGGCGGCGGCCGCCCACTGACCCTGCCGCGATTGAACACCGTTATGGAGATTCTGACCTGCGGGTTTCCTCTCCATAACGGTGTTCAATTCAGCGGGGGAAGGCGGCGCGGACCGAGTCCTCGGTGAGGCCGTAGTCCGCCAACGAATACGTGTGGTTCGGGCGGCGCGCACCGGATCGGCTGGCATCGTGCATCGCCGACATCGCCTGTCGCGCATCGTCGGTCAGTTCCAGGCCGAAACTCCCGTAGATGGTCCCGACGGTGCCGAGGGGATCGGCCACGAGGTCGCGGTAGTCCACGTCCACGAACTGGGCGCCGCGGCCGGCGGCGGTGTGCCGGGAGCGGGACTCGTCGAAGGCCGCGAGGCCACGGGACCAGGTGTCGAGCTGGTCGGCGCCGATCGTGGCACCGGTGAAGGCCGTCGACCAGCCCTCGGTGGCGTGCTCGGCGAGCGAGCAGACCGACGCGATGATCGTCTCCGCGGGCCGGTGGCACTGCACGATGAGCGCGTCGGGATACGCCTCGAGCACGGCGTCGAGCGCGAACAGGTGGCTGGGATTCTTGAGCACCCACCGCTTCTCGGGGTCGTTCATGCCGATCAGCTGCAGGTTCCGGCGGTGCCGACGGTACGCGGCGGTCCAGTCGTGCCCGGCCAGCCAGGCCGCGTAGGACGGCACGTGGGCGAGACACTCGTACGACACCGACTGCACCGACTGGCGCAGCAGCTGCCAGCACTCCTCGACCTCGGCGGCCGACATGTAGTGCAGCCCCATGAATTCGGGGTGCTCCTCGTGGTGCTGTGCGTACTGCTCGTCGAGCATGGAAAAGATCGGGTTCTCCGCCCAGGTCTCCCGCGGCGGCCGCGGCTGCGGCACCTCGGCCAGCCACATCTGCAGCCCCTGGTTGCCGGGGTCGGCGTCGAGCAGGCGGTGCAGCGCCGTGGTGCCGGACCGCGGCAGGCCGGTGACGAAGATCGGCCGCTCGACCGGGGTCTCGGCGGATTCCGGGTTCGCGGCGAACGCTGCCTCGCTGATCAGCCGCGCCGAGAGCGCACCGCGCAGGAACACCCGCGAGATCTTCGACCCGAACTCGGTGAGAGAGGCCTCGTCGCGGTAGGCGTCGAGCAGGACCTGCAGGGCCTCGCGGTACCCATCCGACGGGTCGCCGAAGTCGCTGAGGCCGGTGCGGCGCATCGCCGACTCGTGCAGGTCGTCGACCGTGCCGACGCCGGGGTTTCGGGTGGCGCTAGACATGGAACTCTCCGCAGTTGACGTCGAGCGTCTGGCCGGTGATGCCGGACGCGGTGGGGGAGGCGAGGAACAGCACGGCCGAGGCCACCTCGTCCTCGGTGGGCAGGCGTCGCAGGTCGGAGTTCTTCGCCGCGTCGGCGTAGTCCTCCTCGACGGTGACGCCCTTGGTGCTCGCGCGGTACTCGAAGTAGGCCTTGAGCGTGTCGCCCCAGATCCAGCCCGGCACCACGGAATTGATGCGAACGCCCTCGGGGCCGAGTTCCGTGGCGAGTGACTGCGCGAGCGCGAGCTGCGCCGTCTTGCCCGCCTTGTAGCCGCCGTACCGCAGGTCCGAGTGGCGGATCACCATGGAGTTGACGTTGACCACGGCGCCGCCGCCGTCCGCGGAGGCCGCGGCGAGGTCCTCGCGGAAGGCGAGGGTGGTGCGCAGCGCGCCGAGCGCCATGAGGTTCACGCTCTCGAGGATGTGCGCGGGATCGGTCTTCGCGAGCCGCTGCATCGAGGGGTAGGTGAAGGCGTTGTTGACCACGGCGTCGACCCGCCCGAAGCGGTCGCGGACCTGCGCGGCCAGGGCGGCGAGGGACGCCTCGTCGGTGATGTCGGCGGCGAGGGGGACGGCACCGTCGACCTGTGCGGCGAGGGCCTCGAGGCGTTCGACGTTCCGGGCCACCACGACGACCCGCGATCCCTCGGCGGCGAACCGTCGGGCCAGGGTGGCGCCCAGCGCCGGTCCCGCGCCGGCGATGACGACGACCCGCTCCTGCAATCCGAACCCGGGCATCAGCCGACCATCCTCTCTCCGACGAGCCGCGCTCGGTCGGCGATCCGGGCCCGCCAGGCGTCCGGCGAGATCGTGTTGTCGGCGTGGAAGGGCAGGTGCTGCGCGACCTCGGCGAGGGACACCACCTGCGCCGTCGGACCATCGGTGGCCGCGAGCGGTGCGTCGGTGCGCTGCCACCGGAACTGCAGGTACCCCCGACGGTGCCCGAGCGTCTCGATCCAGTTGGTGACGCCGGGATCGTTCTCGGACACCACGATCCGGATCATGCCGTCCGGATCGACCTGCGCCTGGCTGCCGTTGAGCGAGGTCTGGTGATGGATGTAGTCGAGCGAGATGTACCAGAGGCTGCCGAGCTGGAAGCCCAGGTACGGCGCGTCGCCCCGCGGAACGGTGATGACGAGCGCCTGGTCGTCGGCGAGGTCGTAGTGGCCCACCGAGGAGAACTGGGTGGCCAGGCCGCCGGGCGTGAGCCGCGGGGCCGTCAGCGTGTTCACCGGCAGCGGGTCGTAGAACCACTTGGGGAACTGCAGCCACGTCTTCACGCGATTCACCAGCTGCTTGCCGGCGGCGGCGTAGCGCTTGGCCATGAGCTCGGCGGTGACCGGATCCGGGGCGGTGCCCGCGGTATCGGTCCGGGCGATCGCGAAGGTGCTGCGCTGCGCCGACCAGTCGTCGAACACCTCGCGGATCACCAACTGCGCCTTTCCCGGAGGGAGTCGGTAGTAGTCGGGGCCCGGTTCGCCCGGGCCGAACCGGACCTCGAACCGCCCGTCGGCGTCGACGGTCAGCTCGCGGTCGTCGAAGGCGACGGTGCTCGCGGGCACGTTGTCATCGGTGTACTCGCCGCCGCCGAGTACCTGGAAGCTGATGTCGGCGGTGGTGCCGCGGCGCCCCGTGATCATGTACTCGTGGGCACCGTCGACGCGCGCGCCGAAGTACATCGTGTCCGGGTTGTCGAGGCCCATCTTGGTGAACGGCCCCGTGCCGCTGAGCAGGAACGGGTGATCCTTGTCGAAGTGGATGGCCCCGTGCACGCAGGCGGCCACGCCCTGCGCCAGGTACTGCAGCCCCTCGAGCAGGTCCGCCTCCGTCTCGATGTGCGGGGCCGCGGCCACGAGAGACTCGGCCTCCGTGATCGCCGCCGTGAGCGGTTCGCTGTACATCCCACCTCCGATAGTGGTACAAATATGGACCAATGCGGTAGAACCTGTTTCAGACCGTAGGCGGACCGATCGTCGAGTGTCAAGGAGTGCGGATGACGGATGTGGAGCAGGCGCCGGAGGATGCCGCGCCCGCGGCCGGGCGCACGTCGCCGCCCGCGGGCCGCGTAGTCGCGGTCCTGGAGTTCCTGGCCCGGCACGAGAAGGAGCGCTTCGGTCTCTCCGAGCTGGCCCGGCGGGTGGGCCTGAGCAAGCCGACCTGCCTCGGCATCGCGACGACCCTGGTCGAGGCCGGATATCTGCTGCGCGACGAGCGGGACAAGACCTACCGGCTCGGCCCCGCGCTGATCCCCCTCGGCCGCGCGGCCCGGACCTCGCTGCGCGCGGACCCCGCGGGCGGCGACATCCTGGCCGGCCTCTGGGAGGCCTTCGGGCATCCGGTCTCGCTCTCCGGCGTCGTCGGGGACCGGGTGACGGTGCTCGACGTGGCCGTCGACCCGGGGCGCCCGGCGATGGTCAAGGTCGGCGACAGCTATCCGTTCACGCCGCCGATCGGGCTGATGTACGTGCTCTGGGACCGGACGGGTCGGCTCGAACGCTGGCTCGCCCGGGATCGGATCCGGGCCGACGGTGACCGGCTCGCGCGGGTCATCGAGGCGTGCCGGGCGGACGGCTACCTCGTGGAACTTCTTACCCCTGCGGGCCAGCAGCTGTACCGCCTTATGGCCGGCGTCCCGGGCGACATCCCTGCGGAGCTGCGGGCCCTGCTCGGCGAGGTGGTCGCCGGCATCGGCGACCGCGTCCATCTGCGCGGCGAGGCGGATGCGCCGGGGGAGACCCGGAACGTCAGCGTGATCTCCGCGCCCGTCTACGACGCCGACGGCGCACAGGCGATGGTCGCGAGCCTCTACGTGAGCGACGAGCTCGACGGGCGCGCGATCGACGAGCGCGCCTCGGCGCTGATCGCCGCCGCCGACAGGGTGACGGTCCGAATCGGGGGTCGCAAGCCGGGGCGTTGACAGGGCGCGAGAACGCGTTCTACTCTCCGAGTATCACAAATGGACCGAATTGGTCCAAATATGAACCGGAGGAGCGATGTCGTCACCGACGCCCACGACCGCCCGCGGCGCGGCAGACACCGATGTGCCGCCCGAGGCGGTGGATCACCTGCGACGTCTCGAGGCGGAGGCCGTCCACATCTTCCGCGAGGTGGCCGCCACCTTCGAGCATCCCGTGTTGCTCTTCTCGGGCGGCAAGGACTCGGTGGTCATGCTGCACCTCGCGGCGAAGGCCTTCTGGCCGGCCGCGATCCCCTTCCCGGTCATGCACATCGACACGGGTCACAACTTCGACGAGGTGCTCGCCTTCCGGGACGTGATGGCCGAGCGGATGGGGCTGCGCCTCGTGATCGGCAGTGTGCAGGACGACATCGACTCCGGTGCCGTCGTGGAGCCGACGGGGCCCGGGGCCACCCGCAACCGGCTGCAGACCGCGACCCTGCTCCGCAGCATCGCCGAGCATGGGTTCGACGCCGCGTTCGGCGGCGCGCGACGCGACGAGGACAAGGCGCGGGCGAAGGAACGGATCTTCAGCTTCCGGGATCGCTTCGGGCAGTGGGATCCCCGAGCCCAGCGGCCCGAACTGTGGAACATCTTCAACGGCCTGCACGCCAAGGGGGAGCACATCCGCGTGTTCCCGCTCTCGAACTGGACCGAGCTCGACATCTGGCAGTACATCGCCGCCGAGTCGATCGACCTGCCCCCGCTGTACTACGCGCACGAGCGTGAAGTGCTCGAGCGCGACGGGATGCTGCTCTCGACGGGGCCGCTCGTCGAGGTTCTGCCCGGCGAGACGCCCGAGGTCCGGACCGTGCGGTTCCGCACCGTCGGCGATGCGACGTGCACCGGCGCCGTCGAATCCCTCGCCGCCACCCCCGGGGCCGTCGTCGCCGAGGTGGCCGCGACCCGGATCACCGAGCGCGGCGCCACCCGCGCCGACGACCGGATCTCCGAGGCCGGGATGGAAGACCGCAAGAAGGAGGGCTACTTCTGATGAATGCGCGAATTCTGGTGAGTGGCTCCGTGGTCGCGGAGACCGGAGAGGGGTACTTCTGATGGAGATCCTGCGCATCGCGACGGCCGGCAGTGTGGACGACGGCAAGTCCACGCTCATCGGGCGCCTGCTCTACGAATCGAAATCCGTTCTGGAGGACCAGCTCAGCGCCGTCGAGGCGACGACGCGGGCCCGCGGCGAGGAGGGCGTGGACCTCGCGCTGCTTACCGACGGCCTGCGGGCGGAGCGGGAACAGGGCATCACGATCGACGTGGCCCACCGCTACTTCGCCACGGCCGCACGCAAGTTCATCCTCGCCGACACCCCCGGACACGAGCAGTACACGCGCAACATGGTGACCGGCGCGTCGACCGCCGACGTGGCGCTGATCCTCGTCGACGCCCGGCACGGGCTCACCCGGCAGTCCCGCCGGCACACCTTCCTCACCTCGCTGCTGGGCGTGGAGCACGTGGTGCTGTGCGTGAACAAGATGGACCTCGTCGACTGGGACCGCGGCCGGTTCGACGCGATCCGCGCCGAGTTCGCCGAGTTCGCCGCCAAGCTCGAGGTGCACGACGTGGAGGCCATCCCGGTCTCGGCCCTCCTGGGCGACAACGTGACCGAGCGTTCGCCGAACACCCCCTGGTACGACGGGCCGTCGCTGCTCTACCACCTGGAGAACGTGCACGTGGTCAGCGACCGCAACCTCATCGACGCGCGCCTGCCCGTGCAGTACGTGATCCGCCCCCGCGACAGCGACTTCCGGGGCGTGGCCGGCACCGTCGCCTCCGGGGCGTTCGCCGTCGGCGACGAGGTGGTGGCGCTCCCGTCGGGCTTCACCACGACGGTGGCCGAGCTCTACCGGCCCGGCGGCGCGGCCGCGGACCGCCTCGAGGCGGGCGAGGCCGCGTGCGTGCGCCTGGCCGACCACCTCGACGTGGGCCGCGGGGACGTGCTGTGCCGGCCCGCGAACCGGCCCCAGACGGCGACCGACCTCGACACCACGATCTGCTGGTTCTCCGACACCGCGCGACTGACCGCGGGCGCGGAGTACCGGATGCTGCACGCGCACTCCTCGGACCTCGTGCGGGTGGAGGCGCTCGACTACCGGCTCGACACCAGTACGCTGCACCGCGACCAGGACGCGGCCGAGCTCGGGCTCAACGACATCGGCCGCGTGCAGCTGATCGCGCGCCGGCCCGTGCTGTTCGACCCCTACCGCCGGGGCCGCACCATGGGCAGCTTCGTGCTGGTGCACCCGCAGACGAACGAGACCGTGGCCGCGGGGATGATCTCGGGGCCGACGCTCAAGGCCAGCGCCGTGGTCTGGCACGGCGCGGCCGTGACGCGCGAGGAGCGCGCGACCCGCGGCGGCACCGTCTGGCTGACGGGGCTGTCGGCGTCGGGCAAGTCGACGGTGGCGTGCGAACTCGAGCGGCTCCTCGTGGCCCGGGGGATCCCCGCCTACCGGCTCGACGGCGACAACCTGCGGCACGGCCTCAACGCCGACCTCGGCTTCTCCGCCGCGGACCGCGCCGAGAACGTGCGCCGGGTGGGCGCCGTCGCGCAGCTGCTCGCGGACGCGGGCACCGTCGCCATCGCGTCGCTGATCAGCCCCTACCGGGAGGACCGTGATCGGATCCGTGCCCAGCACGAGGAGGCGGGCCTGCCCTTCGTGGAGGTCTTCGTGGACACGCCCATCGACCTCTGCGCCGAACGCGACCCCAAGGGCATGTACGCGAAGGCACGGGCGGGTGAGATCGCCGACTTCACCGGCGTGAGCGCGCCGTACGAGGCGCCGGAGCGGCCCGAACTGGTGCTGCGGCCGGAGGACGGGGAGCCCGCGGAACAGGCGCTGGTGGTGCTCGATCGCTGGCTGAAACTCCGGCCGTGAATCACCCGTCTAAACTGGGCTGGTGCACGTAGACACGGTGACCCACGCCGCCTCCACGCCCGATGTCGACCAGCCGTACCGCGAGCTCGGACTCAAGGACGACGAGTACCAGCGGATCCGCGAGATCCTCGGTCGCCGCCCCACCGACGCCGAGCTCGCCATGTACTCGGTGATGTGGTCCGAGCACTGCTCCTACAAGAGCTCCAAGGTGCACCTGCGCTACTTCGGCGAGACCACCACCGACGAGATGCGCTCGACCATGCTCGCGGGCATCGGCGAGAACGCGGGCGTCGTGGACATCGGCGACGGCTGGGCCGTGACCTTCAAGGTCGAGTCGCACAACCACCCGTCGTACGTGGAGCCCTACCAGGGCGCCGCGACCGGCGTCGGCGGCATCGTCCGCGACATCATGGCCATGGGCGCGCGCCCCATCGCCGTCATGGATCAGCTGCGCTTCGGCCCGGCCGACGCGCCGGACACCCGTCGCGTGCTCGACGGGGTGGTGCGCGGCGTCGGCGGCTACGGCAACTCCCTGGGCCTGCCCAACGTGGGCGGCGAGACCGTCTTCGACGCCTCGTACGCCGGCAACCCACTGGTCAACGCACTGTGCGCCGGCGTGCTGCGCACCGAGGACCTGCACCTGGCCTTCGCCTCCGGCAGGGGCAACAAGATCATCCTGTTCGGTGCCCGTACCGGCCTCGACGGCATCGGCGGCGTCTCCGTCCTCGCCTCCGAGAGCTTCGACGCGGACGAGAAGCCCAAGAAACTGCCGTCGGTGCAGGTGGGCGACCCGTTCATGGAGAAGGTGCTCATCGAGTGCTGCCTGGACCTCTACCGCGAGAAGCTCGTCGTCGGCATCCAGGACCTCGGCGGAGCGGGCCTGTCCTGCGCCACCTCCGAGCTGGCCGCGGCCGGCGACGGCGGCATGTTCATCGACCTCGACCAGGTCGCCTGCCGCGCGCAGGGCATGAGCGCCGCGGAGATCCTCTCGTCCGAGTCGCAGGAGCGCATGTGCGCCGTGGTGACCCCGGAGAACGTCGACGCCTTCATGGCCGTCTGCGCCAAGTGGGACGTGCTCGCCACCGTGATCGGCGAGGTCACCGACGGTGAGCACCTCGTCATCGCGTGGAACGGCGAGACCGTCGTCGACGCCCCCGCCCGCACCATCGCCCACGACGGTCCGGTGTACGAGCGCCCCGTCGAGCGTCCCGCGTTCATGGACGCGCTCATCGCCGACACCACCGCCGGCCTGCGCCGCCCCGCCTCCGACGACGAGCTGCGCGCCACCGCGCTGAAGCTGCTCGCCTCGCCGGCGCTGTGCTCCCGCCGATTCATCACCGAGCAGTACGACCGCTACGTGCGCGGCAACACCGTGCTCGCCGAGCACGCCGATGGCGGCGTCATCCGCATCGACGAGAGCACGCAGCGCGGCATCGCGCTGTCCACCGACGCGTCGGGCCGCTACACCTACCTCGACCCGTACGAGGGCGGCCGGCTCGCGCTCGCCGAGGCCTACCGCAACGTCGCCGTCACCGGCGCCACGCCGAAGGCCGTCACCGACTGCCTCAACTTCGGCTCGCCGGAGGATCCGGGCGTGATGTGGCAGTTCCAGCAGGCCGTGCACGGCATCGCCGACGGCTGCGTCGAGCTCGGCATCCCCGTGACCGGCGGCAATGTCAGCTTCTACAACCAGACCGGCTCCACCGCGATCCTGCCCACGCCCGTCATCGGCGTGCTCGGCGTGATCGACGACGTGCGGCGCCGCATCCCGACGGGGCTCGGCACGGAGCCCGGCGAGACGCTCTACCTGCTCGGCGACACCCGCGACGAGTTCGACGGCTCGATCTGGGCGCAGGTCGAGCACGACCACCTCGGAGGCGTGCCGCCGAAGGTGGACCTGCAGCGCGAGAAGCTGCTGGCGGACGTGCTCACCGCCGCGTCGCGAGACGGCCTCGTCTCCGCCGCGCACGACCTCTCCGAGGGCGGCCTGTGGCAGGCCGTGGTCGAGGGCGCCCTCGCGGGCGAGACCGGCTGCCGCCTGCTGCTGCCCGAGGGATCGGACGCGTTCGTGCAGCTGTTCTCGGAGTCGGCGGGCCGCGTGCTCGTGGCCGTGCCGCGCACCGAGGAGACCCGGTTCGCCGCGATGTGCACCGCCCGGGAGCTGCCGGCCGTCCGCATCGGCGTGGTCGACCAGGGCAGCGACTCGGTTGAGGTCCAGGGCCGGTTCACCGTGACGCTGGCCGACCTGCGCGCCGCGCACGAGGGCACCCTGCCCGCACTGTTCGGCTGATGGCGGCACCGTCGGGCGAGAACACGGAAGCGGCCGTGCCCGCCGGTCCCGGCCTGCACGCGGGCCTGCGCGCCCGGCACCTGATCATGATGAGCCTCGGCTCCGCGATCGGCGCCGGGCTGTTCGTGGGCTCCGGCAAGGGCATCGCGGCCGCCGGGCCGGCGGTGCTCATCGCCTACGCGGTGGCGGGCCTCGTCGTGATCGCCGTGATGCGGATGCTCGGCGAGATGGTCGCGGCGGACCCGAATCCCGGAGCGTTCTCGCACTACGCCGGGCGGGCGCTGGGCCCCGGGGCGGGCTTCGCGGTCGGCTGGCTGTGGTGGGTACAGCTCTGCCTCGTCGTGGCCGCCGAGGCCGTCGCCGCCGCGGCGATCCTGAACGGGCTCCTGCCCGGCGGGCCGCCGGTGTGGTTGTGGGCGTTGATCTTCATGGTCGCGCTGACCGGGCTGAATCTGGCCGGGGTCCGCGGGTTCGGCGAGTTCGAGTTCTGGTTCTCGCTCATCAAGGTCGTGTTCGTGGGCCTCTTCCTCGTCGTCGGGGTGGGGTTCCTCCTGGGCTGGACCTCGGCGCCGACGCCCGGGTTGAGCAACCTGTCGGACTTCGCGCCGCACGGCATCAGCGGGGTCGTCGCGGCCCTGCTCGTGGTCGCCTTCGCCTTCGGCGGCATCGAGATCGTGGCCGTCGCGGCGGCCGAGACGCAGGACCCGGAGCGCACCGTCGGGCGGGCGATCCGCGCCACGGTGTGGCGGATCCTCATCTTCTACGTGGGCAGCGTGGCCGTCATCCTGCTGGCCCTGCCGTGGAGCGATCCCGCAGTCGCCGAGAAGCCCTTCGTCGCCGTGCTCGATGTCGCGGGGCTGCCGGCCGTGGGCACGACGCTCGGCGCGGTCATCGTGATCGCGCTGCTCAGCTCGCTCAACGCGAACCTCTACGGCAGCTCGCGGATGCTCTACTCCCTGGCCGAGCGCGGCATGGCACCCGCCGCCGCGGGGCGGGCGAACTCCTCGGGCGTCCCCGTCCTCGCGGTGCTCGCGAGTTCCGCGATCGGCTTCCTGGCGGTGCCCGCGACGTACATCTGGGGCTCCGAGGTGCTGGACCGCCTGCTGGCCGTCGTCGGGTCCACGCTCATCGTCACCTGGCTCGCGACCATCGCCTCGCAGATCGTGCTGCGCCGCCGCGCCGAGCGCGACGGCACCCGGCTGCCGCTGAAGATGTGGGCCTACCCGTACCTGTCGTGGGCAGTGCTCGTGGTGCTGCTGGGCATCGTCGTGCTGGCCGTGCTCAACGACGATGTCCGGGAACAGGTCCTCTCGACCGCCGTCGTGGTGCTCGTGCTCTGGGGCGTCGGGACGCTGCACGCCCGCAGGTCGTCGCCCGACGGTGCCGGGGTCGGCTCGCCCGGTCGGCGCTAGTCCGCGCGGCGTTCGTCGTCGGCCGTGCGCTCGCCGCCGGGGTGCTCGTCGGCCAGGCGCCGGCGAGCGCGGGTCATCGAGGCCTCCGCCGCGTCGAGGCGACGCGCGCCGTGACCGACGGCGAGGGCGACGGCCATGCTGCCCGCGACAGCGTCCAGCGCCTCGGGACCGAGGAGGCCTGCCATCCCCAGCATCGCGACGCCGTGGGCGCTCGCCCACGCCTCGCCCGCCCGGACCCCGGTCGTGGCGGCGTCGGCGTCGGGATACGCGCGCTCCACCCGGCGCAGCATGGCGCCGAACGAGCGACTGCCCTCGGGAGTCTCGGCGGGCGCCGCGTGCTGCAGCAGCTCCGCGCGCTGGCCGGCGGCCCACTCGGGTGAGGTGTACTGGAACATCAGGCTGTACAGGTGCAGGTGCCCGGCGGCGAAGCGCAGGTAGAGCAGGTACTGCAGGTACAGGTCGGACAGGGGGTCCTCGGTCTCGCCCACCGACTCCATGAGATCGGCGAACTCGCCGAAGCCGCGCTCCCGGACCGCCGCCGCCACCGCGCCGACGCTGCCGAAGCGGGTGTACACGGCCATCGTGGACACCCCGGCCTCGGCCGCGAGGCGGCGCACCGTCAGCTTGTCCACGCCCTCCTCGTCGACGATGCGGTGAGCGATCGAGAGCAGCTTCTCCTGGAGGTCCGCTCGGTCGGCGGGGGGTTGCACGTCGTCCATAACGGCGTTATGGTCTCTCTATAACACCGTTATAGGCAAGTCTCGGAGGTTCCCATGACCACCACGACCACCAACCCCTACCTCGCCGGCGAGTACGCGCCGGTCCGGTCCGAACTGACGGAGCACGACCTCGAGATCAGCGGCGCGCTGCCGGACTGGCTGGACGGCCGCTACCTCCGCAACGGCCCCAACCCGATCGCCGACGTCGATCCGGACACCTACAACTGGTTCACCGGCGACGGGATGGTGCACGGCATCCGCCTCGCCGGCGGCAAAGCCCTCTGGTACCGCAACCGCTGGGTCGATTCCGGCGCCGTCGCCGGCCGGCTCGGGCGCCGCGCACCGTCGGAGGAGGGGCGCAGTTTCCTGCACGGAACGGGCGCGAACACCAACGTGATCGGCTGGCAGGGCCGCACGTTGGCGCTCGTCGAGGCGGGGCTCGCCTGCGCGGATCTCTCCGAGGAACTCGACACCCTGGACGTCTGCGACTTCGACGGCACGATCCGCGGCGGCTACACCGCCCACCCCATCGAGGATCCGGAGACCGGTGAGCTGCACGCGATCTCGTACAACTTCGGTCGCGGAGACACGGTTCAGTATTCGGTGATCGGCACCGACGGGCGGGCGCGGCGCACCGTCGACATCACCGTCGGCGGCAGCCCGATGATGCACGCCTTCTCCCTCACCCGCAGCTCCGTGATCGTGTACGACCTGCCCGTCACCTTCGACACCCGGGCCGCGGTGTCCCGCGCCGTGCCCGGGCCGCTGCGCCCGCTCGCCGCGCTCGCCCTGGGCGCGATCATCGGCCGCGTCCCGATGCCCGGTCCGATGGCACACCGGCTGCCGCGCAACGGGTCCGGTCCGCTTCCCTATCGGTGGGACCCCGGCTACCGGCCGCGCGTGGGCATCATGCCGCGCGACGGTGGCGACGCCGATGTCGTCTGGATCGACGTCGACCCCTGCTACGTGTACCACCCGATGAACGCGCACGACGTGGACGGCAGGGTCGTCGTCGACCTCGTCGTGCACGACCGCACCTTCGACGACGACCGCCGCGGCCCCACCGAGGGCGGGCAGCACCTGGAGCGGTGGACACTCGATCCCGCTGCGCGCGTGTGTAAGCGGGAGATGCTCTGGGACGCGTCGGTGGAGTTCCCGCGGATCGACGAGCGCTACCTCACCGCCGCGCACACCGACGGCTGGGTGGTCGGCAGTGACACCACCGAGCTGTTCGGTGGCCTCCTCGGCCGCGTCCCGGCCACCGGCGGCGAGCCCACGGTCCGGCGGTTCGGCGCCGATGTCTCGCTGGGCGAGTTCGTGTTCGTTCCCTCCTCGACCACCGCCTCCCAGGCCGACGGTGCCCTCCTCGGCCTGGTCACCGACCGCCGGGAGGCCTCGACCAGGCTCGCGGTGCTCGACGCGCAGACCCTCGAGGACATCGCCTCCATCGCCCTGCCCCAGCAGGTGCCCGCCGGGTTCCACGGCAACTGGTTGCCCACGACCTGATCCCCGCTCCGGGGCAGGGGCCGCGCGCAGCGAGGTGTTCGTGGATCGTTCAGACCGGTGTTTGTGGAGACTTCAGGCCGGTATTTATGGAGCGTTCAGGCCGGTGTTTGTGGAGACCTCAGGCCCGACGGGCTTCCTTCGACCGGTAGAGACCCGTGTCCGCGGCGGCGATCAGCTCCTCGACGGTGCTCGTCCCCACCGGTGCTACGGTCGTGCCGATACTGGCGCCGATCGTGATCGGCGGACCGTCGATCACCTCGATCGGCCGGCGCAGCGTCCGGTGGACCAACTGCGCGGCGTCGCGCGGCTGGAACGGGGGAGCGACGAGGACGGCGAACTCGTCGCCGCCGACGCGGTAGAGCCGCCCGGTTCCGCCCAGAGCATCCTCCATCCGGCGGGCGACCGCGGCGAGCAGCGCGTCGCCGCCCGAGTGGCCGAGGAGGTCGTTGATCCGCTTGAAACCGTCGAGGTCGATGAGGCAGAACCCCGCGGGTGCGGGTAACGACTGCAGGTCCGCGGTGAGGGAGCGACGGTTCGGTAGGCCGGTGAGCGCATCGTGATGGGCGAGGTGATCGAGCGTCATCTGCCGGGCGTGCAGTTCGGTCACGTCGTGGCCGACCCCGACGATCATCGCCGGTCTGGCGTCGCGCACGGGAGTGCGGCTGGTCGCCCAGCGGACCACGCCCCGACGGTCCCCGATCAGCACCCCGTGCGCCTCGAGGAACACGGTCGCCTTCTCCTCGTCGACGAGGGCCAGCGTCCGCAATGCGCGCGTGACCTCGTCCGGATCGTCGGACAGGAGCGGAAGGATGTCGTCGCCCGCGCCTCCCATCCGCGCGCGGTTCGCCTCGATCAGATCGCGCATGATCGGACTCGCGGACAGCACCACGCCCTGTTCGTCGGAGACGAAGACCGCGAGTCGCGCGTGCTCGAACATCATCCGCAGGCGCGCCTCGGCCTGGCGCTCGCCCTCCTCGGCGGACCGTCGGGCCCGCTCGGCCGCACGGTGCACGACGGCCTGCCCGTCGATGATCCGCCGGGTGAGTGCTTCGGCGTAGCCGGCGGTGTACTCCGCGAGGATCAGGGCGCTGCGTCGCCGCGCCTCCGCCGACGGTTCCCGCGACAGCGCATCCGGGAGCGCGGCGATCGCTCGGCCGCCCGCCGCGGCGCCCTCGGGCACGGTGATCTGCAACGACACCAGGAGCCTCCCGGCATCGCGGCCCACGGCCGGGTCGAATTCGTCGGCGGTGAGCGCGGCGATCATGCGCTGGAAGGCCGTGAGCAGTTCCGCGCGGACCGTCGACACGGGCAGCGGAAGGTAGACGTCGTCGGCGATCGCCATCAGGAACTCGTCCACGAGCAGCGTCACGACGGACTCGCCGCGGGCGAGGAATCCCAGCGGCGACGACGAGTCCGGCATTGCCCCTCCTCGTCGACCGACAGCAGTTCCATACTACGTGCGATCGGCTAGATTCTTACATCGATGATGGAATCTCAACAAGGATCGAATGGCACGTCGGTACCGGAATTGCTCGACGTCGACAGGGCGAACGGCTCGCGCCTGTACGACTACTTCCTGGGCGGCACCAGCTACCTCCCCGTGGACCGGGAGGCCGGGGAGGAGATCGCCCGCGCCGCGCCGCACTGGGCGCTCGGAGCCCGTCTCGCCAGGACCTTCGCGCGACGCGCGGTGCAGACGATGGCCGCGGCCGGCGTCGACCAGTTCCTCGACCTGGGATCGGGCATCGGGGCGGGTGGCGGTTCCGTCCACGAGTTGGCCCGCCTCGCGAACCCGGATGCGCGCGCCGTGTACATCCATCAGGAGCCGATCGCCTACGAGCTCGGCCGCGAACTGATCGGCGACGATCCGTACGCCGCCGTGCTCAAACTCGACATCGGTGACCCGGACGCCGTTCTGAACCATCCGGTCACCCGGGGGCTCATCGATTTCGACCGCCCCGTCGGTGTCCTCGTGGTGGGGGGCTTCGTGTTCGTCCCCGACGAGGCCGGGCCGGCGGAACTGCTGCTGCGCTGTCGCGAGGCGTTGGCGCCGGGCAGCTGTCTCGCGCTCTCCCAGGTCTCCGACGACTCCGCACACGCCGAGATCTCCGCCGAGCTGGACTGGGTGCGGCGCAGGTACGCGTCGACGCAGTCCCCGCTGTACGTGCGTCCGCGCACGGAGATCGCTTCGTGGTTCGACGGGATGGAGCTGGTGGATCCGGGCCTGGTGCGCTACGGCAGGTGGCGACCGGAGTTCCCGCTGACGGAGGCGCAGCTGCACTGCGACTTCGGTTACGTGGGGCTCGCGCGGGTCGTCTGACGAGCCGTGCGGTGGAGCGGATCCGGGGCTAGCGTGGATCCATGGGCATTCGGCGTTCGGCGATCATCGACTTCCCCGTCGACGAGGTCTTCGCCTGGTTCTCGCGGCCGGGCGCGTTCAGCAGGCTGATGGCGCCCTGGGTGCCGATCCGACCGGTCTCCCAGGCGGATTCACTCGCGGATGGCACGACGGTGCTCGGCCTGCCGGGCGGCCTGCGGTGGCTGGCGCGGCACGACCCGCAGGCCTACGTTCCCGGTCGCCGCTTCGTCGACGAGGTGACGGCCGACGGCGTGCGTTCGCTCCCGGCCGGCGTCCTCCCGTGGCGGCACGTGCACGACGTCGAGCCGGTCGACGAGGGGCGCACGCGCGTCTCGGACGAGGTGTCCACTCCGGTGCCCGAGGCACTGCTCGCGAGCACCATCGACTTCCGGTACCGCAGGCTGGAGGGTGACCTGGCGGCGCACCGTCGGGCCTCAGAGGCCGGGCTGGCCCCCTCGACGGTGGCCGTGACGGGCACGTCCGGACTCGTCGGCACCGACCTCGCCGCGTTCCTGAGCACGGGCGGGCACCGCGTGATCTCGCTGGTCCGGCACGATCCGACGGGGCCCGACGAGCGCCGGTGGGACCCGTCGGCGCCCGACCCGGCGGTGGTGGAGGGCGTGGACGCCGTGATCCACCTGGCCGGCGCGAGCATCGCGGGCCGGTTCACGCAGGCGCACAAGGACACGATCGTCGGGAGCCGCGTCGAGCCCACGCGCCTGCTCGCCCGAGCCGCGGCCGAGGCGGGCGTGCCGGTGTTCGTGAGCGCGTCGGCCGTCGGGTACTACGGGCGCGACCGGGGCGACGAGGTACTGACCGAGGAATCGGCGACGCCGACGGAACCGGACTTCCTCTCCGAGGTCGTGCGGCAGTGGGAGGACGCGGCGCACGACGGCGCCGGGGGCGACCTGCGCGTGGTCACGGTGCGGACCGGCATCGTCCAGTCGCCGCGGGGCGGCACTCTGGGGATGCTGCTTCCGCTGTTCCGGGCGGGCCTCGGTGGGCGCCTCGGCGACGGCAGGCAGTGGCAGCCGTGGGTGGGCATCGACGACCTCGTCGACCTTTACCACCGCGCACTGTGGGACACGGGCCTGTCCGGCCCCGTCAACGCCGTCGCGCCGGGCGTGGTCCGCAATGCGCAGTACACCCGGGCCCTCGGGCGGGCCCTGCATCGGCCGACGGTGCTGCCCGTCCCGTCGTTCGGGCCCGCGCTGCTCCTCGGACGCGAGGGCGCCGACGATCTGGCCTTCGCGTCGCAGCGGGTGCGGCCGGCGGTGCTGGAGGAGCGGGGACACGTCTTCCGGCATCCCACGATCGAGGGCGCACTGCGGCACCTATTGGGCTGAGCCGCCGGTCAGACCTCCCAGGTGTGGACCGGCTTGCCCTCGTGCATGAGCTGGACGTAGTCGGTGAGCATGCCGCGCAGCGCCTGGTGCCGGGTCTCGCCGGCCTCCTCGCGTGCGGCGACGGCGGCGCGCTGCCAGCTCGAACCGGCCTGGCGGGTGATGCAGCGGCCCTGCAGGACCTCCATGTACCGCTCCCGCGAGCGCGAGCCCACGCCGTAGGACTTCAGGCCCGCGTCCATGAGCGGGAGGAGTCGGCGCAGGACCAGCTCGTCGGGCCGGATCCAACCGACGTTCGGCCAGTACAGGCCGGCGTCGAAGGCGTCGCGCGCGCCCGAGTGCAGGTTCTCCGTCGCGGCGTCGAAGCTCATCTGCGTCCAGATCGGACGGTCCGCCTCCACGAGTGCCCGGACCACGCCGTAGTAGAAGGCGGCGTTCGCCATCGTGTCCACCACCGTCGGGCCGGCGGGCAGCACGCGGTTCTCGACACGCAGGTGGGCGTGCCCGTCGACGACGTCGTACACCGGGCGGTTCCAGCGGTAGACGGTGCCGTTGTGCATCCGGAGCTCCGGCAGCTCGGGGGAGCGGCCCGCCGCGACCTCCTCCAGCGGGTCGACGTCGCTGCACACGGGTAGCAGGGCCGGGAAGTAGCGGGTGTTCTCTTCGAACAGGTCGAAGGTGGACGTGATCCACCGTTCGCCGAACCACACGCGCGGCCGCACTCCCTGGTTGCGCAGCTCGATCGGGCGGGTGTCGGTGGCCTGCTCGAACAGGGGGATGCGCGTCTCGTGCCACAGCGCCTTGCCCGCGAGGAAGGGCGAGTTCGCGGCGATCGCCACCTGCACGCCCGCGATGGCCTGCGCGGCGTTCCAGTGCGCCGCGAAGTCCTCCGGCGCCACTCGTAGGTGCAGCTGCAGCGACGTGCACGCCGCCTCCGGCAGGATCGTGTCGGAGGTGATGTCGAGCCGCTCGCCCACGACGGCGCCGGGGAGCGGCGCGCCCTCGATGTCGATCTCGATGTCCTCGCCGCGGGCCGCGAAGACCTGCTCGTTGAGCAGGTCGTAGCGCGGGTTCGCCGAGAACCACTGCTTGCCGAAATGCTCCTCCTCCAGCGTGGGGAGCATGCCGATCATCACCAGGTTCGAACCGGCGGCCCGGGCGCGCTCGTCGGCGCGGTTGAGCGAATCCCGCAGCGAATCCTCGAGATTGAGCGTGTTCTGGTCCACGAAGGGTCGCGGCGCCACGTTGATCTCGATGTTGAACTGACCCAGCTCGGTCTGGAAGTCGGGGTCGGCGATGGCCTCCAACGCGTCCGCGTTGGCCATCGCCGGCTCCATCTCGTCATCGACGAGGTTCAGCTCGACCTCCATGCCGAGCAGCGGTTCCGGCGGCGCACCGTCGTCCATGAACAGGCCCTCGGCGAGCATGCGGGCGATGGCGTCCGTCCCGCGCTGGACCTGGCGGCGGAACTGCATCCGGTCCTCGCGTGTGAACACCCTGGCATCGACATCGGCACCCATGGTTCGCAGCTTGGCAGAACCCGCGCGGCGCGCGGGCGGAATCGGGGCATCCCGGAACCGCACTTCGCGATCGCAACGCATTTCGCTACAGTGTCACCACCGACAGTGTCCTTCGACACTGCAAACACGCTAGGAGTTCACGTGCGCACTCTCCGGAACACGCTCGCCGTCGGCACGGCCGTCGTCGCCCTCGTCGCCCCGGCGGCCGTCGCCGTGGCGGATCCCGCCGGCGCGCCGACCACCCCCGTCGACCAGCTCCTGCTCGCCGACGGCGAGTTCCCGGCCGGCTACGAGGTCATGCCCTTCTCGGTCGCCGACCGGCTCGAGATGATCGCGCCGCTGAACCAGTTCCAGAGCAAGGTCACAGTGACGCCGGCGGAGTGCGCTCCCAAGGTGTCCGCACTGCAGCAGCACGCCAGCGACCTCCCGATGGTCAGCGCGTTCAGCGACCGCACGACGACCGGCCTCGTCGAGGTGCTCTCCGCCAAGCCTGCCGCGGTCAACGCCGCCGCGCTGCAGAACTGCAGCAACGTCAAGGTCGAGCTGCAGCCGTCCGAGCAGGTCCCGGCCAAGGCGCTCATCAACATCAAGATCTCGCAGGTCTCCGTGGCGGGCGTCCCCGCCGGCACCACCGTCATCGCGACGCAGGGCACCGGCACCGTGACCATCAACGGCAAGGACGGCAAGCCAGGCAAGGAGCGCGCCGTCAACGTCAACCAGATCGAGGGCGTCAACCAGGTCCGCGGCTACACCGTCGTCGTGACCGCCTCCGGCTCCCAGGGCGGCCGCCTCGACCGGGCCGGCTTCGCGCAGACCCTCACCAAGGCGGTCGACAAGGTGCGTACCGCGAAGTAGGCAACAGAAGTTCGACAGTGCGCATGGGGGATGAACTATTCTTGACGCCGAATCGTTCGTCGACCAGAGGATCTCTCATGCGCACGTTCCGTCGTTCCGCCGTCACGGCGCTCGCGGTCGCCGCCCTCGCGGTGCCCACCGGCATCGCGTCCGCTGACCCGGGCACGCCCGCCACTCCGGCCGCGCAGCTCCTGCTGACGCAGGGCGAGTTCCCCGCGGGCTACCGGGTCGAGAAGGTCTCCGCGAACGAGTTCGGCGATATCACCTCGAAGGTCGGCGACGCCCTCACCGCGGCCAAGGTCACGCCCGCGCAGTGCATGCCGGTGGTCTCCCGCAGCGCGATCCAGCGGGCCGCCGGCACGCCCATAGTGGTCGCCCTGAACGAGGCGAAGCAGACCGGCATCTCGGAGATGTTGACGCACAACCGGATCGACAACGCCACCGTCATCCCGAAGGGCTGCGAGACGGTGCACATGGAGTTCCCCGTGCGAGACGGGTCCGCAGTCATGGACGTCCGGAGCAGTGTCGTCAGCCTGCCCGGGGCGCCGTCGGGCGCGAAGACGGTGCTGGCACGCTCGACCGGCACCGTGACCGTCAAGGGCACGGTGCATCCGATCAAGCAGGAGCAGATCATCGGTGCCCAGCAGGTGCGCGGCTACGGCGTTCTGCTCGTCGGAACCGCCGTGGGCGGCGAGGCGCCGGCCACCGTCGACCGTGCCGGGTTCGCGCAGGCGCTGACTGCCGCCACGCACAAGGTGCGCACGGCCCGCTGACGCCGGCCGGGCTACTCGGCCGACCAGCGCGTGACGCCCCCTGCGACGGTGCGCCGCACCTGTGCCGTGAGCAGCGAGTCGGGGCCTTCCGTGAACGGGTCCGTGTCCAGCACGACGAAGTCGGCGGCGAGACCCGCGGCCAGTACGCCCGTCTCGTCCTCCCACCGACACGCGTACGCGGAGTCGCCGGTCGCATGGGCGAGGGCCTGCGCCAGCGGCAACGCGTAATGCGGCAGGTTCGGCGGCAGCGACGGATCGATCGCCGAGTGCCGCGTCGACGCGATGAACAGGTTCGGCAGCGGCGGGTGCGGCGCGGTGGGCGCGTCGGAGCCGAACGCGAGCCGGGCCCCGGCCGCGGTGATCTCGGGCCACGGGTAGCCGCGCTCGCAGCGATGATCGCCGAGGCTCGCGCGCCAGGTCTCCTGGATAGCCGGATCGGCGTGTACGGGCTGCATCGAGGCCACCACGCCGAGCGCGGCAAGGCGGGCGATGCTGTCTTCGCCGACCACTTCGAGGTGCTCGAGGCGGTGCCGTCGGTCGCGCGGGCCGTTCGCGGCGATCGCCCGCTCGACGGCCGTGAGCGCGATGTCCGAAGCGGCGTCACCGATCGCGTGCATCGCGACCTGCAGGCCGGCCGTGTCGGCGGCGCGGACCACCGGCTCGAGCTCGGCGAGCGGCCAGATCGCACCGGGCCGGGTGCCGTCGGCGAAGGGCGCGCGCATCGCGGCCGTGCAGCTGTCGATCACCCCGTCGACCATGATCTTGATCCCGGCGATGCGGATCGGCCCGCCCTGCAGCCGTTCCGCCTGCGCCACCGCCTCCCGGACCTGCGCCAGGTCCTGCTCGGTATCGCCGGTGGGCACGATCAGCCAGTGGGCGGCGATCCGCATCCCGAGCGTTCCCGCCGCGGCCGTCCGCTCGAGCGCCGCGAGGTCCTCGGCGCGCATCGCCATGTCGACGGCGCCGGTCACACCGGTGCGCAGGTAGGCGTCGATCGCGGTGCGCAGCGCGGCGTCGCGGTCGCCGTCGGTCACCCGGGCGGCGAGGAAGTCGCTCGCCAGGCCCAGGGCCGCCATCTCCAGGAGCAGGCCGGTCGCGGCCCCGGCATCGTCGCGCACGATGGTCCCGCCGACGGGGTCGGGCGTTTCCGCGTCGACGCCGAGCTCGGCCAGGGCGGCGGTGTTGACCCACATCGAATGCATGTCGTTGGAGTGCAGGTAGACGGGCCGGTCCGGGACCGCCGCGTCGAGCAGGTGCCGGTCCGGCGCGCGACCCGCGAGCGGGCCGAGGAGCCAGCGTCCGCCGATCAGCCGCTCGGCGTCGCCGCGCTCGGCGGCGAACGTGCGCAGCCGGTCCTGCAGATCGGCGGCGTCGCGGACGTCGAGCAGGTCGAGGCTGCTCAGCGCCGTCCCCATCTCGACGAGGTGGGTGTGGGCGTCGACGAAGCCCGGGAGCACGAGCGCGCCGTCGAGGTCGACGACCTCAGCGTCCGGAGCGAACGCGGCGGCACCGTCGTCCGAGCCGACGTAGGCCAGACGCGCACCGTCGACGACGAGGGACTGCGCGTGCGGGTTCTCGGGGTCGACGGTGACGACCCGCCCGTTCCGGTAGTGGATCAACGGTCGGTCTCCTTCGGGGCGGCGCCGCGGCCGGGGAGGCCGTAGACGAGGTGGGTGAGCAGTAGATACAGGCCGGCGGCGACGATCACGCCGACGGGCAGCGAGAGATCGATGCCGCCGAGGGCGGTCGCGATCGGGCCCCGGAACTCGACGGTGTGCGAGGCCAGCAGCGCCAGGCCCGCAGCGGCCAGGACGGACACCGCACCGGCGACGTTCACCCCGCCCGTGTACCAGAACGCGGACCGGTGGGACTCGTCGCTGAGGGCGACCCCGTCGTAGCGGTTGCGGCGGATCAGGATGTCGGTCACGTACACGGCCATGATCGGGCCGACGAGCACCACCAGCATCGACAGCGCGCTGCTGACCGCACCCAGGAAGTCGGACACGAACAGCGCGTACAGGGTGAGCACGGCGCCGAGGAGGCCGCTCGCGGCGACCGCGCGCGCTCGCGTCAGGCGCACGCCCACCGACTGTAGAGCCAGGCCGGCGCTGTACGAGGTGAGAGCGTTGTTGCACACCGTGCTGACGATCACCGCCACGAGGAAGATCGGCACGAACCACGACGGGATCAGCGAGATGAGGCCCGCCTGAGGATCGGACATGTCCACCGCGGTCGCGGCCAGGGCGCCGACGGAGACCAGCACGGCGCCGGGGATCGCGCTCCCGAGGGCCGTCGCCGCCGCGACGGAGACGGGGCTGGTGGACGCGGGCAGGTACCGGGCGAAGTCGGAGCTGATCGTGTACGACAGCGGGGACGCCGCGACCAGCGTGAGCCCGCCGAAGACGGCGATCCAGAGGTCGAAGCCGTGCAGCGGCGTCGACTGGCTGAAGCCGAGGTCGGCGCGGGCGAACACGAAGCCGCACATGACCAGGAAGACGACGCCGAGGATCAGCGACAGCAGCGGGTAGAGGCGGCTGATCATGCCCTGCCCGAAGATCGCGACGGTCACCGTCGCCGTGGCGATCGTGGCGATCACGATCAGCTTGACCGGGGTGTTCACCGGAAGGTCGAAGTGCTGCAGCAGCGTGTAGCCGACCGCTGCGGCCGCGGCCCAGTTGATCGCGATGTAGCAGACCGAGACGAACCAGCCGTTGACCGCGATCGCGACGCGGTTGCCGCGCACCCCGTACATCGCGCGGGTGGTCACCTGGCTCGGTGTGCCGGACGCCGGGCCCGGGACCGCGACGATGCCGGTGACCACCGCGAACAGGTTGCCCGCAACCGCGACGGCAACGGCCTGCCACAGCTCGAGGCCCATGAGGACCAGCGCCGCTCCCACCACGAAGCCGAGGTAGTTGATGTTGGGGGCGCACCACAGTAGGAACAGGTCGCGGGCGCGGCCGTGTCGCTCGGCGTCGGGGATGACGTCGATGCCGTGGGCCTCGACCCGGGGGCGGGCCGCGCCGGGGGCGGCGGACACGTCGTCGGGGACGGGGACGGGGACGGGGACGGGGACCGGGTGCGGGGTCGGCTGGGTCGGCGTCATCGGGCCTCCACGGGGGATCGGTAGCGCCGCAGGCGGCGACGGGGTGTGGCCTGGATCACGCTAAGTTTCCAAAACGATTTGGACAAGAGTGTGGCGGATTTTTCTCGAGGGGCTACCGTGAACCGCATGAGCACCCGGCCTCGGATCGCCGACGTCGCGCGCCGCGCCGGCGTCTCGGTGACGACGGTCTCGCACACCTTCAGCGGTAACGGCGTGGTCGCCGCCGAGACGCGCGAGCGGGTGCGGGCCGCGGCGCACGAGCTCGGCTACCGGCCCGACGTGCTCGCCCAGGGGCTGCGGCGCAACCGGCTCAGCGTGCTCGCCCTCGTCGCGCGTCCGCTGGACCGGATCGCGCCGGATCAATTGACCGGCGTGGACTACTTCCTCCGGCTCGCCGGGGCGGCGGCGATGGCCGCGCTCGACGCGGGGTACTGCCTCATGCTCGTCGGCGACCCCGCGCGCGACGACGCGCCGTCCGCCGCCCTCGCGGCCGAGGGGATACTGCTCACCGAGCCGACCCTCGACGACCCGCTGATCGACCTGTGCGAGCGGATCGGGACGCCCTGCGTCACCGTCGGACTGCCCCCACGCGACGACGGGACCTGGGACGACGACGCCCCCGGACACGTCGGGATCGAGACCGAGCGGCTCACCGTCGATGTGCTCGAGCACCTCGTCGCCGCGGGCGCCCGCGAGATCGCCTTCCTGGCCGCGGACGAGCGGGACGAGTGGTCACTGAGGTCCGTCGAGGTCTACCGCCGGTGGTGTGCCGCCCGCGGGATGCCCGCTCGCGTGGTGCGGCACGTCGACTCCATCGGCGTCGAGGCCGGACGGGACGCCGTGGACCGATGGTTTCCGCCCGGTTCCGTCCCGGGGGTCGACGGTGCCCCCGACGCCCTGTTCTGCCTCGCCGCCGCGCCTGCGGTCGGGGCGGTCGCACGGCTGCGGGAACTCGGCCACGAGGTGCCCGGCGCCGTTCGGATCGCGGTCGGCTCCGACGCCGAGGAGGCCCGCGCGGCCGACCTCACCGCCGTCGACCTGCAGCCCGAGGAACTGGCGCGCCGAGCGGTGACGACGCTGATCGCCACGTTGCGCGGGACCGATCCGCCCGCCCTGCCGCCCGGCGTCGGCCGGCTCGTGCCCCGCGGATCGACGGCGTACTGACCTCCTCCGCTACAGGCGCAGGACGGGGAGGTACCGGGCGATCTCGCCCGCACGGGAGCCGCTGGCCATCAGGTCGGCGGCTTCCGTCGCCTCGTCGACGGTGACGAGGCCCGTCGCCAGCCGCAGCCACACGCGCGGCGCGCACTCCACGACGTTCGGGGGCGTGCCGCGGGTGTGCCGCGGACCGTCGACGCACTGGACCGCGACGAAGGGCGGCACCCGCACCTCCACCGACCCGCCGGGGGCGTCCTGCGCCAGCGTGCGGGCGGTCGACCTGACCGCCGCGGCGACGGTGCGTCGGGGCGGTTCGGGTGCCTCGTCGTCGGTCAGCCAGTCCCGTACGGCCAGCACCGCGGCGCGCATCTCCGCGGGGTCGATCGTCTTCGCCATCACACCGTCCTTCCGGAAGAAACCTACTCACCGATTCGTTCCAACTACCGAATCGGTCCTACAATCGAATGAGGCCCGCCCCCAGCCAGCCCCAGGAGTAGCCGTGCAGCAGCTTCCGCTCACCGTCGTCGATTCCACCACCGGTCCCCTCGATGACGGGCAGGAGCGCGAGCCCCGGGAGGAGTGCGGCGTCTTCGGCGTCTGGGCCACCGGTGAGGACGTGGCGAAGCTCTCGTACTACGGCCTGTACGCCCTGCAGCACCGCGGCCAGGAGGCCGCGGGCATCGCAGTCGGTGACGGCCAGCAGGTGCTCGTGTTCAAGGACCTGGGTCTCGTGAGCCAGGTGTTCGACGAGCAGACGCTGAGCTCGATGCCCGGACACGTCGCGATCGGCCACTGCCGCTACTCGACCACCGGCTCCACCACCTGGGAGAACAGCCAGCCGATCTTCCGTACCACCAGCGCCGGCAACGGCGTGGCGCTCGGCCACAACGGCAACCTGGTCAACACCGCCGAACTGGCGACGCGTGCCGCCGAACTGGGCGTGGCCGGCGGTCGGAACGCCGCCACCTCCGACTCGGACATCCTGACGGCACTGCTGGCCCACGCCGCGGCCGACCGCACGCTGGAGCAGGCCGCGATGGAGCTGCTGCCCACGGTGCAGGGCGCCTTCTGCCTGACCTTCATGGACGAGCACACGCTGTACGCGGCGCGCGACCCGCACGGCGTCCGCCCGCTGTCCCTCGGCCGTCTGGACCGCGGCTGGGTCGTGGCCTCCGAGACCGCCGCGTTCGACATCGTCGGCGCGTCGTTCGTGCGCGACATCGAGCCGGGCGAACTGCTCGCCATCGACGAGGACGGCGTGCGGTCCACCCGCTTCGCCCAGCCGACGCCGAAGACCTGCATCTTCGAGTACGTCTACCTGGCCCGGCCCGACTCCGTGATCCAGGGCCGGTCCGTGCACTCGACCCGTGTCGACATCGGCCGCCGACTGGCCCGGGAGCATCCCGCCAACGGCGACCTGGTGATCCCCGTGCCGGAGTCCGGCACCCCGGCGGCCGTCGGCTACGCGCAGGAGTCCGGCATCCCCTACGGCCAGGGATTGATGAAGAACGCCTACGTGGGCCGCACCTTCATCCAGCCCAGCCAGACCATCCGCCAGCTGGGCATCCGGCTCAAGCTCAATCCGCTCAAGGAAGTGATCCGCGGCAAGCGGCTCGTCGTCGTCGACGACTCGATCGTGCGCGGCAACACCCAGCGTGCGCTGATCCGCATGCTCCGCGAGGCGGGTGCGGCCGAGATCCACGTGCGCATCGCGTCCTCGCCGGTGAAGTGGCCGTGCTTCTACGGCATCGACTTCGCCTCCCCGGCGGAGCTCATCGCCAACGGCGGCGGCGCAGACTCCTTCGAGGCGATGGTCGAGTCCGTGCGGGCCGCGATCGGCGCCGACTCGCTGGGCTACATCTCCTTGGACGAGATGACCGCCGCGACGGAGCACGAGGGCGAGTCGATGTGCCGCGCCTGCTTCGACGGGGTCTACCCGATCCCGCTGCCCGAGTCCACGTCGATGGGCAAGGCCGTGCTGGAGAACATGCTCAAGGCGGGCGCCGCGGAGGGCGACCCGCTGCAGGCCGACAACGACAACGCATCGGCTCTCCGGCGTCCCTGACGGGGCTGCCGCGCAGTCCGGCGGGGGCCTCGGCGGGCGCAGTCCGGTAGCCTATGCATCCGTGACGGATTCCAACACCCAGCCGCCGCAGGGCGCCTCGTACGCCGCAGCAGGAGTCGACATCGAGGCCGGTGACCGGGCCGTCGAACTCTTCAAGCCGCACGCCAAGCGCGCCACGCGGCCCGAGGTCCTGGGCGGCCTGGGCGGCTTCGCCGGCCTGTTCGCCCTCAAGAAGTACCGGGAGCCGGTGCTCGCGGCCTCGACCGACGGCGTCGGTACCAAGATCGCCGTGGCCCAGGCGATGGGCAAGCACGACACCGTGGGCATCGACCTGGTCGCGATGGTCGTCGACGACCTCGTCGTGACCGGCGCCGAGCCGCTGTTCCTGCAGGACTACATCGCTGTGGGCAAGGTCGTCCCGGAGACGGTCGCCGAGCTCGTCGGCGGCATCGCCGAGGGCTGCGTCCGCGCCGGCTGCGCCCTCCTGGGCGGCGAGACCGCCGAGCACCCCGGACTCATGGCCGAGGGGGAGTACGACCTGTCCGCGACGGGCGTCGGCGTCGTCGAGGCCGACGAGGTGCTGGGCCCGGACAACGTGCGCGCGGGCGACGTCGTCATCGCGATGAAGAGCTCGGGCCTGCACAGCAACGGCTACAGCCTGGCCCGCAAGGTGTTGCTGGACTGGGGCCACATGGACCTCGGCGGCTATGTCGAGGAGTTCGGCCGCACGCTCGGCGAGGAGTTGCTCGAGCCCACCGCCATCTACGCCCTGGACTGCCTGCGGCTCACGCAGGAGACGCAGGTGCGCACCTTCTGCCACGTGACCGGCGGCGGCCTCGAGGCGAACCTGGGGCGCGTGATCCCGGAGGGTCTCGTCGCCGAACTGGACCGCAACACGTGGAGCCCGTCGGCGGTGTTCGCCCTGATCGCCCAGCGCGGCCGCGTGGAGCAGGCCGAGATGGAGAAGACCTTCAACATGGGCGTCGGCATGGTCGCGATCGTGGCGCCCGAGGACGTGGACCGCGCGCTGGCCGTGCTCACGGCACGCCACATCGACAGCTGGGTCCTGGGCACGATCAAGAAGTCCGACGGTGCGGGGGAGCGGGCCGTCCTGAGCGGCTCCCACCCGAAGTTCTGAAGACAACGCCATAGGCACCGTGACCCGTGGTCACGGTGCCTAGAGGCGGGGGTGCTAGCTGGAGGGTGCGGCGCGCGTCAGGCGCGGCGCCACTCGTCCTCGCGGTAAGGATCGCCCGCGACGTCGCTCCACTCGGGGTGCGAGGCGATCACATCGGCCTCCTCGTTCTCACCCGTCGCCAGCTCGTCCTGCAGCCTTTTCAGGTCAGTGCTGGGCGAGCTGTACTTGAGTTCGCGTGCAACCTTGGTCTGCTTCGCCTTTGCCCGGCCGCGGCCCATGGGGGACCCCCTTGCGCAATGAAGGGGCGGCCAACTACCGGATTGCCCGGCGGGTGGCGGCCCCTTTCTCCGTCTACTAATTCTTCCTGATGCCCAGTTTAGCGTGCTCCCGCCGATGGTGCTGCCGCCTGGGTGTCAGTCGGCGCGTTGGAGGGCCCGCGCGGCGTCCCGTTCGACCTTCGGGGGCAGGTCATCGACCATGAGGAGCGCCCGCAACCGGTCGGGCCGTGACCCGACGAACAGGTCACGGATCGTCGCTCCGTGCTCGGGGACGTGGATGACGGTGACCGGGTCGCCGGCGGCGACGGGGCCTGGGGTCAGGACGCGGAAGTAGGCGCCGCTGTCGCCGCGCGCGGTGAACCTCTTGACCCAGCCGTCCTCGCCGGACCACAGTGCGAAGGTCCGGCACGGGGTGCGGGGGATGGTCGCCTCGAGCTCGAGCGCGTCCCCGACACGGAGCCTGGTGCCGACGACGAGGTCGGTGGTGTCGCCCTCGAGGCGCAGGTTCTCGCCGAACCAGCCGAGCGGGAGGTCGCGGCCGAGCTCCTGTGCCCAGCGCCGCGCCTCGTGGTCCGAGTAGGCGTACACCGCCTGCTCGTGGCCGCCGTGGTGCCTGGTGTCGCACACGTGGTCGGTGGTCGGGCCCAGCGGGCCCACCTCGACGGGGCCGTCGGCGGGCCGCTTGTCGATCGCGGTGCGCTGGTCCGGCTTGCGGGAGTCGAGCCGGAGTTCCTCATCGACGACGCAGACCGCGAGGACGCGGGTCGGCGTCACCGGCCGCGCAGCCGGTCGACGGCGGACCGTCCGGCCTGTTCGCCGGCGTCCGCGGACGGGGTGACCTCGGTGTCGATCGCCGCGGCGGCGCCGCCGGCGTCGAGTTTCGCGTCGTCGGGGATCGACCGTTTGATCAGGGCGAGGGCGATGGGCCCGTAGTCGGCGTGCTCGACGACGGTGCCGAGCCGCCCCACGGTGCGTCCGTCCAGCGTCACGGGGTCGCCCGTCGCGGGCCGCGCGTCGGCGGAACCGTCGAGGTGGAGCAGGACCAGGCGGCGCGGTGGCCGGCCCAGGTTGTGCACCCGCGCGATCGTTTCCTGTCCGCGGTAGCAGCCCTTGTCGAGGTGCACGGCGGTGGCGATCCAGTCCGTCTCGTGCGGGATGGTCTTGACGTCGGTGTCGAGGCCCTGCCGGGCACGAGCGGCGGCGACCCGTCGGGCTTCGTAGGCCCAGGTGCCCGCCGGGCGCGCCCCGGCGTCGACGAGCGCGTCGAAGGAGGCGCGGAGCTCCTCCCGCGGGACGATGAGGTTCACCTCGCCGGGTTCGGCGCGGCGGACTCCGTCGACCTTCGCCGCCACGGCCTCCGCGTCCGGACCGATCACGGTGAGCACCGCGAGGTCGGGCCGCGCCTGCACCTGCACGTCGGAGCGGAACACCATGCGCTGCAGGTAGGTCGCGAGGTCCGGGCTGAGCGGCGCCTCCGCGGGGGCGAGCGCCGCCGGCTCGGTGTCGAGGTAGGTGGTGCCGTCGACGTCGATGAGGTGGAAGTGGTCGAGCACGCGGCCGCTGCCGTCCAGGTTGAGGTCCTGGGTCGCGGTGCGGTCGGGCAGGTGCGTCAGGTGCTGGCTGGTGATGGAGTGCAGCCAGCTCAGCCGCTCGGTACCGGTCAGTGTGATCACCCGGCGGTGCGAGCGGTCGATCACCGCCGCGCCGCGCTCCGCGGCCCGCTGCTCTCCGAACGGATCACCGAAATGCCAGGTCACACCGGCATCGGGGGTGTCCTCGGGATTCATGATGCCGGACGCGGAATGAACGTCGATCGCCACCTCTTCAGCCTACGCGCGCTGCCCGAGCGGGGCTCCGGGGCGTCGAATAGTGTTGCCGCCATGGCATCCGTGGTGGTCACTCTGGACGGTTCGGTACGTGCTCCCGATTCGCCGCTGCTCTACGCCGACGATCTCGGGGCGGTCCGGGGCGACGGGTGCTTCGAGACCGTGCTCGTGCGCGACGGTGCGCCGCTCAAGGGGCGTGCGCACCTCGACCGCCTGGCCCGCTCGGCCGCGGCGCTCGGGCTCCCCGCGATCAACGACGGTGCCTGGTGGGCGGCCATGCAGCGCGCCGCGATGCTCTACGGCGAGGAATCCGGCGGCGCGGAGGGCGCGCTGCGGCTCGTCTACACGCGGGGCCGGGAGTCCGTGCCGGGTACGCCCACGGCCTACGTGTCGGTGTCGCCGCTCCCCGAGCGGGCGGTGCGGGCCCGCACGGAGGGCGTCTCCGCGATCACGCTGAGCCGCGGCTACTCGACGGGGCTGGGCACGGACGCGCCGTGGCTGCTGCTGGGCGCGAAGACGCTGTCCTACGCGGTGAACATGGCCGCCGCGCGATACGCCGCGGAGCAGGGCGCCGACGACGTGATCTTCACCTCCAGTGAGGGCCGGGTGCTCGAGGCGCCCCGGGCCACCGTCGTGATCGCACGCGGGCGCACGCTCGTGACACCGCCCGAGGAGCAGGGCATTCTGCCGGGAACCACCGTGCGCGCACTGTTCGACGCCGCGGAGGACAAGGGCGTCGCCACCGCGATCGAGCCGCTCTTCCCGGCGGACCTGGTAATGAACGACGGGGTGTGGCTCGTCTCCTCGATCACGCTGTGCGCCCGCGTGCACACCCTGGACGGGCGGAAGCTGCCCGACGCACCGATGGACGAGACCGTGCGCTCCCTCATCGACGCGGGGATCCACAACACGCCGTAGGCGTTCCGGACAATCCTGACACCGCCGGTGCGGACGGCCCGATCGGATTAGCGTGCCGATGATGAGCACGCGTACCGATACCGAGGTCGACGGCGATCAGCTGGGAACCAGCCTGAAGCCCAGGCACATCACGATGATCTCGATCGCCGGGGTGATCGGGGCCGGCCTGTTCGTGGGCTCCGCGAACGCGATCAAGCTGGCGGGCCCGGCGGTGCTGATCTCGTACACCCTCGCCGGGCTGATGGTGATCCTCGTGATGCGCATGCTGGGCGAGATGGCGACGGCCCAGCCGGACACGGGCTCCTTCTCCACGTACGCCGAGCGGGCCCTCGGCCGCTGGGCGGGTTCGACGATCGGTTGGCTGTACTGGCTGTTCTGGGTGCTGGTGATCCCGGTCGAGGCCACGGCCGCGGCGGTGATCCTGTCCAAGGTGGTGGGCGGGCCCCAGTGGTCGTGGGCGTTGGTCGTGGTGGTCCTGCTCACCGCCACGAACCTCTTCTCGGTCGGCAACTACGGCGAATTCGAGTTCTGGTTCGCGCTGATCAAGGTGGTGGCGATCGCCGCCTTCCTGGTGCTGGGCGCGCTCGCGATCTTCGGGGTGCTGCCGGGGTCGAGCGTCTCCGGCGTGAGTCATCTCTGGGACACCGGTGGATTCATGCCGAACGGCGTGAAAGCGGTGCTGGCGGCGATGCTCACCACGATGTTCACGTTCATGGGTTCCGAGATCGTGACCATCGCCGCCGCCGAGTCGCCGAACCCGGAGAAGGGGATCACCAAGGCCGTGAACTCGGTGGTCTGGCGGATCTGCCTGTTCTACCTGGGCTCGATCTTCGTGGTGGTCGCCCTCGTCCCGTGGAACTCCGTCGACGGTGCGACGGGCTCGTACCAGGCCGTGCTCAAGGCGATGAACATCCCGGCCGCCGCCGGGATCATGGACGTGGTGGTCCTGGTCGCGGTCGCGTCCTGCCTCAACAGCGCGCTCTACACCGCGTCCCGGATGCTGTACTCGCTGGCGCGGCGCGGGGACGCTCCCCGTGCGGCGGGCCGGACGACGGCGCGCGGGGTACCGGCCGTCGCGGTGCTCGCGTCGATGGCGCTGGGATTCCTGGCGGTGATCGGCAACTACGTGCTGCCGGACAAGCTGTTCGGCTACCTGTTGGCGACGACGGGCGCGGTGGCGCTGTTCGTGTACCTCGTGATCGCCATCAGTCAGATCGCGCTGCGGCGGCGCGCCACGGAGCCGGCGCCGATCCGGATGTGGCTGTTCCCGTGGCTGACCTACGCGGTGATCGCGTTCATCGTCTTCGTGATCGTCGCGATGATCCTGGACCCGGACCAGCGCAGCTCCGTCGGGCTGTCGACCGCCCTGGCGGCGATCGTGCTGGTCGCGAGCATCGTGCACCAGAAGCGTGTGGAGAAGCGCGGTGCGAAGCGGGGTGACTCTTCTAGGGTGTGACCTGGGACAAGTACCTCGACTTCCGGGGGGTGGGCGTCTACTATCCCAGTTAGCACTACGGCGTGTAGTAATAATCCCTCGGCCCAGGGAGCGCGAATGACCGCACTCGACATCGCCCGCTGGCAGTTCGGCATGACCACGGTCATGCACTTCATCCTGGTCCCGCTGACCATCGGCCTCGCGCCGATGGTGGCCGCGATGCAGACGGCGTGGCTGATCACCGGTAAGAACGCCTGGCTCAAGGCCACCAACTTCTTCGGCAAGCTCTTCCTCATCAACTTCGCCCTCGGTGTGGCCACCGGCCTCGTCCAGGAGTTCCAGTTCGGGATGGCCTGGAGCGAGTACAGCAAGTTCGTCGGCGATGTCTTCGGTGCGCCGCTCGCGCTGGAGGGCCTCGTCGCCTTCTTCATGGAGTCGACCTTCATCGGCCTGTGGATCTTCGGCTGGACCCGGCTGCCCAGACTCGTCCACCTGGGCTGCATCTGGATGGTCGCGTTGGGGGTGAATGCCTCCGCGTTCTTCATCATCGCCGCGAACTCGTGGATGCAGCACCCCGTGGGCGCCACCTTCAATCCGGAGAAGAACCGCGCGGAGCTCACCAGCATCTGGTCGGTGCTCACCAACTCGACCGCGTTGGCGGCGTTCCCGCACACGGTGTTCGGTGCGTGGCTCACCGCGGGCACCTTCGTCGCCGCGATCGGCGGCTGGTGGATGGTGCGCGGCATGCGCCGCGGCGACGCGGACGCGATCGAATTGGCGCACTCCTTCCGCCCCGTCACGCGGTTCGGCCTGGGCGTGATGATCGTCTCCGCGGTGGGGCTGGGCATCACCGGCGACGCGCAGGCGAAGCTCATGTTCGAGCAGCAACCGATGAAGATGGCGTCGGCGGAATCGCTGTGTCACACCGAGACCGCCGCCTCGTTCTCGATCCTCACCGTGGGGACGCACAACAACTGCGAGTCGGTGCAGCACCTCATCCAGGTGCCGTACCTGACCTCGTTCCTCGCCAACGGCGACCCGAACTCGACGCTCAAGGGCGTCACCGAGCTGCAGCAGGAGTACGTCGAGAAGTTCGGTCCCGGCGACTACCGGCCCAACCTGTTCGTCTCGTACTGGGCCTTCCGGTTCATGATGGGCTGGTCCGTCGGCTCCGGTGTGCTCGCGCTCGCCGGCCTGTGGGTCACCCGCAAGGGGCGGGTCCCGTCGTCGAAGTGGTTCAGCAGGCTCTGCCTGATCGCCCTGCCCACCCCCTTCCTGGCCAACAGCTGCGGCTGGGTGTTCACCGAGATGGGCCGCCAGCCGTGGGTGGTGGCGCCGAATCCGAACGGCGACCCGACGATCCGGCTCATGGTCTCGCAGGCCGTCTCCGGCCACTCGACCGCGATGATGGCCTTCTCGATCATCACCTTCGCCGCCGTCTACGGGGTGCTGTACATCCTGTGGTTCCTGCTGTTGCGCCGGTACGTGATCCAGGGGCCGGACCTGCACAGCCCGCTCGACGGGCACGACGACCACGACGACGGTGCGCCGCCCGGCGGCGACGGTCCCGACGGTGCGGACGGCACCGGCGCGAAGAAGTCCTCGTCCGATCAACTCTCGTTCGCGTACTAGGAGGCGGTCATGACACTTCCCGACTACTGGTTCCTCGCGATCGGTTTCCTGTTCACCGGCTACTTCGTGCTGGACGGCTTCGACTTCGGCGTCGGCATGCTCATGCCGATCCTCGGGCGCAAGCGCAACCACCCCGACGCCGAGCAGCGTCGCCGCGTGCTGCTCAACACGATCGGTCCCGTATGGGACGGCAACGAGGTGTGGTTGATCACCGCCGGCGCAGCGATGTTCGCCGCGTTCCCGGTCTGGTACGCCACGGTGTTCTCGGGCTTCTACCTCGTGCTGCTCGCGATCCTGGTGGGGCTCATCGTCCGGGTCTGCGCGATCGAGTGGCGCGGCAAGATCGACGACCCGCGTTGGCGCGGCTGGGCCGACGTCGGCATCGGCCTCGGCTCCTGGATTCCCGCCTTCGCGTGGGGACTGGTGTTCGCGAACATCGTCCACGGGGTGCACATCGACGGACGGGGCCGGATGACCTCGGACGTCTGGGACCTGCTGAACCCCTACGGGCTGTTGGGCGGGGTCGCCCTACTGGGCCTGTTCCTCCTGCACGGAGCCGTCTTCGTCGCGCTCAAGTCCGACGGTGACGTCCGGGTGGACGCCCGGCGGTTCGCGGCGCGGATCTGGTTGCCGGTCACCGTGATCGGCGCGGCATTCGTGGTGTGGACGCAGTTCGCGCACGGCAAGGGGTGGACCTGGGCGATGGTGGCGCTGGCCGCGGCGGCCCTGATCGCGGCGGGGCTGTCGATCCGCGCCGACCGTGAGCTGGCCGCCTTCCTGTCCACGTCGCTCGCGGTGATCGGCGTGAGCGTGCTGCTCTTCGGTGCGCTGTTCCCGAACGTGCTGAACGCGACCGATCCGGCGCGGTCGATCAGCATCGAGGCCGCGGCGTCCTCGCACTACACGCTCGTCGTGATGTCCTGGTGCACCGTCGTGTTGCTGCCACTGGTGATGATCTACCAGGCGTGGAGCTACATCGTGTTCCGCAGGCGGATCTCCACGGCGCAGATCCCGCCGTCGATCGGGCTCAGCCCGCGTGCCTGACACCGCGCGCCGCTCCGGGCCGATCGACCCGCGGCTGCTCCGGTACGCGCGCAGCTCGCGCGGGCTGATGACGGTCGTGATCGCGTGCGGTGTCATCGAGACCGCTGCGATCATCGCCCTGGCGTACGGCGTCGCGATCGTGCTCTCCCGGCTGGTGACGGGACCGCACGACCTGCCCGGCCCGATCGCGCTCGTGGCCGGCGCGGTCGCGGTGCGCGTGGTGGTGACGCTCGTGCGGTCGCGCATCGAGCACCGCGCCGCCGACCGCGTGGTCTCCGAACTGCGCTCCGCCGCACTGGGTGCGGTCGGGCCCGGCCGGTCGCCGGTGGACCGGGAGGAGTTGCGGACCGCGCTGACCCGCGGCCTCGACGACCTGCCGCCGTACCTCACGGGCTACGTCCCGGCGCTGGCGCTCAGTGTGATCGCGACGCCGGCGCTGGTGATCGCGATGTTCGTCGCCGACCCGATCTCCGGTGCCGTCGCGCTCGGTACGCTGCCGCTGCTGCCGATCTTCATGGTGCTGATCGGCCTGCTCACTCGTGACCGCACCCGCCGCCGCCTCGCGGCGATGGCGCGGCTGTCCTCGCGCCTGCTCGACCTGGTCGCCGGCCTGCCGACGCTGCGGGCACTGGGACGGCAGCGTGGACCGGAACGCACCGTTCGGGAGCTGGGGGAGCGCAACGCCGCCGAGACGATGTCCGCCCTGCGCATCGCCTTCCTCTCCTCGATGGCGCTGGAGCTGCTCGCCACGCTCTGCGTCGCGCTGGTGGCGGTGGGCATCGGCCTGCGTCTCGTGTTCGGCGAGATGTCCTTGTTCGCCGGTGTGTTCGCCCTGATCCTGGCGCCCGAGGTGTATCAGCCGTTGCGCCGGGTGGGTGCGAGCTTCCACGCCGCCGAGCAGGGCGTGGAGGCCACCTCCCGGGTGTTCGCACTGCTGGACGCGCCGGAACCCGCACCGTCGCAGGGCAGCACGCGACCCGGCGTGCTCGTCGCGCGGGGCGTGAGCGTGGCCGGGCGGGACGGGGAGGCACCATCGGGCTTCGACGGGACCTTCCGGCCGGGCCGGATCACCGCGCTGACCGGGCCCAACGGGTCCGGCAAGTCGACGCTGCTCACCGTGCTCGCCGGGTTGGCGGTGCCGGACGCGGGGACGGTCACCGTCGTGAGCGATGCCGTGACAGAGGCCCCGGGCGCTACCGGGGCGGTCGACGGCCCGGGGAACGGGGGTGCACCGCTGGCCGGCGGCCCCGACTGGTGGGCGCACGTGGCGTGGTGTCCGCAGCACCCGTACCTCGAACCGGGCACGCTGGCACACAATTTCACTCTGCTCGGCGCCCCCGACCCGCGGACCGTTCCGGAGGTCGTGGCCGCCGCGGGGCTCGACGAGGTGGTGGCCGAGGCGGGTTGGGATCGTGCGGTGGGCGTCGGTGGGGCCGGGCTCTCGGCGGGTCAGCGGCAGCGGCTCGCGCTGGCCCGCACGCTCGCGCTGGGTCGCTCCGTGCTCCTGTTCGACGAGCCCACCGCCCATCTCGACGAGGAGCTCTCGGCGCGCGTGCTGGCGGAGCTGCGCGCGCGGGCCGACGCCGGGGCGGTGGTCGTGCTCGTCGCGCATGACGCCCAGGTGCTCGCCGCCGCCGACGACGTGCTGGAGGTCGTCCGTGCGTGACCTGCTGATCTGCCTGCGCGCCCTGCGCTCCCGCCCGCTCGCGGTCCTGGCCGCGATCGGTGCGGGCGTGCTCACCGCGGGCAGCGCGCTGGCGCTCGCCGGGTTGTCGGCGTGGTTGATCACGATGGCGTGGACCATGCCGCCGGTGCTCACGCTCTCCGTCGCAGTCACCGCGGTGCGTGCGCTGGGCATCACGCGGGGCCTGATGCGGTACGTCGAGCGCCTCGCCGCGCACCGGGTCGCGCTCTCCGGGCTGACGGAACTGCGGGTCGCGCTGTACACGCGCCTCTCGCGCGCCGCGCCCTCCGAATCCGTCCGGCTCTCCGACGGTGAGCTGTTGGCCCGCACCGGCGCAGACGTCGACGCCGTGGGGGATGCGCTGGTGCGCACCGTGATCCCCGTCGCGGTCGCCGTCGTCGTATCGGGCGCCGCGGTGGGCTGGCTGGGGTTCGTCGACCCGCGGGCAGGTTTCATACTGGCCGGATGCCTACTGCTGGCGGGGGTTCTCGTGCCCTGGGCGGTCGCGCGCGCGACGCGCGCACGGGCCGCCGCCGAGGCCGCCGGGAGTGAGGCCTTCGGCGCCGCCGCCTCCGCGGTCCTGGACCACGCGGGCGAGCTCGCCGTCGCCGGACGGCTCGACGAGGTGCGGGCCCGCGCCGCCCGCGCGGAGGACGCCCGACGGTCCGCCGTCGACCGGTCCGCCCGCACCGGCGCGCTCGCGGACGCGGCCGTGCCGCTGGCCGTGGGCCTGGCGGTGATCGCGGCGTTGTTGGTCGCCGGTACCCGTGCCGGCCCCGTCGACGCCACGACGCTGGGCATCCTGATCCTGCTGCCGCTGAGCGCCTTCGAGGCGGTGTCGACCCTGCCCGATGCGGCCCGTCAGTACGTCCGCTCCGTCGATGCGGCCGGTCGGCTCGCGCCGCTGCTGACACTCTCCGCGGTGCCCTCCGGAACCGCCTCGGTACCCGCGCATCCCGCGCTCCGGCTCGGCGGCCTGGAGCTGGCGCCGGGCGACCGGCTCGTCGTGCGCGGCGAGTCCGGCGCGGGCAAGACGACGCTGCTGCTCGCGCTCGCGGGCCTCGATGAGCGCGGCGGCGAGGTGCTCGTCGACGGCTCTCCCGCGTCCCGGTTCGCGGATCTCCCTACGGCGGTGGGGTTCTTCGGTGAGGCGGCGCACGTCTTCGCGACGACGGTGGCCGAGAACGTGCGGGTGGCGCGCGGGGACGCGACCGACGCGGAGGTCGACGCCGCGCTGCGGCGAGTCGGACTGGGGGAGTGGACGGACTCCCTCCCCCACGGCGTGCGGACCCCGCTCGAGCACGGCGCGGACTCCCTGTCGGGCGGACAGCGCCGGCGACTACTGCTGGCGCGTGCCCTGGTGAGTGACGTCGCCGGCGTCCTGCTGGACGAGCCGACGGAGCACCTGGACCGGGCCGACGCGGCGCGGCTGCTGGCCGAGATCCTCGACCCTTCAGGGCTGTTCCCCGGTCGCACCGTCGTGGTGGCGGGGCATGCGGGGCCGCCCGACGGGGTGCGTCAGCTGGTGATCGAGCGGCTCACGTCGGCGTAGCGCTCCGCGTCGGCGCGGACCTCGTCGGACTTGTGCAGGATCGCGTGCAGCGCATCGGTTCCCAGGTAGATCCGGGACGGTGGATCGGGCAGGGCGGAGATCTGCACCAGGGCGCCGGCCAGCCGCGCCGGGTCGCCGCCCTGGCTGTGGTTGAGCCGGTCCAGGGCCGCGAGCGTGCGGGCCACCCCGTCGTAGCCCGGAATCGTGACCTCGGGGCGGCGCATGGACGAGGCGTCGAGGAAGTCGGTGCGCACGCCGCCGGGGCAGATCGCCGTGGCGTGCAGGCCGAGCGGGGCGATCTCGGCGTCGAGGGCCTCGGTGAGCATGAGGACCGCTGCCTTGGTCGCGCTGTAGATCCCCTGCGCCGGACCGGTGACGCTCGCGGAGATCGAGGCGAGGTTGAGGATCCGGCCGCTGCCTCGGTCGCGCATGCCGGGCAGGACGGCACGGGTCATCGTCAGGACGCCGAAGACGTTGATGTCGAAGTTGGCCCGCACGTCCGCGAGTGAGACCTCCTCGACCGCGCCGAGCAGCGAGTACCCGGCGTTGTTGACGAGCACGTCGATGTGCCCGAACTCCGTCTGCACCTGGGCGACGGCGCGGCGCACGTCGTGCTCGTCGGTGAGGTCGACGGCGAGCGCCAGCAGGTTCGGATCGCGCAGTTCGGCGGAGAGCTTCTCGGGGCTACGGGTGGTGGCCGCGACCCGGGCGCCGCTCGCGAGCGCAGCCTTCACCACCTCGAGCCCGATGCCCTTCGACGCGCCGGTCACCAGCCACACGGGGGAATCCGTCATGCCCCCATCGTGCCCCCGAGGGCTCAGTCGCGCAGGATTCCGGTGATCGCGGTGTCGACGGCGGCCTCGGCCAGCGGCCACTGCTGATCGCCGGGGAGGTGGTGCAGCGGTCCGCGCAGCGCCATCTCGGCGAAGCCGTGCACCATCGACCAGCAGGACCAGGTGGCGGACCGTCGGGACTCGGGGCGCAACAGGCCCGCGTGCACCATGAGGTCGAGTGACTCGGACAGCGCGACGTACGGCGGAATGCCGCTCAGCGACTCGGGATCGGGGGCCTCGTCGCCGAAGAAGCAGACCGAGAACCAGCCGGGCTCGGCGAGCGCGAAGGCGATGTAGCCGAGGCCCACTGCGCGCAGTCGGTCCTTCGGGCCCTGGTCCGGGTGGACGGGCATCGCGTCGGCCATGCGCTGCTCGATCGCGGTACTCACGGCGCGGAGCAGAGCGAGGCGGTCAGGGAAATGACGATAGGCGGCGTTCGGGCTGACGCCCACGCGGCGGGTGACCTCGCGGATGGTCAACGCCGACGGTCCGCCGCCGCGCGTGACCTCCAGGCCCGCGTCGACGAGTGCCTGTGCGAGGTCGCCGTGGTGGTACGCCATCCCCTTGTGTCCCCTGTCGCTCAAGTGTACGGTGTGAACATAACAGATGTGGACGCTGTGAACATGTAAGGAGTCGCCATGACCACGAGCATCGGACCCGTTCCGGTTCTGCACACCGGTTTCAGTACCCCGGGTGCTGTCGCAACGCCGTGGGCGGACGTCGAGCGGATCCTGGACGACGCCGAGATGTTCTGGCTCAGCACCGTGCGAGCCGACGGCAGTCCGCACGTCTGTCCACTGCCGGCCATGTGGCTCGGCGGTGCGCTGTACTTCGTGACCGGGTGGGAGGAGCAGAAGGCCGTGAACCTGGTGCGGAACCCGCGCTGCGTGCTCACCACCGGGAGCAACGAGTACCTGCGTGGCCATGACGTGACCGTGGAGGGCTCCGCGGAACGGTGCACCGATCGCGCCGTACTCGAAACGCTCGCCCGGATGTGGGAGTCCCGGCTCGACTGGCCCTACGACGTGGACGACGCGGGCTTCCGGCATCGCACCGACGGGCAGGCCCCGAACCCCGACGCCGCCTCGCTGCCCGTCTTCGGGGTCCGCCCCGTCAAGATCCTGTCGTTCGCCCGCGGCGACGAGTTCGCTCAGACCCGCTTCCGTCCCTGAACCTGCGAATCATCCATCACCGGAGAGGAATCCATCATGACCGCCGTCCCGCCCGTCGTCGACCGCGACACCTGGCAGCAGCAGATCGACGAGTTGCGCGCCCGTGAGAAGGCCGCCACCCGCGAGCTCGATGCCATCGCCGCGCAGCGCCGGCGACTGCCCGCCGTGCGGCTGCCCGAGTACCGGCTGATCGCCGAGGACGGCTCCGAGGTGAGCCTCGCCGAGGTCTTCGACGGTAAGAGCCAGCTCATCACCTACCACCACATGTGGACCGACGGCAACGAGTGGCAGTGTCCCGGATGCACCGGTGTCACAGCGCATTACGCGCGCATGGAGTTCCTCGACAACTGGGATGCGCGGATGGTGGTGATCACCAACGGCCCGATGGACGAGGTGCTCGCCTACAAGAAGCGCGTCGGGAACACCATGACCTGGTACTCCACCAACGGCTCGGACTTCGGGACCGAGGTGGGCGCCGGCCCCGGAGGCGGCTTCGCCTACAACACCTTCGTCCGCGACGGCGACACCGTCTACCACCTCTGGCAGACCTTCAGCCGCGGCGCCGAGCAGGTGTCCTACACCTTCGGCCTCCTCGACGTGCTGCCCTACGGTCGCCAGGAGGAGTGGCAGGACGTGCCCGACGGCTGGCCCCAGGGCCCCACCTACTCGCGCTGGGCATCGTCGAAGCAGTTCGCCGAGTGGTACGGCGAGAAAACCTCCTGACCTGCGCTTTCGCTCTCCGAGTAATTCCGTTGCCGACGGTGCCGCGCGGGCGTACCGTCGAAGACGTCAATCGAAAGGAGGTGGTCCGAGAAATGGTGAATTTCAGGACTGAGGAGGTGGCCGCCGCCTGACGGCGGTCGCCCACCTGGAATAGCGGAGCCCCCTCCGGCGCGTGATGTTCACGCCCGGAGGGGGCTTCCGTCGGTTCCGGGGCCTACTGGAGGGTGACCGTCTTGGTCGCGGTGGTCGTGCCGCCGCCCTTCTGGACGATGGTGATGGTCGCGGTGTACGTGCCGCGGTTCCTCAGCTCGAAGTACGTTCCGGGGTTGTAGGAACCGCAGTTGCTCGTGATCTTGGTCTTCGTCGTGCCGCCGCCGGTGACGGTGATGGTCGACTCGCAGTCGCCGCGGGTCTCCGCGCTGCCGCTGAACGCCTTCCACTGGAAGTACACCGTCGCCGGCCCGCCACGCGGGATCGTGTACGTGTCGGGTCCGACCTTGTCGTAGGCCCAGGTGTCGACCTGGACCCGGTCGATCGTCGTCGGCCCCTCGGCTGAGGGCTTGACGGAGGTCGACGGAGCCGAACTGGTGAGCGCGAAGTCGAGTGAGTTGTCGCCGACCACCTCGCCGATCGCGCCGGTCACGGTCGCCGCCAACTGGCTCGGCAGGTCGCCGGTGATCGCGAAGACGGTGCCGAGCGTGCTGTACGCCTGCTTGACGATCGAGTTCTTCGCGCCCGCCTCGATCGCAGCGCTCGCGCAGCCGGAGGATGTCGACATGGCCCGTCGGAATTCGTCCGGGGTGACCTTCTGGCCGGGCTTGGCGTCGGCGAAGTCGAGCGCCTGACCGAGGCAGGTCGACACGGTGGAGAGGTCGGTCCCCGAGTCGAGGATCGCGGGAGCGGCCTTGACCACCCCGCCGACCGCGCGCATACCCGTCAGCATCTCCAGGCCGGTGATGATCGTCGCCGCCTGGAGCGCGGCCGGGTCGGCGCGGAGGTTGATGGTCGCCCGGGTGGTGCCGGGACCGAACGTGAGTCGTCCGGTTCCGCGTCCGGTCAGAAGGTCGGAGATCTTCGCATTGCCGAGCGCGCTGGCCAGCCGTGCCGCGAGATTGGACAGGTCCGGCCTCACGGTGCTGGTCCACGCGCCTTTGGGTGTGGATGTCACCGCGTAGAACTGCTGTGTGGCGTTGGTGAAGTCGACTGCGACGGCGCCGCCCGCGTTCGTCAAGCAGCCCGCCACGGGTCCCGGCGTCGTAGCGGTGAGGGTGTACGTGGTGTCCTTGATCTTCACCTCGCTCGACGCACGGCAGGACGACGTGGAGTCGCCGCGGATGTATCTGTACGCGGCGGCGAATCCGTCCGCGACCTTGCCGAGGTCGATCGCGCCGAGACGGAAGTCGCTGAGGTGGGTGGTCGTCGCGGTGACGGTGCGGCCGGCGGGATCCCAGGTGGCGCGGACCAGGTCGGCCGCGTCGCCGTCTTCGGAAACGGACTCGACGACGGGGATCACCGTGTCGCTGAACTTCGCGGCGAGTTCCGGCTTGCCGGAGAGATCGAACGTCAGGGTGATCGGCTTGGTCGGCTGCGCGCCCGAGTCCCCGAGCCGGACTCGCACCGTCTTGACGCCATCCACCTGAGCCTTCGCCGCAGGGATCTCCGTGGAGGAGGCTGCGACACTGAGCTTCTCACCGGAGGGAGCGGCACCGTCGGGCATGGAGGCCCTGACGGTGACCCCGTCGACCTTGCCCGTGGCGCTGTTGGCGTCCGTGAGCGCGGCGGTCGATGCCGTGGTCGAGGCCGGCGGAGTCGGCGCGGCAGCCTGCTTCGCGGGTGTCGCGGAACACCCCGCGACCAGGGTGATGACAGCCGTCATCGCGAGAAGTTGTCGCATCGTTCGACGGTAGTCGGCGCGCTGCCCGCGGCGCGTCGTCCGATCGGATGAATTCCGCGGTCGGGCAGCGTGCTTCGGAGCAGTGGACGGCCGCGCGTCGAGGCATTTCGGGTGCGGATGGGCTCCCGCCCCCGTTTCACCCGAGCGCACCCGGCATGCCGGGTGCGACTGCGCGCAAGGGGTGCGGATGGGTTCCCGCACCCGTTCTGCCCGCAGCCGGGACGGGTGGAAGCGGGGTCAGCCTGCAAGCGGTGTGATCGCGGCCAGTTCGTCCGCGATCAGTGCCCGCGCCAGATCTGCGTCGTACCGCGCCTGCAAGGTGATCCAGTACATCTCGGAGAGTCCGAGCACGCGGGAGATGCGTAGGCCCGTGTCGGCAGTGATCGAGCGCTTCGCGTTGACGATCGCGTTGATCCGAGGCAGTGGTACCCCGGCCGCCTTGGCCAGAGCGTACTGGCTGATTCCGAGTGGCTCGAGGAACTCTGCCATCAGAATCTCGCCAGGATGGCTGGGGAGGAAGTCGGTCACGGCTGCTCCTTTCAGTGGTAGTCGACGAGTTCGACATCGAACGCGCCTTCATCCCAGCGGAAGCAGATGCGCCACTGGGAGTTCACGCGAATGCTGTGCTGGCCTTCGCGATCGCCGCTCAGCTTTTCCAGCCGATTCCCCGGCGGGATCCGCAGGTCTTCAAGACTGCCGGCCGCGTCCAACAGCTGAAGTTTGACGCGCGCCCGTTGAGCGAGTTGTGGGCCGACTCGTTTCGTGAAGGTGAGATCCCAGATCGCCTCGGTCTCCGAGTTGTTGAAGGTGCGAATCATCGACATCCTATCGCCTCGCGATACTATCGCGCAACGTAATATGACTTAGGAGTCAACCTACGTGATCGCACTGACAAGTCGCGGCGAGGTGCAGAGCTGGCACGGCGTCGAGTCATTTCGGGTGCGGATGGGCTCCCGCCCCCGTTTCACCCGAGCGCACCCGGCATGCCGGGTGCGACTGCGCGCAAGGGGTGCGGATGGCTTCCCGCACCCGTTCTGCCCGCAGCCGGGAGGGGGAAGCGGAGTCAGCCGGCGTAGCGGTTCAGTTTGGCACTCAAGCGGGGGACGAGCGCACCGTCGGCATCGATGCGCTCCTCGACGTAGGCGAGGGAACCGCCCTGGTCGACGAGGCCGTACAGGCGCTTGGACGCGCCGGCCAGCGGGGAGGTCTTGGAGCGGATGACCACGTCGGCCTCGAGCTCCCACGCGGTCTGGGAGACGGGCTTGCCGTAGTACAGCTCGACGATGCCGCTGGCGTGGGTGACGACGAACTCGATCTCGTCGTCCTCGCCGATCCGCCAGAAGCCGGCCTCGCGCAGGTCGGGCTCGGAGAACTCGCCCTGATCGTCGAGCTTCCACGACCGCGACTCCCAGGAGAGGAAGTTCTGGCCGTCGTGGCTGACGACGATCTGCTGGCCGAAGTGGTAGTCGCCGGACGCGTCGTGGCCCTCGCCCTCACCGCGCCAGACGCCGACGAGCGGCAGCAGGCCGAGGAGGCCCGAGTGCAGGTCGGGGCCCTGTCGCAGGTTGGCCGTGTCGTCGGCGAGGGGCAGACCCGGGAGGTTCGAGATGTTGCGCGACGACGTGGTCTCGGAGCGTTCGATCGCAGCGTCCAGCGCCTCTTGGCCGGAACCGGCCGCAGCGTCGGACGGGGGCGTGGCCTCGTCGCTCACGGGCGCCTACTGGCCGTCGGTGAGGACGCGGTACAGCACGAACACGGCGAACGCGAAGATCGCGACCGATGCCACCGCCATGAGGATCTCGAAGAAGATGACCATGCCGTCGATACTAGACCCCGGCGCGCACGCGCTCGCAACCGCACGAGTCCCGGTGGTGGAAGGTGGTGGGCAGCCGCTCGACGCGCCGCGGACCGTCGAACCCGTCGATCCGCTCGACGAGCAGGTCGACGGCCCGCCGACCCATCGACTCGACGTCCTGGGCGACGGCGGTGAGCCCGGGCGTGAACAGGTCCGACCACTCGAAATCGTCGTAGCAGACCAGCGCGACGTCCTGCGGGACTCGCAACTCCAGCTCCCGCAGGGCGCGCATCACACCGACCGTCATGGCGTTGTTGAGCACGACCAGGGCCGTGGGGCGCGGGCCGCGGCCGCGGAACATCGCGAGAGTCTGCGTGTACGCCTCATCGACGCTCGAATCGCCGCAGCGCATGTGCCGCGGGGCGGCGTGCAGTCCCGCGGCGGCCATCGCCGTGGTGAAGGCCTCGGCGCGCTCGACGGAGGACTGGATGCCGCGCCGGCCCGTGATCGCGCCGATCTGCACGTGGCCCAGCTCGATGAGGTGGGAGGTCAGGCGCGCCACCGGTTCGGAGCCCTCCGAGGCCAACTGGTCGACGGGGGCCGACGACAGGCGGTCGATGAGGACCAGGGGGGTGCCCGCGCTGCGGATCATCGGAATGGTGGTGCGCTCGGCGCGGGGTGCGGGCGCGAGGATCAGGCCGTCCGCGCGCCGATCGAGCAGCGACCCCACGAGCGAGGACTCGATGGTCGGATCGTCGTGCGAGTCGCCCATCATCAGGGCGTAGCCGAGTTCGCCCGCGCGGGACTCGATGGCGCGCACGAGCGGCGCGAAGTAGGGGTTCTGCCAGGCCGAGATGCTCAGTGCCAGAACGCCGGAGCGTGAGGTGGCGAGCGCGGCGGCGAGCGCGTTGCGGCGGTAGCCCGTGGCCACGATCGCCTCGAGCACCGCGTCCCGGGTGCGCGGATCCACGCGCCGCGTCTCGTTGATCACATGGGAGACGGTGCTGATCGACACGCCGGCTGCGGCGGCGACGTCGGCCATGTTCCCCATCGCACCATCATGCCCGCACCGCTCCACGACGCGCAAGCGTTTGCGCAAACCCTTGCGCGGGTCCTGACTGCGGGTATAGCGTCCTGGCTACCCGGAACCATGTGATCCATCACACAATCGATCGGAGCCTTCCATGACCAGTCGGAACACCGTGCGCATCGCCGCGATCTGCTGCGCTCTCACCGTCGGCCTCACCTCCGTGGCCGCCTGCAACCGCGACGGCGGGGACTCCGGCGGCGTGAAGGTCGGCCTCATCACCAAGACCGACACCAACCCGTTCTTCGTGAAGATCCGCGAGGCCGCCAAGAAGGAGGCCGAGGCGAAGGGGGCGAATCTCGTCGCGCTCGCGGGCAAGTTCGACGGGGACAACGAGGGCCAGGTCGCCGCCATCGAGAACCTGGTCAGCCAGGGCGTCAAGGGCATCCTCATCACCCCCAACTCGTCGAGCGGCATCCTGGCGGCGATCAAGAAGGCGCGCGACGCGGGCGTCATCGTCATCGCGCTGGACACGGCGACCGATCCGGAGAACGCCGTCGACGCGACCTTCGCCACCGACAACAAGGAGGCCGGACGCCTGCAGGGCGCGTGGGTCAAGGGCGCGCTCGCGGGGAAGGCCCCCAAGCTCCTCATGCTCGACGGGACGCCGGGCGGCACCGTCGACACCTTCCGGCACCAGGGCTTCCTGGAGGGCATCGGCCTCACGGAGAACAGCCCCGAGGTGGCGGGCAAGGAGAACACCAACGGCGACCAGACCAAGGCCCAGACCGCCATGGAGAACCTGCTCCAGCGCGTCCCGGACGCCAACTCGCTGTACACGATCAACGAGCCCGCGGCGGCGGGCGGCTACGAGGCGGCCAAGAAGGCGGGCAAGGCCGGCCAGCTGGTGATCGGCTCCGTCGACGGCAGCTGCACCGGCGTCCGGAACGTCAAGGCGGGCATCATCGGCGCCACGGTGCTGCAGTTCCCCGCGAAGATGGCCGAGCAGGGCGTCGACGCGGTGGTCGCCTTCGCCCAGAACGGCACCAAGCCTTCCGGATTCACCAACACCGGCTCGCAGCTGGTGACCGACAAGCCCGTCGCCGGCGTCCCGTCGAAGGACACCGCGTGGGGCGAGCAGAACTGCTGGGGCTGACACGTGTCCGCTTCGACCTTCCAACGGCTCCTGCGTGAGCCGCTCGCCGGACCGCTCGCGGCGCTCGTCGTCGCGTGCGTCGTGTTCTTCATCCTCACGCCGCAGTTCGCGACGGGCTACAACATCTCGCTGATCCTGCAGCAGTCCATGGTGATCGGGATCCTGGCGGTGGCGCAATCGCTGATCATCCTCACTGCCGGCATCGACCTGTCGATCGGCGCGACGTGCGTGCTCGGCACCGTCGTCCTGGCGAAGGTGGCCGGCACCGACCCGGTCCTCGCCATGGTCGTCGCGCTCGGCGTGTGCGTGCTCATCGGCGCGATCAACGGTGCCCTGGTGACGGTGCTCAAGCTGCCGCCCTTCATCGTGACCCTGGGCATGTTCACCATCGTCGCGGCGGCCACGCAGCTCTACGCCGGCTCGCAGACCTACCGCGTCGCCGACGGTCCGCTGACGGCTCTCGGTACGGGCTTCAAGATCTTCGGGTTCCCGCTCACGCTGGGCCTGCTCGTGCTGCTGATCGTGTACGCGGTGGCCTGGTACGTGCTCAACCGCACGGCCACCGGCCGGCACGTGTACGCGGTGGGCGGCAATCCGGTCTCGGCGTCGCTGGCGGGCATCAAGACCTCCAAGACGGTGTTCGGCGTGTACCTCGCGTCGGGCGTCATCGCGGCGATCGCGGCGTGGGCGGCCCTCGGGCGCATCCCGACGGCCGACCCCAACGCCTTCCAGACCGCCAACCTCGACACGATCACCGCGGTCGTGATCGGCGGCACCAGCCTCTTCGGCGGCCGCGGCTCGGTGCTGGGCACGCTCGTCGGCGCGCTGATCGTCGGCGTGCTGCGCAACGGGCTCACTCTCGTCGGGATCGACAACCTCTACCAGAACATCGCGACGGGCGTCCTCGTGATCGCCGCCGTTGCGCTGGACCAGATCTCGCGCAGGAGGCTGCAATGAGCGCGCAGGATGCCAGGCCGGTGCTCGAGGCGAAGGGCCTGGTCAAGAAGTACGGGCAGGTCCAGGCGATCGCGGGCGCCGACTTCGAGCTCCGCGCCGGCGAGGTGCTCGCCGTGATCGGCGACAACGGAGCCGGCAAGTCCAGCCTCATCAAGGCGCTCTCGGGGGCGCTGGTCCCGAACGAGGGCGAGATCCTGCTCGACGGTGCGCCGGTCCACTTCAAGAGCACGCTCGACGCCCGCAACGCGGGGATCGAGACCGTCTACCAGGACCTCGCGGTGATCCCCGCGCTGGACATCGCGGCCAATGTCTACCTGGGGCGGGAGCTGCGCAAGCCGGGGATCCTCGGCTCGGTGTTCCGACAGCTCGACCGCAGGGCGATGCGCGACGCGGCAGCGGGCCACCTCGCGGACCTCAAGATCGGCATCAAGTCGCCGACGCAAGCGGTCGAAACGCTCTCCGGCGGCCAGCGGCAGGGCGTCGCGGTGGTGCGGGCGGCAGCCTTCGGCAAGAAGGTGATCATCATGGACGAGCCGACGGCGGCCCTCGGCGTCCGCGAATCGGGGCAGGTCATCGATCTGATCCGGCAGATCCGCGATCGCGGCACGCCCGTGATCCTGATCAGCCACGACATGCCGCACGTCTTCGAGGTCGCCGACCGGATCCACGTGCACCGGCTCGGCCGCCGCGCCGCCGTCGTCGACCCGAAGCAGCGCAGCATGTCCGAGGTCGTCGCGCTCATGACCGGCGCGCTCGCGCCGACCGACGAGGAGGCCGCGGGTGGACCGTAAGCCGTCGGGCCTGTTCGTGGGTCTGGCCACCGTCGACGTGATCTCCCGCGTGGAGGAGCTGCCCCCGCGCAACGGCAAGGTCACCGCGGTCCGGCAGGACGTCTCCGGTGGCGGCCCCGCGCTCAACGCGGCCGCGGTGTTCGCCGCGCTCGGCGGGCGGGCGGTGCTCGCGGCCCCCGTCGGCGACGGAGCGCTGGCCCACCTCGTGCACGAGGACCTGGCGGCGTGCGGGGTCGAGCTCATCGACCTCGCGCCGCCGGGCTTCGGCCCGCCCGTCTCCGCGGTCACGGTGCACGCCCCCACGGGCGACCGGCAGGTCGTCTCGTTCGACGGCACCGGCTATCCCGACCTCGTGCCCCCGATCCACGCCGAGGGATTCGACGTGCTGCTGCTCGACGGGCACGGCCCCGCCGCGGCTCGAGCGGCGATGCGGAGCGCCGTCGAGGCGTCCGTGCCGATCGTGCTCGACGCCGGCCGCTGGCGCCCCGTGTTCGCCGAGCTCCTGATGTACGCGGGGCACGCCGTCTGCTCGGCGGACTTCCGTCCGCCCGACGGTGCCCCCGTCACCGGCCCGGCGGTGGTCGCGGTCTCCGACGGTGCCGGGCCGATCCGGTACGAGATCGACGGCGCCACGGGCACCGTAGAGGTTCCGACCGTGCCCGTGGTCGATACGCTCGGCGCGGGCGACGTGCTGCACGGGGCGTACGCCTTCGCGATCGCGCGGGGCGATGCGCCGGTGGGTGCGCTGCGGTTCGCGGCGGCGCACGCCTCCGCGAAGTGTCGACACCCGGGGGTGAGGGCATGGCTGGCGACGCTGTGACGGACGAACTGCTCACGCGCGCACGGGAGCTCGTCACGCGCCCGGGCCGCGCGTTGCTCGGCATCGCCGGCGCGCCCGCGTCCGGGAAGTCGACGCTTGCGGAGCGCCTCGTCGAGGCGCTCGGCGCCGACGCGGTGCTCGTCCCCATGGACGGCTTCCACCTCGACGACGCCGTGCTGCGCCGGCACGGGAGCTGGGAACGCAAGGGCGCCATCGACACCTTCGACGGTGCCGGCTTCGCGCACCTGCTGCAGCGCCTGCGCAGCGGTGGGGACACGGTCTATGCGCCCCGGTTCGACCGCGGTCTCGAGGCGTCCGTCGGCGGCGCGATCGAGGTGGCGCCGGACGTGCCGCTCGTGGTGACGGAGGGCAACTACCTGCTCGCCGACACCGGCGCGTGGCCGCACGCGCGGGCCGCCCTCGACGAGGTGTGGTTCCTGCGCATCGACCCGGTGCTGCGGCGCGAGCGACTCATCGAGCGGCACATGCGGTTCGGGCGCACGCCCGTCGAGGCCCGCGAGCGCGCCGCCGGCTCCGACGAGGCGAACGCCCGCCTCATCGAGGCCACGGCGGTCCGCGCCGACCGCATCGTCGACGGGGCGTGACGAGCGGCTACAGCTGGGAGCGACCGGGACGGGCCAGCAGGTCGCGCAGGCCCCCGTCGATGAACGCCGTGTCGACGGGGTTCTTGCCGCCGCCCGCGAAATGCCCCCAGACGCCGGGGATCACACGGACCTCGCCGTGCTCGATGAACTGCGAGGCCCACGCCTCGTCCTCCGGAGGGAAGTAGAGGTCCTTCTCGGCCGGCATCGCGAGCAGCGGGCACCGGATCGAGCGGAGCGCGGCCTCGTGGTCACCGTCGAATCCGGGGGTGGTGCCGACGTTCCCGGCGTGCCACGTGCCGATCATCGCGATCAGGTTGTTGGGGTCGCGGCCGTCTCGGAAGAACTGCTCCCAGAAGCCGTAGAGGAAATCGTCGAGCGAGGTGAAGCCGAGCTCGCGCCACGTCTCGTGCCAGTAGAAGGCTTGGGAGAAGCCCCAGCCCGAGTAGATCCGGGCGAAGGCGCGCAGGCCCTTGATCGGCGGCCGTGCGGGGTCGTAGTCGCCGTCGGCCCAGGCCGCGTCGGCCTGCAGCGCCACCCGCAGCGACTCCAGGAACACCTGGTTGTGCGGGGCGGTGCGGCTCGACCCGCAGAAGGGCGCCGCCCGCTCGACCATCTCGGGATGGCTCACCGCCCACTGATAGGTCTGGCCCGCGCCCATCGACCAGCCGGTGACCAGCGCGATCGTCGAGATCCCCCACTTCTCGGTGAGCAACCGGTGCTGCGCCTCGACCTGGTCGTAGAAGGTGACGAGCGGGAAGCGGGCGTGGTCGTACGGCGAGGCGGCGTTCGACGGCGAGGTCGACAGGCCGTTGCCCAGCATGTTGGGGATGACGATGAAGTACTCGTCGGGGTTGAGCGTCTTGTCCGTGCCGACCAGCCACTCGTTGTCGGTGTGCCAGCCCGAGTACCAGGTGGGGTAGACGATCACGTTCGACTTGTCGGCGTTGAGCGCGCCGAAGGTCTTGTACGCCAGGCGCGCGTCGCGCAGGGTGTGACCGGACTGGAGCGTGAGGTCTCCGAGGTCGAAGTACTCGGCGTCGGTGGGAGCGGGCATGGGGACTCCTCGGGTCGGCATTAGTACCGATTCGGTACTGATGTCGACGCTACCCGCTCACTCCGCGTCGTGGAAGACCAGAGCGAGCGTGTGCCGGGAGCCGGAGCGCACCGTCGAAACCCCGTGCCGCACCGGCGCTGCCGACCAGCCCCGCGCCGAGCGGACCGGGCGGTCGCGGGTGGTGAAGACGAAGCCGTGGCCGCGCGGCAGCGTGAACGAGGTGCCGCGGGACTGCGCCCGCGGCCGCTGCTCGACGAGCAGGAACTCGCCACCCGTGTGATCGACGCCAGGCTCGTTCAAGGCGATCACCACCTGCAGCGGGAAGACCAGCTCGCCGTAGAGGTCGCGGTGCAGTGCGTTCCAGTCGCCGGCGCCGTATGCGAGCAGGATCGCCGTCGACCGGCGCTGGCCGGCGTCGTGGCACATGGCGAGCCACTCGTCGAGGTCGTCCGGCCAGGGAGGTGTGCGGCCCAGGCGTTCCCACCACCGTCGCGTGATCGGCAGCAGGTGCGGGTACAGCGCGTGCTTGAGTTCGTCGATCGGTTCGGGGTACGGCCGGTCGAAGTAGCGGTACTCGCCCGCCCCGAACCGGTACCGCTCCATGTCGACGGTGCTGCGGAACAGCTCGTCCCGGTCGTACGACGTGCGCAGCGCGACGGTCTGTGCGTCGGTGAGCAGGCGGGGGAGCAGCGCACCGCCGACCGCGTCCAACTCCGCGGCCACGACGTCCCAGTCGGCGTCGTCGATCGCGGGGCCGTCGATCGCGGTCATGCCGCCGACTCGAGTTCCAGCAGAGCGGCTTTCGCCTCGACCCCGCCCACGTACTGCCCGATACCGCCGTCCGTCTTGATCACGCGGTGGCAAGGCACCACGACCGGCAGCGGGTTCGTGGCGCACGCGGTGCCCACCGCGCGGACCGCCGCGGGGTTGCCGACCAGCTCCGCCACCTGCTTGTAGCTCAGCGTGGAGCCGTACCCGATCTCGGGCAGGCGGCTCTGGACCAGCTGCCGGAAGCCGTGCGAGAGTGCATGATCGAGCTGAAGGTCGAACGCGGTTCGCCGACCGGCGAAGTACTCGTCCAGCTCGCGGGCCGCGAGGTCGAGCCGCCGCGGGGCGCGCAGGATCCGCGGGCTGACCTTGTGCGCCAGGGATTCCAGGACCGCGTCGTGGTCCTCGCGGGCGTACGCGACCCGTACGAGGCCCTTCTCAGTGGCCGCGAGCAGCAGGACACCGACGGGGGAGTCGACGGTGGTGTAGGCGATGTCCAGCAGACCGTCGGCGGCGGCGTGGGCCGTGAGTCGGGCGCGGAGCCGGTCCAGGGTGGCGGAATCGGCGGGAGCGGATAGGGATTCGGTGATGTCGTTCATGCGAGGTCCTCCCTCGAGTGCGTGGTGCGCAGCTTCTTCAGGCCGTCGGCGGCGGCGCGGCGCGCGGCTTCGACGGTGCCGCCGAGGATCCCGGCGATCTCGGCGTAGGGCAGATCGGCGGCGTAGCGGTAGGCCACCGCCTGCCGCTGCTTGTCCGGCAGGGCCGCCACGGCGACCCAGAGGTCACCGTCGGCGACGGCGGACGTGACGGGGCGCTCCGGGAGCGCGTCCACGGGGACGGCGCGGCGCTGCGTCGCGCGGATCTGGTCGATGGCCTTGCGGTGCGCGATCGTCACCAGCCAGGCCTCGACGTTCGCGGACTCCGGCAGGTCCGGGTAGGCGCGCAGCGCGGAGAGGAAGGTCTCCGACCAGGCGTCCTCGGCGTCGTGCGGGCCGAGGACGGCGCGGCAGACCCGGAGCACCGTCGCCCCGTGCTCATCGACGAGCCGCTCGAAGGGCGGCTTCATGCGGCCCCCAAGCCGGGCAGCCAGGGCTCGCCGTCCGCGGCGGCCTCGAGGTCGAGAAGCGTGCGCTTGCGTCCCAGCCCGCCCGCATAGCCGGTGAGCGCTCCCGTCGAGGCGAGGACGCGGTGGCACGGCACCAGGACGCACAGGGGGTTCGCGCCCACCGCCTGCCCGACACCCCACGCCGAGACGATCCCGCCGAGCCGCTCAGCGATCGCGCCGTAGCTCGTGGTCTCCCCGAACGGGATCTCCCGGACCATCGTCCACACCGCCTCCTGGACCTCGGTGCCGCCCGAGGCGAGCGGCAGGTCGAAGTCGCGGCGCTCGCCCGCGAGGTACGCACGGATCTGGTGCACCGCCTCGTCGAGCAGCGGATCCGCGGCGACCCGCTCGCCGAAGGTCGCCGCCTCGGGCCGGCGGATGTGGTGCGGGAAGTACACGCCCGTCACCGCGGCACCGTCGGACACGACGGTCAGTACGCCGAGGGCGGTGTCCGCCACGATGTGCCTGCTGTTCATGTCATCTCTCCTGTCTCGATCCTGCCCAGTAGACGCCGGGGCGGACGGAAACGTGAGATGCACTCCCCAGAACGCAATTGAACACCGTTACGGAGAATCCGACCTGCGGATTCGCTCTCCATAACGGTGTTCAATTGAGGGGGTGGGGCGGCTACTTCGAGACGGTGATGTCCTGGTTGTAGACGCCGTTGGCCTCGGGGGAGACCTGGGTGTCGCCGTTGCCCACGGAGGACAGCGCGCGCAGCGTCCAGGTGCCCGGCGCCGCGAAGAAGCGGTAGTCGCCGGTACCGGAGGCCACGACCTCGGCGGTGAACTCACCCGTGCCGTCGAGCAGGCGTACGAACGCGCCGGCGACGGGGTTACCGGCCGCGTCGAGGACCTGTCCGGTCAGGACGGTCTCCTTCTCGACGTCGACACCGGCGGGAAGGACCTGACCCTGCTTGGGAGCTCCACACATGATGCGATTCCTTACTTCTCGATCGGGGCGCCGACGAGGGAGCCGTACTCGACCCACGAGCCGTCGTAGTTCTTGACGTTCTTCTTGCCCAGGATCTCCTGCAGCACGAACCACGTGTGCGAGCTGCGCTCGCCGATGCGGCAGTACGCGATGGTCTCCTTGGCGTCGTCGAAGCCCTTCTCCGCGTACAGCGCGGCGAGATCGTCGTCGGACTTGAAGGTGCCGTCCTCGTTGGCGGTGGTCGACCACGGGATGTTGATCGCGCCGGGGACGTGGCCGCGCTGCTGCGCCTGCTCCTGCGGCAGGTGCGCCGGCGCGGAGATCTTGCCGGAGAACTCGTCGGGCGAGCGGACGTCGATGAGGTTCTTCTTGCCGATCGAGTCGATCACCTCGTCGCGGAAGGCGCGCAGCGACAGGTCGACGGGCTTGGCGACGTAGGTGGTGGCCGGGCGGGTCACCGCGTCGGTCGACAGCGGGCGGGCGTCGAGCTCCCACTTCTTGCGGCCGCCGTCGAGCAGCTTGACGTCCTGGTGGCCGTACAGCTTGAAGTACCAGTAGGCGTAGGCCGCGAACCAGTTGTTGTTACCGCCGTACAGCACGACGGTGTCGTCGTTGCCGACGCCGCGCTCGGACAGGAGCTTGGAGAAGCCCTCCTGGTCGAGGAAGTCGCGGCGGATCGGATCCTGCAGGTCCTTGCGCCAGTCGAGGCGCACGGCGCCCTTGATGTGGTTGTCGTCGTAGATCGACGTGTCCTCGTCGACCTCGACGAAGACGACACCCGGGGTGTCGAGATTCTGCTCAGCCCAGTCTGCGGAGACCAGGACGTCGGAGCGAGCCATGAGGATCCCTTTCGTTGAGTCCATGACGTGCGAATGAAGGCGCGAACGCTACTTCGAGGGGTGCGCGGGAAGCGCTGGGAGGGCGGAACGGATGCATCGCGATACGCGGAGAAAAGCACCCTGCCCGGGGAGAGAGAGCGGGCCTAGCCCAGACAGCGACAACCGGCCATACGGCACAGGTCGACCGCCAGACGGCGGGTGAGCAGCAGCTCACAGCGGTTGCGCATGGGGCCCAGAATACCGAAGCCGCGGCCGCGCGTCACGGGAGGGTCTACGGGAGGGATCGGTGGAAGGCGCCGGGCGTCACGGTGACACCGTCGGCCTCGCCGAGCAGCACCACATCGGCGTTCTCGCCCCGCGCGCCCGTGGGCCGGACGCCGAAGGGCAGGGCCATCGCGGGCAGGGTGTGGGTGAAGCGGGCGAGCACCGTCGGCTCCTCGCCCGGCAGCAGGTCGGCCTTCGCGTGGTCCTCGGGGCCCGTGTAGATCCCCGTGGCCCGCACCGCGATCGCGTCGCCGATGGCGGAGAAGTCCGCCGCCACCGAGATCAGCACCGTCCGCTTCGGATCCGCAGAGGTGGGCAGGGGCACGGTGCCGGTGAGCACGATTCCCTTCGAGGCCTTGACGTAGCCGTCGGCGGGGCTGCCCGCTCCGGGCCGCTTCGGGGCGGGGGTGTGCACCTGCAGGTCGACGATGTCCATGTACCGGCCCACCGTCTTCTGGTCGAGTCGCACCCGCGATTCCACGTGCCCGGCCCGGATCGGCGTGTCCGGCGTGAACGTCGGCAGGAGGCCGCCGGGGATCGTCACGTCCGCGAACTCGGCCTCGAGGCGCGCATTGCGTCCGTCGATCTCCGCCGGGACCGCGATGGTGAGCTTGGAATGCCTCCCGCCCGACGTCAGATACGGGAATCCGCCGACGGTGACCTCCGGATCATCCGCCAGGCCGGCTGCGGCCCGTAACTCCCGGGAGAGCCGGTACTCGGCGGTCGCGGCGGTGCCGACCTCGGCGAGGAACGCGAGTGTGAGGAGCATCGCACCGACGACCAGAATGCGCCGGATCCACGCCCGTCCCTGCCCCTGCGTCACGCCCGCTCCCTCTCATTCGCACCGGCGCCGCTACGCACGACGCTCTGACCACCGCTATTGTGACATTCGTTCATTCCAATCAGACCGCCGCGCACCGGGGAGGGCATGTGGATCTCATCCTGTTCACGTCCGACCGGGAACCGGACACGGTGCTGCCCTCCCTGTCTCTGCTGCCGCACACCGTCCGGGCGCTGCCCGCGGACGTCTCCTCGCTCCTCGAGGTCGGCTCCGCCGATGTGGCACTCGTCGACGCCCGGACCGATCTGGTCACCGCACGCGGGCTCTGCCGCCTGCTCGGCACGACCGGAGGCGGCGCGGTCGCGGTGGTCGCGGTGCTCACCGAGGGCGGGCTCGTGGCGGCCAGTGCCGATTGGGGCCTCGACGACTTCCTGCTGCCCGGCATCGGCCCGGCCGAGATCGACGCCCGGCTCCGGCTGGTGGTGGCGCGGCGCGGCGCGGACGCCGAGGACGAGGTCGCCGACAAGATCACGCTGGGCGAGCTGCTCATCGACGAGGGCACCTACACCGCCCGGCTCCGCGGCAAGCCGCTCGACCTCACTTACAAGGAGTTCGAACTCCTGAAGTTCTTGGCGCAGAACGTCGGTCGCGTGTTCACGCGCGCCCAGCTGCTGCAGGAGGTGTGGGGCTACGACTTCTTCGGCGGCACCCGCACCGTCGACGTGCACGTCCGGCGCCTGCGCGCCAAACTCGGCGCCGAGCACGAGGGCATGATCGGCACCGTCCGTAACGTGGGCTACAAGGCGGTGCGGCCCGTCCGAGGTAAGACGGAGCGCCCCGCCCTCGACGATTCAGAGGACATGGAACCGACGGACGAGGATCTCGAGGGGGCCTGATGGTCGAGACGGTGCGCGGACCGGTCGCCGACGCGGCGGCAGTACTGGCGATCGCCGCGGAGGCGGAGCGATCCGACGGGATCGGCGCCCTGTCGGAGCAGTTCCGGCTCGGCGTCACCGACGCGGGCCCGCACCTGCTGGCCGCAGGGCCCGACGGGGCCGTGGCCGGCTACGCGGGCGTCGTCGTCCCGCCCGCCGGTGGGCCGGGCTCGGCGGAGGTGGTCGTGGCACCGTCGCAGCGCCGACGGGGCCTGGGCCGCGCCCTGGTGACCGGGACGCTCGAGCTGGTGGGCGACGGCGGCACCGTCTGGGCCCACGGCGACCTGCCGGCCGCCCGCGCGCTGGCCGCCGACCTCGGCCTGACGGCCGTGCGGACCCTGCTCAACCTCCGCAGGGGGCTGCACGGCGCCGGGAGCGGAGCGAGCGGGCCGAATGATGCCGGACCGGACACCGCACCGTCGAACCCGCCGGGCGTGACCGTGCGCACCTACGCCGGCTCCGAGGACGACGCCGCGATCCTCGCGGTGAACAACGCGGCCTTCGCCTGGCACCCCGAGCAAGGTGGATGGACGCAGCAGCAGATCGACGAGCGGACCGGGGCGGCGTGGTTCGACCCTGCCGGGCTGTTCCTCGCCGTCGACGACCAGGACCGGCTGCTCGGTTTCCACTGGACCAAGGTCGCGGACCCGGCCGCCGGACTGGGCGAGGGAGAGGAGAGCGGGGGTTCACGGGGGCGGAGCCCCCGTGGGGAGGTGTACATCGTGGCGGTGGCCCCGGAGGGGCAGGGGCGCGGCCTCGGGCGGCTGCTGACGGCCGTGGGGCTGCAGTATCTGGCGGGCCGCGGGCTGTCCGAGGTCGAGCTGTACGTGGAGGGCGACAACACCGCGGCCCTGCGGACCTACGCCGCACTGGGCTTCGCGGAACACGAACGACACGCCGCGTACGCGCTACGGTAATCCACTCGACCAGGCGAGTTTGCCCGTCGTTCACCCGGGACACCCGGATCGGACACCCGGCCTCTCTAGGTTGCTGGATGACACCCGCATCCCGGTGTGCTCAGTCTGACCCGACCCGGAGGAATCTCGGTGAATTTCAAGCGTGGATCCGTTACGGCCCTTGCCGCCGTGGCCGCCCTGTCCCTGACCCTGAGCGCGTGCGGCAGCGAGGAGGCCAGCAGCGCCGGGGGTAGCTCCTCCGCCGGCGGCGCGGGTGTCCAGTGCGACGGCAAGCTGCAGCTCAAGGGCAGTGGCTCGACGGCGCAGGCCAACGCCATGACCGTCTTCAAGAACGCCTTCGGCCAGGACTGCAGCAGCTCCAACGTGGACTACAGCGGCAACGGCTCGGGCCAGGGCATCACCGAGTTCACCTCGGGCCTGACCAACTTCGCCGGCTCGGACTCGCCCCTCAACGCAGACCAGGCGAAGAAGGCCGAGGACAAGTGCGGCTCGCCCGCGCTGAACCTGCCGCTGGTCTTCGGGCCGATCGCGGTCGCCTACAAGCTGGACGGTGTCACGCTGAACCTGTCGGCCCCGACGCTGGCGAAGATCTTCACCGGCAAGATCACCAAGTGGAACGCCCCTGAGATCGCGGCCGAGAACAAGGGCGCCGCCCTGCCGGACAAGGACATCACCGTCGTCTTCCGGTCCGACGAGTCGGGCACCACCGAGAACTTCCAGAAGTACCTCGCCGCGGCGGCCCCCGAGGACTGGGCAGCGGACAAGTCGGGCAAGGCCTTCAAGGGCGGCGTGGGCCAGGGCGCCAGCGGCAACTCGCAGGTCGCTGCCACAGTCAACAAGGCCGACGGCACCGTCACCTACACCGAGTGGAGCTTCGCCAAGGCGCAGAAGCTGCAGATCGCCAACATCATCACCTCGGCCGGCCCCGAGGCCGTCACGCTCAGTGCCGAGTCGGTGGGTAAGACCATCGCGGCCGCGAAGTTCAAGACCCCGGGCAGCAAGGACCTCGTCCTCGATACCGCCGGCTTCTACAAGCCGACCACCGCGGGCGCCTACCCGATCGTCCTGGCGACCTACGAGATCGTGTGCTCGAAGAACTCGGATCCCGAGCTGGCCAAGGGCCTCAAGACCTTCCTCAAGGTCGCGGCGAGCAAGTCCACGCAGGATCAGCTCGCCGACAAGGGATACGCGCCGATCCCCGACTCGTTCCGCACCACACTGAACGAGTCGATCGACTCCATCCAGTAACGACACCTGCTACACCGGAGGTCGTGCGCGGTTCCCCGACCGGGAGCCGCGCACGGCCCCCGGCCCAGCCGGAAGGACAGCTCTCGCGTGGCGGAACATCGGGGAAACATGGCGACTGAGGACGAATCGCGAAAGGGTGACGACGGCGCACCGTCGACGCCCGACACCGCGCGCGCCGAGGCGCCGGAGACCACGGCCTTCGCCGGTAGCGGTGGCCGGATGGAGAACGCCTTCAAATGGGCCGCGTACGCGTCCGGGCTGCTCCTCGTCGTGGTCATCGCGCTGATCTTCCTGCAGCTCGTGGTGCAGGCGATCCCGGCACTGTCGAAGAACCACGTCAACTTCCTCACCAGCTCCGAGTGGCAGACGAGCCCGTCGAACATGCGGTTCGGCATCCTCGAGCTGTTGAAGATCACGGTGCTCTCCTCGGTGATGGCGCTGATCATCGCCGTGCCCGTCGCGGTGGGCATCGCGACCTTCCTGGTCCAGTACGTGCCGCAGCGCCTCTCCCGGCCGCTCAGCGCGGTCATCGACCTGCTGGCCGCGGTCCCGTCGATCATCTACGGCCTGTGGGGCATCTTCGTGCTCGCGCCCTTCCTGGTGCCGCTGCAGGAGTGGCTCAACGAGAACCTCGGCTGGTTCTTCCTGTTCAAGACGGGCAACGTCGAGCTCTCGCTCGGCTCGACGGTGTTCACCGCCGGCATCGTGCTGGCGATCATGATCCTGCCGATCATCACCTCGATCACGCGGGAGTCGCTGCGGCAGACCCCGGTCGCGCAGCAGGAGGCCGCGCTGGCCCTGGGCGCCACCAAGTGGGAGGTCATCCGGCTGACGGTGCTCCCGTACGGCCGGTCCGGCATCGTCGCCGGCTCCATGCTGGCTCTGGGCCGCGCGCTCGGCGAGACCATCGCGGTGCTCATCATCCTGTTCGCCGCCACCAAGAACTCCATCTGGTCGCTCTTCGACAGCGGCTACACCTTCGCGTCGAAGATCGCCTCCGCCGCCGCTGAGTTCGACAACGTCGACCAGCGCGGCGCCTACATCGCAGCCGGCCTCGTGCTGTTCGTGCTCACCTTCGTGGTGAACGCGATCGCGCGCTGGATCGGCGGGGGACGGGTGAACGGATGACCACCGAAGACCGCAGCCCTGCGCTCGACAGCATCGCCAAGAGCGGCACCGTCTTCCACCGCACCTCCACGGTCCGGAGGCTCAAGAACAACGCCGCGGCGATCATCTTCGGGGGCTGCTTCCTGCTCGCCCTCGTGCCGCTGATCTCGCTGCTGTACATGGTGATCGTCAACGGCTTCCCGGCGATCATCCACCCCGAGTGGTGGACCAAGTCGATGGTGCGCGTGGCGCCGGACTCGTACGCCGGCGGCATCAGCCACGCCATCTACGGCACGCTCGTCCAGGCCGGGATCGCGACGGTGTTCTCCGTCCCGATCGGCGTCATGGTGGGTATCTACCTCGTCGAGTACGCCGAGGGGACCCGCCTGGGCAAGGTCACCACCTTCATGGTGGACGTGCTCGCCGGCATCCCGTCGATCGTGGCCACGCTGTTCATCTTCGGTGTCTGGATCACCACGATCGGGATGCCGCAGTCCGCGTTCGCGGTGAGCCTCGCGCTCATCCTGCTCATGGTCCCCGTCGTGGTGCGTTCCACGGAGGAGATGCTCAAGCTGGTCCCGAACGAGCTGCGCGAGGCGTCCTACGCGCTCGGCGTACCGAAGTGGAAGACGATCGTGCGGATCGTCGTGCCGACCGCTGTTTCCGGCATGGTCTCCGGCGTCTTCCTGGCGATCGCCCGCGTGGTCGGCGAGACCGCGCCGGTGCTGCTCCTGGTGGGCATCAGCGACCGCCGCAACTACGACGTCTTCAACGGCAACATGTCCTCGCTGCCGCTGTTCATCTACGACCAGATCCGCAACAACCCCGGCGAGGTGGGTGAGTACCGCGCGTGGGGCGCCGCACTCACGCTGGTGCTCCTCGTGGGCATCGCGAGCGGCCTCGCCGCACTCATGTCCCGCGTGCTCGCGCCGAAGACGAAGTAAAGGGAGTCGACTCATGGCCAAGCGTCTCGACATCAAGGACCTGAACATCTACTACGGCGCGTTCCACGCGGTGCAGGACGTCTCCCTCACCGTCCCGCCGAACTCCGTGACCGCCTTCATCGGACCGTCCGGCTGCGGCAAGTCGACCGTGCTGCGGTCGATCAACCGTATGCACGAGGTGACCCCCGGCGCGCGCGTCGACGGGCACATCACTCTCGACGGAGCTGACATCTACGGCACGGGGGTGGACCCGGTGGGCGTCCGCAAGACCATCGGCATGGTCTTCCAGCGCCCGAACCCGTTCCCCACCATGTCGATCCGCGACAACGTCGTGGCCGGGCTCAAGCTGCAGGGCATGCGTAGCAAGGGCAAGCTCGACGAGATCGCCGAGTCCTCGCTGCGCGGCGCCAATCTCTGGGACGAGGTCAAGGACCGGCTGAACAAGCCCGGCGGCGGCCTGTCCGGCGGTCAGCAGCAGCGCCTGTGCATCGCCCGCGCCATCGCCGTGAGCCCCGACGTGCTGCTCATGGACGAGCCCTGCTCGGCGCTCGACCCGATCTCGACGCTGGCGATCGAGGACCTCATCGGCGAGCTCAAGCAGCAGTACACGATCGTGATCGTCACCCACAACATGCAGCAGGCCGCGCGCGTGTCCGATCAGACCGCGTTCTTCAACCTCGAGGCCACCGGCAAGCCCGGCAAGCTCATCGAGATCAACCCCACAGAGAAGATGTTCTCCAACCCGGATCAGCCGGCCACCGAGGACTACATCTCCGGACGCTTCGGCTGACGGGTCACACACCCGCCGCGGCCTGGGATATCGACGGTATCCTATCCCTGTGACAGCGCAGACCCAGGACGCGCCCGCCGCGGGCGTGCAGTACAGCACGGTGCTCCCCGGCGATCGCGTCGTCGCCAGGGTGCGCGGTGCCGTGCTCGTGGTCGACGCGCCCGCACTCGGCGCGACGCCCGAGGCCGCGGACCTCGCTGCGGCCCTCGATGTCGACGGTGACCTCGCCGCGATCCTCCGGGACCGCGGAGGCCCCTCGTTCGTCGTCGTGGAGAGCACAGCGGGATCGGTCCGCGCCTTGCTGCGCGGTACGGCCGGGGCGCCCGAGGAGCGGACGCTGACCGTAGCGATCTTCGCCTCGGCCGGGGCGGCGACCCCCGAGCACGTGCTGCACGCCGGCGCCGAGTTCGTCGAGCGCGTGGCGCCCGTGGCTCCGGGCGCGGTGGTGACGGTCACCGTCGGGCCCCCGCCTCCGCCGGCACCGGTGTGCGGCCCCACGGCCCTGCACCTGCTGCGCGGCGCGGTTCCCGGCGCGGGCGCGGTGCTGTGGTCCGACGAGTCGCTGGAGACCACCAGCGAGGGCGACATCTCCACCGATGTCTTCCCCGCCGACGCCCCCACCAACGAGGAGCCGACCGGCGTGAGCCCGCTGTTCGCGGCCACCGAGTACGACGTGGAGGTCCAGGGCCCCGCCGAGCCCGTGATCACCGGGCCGATCATCGAGGGCCGGCGCTGCGCGTTCGGGCATCTGAACTCCCCGGTCGCCGCGTACTGCACGCGGTGCGGGGCCCTCGTCGACCGCCGGGCGCCGCTCGAGACGGGCCCGCGCCCGCCGCTCGGCCTACTCGTCGCGGACGACGGCACCGCCTTCGTCGTGGACGACGACATGGTGCTCGGGCGCGACCCGGCCGCCTATGTCGCGCAGCGCGCGGGCCGGTCGTTCGACGGTGCCGGACGGCTCCTGCCGATCGTCCTCCAGGACCGCACGGGGGCACTCTCCCGCGCGCACCTCGAGATCCGGATCGACGGCTGGCAGCTGCTCGCCGTGGACGTGGGCTCGGCGAACGGCACCTGGGTGCGCCCGCCCGCGTCGCCGCAGCCGCTGCGGCTGCCGCCCGGGCAGCCCGTGCCGCTCACCGTCGGGTCGGACATCCACCTCGGCGGCCGGATCCTGCAGCTGCAGGACGGCGTCGGGGCCTAGGAGCTACTTCGAGACGTCGGCGGTGGGCTCGGGGCTGCCGGTGGCCTGGAAGATCACGCGGCGGCCGATCTCGACGGCGTGGTCGGCGAACCGCTCGTAGTAGCGGCCCAGCAGCGTCACGTCGACGGCGGCGGCCACGCCGTGCTTCCACTCGCGGTCCATGAGTACGGTGAACAGGTGGCGGTGCAGGTCGTCCATCGCATCGTCCTGCTCCTCGATCTCCGCGGCCTGCTTCGGGTCCTGCGTGAGCAGCACCTCGCGGGCGGAGTTCGCCAGCTCGACCGCGAGGCGGCCCATCTCGGCGAAGTAGCCGTTGACCTCCTCGGGGAGGGTCTTGTTCGGGAAGCGGCGGCGGGTGACCTTCGCGACGTGCAGGGCGAGCGCGCCCATGCGGTCGACATCGGCGACGATCTGGAACCCGGAGACGACGATCCGCAGGTCACCGGCGACGGGGGCCTGCAACGCGAGGAGGGAGAAGGCCTCCTCCTCGGCGCGGCGACTGAGCCGGACGATCTCGTCGTGCTCGGTGATGACCTCTTCGGCGAGCGCCAGGTCGGCCTGGAGCAGCGAATTGGTGGCCTTCTCCATGGCGATGCCGGACTTGTCGCAGATGTCGCCGAGGATGTCGTTGAAGGCAGCCATCTGCTGGATGTACGCATTACGCATGCGTGCAGTATATCGGCGTGTTCGTACGCGACCTCAGCGTTGGGTGAACGCCGGGTGAACGACGATTAACCGCCGCTGGTCTCGGCCTCCGCGCCGGGCATCGCCGCCGCGTCGGCCTCCCACGGATCGTCGAGCCAGCCCTCCGGGAGCACCACCTTGCCGGGCGTGCCCTGCCGGCCGCGCGGGCCCTCGGCGTCCTTGGGGAAGGGCACGTCCCGGTCCAGGGTGTCGAGCAGCGCGCGCAGGTCGGCCAGGGCCTTGACGGTGGCGAGGCGCGTGCGCAGCTCGCCGCCGGCGGGGAATCCGCGCAGGTACCAGGCGACGTGCTTGCGGATCTCCCGCATGCCCTTGTCCTCGCCGTGGTGCGCCGCGAGCAGCTCGCCGTGCCGGTACATGATCTCGGTGACCTCGCCGAGGTTCGGCGGCACGGGCATCGGGGTGCCGTTGATCGCGGAGGAGAGCTCGGAGAACAGCCACGGGCGGCCGAGGCAGCCGCGGCCCACGACCACGCCGTCGCAGCCGGTGCGCTCCATCATGGTCACGGCGTCCTCGGCGGCGAAAATGTCGCCGTTGCCGAGCACCGGGACGGTGTCGCCGAAGTGGTGGTGCACGTGCTCCTTGAGGCGGGCGATCTCGTCCCAGTCGGCCTGGCCCGAGTAGCGCTGCGCGGCGGTGCGCGCGTGCAGCGCGACGGCCACCGCGCCCTGCTCTGCGGCGATCCGGCCGGCGTCGAGGTGGGTGTGGTGCTCGTCGTCGATGCCCACGCGGAACTTGACGGTGACGGGGATGTGGCCGCCCTGGCCGCCGTCGGCGATCCCGCGGACCGCCGCGTCGACGATGCTCGCGAACAGGTTCCGCTTGTACGGCAGGGCCGAGCCGCCGCCGCGGCGGGTGACCTTGGGGACGGGGCAGCCGAAGTTCATGTCGAGGTGGTCGGCGAGGCCCTCCTCGGCGATCATCCGCGCCGCCTCGTAGGTCCACTTCGCGTCGACGGTGTAGAGCTGCAGGCTGCGCGGGTCCTCGTCGGGCGCGAAGGTGGTCATGTGCATCGTGACCGGATGCCGCTCGACGAGCGCCCGGGCCGTGACCATCTCGCACACGTACAGCCCGGCGACGGTGCCGGTGCGCGCCCGCTCCAGCTCGCGGCACAGGCTGCGGAAGGCCACGTTGGTGACACCGGCCATCGGCGCGAGCACGACGGGTGAGTCGAGCTCGAACCGGCCGATGCGCAGCTTCGGAGCGGTGGTGGCTGTGGTCATCAGAAAATCTCCCGGGTCATCTCGTTCCATGATCGCTGGCGCCGCAGGGGTACGGCAAACCGCGGGTCCACGAAACGAGAAGAACCCGCCGTGCCTCGGGGAGGCGCGACGGGTTCCGAAGCGTCGGTGCTAGACGGCCAGACCCTGCTTCTCGCGACGCGCGGCCTCGCGGGCCAGCGAGCGGTCGCGCATCTCCTCGAACTTCACGGCCGCGGCCTCGAGTTCGTCGAGGAACGCCGCGAGCTCCTCGCGGGTGCGCTCACCCTCGGGGCCGAAGTCCTCGCGCTCGAAGATCTTCCACTTGCGCAGGACGGGCATGACGACCTCGTCCTTGTGCTGGCGCAGGTCGTAGATGCCGTGCTTGGCCATGAGCACGCCGTTGCGGCGGAAGTCGGGCATACCGGCACCGGGCATCTCGAAGTGCTTGATGGTGTCGGTGATCGAGCGGATCGCCTGGTCCGGGACCAGGTTCAGGCCCGCCGCGGAGATGTTGCGGTAGAAGATCATGTGCAGGTTCTCGTCGGCCGCGATGCGCTGAAGCATCTTGTCGGCGATCGGGTCCTTGCAGACCTTGCCGGTGTTGCGGTGGCTGACGCGGGTGGCGAGCTCCTGGAAGGTCACGTACGCCACGGAGTGCAGCATCGTCATCTTCTGCTCGGTGTGCTGAGCCACCTTGCCCTGCGGGTCCCACCCGTTGGTCATGTGGATCATGCGGGCCTGCTCGAGCTTGACCGGGTCGACACCGCGGGTCACCACGAGGTAGTCGCGCATCGCGATGCCGTGCCGGTTCTCCTCCGAGGTCCAGCGGCCCACCCAGTGGCCCCAGGCGTCGTCCATGGAGAAGTTCGCGGCGATCTCCCGGTGGTACGTGGGGAGGTTGTCCTCCGTGAGGAGGTTGGTGATCATCGCGGCCTTGGCGACCTCGTCGAGCTGGCTCTCCTCGGGGTCGTAGTCGTGACCACCGAGCGCGGCGTAGTTCTTGCCGTCCGACCACGGGATGTACTCGTGGGGGCTCCAGTCCTTCGTCATCGAGAGATGGCGGTTGACGTTGTCCTCGGCGACGCCAGAGAGCTCCTGCAGAAGCTCGAGCTGGGTGAGTTGGCGGGTCGACATCATTCCTCTTTCGACGTTTGGATCAATTCCAGATTACCCCGGGAGTCTACGCACTTCGGACCGCGGACTCAATGTCCTCAGTGTGAAAGTGACGGTTTCGTCCAGCGGTTTTGGGGCGGACCGCGCTCAGACGGCCAGCCCGGTGCGCTCGCGACGCGCGGCCTCGCGGGCCAGCGAGCGGTCGCGCATCTCCTCGAACTTCGCGGCCTGGACCTCCAGGTCGGCCAGGAACACCGCCAGCTCGTCGCGGGCCTGCTCGCCCACAGCGCCGAAGTCCTCGCGCTCGAAGATCTTCCACTTGCGCAGCACGGGCATGACGACCTCGTCGCGGTGCTGGCGCAGGTCGTAGATGCCGTGCTTGGCCATGAGCACGCCGTTGCGGCGGAAGTCGGGCATGCCGAGGCCGGGCATCTGGAAGCCGGTGACGATGTCGGCGATGGCGCGCAGGGCCTGGTCGGGGGCCAGGTCGAGGGCCGCGCCGCAGATGTTGCGGTAGAAGATCATGTGCAGGTTCTCGTCGGCCGCGATGCGCTGGAGCAACTTGTCCGCGGTCGGATCGTTGCAGGCCTTGCCGGTGTTGCGGTGGCTGACGCGGGTGGCCAGCTCCTGGAAGGTCACGTACGAGACGAGGTGCAGGATGCTGCGGTCGCCGAGCTCCGCGCCGGTGTGCCCCTCGGAGGTGGCGCCGTTGCCCATGTGGGTCATCCGGAACTCCTCGAGCTTGACCGGATCGACGGCGCGGGTGACCAGCAGGTAGTCGCGCATCGCGATGCCGTGGCGGTTCTCCTCGGCGGTCCACCGGCCCACCCAGTGGCCCCAGGCGTGGTCCATGGAGAAGTTGTCCGCGATCTCCCGGTGGTAGCTGGGGAGATTGTCCTCGGTGAGCAGGTTGGTGATCATCGCCGCGCGTGCCACGTCCGAGAGCTGCGACTGCGCCGGATCCCAGTCCGCGCCGCCGAGGGCGGAGAAGTTGCGGCCCTCGTCCCACGGCACGTAGTCGTGCGGGTTCCAGTCCCTGGTCATGGACAGGTGGCGGTTCACGTTCTGCTCAGCCACCCCGGAGAGCTCCTGGAGGAGCTCGATCTGGGTCAATTCGCGCTGCATGGTCCCTTTCATCGCCGAGAACCACGAGGACGTTACGCAGAACCGCCAGGTCGGGTCCGGCATTCACCGATCTGTGGCGCACATAACGCCTGAACGGGTCGGTACTGCGACGACGGTCACAGTATCCAGCCCAGTTCCCGGGCCCGCACGGCCGCCTCGTACCGGTTCGCGACGCCCAGCTTCGCCATCGCCGAGGAGAGGTAGTTGCGGGTCGTGCCCGGACTCAGGTGCGCGCGCCGCGCGATCTCGTCGACCGAGGCACCGTCGATGGCGAACTCGAGCACGTCGGCCTCCCGGGGCGTGAGCGGCGAGTCGCCCGCGCTGATCGCGTCGGCGGCCAACTCGGGGTCGACGTACCGTCCGCCGGCATGGACGGTGCGGATGACCTGCGCCAGCGTCGCGGCCGGTGCGGTCTTGGGGAGGAAGCCGCGCACGCCCGTCGCGAGCGCGCGCTTGAGGTAGCCGGGCCGGCCGTGGCTCGTCACGATGAGGGTCGCGGCGCCCGGGGTGCGGCGCAGCAGTTCGGCGGCGGTGTCGATGCCGTCGGGGCCGGGCATCTGCAGGTCGATCACCGCGACGGCGGACGGCAGGCCCTCCGCGGCGCGCCGCTCCCACAGCGCGATCAGCTCGGTGCCCGACGCCGCCTCGGCCGCGACCGTGATGTCGGGCTCCAGGTCGAGCAGCGCGGCCACCGCGGTCCGGATCAGGTGCTCGTCGTCGGCGAGCATCACCTCGATCGTCATGCTTCCTCCCAGGTCGCGGTCAGGACGAACTCCTCGCCCTCGCGGGCACCGTCGAGGCCCGCGCCCACGGCCCGGAGCCTGCCCTGCAGGCCGTCCAGGCCCGAGCCCTCCACCGATCCTGGTGCCGCGCGGGCCCCGTCCAGTGGCTCCGTTCGCGAGGCGGCTCGTGCGCCCTCGTCCCGTTCGGGACGCAGCACCCCGTCGTTGCGCAGGACCAGGCCCGACGGGCTCAGCGTGAGCACGGCCTGGCCCGCAGCGGAGTGCTTGACGATGTTGGTGACGCCCTCGCGGACGACCCACGCGGCGGCCTCGTGGAGGTCGGTGGGGACGTCGTCGGGGGTGCCGATGACCCGGAGCTCGCAGCCGGCCGCGGACAGCAGCGAGCGCGCGCCCGCGACCTCGGTGCCGAGGTCGATCCCGCGGTAGCCGCGAACCAGGGAGCGGGTGTCCTCCATCGACGAGACGGCCAGCGCCTTCACCTCGTCCATCTCGGCGACCGCGCGGTCGACGGCCCCCGCGCGGGCGAGGGTCGCGGCCAGCTCGCTCTTGACCGCGACCGCCGAGAAGGCCCGCCCGACGACGTCGTGCAGGTCGCGGGAGAAGCGCAGTCGTTCCTCGGCGACCTCGAGTTCCGCGGCCGCCCGTTTGCCCTCCTCCAATTCGGTGAGGATCTGCAGGCTCCAGACCGTGGTGCGCGAGGTCCACATCAACAGCACGCCGATGGCGAGCAACAGCGCGAAGAAGGCCGGAGCGTTCGTGGGGCGCAGGAGCAGGGCCGTGGCCGCCGCGGCGACCAGCAGGAGGGCCCATCGGTGCCGGACGAAGGGCAGCACCGCGCAGGTCGCCATCGCGTACGCGACCGAGCACATGACCCGCGAGCCGGCGGGATCGGCGCCGATGTGCGGTGCGATCTGCGCGCCGACGACGCCGGCTGACCACACCGCGCCGAGGCCGGCGAGCGCGAACCGCCACGCGATACGACGCTGGCGGTCGGTGGCGCGGATGGACAGGTCGGGTTGTGCCTCGATCCCCGCGATGGACGCGAGACCTGCGACGACGATGCCGATCACCGGCCAGAGCGTGGTGCCCGACGTGGCCATCATGACCACGAAGGTGATCATCACGATCTGCAGCACCGCGCGGGTGTACAGCCGGAACTTGTCGGCGCTGGACTTCGCGTGCCACCAGTCGAGGCTCTTCCCGAAGCGGGCGGGGATCACCCGCGATCGTCCCAGCGGAACCAGCGCTTGGCCATCACGAGCGCGATCACGGTCCATACCGCCAGTGTCGCAAGTGGGCGGCCGGTCTCGCCGAAGGTGGCGGCGAAGCCGAGCGGCGCGGCGTCGTCGGACATGCCGGGCGCGATGCCCGCCTGCCCGAGCCGGATGAGGTCGGAGACGGCGGCGAAGGGCGTCCAGTCGGCGACCAGGGCCAGGCGTTCCGGGAGGATCTGCCGGATGTTCGCCATGCCCGCCATCGCCACGATCATCACCGGCATCGAGGTGATCTGGGCGGCCTCGGCGTTCTTGGTGACCGCGCTGGTCGCCAGCGCCAGCAGGGTGAAGATCACCAGGCCGACGGCGAGCGCGAACACCATGAGCAGTGCGTTCACCGGGACTGGCCCGCCGGCGCCGTAGACGGCGGCGCACACGATCGCCGCGCCGACCAGGGTGAGGCCGATGCCCGGGATACCGGGGGCGGTGAGGATCTGCAGGTCCGAGGACTCGCCCGTGCGCAGCCGCTTGAGCACGCCCTCCGAGCGGCGCGTGGTGACCATCGACAGCACCGAGTAGTACTGCACGAACAGCAGCGCGAACACCGCGAACATCTCGATCGTGGTCGCCACGCCCACCGGCTTGGGCGCCTGGTCGCCGCGGGCGACGAAGAACAGCAACAAGGGGGTCCCGACGGGGAAGACGGTCCCCATGAACAGCAGGGTCTTGTTGCGGCGGAACTGCAGGTACTCGGCGTGCGCGAGGGCGCGCAGCGGGTGCCTGCCGTAGCCGACTCCGGGGCGGGTCTGGGCGGTGGCCGTGGTCATGCTCGCGCTCCGATCGGCTCGGGGGAGTGGGTCGCGTCGTCCTCGGTCGCGATGGCGAGGAAGACGGACTCGAGGGAGGGGTGACGGGCCTGCAGTCCGGACAGCGTGAGGCCGCGGTCGGCGGCCCAGTCGAGAAGGGTGTGCAGGTCGTCCTGGAGACGGTGGGTGCGTAGGGCGACGCGGCCGGCACCGTCGGGCGCCTGGTTCCAGGCGGCACTGAGGGCGGGCAGGGGCACGGCGGGATCGTCGAGGACGATCTCCGCGGGGTGGCCCTCGACGATCTCGCGGAGCGTGCCGAGCCGCGCGACGGTGCCGCGGTGCATGATCGCGATCCGGTCGGCGAGCGCCTCGGCCTCGTCGAGGTAATGCGTGGTCAGGACCATCGTGACGCCGTCGCGCTTGAGCTCGGCGAGGAGCTGCCAGGTGGCGCGGCGGCTCTCGGGATCGAGTCCGGTGGTCGGCTCGTCGAGGAACAGCAGGCGCGGCTGTCCGATGAGGGCGCACGCGAGGTCCACGCGCCGCTGCTCGCCGCCCGACAGCGCGCGCACCCGCACGTCCGCGCGGTCGGTGAGGCGGACGCGCTCGAGGACGGCGTCGGCGGTGGTCGGGTTGCTGCAGGTGCCGCGCCACATCTCGAGCGTTTCGCGGACCGTGAGCTCGCCGGGCAGGCCGCCGGACTGCAGCATGATGCCGGTGAGCGGCCGCACGCGGCGCCGGTCCCGGCGGGGGTCGAGTCCGAAGACGGCGAGCTCGCCGCCGCTCGGCTCCGCGAGGCCCTCGAGCAGGTCCAGGGTGGAGGTCTTGCCGGCGCCGTTGGTCCCGAGCAGGGCGAAGACCTCGCCGGCGCGGATGTCGAGGTCGATGCCGCGGACGGCCTCGAAGGCGTCCGCGCCGGAGCCGTAGGTCCGGCGCAGGCCCATGGCCGCGATGACGGGGTCGACGGTGGCGGTGCTCGCCTCGCCCGCGGTCACGAGCGGCCCCACTTCCGGGTGCCGAGGACCCAGCGCACGGCGAGGTGCACGGCGACGACGCCGGTGACGATCGCGGCGAGCAGCAGCGGGGGCTGCAGCAGGACCACGACGAGCGCGATGAGCACGACGGTGGCGATGATCACCGCCCCCTCCCGGGCGCGGGTAGGAGCGGGGCCGAGCCGGCACGAGTCGACGAACAGGTCGTGCAGACCGGAGGTCGACGGTGCCGGACGGTGTTCCGGACGGTGGGCGGTGTGCAGGTCGTTGGCGTTCATGTGATCAACCCTCGCCGGGTTCGGGCCGCGTCAGTAGTGCGCGCAGTCAGAGGATTCCCGCTGGTTGTCACCGGTTCCCGATGACATCTGTCATGCCGCAGGTGGCCCCCCCGCCCCGTGCGATCATGAATTCGTTACCGAATCTTTTCTCGGTTTTCGTCCGCCGGACGGGGAAGTGCAGCACGCTACGGCAGTGACCGCCACGACGGAACGGGTGGAGCCATCACCCAAGAGGGGGCTGGCCGCCGACCTGGTACCCAAGGACAACCTGCTGTTCCTGTTGTTCGTGGTGCCCAATCTGGTGCTGCTCGCCGTTTTCACGTATCGCCCACTGATCGACAACGTGCGGCTGAGCTTCCACGACTGGTCGCTCGCGAGCTCCGAGCCCGCGAAGTGGATCGGCCTGGACAACTATCGGGAGTTCTTCACCAAGGCGGAGAGCTGGCAGGTCGTCACCGTCACGCTGATCTTCACCGTGAGCGCGGTGGTGTTCTCGATGGTGCTGGGCCTGGCCCTGGCGATGTTGCTGGACCAGAACCTCAAGGGCCGCAACCTGGTCCGTTCCGCGGTGTTCGCGCCCTTCGTGATCTCGGGCGCCGCGATCGGCGCCGCCTTCTACTTCGTTTTCAACCCGCAGTTCGGCGCGGTGGCGTCGATCCTCGGCTGGTTCGGCATCGAGAGCCCGGACTTCTACCAGAGTCCCGGTTGGGCGCTGTTCCTGGTGACGTTCACCTACATCTGGAAGAACCTGGGCTACACCTTCGTCATCTACCTCGCCGCGCTGCAGGGGCTCAACAAGGATCTCGACGAGGCCGCGGCGATCGACGGGACGCCCGCCTGGCGCAAGTTCTGGCGGGTCACGCTGCCGCAGCTGCGGCCCGCCACCTACTTCCTATCGATCACGGTGCTGCTCAACAGCCTTCAGGTCTTCGACATCCTCAACATCATGTTCCCCGACGGTGGGCCGCAGAGCGGCACCACGACCATGGTGTTCGACATCTACTGGCAGACCTTCCGCAACCAGCGCGCCGGCTACGGCGCGACCATCGCCACGATCATGTTCCTCGTACTGCTGATCGTGACCGTGGTGCAGGTGCGGATGATGGACCGGGGGGACGACAAGTGAGCAGCCTGCTCAAGTCCGGACCGACGGGCAGCGTCGGGATGAAGATCGTCGGCTACCTCGGCATGCTGGCCACGCTGCTGCTGGTGGCGGTGCCGGTGTACTTCATCGTCATCACCTCGTTCAAGGACCGGCCGGACATCTTCGTTTCGCCCGCCACCTGGTGGCCGCCGACGTGGTACCCGGGCAACTACAGCTATGTCACGCAGGAGATCCCGTACTGGCAGTACCTGCGGAACTCGGCGATCATCACGCTGGTCACCAGTTCGATCAAGTTCGTGCTCGGCGTGAGCAGCGCCTACGCGCTGGTGTTCCTGCGCTTCCCGTTCAAGAAGGTCCTGTTCGTGGTGATCATCGCGGCGCTCATGGTGCCCAACCAGATCACGGTGATCTCGAACTTCGCGCTCATGGCGGACTACAAGAACACCTTCTTCGGCATCATCGTGCCGCTCGCCGGCGTGGCCTTCGGCACCTTCCTCATGCGCAACCACTTCCTCTCCCTGCCCAAGGAGATCGTCGAGGCCGCGCGGATGGACGGGGCCGGCCACCTGCGGCTGCTGTTCCGGGTGATCCTGCCGATCTCGATCCCCACGATGGTGGCCTTCGCGGTGATCACCCTGGTGAACGAGTGGAACGAGTACCTCTGGCCGTTCCTCATGTCCGACAACGCCGCGGTGGCGCCGCTGCCTGTCGGCCTGACCCTGCTGCAGAACACCGAGCAGGGCGTGAACTGGGGGCCGGTCATGGCCGCCACGCTGCTCACCGCGCTACCCATGCTCGTCGTCTTCCTGATCCTGCAACGGCAGATGATCAAGGGCCTCACGTCCGGCGCCGTCAAGGGCTGACCGGGACCACCACCGAATACGAAACACCAAGGGAGAAACTCATGGTCGACTTCACCAGGCGCGGCTTCCTCGCGACCGGACTCGCCGCCACCGCGGCCGTCGCCGCGGCGTGCGCGGGATCCGGTTCCGGCGGCGGCTCGTCGAACTCCGGCGGGGGCAGCGGCGGCGACATCACGCTGCGCTTCCTCACCAACCATCCCGGCAGTTCGAAGGCCGTGGAGCAGGAGCTGATCGACGCCTTCCAGAAGGCGAACCCCGGCATCAAGGTGGAGTTGCTCGACGGCGGCAAGGACTACGAGGAAGTCGCGCAGAAGTTCCAGACCTCGCTTTCGGGCGGCGCCAAGCCCGATGTCATCGTCGTCTCCGACGTGACCTGGTTCAACTTCGCGCTCAACAAGCAGATCGCGCCGCTGGACGAGCTGTTCGCCGGCGCCGGCCTCAAGCCCGAGGAGTACGTCGATTCGCTGCTGGCAGACACGAAGTTCGACGGCAAGCACTACGCCGTGCCGTACGCCCGGTCGACACCGCTGTTCTACTACAACAAGGACGTCTGGAAGAAGGCCGGCCTCGAGGACCGCGGCCCCAAGGACTGGGACGAGTTCGTGCAGTGGGCCCCGCGCATCCAGGACGCGATCGGCGGCGACAAGAAGGCCATCGTGCTCGCCGACTCGGCGAACTACATCGACTGGGTCTTCGAGGGCTGGAACTGGTCCAAGGGCGGCGCCTACTCCGATGGCTGGGACCTGAAGTTCACCACCCCCGAGTCGATCGCCGCGGCGAACCAGCTCAAGGAGGTCATCGGCAAGTGGGGCCGGCTGACCAGCAAGCCGGAGAACGATTTCGGCGCCGGCCTGGCCGCCGTGACCCTGCAGTCCACGGGCTCGCTCAAGACCATCAGCACCACCGCCAAGTTCGAATTGGGCACGGCCTTCCTGCCGGGCCCCGCCGGCAAGTCCTGCCCGACGGGCGGCGCGGGTGTCGCCGTGGCGGAGGGGATCTCCGCCGAGCGCAAGGCCGCCGCCGTGAAGTTCATCGAGTTCCTCACCAATACGGCCAACACAGCGAAGTTCTCGCAGGGCACGGGCTACATGCCGGTCCGAAAGGCCGCCGTCGACGAGCCCACGATGAAGGCCTTCATCGAGAAGAACCCGAACTACGGCACCGCGGTCAAGCAGCTGCCGCTGACCCGCGTCCAGGACAACGCCCGCGTCTTCGTGCCGGGCGGCGGCCGCGACATCGGGCAGGCCCTGCAGCAGATCGCGACCGGCGGCGACGCCGCGGCCGTGCTCGGTGCGCTGCAGAAGACCATCCAGGGCAAGATCGACTCGCAGATCAAGCCCAAGCTGCCGAAGTAGATTCCGGCGCAGTCGGTTTCGTACGAACTAGGAGTGACAGGAACACCATGGCAACGGTGCGTTTCGACGGTGCGACCGTCCAGTACCCGGGCGCCGAGCGGCCGTCGGTCAGCTCGCTCGACCTGGACATCGCCGACGGTGAGTTCGTCGTGCTCGTCGGCCCGTCGGGCTGCGGCAAGTCGACCAGTCTGCGGGCCCTCGCGGGCCTGGAGGCGGTCACGGACGGCCGCATCCTCATCGACGACGTCGACGTGACGGCGGTGTCGCCGAAGAAGCGCGACGTGGCCATGGTGTTCCAGAACTACGCCCTGTACCCGAACATGACGGTGGCGGGGAACATGGGCTTCGCGCTGCGCAATGCCGGTGTGTCCAAGGAGGACACGGCCAAGCGCGTGGCGGAGGCCGCCGCCATGCTCGAGCTGGAGCCGCTGCTCGACCGGAAGCCCGCGCGGCTCTCGGGCGGGCAGCGCCAGCGGGTGGCGATGGGCCGCGCCATCGTCCGGCACCCCAAGGTGTTCGCGATGGACGAGCCGCTGTCGAACCTCGATGCGCGCCTGCGCGTCTCGACCCGCTCGCAGATCTCCGCGCTGCAGCGCCGGCTCGGCGTCACCACGCTGTACGTGACGCACGACCAGGTGGAGGCCATGACGATGGGCGACCGCGTCGCCGTGCTCAAAGACGGTCTGCTGCAGCAGGTCGCGCCCCCGCGCGAGCTCTACGACGATCCGGTCAACACCTTCGTGGCGGGCTTCCTCGGCTCGCCGGGGATGAATCTCCTGACGGTGCCCCGCTCCGACGCCGGCGCCGACCTCGCCGGCGCCGTGGTGCCGGTTCCGCGCACCGTCGAATCCGGTTCGACGGTGACCGTCGGGCTGCGGCCCGAGGGACTCGAGGTGGTCGCGCCCGGCACGCCGGGGGCGGCCGAGGGCGCCGTCGCCCTGGTGGAGGAGCTCGGCGCCGAGGCTCTCGTCTACGTGAACGTGGACGGGCAGGACAAGCCCGTGGTGGCCCGGGTCGACCGCTCGACGACGCTGCGCGCGGGCGAGGAGACGGGGCTGCTCCCCGCCGCGGATCAGGCGCTGTTCTTCCACGCGGAGTCGGGGGACCGCCTCCGCTGACGACAGGGCATTGACAAACCAGGTTCTGAGAGTCACTCTCAAATAAGAGTTACTCTCGATCTGGAGGTTTCGTCATGTCCATCACCGCCACCCGGTCGTCCTGGCGGGCGCTCGGAGTGCTCTCGCTCGCCATGCTCGTCATCGGTCTGGACACGATGGTGCTCATGGTCGCCTTGCCGTCGCTGAGTACCGAGCTCGGTGCGACCACGAATCAGCTGCAGTGGATCACCACTGTGTATCCGCTGGTCCTGGGTGCCTTCATGATCCCTCTCGGCGCCCTCGGTGACAGGTGGGGACGCAGTCGACTCCTGGCGCTCTCACTGCTCGGCTTCGGTGCCGCCTCGGCGCTGTGCGCCGTGAGTACGGGGCCGGGCATGCTCATCGCCGGGCGCGCCCTGCTCGGCCTCTGTGCCGCGGCCGCGACCCCGCTGTCGATGGCGGTGCTGCCGGGCTTGTTCCCCGAGCCGGGCGAGCGACAGCGCGCCATGGGGATCTGGATGGCCTCGTCGGCGTTGGGAATGCCGCTGGGGCCGATCGTCGGAGGTGTTCTGCTGCAGCATTTCTGGTGGGGATCGGTGTTCTTGATCAACGTCCCGATCGCAATGATCGGCGCGATCGCAGTGTGGCGGATGATCCCCGATTCGCGCGGCGTCGCCACGGGCGCGCGGTTCGATGTGCCGGGTTCGCTGCTGTCGATCGTGGGCTTCGGTGCGCTCGTCTACGCCTTCACCGACGCCGGGCGCAGCGGCTGGACATCGGCGGCGTTCCTGGCGTGGCTCGGCGTCGCCGCGGCGTTCCTGGTGGCATTCGTCGTGCGCGAACTGCGCGTCGCGTATCCGCTGGTGCGCCTCGACCTGCTGCGCCGTCCGGGATTCCGCGCGGGCACGATCCTGGCGGCGATGTCCATGATGGTGCTGGCGGGGGCCACCTTCCAGTTCTCCCAGGAGTTCTCGGCGGCCTTCGGCGCCGATGCATTGGGTGTGGGACTGCGGATGCTCCCCATCATCGGCGCGCTCATCGTCGCCACACGGATCGGTGAGCCCGCGGTCCGGGCCCTCGGTCGGCGTACCGTCGCGGCCGGCGCGTGCCTGTTGCTGCTGGCCGCCTGCGTGGTCCAGGCGACGGCGGCGAGCGGCGGCTACGGCGTGTACGCGGTGATGTCGGTCCTGCTGGGGCTCGGGCTCGGCGGCCTGATCCCGCTCGCGATGTCGCTCGCGACGCTCGACCTGCACGATTCCGACGCGGGCTCGGGATCGGCGCTGCTGCAATCCTTGCGGCAGATCGCGAGCGCGCTCGGCGTCGCCGTTCTGGGGTCGGTCGTTTCGACCGCGTACCTGCAGCGGCTCGGCACCGTGGATATGCCTCGGGCGGTGCGCGCCGTGGCGGAGGACGGCGTGGTGGCGGGCACCGCCGTGGCGCGTGCCGCGGCGCCCGACGCGGTGAGCGGCATCGTCGCCGCCTACGAGCACGGACTCGCCGCGTCCGGACTGGTCGCGAGTGCCGTCTGCGTGGTTCTGGTGGCACTGTGCCTGCTGATTCCGGCACAATCGGCCCATGAGCAGGCCGACGAGGACGAGCAAGAGCGTGACGGCGTCCCTCGGACTGCGTGAGCGCAAGAAGCTCCGCACCCGCGTGACGCTGCGCAGAGTGGCCTACGAGTTGTTCCGCGAGCAGGGCTTCGAGGAGACGACGGTGGCGCAGATCGCGGAGGCTGCGGAGGTCTCGCAGGCCACCTTCTTCCGGTACTTCGCGACCAAGGACGCGCTGATCCTCGAGGACGACTACGACGCGATCCTGCTCGCGGACGTCCCGCCGATCGACCCGGGCGAGAATCTACCCGCGCAGATCCTGCGCGGTGGTGCAGACGAGTTCGAGGCCCTCGACCCGGACGAGCGCGAGATCGAGATGGAGCGCGGTCGCTTGCTCTACTCCTCGCCGAAACTGCGTGCCGCGCAGGCGCGTGACGTCGAGGCCACCGAGGAGGCGCTCGTGCGCGCGGTCCTCGACAACGTGACCGGACCGGCGGATCCGCTCGCGGTGCGCGCCGCCGTCGGCGCGATGATCGGTGCGGTCAGCGCGCTCGCTCGAGAGAATCCGGCGATGATGCTTCCGGAGGCCATGCGCGCCGTTGCGGACCTGTTCGAGGCGGGGCTACCGGTATCAGCGACCGCCGAAGCAGGGCTGTGGGATTCGGTGCGGACGTGGTCCGCAGGAACCGCCGACGGTCCGCCGTCGAACGGTGCAGGCTGAGCATCGTCTCGACCGCCCGGTCCCAGGTGTACTGCTCCGCGCGCGCCCGCGCGGTCTCGGCGTAGTCGCCCCGCGCGAGGACGGTGCGGACGGCGGCGGCGAAGGCGGCGCCGGTGTCGGCCGCCGGCAGGCCGCAATCGCCGCGCGCCACCTCGGCCAGTGCGCTGTTGCGGGACACCACGATCGGTGTCCCCGAGGCCAGTGCCTCCATCGCGCTGAGGCCGAAGGTCTCGTGCGGGCCGGGGCAGATCGCGACGTCCGCGCACGCCAGCAGGTCCGCCAGTGCGTTGCGATCCGTGAGGTGCCCGGTGAAAGCGACGGGCAGTCCCCGAGCCTGCCTGCGGAGTTCGCCGGCCATCGCACCGTCGCCGGCGATGACGAGGCGGGCGGGGACACCGTCGGCCAGCAGGGCCCGGAGGACCTCGATCCCGCGCGCGGGATGCTTCTCCATCGAGAGCCGGCAGGACTGCACGAGGAGGACGTCGGCACCGTCGGACCAGGTGGCGCGGGCCGTGCGCGTGGCGCGCGTGGGGCGGAAGGTGTCGAGGTCGACGCCGAGCGGCACGGTCTCGACGTTGGGCGCCTGCACGCGCGCGAACTCCTCGCCCGCGAAGGCCGTGGTGCAGACGACGGTGTCGTAGCTGCGGGCCGTGCCCAGGTTCGCGACGTCGGAGGCCCAGGTCGCGACGGACGACGGTGCCCCCAACTCGATCATCCGGTCCAGCCGCTCGTGGCTGATCATGATCGAGCCGATGCCGTGCGCCTTCGCCCACGGGCCCATGCCGCGCAACGTGAGCCGGTCCGAGACCTCCAGGCTGTCGGCGCCGAGCTGGGGGAGGAGCCGGCGGATCAGCACCGGGCTCGCCGCGCGGTAGCCCTCGACCCTGAAGAATTTGCGTCCCGGGACGGTGATCCGCCGGACGCCCGAATCGAGAGCCTCGTCCGCGTGTCCGCGGCCCGCGACCACGAGGGTCACGGCGTGCCCGTGGGCGACGTAGCCCGCGCCCAGTTGGTCGACCGCGGTGCGCAGCCCGCCCGAGCGGGGACCGTAGAAGTTCGCGAGCTGGACGATGTGCATGCCCGCCAGGTTGCCCGTGGGGGCGGTCGGGGGAGTGAACGTGCGGGGGTTGTTCGGCGAACTGTCCGAACGTGTCGGTGGGTGGGAGCACAATCGGGATATGACCGTACGCCTGAACCCCTACATCAGCTTCTCCGACAACGCCCGCGAGGCGCTCGAGTTCTACCGCGAGGTCTTCGGCGGGGAGCTCGAGATCTCCACCTTCGAGGGCATGCCGCCCGAGATGCTCGCCGACCCGGCCGATGCCACCAAGGTGATGCACGGCTACCTGTCCACTCCCGACGGCTTCTCCCTCATGTGCGCCGATACGCCGGCCGGGATGCCGCGCACCGTCGGTGACGATGTCTCCGTGTCGCTGTCCGGCGACGACCTGGCCAAGCTCACCGGCTGGTGGGAGAAACTCTCCGCGAGCGGTTCCGTGACCGTGCCCTTCGTACAGGCGCCCTGGGGTGACACCTTCGGCATGTGCGTCGACGGGTTCGGCGTGCACTGGATGGTCAACGCCGCGGGCGCTCAGTAGTCCGTCGCAGCCCTGCAGTTTCGTGAGGGAAGGGCCATCGATCGTTCTTTCGGGAATTGCAGGGTTTGCAGGCGGGCCTGAGATTCGACAGCATGTCCGCACCTCCCCGAGCGATCGGCTTCACGTGATCGACGGTTCGAGGCAGCGTAGTGGTGAACGGTTCGTGGCAGATCCAACAGCCAGACCACATCGACATCCGGGACTGCAACTGCTCGGCGCTGAACGGAATCGCCGGCGCACTCCGGAGTCGCGCTGTGCGCCTGTGTCGTTCACGACGTCGTCTGTCCGGCTCGCGGCTGTACCACGCACGTTTTCGCGCTTCCATCTTCTCGCGTGTCTCCGGATCCGACCGGTATTGCCTATGCAGAGCGGCAACGTGCTCCCGGTTCCGCGAGTACCACTCCCGGTAGTACTCGGACTGGGCTGCAGAACGCTCGCGGCGACGACGCTTGAACTCATCTGTTCTGCTGCGAGCGCGGTCGCGAGCAGCGGATCCTTCGGGATCACGCAGCCTCGACCGCCGCGCGCGCTCGGTCGAGGTGGTGTCCGGATGGATGAGCCGGTAGGCCCGGCTGCGTGCCGTCTGGCATCGGCGGCAGTACGGATACGGGCGCGGCCTGTTCGGGCGTTGGTAGAAACTTGAGACCGGAAGTTCCTGTAGGCAATCGATACATCGGCGAGTCTCCTCCACAGCGACCTCCGTCTCTCTAGTGCAGGCGGGCGCACTGGTACTCTCGCAACGCGCCCCCCTAGCTCAATTGGCAGAGCATCCGACTTTTAATCGGCTGGTTGTGGGTTCGAGTCCCACGGGGGGCACTCGCACTTCTCGCTCATTCTCGCGACACCCACCGACAAGTTCTGTCGGCATAAGCCCTCGGTGGGCGGCATGGGAGGGCTTCTGGTGGAGGTACTCGGATTCGTCACCGTCGACGACTGGGAGTCGTGGCTCGAGGCGCATCACGCGGAGGCACCGGAGGCGTGGCTGCGGATCGCGAGGCGGAACTCGAAGGTGCCGGGCCTGACGATCGAGGACGCGCTCGACGGTGCGCTGTGCTTCGGCTGGATCGACGGGCAGCGCAGGTCGAACGACGCCGATTCGTTCCTGCAGCGGTACTCGCCGCGGCGCCGGACCAGCTCCTGGTCGCGGATCAACGTGGAGAAGTTCGAGGCGCTGGAGGCGGCCGGCCACGTGCGGCCCGCGGGTCTCGCGCAGCGGGATGCGGCCCTGGCCGACGGACGCTGGGCGGCTGCGTACGAGTCCCAGCGCACCGCCGAGACCCCGCCCGACCTCGCCGCGGCGCTGGCGCAGGATCCGCAGGCCGCAGCGGCGTTCGAGGCCATGAGTCGGTCCGACCGCTACGCGGTGATCCTGGCCGTGCTGAAGGCCCGGACACCGCGTCGCCGCGCGGAGCTCATCGCGCGGGCGGTCGCCACCTCACGAATTCGGGCCCCGGACGCCGGAACCGGCTCGGGCGCACCTGTGTCGCACCAGGACCCGAACTCCTGACGTGCATTCCCGTCAGCGCGGCGCGTGCTCGGCCACGGAGCGGAAGCGATCCAGGTACACCGGCCAGCCGTTGGGTCCGCCGATTCCGGCGGCCGCCTGTTCCCAACCCTCGCCGTGCCGGTCGAGGTGGCGGTGCTCCACCTGCACCCGGGTCCGGGTGGCGGACTCGGCGGTGAACCGGATCTCGACCTCACTGGTCCGGGCGAGGTCGTCCTCGATCCGCCACTGCGGGCTGATGTCCCAGCTGATCGTCAGCGAATTCGGCGGGTCGACGGCGAGCACCCGCGCCCACGTGCAGATGCTGCCGTCGGTGCCCACGTCGTAGATCGTGCCGCCCACGTGCGGTTCGAGCACGGTCCGCTCGATCGGCACGGCGAGCAGATTGTGCTCGCGCGGTTTGATCTCGTCGAAGCGCTCGGTGAAGATCCGGTAGGCGTAGTCGAGTGGCACATCGACGGCGATGTCGGTCCGCACCGTGGTGTCGGTGGTCGTCATGGTTCTGGGTTCCCTTCTTCCGCATAGGCCTGTTCGGCCAGGTGCTTGAACGTGGTCAGCGTCTGCGTCCAGTAGCCCTCCAGCTCGCGGCGCATCGCATCCAGCCCGTCGGGACGGGGCCGGTAGAGCCGTTCGCGGCCCTGCTTGCGCACATCCACGAGCTGCGCGTCGAGCAGCACCCGCAGGTGCTGGGACACGGCCGGCCGGCTCACCGGCAGGTCGCGGGCGATCTCGGTCACCGAGCACGGGCCGGCCGCGACCCGGGCGAAGACGGTGCGGCGGGTCGGGTCGGCGAGGGCGGACCAGGGATCGGCGACGACGGACACAATACGTAAGCTACTACTTACGCATTGGTCCGGCAAGAGGGTTCAGGCGATCGGCTTGCGGGCGACGTAGAAGTAGTTGAAGGGGTCCGAGCGGATCTCGTGGACGTCCACCTCGGCCAGGCCTGCCTCCTGCAGCATGCGGACGGCGGTCTGCCGGCCCCACACCGTGCCGAGTCCGGCGCCGCCCGGCGTGGCCAGTGACACCGTCATGCAGTGCAGGAGGCTGATCGTGTACAGGTAGGTCGCCCACGGCAGCGTGAGGTTGTTCTCCACGCCCGACTGCGCCTTGATGTCGACCATGAGCAGCGTCCCGCCCGGGCGCAGTGCGGCGGTGATGCCCGCCAGCACGCGGTCCGGGAAGGCCTGGTCGTGGATCGCATCGAACGCGGTGACCACGTCGAAGGCGTCGTTCTCGCCGAGCGCCGAAACATCCCGGACCTCGAAGGTCACGTTCGTCAGGCCTCGGTCCGCGGCCTCCGTGCGGGCGGCGTGGACGGCCTCCGCGCTGATGTCGTATCCGACGAACCGGCTCGCCGGATAGGCCGCGGCCAGCAGGTTGACGGCGCGCCCGGACCCGCAGCCGACGTCCGCGAGCGCCGCGCCGCGCGTGAGCGCCTCGTGCAGGCCCGGCACCGTCGGGACGACGACGGTGAGCAGGCCGGCCTCGTGCGTGGCCGCGGACTGGGCGGCCATCATGGCGTGGAACTGCGGGTAGTGCGCGTAGTCGAGCCCGCCGCCGTGCCGGAAGGGTTCGCGCAGAGCGGGTTCCACGCCCGCGAGCATCGTGATCATCTTCATGGTGCGTGCCAGGTTGACGGGGCCGTCGGCGGCCGTGAGGCAGGCCGCGCGCTCGCGGGGCAGGCTGTAGCGCCCCGTGCCGGGGTCGTACTCGGCGACCTCGCCGGCGACGACACCGTCGAGCCACTCGCGCAGGTACCGCTCGTCCACGCCGGCCGCCCCGGCGAGCGTCGCGGTGTCTGCGGGGCCGACCGTGCCGAGCACGTCGAGCAGGCCCAGCTCGTCCCCGATGCTGAGCAGGAGGGCGAGCGCGGCATCGTCGAGCACGCCGACCATGCGCTTCTGGAACGCCCTGGCCGCATCCTTGTCGAAGGCGGGGCCGGTGGTCGTCGTCTCGTCACCCATCCCGCCGACGCTAGCGGCTCGGCCCGTGCCGACGTGCCGTCTTCCGGTTCTTCATCCGCCGTACGGCGCGACCGCGAACCGACCCCACGCGACGAACGCGAATGCGGCGATGAAGACGATGTCGCCGGCCATGTACGCCCACTCGTCGCGGCGCATGCGCGTCGTGGCCGCCCCCGACATGAACAGGGCGAGCCCGCACGCGGCGATCGGCGAGAGCACGGTCGCGACGCCGGTCACGGCGGGCAGGATCAACCCGAGTGCGCCGGTCAGCTTGATCGTTCCGATCGCCGTGAGGTGGCCGTCGCCGAAGTCGTCCACCCAATGCTGGTTCGCGCCGAGGGCGCGGTACCGCTCGCGGGGGAGCACGATCAGGGCCAGGCCGCCGGCGGTGAAGCCGACGGCCAGGACGGCGGTGACGATCCACAGTGCGGTGTTCATGCGATGTCCTCTCGTTACGTCCGCCCGTTCGGGCGCGTCATAGTGCTGACGGATCACCGCGTGGAAAGGTAACGACGATGGATCGGCTCACCCTGGCGGAGCAGTTCGAGGAGCATCGGCCCAGGCTGCTCGCGGTCGCGACGCGCGCGCTCGGCGCCCGCGCGGACGGTGAGGACGTGGTGCAGGAGGCGTGGTTGCGCCTCGACCGGTACGACGGTCCGCCGATCCGGAACCTGGGCGGTTGGCTCACCCGGGTGGTCGGACGGATCTGCATCGACGTCCTGCGGTCCCGTACCGCCCATCCCGAGACCGACCTCGACGACGCCGACCCGGTGGTGACCGAGGATGTCGACGGCCCCGAGGACGCTGCGGTGGCGGCCGACACCGTCGGGCTGGCACTGATGGTGGTGCTCGAGTCCCTGCGGCCCGAGGAGCGCCTCGCGTTCGTGCTGCACGACCTGTTCGCGGTGCCCTTCGCTGAGATCGGGCCGGTCGTGGGGCGATCGGCGGACGCGGCGAAGATGCTGGCCAGCCGGGCCCGGCGGCGGGTTCAGGAGCAGCCGCTGCCCACGGTTCGGCGGCAGCGGCGGGAGGTGGTGGACGCCTTCCTCACGGCTGCGCACGGCGGCGATTTCGAAGCGCTGCTGCGGCTGCTCGACCCCGAGGTCGTCTGGTCGCGGCGCACGGCCCGGGGGAGGGTCGTCTCGGTCGGTGCGGACGAGGTGCTGTCGTTGGCCCGGCGCGGCAGCGGCGCGGACATCGTGGCGAGGAGGGTGAGCGTGAACGGCGAGCCGGGGATCCTGGTGTGGTCGCGGTCCGGTCGGCCACTGGCGCTGATGGCGTGCACCGTCGTCGACGGGCGGATCGTCGAACTGGATTCGATCGTGGACTCGCGGCGTCTGGCCGGCATGGACCTGCCCGCGCCGTGATCGGCGGTATCGGCACTCTGACCTGGCGATTTGGGAACTGGGTGGAATGTGCCATAAGCTATCCCAGCTCCCAACGGAACACGGAAGCGGTGCGGAGAGCGGCTTCAAGTCGCCCGAAGCGAGCCCCCTTCGTTTAGTGGCCTAGGACGCCGCCCTTTCAAGGCGGTAGCGCGGGTTCGAATCCCGTAGGGGGTACGTCGCAAGACGAAAAATTGCATATGGCCCTGTGGCGCAGTTGGTTAGCGCGCCGCCCTGTCACGGCGGAGGTCGCGGGTTCGAGTCCCGTCAGGGTCGCCATCCGAGTTCGTAAGAACTCGGCGGTGACGGTTTTACCGGCACGGCCAGGTAGCTCAGTTGGTACGAGCGACCGCCTGAAAAGCGGTAGGTCGCCGGTTCGATCCCGGCTCTGGCCACAAGCAAAACCCCCTGTTCGCAGGGGGTTTTCTTGTGTCCGGACCGGGTACGTCTCCGCCCCGGGCGTAACGTCGGCGATCTCATTGCCGAACCGAACTACAGGAGGGCGCCGTCCGGCGCGCGAGAGTGGTTCAGGGGTGGACATGATCAGATCGGCAGGAATCGTGGCGGTCGTCGTCGCGGCGACGGTACTCACCGCGTGCGGCGGAGGCCAGCCGGCGAAGTCGGGCGAGGCACCGTCGCCCCTGACGGACTCCGCGTCCGCCGGGCAGGGCGGCACCGTCGTCGCGCCCGGAACCGGAAGCGGTGGGGCGGACCCGGCCGGCGGTGGATCCGGTGGCGGCGGCGCGGGCGGCGGCTCGGCCGCGCCGGTGACGGCGGGTGGGGGAGCGTGCGTGGACCTGTCGTCGCCCGCGGTCGCCAAGGCCGTGGCCGGCCTACCGCGTTTCCGCGGCATCGGCTACCGGGCGACCCGCGGCACGGACGCGAAGCTCGGCTCGTGCCCCTCGTTGCTGTGGGTGCACGCGGACCTCGAGGGCGGCACGGGCAGCTCGCCCGAGTGGGACCTGTTCTTCGACCGGAAGGGCTACCTCGGCACCGCCACGGACAGATACACCAGCTTCACCGGATTCTTCGGCAGCACCGACACGTCGGTGGCGCTCCAGTACCGCTGGCTCAACCCGGGCGACGCCACGGCCGGACCGTCGGGTGGACCCGTGATCGTCACGTACACGCTGTCCGGGCGCACGGTGACGCCCGACAAGGCGGTCCCGTCCCAGGTCTTCGACGGTGGCGCCACGACGACCACCGCGTCCACCTCCGCTGCTCCGACGGTGGCTCCCGCGCCGGTCTCGCACTGCTCCGAAGCGACGCCGGAGACCCTGCGCACGAACGCCGAGATGAACTGGGGCGCACAGATCGTGAAGCCGTTCACCGTCGACGCGATCGTGTGCGCCGACGAGTGGGCGACCGCTCGTATCCCTGCCCGCGAGGCGTACCCGCAGAACGCCCGGCTGCTGTTCCACTACACGGGCGGCGGCTGGAGCGGCGTGGCGTTCGGCAGCGGCTTCTCGTGCACCGACAAGGGGGTGCCGGCGGCCACGGCGGCCAGGCTCGCCTGCTGACCGGGGCCCGGTCCCGAATCCTCGGTCAGTCGAACTCGACCTCCAGCTCGTCCGCGCGGGGGAGCGATTGGCAGGCGAGGCGGACGCCGTTGCGCAGCTCGTGGTCGTCGAGGGTGTCGTTGACCAGCATGTGCACCTCGCCGCGGCGCAGCGTGAAGGCACAGCCGCCGCAGTTGCCCTCGCGGCAGACGTAGGGCGCGTCCAGTCCCCGGTCGAGCAGGGTGTCGAGCAGGACCTGTTCGCGCGGCCAGGCGACGATGGTGGTCGCGCCGTTGAGGTCGACGACCACCGTCGCGGCACCGTCCGACGATGCCCCGCCGGTCGGCGCGGCGGCCGCCCCGGTATCGACCGCGAAGGGGTCGCCGGTCAGCGACGCGAAGGCCTCCCGGTGGACGCGCGCACCGTCGATCCCTGCGAGGGCGGCGGCCTCGGTGGCCGCGTCCATGAAACCGGCGGGTCCGCACAGGTAGGCGGACGTCGCGGCCGTCGGAGCGGGCATCAGCCGCGCGAGGCCGGCCGCGGTGGGGAGTCCGCGTTCCGACTCCAGCCAGTGGGTGACCGTGAACCGATCGCCGTGCGACTCCTGCAGCTCTGCGAGCGCGGCGGCGAAGATGATCGACGACCGATCCCGGTTGGCGTAGACGAGCGTCACGGGCGTCGTGGACGCCGCCAGCGCGTCCCGGAGGATCGACATCACGGGGGTGATACCGCTTCCGGCGGCGGCGAGGACGAGGCGATCCGGCGCGTCGCGCACGGTGAAACGCCCGCCGGGTGCCAGGGATTCGAGGATCATTCCTTGCTTCGCGTTGTCGCACAGCCAGTTCGAGGCGTAGCCTCCGGCCGTCCGCTTGACGGTGACCTTGAGGTGATCGTCGATTCCGGGGGTGCTCGAGAGTGAGTAGCAGCGCGGCGCCCACCGCGTGCCGTCCTCCGGTGTGCCCGGGACGCGCAGGGTGAGGAACTGCCCGGGGGTGTGGTCGAGGCGCCCCTCGGTGGGATGCGCGAAGACGAGGGAGACCGCGTCGGGGGTCTCCTCGATCACGTCGATGATCTCGAGCGGATGCGACCGTGCGGCCGCCGGTGATTCCACGGTGTCCTGCTCCTTCGTCGGGTTCCCGGACGCTACATCGCCAACTGTGCCATTGACAACTGGCGCGATTGCTGATGGTGTGTATGTCATGCGAACAACGACTCCGGCGCCGCCGGTCCCGTCGGCCTCGACGTCGCGGTCCGACGCCGCGGCGTTCCTGACCCGCTACGGACTCGGCGTCACCAGTGGCCTGATCCCCATGAACGCGGTCGGCATCCGGATCGCGCGCGGGCTCATCGCGTCGATCATGGGGGCGCTCGGCTCCGCCCCCGGCGGTACGACGGTGACCGCCGTACGGACCCCGGTGCGCGGGGAGTGGGTGCTCGGGTCGGGCGTGACCCACGGCCGACGCGCGGTCTACTACGTGCACGGCAGTGGGTACGCGATCTGCTCGGCGCGCACGCACCGGAGTCTCGCCGCGCGGCTGTCCGAGACCACCGGACTGCCGGTGTTCGTCGTGGACTACCGCCTCGCACCCGAGCATCGCTTCCCGACCGCCGCAGGCGATGTCGCAGCGGGCTTCGCCTGGCTGCTCACCCAGGGCTACGCGGCCGACGACCTGATCATCGCGGGTGACTCCGCGGGTGGGCACCTGATCGGTGACCTGCTGCTGCACCGCGCGGCCACCGAAGAGGCGCAGCCGGCCGCGGCCGTCCTCTTCTCGCCGCTCATCGATCTCACCTTCACGCTCGCCGCCCGGCAGGAGCGCGTCCGGCGCGACCCCGCCATCTCGGCGGCCGCGGCCAGGCGCCTCGTCGACCTCTACACCGTCGGGGTGGATCCGGCGCACCCGCGGCTGCGGCTCGACTTCCGGCACGCGGATCGGCTCCCGCCCTTCCTGATCCAGGCCGGCGGTGCCGAGATGCTGTCCGCCGACGCGCGCCACCTCGATCATGAGCTGCGCGCGCACGGCGGCGCCAGCACGCTCGAGATCTGGCCCGGTCTCATGCACGTCTTCCAAGCGTTGCCCCGGCTCGCCCCGGAGGCCGACGCCGCGCTCCTGCGGGTGCGCGACTTCCTCGTGGCGCTCGACGGCGCCCCCACCACCACTCTCCCCGATTCGGAGGCCTCCTGATGTTCGGCATCGACCGGCTGCTGCACCACCTCGTCCGCGACCCGATCACCTCGGACGCGAAGGCCGTCGTCACCGGCGCCGGCAGCGGCATCGGCCGCGCCTTCGCGCTGGAACTCGCCCGCCGTGGCGCCGAGGTCGTCTGCGCCGACATCGACGAGGGGCGCGCGAAGGAGACCGTCGGGCTCGTGCAGGCCCGGGGCGGGACGGCGCACGCCGTCGTCGTCGACGTGGCCGACCGGGCCGCCGTCGAATCCCTCGCGGCGTTCGCGCGCACCGTCTTCGACGGTCCGCCCACCCTCGTGATCAACAACGCGGGCGTCGGCATCGGCGGCCGCCCCGTCGGCGACATCGGGCTCGACGACTGGGACTGGGCCCTCGGCATCAACCTGTGGGGCGTGGTACACGGCTGCGAGCTGTTCGCGCCGATGCTCCGCGAGGCGGGCCGCGGCGGCATCATCAACGTCGCCTCCGCCGCCGGCTTCGCGGCCGCGCCGTCGATGGGGCCGTACAACGTCTCGAAGGCCGGGGACATGTCCCTGTCGGAGACCCTCGCCGCCGAGCTGGCCGGGACCGGCGTGACCGTGACGGTGCTGTGCCCCACCTTCGTCAAGACCAACGTCGCGCGCGACGGCCGGATCACCGAGGGCAGCAAGAACCTCGCCGGCACCCTCATGAAGCTCACGGGCATCTCGCCCGACGGGGTCGCCGCGCAGACCCTCGACGCGCTCGACCTCGGCCGCCTCTACGTGGTGCCGCAGCTCGACGCGAATGTCATCTGGCACCTCAAGCGCCACTTCCCGACGCCCTACGTGCGAGGCCTCGGCCTGCTCACCCGGCTCCTGCCCTCGTCCTGACGCCGATCGTCACCCGCCACCGAAAGGAACAGCCGCCATGGCCATGGATCTCGACAACATGCTGCAGATGATCAAGGACCGGCAGTGGGCTCTCGCCGACATAGACTGGGACGCCCCCGGTGCCGAGCTCATCGACCCGGAGCTGCACGCCAAGCTCAAGCCCTTCCTCTCGGATCTGATGTGGATCGAGAACGTGGGTGCCCGCGGCTTCGCGGCCATGGCGCGCAAGGCCCCGACCCCGACCCTCAAGAGCATCTACGAGCACTTCCACGCCGAGGAGCAGAAGCACGCCAACGCGGAGCTCGCGCTCATGCGCCGCTGGGGCATGCTCGACGACGACGAGATCCCGTCGCCGAACATCAACGTGCAGCTCGTGATCAACTGGCTCGACCAGCACTCGGACGGCATGTCGCTCTCATTCCTCGGCACCGTCATCCCCATGCTCGAGGTCGCGCTCGACGGCGCCCTCATCAAGTTCATCACCGACGAGGTGCAGGATCCGATCGCGCAGGAGGTGTTCAAGCGGATCAACGCGGACGAGTCCCGGCACCTGGCCGTCGATTTCGAGGTCATGGACATGCTGGGCCACGCGGACCTGCGCAAGCGCACCATCGACTTCGTCGGCGGCTGGGTCAAGCCCTCGCTGCTCATCGGATTCCTCAGCTACGTCCCGCTCTTGAACAAGATGCGCGACAACATCGTGGAGATGGGCGTCGACGAGGAGCGGCTGTACGGCGCCATGAAGCGCTACCGCGCCGCCGGCGACCGCAGCGAGTACATCAAGCGGCTCCCCATGTTCCGGGTGGTGGCCTGGCACGGAGGCTGGGTGATCAACCGCGCCAACCGGCTGTACCACGTGCCCGCGGACACGCTGGTGAAGGCGACCGCCCTCATCCCGTTCCCGCTGGTGCACCGCACGCCGACCTGGTCGCAGGAACTGACCTACGAGCCCACCGCCTGACGAGGACGCCCCAGCCATGACCATCTCAGTAGCCATCATCGGCGCCGGCTTCGCCGGCATCGGCGCCGCCATCCGCCTCCAGGACAAGGGGATCGACGACTACGTCGTCTTCGAGCGCGACACCCGCGTGGGCGGGACCTGGCGGGACAACACCTACCCGGGAGCGGCGTGCGACATCCCCTCGCGCCTCTACTCCTACAGCTTCGCCCCCAACCCCGACTGGTCCCACACCTACTCGGGCAGCGCCGAGATCCTCCAGTACATCGACGGCATGGTCGAATCCTCGGGCGTCGCACCGCACATCCGGTTCGAGCACACCGTGACGGGCGTCGTCTACGACGCCGACGCGGGGGAGTGGACCATCTCGTTCTCCGGGCGCGAGCCCGAACGGGCGCGCGCCGTGATCATCGCGTCCGGGCCCCTCGCCAACTGCTCCTTCCCCGCGATCCGCGGCATCGAGGACTACGAGGGGCACAAGATCCACAGCGCCCGCTGGGACCACGACTACGACTTCACCGGCAAGAAGGTGGCCGTCGTCGGCACCGGCGCCAGCGGCGTCCAGATCGTGCCCGAGCTGGTGCAGCAGGCCGCCTCGGTCAAGGTCTTCCAGCGCACCGCGGGCTGGGTGTTGCCCCGGATCAACACCGAGACCGGTGAATTCACCAAGTCGATCTACCGGAGGATCCCCGGCGCACAGCAGCTCGCACGCGCGCTCTGGTTCTGGGGCCACGAGTCCGTCGCGCTCGGCGTCGTCTGGAACACCCCGCTCACGCGGGTCGTCGAGGCCGTCAGCAAGCTGCACCTGCGGCTGCAGGTCCGGGATCCGTGGCTGCGCCGCCGGCTGACCCCCGACTTCGCCGCCGGCTGCAAGCGACTCCTCATGACCAGCGACTACTACCCGGCGCTGCAGCGCGACAACTGCACGCTGGTCACGTGGCCCATCGCGCGCATCGCCCCGCAGGGCATCCGCACCGTCGAGGGCGTGGAGCACCGGTTCGACTGCATCGTCTTCGCCACGGGTTTCGACGTCTCCAAGACCGGCTCGCCGATCCCCGTCACCGGCCTCGACGGCCGCGTCCTCGCCGACGAATGGAGCGGCGGTGCCTTCGCCTACCGCAGTGTCGCCGTGTCCGGGTACCCCAATCTGTACGTCACGTTCGGCCCCAACTCGGGCCCCGGGCACAGTTCCGCGCTCGTGTACATGGAGGCGCAGATCGACTACATCACCGACGCGATCGCGCAGCTGCTGCGGGGCGGTTGGAAGGCGCTCGACGTCCGCGCGGAGGTCCAGGAGGCGTACAACCGCGACATCCAGCGCCGCCTGACCTCGACCACCTGGAACTCCGGCTGCAGCAGCTGGTACCTCACCGACGACGGCTTCAACGCCACCATGTACCCCGGCTTCGCCTCGCAGTACGTGGGGCAGCTGCGCACCGTCGACCTGCAGGACTACCGGATCCTCGTGCACGAGGAGGCGAGCAGCGCGGCGGCGGCCGGATAGCATGCCGGGCATGACCGAGTACCGGATCGACGACCTGGCCCGTGTGTCCGGGACCACGACGCGCAACATCCGGGGCTATCAGGAGCGCGGGCTGCTGCCGAAACCCCTGCGCCGCGGCCGGGTCGCGATCTACACCGAGAAGCACGTACGGAACCTGTTGGCGATCAACAAGTTGCTGGGCAAGGGCTTCACGCTGGGGCACATCGCGACCTTCCTCACCAACCCCGGCGCCCGCATCGGTGACGCGCTGGACCTCGCCGAGATCATCGACGAACCGTGGGCGAGCACGCGCCGCCCCGTCCTGGACCGCGAGGAGTTGCAGGCGCGGCTCGGGCCGCTCGACGATGCCGCACTCGCCTCCCTGCTCGACGCGGGCGTGCTCTCCGAGACGGGCGAGCCGGGGCGGTACGAGGCGGCCGACGCGCACATCGTCGGCAACCTCGCGCGGCTCGTGGGCAAGGGGATGGACCTGGCGGTGCTCGTCGGCGTGCACCAGCGGTTCACCGCGAAGATGGCGGAGGTGGCCGAGATCCTCATCGGCGCCGCGCACGACGAGGTCGACCGGGTCCGCGGTCCCGGATGGCTGCCCTCGTCGGAGGAGGACATGGCGTGGGCCGTGGGGCTCATCGGCGCCATGCGCCGTGCGGGCACCGAGAACGCCCACGCCGCCCTCGATCGGGCGCTCGATGCCGCGCTCGACCAGGCACTGCATGTGCACCGGGTCGCGTCGGAGAACCGGGCCGAGACGAGCCGCGGCCCGGAGACCGGCGGGGACTGACGACTCGGCGGCGCCCGAAGGATGCCGCGTGCCCGTCACGGGCCCCGGTGTAACGTCGGCTCCGTGGGACGAATCACGGTGCGGCGAGCGGTCGCCAGGATCACCGTGGGCGGCGAACCGGTCCGTCGCATCGACACCCTCGTCGTCGAAGAGCCGCTCGAGATCCGCATCGCCGGAACACCTCTCGCCGTCACGATGCGCACGCCCGGGCACGACGTGGAGCTCGCCGCCGGGTTCCTCGTCTCCGAGGGCGTGATCGGTGCCGCCGAGGACATCCGCTCCGCGATCCACTGCGGCGGGCCCGGTACCGGCGGCGAGGTCAACGAGTACAACGTGCTCGACATCGCGCTCGCGGCCGGTGTTGCGCCGCCCGCGCCGGACGTGACCCGGAACTTCTACACCACCAGCTCGTGCGGCATGTGCGGCAAGGCGAGCATCGACGCGGTGCGCACCGTCTCCCGGTTCGACGTCCGGTCCGATCCGGTCACCGTCGAACCCGAGCAGGTCGCGGCCCTGCCGGACCGGCTCCGCGCGGAGCAGGCCGTGTTCGAGAAGACGGGCGGGCTGCACGCGGCCGCCCTGTTCGACGTCGCGACCGGCGAGCTGCTCGTGCTGCGCGAGGACGTGGGCCGGCACAACGCCGTCGACAAGGTGATCGGCTGGGCGCTTCTTCAGGACCGACTGCCGTTGCGGGGCATGGTCCTGCAGGTCTCCGGGCGAGCCAGCTTCGAGCTCGTCCAGAAGGCCGTCATGGCGGGGATCCCGGTGCTGTCCGCGGTCTCGGCGCCGTCGTCGCTGGCGGCCGAGCTCGCCGACGAGGCCGGACTCACCCTGATCGGCTTCGTCCGCGGCGACCACATGAACGTCTACACCCACGCGCAGCGGATTGCCGGGACCTGAGTCACTCGCGACTGTCGTCAGGCCTGCGCGACGATCTCTTTCGCGAGCTCGACGAGCGACTCCGCACGGCGGACCAGCGTCGCGATCCGCGGCTGTTCGATGCGCTGGGTGCTGTACTGGAGCGGCGTCTTGAACTTCACCAGCTCCCCGAGCGCTCTCTCGGCGCTCGAAGCCTCGGGTCGTTTTCCGAGCGCGATCACCAGTTCCTTGACGGCCCGGCGGTGATCCTCCGATGCTGTCGTCGAACCTGTGACAGCTGTGGATATCGCGTCCTTCGCGCGGAAACCGGCGAGAACGGCGTTGCTTCCCGCGGCGCGGAGGTTCCCGAACTCGAGGTTGGTTCGTGCTCCGTCGAGGAAGTCCTGCGCGTGCTGGAGGTGTGCACGAACTACGTTGCGCTGTTCCGACATGAGCTCTCCCCCGAGTGCACTACCGCGCTGTCGCCGGTGATCGTCCCCACAGTGTGATCCCGTCTCGGGCGATCGTCTGCAGAACGGCCTCCTCTCCGGAATGCGTCCACTGGGCGAACTCCGTGGGCGTGTAGTGGAGAACGTCGCACTTTCCGCCGTACCGCGATGTCACCGCCTCCCAGATGCGCTGGGATCGGTTCTCGTCGTCCTCGGTGATGATCGCGAGGTCGATGTCGCTGTCGGGTGTGGCTTCCCCGCGTGCCGCGGATCCGAACAGGATCACCGCAACGAGGCCCTCGCTATCCGTGCCTATCGCGTCGGCGATGACCCTGCGCAGCATGTGCAACGGGGACGCGATCTCCCGAAGAGCGGGAACGGCGATGTGCTCGTCGTTCACCGTGTAGAGGTTCGCTCTGCCGACGGCCATCGCTGTCAGAAGTCCCATGGCGACCAGCGCATGCAGGGCCCGTTGCGTTGTCTGCTGCCCGATGCGGTCGCTGACAAGCCGGTGGACCTCCCTGCCGGTCAGGGGCTTGCCGGTGCCGATCAGGGCGCTGAGAACAGCCCCCTGCGCACCGGGGATGATCCCTCCGAACGGCTCGTTGGTGTACACATGCGCAGGATATCATTCATATGAGTGAAAAATCACTCATAAGAATGACCTGAGGGGCATTCTCAGTACCGGGCGACCGTCTCCACCTCGTCGGCCTCGGACTCGAGCACCTCGACGTCGGTGGGGGCACCGTCGCCCTTCCCGGTGAGCAGCGAGGCGACCGCACCGAGGAGACACACCACCGCGGCGAAGCCGAACGCGAGTTCCAGACCCGAGCGGAAGGGCTCGGAGATGAGGTGCGGGAAGAACTGCAGGCCCGTGAGGTGCTGCGACTGCTCCGCGGTGAGGTGCAGCTGTGCGAGGTGCGGGCCGAGGAGCTCCTGCACCGGGTTGTAGCCGAGGAAGGCCGCGAACAGCACCGCGACCGGCGGCAGTGCCGCGATCTCCGAGGCGTACTGGGCGGGAACGCCGTTGGCCTGCAGCCCCGTCGACATGGAACCGGGAAGAGAGCCGGACAGGCCGGCGATCATCAGCGAGAAGAACAGGCCGATCGAGAGCACCATCGCGGAGTTCTGGAAGGTCGTCATCATGCCCGAGCCCGACCCGCGGGACGTGGCCGGCAGCGAGTTCATGACGACCGCGCGGTTGGGGGAGCCGAACATGCCCATGCCGACGCCGTTGACGAACAGGATCACGGCGAACGCCCAGTAGGCGAAGTCGACGGGGAGTGCGATCAGGGCGAGGAAGGTCAGCGCCGTGATGATCAGGCCCGCCGAGCTCAGGGCGCGGCCGCCGATCCGGTCGGACAGCGCGCCCGAGACGGGCGCGGAGAGCAGGAAGCCGACGGTCATCGGGACCATGTAGATGCCGGCCCACAACGGGGTCTGCGTGTAGTCGTAGCCGTGCTGCGGCAGCCAGATGCCCTGCAGCCAGATGATGAGCATGAACTGCAGGCCGCCGCGCCCGAGCGAACCGCAGAGATTCGCGACATTGCCCCACACGAAGGCCCGGTTCCGGAACAGGTGCAGGTCGAACAGTGGCGACGGTGCCCGCAGCTCGATCACGCAGAACACCGCCAGCACGGCCAGGCCACCCAACAGGCAGGACAGCACGAACGGGGAGGTCCAGCCCATCGCGTGTCGGCCGTACGGCTGGATGCCGTAGGTGATGCCGACCAGCACCGCGATGAGGCCGATCGCGAAGGTGAGGTTGCCCCACCAGTCCATGGTCGCCGGCACGCGCGTTCCGCGGTCCTCGAGCTTGAGGTAGGCCCAGACGGTGCCGAGCACGCCGAAGGGCACCGAGACCAGGAAGATCAGGTGCCAGTTGATCGGCGCGAGGACGCCGCCGATGATGAGGCCGAGGAACGAGCCGGCGATCGCGGCGACGCTGTTGATGCCGAGCGCGAGGCCGCGCTGATCCGGCGGGAAGGCGTCGGTGAGGATCGCCGAGCTGTTCGCCATGAGGAAGGCGCCGCCGATGCCCTGCACGACGCGCCAGCCGATGAGCCACAGTGCCGCGGCGTGCCCGTCGAACCACGTGACCGCGAGGAAGATCGACGAGATCGAGAAGATCAGGAAGCCCATGTTGTACATGCGGGCACGCCCGAACATGTCGCCCAGCCGGCCGAACGCGACCACGAGCACCGCGGTGACCACGAGGAAGCCCATCATCATCCACAGCAGGTAACTGGTGTTGCCCGGCTCCAGCGGGTTGAGGTGGATGCCCTTGAAGATGTCCGGCAGTGCGATGAGGACGATCGAGCTGTTGATGGTGGCGATCAGCATGCCCAGCGTGGTGTTGGACAGAGCGATCCACTTGTAGGCCACGAGCCAGATCCTTAGGTTAGAAGAACTTATTTACCTGAGGAGTGTAGGCGCGATTCCTGACCGTCGCCTGTCGGCCCCGGCGTCAGCTCTTCCACTCGATGCGCTCGACCTGCTCCGGCGGCCACGGGGCGGGCGCATCGAAGGGCGCACCCGGGAGCGTGATCACCGAGACCGCCGAGGCGGGCTTGGCGGCGGGCGCACCGTCGGCGTCGAGGAGGTAGAGCCACTGCCGGTAGCCCGCGTCGTCGCGGACGGACCGCACCTGCACGCTCGAGCCCAGAGGGATCGGCGCGAGGTACTCGATGACCGCCCGGTGCGGCGCGGCGAGCAGCGGGTCGCCGTTCAGGTCGTCCTCGACCAACTGCAGGTAGGCGGCGTTGTTGAGGTGCTGGTACGGATCGAAGTCGGTGGCCCGCAGCCGGACCGTGTGATCGGCGGGCGAGGGCTCCGGCGGCGTCGTGGTGTTCAGCGCCTTCCACCGCAGGCGCGTCTCGGACACGTACTGCTGCAGGTACTCCATGCCGCCGTCGGAGATGTGCGTCGGCATGCCGGACTCCGCGCTGAACCGGATCCAGAAGGCTTCGGTCTCGACGTGGCCGCCGGCGCTGCCGCGCAGCGTGATCCGCATGTTGCACCACCGCGAGCTCGTCGACTCGCACCAGCGCAGCAGCGTCACGTCCGAGGGCCAGTGCAACGGCTCGAGCACGTCGATGATCGAGCGGCGCACCAGCCAGTACGGATCGGTCGCGTCGAAACCGCGGTGGAACATCTCGTCGTTCGCCATGTCCTGCAGGTAGCGCGCGATCCCGTCGAGCCGGACCCGCCGCTCGGGGTCCACATCGCCCGTGCGCACCGGCCACGTCCGCTCGAAGGACGGCCCGGGCGGGGCGGCCTGCAGGAATTCGTAGTCCGACGGGGTCACTGCTGGCTTGATCACGCGCCCGACCCTAGTCCTGACACACTGTTCGTGTGGCTGAGGTGACGATCGTCGGTGCGGGTGTGATCGGTCTGTCGTGCGCAGTGCGCCTGCTGGAGGCCGGGCACGACGTGCGCGTGTACGGGCGGGAGCTCACTCCGTCGGCGCCGGGAGCGGAGCGAGCGGGACGCATCGACACCGTGACCTCCGCGGTGGCCGCCGCCGTCTGGTACCCGTACCTCGCCGAGCCCCGCGACCGGGTCGGCGGCTGGTCGGCGACCGCGCTCGCCGCGTTCACGGACCTCGCCGCCCGGGGCGTCGACGGTGTCGTCATGACGCCCGGCACGGAGATCTTCCGCGAGCCCGTTCCCGAGCCCTGGTGGACCTCCGCGGTGCCGTCCGTCGAGCGGGTCCTCGAGCCGCGCCCGGGGTACGCCGAGGGCTGGAGCTTCGTCTCGCCGGTGATCGAGATGCCCGTCTACCTGCCCTGGCTCGCGGGGCGCGTGCGGGAGCTGGGCGGCACCGTCGAACAGCGCGACGTACGGTCCCTCGACGAGCTGGATGGGCTCGTCGTCAACGCCACCGGGCTCGGCGCCCGCGAGCTGGTCGGCGACGCGTCGATGGAGCCTGTCCGCGGGCAGGTCGTCTACCTCGAGCAGGTGGGCGTCGACCGCTGGTGGATCGACGATTCCGCCCTTGACCTGGGCGTGACCACCTACGTGGTGCCGCGCTCGCGCGACATCGTCGTGGGCGGCACCGAGGATCACGGCGCCGAGGAGCTCACCGTCGACCCAGCGACGGCGGACGCCATCCTGGAACGGGCACGCGACCTCGTTCCGGAACTGCGCGACGCGCGGGTGCTGGGCCACAACGTCGGCCTGCGGCCCTCTCGCCCGACGGTGCGCCTCGAGCGCGAGGGGGATGTCGTGCACTGCTACGGCCACGGCGGTGCCGGGGTCACGCTGAGCTGGGGCTGCGCCGACGAGGTCACAGCGCTGATCTGATCGGCACTCGGATCGTGTCCATCCTGGACAGCGAGTCCGAACCGGCCGGAATCCGAGTGTCGCGTGGAAGTCCCGTCATGTCGTGCGCCGCGGGCCTTCCGCTGCCGCGGCGGCGAACGTAGCGTGGGTACATGTGCCGGAACATCACTGAACTGCGGGGGCTCGAGCCCGCCGCTACCGACGACGAGATCGAGGCCGCCGCGCGCCAGTACGTGCGCAAGGTCTCGGGCATCCAGAAACTGAGCGACGCCAACCGCGAGGCCTTCGAGATCGCCGTCGCCAAGGTCACCGCCGCCACGGAGGAACTGCTCGACGCGCTGCCCGCCCGCCGACAGCCGCCCAAGACGGTGCCACCCCTGCGTCGTCCGGAGGTCCGGGCGCGCATCGCGGCGCGCGCCGCCGCCGCGGGCTGAGCGAGCCGTAGCCGGGGATCAGTCCCCGTCGCCGGTGGTGACGCCCGCGCCGTCGCCGGCGGTCGTCTCCTGGGTGGTCCCGGTATCGGTGCCGGGCTCGTCGGCCGTGCGTTCGGTGGCGTTCGTGGTCGGTTCGGTGGCCGGTACGGACGAAGAGTCGGAGTCGGCGGTCCGCTGCGCCCCGCCGCTCCGGGACAGCGCGTCGGCGAGGATCGAGGCGCCCTCCGTCGCGATGGCACCTGCCGCGTCCGCGCCCGCCGCCGCCGCAGCCACCGGATCACCGGTGCCCGCCAGTGTCGTGGCCGCGGCGTTCGCCGTCTGGGTCGCGCCGAGCAGGGACAGCTCGGGGACGTAGAACGCCGCCGCGAAGAAGGCGTTCGCGGCTCCCACCACCGAGGTCTCCACCGGACCCTGCGGAGCGGGCGCGCTCCCGAAGGGTGGCGGCGTGGTCAACGGCGGGGGAGTCGGGGCGACGGGCGGCAGCGATTCCTGCAGGGCCGCCAGCAGATCCGTGCGCAGCGCGCCGACGGTGCCGGTGCCCCCGCCGATCCGCATCAGGTCGATCGTCCCCACGAGCACGCCGTTCTGGAACCGCGGGACGACCTGGTTGAGGTCGTTGCCGATGATGCCGGTCATCGCCGCGTTCGCCGGCACCGTGACCGAAGCCGCGCCGGCACCGAGCGCGGCGAGCGGGGTTCGGCCCGCCCCGACGGCGACCAGGGTCGCGCCGGGCGCGGCGACCAGGCCGGCCGGCACCGTCAGGACGCCCTGCGCGGCGTAGGGGCAGATCGCGGCGCAGTTCTGCAGTTGGTTCCGCGCGAACTGCTGCAGCAGCGCCCCGGCGGGCGGGGGACTCGCGGGTGGCGCGGCCGCTGCGGGGACGGCCGTCCCGAGCACCGCCGCGGAGAGTGCCGCCAGGGCCAGGGGGATCCGGGTGCGCATGAGGAGAATCTACGCCGGAAGTGACATGGATCACAGTGTCGTATCCACCCGGCTCTCCACCCGCGGGTGGATCCGGCCGCGGTCGTCGCCGGGCAGCGTGGACGCCATGTCCACGGCACTCGAACTCCGATCCCTGACCAAGACCTATCCCGCGGCCGACGGCGGCGTCATGACCGCGGTCGACACCCTCGACCTGACGATCGAATCCGGCGAGGTCGTCGCCTTCCTGGGCCCGAACGGCGCCGGCAAGAGCACCACGATCGACATGATCCTCGGCCTGATCCCGCCCGACACGGGAGCGGTCACCGTCTTCGGCGGAACGCCCGGGGACGCCGTCGCGCAGGGCCGCGTGGCCGCGGTCCAGCAATCGGGCGGCCTGCTGCCCACCCTGACGGTGCAGGACACTGTCGACCTGGTCGCGGCCTGCACCCCGGGGCCGACCCCGATGCGGCCATCGCCCGCGCGGGTATCGACGCCATTCGCACACGGCAGGTCGGGAAGTGCTCCGGAGGCCAGCAGCAGGCCCTGCGGTTCGCCCTCGCGCTGCTCGCGGAGCCGGACCTGCTGATCCTCGACGAGCCCACCGCGGGCATGGACGTCGACGCCCGCCGCCGCCCCTGGGCATCGGTCCGCGCCGACGCCCGCCGCCGCCCCTGGGCATCGGTCCGCGCCGACGCAGGCCGCGGCTCGACGGTCCTGTTCGCGACGCACTACCTCGAGGAGGCGGACCAGTTCGCCGACCGTGTCGTCATGATCGCGCGCGGCGCGATCGTCGCCGAAGGCCCGACCGCGGAGGTCAGGGCCGTCGCCACTGGACGACAGCTCTCCGCCGTCGTCGGGCCCGACGGTGCCGCCGCACTCCTCGCGGCCGTGCCCGGCATCCGGGTCGCCGAGGTGCGGGGCGCGCGCACCGTCTTCGCCGCCGACGCGGAAGCCTCCGACGAGGCCCTGCGGTTCCTGCTCACCCGCACCGATGCGCGCGACGTCGAGGCCACCACGCACGGCCTGGAGGACGCGTTCGTCGCCCTCACCACGCAGCTCACGAAGGAGAACGCACGATGACCATCACTGTCGCGGGGCTCACTCCCCGCTTCCTCGCGCTCGACATCCGTCGGCAACTGCGCAACCGCCAGACCCTGATCATCACGACGGTGCTGCCGGTGATCCTGTACCTGGCCCTGTTCCGGCAGAAGGGGGTCGACGTGCGGTTCGCCCACGGCGACTTCGCTTCCTGGATGGCGGCGGGGCTCGCGCTCTACGGTGCGGCCTCGGCCGCCACCACGACCGCGGCGCAGGTGGCGGTCGAGAGATCGACGGGTTGGGTCCGCACGGTGCAGCTGACGCCGCTGCGGCCCGCGGGGTACCTCGCATCGAAGGTGATCGGCGCGCTCACCGTCGCCGCGGTGCCGGTGACCGTCATCGCGGCGCTGGCGCTCGCGACCGGCGCGCAGGTGGAGACCGGCGCCTTCGCACTCGCCCTCATCATCGCGTGGCTCGGCTCCGCCGTGTTCGGTGCCCTCGGGCTGGCGCTGGGCTCGGTACCCGATCCGGCGGCTGGCAGTTCTCGGGCGCGCACGTCTCGCCGCTCGTGGCGGTGGTGAACATGGGAGTCTGGTTCGCGGTGTTCGCCGGGCTCGGGGCGCTCGCATACCGGCGCAGCGCCGCCCGTTGAGCGGATTCCTCACGATTGTTAGCTACATCACAACGGCGTAATCTGGGGGCATGTCCACTACCCGAACCACACCGACCTTCCTCGAGCGGGTGAAGTACCTCCTCGGCATGCGCCTGCCCGAGTCCATGAACGACTGGGTGATCCGGGACGCCACCGGCCCCGGCCACAACCGTCGCTACTTCACCCGCGGGGCCCTGATGTTCGTGCCCTTCCTCGTCGTCGCCCTGCTCCTGCCCTCGCCGCTGTGGGTCAAGCTCACGCTGATCGCGATGATGGCGCTGCCGGCCATCGTCTTCCTCGGGGGTCTGCGCAGCATCTACCTGCAGGAACTCCTCGCAGACAATGGGCTGGACCCGCACATCGAGAGCGGCAAGCAGCTCGCCGAACACGAGCGGCGCGCGGAGGTCTACGAGCACAAGTACCGGCACCGGGCGGCGTAGCCTCGCCGGGTGACGGCAGAACGCTCATGGGAACCGGGCCACGTGCTCGACCTGCACGGCACCGTCGGCGCCCTCCGCCGGGGCGCGGGGGACCCGGCGTACGCCCGCACGCCCGACGGTGCGCTGTGGCGCGCGGTGCACACGCCCGACGGCTCAGGGACGCTGCGGATGCGCCTGGTCGGCGGCGTGGTCACGGCGCAGGCGTGGGGGATGGGCGCGTCCTGGCTGCTGGAGAACGCGCCCGCGATGGCCGGCGCGCACGACGACCCGTCTGCCCTGGTGCCGCGGCACGAGATCGTCGAGCGGGCCGTCGCGGCATCGCCGGGACTGCGCCTGCCCAGGTCGAACCGCGTGTGGGAGACCCTGGTCCCCACCGTGCTCGAGCAGAAGGTCGTCGGCGCCGAGGCGTTCCGGGCGTGGCGCTACCTGCTGCGGCGACACGGCACCGTCGCCCCCGGACCGGACGGGCGGCCCGACCTGCGGGTCCCGCCGCCTCGGGAGGGGTGGGCCGCGATCCCGGACTGGGAGTGGCACCGGGCCGGCGTGGAGCCGGTGCGGATGCGGACGATCGTCGGCGCGAGCGCCGTCGAGGTCGAGCACCGCCCGGAGCGGCTCGGCGCTCTGCCGGGCATCGGTGCGTGGACCGTCGGCGAGTTGCTCGGGCGGGCCTGCGGCGACCCGGACGCCGTTCCGGTGGGCGACTACCATCTGCCGCGGATCGTGGGAATAGGCCTGACGGGCGCGGCGTTGGACGATGCCGGAATGCTCGAGGTCCTCGAGCCCTACCGAGGGCAGCGCGGTCGGGTCGTCAAGCTGCTCGTCCGGGCGGGGGTGGACCGCGAACGACGGGGCCCGCGCGTGCCGGTCCGGGACTACCGGGCGTGGTGAGGGCAACTCTTTTGACCATGGTGAGTTCAGCACGGTAAGCTGGGGAGCCGTGCCTGATGAACATCAGGACGATCTCACGTGTCTGTGCGTAGGCCGGGTGACCGGAACCGCCCACAGATGCGCGACACGCCCGACCTCGGGGTACGTGCGAGGCGGGTAGCTACTTCCCGGAAACGGGACTGACCAGCGGAAACGGCGCGAGCCGCGGAAGCCGGTGGGGCCGCGCTGCGGAAGTCGTCCTCCATCCCCGGATGGATGGCGCGCTTGCCCGGAGCTACAACCGCAGCAGTAGGAACAAGCCGGCCGCACGGCCGGCGACAGCCGAAACGAAGGAAACAGCGCTTCTATGCCGACTATCAACCAGCTGGTCCGTAAGGGCCGCCGGGACAAGGCGTCCAAGACGAAGGTGGCCGCCCTCAAGGGCTCGCCGCAGCGTCGCGGCGTCTGCACCCGCGTCTACACCACGACCCCGAAGAAGCCGAACTCGGCGCTTCGTAAGGTCGCCCGCGTCCGCCTGACCAGCTCGGTCGAGGTCACCGCGTACATCCCCGGTGAAGGCCACAACCTTCAGGAGCACTCGATGGTGCTCGTCCGCGGCGGTCGTGTGAAGGACCTCCCGGGTGTTCGCTACAAGATCATTCGCGGCTCGCTCGACACCCAGGGTGTCAAGAACCGCAAGCAGGCGCGGAGCCGCTACGGCGCGAAGAAGGAGAAGGGCTGATGCCTCGTAAGGGACCGGCGCCCAAGCGCCCCGTCGTCAATGACCCCGTCTACGGCTCGCCCGTGGTCACCCAGCTCGTGAACAAGGTGCTCCTGGACGGCAAGAAGTCCACCGCCGAGCGCATCGTCTACGGCGCCCTCGAGGCGACCCGTGAGAAGACCGGCACCGATCCGGTCCTCACGCTGAAGAAGGCGCTGGACAACGTGCGCCCGTCGCTCGAGGTCAAGAGCCGCCGCGTCGGTGGCGCCACCTACCAGGTGCCGATCGAGGTGAAGGCCGGTCGCGCCAACACCCTCGCGCTGCGCTGGCTGGTGACCTTCACGCGGCAGCGTCGCGAGAAGACCATGATCGAGCGTCTCGCCAACGAGATCCTCGACGCGAGCAACGGTCTCGGCGCTTCGGTGAAGCGTCGCGAGGACACCCACAAGATGGCCGAGGCCAACCGGGCGTTCGCGCACTACCGCTGGTGACTTGATCCCGGGCCGGCCGCCCCACGGCGGTCGGCCCGGGTCACCGGAGTTCCAACCATCCTTTAACGAGAACGAGGCTTACCACCGTGGCACAGGAAGTGCTTACCGACCTCACGAAGGTCCGCAACATCGGCATCATGGCGCATATCGATGCCGGTAAGACCACCACTACCGAGCGCATCCTGTTCTACACCGGTGTGAACTACAAGATCGGTGAGACCCACGACGGTGCCTCGACCACCGACTGGATGGAGCAGGAGAAGGAGCGGGGTATCACCATCACCTCCGCCGCCGTGACCTGCTTCTGGAACGGCAACCAGATCAACATCATCGACACCCCCGGGCACGTCGACTTCACCGTCGAGGTGGAGCGCTCGCTCCGCGTGCTCGACGGTGCCGTGGCCGTCTTCGACGGCAAGGAGGGCGTCGAGCCCCAGTCCGAGCAGGTCTGGCGTCAGGCCGAGAAGTACGACGTCCCGCGTATCTGCTTCGTCAACAAGATGGACAAGCTGGGCGCCGACTTCTACTTCACCGTGCGCACCATCGAGGAGCGCCTCGGCGCGAAGCCTCTGGTCCTGCAGCTGCCGATCGGCGCCGAGGATGCCTTCGACGGCGTCGTCGACCTGATCGAGCAGAAGGCGATCACCTGGCGCGGCGTCGTCGAGACGGGTGCCGAGCCGACGATCGAGGAGATCCCGGCCGACCTGGTCGACAAGGCCGCCGAGTACCGCGAGAAGCTGCTCGAGACCGTCGCCGAGTCCGACGAGTCCCTCATGGAGAAGTACTTCGCCGGCGAGGAGCTCTCGGTCGAGGAGATCAAGGGCGCCATCCGCAAGCTCACCGTCTCGCGTGAGCTGTACCCGGTGCTGTGCGGCTCGGCGTTCAAGAACAAGGGCGTGCAGCCCATGCTCGACGCCGTGATCGACTACCTCCCGAGCCCGCTCGACGTGCCCTCGATCGAGGGCCACGCCGTGGGCGACGAGGAGAAGATCCTCTCGCGCAAGCCCAGCAAGGACGAGCCCTTCTCGGCTCTGGCGTTCAAGATCGCCGCGCACCCGTTCTTCGGCAAGCTGACCTTCGTCCGCGTGTACTCGGGTCACATCGACTCGGGCACCGGCGTGCTCAACGCCACGAAGGGCAACAAGGAGCGCATCGGCAAGCTCTTCCAGATGCACGCCAACAAGGAGATGCCCGTCGAGGATGCGACCGCTGGTCACATCTACGCGATGATCGGTCTGAAGAACACCACGACCGGTGACACGCTCTGCGATCCGGCGAACCCGATCGTCCTCGAGTCCATGACCTTCCCGGACCCGGTCATCAACGTCTCCATCGAGCCGAAGACCAAGTCCGACCAGGAGAAGCTGGGCGTCGCGATCCAGAAGCTCGCCGAGGAGGACCCCACCTTCTCCGTCGAGCTCGACGATCAGACCGGCCAGACCGTCATCGGCGGCATGGGCGAGCTGCACCTCGACATCCTCGTCGACCGCATGCGTCGCGAGTTCAAGGTCGAGGCCAACGTCGGCAAGCCGCAGGTGGCCTACCGCGAGACGATCCGCAAGTCGGTCGACAAGCACGAGTACACCCACAAGAAGCAGACGGGTGGCTCGGGCCAGTTCGCGCGCGTCATCATCAAGCTGGAGCCGCTGGAGGACGCCGAGGACGGCGTCACCTACGAGTTCGTCAACGCCGTGACCGGTGGCCGCGTCCCGAAGGAGTACATCCCTTCGGTCGACGCCGGCGCGCAGGACGCGATGCAGTACGGCGTGCTCGCGGGCTACCCGATGGTGAACGTCAAGGTCTCGCTGCTCGACGGCGCGTACCACGACGTGGACTCCTCCGAGATGGCGTTCAAGATCGCCGGTGCGCAGGCGTTCAAGGAGGCCGCCCGCAAGGCCGGCCCCGTCATCCTCGAGCCCATCATGGCTGTCGAGGTCACGACCCCCGAGGACTACATGGGTGACGTGATCGGCGACCTCAACTCCCGCCGTGGCCAGATCCAGGCCATGGAGGAACGCAGTGGTGCCCGCGTCGTCAAGGCGCAGGTCCCGCTGTCGGAGATGTTCGGCTACATCGGCGACCTCCGGTCGAAGACCCAGGGCCGGGCGAACTACTCCATGGTTTTCGACTCGTACGCCGAGGTTCCGGCGAACGTGTCGAAGGAGATCATCGCGAAGGTGAACGGGGAGTAGTTCTCCCCGCTCTCCGGAGCGTGGCGCTTCCCGGCTCCCGCCGCGGCGTCAGACTCACGGCCCCGCCGTGGCGTCGAAAACACCAGTAAGAAACCACCCTTGCAGGGCAACCGGCCCCGCAAGCACTACGTCCAGGAGGACATCAAGTGGCGAAGGCGAAGTTCGAGCGGACCAAGCCGCACGTGAACATCGGCACCATCGGTCACGTCGACCACGGCAAGACCACCCTGACGGCTGCCATCACCAAGGTTCTGGCCGAGAAGTACCCGGACCTGAACGAGGCCTCGGCCTTCGATCAGATCGACAAGGCGCCGGAGGAGAAGGCTCGTGGTATCACGATCAACATCTCCCACGTCGAGTACCAGACGGAGAAGCGTCACTACGCTCACGTCGATGCGCCGGGTCACGCCGACTACATCAAGAACATGATCACCGGTGCCGCCCAGATGGACGGCGCGATCCTGGTCGTGGCCGCCACCGACGGCCCGATGCCCCAGACGCGTGAGCACGTGCTGCTCGCCCGCCAGGTCGGCGTGCCCTACATCCTTGTCGCCCTGAACAAGTGCGACATGGTCGACGACGAGGAGATCCTCGAGCTCGTCGAGATGGAGGTCCGCGAGCTGCTGGGTTCGCAGGAGTTCGACGAGGACGCCCCCGTCGTCCGCGTGTCGGGTTACCAGGCCCTGCAGGGCGATGCCAAGTGGACCGAGTCGATCCTCGAGCTCATGAACGCGGTCGACGAGTCGATCCCGGATCCCGAGCGTGAGACCGACAAGCCCTTCCTCATGCCCGTCGAGGACGTCTTCACGATCACCGGTCGTGGCACCGTCGTCACCGGTCGTGTCGAGCGCGGCATCGTCAACGTCAACGAGGAGGTCGAGATCGTCGGCATCCGCGAGAAGTCGACGAAGACCACCGTCACCGGCATCGAGATGTTCCGCAAGCTGCTCGACTCGGGCCAGGCGGGCGACAACGTCGGCCTGCTGGTCCGAGGCCTCAAGCGCGAGGACGTCGAGCGCGGCCAGGTCGTCGTGAAGCCCGGCACCACCACTCCCCACACGGAGTTCGAGGGCCAGGCGTACATCCTGTCGAAGGACGAGGGCGGCCGCCACACCCCGTTCTTCAACAACTACCGTCCGCAGTTCTACTTCCGTACCACGGACGTGACCGGCGTCGTGACCCTCCCCGAGGGCACCGAGATGGTCATGCCCGGCGACAACACCGAGATGAGCGTCAAGCTCATCCAGCCGGTCGCCATGGACGAGGGCCTGCGCTTCGCGATCCGCGAGGGTGGCCGCACCGTCGGTGCCGGCCGCGTCACCAAGATCATCGCCTGATCTAGGTAGTCAACGCTGAAACGGCGTCCCTCCCTTCGGGGAGGGGCGCCGTTTTCGCATGTCCGGACGGTTTCTCGGGTGCGGTTCCCCGGGCCCGACGGTGCGCCGTCACAAGTGCACTCGCTCCACCTGCGGGAAAGTTGTCCGTTTTCAATTGGAACCGATAGGTTGTGAGGGTGACACGGGCTGAGACCATTGCCAGCGCTGGGCAGGATACGCAGCATGGAATGGGTTTGCCGCACTTACCTGAAGCCGGACAAGTCGTCGAAGTTCGGGGCTCCACATGGGCAGTTGCCAACGTGCGAGTCCAAGGGCTTCCGCGTAGTCCGGCCGATGAAGTCGCGGCGCAACTTTCACACGTTGTGGAGCTCCAGTCGCTTGATGAGGATCGGCTTGGCGAGCAACTTTCGGTCGTATGGGAACTCGAAGTTGGGCATACCGTCACACCAGCTCAGGGGCTTCCAGATGTCATCAACGCTGACGCGTTCGATGAGCCCGTGACGCTGGCAGGGTTCATCGACGCGATGCGATGGGGCGCGGTCACCAGCGCGGATCCAAACCGCTACCAGGCGCCGTTCTGGTCGGGCGTGAACGTCGAGGCGTACCAGCTCGAGCCGCTCCGCCGTGCCCTCGGTGCACCACGCGCCAACCTTCTGCTCGCCGACGATGTCGGCCTGGGTAAGACCATTGAGGCCGGTCTGGTGATTCAGGAATTGCTCCTGCGCCACCGCGCTCGCACCGCCGTCATCGTCTGTCCACCAAGTCTCGCGCTGAAGTGGCGGGACGAAATGCGCGAGAAGTTCGGTCTGGAGTTCATTATCGTCAACTCGGACCTGATGGCTCACGTGCGCCGAACTCACGGGCTACACGCCAACCCATTCCAACTTTTCCCGCGGGTGATCGTCAGCATGGCGTGGCTGCCACAGGTCCGCGCCCAGCGTCTGCTCCGCGACATCTACACCCAGGCTAGCAATCCCAAGTCTGGGAAACGGTACGCCTTCGACATTCTCGTGGTCGACGAGGCCCATCACGTGGCACCGTCCAGCCCCTCGGTCATTGCTGGTGGGCGCGGCTATGCGGTCGACACCCAGCGCACTGTTGCGGTCCGTCAGCTCGCGGAGAAGTGCGAACACCGTCTCTTTCTGAGCGCAACCCCGCACAACGGCCACCCTGAGTCGTTTACCGCACTGATGGAGATGATTGATCCCCGGCGTTTCGCTCGCGGTGCGAACCTTGACTCGGCTGCACTAAAGGACGTCACCGTCCGCCGGCTGAAGACGGACCTGTCCGGCAAGGGTTTCAAGAAGCGCAAGGTGAACACCCTCAAGGTGACACCGTCGGATTCTGAACAGCAGATGTTCTCGCTTCTCGACGACATCGTGACCAAGAGTGCCAAGCAGAACGGCACTAAGGCGGGCGGCGACATCGTCACGATGCTGTTGAAGAAGCGGTTCCTGTCCAGCCCGTTCGCGTTCGGTATGACGCTCAGCCACTACATCGCATCGAGGGCTGGACGCGGCCTGGTCGAGGACCAGTACGACGACATCTTCGGCGAGGGGCAGTCCGACGAGGAAGAGGGCCTGTGGGAGCAGGACGAGGCAGAGAAGCTTCGTGAGTCCAAGGGCTCGGACCCGCTCGTCGCTGCTGAACCCGGTCAGCTCGAAACCCTCATGGAGTGGGGACTGGGCTACGAGAGCCGCGCCGATTCGCGACTCGACGGGCTCATTGAGTTCCTTGACGCCGTCTGTCGCCCCGACGGCAAGACGTGGTTCAACGAGCGTGTTGTGGTCTTCACCGAATATGCCCACACGGTCGACTGGCTGGCGCGCGTGCTCAATCAGAAGGGCTACACCAACGATCGGCTCGCGGTCATCCAGGGCTCGACGCCGACAGAGGAGCGCGAATACATCCGTTCGCAGTTCACCGCTGACCCCACAAAGGAGCCGGTGCGGGTGCTCCTCGCCACCGACGCCGCCGGGGAGGGGATCGACCTCCAGACCTACTGCCACCGTCTCGTGAACTTCGACATCCCATTCAACCCGTCACGTCTTGAACAGCGCATTGGTCGCATCGACCGTTACGGCCAGACCGATGAACCGCACGTCTTCCACTTCGTACCAATCGTCGGCTCGTCGACGTACGCCGTCGACCTAAATTTCATGGAGCGCATTGCTCGTAAAGTTGCTCAGGTTGAGTACGACCTCGGGTCTGCCAACCAGGTAGTCGGCGAGGAGATTCAGGGCCATTTCGGCAAACGCGCCCTGGCGAAAGCCAAGACCAAGGGAATCGACACCAATGAGATCATCAACTCTGCTCTCGCCGGTGGCATGGAGCTCAATGCCCGCCTGACCCAGCTGGAGCAGGGGTACGACGAGTCCCGCACCGAGATGCACCTTGAACCAGCGAACCTCCGCCGAGTGGTCGACACCGCCCTGCGGATCAATCACCAGTCGCCGCTGATCGAGAACCACGACTTCGCCCAAGATACGGACGCCGAAATCTTCACTGTCCCAAGCCTGACGACCGGATGGCGCGACACCCTGCGAGGCCTCGACACGCGACTCAGTCCCGGCGAGTTGCGGCCGATCACCTTCGATTCCACCGCATTTGGCGGGGGAGATCACACGGTCGGGCCGGAAGACCTCGTATACGTGCATCTCGGGCACCCGATCGTGCAGAAGGCCCAGCGCCTATTGCGTCGCTCGCTGTGGAGTGTCGACTCGCCTCTTAACCGCGTGACCGCTGTAGTAGTCGACAACCTCGAAGAATCCTTCGTAGCCGCCGTCACCCGTATGGTGCTCGTTGGTCGTGGAGGGGTACGTCTCCACGAAGAGGTCTTCTTGGCCGGCGTCCGACTGAAAGGCCGCCGCGCGATGGCCGAGGAGAAGGCTGAGGCTGCTCTCGACAAGGCGCTCGACCACGACCGCCTCTCCGTGGCAGACGACCGTGTCCGCGGGCAGCTCTGCGACCTCTGGAACGTACCCGAAGCGCCGCTGCGTCTGCGGCTGGAGGAGTCGATGCGAGCACGTGCCGGCCGTCGGCACGAGCTGGTCCTTGAGCAACTCGCCAGACGCCAAGGCGCCGATATCCAACGCGCGAGGGAGATCTTTGCGGCCTTCCGAGCGAACCTACGCGACTCGCTCGCGCGACTGCGGGCCGAGGAGAATGAGGCCCGGGGGCAGTTGTTCAGCGACCCCGACCAGATGCGCCAATGGAGACGTGACATAGACGCCATGAACCGCCGTCTCGACGAACTCGACGACGAAGAAGCGCGAGAGATCGCCGCCATCACCGACCGCTACGTCGATGTCAAGCCTCACACCACAGCAGCAGCGGTGGTATTCGCGCTGACACGCGCAGACGCAGATGAGTGGGGCGAGTGATGGCACGCCCCAAGAAGACCGCCACGACGCGTGGCGGCAGGACCATCAATGCCGCCGACCAGCATCGCGCCTGGCTCGAACTCGTCGACACGGAAGGCCCCTTTGTCGCCGTCCCGCCACTGAAGCGAGTTTGGCCCCAAGGGATGCCGACCCTCGCCGACGGCCGCAAGGCCGCACTCGTCGATGCCCGCAAGGACTTCGAGGGTGCATGGGAGGCGCTCGACCGCACCCCTGACTCCGAGAGTGCACAGGACTCTTACGGCGTAGCCCGCGACAAATGGGTCGAGACGATCCTGCGTGATGTCGCCGGGTGGGGCGAATCCCTTTCGTGGGGAGAGAACTCCGGCATTGAAGCACAGTCGCCGAACCGAGCGGTGACGATCCGCGCTCAAGCATCGCTCAATGGCAATGACGGCATCGGCGCGATCGTTCACGTCATCGACCCTGTTGACTCCCTGCGTCAAACACCCGGCGACCTGTGGGCCGCCAACGCCATCGACCGCGTCGAGGTCATGCTCCGCGAGAACAACGTTTCGATAGGCATCGTCACCGACGGCCGTTGGTGGGGACTCGTCTGCGCCCGCGAAGGGGCGATGGCAGCTTCCGGAATCGTCGACGCCCTGACGTGGATCGAAGAACCCCGCACGCGCGATGCCTTCTTCGCCCTCATCGGACGCCAGCACCTCATCGGCGGCGCTTCTTCCGAGAGGCTTCCGATCCTATTCGAGGAGTCGGTCGCAGCGGCCGAGGAGATCACCGAAGCCCTTGGTGCACAGGTCCGTCGGGCCGTTGAGCTGCTTATCCAATCCTTCTCGGAGTCCGCCGTCGACGCGCAGCGTCGCGGTCTGCCCGACCCGCTCCCGAAGCGCACCCACGACAGCTATGAGGCCGCCGTTACAGTGATGATGCGCGTCGTCTTTCTGCTCTTCGCGGAGGAGCGCGGTCTGTTGCCTTCAGGCGAGCTGTTCGAGCAGGGATACGGCATTGCCCGTGAACTGGAACGCCTCATTGCGCGCGAGACAGAAGAAGGCGAGGAAGCCCTCGACGCGACCTCGCTCACGTGGCATCGGCTCCTCGCCACCAGCCAGGCTCTCTATCAGGGGGCGAGCTTCGAGAATCTTCGAATGCCGGCCTACGGCGGTTCGCTGTTCGAGCCAGCACGTTTCCCGTTCCTCACCGACACGAATGAGCAGGGCGCGCTCGCCATCACGGTCTCCGACCGTGTAATGCTTCACGTCCTGCGATCGGTGCAGGTCGCCGACATCAAGGGTGAAGCCCGCCGGATCTCGTTCCGTGACATTGACGTCGAGCAGATCGGCTACATCTATGAGGGCCTCCTGGGCTACACCGCCGCCGTTGCCGACGAAGTCACCGTCGGCCTGAGGGGCACCCTCGGCGAGGAGCCAGAGATCCCGCTTGCGAAGCTCGAAGAGCTGGCGGTCGGTCACACCGATCCGAAGGAGCTTGCGGCGGCAATACGCGCCTTCGTAGTGGGGGACCAGCCGTCGGCTAAGCCGTCCTCGGCGGCGGCCATCGCCAAGGCGCTCAGCGCGGACGTCGAGCCGAGCGTCGTCAGCGCACTGACTCAGGCTGTGGGTGACGACTTCGACCTGCGTGATCGTGTGAAGCCGTGGCTTGGTCTCGTTCGTCTCGACCTACGCCAACGCCCTTTCGTTGTCGCGGCCGGCGGACTCATCGTTAAGGAGACCCCGTCCCGCAAGAACGCGGGGTGCGCACTACACGCCCAAATCGCTCGCCGAGGACGTAGTTCTCCATGCGCTCCAGCCGCTCTGCTATTCGCCAGGTCCGCACCAGGCGGCGAATGAGGGGCAGTGGAAGCTGAAGTCCTCCGACGAGTTGCTGAGTCTGAAAGTCGCTGATATTGCGTGTGGCTCAGGGGCGTTCCTAGTGGCTGCCGCCCGCTACCTCTCCGAACGGGTCGTCGAGGCGTGGACCGCGGAGGATCCAAGCAACGCTGCCCGAAAGGACCTCTACACCCGCGCCATCCGCCAGGTTGTCGCCAACTGCCTCTACGGAGCCGACATCAACGACATGGCCGTCGAGATGTGCAAGCTGTCACTCTGGCTCGTCTCCCTCGACCGCGACCTGCCGTTCTCCTTCGTCGACGACAAGGTCCTCCTCGGCAACTCGCTCCTCGGCGTGACCGACCTCGACCAGCTGCGTCGTCTTCACATCGACCCAAAGGTCAAGACGGAGATGGCGGACTACTACGCTTACGACGTCGACATCGACTCGATCATTGATCGTGCGAAAGAACTGCGCCGCACCCTCCTCACGGAGATCAACGAGGACGACCCGGCTCGGACAAGTGCAGCGAAACGGCGTCAACTCGCTGACTTCCGCCAAGTCACTACCGACCTTCGGCGGATCGCGAATGGAGTGGTGGCAGTTGGTCTGGCTCATGGAGGCAAGCCCGGCAAGGCGCTCAACGAGGCATACGACAACCTTCGCATTGCGGTCGGCAAGGCTTTCCCGGACAAGGGGAAGGCTGACGACGCGTTCCTCTCGTCTTTGATCGACTTCGGTCTGACACCGGTAGTCGTGACTGACTACGAGCGGTGGCAACCTCTCCACTGGGTGATCGAGGCTCCTGACGTCATGATCGATAATGGCGGCTTCGACGCGGTCATTGGTAACCCGCCTTTCCTCGGCGGAATCAAGATCTCCGCTGCGATGGGTGGCAACGTCCGCGAGTGGCTATCCGGGGTTCTGGCAACTGGTGGTAGCGGCGGCCGAGCGGACCTCGTGGCCTACTTCTTTCTGCGCGCTACCTCGCTGCTGCAGGCGAAGGGCACGCTTGGGTTGATCGCCACGAACACGGTCGCCCAGGGCGACAGCCGCGAGGTCAGTCTGGACGCAATGGTCGCGAGTGGCTTCACAATCACTCGAGCGATCCAGTCTCGATCGTGGCCAGCATCGAGCGCGAATCTGGAGTACGCAGCTGTGTGGGGAACGGTAGGACCAGTAGCTGACGAAGTCCCTCGGATATCCGATGACGCGGCAGTCCGTCGGATCAGCACCCTGCTCGAACCGGCCGGAAGGGCCACAGGAACCCCTGTCCGCTTGGCGGAGAACTCGAATGTGACCTACGAGGGGATGAAGCCCTACGGCCAAGGTTTCATCCTGACGCCGGATGAGGCGCAACTGTGGATTGCCGCTGATGCGCGCAACACTGAGGTGCTGTTCCCGTACCTCAACGGTGAAGATCTCAACTCCCGTCCCGACGCGTCGCCGTCACGGTGGGCCATCGACTTCAACGACTGGCCCGAGGAGAGAGCGGCTGAGTTCGTGGAGCCGTTCGATCGAGTCCTGAAGCTCGTGAGGCCCGAACGTCAACGCAGAAAGCCAGATGGGGCATTCGTGCTGCGACGCCCACTTCCTGAACGGTGGTGGCAGTACGGTGACAAGCGTCCTGCACTTCGAAGAGCAATCAAAGCCTTACCTGAAGTGCTGGTCATCGCACTTGTCAGCAAGACTGTCATGCCGATGAGGGTGTCTACCGGCCAAGTGTTCAGCCACGCGCTCGGAGTGTTCGCAACCGATGACTACGGTGTCCAAGCAGTCTTGTCATCAAGTCTGCACCAGATCTGGGCGATCACCTACGGATCGGGGATGCGCAACGATCCTCGATACACCCCATCGGATGTCTTTGATACGTTCCCCCGCCCCGTCCCCTCGGAAGATGTCGTGAGGCTCGGACGAGTTTTGGACAAGGACCGTCGTGAGATCATGCTTCGTCGCGACCTGGGTCTCACCAAGCTGTATAACTTGGTGAACAACTCCGGGATCATTGGGGCTGCAGACCCGGATGTCGCGCACCTTCGTGACATTCATGTGCAGCTCGACAGGGTCGTTCTTCAGGCCTACGGGTACGACGACATAGATCCCGGGCATGGCTTTCACGAGTTCAGAAAAGTGGTGCGTTGGACGGTCAGCCCCGCCGCCCGAGTTGAGATCCTCGATCGACTACTTGAAGAGATGACTGCGCTCGTTGATTCTCCCCAGTTCTGCTAACTGAATCTCCCCACTTGTGTGCACCCGCCAAGTAATGGGCGGGGCCTCCCCGTGATGCTGGTGGTCTCTGACCACGCACCAGCCCTTCGAGGGAGGCCCCGCTCGTTCATGCTCACACAAGGAGAGACCGTGGAAGCACATGCTCTGCGCAAGCAGGGGTGGACGATCTCAGCGATCGCCCGTCATCTGGGACGGGACCGTAAGACCGTCCGCAACTATCTCAACGGGGTCACCGAGCCGGGTGTCCGCCACCGGGACGAGGACCCGTTCGAGCCGTTCGCCGAGTACGTCACCAGCCGCTTGCTCGAGGACCCGCATCTGTGGGCGCAGACCCTGTTCGACGAACTCGTCGAGATGCGGTTCAAGCAGTCGTATTCGTCGCTGACCCGGCAGATCCGGGACCGTGGCCTGCGCCCGGTGT
>NZ_LSRE01000013.1 GCF_001575205.1 Tsukamurella pseudospumae
GATGTTCACACCACACTTCTGCAACGCGAGCGACAGATTCTCATTGGCCTTCAAACACACCTCATGAACATGCTGATAGCTCTCCTGATCCACACCCACCCAGTTACCCGCATTCAGATTCGCGGTGTTATTGGCCGTGAGCTCAGCAATATTCGCATCCGCCACCGCCGCAGCCTTACCGAAACTCGCCGACGTGGTGTCATAGCTCGCGTAGTTGACCAGAATCCGGTCGACACTCATGGAAGTTCTCCTCTACTATTCGCAGTCGATCAGGTCAGACAGTGGCATAGCCGGTGAACAACGAACCACCATCACCATCGGTATTAGCGATCAAACCACCATTCCGATTCAGCGCCTCAGCGATCGTCTCCAACTTCTGCTGCTCCGAATTACACACGGCGATCAACTCATCCATATGCGCAACAGCCTTGTTCGTCGTATCACCCGCATTCGCGGCACGATACGCCTCAGCAGTAGTACGCACGAACTTGATGTTCGCCAACGTCAACGCAGCCACATCATGCGTCTTCGCGGTACCAGCAGCATGCGCGACGGTGTTCAGGTCATAGATCTGCGGGGGCATGTTTCCTCATCTCGGTGTTGATCGCCCCGCCCGAGCGGCGGGCGGTCACGTCTTCTCCCCGATCGACGGGACATCGACGGGCACGGACTCGTATTCGGGATCGACATCCAGATAGACCGGTACCGCGGCCGTGTCCGGAACCGCGACACGCTCGCGCCGCCTCCCCTTGGGCCGCGCGACCGGCACCGTCGATCCCGCGGGCAGCACCGGCCTGAGGGGTTCCACGGGCACCCGCGGGAGCGGGGGTGGCGGGGCCACCGTCAGGCCGTCGGTCGCCCAGTTCGACGGTGCCGCCACCTGCGGAACCGCCGACGACGACGCGGTCGCGCGCACCGCGGCCGCGGAACTGGTGGGCCGGTCACCCCGGGACAGCCGCTCCAGCGTCGGCGAGCCCGGGCGTGCCCCGAAGTAGCCGGTGGTCGACGTTCGGTTGTCCGAACCGACCGTGGACAGGATCTGGCTCAACGGCTGGGAGACGACGGTGCCGCCGGCCGCGTGTACAACGCTCGTGCCCGGCACGGCCACCTGCTGCGCGGCCGTGAGCGCGGCGCCCCCGCCCAGTCCGACGGCCTGCGGCGCGAGGCCCCCGACCTGCTGCGCCAGCATCCGGCCGAGCTCCTGCCCCGTGGTGGGCCGGGCCGCGCCCGGCGTATCGGGGGACTTGGATTCGGCACTGAGCGCGGTGGAGACGCCTTGCTCGACACGATGCGTGTTCACCACGATCGTCTGCATCAGCTTCGTTCCGGACAGCACACCGCCCGCGGTGCGCATCGCGAGCATGCTGGCAACGGCGTACGCGCCCTGCGCGGCGAGGGTCATCTTGGTGACCACGGCATCGCCGACCGACGCCGCACCCGCGGCGGCCGCCGGGATCGGCACGCCGATCGACGTCGCTACCGGTGCAGGAGGGACGAACGGCTCGAAGCTCATGTTCGCCACCGAGTTGGCGAGGTACACCGCCATCATCGACGCGTTCTGCGCCCACATTCCCGCGTACTGCGCTTCGTTCGCGGCGATGGCCGCGGTGTTGACCCCCAGGAAGTTGGTGGCGTTCAGCGTGGCGTTCGTGACGTGGTTCAGCTCGATCTCGGGCAACTGCGCCATGCCGGCCAACGCCGCCGAGTAGTCGGCGGCCTGCTTGGTGTGCCGAGTGGCGGCGAGGAGCGCCTGTTCCCGCAGCACGTCGTTGTGAGCGAGGTACATCGCGACGTTCCGCGTCATGAGGGTCGTCTCCGGCGCCTCCCAAGAGGCGGCGAGCCGAGGCAGCAGAGTGGACAGGAACACCGATCGCGCCGTCACCGACGCCGCCACGGCCGCCCACGCCGCAGCAGCCGCCGTCGCGGGGGCGGGCCCGGCCCCGGTCATGAGACGCCCGACGTTGACCTCGGGCGGAAGCGCAGGGAAGGTCATGTCACATCCAGCGTCAGAACTGCACGGCGTTATCCGCCATGATGTACGTCGAAGCGACTGCGGACAGGCTGACGGCGTACTGCGCGACCTCGGCATGATCCACGACCGACGCCGCCAGGAAGTTCGCGGCGTGCGCTGCGGAGCTGGTCGACACCAGCAGGGAGACGTCGTCGGCACCCGCGGGTACGACCGCGCCGATCGCACCCGCTGCACTGCCGATCAGGCCTGATGTGGTCGCGAGGTTGGCCATGACTTCGTTGGTTCCCGCCAGGAGCTGAATGGGTGCCACGTTCAAGCCCACCTGCCGTCCCTTCACTCGATTTTCATATTGCAACTAAAACAGAGATCCCACACTCCGTCAATCCCCAGTTACCCATGTTCTTCTATTCGAAGCACCTCACGGGCCTCTGCCGCCACCGCACGCTCGCCCGTGTCGCTGAGCTCGCCGCCATCGCGCGAGGGCTCGTTCACCCGGTCCTGATCCAGGCTCGCCAGGAAGCGTGCGAAGGTCCAGGCGTAGACGGCCGACTCGATGTCGCTGTCGGCCACTGCCAGGGTGGCGACGAGGACGGCACGCCGCAGCATGCGATCCCGCACCGCAGCGGCGTCCGGTGGGTCCTGCGCCACGTCCTCCGGAGACGCCGGTAGCCGATCGCGCGCGAGCTCATCCCGCAGGGCGCTCTCCTGCTTGCGCAGTTGGTCGAGCACATCGGACGGAATCCGCCCACCCGCATCCGGAACGCACCACGCGTGTTCGTTCGCAGCGACCTGCGCTCCGAGGTCTCTGACCAGGGCACGTGCCTGACGGTCCGCCTGTTCCGGGCTCAGCGAGCGGATCTGCTGCAGGCGTTTCGCCGACACCGTGGCCTCGACGCGGCTTCGCCCGCCGGGCAACACGGTGCCGGGTTCGTCCACGCCGACCAGGTTCTCCTCCCCGACGAAGCCGCCGTACACCCGGCTGGGGTGCGTAGTGGCGACCGCGGCCACCGTGTAGCCGCCCGCTGTTGCGTAGTGGACGAGCTGGCGCACCGGGTCGTCGACCGCCGCCCACCGGAAGCCCATCGGCTGGTTCCACAGGACCCTGACCCCGGCTGGGATCACGACATCCGGCGGCAGCCAGCCCGCATCCGAGGTGGTGACGGCCATGACCGTCTCGACATCGCTCACCAGCAATGCCGCCGCCCAATGCAGTCCGGACTCCGGGCCGTGGGGTCCGCCGCGCAGGGATCCGATGATCGATGCCACCGCGTCGCGAGCCTGCTGCGCCGCCTGGGAGAGGCGAGCGGACAACACGAGCGGTTCTGCGCGGCCCAGGATCACCGGTCCCGTCACAGGCACCGGAACCGGCGGTGTCACCGACGGGACGTTCCCCGGCTCCGCGCGGGGCGCCCCTTCCTGCGGAGGCAGATCCGGGGCCCGCCCCGGTCGCGGCTGGGCGCTGCCGGCGTCCACCATCGCACGGAGGCCCGCCGACACGAAGCCGCCGGCCGTTCCGGTGGTCGCGCCGCCCGCCTTGACGAGGTCCGCGAATCTGACGGCCTTCGGCGTCGCTCTCGTGACAGCCGGCGGCTCCACACGCACCTCCGGCTCCGACCTCGCCCCATCGACGGCCCCCGGAGTTTCGACTTCCGCGCCGGGCTCCGCTTCGGTGTCGAGACCGGAGGTGTCGTCGGGCGCGGAACCGTCCGCGGGCACGGAGTCGGGCGGCTCCGTCGGTCCGACGCGGGTGACCTGCCGTGAATCGCGCTCGTCCGGTACCCGGGCGGGAGCGCCGCCGGCCACCCCCGTCCCGGGCTTCCCCGGCGCGGGCGGAGCGGCGCCCGCGTCCACGAGCGGCACCGTCGAGTCGACGGCGACCGCCTCAACCACCGGCTCGGGGGCCGCGACCGCCTCGATCGGGGGTACGGAGATAGGAAGAAGGTTCGTCTGGGGGGCGACCGGAATCGGGCCGAGGCTCGGCGCGCCGCCCGATACTCCCGCCACGGGCGCCGCACGATTCGGAGCCGGTGTTCGGCCGAGCGAGAGGATGCCGCTGCCGAGCGACTGCGGAACCACCGGTACCGCGCCATGGGATGCTCCGCCCGTGCCGTTCACCGCGCGACCGCTACCGGTGGTCCTGTCCGCCCCTCGTGTCCGGTCGACACCCGGCGTGCGACCCAGTGCGAGGAATCCGGTCCCCGGTGCGGATGGAACCACGGCGTGGGGCTCGTCCGGCTGATCGCCCGCGTCCTCGTCCCGGTCACCATCGGGGACCGGGACCTCGAGGACCGGAGCAGCATCGGGAATCGGCGCGACATCCGTAACCGGAGCAGCATCGGTAACCGGAGCAGCGTCGGGGTCCGGAGCAGCATCGAGGTCCGGAGCAGCATCGAGGTCCGGAGCAGCATCGAGGTCCGGAGCAGCGGCGGCAGTACGGGCACCACTCACAGGCGTTCGCCCGAAGGAGAGGAAGCCGACCGCCGCGGAGGCATCGTCGTCGACCGAGTTCGCGAACGCGTCCAAGGCGGCTGCAGCGGCGTCCTGTCCGGCGGTATCCCGAACCTCGGCCTCGATGACCGGCTTCGCAGGCTCATCGGCGTGCGCACGGCCGTTGGACTTCCCGCGGCCGTCGTGCACGGCGTAACCGTTGCGGGCATGACCGTTCCGCGCGACTCGACCATTGCGCTCGACGGCGCTCACGCTCGCCCCCGGCACTCGTCCGAAGGCCATGAAACCACTGACGAGGCCGACCGGCGTCTTCTTCGGGAGGTCCGGCTCAGGAGTGGGCATCCTGTCGGCGATCTCGGAGACGCGAGCGCGAGCACGGCGATCAGGTACGCGATCCTCTCGCTGGGATCGACTCCGGCCTGCTCCGACTGCCGCTGAGCCGCCTCGATCTCCGCCTCCACCTGGTAGACGATCTCGGACTGCTCCAGGTTCACCTGCTGCAGGCTACGAGCGAGCTCGCCGAGGGCGTGCGAGACGTGCACCAGCGACTCGCCCACGCGGACGATGCCGATGAAGCTCTGCGCCCACCTGCCGGTCTCCGACTCGAGGAAGTCGACCACGTCGACCTCTCCGAGCTCCGCCGTAGCGGTCGTTCCCTCGCTCGCGACACGGAACGCGTACGACGATGCCTGTGCAGCGGAAAGCGCCCGCGATGCCAGGTCGTCCGGCGTCACCTCGTCTTCCCAGATCCCCTCGAGGAGGACGTCGGCGTGGGGGGTGTCAGGACGATCGATCACTGCGCGACCTCATTCATGCCGACTGACGACCGGGAGCACCCGCGGAGTGCATCGCCTCAGCCGCCTCGAGCTCTGGCAGGATCGCATCGACGAGGACATCGATCGTCTCGATGATCCGCTCACCGTGCGTACTGGTGCAGCCCACCGAGGAGCTGATCGACGTGACCGTCGACCGCAACTGCGCCGTCGCGATGGCCGCGCGCGCCTCGATCGCGCGCGCGCCAGCACTCTGGCCGAGGTCCGCACCGCGGTTCCGTTCGGAGCCCATGCCACCCTCCCGTCCTGCCTACGCAGCCGGCACACGGGTACCGGCCGAATCATTGTCGCAAAGAATGTACCACCACTATTGCAACTGCATCCGGCCGAGCGTTCACTTTCAGGATCGCGAGATTCCCAGGTCAGAGACTGTCACACATAAGCGACAATGACGGTTGTCGACCGGAAGCCGTTCACCGAAACCCGCACCACTGGCACACAGCCACAATTCGACCCCCGGGAGTTCGGTTTTGCGTGCCGTATCCGAGAGAGCCCCCGCAGCGCGAAGGACGCGCGAGGTAGCGGACTACGCCGTCACGCGCGACACGGCGCCGAGCGGATCCGTGTAGACACCGTCGAGCGCGGCCGCGCCGGCGGCCTGCTGCTGGACGCGACCACCCGCACCACTGACCCGCACCGCCCGGCCGGGCTCCGCCGAGGTGGCCTTGAGCGCGGCCGAGACGTGCGGCAGGATCGCGGTGTGGTCGGTGAACGCCTGGCCGCCGAGGATCAGGCGGTCGGGGTTGAAGATGTCCGCGACGAGAGCCGCCGCCTCGCCCAGGACGCGGCCGCGTTCGGCGACGATCGCCCGCGCCGTCACATCGCCGGCCTCCGCGAGCTTGTGCAGATCGGCGATGGTCCGTACCGGAAGCTTCTGCGCGCGTGCGGCATCCACCACTGCGGTGTCGGTGACGGCGTCCTCGAGTCGGCCGGTGCGCTGGGGGTCGAGCAGTTCCACGTTGCGAGTCGGCAGGTGACCGATGGTGTGCGGACCGGACTTCGGCGAGTGCACCGCGCCGTGCAACGCCAGTGCCACGCCCACCGTCTCGCGGCCGTAGACGTACAGCGTCGACCCCTGCGACTCGTAGTCCTCCGAGAGGTGCAGCTCGGCGGCGGCCATCGCCTCGACGTGCGGGGCCACCGTCACCGGCAGGCCGATCGCGCCCGAAAGGCGCTCTCCCAGTGCGACGTCCTTCCAGCCGAGGCGCGGATGGTCGGCGACCACACCGCGGTCGTCGACGCGCCCGCCGATCGCGATACCGGCTCCCAGAACGGTACGACCGTCCCAGCGCGCCAGGAACCGTCGGGCGCTCGTGGCGATCACCGACAGCACCTCGCCCGGCTCACCGCTCTCGGGCGTCGGGATCTGGATGGCGCCGACGACCTTGCCCGCAACGTCGTGCATCGTCACAGTGCTCACCCGGAACCCGATGTGGATGCCCAGCGCGAGCGGGCCGTTCGGGTCCACCTCGAGCGGGAGACGCGGGCGGCCGACGACGCCGCTCGCGGCGCGGTCGGCGCGTTCCCGCACCAGGCCCGCCTCGATGAGCGCGGTGACCTGGCGGTTCACGGTGGCCGCGGAGAGCTGGGTCTCGCGGGCGATCTCGTCGCGCAGCACGAGGCCGCCGCGACGGATCACGCGCAGCACGGCGGCCGCCGGCTTCTCCGAGACCCGCAGTTGCGGAGCGAAGACACGAGCGGGGGAGGCCGGCCGCGCCTGCCGTTCGACCCCGGCCGGACGGGCAAGGGGGTTGCGGGGCCGGGTCGTGCGGGCCGCCGCGGGGCGGACCTGGGCGGCGCGTGCCGGCGCGGTGCGGGTGGAAGCGGAAGCAGAGGCGGGAAGGTCGGCATGAAAATCGATGACGGTCATGGTTCCTCGAAGGTGTGCGTACGCCGCGACCTCCGGGGTTCACCCCGGGCGCAGACGTGAAGATGGAGTTGTCGAACGACTCGACCCGATCGACGGGCCGGAGGGAGTGCGAGCGCAAACGCTCAGCAGCAACACATTCGACAGTGCACGCGAACCATGGGGAGACGGCAACCCAGCGCGACGGTCTCATAACCGACGCGCAGATGGGCCTCAAGACTCCCGGACATGACTTGAAACTAGCACCACACACCTCGCGCCGCACAAGCGCCGTGACCGCTAGTGGGACGCAGATCACATCGATGCGCCCTCGAAAACCAGATGCGAAGCGCACGCACCGTTGTCTAGACTCAGCGTCATGCTCTCCTGAGACGTCCCCGGACCTGTTCTTCGCGCACCCGCCTCACCCGCCGTGCCGCGCCCCGATGGACCTCAAGGAGCATTCATGGCTACCTCTCTCGCTGTCTCCGCACTCTCCCTGCGTTGGCCCGACGGCACGAACGTGTTCGACGACCTCAGCTTCACCATCCCCGCCGGCCACGCCGCCCTGGTCGGTGCCAACGGAGCCGGCAAGAGCACGATGCTGCGCATCCTCGCAGGTCGGATCGTCCCGACCGCCGGTTCCGTGAGCGGCACCGGGGTCGTCGGGTACGTGCCCCAGCACCCGCAGGCGCAGCCGGAGGACACGCTCGCCGACGCACTCGGCATCGGCGGCACCGTCGCCGCCCTGCGCCGCATCGAGGGTGGCTCGGCCGAGCCCGAGGACTTCGAGGCCGTCGGTGACGACTGGGACGTCGAGGAGCGCGCGACCGCCGTCCTGGACGGCCTGGCCCTGAGGCTCGGCACCCTGGACCGCACCGTCGGGACGCTGTCCGGCGGCGAGGCCACCCTCCTGGCCATCGCCGGACAGCTGCTGCGCCGGCCCGACACCCTCCTCCTCGACGAGCCGACCAACAACCTCGACCAGCGTGCCCGCGGCCTGCTCACCGACGCGCTCGACCGGTTCGGCGGGACCGCGGTCGTGGTCAGCCACGACCTGACGCTGCTCGAGAAGATGGACAGCACCGTCGAGCTGTACCGGGGATGCGTCCGCGTGTTCGGCGGGCCCTACTCGCACTACCGCGAGGTGCTCGACGCCGAACAGGCCGCCGCCGAACAGGCCGTGACCACGGCCAAGGGCGACCTCAAGGCACAGCAGCGGGACCTGATCGAGGCGCGGACGAAGCTCGATCGCCGCAAGCGCTACGCCGACAGGGCCGAGGCCGAGAAGCGTGTGCCGCCGATCCTCGCGGGCCTGCTCAAGCAGAAGGCGGAGGTGTCGGCGGGCAAGCACCGCGTCCTGCACGAGGGCCGCGTCGACTCCGCCCGGGACGCCCTGGACTCCGCGCGGGAGGGCGTCCGCGACGACCGCTCCGTCCGGATCTCCATGCCCGAGCCCGGTCCGGGCCTGCACCGCACCCAGCTGTCCGACGGTCCGCTACAGGTCACAGGGCCGGAGCGGATCGCGCTGGTCGGCCCCAACGGGGCGGGCAAGACGACGGTGCTGCGGCGTGCCATCGCCGCCGCCCGGGAGGCCGAGACCCCGACGGTGATCGGCTACGTCCCGCAGGACGTGCGGTTCGGCCCCGCCGAGGAGGGCTCGCTGCTGGACGCCGTCCGCGACGCGCACCCGGACCTCGATGCGCAGCACGCGCACGCAGCACTGGCCCGGATGCTGTTCCGCGGCCGGCAGTCGGAGCGGATCGTGAACACGCTCAGCGGCGGCGAGCGGCTGCGGCTCGCGCTGGCGATCGCCCTGCTCGGGGATCCGGCACCGTCGCTCCTGGCGCTGGACGAGCCCACCAACAACCTCGACGTCCCGTCGGTGGAACTGCTGGTGGAGGCGCTGAAGGCGTGGGAGGGGGCGCTGGTGGTCGTCTCGCACGACCGCGCCTTCCTCGATCTGCTCGATCTGACGCGGGCGGTCGAGATCACGCGCTGATGCGACCGGCGTTCCGCGGAGAATCGGCCGAATTCCGCGTCGCGATCGCTGTGGCGGATCGCCGCGCAGGATTCGGCCGGATCCACAACGCGCGATCTCGATAAGCTGCCGGGATGGACGTGCTGGGCGGGGCGATCGCGAACAGCGTGCTCGAGGGCTGGGCTCCCACCCCGCTGGACGTCGATCGCCTCCGCGCCGTGTCCGACGGTGCCGGCCTCGCCCGGTACGTCGACGACGCGATCGCGCGGGCGATGGGGACCTCGTCGGAGGTCGGCCCTCCCGACCTGATCGACGTGCCGCGGGAGTTCACCGACACCTTCTACCCCGGTACCCGGATCCTGCGGAACCGCTTCGGCATCCGCGACGCGGACGTGCTGCGACAGCTCGAATTCGAGGTGGGCACCGCGCAGCAGATCGGCATCGAGACCGGCGCGACCCCTGGGCCGGCGTGCTCCGCAGGTACGACATGGGCTTGCGGCATCAGACCTTCTCGGCGGCGCTCATCGACCGGTACCTGGCCGACGCCACCCGCATCCTGCAGAACCGGCTCCCCCACGAGCCCGTTCGATTGCTCGGCGAGGAGCGCGACCGGCGGGTGTACTCGCACCACGCCGCGGAGGCCTACGCCTATCTCAACTGCGCGCACCCGTTCCGCGAGGGCAACGGCCGCGCGGCCAAGACGCTGCTGCAATTGCTCGCCACGAGGGCCGGGTACCGACTGGACTACGGTGCGGTGACGAAGAAGCGGTGGGACGGCGCCTCCCGCCAGTCCGCCCCGGACCAGGGTCACTACCGCCCCGACGCGCACGCCCTCTTCCGGGTGTTCGCCACGATCACGACCGCCGAGCCGGCCGTACCTCAGAGCCGGTAGGACTCCAGCCCCAGCCAGCCGGCCATCTCGCCGACGGTCTTCTCCAGCGCGGCTTCGGTTTCCGCGTCCCGCCCGCCGTCCTCCCAGGACACCTGATGCACCAGTAGCTCGCCCGCGGCACGGTCCGCCTTAATATCACACCGCGCGACGATCCGATCGCCGAAGACGAAGGGCAGGACGTAGTAGCCGTGCACGCGTTTGTGTTTCGGCGTGTAGATCTCGATGCGGTAGAAGAAGTCGAACAGCGCCTCGGCCCGCTCCCGCTGCCACACCACCGGGTCGAAGGGCGACAGAAGCGCGCGGGCCGCGATCGCCCTGGGCCGCTTGGCCTCCGCGTGCAGGTAGACGGTGCCTGCCCACCAGTCCGCCTCCACCGGGATGAGTTCACCTGCGGCCACCAGCTTCTCGACCGCCGGTGCCGCCTGCGCCGTGGACAGGCGGAAGTAATCCCGCAGGCAGCGCAGCGTGCCGATGCCGTGCGCCCTCGCCGACTGCCGGATCAACTCGATGAACGCGTCCTCGTCCGGGATCACGCGCTCGGCGAGCTCTCCGAGCACCGTCGACGTGGGCGCGTACAGCCGCTCGAACTGGCTGGTGCGCCCCGCGCTGGTGACCTCGCCCGCGTGGAACAGGACCTCGAGGCCCTCCTTCACCGACGACCAGTTCCAGCCCCAGTGCGTCTTCTCCACCACCTGATCGTGCTCGAGGTGCGCCTCGAGCGCGCGTGCGGTGAGCGGCGGCAGATCCGCCAGTTCGGCGCGCAACCGGTCGAGCTGGCCGGGGTTGCGCGATTCGTAGCTCGCGAACCGTCCGACGACCCGATCCGCGGTTCGACGGTGCCGCAGCAGCGGCCAGGTCTCGGGCGGGACCAGGGAGGCCTCGTGCGCCCACGCCTCGATGAGCCGGCGCGGTGCGCGATCACGGGCGCGGTCGAGCAGCGCGATGTCGTAGTCACCGAGCCGTGCGAACAGTGGCAGGTACTGGCTGCGCGCGACCACGTTGACGCTGTCGATCTGGATCAGCCTGAGCCGGTCGATCGTCTTCTGCACCTGCCGCATCGTCGGGGCGGCGTTGCCCGCGAACCCCGACTCGAAACCCTGTGCCGCCAGGGCGATCCGCCGAGCCTGCGGCTGGGAGATCTTCATGCGCCGGCGAGCCGCGGGAACAGGTACTGCTCGAGCATCGGCGCGATCGTGACGCCGCCGTGGTCCGCCGGGTCCAGCCACCGCGCCTCGGCGATCTCGGCGGCGGCTTGAGGATCGACGCGCAGGTCGGTGGAGAACACGGTGGACTCGATATCGGTGTTCGCCTCGTTCGCGGCCGGACCGCGCCAGGCGACCAGCAGGGTCAGGTCCTCCGTCGAGAGCGCGACGCCGAGCTCCTCGTCGACCTCCCGGACCGCGCAGTCGATCGCGGCCTCTCCCGGCTCGAGCTTGCCGCCGGGCAGCATGAAGGCATCCGTTCCGCGTTTGCGCACCGTGAGCACGCGCCCCGTCTCGTCCCGAAAACACACCGCGGCCACCGTCAACACGTCCATGCCGTCACACTAGCGACGAGCACTGACGGGCACCACGGACGGCAACGAGCGCACCCTTCCCGATCAACATCAGTCCCAGTCGACGGCGTCCTCCAGGTGCACCGCAACCGTCCTCCCGGTTCTGAGCGAGGCGAGGAGCCATGCGAGCAACAGGTAGGCCGGGAACACCGCCGGAAACGACAGGAGGACGATCCACTGCGCCCATATGCCGTACGAAGCCAGGAGCGCGTCGACCACGGCATCGAGGGCGCTCGAGCCGAGGGCGAGCTTCGGGTCCAGGAGGTAGTCGATCACCATCGCGGTGGCGATTCCGAACCACGCCACCGCCACCACCCCGATCAGGCACACGACATACCGCCGAACAGTCGGCCTCGCCCACCGGATGCGCCCGCTCACGGCACCGTGCGCACGGTGGGCAGCTGTGATCCGACAGGCGCCAGAGCAGTCCCGGGATCCGTGGTCGGGACCACCACGACCGGCGGGGCCACCGGCACCGGCGCGTAGCCGTCATCCTTCGACCAATTGGTGCCGGGAACGAGGACATTGCCATCGCCACTCATGGTGGTCCTCGCCCATCCGGTGAGCGTGCCGGGGCAGCACTGTTCAACGTGTGGAACCCAGCGCACCTTCGTCCGCCCTGCTATGAGGCCTCCGGCATTTCCTACACTGTCACCACAACGATCAGGAGACGACTGAAGATGAAGCGACTGTTCGCGGCGACGCTCATGCTATCGCTCGTCGCCGGATGCGGCACCATCACCGATATCCGGCGGAACCTCCAGACCATCGAGACCGACAAGGTACCCGTCGAAGGCACCGACGAAGCGAACCGCCTCCACGATCAACTGCGCACGCGACCGTCGTCCAACGCCGCAGAGCAACGCGTGCTCGAACTCATGCACGCCGCCTCCACAGCCCTCGCTCCACAGGTCGGGCAGCCCGTGTTCCGAGATCCATCCGACGGTGTCCGCACTGCGGCGTGCACGTCACCCTACGGTGGGCTCAAGAACGTGCACCTGACCGATCTCACCACCATGTGGGAGACGAACACTGTGCTCGATAATGCTGCACAGCAATCTATTTGGCAATCACTGAAGGCTTCGTGGCAGCAACACGGCCTGATCGCCGACAGCACGAGCGATGTACTCCACCGGCTCAACGAGGGCAAGCACGCACCGGAAGCGCAGTTCGAGACGCAGACGGCGATCTACACGACCGAGCGATCCACTCGGGTCACCATCACCGTCTCGTCGGGATGCCTGCCGAACTGAGAGCGCTACTTCCCCGTCACGCGGGCGCGCTCGATGCCGGAGAGGATCGCAGCGAAGTTGTAACCGGACATCCGGAGCTTTCCGCCGTCGCCCATCCGCGGGTACTCGGAATGCCCGGACGCGCCCTGCAACTGGCCCGCGAACGGTGTCCCACCGGCGCTCGTGGAGAGTTGAGTGATGCCGTCCACATCCCCCGGCCGGTTCCCGAAGTAGTCGGTGATCGGATGACCCGTGGCGTCGTCCAGAAGGCTGAGCCACGTCCCTGCCACAGGGACACTCAGCATCGCGGCCGCCGGGACCGACTTCGTGTAGGTGATCGGATCGTCCGGCGTCAGCTCGTAGAAGGCATGCCCGCCCGGCGCAAGATGCAGTCCCGAAACGCTGCCCAGGTCGAGTCCGGGAGAACCGTAGAACACCGCATTGTGCACGTTGTGCCCGCCCTCCTGCAGCGCCAGGCTGGTGACCAGCGAACCGTACGAGTGGCCGTACGCCGTGATCTCCTGGGTGGGGTTCACCGCGCTCAGCCCGCGGTAGAAGTGGTTCAGGTCGCCGGCGCCGGCGTGCGCGAGGTCCTCGCTCAACAGGCGCGGGTCGGTCATGCCCGACGGTGCCTCGTACCCCACCCAGGAGATCATCGCCACCGACTCCGGGTCGACCGCACCGGCCTGGCGCAGGATGTCGATGGTCTGCGCGCGCACCGCCGTCGCCTCGTCCACCATGCCGGGGAGGCTGCCCGCCGTGGTGGATACACCGCCCACAACGACGCCGAGCCTGCGCGCCTTGTCGACGTCACCCACGCCGATCGCCGCGAGCACCTGCCGGGGATTGCTCGTGGGATCGAGCAGAATCAGCGACCGATGGTCCTGCGGAGCGACCTGCTCATTGATCTTCGCCTGAATACTGCGCAGCTGATCGAGCTTGGTGCTCAGGTGTTCGGTTTCGACCTTCGTGGCCCCGTACCTCTTCGCATCATCCAGCTGCCGCTGCAGCCGATCGATGTCGCCGTTGAGCAGAGACCTGTTCGCGATGTCCCGGTACTGCGCGGGCACCCCGTCGACGTTGCCCACGTCCTGCGGATACTGCTTGGCGTACGCCTGCTTCTGATCCTCGCTCAGGCCGTTCCACCACGCGGCCACATCCTTCGGGTCCGCGTTCTTCGGCGGCGGGGCGGGCAGGCCGGCCGCGCCCGGGCCCAGCGGAACGGCTCGCGCACCGTCGGGAATCAGCACCGTCTCCCGGTAGCTCCCCGGGTCCTCCTGCTTCTCCAGGAGGGTTCCGAGCGCCCCGTACGCCCGTCCCAGAGCGGTGCTGAGCGCACCCATGATGCCGGCGAAATCGTCCTCCGGCACGGCCGCGGCCATACCGTTGAAATCCATGATCGCGTTCGCCAGCTCCTGCCGCGTGGCCAGCGTCATGGCGGCCGATTTGGACACCGCGATCGCCATCCGCCGTCCCACCTCGCCGTACACCCCGGCCATGCGATCGAACGATGCCTTGAGCGTCGCGTACTCGTCGATCCCGGCACCGTCGCCCGGCACCTGGTAGGGCACCGCCGTCACGTTGGCCTGCGCAGGCTCGCCCTGCCCGAGCATGCGCCGCAGGCCCAGGAACAACGAGACCACCGCGACCACGAAGTCCGGATCCTTCGCAATCACCCATGCCGGGAACACCGGCTGGACCTCGAGCAGGTCCGAGCCCGGGACCAGCGGATTGCCGATCCCGTTCTGCAACGGTACGAGGGTCCCGTCGGGCTTCTGCGCCCAGTGCGTCTCGCCGTGCGGACCCACCAGCTTGCCGACGGGCGCCGCATACACCGGCTTGCCGTCCTTGTAGGCGACGACCTGCCGGGCGTCCGGGGAGTAGCGGAACGTGTCCGGTGTGATCTTCGGCCCGGTGGCGGTGCCGTCCCGCGCCAGCTGCTGGACCGAGCCGTCGGCGTTCTGGACGTAGCGCACGGCCTGCCCACCGGACGGGTTCGGCGCGGTGAAGGCTATCCGGCCGTCGGTCGGTAGGGCCGAACCGTCGCCGTACACCATGCGGCGGCCGGGGTTGAGCTGCGTATTCAGCCCGGTCAGGTAGGTACCGGTCTCCTCGAACGTGATTCCCTGGTCGCCGTACACCCGCCGGGCCTCGGAGAGCACGTTGCCCCAGTACGCGTCGGAATGGCTCACCTGGCGGCCGCCCACGTCGTACCAGGTCTCCGCGAGACGCCACGTGAGCGGGCCGCCGGTCTCACCCCAGTGCGTCCCCGGCTCGAAAACGTTGCCGTCTCCCACGCGCGTCCCTTCCGCCACCTGCGCAGACGGCCGTCCGCGGCACGATTTCGGTTGAGCTTAGATCAACATTCCGGGACGTTCACTGCTAACCCGCCGAGCGATGTCTCCTTGTACTTGGACAACATGTCGGCGCCGGTCTGGCGCATGGTCTCGATGGCCTGATCGAGCGAGACACGATGCGTGCCGTCGCCGTGCAGGGCGATCCGAGCGGCGTTGACCGCCTTCACCGACGCGATGGCGTTGCGTTCGATGCACGGGATCTGCACGAGCCCGCCGATCGGATCGCACGTGAGCCCCAGATTGTGCTCGATACCGATCTCGGCGGCGTTCTCGACCTGCGCCGGCGTGGCACCCATGACCTGCGCCAACGCACCCGCCGCCATGGAGCACGCGGAGCCGACCTCACCCTGGCAGCCCACCTCCGCACCGGAGATCGACGCGCGCCGCTTGTAGAGCACCGCGATCGCCGCAGCCGTCAGCAGGTAATCGCACACCACCTGCTCGCGCCGCGCCGCCAACGACGAGCGGAACCTCAGCGCGTAGTACAACACCGACGGCACGATCCCCGCGGCACCATTGGTCGGCGCAGTCACGATCCGGCCGCCGCACGCGTTCTCCTCGTTCACCGCCATAGCCGCGACGTTGAGCCAGTCCATGGCATCAGCACCGTCGGACTCGACGAGCCGGCGGAACAGGCCCGGCGCACGACGCTTCACCCCGAGCCCACCGGGGAGCATCCCCTCAGAGCGGAAGCCCCGCTCGATGCACCCCTCCATCACGTCCCAGATGTGCAACAGCCCGGCACGAACCTCCCGCTCCGCCACCCGCTCGTCCTCGCCCGTCCGAGCGCGGCGCAGCGCGATCTCGTTCTCGAGCATCAACTGCGCAACCGTCAAGCCCGCGCGCGGACAGATCTCGAGCAACGCAGCGGCCGTGTCGAAGTCATGAGGAACACCCGACGACCCCGCCAACGGATTCACCGTCTCCGCGCCGGAATCGCGCTCCACGAAACCGCCGCCCACCGAGTAATAGACCGCCTCGTGCCCCCCGCCGTCGACGAACTCCGCACGGAACCGGATGCCATTGGTGTGCCGCGGCAGCACGGTGAGCGGATGCAACACGATCTGCTCAGCACACAGCGACACCTCATCCCGGTCCGCGATCCGCACGATGTTCGTGGCCTCGATCTCCGCACCACGCTTCTCGACGTAGTCCGGATCCACCGTCTCCGGACGGTTACCCTCAAGGCCCAACAACACCGCAGCGAAGGTCCCGTGCCCGCGCCCCGTCGCAGCGAGCGAGCCATAGAGATCGACATGCACAGCACGCACCGTCGACCGCAAGGAACGCAGCTCATCGGCGAAATCGGCCCCCGCCCGCATCGGCCCCACCGTATGCGAACTCGACGGACCGATACCCACCGAGAACAGCTCGAAGACACTGATAGTCACGCCCTCCAGCGTAGGCCCCATACAGTGGTCGTATGGGCGACGCCGCAGATCTGGACATCGACGCTCTGCTCCTCCCGGGCAAACGCAAGTACACCTTCCGGGAACTCGCGGAGCAGGCGGGTATCGACGTGGAGGACCTCCGTCTCTGGTGGACCTCCGCGGGCTTCGCCGACCTCCGCGACGACGATCAGAAGGCGTTCACGCGCGACGACGTGGCGATCGTCAAGGACCTCGGCGAGCTCTTCAGCGGCGGAGTAGTCGACCGCGATGCGGTCGTCCCCGCGGCGCAGTCGCTGGGCCAGGCGATGTACCGGCTCGCGGAGTGGCAAGCGGGAATGGTCCGGCAGTACCTCGACGGTGCCGCGGAGGCGGGGGTGAAGGATCCCGCGGCCGGCGCGGCGCGGGTGATCGACCGGATGGAGAACCTGCAGGCACATGTGTGGCGCCGCCACCTGTCGTCCGCCACGCAGCGCCTGGTGACCCTCGACTCGTCCGACGCGCTCACGGCACGCATGGCGGTGGGTTTCGCAGACATGGTCGGATACACGCGCCTGTCCCGCGGCCTCGCGATCGAGGAACTGAACACGCTCGTCGCGACTTTCGAGGCGCGCATGCAGGCGGTGATCTACGGCGGTGGCGGTTGGATCATCAAGGGCGTGGGTGACGAGGTCATGTTCGCCGCGGAGAATCCGGCGGACGCCGCGAGAATCGCCCTCGAACTGCAGGAGCCGCACGAGTACCCGGAGCTGGACGCGATCGAGATCGAGTTCCCGCAGCTGCGCGTGGGCATGGCCTACGGTGAGGTGCTGCAGCGCTACGGCGACCTGTTCGGCAGCGTGGTCAACCTGGCCGCACGCCTGACCAGCGCCGCCCGGCCCGGGACCGTGCTCATCGACGACAACTTCACGCAGGCGATCGCCGACGAGCCCGGGATCGACACCAAGAGCCTGCGCGCCTATCGCGCCCGCGGCTTCCGCGCGGTGCATCCGCACCTGCTGCGCTACGACAAGGACACCAAGGCCGCGATGCAGGCCGAGGCCGCTCAGGAGGCGGCAGCGGCGGCCGAGGCAGCCGCCGCCGAGGCGACACAGGGCGACGAGGTGTAACTCAGGCCGCGGCCAGCGCCACGGGCCGCGGGCGCGCGCCGAGCAGCTCACGGTGCACGCCGCCGACGAACTCGATCATCGAGCCGCCGAGGGCGTCGCACACGCTGCTCAGGACCTCCGACGAGGCCTCCTTGCGGCCGCGCTCGACCTCGGAGAGGTACTGCGTGGAGACCCCCGCCTCACCCGCGACCTCGGCGAGGGTGCGGCCCTGCCGCGTCCGCTCCTGCCGCAGCACGCGGCCGAACACCTCACGCAGCAGCGGCGGGCGCGCAGCCTCCGCCGACTCGTGCGTCTCGATGCTCGCCACCCCGCTCGTCATACGTTTCACCCTATCCGACGGTGCGCTCGGCGGGCGGAGCGTTCACGGTCGGCGAAACCGGCGCGTCGTCCTCGGGTAGCGGGTGCTCCAGCTCGTCGCGCGGCATCCGGGCCGCGAGGATCGCGATCGCCGCGAGCGGGATCGGCACCACCGCCGCGACCACGAAGGTCGCGGTGAGGCCGATCGCGTGGCTGACCGGACCCGCCAGGGCGAGCGACAGCGGCATGAACACCAGCGAGACGAAGAAGTCCAGGCTGGACACCCGGCCGAGCAGGCGCCGCGGCACACGGCGCTGCAGCAGCGTTCCCCAGATCACCACGGGCGCCTCGAAGACCACCCCCAGCACGAAACCCGCCGCGACCATGACCAGGACGTTCGTCGCGGTTCCGTACACCGCGAGCGGCAGCGCGCCGACGCCCCACAGGCACATCATCACCGTGAGGTAGCGGCGGGGCAGCTTTCGCGAGGCCATGAGCAGCGCGCCCGCCACGCCGCCGAAACCGTAGGCCGCGAGGATCATCGAGTGGTCCGACGGTCCGCCGCCGGCGTGGTCCTTGATCGCGAAGGGCAGCAGCACGTCGAGCGGTCCGGCCACGAGCAGTACGAGCAGGCTGGCGAACAGGAGCGTCGCCAGCAGCCACGGGGTGCGGCGCACGTACTGCACGCCCTCCCACAGCTCACGCAACGGATGTCCCGGCTCGTGCCCGTCGGCTCCGTCGCCGAGGGCACCGTCGGGCTCGAGACGGATCCGGGAGACGGAAAGGGCTCCGAAGGCGGGAAGGCACCCGGCGACGACGAGGGCGAGACCCGGCGAGTGCACCGCGATCAGGGCGCCCGCGATCGCCGGTCCCGCGGCCATGGACGCCGCCGGTCGCACCGCCGACTCGTAGCCGTTGACCGCGAGGAGCTCACCGGGCGAGACCAGCCGCGGCACCAGCGCCGAGTAGGCGGGGAAGTAGAACCCCGACACCAGGCCGAGGACGAAGGTGGCGATCAGCATCGTCGGCACCGTCACCGCGTCGGTGAGCACGAGCACGCCGACGCCGCCGATCGTGATCGCGTTGGCGATCTCCAGCACGAGCAGGATGCGCTGCTGCGGCAGCCGATCCGCGAGCACGCCGCCGGCGAGGGTCGAGACGAGCAGGCCCGCTGCGGCGCCGCCGGACACGACGGAGACGCTGGTGGGCGAGCCGCCCATGCGGATGACCTGCCAGACCATCGCGATCATCCACATCCCGTCCGCGACGAGCGCGCACAGGAGCGTCACGAACAGGAACCGGTAGTTCCTGCGCAACAGCGGGCGCAGCATGCGGGGCACGTTCCAGCGCGTGCCGAGGTCGGTGAACACCCCTCCACGTTGCCGATTCGCACGTCCGGAATCAACTGGTTTTCCCGCTTGCCATCAACCGCGGTCGAGGTATTAGCGTCGCTGTGGTGAGCATGGACACCGACGTCGATCCGCGGCGCCGCACGAGCGGCCTGCGGTGGTTCCAGGTGGGCTCGGTCGCGCTGATCTCGTTCCTCGCCTTCGAGTCCCTCGCCGTCGGCACGGTGCTGCCGCGGGCCGCCGAGCAGTTCGGCGCCACCGCCGAGTACTCGGTGGCTTTCGGCTCCGCGTTCGCGGCCATGATCGTGGCGATCGCCTGGGCCGGCCCGTGGGTCGACCGCAGCGGGGTCCGTCCGCCGCTGATGGTCGGCGGGATCCTGTTCGTGACCGGCCTGCTGGTGGTCGGGGCGGCGCAGGGCATGAACGTGCTGGCGCTGGGCCGCGCGGTGCAGGGCCTCGGCAGCGGCCTGCTCAGCGTGGTCCTCTACGCCATGGTCGGCCGTCTGATTCCCGCCGACGACCGGCCGCGGATCTTCGCGGCGTTCTCCACCGCGTGGGTGGTGCCCTCGCTCGTCGGCCCTGCGATCGCGGGCCTGACCGCCGATACCGTGGGCTGGCGCTGGGTGTTCCTCGGCATCGCGCTCCCGGCCGTCGCCGCCCTCGCCGCGACGCTGCGGGCCACCGTCGGGCTGGACGAATCCGGTTTCGTCTCCGATGGCCCGCCCGACCGTACGGTCCTGTTCGCCGCCCTGGTGGCGGGTGCATCGACGGCGATGGCGCAGTTCGCGGCGCCCCGCGGCGGGGCGGCCTTCCTGGTGCTCACCGCGGGCTGCCTGGCCGTGGCCGTCGCCGCGACGCGGCGCATGCTCCCCGCCGGGACGCTGCTGGGGCACAACGGCATTCCACGGCTGGTGCTCACCAACCTGCTCCTGGCCGGCACCTTCTTCGCGGCGGAGATCTACGTGCCGCTGTACCTCGTGCACGTCGACGCGATGTCGCCCTTCGCCGCCGGCTCCGTGATGACGGGTGCCGCCCTGCTCTGGGCGGGCGCCGCACAGGTGCAGGCGCGGATCCCCGCCTCCGGGGCGGTGCGCAGGCGACTCCCGCTCCTCGGAGCGGCCCTCGTGCTCGCCTCGGTGGCCGGAGTCGCCGCGTGCTTCGCCGCCGACGCCCCGTGGCCGGTGATCTTCGCGGCGTGGGCGATCGGCGGCCTGGGCATGGGCCTGACCTACCCGACGCTGTCGGTGCTCGTACTGGGCGCCAGCGCGGCCGACCAGCAGGGCGCGAACTCCAGCGCCCTCAAGCTGGCCGATTCCGTCGGCACGGCCCTGTCCATCGCCTGCGCCGGCGCAGTGTTCGCACAGGTACTGGCCTGGGGCCACACGGGATTCGCCGTCACGATGCTGGTGCCCCTGGCCGCCGGGATGGCGACGGTGCTCGTCGCCGCCGGCCCGACGATCGAGAAGTCAGCGGATTCCTGATCGGCGATCCCGCTGGGCGATCGCCGATCAATACTCGGCCGATTCTCCGACCACCGCGGCCTCGCGGAGCAGGTGCATCGCCCGGCGCACCACCGGGTTCCGGCACTCCGAATCCTTGACGTACGCGACGATGGTGCGCCGGGGCGCGGGATTGCAGACGTCGACGGCGACGGTGCCGGACGGCAGTTCGGTCGCGCCCAGGCGAGGCAGCACCGTGACCCCCACGCCGCGGGCGACGAACCGCAGCGCGGACGGGTAGTCGGTGGTCTCCACCACGAACCGGGGCGTGAATCCCGCCGCGGCGCACGCATCGAGCACCGCTTGGCGGCAGGCTCCGCGGCGCACGTCGTTGTCGATCCATCGTTCGTGCTCGAGCTCGGCCATGTCCACCACCTCACGGCCGGCGAACCTGTGCCCGTCCGGCACGACGGCCACGTACGACTCGACCACCAGGTCCTCGTGCGAGAAACCTGCGACGGCGGTGGTCTGCCCGTGCTCCTGCCGCACTGCGACGGCGAGATCAGGACGGCGCGCGGCGATCTCGGTGACCTCGTCCTCGATCCGCAGGCGCAGGCGGGTGTCGGGGAACTCCGCGCTGAGGGTCTGGACGACCGCGGGCATCCAGTGCGTACCCGCGGTGGCGAAGACGTTCATGGTGACCCGGCCGGCCTTCCCCGCCCGCAGATCGTCCACCGTGGCACCGAGGTCGTTGAGGCGAGCGAGGACACCGTCGGCCTCCGTGGCCAGCACCCGGCCGGCGGGGGTGAGCTCGACGCCGCGTCCGACCCGTTCGAGGAGTTTGAGGCCCGTCTCGCGCTGCAGGGCGGCGACGTGCTGCGAGACGGCCGACGGTGTGTAGCCGAGGCTGGCCGCTGCCGCCGCGACGGAACCCGTGGCGGCGACGGAGCGGAAGATCATGAGCCGGTGTGCATCGAGCATGAGGCTCCTCCATTCAGTGTTACTGAATGGTAATGCAGAAACGTTCGCTTGTGCTTACTCCGGAGCGGACGCAGGCTTGAGGCATGACGAAACGACTCCCAGCCCTGGCACTCGTCGCCGTGATGTTCGCGTGGGCCTCCGCGTTCGTGGTGATCCGCGCGATCGGCCCGCACGTCTCCCCGATCGCCATGGCCGAGGGCCGCCTGCTCGTGGGCGCCGCTGCGCTCGGCGTCGTCTGGGCGATGAAGGCGCTGTACGACGGCGGGCTCCGGCTGCCCCGCAGGCGCACCCTCGCGCTGACCGTCGGCTACGGCGCGCTCTGGTTCGCGCTGTACACGGTTCTCGTCAACGCCGCCGAACGCCACCTGGACGCGGGCACCACCGCACTGCTCGTGAACATCGCACCGATCGTCGTGGCGGTCCTCGCCGGGGCGTTCCTCCACGAGGGCTTCCCGCCGCTGCTCGTCGTCGGGATCTCGATCAGCTTCGCCGGTGCGGCCGTCATCGCCTTCACCGGGGACGGCAGGCGCGACGGTGCCGGCGTCGCCCTCGCAGTCGCCGCAGCGCTGCTCTACGGCATCAGCGTGGTCGCCCAGAAGCTGGTGCTGCGCACCGTCGATCCGCTCACCGCCACTGCGCTGGGCGCGGGCGTCGGTGCGCTCGTCCTGCTGCCGTGGGCGCCCCGGCTGTTCCGCGAACTGGCGGTCGCGCCGACGAGCAGCACCGTCGGTGTGCTCTACCTCGGGCTCGTCCCGACCGCGCTCGCCTTCCTGCTGTGGGCCTACGCGCTGGCGCACACCCCCGCCGGGGTCACGGCCTCGTCGTCGTACGCCGTGCCGGGCCTGTCGATCCTGCTCAGCTGGGCCTTCCTGGCCGAGACGCCCACCGGGTGGGGCCTGTTCGGCGGCGCGCTCTGCCTTGCGGGCGTGGCGGTCTCGCGGATCACCCCGCGACATCGGCGCACAGCACCGCCGGCCACGCCCGCACGTCCTGCGGAGTCCGGGCGACCGACAGCGACGCCCGCGGCAGCATCCTGCTGAGCTCCTCCGCCGTCGACACCGGATGCGCCGGATCGTCGATCCACGCGAGCAGCGTCACCGGGATGTCGATCCGCGCCAGCGCTTCCGGGGCCGGGAGGTCGCTGTCGGCTGCGCCCCGGAACAGGGCCGGCAGGAGTTCCTCCGGCACGTCGGGCACCGTCGCAGGATGCCCGACGGTGGCCGGCGGCACCGGCGCGTCCTCTCCCGCGGCGAGGAAGGCCTGCAGGCCCCGCTCTTCGAGGAACGTTGCGGCGGAGCGGTACTCGATCGACTTCGCGGGGCGCGTCGCCCAGGCGGTGGGCGGCACCATGAGAGTGAGGCCACCGAACCTGTCGGGATCGCGCACCGCGGCGTGCAGCAGCGTGCCGGTCCCCATGGACGGGCCGACGCCGTGCACCCGCTCGCCCGGGAACCACGCGTCGAGGAGCCGGAGGAGATCGTCGGCGAGGTTCGGCCAACGGTAGTCGGCGGGGACGGGACGGCCCGTCGAGCGGCCGTGACCACGGGCGTCGTAACGCAGCAACCGGGTTCCGCTGAGGCCGCGCCCGAGATCGAGGTCGAGCACCCGGTCCCGGGCCCGGCTCGAGGTCAGCCCGTGCAGTTGGACCACGGGGCGGCCGCCCTCGTCGCTGTACTCGACGGCGAGACGGGCACCGGGGACGTCGAAGCTGGTCATCGGCCTTCTCTCGCCGGGCGAACGGTGCGTGGAAGGGCTAGGGTACCGGCCATGCGACTGACCAATGTCGCGCACCTGCGACTGCCCTTCGGCCGGCTGTACGGATACGACGTCACCGCGTCGGAGCCTGGCGCCGCGCTGCCGGTGTCGTTCGACCAGGCGCGGCACGTCGGCGGCGGGGATCGGCCCGGATCGTGGATGGCGCTGTCCTTCCGGCTTCCCGGACCCGTACCGCGCGATCGGCTCGCGCAGGCGTGGCTCGCCGTGATCGCGCGCCACGGCGCACTGCGCACCGCCTTCCTCCCCGGGCCCGACGGCCCGACCCTGCACGAGGTCACCGTCGGACCGGGAGCGTGGGTGGAGCACCCCATCGGGCCGGGGCAGGCAGTGGGCGACGCGCTGCGGGACGTGCTCGACGATGCCTGTTCCCCGTACCGGCGTCCGGCGCACCGGCTGTGCGTGCTGGAGACCGCCGCCGGGCCGACGGTCATCGTCGCGGCCGACCACGCGCACACCGACATGTGGTCGATGCTGGTGATCGCGCGCGACCTCCTCACCGCGCTCGACGAGATCGGTGCGGACCGCGCACCGTCGTCGGACCCGGTGCCGCCCTTCGTCGACCACACCCGGGCCCTGCGCGAACGCCCCCGCGCCCCCGCGGAGGTGCGCGGGCGGTGGCGGGAGATCCTGACCGCGAGCGGCGGTGTCATGCCCGTGTTCCCGCTGCCGCTCGGCGCGCCCGAGCCGTACGTCGAACGGGTCGAGGTGCGGGACGTGCTGGGCACCGACGAGGTGGCCGCCTTCGCCGACGCGGCGCGCGCGGCGGGCGTGTCGACGCTGTCGGCGACCGTCGCCGCGATGACGCGGGTGACGCTGGATCGCGCGGGCGCCCCGTTGCGCGCTGTGTTCCCGGTGCACAGTCGCTACGACGAGCGGTGGCACGACTCGGTGGGCTGGTTCATCACCAATTCGGTGCTGGACTCGCCGTCGGCGGAGCCGCGCGCCGCCGCCGACGCCGTGCGCGAGGCGGTGGGCCTGGGCTCGTGGCCGCTCGAGGACGTGCTCGCCGAGTGGGGCGGGATGCCCGAGGCGCCCGGCATGTTCGCCATCTCGTGGCTCGACCTGCGGCGGCTCCCGGTCCGCATCGACGCCGCCCGCCTCGACGCCCAGTACGTCGGCGCGACCATCCGGACCGACGGCGTGATGCTCTGGTTCATCCTCGACGAGGCCGGCCTGCACCTGCGCTGCCGCTACCCGGACACCCTCGAGGCCCGCGCGAACGTCGGCAGTTGGCTCGACTCCGTGGTCGGCGAGCTGCAGGCCCGCGCCCGCGCGTGAGTCCGATCAGCCGGCGGCGCGCTTGCGGGCGGGCCGCTCGGCCTGCGCCTCCCGGTTCTTCACCGAGGCCTTGAGCGCGGCGAGCAGGTCGGCGACCTCGTCGTCCTCGGCCTCCTCCTCGGGTGCCTCGGGGAAGGCCGTGCCGCCGGTGGCCTTGGCCTCGATGAGCTGGCGCAGCTGCACCTGGTAGTCGTCCTCGTACTGCTCGGGGTCGAAGTCCGTGGCCATCGAGTCGATGAGCGAGGCGGCCATCGCGAGTTCCTGCGGCCGGATCTTCACCTCCTCGCTGAGCGCGGGGAAGTCCGCCTGACGGATCTCGTCGGGCCAGAGCAGGGTCTGCAACACCATGACCTCGTCCACGACCCGCAGTGCGCAGAGCCGGGTGCGGTTGCGCAGGGTGAAGGTGCAGATGGCGAGGCGGTCCGTCTCCTGCAGCGCCTGCCGCAGCAGCACGTAGGCCTTCGGCGACTTCGACGAGGGCTCGAGGTAGTAGGGCTTGTCGAACATGATCGGGTCGACCTCCTCGCGAGGCACGAACTCCGTCACCGCGATCTCCCGGTGCTTCTCCACCGGCATCGACTTCACGTCCTCCTTGGACAGCACCACGGTGTCGCCGCCCTCGGACTCGTAGGCGTTGGCGATGTTCGCGAACTCGATCTCGTCGTCGGTGCCCTCGCGGACGCGCTTGTACCGGATCCGGACCCCGTCCTTCGCATCCACCTGGTGCGACTTCGCGTCATGACTCTCGATCGCGGAGTACACCTTCACGGGCACGTTGACCAGCCCGAACGACAGCTCACCCGTCCATATCGCGCGCATGTGACCATTGTGACTGGTGTGAGTGCGGAATGCGAGACCAACTCTCGGCCCTGCGCTCGCCGGGCGTACGAGGCCGGCAACGATCCCCACGATTCGGCACGCATGTCCGTCGCGACGAGGCATGCGTCAGGCGCATGGGCACTGACCTGCGAGATCACGGCCGGGTATGCAGTTCGCGCATAACCGGGTTCGGCACTCCGGCCCGGCGCGGGTCGATCCGCTCCGGCACCAGGTCGATTCGCGACCGAGGCTGACCGGCCCGGCGCCGACCGACCGGAGTTGAAGGATATGCGCCAACCGCATAAACCGACCCCGTTTCTGCAGGTCAACGGGCATGCGTCCGACGCATGGCCGTGGCGCCGACCACCGATCCCTTCCCGGCCGGCGCCAGCACCCGATAATGGGACCGTGGCGCAGATCCGGGAGAACCGCGAGGTCGACGGCATCGCCGTGCAGCTGACCAATCTGGACAAGGTGATCTACCCCGCCACTGGCACCACCAAGGCCGAGATCATCGACTACTACCAGGCCATCGCCCCGTTCGCGCTCCACCACCTGCGGGACCGCCCGCTGACCCGCAAACGCTGGCCCAACGGCGTCGACAAGACGGCCTTCTTCGAGAAGCGGCTGCCCGGTCACGCACCCGTGTGGATCCGCCGCGGCAGCCAGCACCACTCCGACGGCGAGTCCCTCTACCCCGTCATCGACAACGCCGCCGGCATGGTCTGGCTCGGGCAGCAGGCCGCCCTCGAACTCCACGTGCCGCAGTGGACCTTCGTGTCCGACGGTGCCGCCCCTGGCCCGGAGCCGCTCGACGCGCCACCGCCCGGAGCGCAGCTACTCGTCCCGGAGGTCCCCGGCCCGCCCGACCGCCTCGTCCTCGACCTCGACCCGGGTCCGGCGGTCACCCTCGACGATTGCGCGGCCCTCGCGCTGCGCATCCGCGATCTCCTGGCCGCGATGGGCATGGACGCCTACCCCGTGACCAGCGGCTCGAAGGGACTGCACGTCTACGCGCCGCTGCCCCCGGGCGGGATCTCGTCACAGGGCGCACGGAAGGTCGCCCACGCGATCGCCGCCCAGCTCGAGTCCGAGTCGCCCGAGCTGGTCACCGCATCGATGGCGAAGGACCAGCGCGGTGGACGGATCTTCGTCGACTGGTCGCAGAACAGCGCGTCCAAGACCACCGTCTCGCCCTATTCGCTGCGCGGACGCGACCACCCGTGGGTCGCCGCGCCGCGCACCTGGGACGAGCTCGCCCGGCCCGGCCTGCGCCAGCTCGAGTTCGGGGAGGTCCTCGCGCGCGCCCTGTCCGACGGTGACCTCCTGGCCGGGCTCGACCGTGCCGACGACTCCGGGCCGGCACGCCCCGGGCCGGCAGGCTCCGGGGTCGCGCCCGCGGCACCGTCGACGCCCCCGGCCGAGCCCGTGGACCTGGGCGCGTACCGAGCCAAACGGGACGCGCGCAAGACGCCGGAGCCGTTCGGCGGCGCACCGTCGCAGGGGGATCCGATCTTCGTCATCCAGGAGCATCACGCGCGCCGCCTGCACTACGACTTCCGCCTGGAACACGACGGAGTGCTCGCCTCCTGGGCGGTCCCGAAGAACCTGCCCGACGACCCCGAGATCAACCACCTGGCGGTGCGCACCGAGGACCACCCGATGGACTACGCCGCGTTCGAGGGCAGCATCCCGAAGGGCGAGTACGGCGGCGGCGACGTGACCATCTGGGACCACGGCACCTACGAGCTGGAGAAGTGGCGCAGCGGCGAGGTCATCGTCACCCTGTACGGGAATCGCCTGCGGGGCAAGCGGTACGCGCTGATCCGCACCGGCGAGAAGAACTGGCTGGCGCACCTCACCAAGGACAAGACCGCGAGCGCGCAGGCCCCGGCGACCACGTCAGCACCGGATCCCATGCTGCCCACCGAATCCCCCATCGACCGGCTGTCCGGCGCGGACTGGGCCTTCGAGGGCAAGTGGGACGGTTATCGGATCATCGCAACGGTGCGCGGCGGCACCGTCGCGCTGCGCACCCGGTCCGGGCGCGTGGTGACCGGAGAGTTCCCCGAATTCGAATCGCTCGCACACGATCTCGATGGCATGGATGTCGTGCTCGACGGCGAGGCCGTGGTGCTCGACGCGAACGGCGTACCGTCGTTCCACCTGATGGCGGGGGGCGACACCCGGGCCGGCGCCGTACAGCTGTTCCTGTTCGACGTGCTCGCACTGAACGGCGTCGACCTCACCACACGCCCGTGGACGGTGCGCCGGCAGGTACTGGAAGGCCTTGCGCCGCTGCTCGAAGCGGACACCTCGGTGACCCTTCCCGGACTCGTGGACGCCGCCGACGGCGCACAGGCCGCGGCGCTGAGCGCCGAGCTCGGCTGGGAGGGGATCATCGCGAAGCGTCGCGACTCCCCGTACCTGCCGGGGCAGCGCGTGCGGGCCTGGCTCAAGCACAAGAACTGGCGCGACCTGCAGGTCGCCATCGGCGGCTGGAAGCCCGGAAAGGGCTCGCGGGCCAACGGGATCGGCTCGGTCCTCGTCGGCCTGCCCGCCGAGACCGGGCTGGTGTACCTGGGGTCGGTGGGTTCCGGCTTCTCGGACCGCGACCTCGCGGCGCTGCAGGAGGAGCTGGAGCCGCTGCGGATGCGGCGCTCGCCGTTCACCGCGCCGCTCGACGATCCTGACGCCCGCGACGCGGTGTGGGTGCTGCCGAAGGTGATCGGCGATGTCCGGTACTCGTCGCTCCGCCGCGGCGGCCACCTTCGGCAGCCCACGTGGCGCGGCTTCCGGCGCGACCTGCTGCCCGGCGACCTGCCGACCGCCGGCGAGGCGCCGTGGGAGAGCCCGGAGGAATAGTTAGTGCACTATTGATTAGTGCACTACTCGACTGATACCGTCGACGTCATGACCGAGACGACGACCGACGCGGATCCCCTCGCCCTGGAACGCCAGGTGTGCTTCGCACTCGCGCTCGCCAACCGCGCCGTGCTCTCGGTCTACCGGCCGATCCTGGCGCCCATGGGGCTCACGCACCCGCAGTACCTGGTGATGCTCGCGCTGTGGGACTCGTCGCCGCGGTCGGTGAAGGCGCTGGCCGCGACCCTGCAGCTCGACTCGCCGACGCTGAGTCCGCTGCTCAAGCGGCTCGAGGCGCAGGGGCTGCTCACCCGCGGCCGCGCCGCGGACGACGAGCGGCGGATCGACGTCGAACTCACCGAGGCCGGTCGCGACCTGCGCCAGCAGGCCCTCGCGGTGCCGCCCGCCGTCATCGAGAGGCTCGGCGCGAGCCTGGCCGAGCTGGAGGACCTGCACCGCGTCCTCACCACCGTCAACGCCAAGGCGCTCGCCGCGGGCGCCCTCGAGGAGACCCCATGAACGCCGTCCACCGCCCCGATCCGCTGCACTACCTCGCCTGGGTCTACACCGGCTCCCTACCGGAGCGGAACCGGGAGTGGGTGCGCCACAACCTGACCCGCCGCACGTGGATCGCCCGGCACCTGCTGCGCGGCCAGTTGGCCTTCGTGCCCGTGTACGCGCTGCTCGTACTGCTGCTTCCCGGATCACTGTGGCTGCGCGGCGCGACGGTGCTACTCGGCGCCCTGCTCGCGCTCTTCTACAACGCCGTCTACATCGTCCCCAACCGCGTCCGCCGCCTGCAGAAGAACGGCCTCGACCCCGAGCTCGAGAACCCCGCCGTGATCCGCCGCCGCGCCGAGACGCGCCGCGCCTACGAGGCCGCGTACGCGCCCACCCGCTCCTGACCGTCCCGCCCGCGGTACGGCGCACCGTCGTAGCCTGAGGACATGCCCGTCAGTGCGATCGTCACCATCCCCGGCGTCCGCGTCGGCCACACCACCGACACCGCGGCCCGCACCGGCTGCACCGTCGTGACCTTCCCGGACGGCACCGTCGGGTCCGGCGAGGTGCGCGGCGGCGCTCCCGCCTCCCGCGAGTTCGACCTGCTCTCCCCCGAACGCTCCGTGGATGAGATCCACGCCGCCGTGCTCACCGGGGGCTCCGCGTTCGGGCTCGCCAGCGCCGACGGGGTGATGCGCCGCCTCGAGGAGGAGGGGCGCGGCGTCGAGACCGTCGCCGGACGGGTGCCGATCGTGCCCACCCTGGGGCTGTTCGACCTCATGGTCGGAGACCCGACGGTACGTCCCAGCGCCGAGGACGGTTACGCCGCAGCGGCTTCCGCGTCCGCCGATGCCGAACTGCACGGTCCGATCGGCGCCGGCACCGGCGCCACCACGGGCAAGGCCCGCGGCCTGGAGAATCTCCACGACGCCGGGCTGGGGTACGCCGAGGTACGCGCCGGCGAGGTGATCGTGGGCGCACTGTGCGCCGTGAACGCCTTCGGCGACATCCTGACCGGTGAGTCGACGGCCACCGCGGACTTCGGCTACGAGCCCTTCGAGCGCGGCGGGAACCGCGAGAACACCACCATCGGCGTGGTGATCACCAACGCCCGGCTCAGCAAGGTCGAGTGCCTGATCCTCGCGCAGGGCGCGCACGACGGCCTCGCCCGCGCGATCGACCCGCCGCACACCCGGTTCGACGGTGACGCCTTCATCTCCGCCGCCACCGGTGCGGTGGAGGCCAAGGTGGACCTGGTGCGCGCGCTCGCGATCACCGCGGTCGCCGAGGCCATCCGGTCCCGCGCCTGACGTCCGGACCGAGCCGATGATCCCCCTCCACCGCGCCGGCCTGGCGGCGTGCTTCCTGGTGCTGGCCTCCGCCTGCGCCGTGCTGCCCGAGGATCCGGGCCCGGCGCCGGAGGCACCGTCGACCCCGGCGGTGGTGATCACGACGCCGAGCGTGGCCCCGTACAACGTGGTCGCGCCGGGTGTCCCGGCCGCGGTCGCGACGCGGCCCACCACCGGCGCGGGGATCGCCACCTACGCCGACCCGTTCGGGGTGTACTCGAGCATCTGCACGCTGGGATTCCTCGCCCGCTACCCGAACGGGCAGATCGTGGCGTTCACCGCCGGGCACTGCGCCGAGGCCGCGCGGCAGGTGCGGCCGGACCGCAACCCCGTGGCGCGTTACCTGACCTCCGCGGACAGCAGCGTCCCCTTCGGCGAGTACATCAAGGCGACCCGCAGCGCACGCGGACAGGACATCGCGATCATCCAGGTGGCGGGCCGGGATGTCGCGCCGGTCGCCCCGGCGATCGGGCCCGTGACCGGGTTCAGCACCCCGGACCGGTTGCGCGCGGAGCGGCCCGAGATCTGCATCGTCGGCGCCCGCACGGGCCGGCACTGCGGGGTTCTCGAGGACGCCTCCGGCACCCGCGTGACGTGGGCCGGGATCCCCGCCGTCGAGGGCGACTCGGGCGGGCCGGTGTACGCGAAGTGGCCCGACGGGACCTTCACCGCCGTCGGCGTGGTCAACTCCGTGCACACCCGGGCCGACGGCACCGGAACCGGAAGCGGTACGGGCACACTCATCGCCGCCGACATCGAGGCGAACGACATGACGCTGCTGGGGACCGTCTAGAGCACGCCCAGCACCTGGGTATCGATGTGCAGTCCGGTGGGCGAGCCGTCGGCCGCGCGGGTGACGAGGACGGGGTAGAAGCCGTCACCCCAGCCCGAATCGCTGACAGCGATGTTCTCCCCGTGTTGAGCTCCCGGGATCGGAAACATCCCGGAGCCCTTGATGAAGGCACTCGGGTCGTCATCGGTGGGCAGGTATGCGCGAATCGCGGCGCCGTCCGCGAACGCCACCATTCCGGCATCGACCGCGACGCCGTACACCTTGTCACCGGTGGGCGCCGGCTTGCCCGGCGGAACCGCCAGCTCGACGCGCGTCGTGGGCCGATCGGAGAGCACGAGACTGAGGTAGGCGATGCGCCGGTTGGAGCCATCACGGTTCTTGGACATGTCCGCAACGGTCTGCACGACGCGGTACGTACCGTTGGGGACGGCGAACCTGCCCGCCTGCCCCAGGCTGACATAGGGATCCGACGCTTCGACCAGCCCCGATCGGACGACGAGCTGTCCGAGGTCGCGGACGGTGACCGGCACCCGTCCGGTGCGCGTCGGGGCCTCGCCGGCCCGAAGCGCGTGAAAGTCGGACAGTGCGGGATAGCGCGGCTCAGCCTGCGCCGCACCGACGCCGTGGACCAGCGGCCCCGCAAGCGCGACCGCGATGACCGCGACGAGCCCTACGATCGCCAATCGTGCAGATCGAATCACCATGGGTAAATCATGGCATGCGATCGACGCGCGCCGCTACGAAACGTCGATGCACTCGTCCGCCGCAGAGCGCGAGCGCCGGGACCGTCGGCGCGGAGATCATCCTCAGGCACGCGAAAGGAGTCCGCCGGGTGGTCACGCGCCTAGCGGGTGAGGCTGGTGCCGAACACGCGTAGTTCGCGGTAGGCCACGCGGAACGTCGCGCGGGTGTGCAGATCGCCCGCCTCGCCGTCGTGGGCCACGCGGAAGGGCTCGTCGGCGTCGATCGTGACGACGGGGGCCTGCAGCTCGCGGTAGACCTGCGAGTTGCGGATCCGGCCGCTGATCCAGGACAGCAACAGCCGTGACCAGGCGTACCGGTGCCCGTCCTCGAGGTACCGCACGTCGAGCACACCGTCGTCGAGGCGGGAGCGCCGGCCGGGCACGAAACTCGGTGCGCCGTACATGGAATTGCCGAGGAAGAAGAAGGAGACGGCGGCCGGGCGGCCCTCGATCCGCACCGTCACGGGTGAGGAGTGACGCAGCACGTGGCGCATCGCACGGACGGTGGCCGTGGCGCGACCGATGCGACGCTTCTGATAGCGGGTGCGCGCCTCGACGAAGTCCGGGTACGCGCCGATGCTCGCGGTGTTGAGCAGAAGCTTCTCGTCGTTGAGCCACACCACGTCGACCTTGGCGACCCTGCCGTTGCGGATCGAATCGACGACGGCGGCAACGGTTTCCGAACCGATGTCCAGGGCGAAATGGTTGAAGGTACCCGCCGGGAAGACCGCGAGCGGCTTGCCCGTCGCGACGGCGTGCGCGGCCAGCGTGGCCACGGTGCCGTCGCCGCCCGCCACACCGAGGAATTCAGCCCGCTCCGCGGCGTCCGCGGCGACCGTCTCGATATCGGAATCCGCACTGAGCTCAACGATCTCGGCCCGGGGCAATGCCGATCGGATCTCCTCCGCCACGCGCGTGCCGGTGCCGTCGCCCGACGCCGGGTTGAGCACCACGACGAGACCCGCGCCGTCCCGGTCGGTCTCGACGCGCTCGACCGTGGGCTCCGGCGTCATCGTGCGGCTGTCGTCCACGGGCGGCACGAGCCGGGCGCCCGCGATCGCGACGCCGGCACCCACCGCGAATCCCGCCAGGACATCGCCCGGATAGTGTGCGCCGGTGGCGACCCGGGACAGGCCGACGGCGCCCGCCAGGCCCGCCAGTGCGTAACCGGCGGTGCGGTTCTCGAGCCCCACGCCGATCGCGAAGGCCGCCGCGGCCGCCGAGTGCCCGGACGGGAACGAGGTCGAGGTGGGCTGGCGCCGGGCGCGGCGGAGCGGCACACCGTCGAACACCGGGCGGCGACGGGGGTAGATCCGCTTGAGCCCCTGGTTGACGATGAGACTCGTGACCGCGAGCGAGACGATCCCGCGGACGGCGCCGCGGCGCGACGACAGGCCGCCCAAGCCGCCGAGCCCGGCCGCGATCACCAGCCACAGCTTGGAGTGATCCGCCGCCGCGGAGAGCGGGCGCATCGTGAGGTCGAGGAGGGGACTCGGCGAATCGGCGACGGCGTCGAACAGTCGGCGGTCGAGATCGCTCAGCCCCTCGTGAAGGGTGCGGAGGGGGTGCGGCGCGGGATCCGACATGACCCGAAAGTACCCCGGTCCGCTGCGGACCGGACCACGTCGGCGATCAGCGCAGGTGGATCGCCGCCGCGGCGTGGATGGCATCGGTGAGGCGCTCGACGGCGCGGGTGTGCAGCCGCCAGGACTGCCAGTACAGCTTCACGTCGACGGTGTCGTCCGTGAGGCGGAGCAGGGTGCCGCGGTCGATCGCGTCGCCGACGTCGGCCTCCGGGAGGCTGCCCCAGCCGAGCCCGGCCCGCACCGCGTGCGCGAAGGCCTCCGACGACGGGATCCGGTGCATCGGCGGCCCCTCCTCGATCCCGCGCCGGCGCAGCACCCGGGTCTGCAGCTCGTCCTTGCGCAGGTCGTACTGGACGATCGGCATCTCGCGCCAGCGCCAGCGACCGCCCGCACGCCACCGCTCCGCATACGCCGGCGTGCACACCGGGAGGTAGCGCATGGTGCCCAGGTACTCCACCGAGCAGCCCTGCACCGGCTCCGGGTCGGTGGTGATCGCGCCCAGCACCGAGCCCGCGCGCAGCAGGTCCGCGGTGTGGTGCTCGTCGTCCACGACCAGTCGCAACAGCGGACCGTCGGGCTGCGCGGCGATCGAGACGATCACGTCGCGGAACCAGGTGGCGAGGGAGTCCGCATTGACGCCCACGTCCAGCACGGTCGACGGTGCGCCGCCCGCCAACCGGCCCAGCGCGTCGGCCTCGAGCGAGGCGACGCCGCGGGCGAGGCCCAGCAGCACCTCGCCCTGGGAGGTCGGGCGGCACGGTCCCTCGCGGGTGACGACGACGTGCCCGACCTGCTGTTCGAGGGCCCGGATCCGCTGGCTGACCGCCGACTGCGTGATCCGTAGTCGCGCCGCCGCGGCACCGAAGCTCTCCTCCTCCACCACGGCGACGAGGGTCTCGAGATGATGCCCGCTCAGCATGAAGTAATTCTAATGGGTAATCTCCTTCTCGTATTGGCACTTATGTCGGGTCTGGACCTAGCGTCGTGGTCATGACCTCAGCACTCCTCGCCGGCATGGGCCTCGGCCTGTCGCTCATCGTCGCCATCGGCGCGCAGAACGCCTACGTCCTGCATGTGGGTGTGCGGGGCCGCGGACTGGCGGCGGTCGTCGCGGTGTGCATCGTCTCGGACGTCGTCCTGATCGTCGCGGGGGTCGCAGGGCTCGGGGCGGCGGTGTCCGGGCGACCGGTGCTGCTCGAGACGGTGAAGTGGGCCGGCGTCGTGGTGCTCGCCGGGTACGGCCTTCGGTCGCTGTGGTCGGCACGGACCTCGGCCGGCCTCGTCGCGGGCGGCGACGGAGCGGCGTCGGTCGCCGCGATCGTGGCCGGCGTGCTGGCACTGACCTGGCTCAATCCGCACGTCTACCTCGACACCGTGCTGCTGCTCGGGTCGGCGTCCACGCGGTACGCCGGTGACCGTTGGTGGTTCGCACTCGGCGCCTGCGTCGCCAGCGTCCTGTGGTTCTGCCTGCTCGGGTTCGGTGCCCGACGGATGGCGGGAGTGCTGGGCCGGCCGGGCGTGTGGCGCGCGATCAACCTCGGGATCGGCGTGCTCCTGCTGGTACTCGCGATGCGCCTCGCGACGATGCCGCTCGGGGGCTAGCCCTGCGGTCGATTCCTCCCGCGGAGCGAGCACTATCGACCACACCGCCCGCACCGGATCGGGCTTCGAGCCCTGCCTCGCGATGTCGCGCGGGACCACCGGCTCGCGGCCACGGGCTCACGCGGCGATGGCGTTCACGGCGGTGATGACGTCCGTCATCACCGCTTCACCGTCACCGTCGAGCTGATGCCAGCCGAAGCGGAGGACCCGCCACCCGGCGAGCACGAGGCGGTTCTGCTTGCGTGCGTCGTTCATCGCACGATCCGGGGTGCGGTGGAAGGCCCAGCCGTCGACCTCGATCGCGAGTCTTTGTGCGGGGAAGGCGAAGTCGATCGCGTACACCCCGAAGGGGAACTGCGCGCGCCACCCGGTGAGGTGATGCAGTTCGAACATCGTCTGGAACAGGCGCTCCGCCTCCGACTCGGCATCGCCGGCGATCACGGCCAACAGTCGGCGGGCCTCCGCCATGCCGTGCCGCCCGGCGTTCCGCTTCGTCGCAGCGGCGAGTCCGTCCACCGTGACGATCCCCTCCTGGAGCGAGCGATCGAGCAGCGCGCTTCCCCCGACCGCCGCCGACTCGAGCGCCGTCAGCGGGGCCGCGGTCACCGACAGCCCGCGAACCACGTCGAGATCGGCCGGCAGCAGGTCGCGGCGGTGCACCTCCAGGTCGTACGGGACTCTCGGCGCCCTCCGATGGCTGCGGGGCACTGTCAGCGAGATCGAGTCCGGCGGCGACTGCGCGATGCCGTGCCACCACGCCGCGGCCGCACCGTCGACAGCCCCGCCCGTAGCGCCCGCCGCAGCGCGCAATCGGGCCTCGTCCGTGAATGTGTGCGTGGCGGACAGGTACGCGCCGCCACCGAGTGCGATCCACAGCTTCGCCTCGACAAGCCTGCCGATCGCCGACGAGCTGAGCCCGAGGCCCAGCGCCGCAGACCGCGTGATCACACCGTCGTGGTCGGCGAGGTACTCCGCGAGCTCCCGCTGTTCGCGTCGCGCCGACGACTCGGCCGCTCGCTTCGATCCGTCCCCCATATCAATTGGACGCATGGGACCGGACCACGGTTCCGGCCCGACCACCGTGGTCGATTCTTCCCGTGCAGCGGGCAGGATCGACCACACGGCGAAGCGCGTACGTTGGAACGCATGGCAGCTGTCACGATCATCGGTGGACACGGCAAGATCGCGCTGATTCTGGCGCGCATCCTCAGCTCCCGGGGCGATGCGGTCACCTCCTGGATCCGCGACCCGGGGCAGTCGGAGGAGGTCGCCGCAACGGGAGCGACACCGCGGGTACTCGATGTCGAGAACGCCTCCCGCGAGGAGATCGCGGCCGCCCTTGCCGGGTCGGACGCGGTCGTCTTCTCCGCGGGCGCCGGCGGTGGGAATCCCGAACGGACCTACGCCGTCGACCGCGACGCCGCGATCCGCTCGATCCAGGCGGCCGAGCAAGCCGGGGTGAAGCGCTACGTCATGGTCTCCTACCTCGGGGCCGCGCCCGATCACGGCGTCCCGGAGTCCGACCCGTTCTTCCCGTACGCGGAGGCCAAGGCCGCCGCCGACGTCGCACTGCGTGCGTCCGACCTGGACTGGACGGTGCTCATGCCCGGCCGGCTCACGCTCGACGAGCCCACCGGCCGCGTCGATCCGGACGCGACGCGGTCCGCGGACAACCCCGGCACGTCACGCGCCAACGTCGCGCTGGTCGCCGCCTCCGTGCTGGACCGGCCGGACACCGTCGGAAAGGACCTGCCCTTCACCGACGGGGACACGGCCATCGAGAACGCCTGGGCCTGACCACAACGCAATTGAACACCGTTATGGAGGGTAAATCCCCAGGTCAGATTCTCCATAACGGTGTTCAATTCGGGAGGCGGGATGCAGAAGGGCCCGGCACCGTCGAGAAGACGGTGCCGGGCCCGAGTGCTGTGGAGATCAGCGCATGGCGGAGAGGATGTCCTGCACGCGGTCCTTGGCGTCACCGAAGAGCATCGCCGAGTTGTCGCGGAAGAACAGCGGGTTCTGGACGCCGGCGTAACCGGCGGCCATGGACCGCTTGAACACGATCACGTTCTCGGCCTCCCACACGGTGAGCACGGGCATGCCCGCGATGGGGCTGCTCGGGTCCTCGGACGCGGCCGGGTTGACCGTGTCGTTGGCACCGATGACCAGAACCACGTCGGTGCCCGCGAGGTCGTCGTTGATCTCGTCCATCTCGAGCACGATGTCGTACGGGACCTTCGCCTCGGCGAGGAGCACGTTCATGTGCCCGGGCAGGCGGCCGGCGACCGGGTGGATGCCGAACCGGACGTCGACGCCCTTCTTGCGCAGCTCGCTGGTGAGCTCGGCCACGCCGTACTGCGCCTGCGCCACGGCCATGCCGTAACCCGGGGTGATGACGACGGACTTGGCACCGGACAGGAGCTCGGCGACCTGCTCGGCGTTGACCTCGCGGTGCTCGCCGTAGTCCTTGTCCTCGGCCGGGCCGGCCTCGATGCCGAAGCCACCCGCGATGACGGAGATGAACGACCGGTTCATCGCCTTGCACATGATGTAGCTCAGGTACGCACCCGAGGAGCCGACGAGCGCGCCGGTGACGATCAGCAGGTCGTTGCTCAGCAGGAAGCCCGACGCGGCCGCGGCCCAGCCGGAGTAGCTGTTGAGCATCGAGATGACGACGGGCATGTCGCCGCCGCCGATCGACGCCACCAGGTGCCAGCCGAGGAACAGCGCCAGCGCGGTGATGACCCCGAGCAGGATCAGCGACGTGGTGTCGTGGTGCGTGTCGCGCGCGACGTACACCGCGGTCAGAACGACGAACAGCACCAGCGAGCCGACGTTGATGAAGTTCTTGCCGGGCAGCATGAGCGGCGCCGACTTCATCTTCCCGGAGAGCTTCCGGTTGGCGACGATCGAGCCGGTCAGGGTGACCGCACCGATGAAGATGCCGATGGCGATCTCGGCCTCGTGGATGTTGGTCAGCGACCGGATGTCACCGGGGTTCACACCCGTGGTGTCGAAACCCTCGAGGGCGCCGTTCCAACCGATGAGCACGGCGGCGAGGCCGACGAAGGAGTGGAGCAGAGCGATCAGCTCGGGCATGCCCGTCATCTCGACGATGCGCGCGCGCCAGAAGCCGATCAGGGCGCCGACGACGATGGCACCGGCCATGAGCACGACCGGCAGCCACTTCAGGTCGAGGCTGTCGAGATCGAAGACCTTCTTGAGCACCAGCGCGATGGTCGCGACGAGCGCGATGCCCATGCCGGTGATGCCGTAGGTCAGGCCGCTCTTGCTGGACTCGTGCTTGGACAGCCCGGCCAGCGAGAGGATGAACAGAAGCGACGCGACGATGTACGCCGCGGTGGCGATTGCGGTGATGGTCATGGATCACGCCCCCTTGCTGAACATGGCGAGCATGCGGCGCGTGACCGCGAATCCACCGAAGATGTTGATCGAGGCGACCAGGATCGCGATCGTCGACAGCACGAGCACCGTCGTGTTGTCGCTGGCGATCTGCAGTAGCGCACCGACCACGACCACGCCGGAGATGGCGTTCGTCACCGACATCAGCGGCGTGTGCAGCGCGTGCGCCACGTTGCCGATGACGTAGTAGCCGATGACGATCGCCAGCATGAGCACGGTGAAGTGCTGCGGCAGCGGGTTCGGCGCGAAGCTGATCAGCAGGCCGAAGAGCACGACGCCGATCAGGGTGAGCGAGACCTTCTTGGACGCCGACATCGGCTCCTTGACCGGCTTCGGCTCCACCGCGGCGGCGGGCTCCGCCTTCGGCGCGGCCGAGACCTGCACCGGCGGCGGCGGGAACAGCAGCTCACCCGCGCGGGTCACGGTGATCGACCGCTGGACGGGATCCTCGAAGTCGAGCACGAGCTGCCCGTCCTTCTCGGGCGTCACCAGCTTGAGCAGGTTGACGAGGTTCGTGCCGTACAGCTGCGAGGCCTGCGCGGGCAGGCGGCCCGCGAGGTCCGTGTAGCCGATGATGGTGACGCCGTTCGGCGTCACGATCGCCTCGTCCTTGACCGCGCCCGCGACGTTGCCGCCGTTCTGCGCTGCCATATCGACGATGACACTGCCCGGCTTCATCGAGGCGACCATCTCCTCGGTGATGATCCGCGGCGCGGGGCGCCCGGGGATCAGTGCCGTGGTGATGATGATGTCGACGTCTTTGCACTGCTCGGCGTAGAGCTGCGCCTCGCGTGCCTTGTAGTCGTCGTCCATCTCCTTGGCGTACCCGGTGGCCGAGACCTCGGCCTTCTCGTTGGCCACGGAGAGGTACTCGCCGCCCAGCGAGGCGACCTGATCGGCCACCTCGGGACGCGGGTCGGTGGCGCGGACGATCGCGCCGAGCGAGCCGGCGGCACCGATCGCGGCGAGGCCGGCGACGCCGGCGCCCACCACGAGCACCTTGGCCGGCGGGACCTTGCCCGCGGCGGTGACCTGCCCGGTGAAGAACCGGCCGAAGACGTGCGCGGCTTCGACGACGGCGCGGTAGCCGGCGATGTTCGCCATCGACGACAGGACGTCCATCGACTGCGCGCGCGAGATGCGCGGCACGGACTCCATGGCCAGCGCGGTCAGCTCACGGCGGCGAAGGTCCTCGAGCAGGTCGGGGTTCTGCGCGGGGGCCAGGAGGCCCGCGAGGGTCGCGCCGGGGCGCATACCGTCGAGCTGCGCGCCCGACGGTGCGTTGACGCCCAGCACGATGTCCGCGTTCCGCGCATCACCGATCGACGCACCCGCCTCGACATAGGCCTCGTCCGAGAACGAGGACGCCGCACCGGCGCCCGAGTCCACGACGACCTCGTAGCCGAGCTTGATCAGCTGGGCGACGGTGGCGGGGGTGGCGGCGACGCGGGTCTCGCCCGGGCGCGCCTCTTTCAAAGCTCCGATGATCATGCGCAGCACTCCCACTGCTGTCCCCCGAACGGGGACATGGTCGGTTCACCGACGTTCATTGATTCGTTCCTGTCGTCCCTACCGGGCCACGCGGACACGGGCCCAGAGCTCCGGCAGCAGGGCGAATCCACACGAAGACAGTCCCCGCCGCGGTGTGAGCGGGGACGAGGATTCGTGCGGTGCCTGGGATCGCCAGGCTAGGAGGAGAACTCCATGGCCCGCCTGATGCTCAGAACAGTGGGCTGACCATAACACACCCAAACTTACTCGAAAGTAGGGTCCTTAGCGTCGACAATCTCCTGGTCGGGGCGGGTATCTCCCGGCAGATCGACGCTCATGTAGCGGTCGATGAGTGTCGCGAATGTGCGCAATTCGTCCACCGACCAGTCTGCGGTCCGGGCGGCGATCCTGCGCCGCCACTCGCGGTCGGTGTCGGCCAGCACGCGCTCGGCGCGCTCGGTGAGGCGCAGCTGCCGCGACCTGGGATTCGCCGGATCGGCGTCGCGGCGGATGAGGCCCCGTCGTTCGAGGCCCGCGAGCTGACGACTGGCGGTGGACTTGTCGATCGACACGGCCTCCGCGAGATCGACGGCGCGGATGCCCGGCGACTCGTTCAACACGAACAGCAGGGTGAAGTCGACGTACGAGACCTCGGCGCCGACGAACCTGGCGTCGGCACGGATCCGCTTGGCCAAACCGACGATGCCCCGGACGATGAGATCCACGTCGTCGGGGGAACGCGGTGGCGCCCCGCGCGCGGCCCCGGTCATCAGTAGCCCCGGTCCCGATCGATCACGGCGAGCGGCTCCATGCCGTTCGCGACGCGGCGCACGTTCACCTCGACGCGCTCGAGCAGCGCCGGGCGCAGGTGCTGCGGCGGGTTCGCGACGTGCGGGGTGATGATCGCGTTCGGGATGGACCACAGCGGGTGGCCGTCCGGGAGCGGCTCGGGATCGGTCACGTCGAGGCCGACGCCGCCGATCGTGCCCGCTCGCAGCGCGGCGACCAGTGCGTCCGTGTCGATCAGCGATCCGCGCGCGACGTTGACGATCCAGGAGTGCGGCTGCAGCTGCGCGAGGACCTCGGCGTTCACCAGGGCACGGGTCTCGGGGGTCGACGGTGCCGCCACCACGACGTGATCGACGCTCGGCCACACCTCGTCGATCCGGTCCGCGGGGACGACCACGGCATCGTCGACGGGCCGCCCCGAGCGATTGACCGCGACGACCTTGACCCCCAGCGCGCGCAGCGCGGGGATGAGGTCGCGACCGATGCCGCCCGCGCCGACCACGGCCACCGTCGAACCGCCGAGACGGCCCGTGCGCGCGGCGGCCGACGCGGGGTCCCATGAGCCCTCCCGACGCCAGAGTCCGCGGACGCCGGCGAGGAGCAGGGCCAGGGCCTGCTCGGCTACGGTGGCGGAATACGCACCGGCCGCGGAGGTGAAGACGACCTCCGGGTGGCGCGCGAGGGCGCCGCTGCCGAGGAACCCCTCGATGCCGGCGAACGGGAGCTGCACCCAGCGCACCCCGGCGGGCAGCTGCGGGAGCGGCGACCGGGAATCGGTCCACACGAGACCCGAGGCGCGCGAGAGCGGGCCCGGCGCACCGCCGCCCGCGGTGATCGCGGCGTCGAAGTCGGAATCGGGCTTCGGCCCCACGGCGATGACGGGCGCGTCCTGTGACATGCACGAAAGCCTAGTGAGCGGGCGGTGGTCGCGTGGCTGACCGCGCCGACGCGCCGTGTTAAAACTGAGACTTGTGTTAACCCATGAGTCTCAAGTTAAGATTGAGACTATGGCCATGCCCTTCCTCGACCACGCGCAGCCCCGTCTCGCCGCGCTCCGTCGTCGCCTCGCAGCGACGACGATGGGCCGACGACTCGACGAGGTGCGGCCCACCGCGACCTGGAAGGTGGCCAGTTCGGTCGTCTACTCGGGCATCATCGCCGTCGCCGTGATGGGCGTCGCGGTCCTGCTCCTGGGCGTCAAGCCCGCGAACCCCGAGGTCGCGCCGGTCAGCGCGGTCGAGGTCGGGGACTGCGTGACGGTGTCCGGCGGGAACGCCGTGCGGACGGGCTGCGACGGTGACGGCTTCAGTTTCGCCGTCGCGGAGAAGCTCGCCGCGAAGACCGCGTGCAGTGTGCCGAGCTACGCCCGCGTCGAATCCGCGGGCGCGACGCTGTGCGTGGTCCCGCGGCTCACGCTGGGCAGCTGCTACCAGGTCAAGCCCGATACCGCCGCGACCACCGACATCCGGCCCGTCACCTGCCCGACCGCACTGGGCAGCGCACCGTCGAACGTGATCCGCGTGACGGAGCGCGCGGGCGGCGCCCCGCTGACGTGCCGGGGCTCGGCCGCGCTCAACTACGCCGCACCGCAGCGCGTGAGCTACTGCATCGCACCGGTGAACTAGGCACGACGCACAGGAGGGGCGGCCGGATCGATCCGGCCGCCCCTCCCGCGTAGGTGGGTCCGCTCAGGCGTCGAGGTCCTGAGCGACCAGGGCGGCGATCGCGTCGACCGTGCCCTGATCCGCGGATTCGACGGTGACCTCCACGCCCTGCTCGGCGCCCAGGGTCATGATCATCAGCGCCGAGCCGGCGTCCACCGGCTCGCCGCCGGCGACCGCGAGGGTGACCTCGTGGCCCGACTCGTTGACGGCATTGGCGATCACGGCGGCGGGGCGGGCGTGCAGGCCGACGGCCGATCCGACGGTGACGGTGGTGCTGGGCATGTCTCTCCTCGTGGGGTGGGGTTCTGCTCGGCGCGGCCGGTCGGCCACGAGAGCGCTCGGGTCCAGTATTACGCGGCGACGGCCGCGGGCTCAGCGGATTCGACGGCAGCGGCACCGCGACCGGCGAGGGACTTGGCGGCGACGACCGTCACCGCGCTGACGACCACGCCGACGGCGAGCGCGATGAGGAACTTCCACCACGTGCCGTTCATGGCGAACAGGACGAAGACGCCGCCGTGCGGCGCGCGCAGCTGCGCGCCGAGCGCCATCGACAGGCCACCGGTGACCGCGCCGCCGAGCATCATCGACGGGATCACCCGCAGCGGGTCCGCCGCCGCGAACGGGATGGCACCCTCGGAGATGAACGAGGCGCCGAGGAACCAGGCGGCCTTGCCGTTCTCCCGCTCGGGCTCGGTGAACAGCTTCGGGCGCAGCACCGTCGAGGCCAGCGCGAGCGCCAGCGGGGGCACCATGCCCGCCGCCATCACGGCGGCCATCATCTCCCACTGGGCCGGACCGGCATCGGCCAGGCCGATGCCCGCGACGCCGAAGGCGTAGGCCGCCTTGTTGACCGGGCCGCCGAGGTCGAAGCACATCATCAGGCCCAGCACCACGCCGAGCGCGATCTTGGAGCTGCCGCTCATGCCGTTGAGGGCACTCGTCATCTCCTCGTTCACCCAGCGCAGCGGGCCGGCGAGGATCATGTACATCAGGCCGCCCGTGATGAGGGTGGCGAACAGCGGAATGATCACCACCGGCATGAGACCGCGCGCCCACTGCGGCAGTCGCAGCTTGCCGATCCACAGCGCGACGACACCCGCGAGCAGGCCTCCGACCACGCCGCCGATGAAGCCGGCGTTGACGGTCACCGCGAGCACGCCTGCCACGAATCCCGGTGCGAGGCCGGGACGGTCGGCGATCGCGTAGGCGATGTAGCCCGCCAGCACAGCGACCATGAGGTTCATCGCGGCGCCGCCGGTCGCATTGCTGACCGCGCCGATGTACGTGAGGAGTCCGCCGTCCGGCAGATTCCAGAGCGAGTTGTGCAGGGCGATGTACTGGGCGTTCGACATCCCGCTGTCGCCGTGGTCGCTGCCGATCTCGTAGCCCGCCAGCAGGAAACCGAGCGCGATCAGCAGGCCGCCGGCGGCGACGAACGGGATCATGTAGCTGACGCCGGTGAGCAGGGCCTGCTTGAGCCGGCCGCCGATCCCGACCTGTGAGGAGGCGGACTCGGTGCTCGCGGCGGCGGCACCGTCGACCCGTGCGGCGTTCGGATCCGCTGCGGCGGTGAGCGCCTCGGCGATCATCGCGTCAGGCTCGTTGATGCCGCGCTTGACGCCGGACGCGACCACGGGCTTGCCCGCGAACCGGTCCCGGCCCTTGACGCCCACGTCGGTGGCGAAGATGACGGCGCCGGCGTTCGCGATGGTCTCCGCGGAGAGGGGTGTGGAGCCGGACGAGCCCTGGGTCTCGACCGTGAGCTCGACGCCCGCGCGCTCCGCGGCCAGCTTGAGCGCGTCGGCCGCCATGTAGGTGTGCGCGATTCCCGTGGGGCAGGCCGTGATCGCCACCAGGTCGGGCTTGCCCGACGGTGCCTTCGCCGGCTCCGGCGCGGCGGCCGCCGCTGCGGGGGCCGCCGGCGTCGCGGCGGCGGGCTTCGGCGCGATGACCTCCTCGACGAGGGCGACCACCTCGTCCGGGGTCGCGGCGGCGCGCAGCGACGCGGTGAACTCGGGGCGCACGAGCGCGCGGGCCAGTGCGCTCAGCAGCTTCATGTGTTGCGAGCCGCCGGATTCCGGCGCTGCGATGAGGAAGACCAGGTCGGCGGGACCGTCGGGGGCGCCGAAGTCGACCTTCGGATCGAGCCGCGCGAAGCCCAGGCTCGCCGCGGTGACCGCCGCGGAGCGGCAGTGCGGGATGGCGATCCCGCCGGGAAGACCGGTGGCGGACTGCGCCTCTCGAGCGAGGGCTGCCTCGACGAGGCCGTCCACGGAGGTCGACCGACCGGCGTCGGTGATGCGCCCGGCGAGGTAGCCGATCACCTCGGTCTTGTCGGCGCCGGCCGATACGTCGAGCGCGACCAGGTCGGTCGCGATGATCGATGCGGTCATGGGGTGTTCTCCGGTTCTGCAGGTGGATCGTCGGGAGGGAGTCAGAGGGCCGTGACCCGCACGTCGGCGACGGCGAGCTCCTCCGGTCGGGGCGCCTGGGTGCCCGGCAGTGCGGCGGCCGCGGCGCCGTAAGCGACCGCGAGGGACAGGCACTCGGGCGGCTGGGCGCCGCGCTCGTGCGCGATGAGGTATCCGGCCAGGGAGCTGTCGCCGGCGCCGACGGTGCTGCGCACCGTGATGCGCGGGGGCGTCGCGACCCAGGCACCGTCGGCCGTCACGAGCAGCGCACCCGCACCGCCGAGGGTGGCGAGGACGGCGGCGCCGGTGGCGCGGTGCAGTTCGCGCGCGGCGTCCAGGACGGGACCGGGATCGCCCGCGGCGGCCCGCGATTCGAACTCGGCGCCCGCGACGGGATCGCGCCCCACGAGCTCGGCGAGCTCCTCGGCGTTGGGCTTGAGCAGTGCGACGCCGCGCACCGCGGACGCGGCGAGCGCCGCCCCCGAGGTGTCGACGGCGATCCGCGGACCGTCGGGCCCCGCGCCGAGGCGCGCCATGAGACGTGCGTACCAGTCGTCGGGCAGGCCGGGCGGGAGCGAACCGCAGAGCGCGAGCCAGGAGGCACCGTCGGCCGCCGCGACGACGGCGTCCTCCAGCGCCTGCACCGTCTCCGACGCAAGGTGCGGCCCGGGGGCGTTGAGCTTGGTAGTGGTGCCGTCCGGCTCGGTGACGGTGATGTTGCTGCGGACCTCGTGGCCGACGGGCACCGGAATGGCGGGCACGTCGAGGCGGGCGAGGGCGACGAGCAGGGGGTCGCCCTGATCGGCGGGCAGGACCGCGACGGTGCCCGCACCGGCGGCGTGGACCACACGGGAGACGTTGACGCCCTTGCCCCCCGGATCGGCGGCGGCGCCCTGCGCGCGTTGCACGGCGCCGCGCCGGAGGGGTGCGCCGAGCACCACGAGCCGGTCGAGGCTGGGGTTCGCGGTGACGGTGACGATCATCGGGCGACCTCCACGTCCACACCGTGCTCGGCGAGCGCCGCGGCCAGGTCCGACGGCACCGGCGCATCGGTGACGAGGACGTCGATCGCATCGAGCGGAGCGAAGGCGACGAGGCTCTCGCGGGCGAACTTGGTCGAGTCGACGACGAGGACCACGATGTCGGCGGCACGGACCATCGCGGTCTTGACCGCCGCCTCGTCGGCGTCGGGCGTGGAGAGCCCGCGCTCGGCGCTGAGGCCGTTGGCGCCGATGATGGCGACATCCGTGCGCAGGCCCGCGATCTCGGCGACGGTGCCGGCGCCGACGGCGGCCTGGGTGAGGCCGCGGACGCGCCCGCCGAGCAGCCGGAGCTCCACCGTCTCGCGGATGGACAGCGCGGCGGCGACGGGTACCGAGTTGGTGATCGCGGTGATGTGCAGGTTCGTCGGCACCTCCCGGGCCGCGGCGATCGTGGTGGTACCCGCGTCGAACAGGACCGAGCCGCCCGCGGGGGGCAGGAAGCGTCGAGCGGCGACGCCGATGGACCGCTTCGCCTCGGAGTTGGTGCCCTCGCGCTCCCCCAGGCCCGATTCGGCGCCGGCCAGGACGCCCGCCGCGACGGCGCCCCCGTGCACGCGGCGCACGCCGCCGAGCCGCTCGAGCGCGTCCAGGTCGCGGCGCACCGTCTCCGGCGTGACGTCGAACCGCTCCGCCAGCTCGATCACCGACGCGCGGCCGCGCCCACCGACCAGCTCACTGATCGCGCGCTGTCGTTCTTCCGCGTACATCGCCCCTCCGAGTTAGTGGGATTCTGTGGTTTTCCTTTTGCTTTTTCTGTTTTTACGCCTGTTTGTGTTGACAAGTCAAGAGGATTTCGTAATCTAGGTCACATGAGTTCGCAGCAGACGACCGAACCGCACGTCCTCACCGGAACCCCCGTGGTGCCCGGAGTCGCCTACGCCCCCGTGATGCGGCCCGGCGCCCGGCCGGAGGTGCCGCCGCCCGTCGATCTGCCCGAGGACGACCGCGCCGCCGAAGCCGCGCGGTTCTCCACCGCGGCGCAGGCCGTGGCCGATCGTCTGCGCCTCCGCGCCGCACAGGCCCAGGGCGCGGCGGCCGAGGTCCTCGGCGCGAACGCGGGCCTGGCCTCCGACAAGGCGTGGATCGGCACCACCGAGAAGCTGATCCAGGCGGGCACGCCCGCCGCGAACGCCGTCGCCGCCGCGACCGAGCAGTTCGCGGACATGTTCACCAAGATCGGCGGCCTCATGGCCGAGCGCGTCACCGACCTGCGCGACGTGCGGGACCGGGTCGTCGCCGAGTTGCTCGGCGGCCCGGAGCCCGGCGTGCCGGTGCCGGACGCACCGTCGATCCTGTTGGCCGACGATCTCGCCCCCGCCGACACCGCCGGCCTCGATCCCGCACTGATCGTGGGCATCGGCACCCGGCTCGGCGGCCCCACCAGTCACACCGCGATCATCGCCCGGCAGCTGGGCATCCCGTGCATCGTCGGCCTGGCGGAGGCCGGCACCGTCGACGCCGGGACGCCCGTGCTGCTCGACGGCGGGGCGGGCACCGTCACCGTCGCCCCCGACGAGGGCGGGGCGAGGGCACTGGTGGCCGAGTCGGCCCGGCGGGCGGCGGAGGTCGCCCGGTGGCGCGGCCCCGGGCACACGTCCGACGGTGCCGCCGTCGCGATCCTCGCGAACGTCCAGGACGGGGCCACCGCACGGGGCGCCGCCGAGCGACAGGTCGAGGGCGTGGGCCTGTTCCGGACCGAGCTCGCCTTCCTGGACCGCGCCGACGAGCCCTCCGTCGAGGAGCAGGCGACGCTGTACCGCGAGGTGATCGACGCTTTCCCCGGGCAGAAGGTCGTGATCCGGACGCTGGACGCGGGCTCGGACAAGCCGCTGAAGTTCGTCGACCACGGCGAGGAGGAGAACCCGGCGCTCGGCGTGCGCGGGATCCGCATCGCCGAGGGCGATCCCGGCCTGCTCGAGCGGCAGCTGGACGCGATCGCGGCCGCCGCCGAGGGCGCCCAGGCACAGCCCTGGGTGATGGCGCCGATGATCGCCACCCCCGCCGAGGCCCGGGACTTCGCCGCGCAGTGCCGTTCCCGCGGGCTGGTCGCCGGTGTGATGGTCGAGGTACCTGCGGTGGCCCTGTGCGCCGACGCCGTGCTGGCCGAGGTCGACTTCGTGTCGATCGGCACCAACGACCTCACGCAGTACGCGATGGCGGCGGACCGGATGAGCACCGAGCTGGCCTCCCTCACCGACCCGTGGCAGCCCGCGGTGCTGCGGCTGATCGAGCTCACCGGCCGCGCCGGCACGGCAGCGGGCAAGCCCGTGGGCGTGTGCGGCGAGGCCGCGGCCGACCCGCTGCTCGCGTGCGTCCTGGTCGGCCTCGGCGTGACCTCGCTGTCCTGCGCAGCCGGCGCCGCGGCGGCCGTGGGTTCCCGGGTCGGGGGCGTGACCCTGCAGCAGTGTCGCTGGGCGGCCGAGGCGGCGGTGGCGGCGACGGACCCGCAGGCCGCGCGCGAGGCGGCGCGGGCGGCGCTGGCCTGAGCGGATCGGATCGGATCCGCGAAACCTGTCGGTGGTCACTGATACACCTGGGAGTGTTCCGGGCGCGGCCCGTGCCCGGCGGAAACGAGGAGCCGTCATGATCGACCACTTCGGGATCAACTGCGCCGACCTGGACGCCGCCAAGCGGTTCTACGACGGGGTGCTGGCCGTCCTCGGCTCGCGCCGCGTCATGGACTTCGAGGTGGCCGTGGGCTACGGCTCCGAGCAGCCGGTGTTCTGGATCTCGGGCGCCGCCGAGGGGGCGTCGAACCGGGAGGCGCACATCGCCTTCAGCGCGCCGGACACCGCCACCGTCGACGCCTTTCACGCGGCGGCGCTGGAGCTGGGCGCGGAGTCGCTGCACGCCCCGCGCCTCTGGCCCGAGTACCACCCCGGCTACTACGGCGCCTTCGTTCGCGATCCGGATGGCAACAACGTGGAGGCCGTGGTCCACGGGGCCGCCCAGTAGGCGGTCTTCAGGGGACGTTCAGGGCGTGTTCACCGCATCCGGAATACATCGGACTGCGGTCCGGTTATGGTTGATGAGTCTTGAGAGTTCAACCATCGAAGGAGCACCCCATGAGCAACGTCCTCCCCGCCGGCACCTACGTCGTCGATCCCGTCCACTCGTCCGTCGAGTTCTCCGTGCGCCACCTCATGGTGAGCAAGGTCAAGGGCCGCTTCGACGAGTTCTCCGGCACGATCACGGTCGCCGAGGACGGGTCCGCGTCGCTCAGCGCTGAGGTCGACGTGACCTCGGTGAGCACCCGCAACGAGCAGCGCGACGCCCACATCCGCACCGCCGACTTCTTCGACGCCGAGAACCACCCGAAGGCGACCTTCGTGTCCACGGGTGTCGCGACGAAGGGCTCGGACTACGTCCTGTCCGGCGAGCTGACGCTGCGCGGCGTCACCAAGCCCGTGCAGTTCGACCTCGAGTTCCTCGGCACCAACCCCGGCATGGGTCAGGGCGAGGTGGCCGCGTTCGAGGCGAAGACCGTGATCACCCGCCAGGACTTCGGCATCACCATCGACATGCCGCTGGAGACCGGCGGCAAGGTCATCGGCGACAAGATCACCCTGACACTCGACATCGAGGCCCTGCGCCAGGCCTGATCCTGGAGCCCTTGCCCTCCTCCGTCATCTCGTACATACTTTGTACGTACGAGACGACGAAGGAGAGGGCAGTGGCACTCGAAGCCAAAGACCGGCGGATCAATCTGCGCACCACGAGTCGTCAGGAACAACTGCTGCGGCGTGCCGCAGAGGCGTCAGGCGAGTCGCTCACGGAGTTCGTGCTGGAAACGGCGGTCTCGGAGGCCGAGCGCGTGCTGGCCGATCGTCGATGGTTCGCCGCGTCGGAGGCGCAGTTCGTCGAGTTCACCCGTCTGCTCGATGCGCCGCTTCCCACCGCGAAACTGGCCGCCCTGTTCGCTCGCGAATCGGTCTTCGACCGCCCGTTCCACCTGGCCGACTGATGTCCGGCGTACTTCGTGCGCCACGACGACTCACGAAGTCCGACGACCGGTCGTCGTTCACGAGCGGCGCCGAGGAACTCGACGACTGGTTCCGGCGGTTCGCCTGGCAGAACCAACAGGCCAAGAACTCCGTGGTCTACGTCGCTGCCGTCGATGACATCGTGGTCGGGTACTACGCGATCTGCGCGGCTGCCATCGGGCACGACGATGCGCCGGAGGGTTTCACCCGTCGACGGCCGAACCCCATCCCCGTCGTACTCCTGGCACGCCTGGCCGTCGACAGGCGGGCACAGGGGCGTGGTGTCGGCGCCGGCATGGTCCGGGACGCCGTCGCACGAGCACTGTCCGTGAGCACCGGCCTCGGGGCGGCCGCGCTGATCATCCATTGCAGGGACGATGCCGCGCGCGAGTTCGATCTCCGCCACATCGATCTGCTCGAATCGCCGATCGATCCCTTGCACCTGATCCTGCCCCTCCGGGCGGCGGCCGCCGCGCTGGAGGGGCCGGAGGGTCAGTAGTGGAAGGTGTCCGACGGTGCCGGGGCGTGCTCGCCCTCGATCCCGTCCGAGACCACGATGCCGTAGGCGCGGGCGAGGTCGAGGATCTTCGTGGCCCGCGCGATGCGCGGCAGATCGGAGCCGTTGCGGATCTCGCCGCCATCGCGGTCGAACTCCGCGAAGAACTCCCGCGACCAGCGGATGTCCTCGGGCGAGGGGCTCAGCCCCTCGTTCACCGGGTGGCACTGATCCGGCGTGAGGCAGATCTTGCCGGTCATGCCGAACTCGGCCGAGACAGCGGTGGCCTCGCTGAGCAACAACCCCTTCGAACCCACCGTCGGGCCGTCGATGGCGCCGGGCAGGTGCGCCGCCTTCGCGGCGATGGTGAACCGAGACCGGGCGTACGCCAGGGTCATCGGGTCGCCGCCGAAGCCGGTGTCCCGGCGGAAGTCGCCGATGCCGAAGGCGAGCCGGAAGGTCCCCTTGGCGGACGCGATCTCGCCGATCCGCTCCAGCCCCCGGGCCGTCTCGACCAGCGCGACGATGAGCGTGTCCGGCAGCCGCTTCGCGGTCTCGGTCACGTGGTCCATCGACTCGACCATCGCGAGCATCACGCCACCCAGGTGCTTCGCACCGCGCAGCGCCTCCAAGTCGTCGGCCCACCACTGCGTGCCGAAGCCGTTCACGCGCACCCAGGCGCCCGGGGGCACACCGTCGTTCTCACGCCCCAGCCAGTCGACCACGTTCGCCCGGGCGACGGCCTTGTCCTTGGGCGCCACCGCATCCTCGATGTCCAACACCACGATGTCGGCACGCGAGCGGGCGGCATCGTCGAACCGCTCGGGCTGCGCCGCGTTCACCAGGAGCCAGCTCCGGGCGAGCACGGGGTCGATCCGGAAGCCGATGGGCTCGTCGGCGTCGGTGGTGGTGGTGGAGCGCGGCGTCATCGTCGGTGGCCTCAGGTTTCTGCTGTGGGTTCGATGAAGAGGGTACCGATACGCGGGAAGGCCCCGGGCGAGTGCCCGGGGCCTTCCTTGCGATCGCTGTGTCAGCGCGGGGTCAGTTGAACCAACCGGTGCGCTGCATCTGCCACACCTGGTCGCTCCAGTAGCCCCACGTGTGGGTGCCCACCGACGAGAAGTCGTAGTGAGCGGGCACGCCGGCCTTGTCGGCGGCGGCCTTGAAGGCCTCCGACTGCGACTTGGCCAGGATCTCCAGCGGCACGCCCTGAACGATGTCGGCGGGCGACGGGTTCGGGGTGTACTTGCCGGGCTCACCGGTCGAGGCGGTGATCCACAGCTTGATGCCCTTGAGGCGCGCGGCCTGCACGGTCGGGTCGTTCTTCGCCCAGTTGGCGTCGAACGGGCCGCCCCACATGTCGAGCACGTTGTAGCCGCCCGCGTCCAGCATCGCGACACCCACGGCGACGGGCATGCCCGGGGCCGAGGTGTTCAGGAAGCCCGACAGAGCCGCGGCGCGCTTGTACACGCCGGGGTTGTTGGCAGCGTTGATGAGGGCGGCGCCGCCACCCATCGAGATGCCGACGAGCGACAGGTTGCTCGAGAAGCCGCGCGACTTGATGTACGCCGGCAGGCTCGTGGCGAGGAAGTTGCCCCAGGTGGGCTTGTAGGTGCCGTTGCCCTGCTTCGACGAGTTCGCCCAGTTCGTGTAGAAGCTGGCCGTGCCGCCGACGGGCATGACGACGTTGATGCCCTTCTCCGACAGGAAGGCGACGTTGGAGTCGCGCTCCCAGCCCGAGACGTCCTGCGTCGCGCGCAGGCCGTCGAGCAGGACGACGGTCGGGGCCTTGGCCGGGTCGGTCGTGGTGGAAGCCCACGAACGCACCGTGACGGCCGGCATGCCGGCACCGTCGACCTTCTCGGACTTGAATCCCTTGGGCGGGTTCTTGGCGCTACCCGGACCCCAGGCACCGGCGACGCCGGCACCCATGCCGGCGAGGGCGGGCACCATGGCCGCGGTGAGAACCGCTGCACCCGCTCGCTTACCCCAGGCTGCTCGCATTGCTGACCTCTCCTTTTTCACGCGTTGCCGCGCATTTGCTGGTGGACCGGACAGCCTGTCGTCTCCGACCAAGCCTAGTCACAGCCGTCACTCTAACATCGTTCGTCACACATGTCACATGTTTCACATTCGTCACATGGGCGACACTCTCCCTGGATCTCATCGAAATCACAGGGTAAGTCGTTACAGACGCTCCCGTATTCCTCAGGAAAGTCATCTACATCACAATACGACAGACGACCCCATTCGTCCGAACGAGGCCGTCTGTCGTGTGATCTGTTCGTGCGTTCGCGAAGTCTACTTCGAGAACCAACCGGTGCGCTGCATCTGCCACACCTGGTCCTGCCAGTAGCCCCACGTATGGGTGCCGGCCGGCGGGAAGTCGTAGTGCACCTTGTTCAGGCCGGCGCGCTGCGCGGCACCCTGGAAGGCGCGCGACTGCGACAGCGCGAGCCACTCGAGCGGCACGCCCTGGATGACATCGGCGGGGCCCGGGTTCGGGGTGTACTTGCCGAAGACGCCGTTGCCGGCCGAGATCCACAGCGGGACGTTCTTCAGGCGGTTCACCTGAACGGTCGGGTCGTTCTTGGCCCAGCGCGAGTCGAACGGGCCGCCCCACATGTCGAGGCCGGCGTTGTAGCCGCCCGAATCGAGGGAGGCGATGCCGACGGCGATCGGGATGCCCGGCGCCGAGATGTTGTTCAGGCCCGACAGCGATGCGGCGCGCTTGTAGTAGCCGTTCGAATCGAGGGTGTTGATGATCGCGGCGCTACCGGACATCGAGAGGCCGACCAGCGAGACGTTGTCGCTGAAGCCGAGGCTCTTGATGTACTGCGGCAGGCTGGTCTTCAGGAACGAGGCCCAGGTGTAGCGGTAGGGCTGACGGTTCGTCGACGACGGCGCCTGCCAGTCGGTGAACCAGCTCGAGGTGCCGCCGACCGGCATCACGACGTTGATGCCCTTCTGCGACAGGAAGGCCACGTTGGCGTCGCGCTCCCAGCCTGAGACGTCCCAGGTGGCGCGCAGGCCGTCGAGGAAGACCACGGTGGGGGCGGTCTTCGGGTTGGTCGTCGTGGACGCCCAGGTGCGGACCTTCACGTTCGGCATGCCGGCGCCGTTGACGAAGGCCTGCTTGAAGCCCTTCGGCGGGTTCTTGGCGCTACCCGGACCCCACGCGTTCGCGGCGCCCGTGCCGGCGATCGTGAGGGCCGGAATGGCAGCCACGGTGACGGCGGCGGCGACAGCCTTCTTGGCCAAGCCGTTACGCATACGCATTCGTAACTCTCTTCCTTGTTCGGTCGCCCGGTGGGCGCGTCCTACCGCCTGCGCGGCCCCGGGGAACCGGGACCGTCCGGTACCACAGGTGACCCCCATGGCACGGCAGGACAAGCGGAGCAGTGCTCATCAGGCACTGTATGCGAGATATCAGTTCCTGACAAACTCTTAGTCGGGGGCGCGTCGAAGTCCGTTACTCCCGAACGCAAAGATCGTCCATACCGAGTGGTCAGCGCTGGACAACCGGTACTTTTCCGCCTCGGACCACGCCGCATTCAACCCGTCACACTCTCAGCTTCCGCCCAGAATCAGGGCCGACGGAAGGTGTCGGCGCACCGTCGGACCCCGTACCGTCGGGGCGTGTCGTTCTCCCTTCCCGAACTCTCCGAGTCCCCCGCCGAGCGCTACGCCCAGCTCGCCGAACACGCCCGGGCCCTGATCGACGGTGAGCCCGACCGGGTCGCCAACGCCGCGAACCTGTCGGCTCTCGTGAAGGCGACGGTGCCCGACCTCAACTGGGTGGGCTTCTACTTCTTCGACGGTGCCGAGCTCGTCGTGGGCCCCTTCCAGGGGCTGCCCGCGTGCATCCGCATCCCGCTCGACCGCGGCGTGTGCGGGGCCGCGGCGCGCACGCGGGAGACGCAGCGGGTCGCCGACGTGCACGCGGTCGCGGACCACATCGCCTGCGACGGAGCCACTCGTTCCGAGCTCGTCGTGCCCCTCGAGCGCGACGGCGAGCTGATCGGGGTCTTCGATCTGGACAGCGAGAGGCCCGCGCGGTTCAGCGACGAGGATCAGCGCGGCCTCGAGGCCGTCGCCGCGGTGTTCGTCGCCTCGCTCGCTTGATGCAGGCGGACGTGATGCGCCGCCGCGGTACGGACGACGCAGCGAGCGGCTAGAAGCCGCGGCCGGGGTTGAGCAGGTTCTTCGGGTCCCAGACGGCCTTGATGCCGCGGTGCAGGTCGAGGACGTCCTCGGAGAGCTCCTCGCCCACCCAGCGGGCCTTGAGCACACCGACGCCGTGCTCGCCGGTGAGCGTGCCGCCGAGCTCCAGCGCGGCCTGGAAGACCTCGTCGGCGGCGTCCCAGATGGCCTGGGGCACCTCGCGATCGTCCTTCGAGTAGATCAGCGTGGGGTGCAGGTTGCCGTCGCCGGCGTGCGCGCAAGTGGGGATGTCCACGTCGTACTTCGCGGCGATCGCCTCGATCCGCGCGAACATCTCGGGCAGCTGCGAACGCGGCACGCCCACGTCCTCGGAGAAGATGTTGCCCGCGTGCTCGTAGGCGTGAAACGCAGCACGCCGGACCGCTAACAGCTCCGCGGCCTCGGTCGGATCGTCGGAGACGACTGTGTAATGCGCTCCGGCGGCGTTGAACTCGCGTTCCAGCACGGCGGCGTCCGCCGGGGTGCTCCCCTGGCCGATGAGCATTGCGCGGGTCTCGTCCTCGAGGCCGAAGGGGCGCAGCGCCTCCACGCATTCGAGCGTGCGACGGTCCATGAGCTCCATCAGCGCCGGCACGACGCCGGTGCCCACCACCGCGGCCACGGCGGCCGCCGCGCTCACCACGTCCGGGAACGACGCGGCGACGGTCGTCGGCGGGATCACCGGCGCGGGACGGAGTTTGACGGTGACCTCGGTGACGATGCCGAGCGTGCCCTCGCTGCCGACCAGCAGCTGGGTCAGGTCGTAGCCGGTGACGCCCTTGACGGTGCGCCGACCGGTCGTGATGATCCGCCCGTCGGGCAGCACGACGGTGAGCCCGAGGACGTACTCGCGCGTGACGCCGTACATGACGCAGCGCAGGCCGCCGGCGTTCGTCGCGACATTGCCCCCGATGGAACAGATCTCGAACGACGACGGATCCGGCGGATACATCAGCCCGTGCTCGCGGACCGCGCGATCGAGGTCCGCGTTGATGACACCCGCCTCCGCGCGCGCGTACTGATCGGCCACATTGATCTCGAGCATCGCGTTCATCTTCGCGAGCGAGATGATCACGCAGCCCTCGATAGCGCTGGCGCCGCCGGCGAGACCGCTACCGGCGCCGCGCGGCACGATCACCACGTCGTTGGCGTAGCACCAGGCCGCCGCCGCGGCGACGTCCTCGGTGGTCTCGGCGAGCACCACCGCCAACGGCACTGCACCGTGCACGGGCGAGCAGTGGTCGACGGCGTAGGCCGCCGTCACGTCGGGGTCGGTCAGGACCGACCCCGTGATCTCCGGGAAGGTGTCCATCGAGGCCATGACGGGCACCGTCCTACATCGGCATGAGGTAGGTGCGGCGCGGCACGCGCTGCAGCTCCTTGTCGCGCAGCTGCGCGATCGACTTGCGGATCAGCAGGCGCGTGTCCTTCGGCTCGATGACGCCGTCGATGTAGCCGCGCTCCGCCGCCAGCCACGGCGTGGCCATGAACTGGTTGTAGAAGTCGATGAAGGCCTGGCGGATCGCGGGGCCGTTCTCGCCGGCCTCCTCGATCTCGCGCCGCTTGATGATCGCGGCGGCGCCCTCGGCACCCATCACGGCCAGGCGCGCCGTCGGCCATGCGAACACGAAGTCCGCGCCCAGCTGCTTGGAGCCCATCACGGCCCACGCGCCGCCGTAGGACTTGCGCAGGATGATGGTGACCTTCGGGACGGCCGCCTCGACGTAGCTGAAGATGAACTTGCCCGACCGGCGGATGGTGCCGATCTTCTCCTCCTCGACACCGGGCAGGATGCCGGGCACGTCCACGAGGAAGACGAGCGGGATGTTGAAGGAGTTGCACAGCCGCACGAACCGCGCGGCCTTCTCCGACGCCTGCGTGTCGAGCGTGCCGGCCATGTGCATCGGCTGGTTCGCCACGACGCCGACGGGCTGGCCGTCGACGCGGGCGAAGCCGGTCACGATGTTCGGCGCCCACAGCTCCGCGTACTCGAGGAAGTCACCGTCGTCGAAGACGCGCAGGATCACGTCGTGGATGTCGTACCCGGCCGTGTCGGCGTCCGGGATGATCGACTCGAGCGAGAGGTCCGTCTCCGTCAGCTCGGGCTCCAGGCCCGGGTTGACCAGCGGCGGGCGCTGGTGCACCGAGTCCGGCATGAAGCCGAGGTAGCGCTTGACCCAGTCGAAGGCGGCCTGCTCGTCGACCGCGATGTGGTGCAGGTTGCCCCACTGGGCCTGCTTGATCGCGCCGCCGAGGTCCTCCGCGGAGGTGGTCTCACCCGTGGTCGGGCGGATCACCTCGGGACCGGTGACGAACATGTAGGTGTTGTCCTGCACGCCGACGAGGACGTCGGTGTTGGCGGGCGCGTACACGGCGCCACCCACGCAGGTGCCGAGGATCATCGAGATCTGCGGCACCTGGCCGCAGAGGCCGTCCTGGTGCCGGCCGAGCTCCGCGTACCAGGCGATCGACGTCGCGGCGTCCTGGATCCGGGCGCCGCCCGAGTCGTTGATGCCGACGACGGGCAGGCCCGCGGCCGCCGCGAAGTCGTACAGTTTGACCATCTTGCGGCCGAACATCTCGCCGACGGTGCCCGCGCCCACCGTCTGGTCGTGGCTGAACGCCGCGACCTTCCGGCCGTTCACGGTGCCGTAGCCGATGACCACGCCGTCCTTGATCTTGTCGTCGCCGGGCGACTTGGCGAGCTGATCCAGCTCGACGAAGGTGCCCTCGTCGAACAGCATGCGCATGCGCGCACGCGCGCTGGGCAGGCCCTTCGCGTCGCGACGGGCACGGGCCCGCTCGCTGCCCGGATCCTTCGCCGCGTCCAGGCGGCGGTAGAGATCGTCGAGCTTGCCCGCAGTGGTGGTCAGGTCGACCTGGTCCGATACGTCCGTCACGTCAGTCACCCTATCCCCTGCCGTCGATCACGCGACGCCGTCTGCGGCGTCGAGCTCCGTGGTCATGTGCGTCGCGATCTTCCCGACGTACGGCTCGTCGATGATCTGCAGGTGATCGCCGCCGATCTTGACGATCCGCAGGTCCTCGACCACCGGCGCCCAGCCGCCGTCCGGCGCGATGTCCGCGAAGTTCGGCTCCAGCTCCACCGCACCGTCGTGCATGCGATCCGCGCGGTACAACGTGACCGTGCCACCGAACCGGCCGTAGTCGGCGGGGTTCACCTTGATCAGCATGCGGTTGTCCACGAAGGACGTCCGCTGGTGCTCGATCATCGAGGTCGGGATCTTCTTGTCGGACAACTGCACCAGCTCCATGATGATCCGGAACTGGCCCTCGTCGTCGGCCGCCGCGAGGCGATCGATCGGCAGCTCGATCTCGTCGCCGATGTCGTAGTTCTTGCGCGCGAACTTCTCCCAGCGCTCCAGGCGGGCCCGCTTCTCCGCGGGCTCGTCGGTGAGCGGCACCGTCGGCGCTACCACGTCCAGCAGACCCACGTACTCGACCTCCTGGCCCTCGTCCTCGAGGGCGCGCGCGAGGCCGTAGGCGAAGGCGCCGCCGAGGCTCCAGCCCGCGAGCCGGTACGGCCCCTCCGGCTGGATCTCCTTGAGCTTCGGCAGGTACTCGGCGACCCGCTCCTCGATCTCGCCCTCGATGCGCTCGAAACCGTAGATCGGCAGATCCTCGGGCAGCTTGCGCAGCAGCGCCTCGTAGGCGGTGGTGTTACCGCCGGCGGGGTGGAAGAGGAAGAGCGGCCGGCGATCCGAGCCCTCCGGCGTGCGCAGGGTGCGGACGAATCCGTCGACCGGCGTGGCCTCGTTCATGACCGCGCCCACGTAGGTGGCCATCTCCTCGATGTTCTTCGAGTCGATGACGTCCTCGATGTCGATCTCGCCGCCGGCCCGCTCGGAGAGGCGCGCGGTCAGCTTCTCCGCGACCTCCTCGGACAGCACGTCGAGCTCGTTGAAGACGCCGCCGGGGGACGCGCCGACCACGATCGCGTAGGTCGCGAAGGTCAGCCGCTCCGCGGCGTCGCGCGGGGGGACGCCGTCGCCGACGGCTTCCGCGATGGCGGCCGCGTCGTGCAGGTCCGGGGTCTCGGCCTCCGCCACCGGGTCCGACGGTGCTGCCGGCGCGGCCTCGTCGGCAGGGGCCTCCGCGGGAGCCTCGGCAGGGGCGGCGGCGGCTTCGGCCTTCGCCGCGGCCTCCGCCTTGGCGGCCTTCATCATCTCGGCCAGCTGGCCGGCGTCGGCGAGTTCGCCGGTGCCGGACTGGTGCTCGGCCAGCGCGTCCACCTGATCGCGGTGCTCGACCGCGTACTCGACGAACTGCACGACGTCGTTGAAGGACGCGTCGCGCACGGCCTGGATCTGGATCGGCGGGATGTCGAACTCGTACTCGGTGCGGTTCTTGATGCGCATCGCGAGGAGCGAGTCCATGCCGAGATCGATGAGCGGGATCTCCTTGGGGAGATCCTCGATCTCGAAGCCCATGGTCTCCGAGATGATCAGGCCCAGGCGGTGTTCCACCGTCTCACCGGACTCCGGCGACCAGCGCTCGGTGCTGCCCTCCGGCGCGGGGGCCTCGGTCTCCTCCGACACGGTGATCTCGGGCTCGGACTCGTCGAGCTCGTCCATCTCCTCCACCGGTGCGGCGGCCCTCGTGATGAGCGGCGCGGCCGCGGTGCCGGAGGCCTCGCCGGCCACGACGACCGCGTCCAGCAGCAGCCGGAAGCCGGTGCCCAGGTTCTCGTGGACCTGGATCGACGCGCCGCCGGGGTGCGGGGTCAGCGTGGTGGTCAGGGTCTGGCCCTTGCCGACGGTGCCGTGCTCGACAGCAGCGGTGACCGCGGCGCCGTCCAGCACCTGGACGGCGGCCAGGCGCGCGAGCTCGACGAGCGAGATCTCGGTCTGGTCGCCGAGGGTGAGGGCACCCGCGTCGAGCTGCCACACGTGCCGGCCGTCGGGCAGGGCCACGTGGCCGCCGGGCACGACGCCCGAGCCGCCGTCGGGCAGCTTGGTCTGGATCCAGATGTGCTTGCGCTGGAAGCTCGTCCGCGGCACCGGCGCGTACCGGCCGGGGCCGAACAGCGACGCCACGTCCACGTGGTGGCCCCGCGCGAAGACGGTGGCGAGCGCCGTCATGATCGTGCCGGGCTCGTCCTCTTTGCGCTTGAGCGTCTGCACCAGCGCGGCGTCCTGGATGCCCGAGCCGAAGGTGACAGCGGCGACGGAGATCAGGGTGATCGGGTTCGGCGAGAACTCGATGAAGGTGCGGTAGCCGGCCTCGACGGATTTCTCCACGGCCTGGGTGAACCACACGCTGTGGCGCAGGCCCTTGATCCAGTAGTCCACGTCGTGCACCGGCGCGTGGCCGGCCTTGTAGAACTCGTCCTTGTTCACGGTGGAGTACATCGGGTACTGCAGCACGTGCGGCTCGATGCCCATGAGCTCGGCCTGCAGCTCGCCCAGCAGCGGATCCATCTGCGAGGTGTGGGATGCTCCGCGGGTCACCAGCTTCCGGGCCATCAGCCCCTTGGCCTCGGTCTCCTCGACGATCTTGTCGATGACCTTGCCGGGGCCGCCGAGCACGGTGTGCGTGGGCGCGGCGTAGACGCAGATCTCCAGGCCCTCGTAATCGCCCAGCACCGTGTCGATCTCAGCCGCGCTGTACTCGACGAGCGCCATGAAGCGCTCCATCTCCTCCGGGAGCATCTCCTCGCCCTCGCCCATGAGGCGCGAGCGGTTGCAGATGACGCGGACGGCGTCCTCCAACGAAAGACCGCCGGTGACCCAGGCCGCCGTGGCCTCGCCCATCGAATGGGGCAGCACCACACCGGGTTCGATGCCGTGGTGGCGGAACAGGCCGACGAGCGCGACCTGGATGGCGAAGATGCCCACCTGGCCGGTCTCGATGTGGAAGGTCTGCTCGTCGTCGGTGATCATGTCGGCGTAGTCGTTGCCCGACTCGTCGATGATCAGCTCGTTGACCTCGTCGAAGAAGTGCTTGAACACGGGGTTCTCGAGGTAGAGCTGCTTGGCCATCTTGCGGTGATGGCTGCCGAAGCCGGAGAAGATGAACGCCGGGCCCACGCCGTCGGGCTGGTTGGCGGAGATGACGTTCGGCGCGTTCTTGCCCTCGGCGATCGCACGGAAGCCCTTGATCGCCTCGTCGAGGTCCTTGGCCATGACCACGGACCGGACGCGGCCGTGGTTGCGGTGCGCCAGGGTGCGGCCGATCTCGGCGAGCGTGTACTCCTTCGCCTCGTCGGACTCGAGCCACGCGAGAAGCTCTGCGGCGGCGGCCCGTCGGCGGGACGGGACGTAGGCCGTCAGCACGAGCGGGACCGCGGCACCGTCGGCGGTGGCGGCGTAGAAGTCCGGCACGGCGTTCGACGGGGCCTCCGTGGAATCGGACGCATCCGCAGCGCCTTCCACGACCTCCGGAGCGATGTACTCCTTGACCACCACGTGGGCGTTGGTGCCGCCGAAGCCGTTACCGGTGACACCGGCGAGCTTCGCGCCGGAGTACTTGGGCCACTCCGTGTTCCGCGCCGCCATGAGCAGGCGGTTGGCCTCGAACTGGATGTACGGGTTGGGGCCCGCGAAGTTCAGCGAGGCGGGGATCTGCCCGTTGCGCATGCCGAGCAGCACCTTGGCGACGCCCGCGATGCCGGCGGCCGCCTCGAGGTGGCCGAAGTTGGTCTTCGCCGAACCGAGGAGCAGCGGCTTCTCCGCCTCGCGGCCGCGACCCAGCACGCGCCCGATGGCGTCGGCCTCGAGCGGGTCGCCCAGGATCGTGCCGGTGCCGTGCGCCTCGAGGTAGTCGACGGTACGCGGGTCGATGCCGGCGTCGATGTACGCATCGCGCAGGTTCATGACCTGCGCCTCGGGGTTCGGCGCGAAGATGCCGTTGGACTTGCCGTCGGAGGTGACCGCGGAACCCGCGATGACGCCGAGGATCTCGTCACCGTCGCGCTCCGCGTCGGCCAGGCGCTTGAGCAGCACGACGCCGCCGCCCTCGGCGCGGATCATGCCGTTCGCATCGGAGCTGAAGGCCTTGATCTTGCCGTCGGGCGCCTGCGCACCGATGGTGTCGAAGCCGAGCGTGGCCGCCGGGACGATGAGCATGTTCACGCCGCCGGCGACGGCCATGTCGGTCTCGCCGTCGCGGAGGCTGCGGATGGCCTGGTGCATCGCGACCAGCGAGGAGCTGCAGGCGGTGTCCACGGTGACCGACGGTCCGTGGAAGTCGTAGAAGTACGAGACGCGGTTCGCGACGATGGAGGTCGAGGTACCGGTCAGCGCATAGGGATTGGCCTTCGTCGGATCGGCGACGGCCAGCATCTGATAGTCGTTGGCGGAGCTGCCCATCCACACACCGGTGCGCGTGCCCTTGACGGAGCTGGCGGGAATGTTGGCCTGCTCCAGCGCCTCCCAGGTGAGCTCGAGCGCGAGCCGCTGCTGCGGATCGACCATCTCGACCTCGCGCGGGGTCATCTGGAAGAACTCGGCGTCGAACGACGCGACGTCGTCGAGGTAGCCGCCGAAGGTGTTGGCATCGTCGAGGACGGCCTTCAGGCGCGGGTCCTGCTTGAACTCCAGCCAGCGGTCCTCGGGGAGATCGGTCGTGGCGTCGCCGCCCCCGATGAGGAACTCCCACGTCGACTCGGGGGTCTCGCCGGCCTTCGGGAAGCGGGTCGCGAGGCCGACCACGGCCACGTCGTGCCGACCGCGGTCCGCCTCGAAGTCCTCGCCCCGGTCGTACTGGGCCGCCTCGGCCGCGAGGTCGTCGTCGGAGACCACCGGGTCACCGTCGATGATGCGCTGGCTGAGCAGGGCGATCGTGGGGTGCTGGAAGGCGACGGTGGCCGTCAGCTGTACGCCCGTGAAGTCCTCGATGTCCGAGGCCATCGACACCGCGTCGCGCGAGCCCAGGCCGAACTCGTCCAGCGACTTGTCGTCGGTGATGTTCTCCAGCGGCTGCTTGGTCGCATCCGCGATCCACTGCCGCATCCACGCGCGCAGATCCTCGAGGCTCAGATCCTCGCGGGCCTTGCCGGTCGGGCCTTCATGGGGGGTGTACTCGTTCTCAGCCATGGTGTTTCTACCCTTCGCGTCGAGACCGTGGGTGTTGCCTGGGTCGCGTGTGATGAAGTTGTGGAGAGCGCCGGTGGGCGCTACTGGACGTCGTTCGCCTCGGCGTCGGGGAACGCGGTCTGCGTGTAGCCGCCGCGCAACGTGCCGTCGATGTAAGCGGCGCGCCCCGCGCGCCGGGCGATCTTGCCGGAGCTGGTGCGGGGCAGCGAGCCGCCGGGCACGAGCAGGACGTCGCGGGCGAGCACGCCGTGCGCCGCGCCCACGGCCGAGCGGATGCCGTCGGCGAGGGCCTGCTGGTCCTGCTTGGCGCCACCGGCACCGAGCTCGGCGACGATCACGAGCTGCTCCGACTGGTCGTTCACGTCGTAGGTGATGCCCGAGTGCGCGCTGTCGAAGACGGCCTGCGGCAGCTCGTTCGCCGGCACCGAGAACGCCGCGACGTAGCCGGTGCGGATGTACTTGGTGTCCGACTCCTGCGCCGTGAACTCGATGTCCTGCGGGTAGTGGTTGCGGCCGTCGACGATGACGAGGTCCTTCACGCGGCCGGTGATGTAGAGCTCACCGCCGTGGTAGACGCCGAAATCGCCCGTGCGCATCCACTTCGCCTTCTCGAGGTTCTTCACACCCTCGGAGTGGCTGCCCTCGGAGAGCGGGGTCACGTAGTTCTGGAAGGTCTCGCGGGACTCCTCGTCGCGCTCCCAGTAGCCCGAGCCGATGTTCATGCCGTGCAGCCAGATCTCGCCCACGGAATCGTCCGGGACCTCCTTGCCCGTCTCTGGGTCGACGATGCACGCCCACTGGCTCAGCGCCACGTCGCCGCAGGAGACCTGCGGGACCGCGCCCTCGGCGCCCTCGTCGGAGACGACGAAGGTGCCGGCGGCCAGCTGGTCGCGGTCGACGTAGACCACGCGGGCCTCGTTCTCGACGGGGGTCGAGCTGACGAACAGCGTGGCCTCGGCCATGCCGAAGCAGGGCTTGATGGCCTTCGGCGAGAGGCCGTACGGGGCGAACGCGTCGTTGAACTTCTTCATCGACGAGACCGTGACCGGCTCGGAGCCGTTGATCAGGCCCTTGACGTTGGACAGGTCGAGGGTCTCGCCCTCCTTGGGCAGGCCGCGGGCGGCGGCGTGCTCGTAGGCGAAGTTCGGGGCCGCGGCGAAGGTCTCGGCACCGTCCTCGACGGCCGCGAGCTCGTTGATCCAGCGGCCCGGGCGGCGCACGAACGCCGACGGGCTCATGATGGTGATGAACTTGCCGCCGAGGGCGGGCAGGATCACCGTGAGCAGGCCCATGTCGTGGAACATCGGCAGCCAGGTCACGCCGCGGGAGTTCTCGTTGAGGTCCAGCGCGTGGATCATCTGGATCACGTTCGTGCCGACGGCCTCGTAGGTGATCTGCACGCCGGCCGGGTTGCGCGTGGAACCCGAGGTGTACTGCAGGTACGCGATGGTGTCACGGTAGATCGGGAAGGGCTTGAGGGTGGAGCCGACCGAGTCCGGGATCGCGTCCACGGCGATGATGCGCGGCCGCTCCTTCGCCGGGAGGTGGCGGAAGAAGTTGCGGCAGGCCTCGGCGGAGCCCGAGCTGGTGAGGATCGCCGTCGGCTTGCAGTCCTCGAGGACGATGCGCAGGCGGTCCGTGTGGCCCGGCTCGTCCGGGCTGAACAGCGGCACCGCTATGTTGCCCGCGTAGAGGGCGCCGAAGAAGGCGGTCACGTAGTCCAGGCCCTGCGGGGCGAGGATCGCGACGCGGTCCTCGCGCTTGGTGATGTGCTGCAGCCGGGCGCCGATGGCGCGCAGGCGGGCGCCGAACTGCGACCAGGTCAGCTCGTGGACGACGCCGTCGCGCTCGCGGCTGTAGTCGATGAAGCGGTACGCGAGGGTGTCGGCACGCTCCCGTGCGTTCCTCTCGACGAAGTCGACCAGTGTGGTTCCGGGGCGGAAGAAGATGTTGCCGTCTTCATCCAGAAACTGGTCAAACTCGTTGTTCATGCATCGCTCCTCGTAACCGGTGCCGGGCAGCGCCGGTCATACAGTGGTACATCGCGTGGCGGCGCGGACCCGTTGCGGGCCTGTGCGCCACCTCATAGTGCTCGATATCCGTAACGCGTTTCACCTGTTTGGTCAGCTGACACGCGCAGAAAAATCCGCAAACCCGACTATCGTACCGCGCGGTAACGGCGGGTGCGAAAACCGTGAGGTCGGGGTCACTCGCCCTTCAGCTGCTCCAGCACGGGCGCGAACGCCTCCATCTGGGTGGGGACGACGCCGACGTACGACATGCCGGTGGCCTCGCGGGTCGCACGGACCTGGTCGGCGATCTCGTCGAAGGTGCCGATCGCGAGGTAGGGCGAGCCCAGCACGTCGTCGATCGTCACCTCCTTGTCGACCTCGATGTTCGCCGAGAGCCCCCGCTCGATGGCCTTGAGCGCGAAGTCCGCGACCTGCTCCCGGTCGTCGGTGACCACGATCGTGGCGATCGACCAGGACAGCTCGAGGTCCGCGAAACGCTCGCCCGCGGCGGCCTTGACGATCTCGACCTTGTTCTTCACCGCGTCCAGCGACATGTCCGAGATCTTGAGCTTGCCCTCGGCGGAGCTGCGCGGATTGATCGAGACCACGTCCGCGCGGCGCGCGGCCAGCTCCAGCGTGCGGCGCGCGCCGGCGCCGATCGCGATGGGCGGACGCGGGCCCTGCCGCGGCCGCGGGTAGCCCTTGAGGTCCTTGACCCGGAAGATCTCGCCCTCGAACTCCGCCTCCTGGCCACGGAGCAGCGAGTCGAGCACCGTCAGGCCCTCGTCCAGGCGCTGCAGCCGGCGGGCGGGCGACTCGAACTCGATGCCCGACTGGTCGAAGTCGTCCTTGAACGCGCCCAGGCCGAGGCCGATCTCGAGGCGACCCTTGGACAGCACGTCGATGGTGGTCAGCTCCTTGGCCAGGACCGCCGGGTGTCGGAAGGGCATCGCGAGCATCGAGGTGGCGAGGCGGATCGTGGAGGTGCTCACGGCGAGCGCGCCGAGCGCCGCCAGCGGACCCACCTGCGCGTCCAGCCGGTCCGGGATCGCGAAGGTGTCGAACCCCAGCTCCTCGGCCTCCTGCGCGAGCTTGACGAACTTGCGCACGCCGCCCTCGTCGGCGTTGCCGGCGCCACCCGCCGCGAACCGGAACTTGCGGGGCTCAGTGCTCACGTGTGGATACTCCTGGTCGACGGTGGTGCGGTCTGACATGGTTGCGCACAGCCTAACGGTTCGACGGTGCGCCCCGTTCCGGACCGCGGCGGGCACCGTCGTCCCCCGCGCTGCGCCGGATCCCCGCGAAGCGCCCCCTCGCGCGAGAATGGGCGGACGGGGCTGGAGGAGCCGGCACCGTCGAGAGAGGGAATGCGATGCGACGACGGAACTTCCTGATGGCGGCGGTGGGAGCGGTACTGGCGGCGTGCGGCGCACCGTCGAACAGCCCGACCGAGAGGTCCCCGGTGGACCGGGGCGGGCGGCGGTGGCGGATGCCGGACGAGGGCGATCGGCACGAGCGGACGTGGATGGCGCTCGCCGCGCGCGAGGACGTGTGGGGCAAGAAGCTGCTGCCCGACGTGCAGAGGTCGCTGATGCTGGTCGCGACCACGATCGGCCGGTTCGAGCCGGTGTCGATGCTGGTGCGCCCCGACCAGGTGGACCGCGCCCGCGCACTGCTCGGCGCCGCGCCGGGCGTGACGCTGGTCCCGGCCGACCTCGACGACCTGTGGATCCGCGACACCGGTCCGACCTTCGTGACCGGCGACAAGGGGCTCGCGGGCGTGGACTTCACCTTCAACGGCTGGGGAACAAGCAGACCCACGCGTCCGACGCGAAGGTCGCCGGGTTCGTCACCGGGCAGGCGCGGGCCGAGGCGGTGCGGACCGACCTGGTGCTCGAGGGCGGCGCACTGGAGGTCGACGGGGAGGGCACCGCGATCATCACGGAGAGCTGCGTCCTGAACGACAACCGGAACCCGGGGTGGACGAAGCAGCAGGTCGAGGCCGAGCTGAACGACCTACTCGGGATCGAGAAGGTGATCTGGCTGCCCGGCATCAAGGGCAAGGACATCACCGACGGCCACACCGACTTCTACGCCCGCTTCGCCTCCCCCGGCACGGTGGTCGCCGCGCAGGACGACGACCCCGGCTCCTTCGACCACGACGTGACCCGCCGGCACCTCGAGATCCTCCGCGGCGCCACCGACGCGCGCGGCCGGAGGCTGCAGGTGGAGGTGCTACGCACGCCCTCGACGGTGCGCGAGGCGTACGCGCAGGACGACGACTTCGCCGCCGGGTACATCAACTTCTACCTGTGCAACGGCGCCGTGATCTGCCCGCAGTTCGGCGACGCGGAGACCGACGGTGCGGCTCGCGCGACGCTGCAGCGGCTCTTCCCCGGCCGCGAGGTCGTCCAGCTGGACATCGACCCCATCGCCGGGGGCGGCGGCGGGATCCACTGCGCCACCCAACAACAACCCGCCCGGTGAGCCGACGAATCGTGTGCCGTTGACCACCCTGTGAGGGGTCAACGGCACACGATCACTTCGTCTTCGGCGCCTTGTCGATGACGCCGGTGGCCCAGCCGGTCATCCACTGGGTCGCGGTCTTACCGTCGAGCGACCAGTTGGCGGTGGTGCCGTAGGCGGCGTGCGAGTTCTGGGTGATCGTCGAGATCACCTGCGGCAGGCCGGTGGCGAGACCGAGCAGTCCGCCCTTGGGCTGGTTGCAGATCGGGTCGTTGGAGCCGCAGATGGTGACGACCTTGTCGTTCACCGCGCCGAAGCCACCGTCGCGCTTGCCCTGCAGGTCCACGCCCGAGAAGTTGAAGCCGGAGAACGTGACCTCGACACCCTCGCCCTCGGGGTCGACGCCGATCGCGCGCCCCTGCCCCTGCACACGGCGACTGTCCGAGATCAGGCCGACCCCGAGCAGCCGCTGCGCGACGATCGGCCCCTTGCCCGCGCCGATCTGCGCGGCGATGTTGCCCGCGATCGTGGCGCCCTGCGAGAAGCCGACCAGCACGAAGCCCGTGCGCGGGCACGTCGCCGTGACCGCCTTCATCTTCGCGATCGCGCGGTCGGTGCCCTGCTGACGCGAGGCCTGATAGGTCATCTGGCCGTCCGGCGGGACCGCGATCGGGTTGTGGAACTGCGCCGCGTAGTTCACGGTCCAGATATCGGCGCGGCCGTCGTCGTACCGCTTGTCCAGCGGATTCGTCACCTGCAGCATGAGCGAGCGCGGGTTGAAGGTCGGGCGCTCCGGGCTGTCGGTCGCCGAGGATTCCCACGTGCCGGGGAAGGACAGCACCTGCACATCCGGGCACCCCGCCGCCTGCGGGCCGGTGGGCTCGCCGGGCGGGGTGGGCCCCGTCCTGTTCCAGATCGACCAGAGGAGGGTGCCCACCACGATGAGCGCGATGATCGCGGCGATGATCACCGCGATGCCGAACACGTTCAGGACGCGCTTGCTCTTGCCTGCCATTCCTCTGTGGATACCAGGGTCAGCTGTGCGGAGGCTTAGGCGCCTTGTCGATCACACCGCGCGCCCAGCCCTGCAGCCACTGCGTCGCGGTCTGGCCGTTCAGGTTCCAGTCGGCGGTGGTCGCGTACAGCGCGTGCGAGTTGCCCGTGAGCACCTTCTGCAGCTCGGGCAGCGTCTTCGTCAGCTCGTCCACCTGGAAGATGTCCTTGGGCTGGTTGCAGATCGGGTCCTTGGTGCCGCACAGCGAGACGGTGCGGTCCCGGACCGAACCGAAGCCGCCCTCACGCTTACCGCGCAGCGACAGGCTGCCGAAGCTGAAGCCGCCGTACGCGACCTCGACGCCGACGCCGGGCGGGTTCGGGCCGACGGTGCGCGCGTCCCCCGGCTCGCGCCGCGGGTCGGAGATCAGCCCCACGCCGAGCACGTTCTCGGCGGGGATGAGCTTGCCGGCACCGATCTCGGCGGCGATGTCGCCCGCGATCACGGCGCCCTGTGAGAAGCCCATCAGCACGAAGCCGGTGAGTTTGCACCGCTCGTAGACCTTCTTGATCTGCGCGACCGACTTGTCGTAGCCCTCGGTGCGGGACTTCTCGTAGGACGCCTGCCCGTCCGGCGGGATCGCGACGGGGTTCGACAGCTGCGCCACGTACGGCGTGGTCCAGATGTCGGCGCGCGCGCCCGGGATCGAGGACGCGAGCGGCCCGGTCACCTTGAGCATCAACGAGTTCGGGTTGAACGTGGGCCGGTACGGGTCGTCGGTGCTCTTCGACTCCCACGTGCCGGGCACGGAGATCACCTGCACGTCCGGGCAGTCCGCCGGCTGCGACTTCGGGCGCGGCGGGAACCCGGAGGTGCTCGGCGCCGAGCTCTGCGATTCCGACGGTGGCGGAATCGAGGGCCCCGGCCGCAGCCACGTCCCGACGAGGATCGCCAGCAGCACCAGCGCGATCACGACGACGACACCCACGACGATGACGAGCGGCGAGAACCTGCGTCCCGACGGCGTACCGTCGGGCTTTCCGGGCTGCTGGTGCGTCACCCGACTAGGCCTTGCAGTACGAGGTCTTGGCCTCGGCGATCAGCTTGGTCGCGTCGGCGGTGGCGAGCTTGTCGGCCTGCTCGGCACTGACGCCGCCGCCCGTGCGCGAGGTGCCGATCATCGCCTTGACCAGCGTCGGCAGGGTCTTCTCCTGGTACTGCTTGTTCGGGTTCTGCGACAGCGCGGAGCACACGTAGCCCGCGGCGCCCAGGATGTCCGAGTCGGAGGCCACGAGGCCCTGCGACTTCATCTTCGCGACGAAGGCCGCGTCCTTGGGATTCGTCGACGCCGCCGAGGACGACGCGGGCGCGGTGGCCGGGAGCGTCGTCGGGCCCGACGAGGTGCCGCCGCCGTCCGCCGCGGTGGTGGGCGCCTCGACCGTCGAACTGCCGCCGCACGCGACGGCGCCCAGCAGCACGCCGCCCGTCAACACCGCGGCCACAAGGGCTTCCCGAAGTCCAGCCATGTCTTCTCTCCTTGAAGTACGTCCGCACGCAACGCTGCAAGGCTACCGGCAGCGGTGAACCACAACCCCCGGACGGGCGTCAGCGCGTGGTGGCGACGCCGTTCACCAGGGCGATCACACCGTGCTCGAAGCGCTGCTCCCAGCCGCCGGGGATCGGCGTACCGTCGGCGAGCGGGTAGCCGAGCCGGCCCGCCTCGTAGCCCTGACGACCCCATTCCGCGTAGATCGGGCCGCTCACGACCGCCGCCTCCGTCTTCGGCGACCAGTAGATCTGCCCGCCCTGGAAGCGCTGGAAGGCGCCACCGGCGAGCTTCGTCTCGTCGGACGCCGGAAGCCCCAGCGCCGAGCGCTCGAAGTTCAGTGCGGCGTACTTCTCGCCGATCTTGCCGCGCACCGCCCGTGCCCCCGTCTGCGGCGTCCAGTACACGGTGCCGTGCTGGAACTGCTGGTAGCGGCCGTTCTTGTCGGGCAGGGCCCGCTCCCCCGCGGTCGGGTAGCCGAGCGCGCCGCCGGGGCCGCCCGCGCCCAGGTAGGCGCCGCCGATCGCGCCGCCCACCACCTGAGCGCCGGTGTCGGCCGACCAGAACACCTGTCCGCCGCGGAAGTCCTGCGCCCGGCCGCCGGGAACGGGATATTCGACGGTGACGCACGATCCGAGTGCCGGAGCCTTCGGCGCGGCCTCGGCGATCGCCCCGCCGATGCCGCACGGCTTCGGGTTCGCGATCCCCAGCGCCGACTGCACCTGCGGCCACGCCTGGCCGTTCTCGAACTGCCAGTACGGCCAGCTGTGGTTGCCCGACGGCCGGTAGAGCGCGTTCGCGGGGATGCCGAGGCGGTTGAGCTCGACCGCGAAGGCCTGGTTCGAGGAGCGCGAGAGCACCTCGAGCGCCAACGCCTGCAGGTCGGTGGGCGCGCCGGTACCGCCGGATCCGTTGCCGGAGCTGAAGTACAGGCTGACGCCGCGCAGCTTGTCCGCGAGCTTGAGCGGATCGTGCTGCGCCCACGCGGGATCCGTCGGCGGGCCGTACATGGCGTCGGCGTTGAAGCCGCCGGCGTCGCGCATGGCGAGCGCAATCGATTCCGGCGTGCCGGGCGTGCTCGTCGAGAGGATGCCGGAGTAGGAGCCCGCGAACCGGTAGAGGCCCTTGTTGCGGGCCGCCAGGGTGAACGCGGCGGTGCCGCCCATCGAGACGCCCGCCGCGGCGCGGACATCCGTGGCGCGCCAGCCCTGCTGCAGCAGCGGCGGCAGTTCCTTCGCGAGGAAGGTCTCCCACTGGTAGTTCTTGCCGTTGTCGGGTCGCTTCCAGTCGGTGTACCAGCTGGATTGGCCGCCGACGGGCAGCACGACCGTCACGTTCTTGTCGCGGTAGAAGTTCGCGACATCGGTCTCGATCAGCCAGCCGTTGCGGTCCTCGCGCGCCCGCATCCCGTCGAGCAGGTACAGCGTGGGGAAGCGCGCCTTCGGATCCGCGTGCCAGTCGCGGGCGAGCAGCAGCTGGACCTTGATCGTGTCGTTCATCGCCGCGGAGTAGACGCTCAGGTCCACCTGGTGGTCGCCCTGCCACTGCGCGCCCACGATCCTGGACTTCGCCGGCGCCGGGTCCGCATGGGCGGGTGCGGTGTTCAGGGTCGACGGTGCCGCCACGACGGTCCCCGCCGCCACGGCACCGGCGACGAGCAGCGTTCCGAGTCGGCCCATCGATGACATGCGACCAGTGTTACACGGGTGTTGTTTCGCGTCCCGGTGCCGCGCGGAGGGTGGTCGGGGTCACCGGCCGTCGCACCCGTGATAGGACTGTTCGATGACCGAAATGCACGCCTCCGCGCAGCCCTTCACCGTCGCCGCGGGCGGCCTGACGATCGCTGGCGATCGCTGGGGCGAGGGCGGCACGACGCTCCTGCTCCTGCACGGCGGCGGACAGACCCGGCATTCGTGGGACCGGACCGCCGCGGCGCTGGCGGGCAGGGGCCACACGGTCCTCACTCTCGACGCGCGCGGTCACGGCGACACCGCCTGGGCCGCGGACGGCTCCTACGCCCTGGGCGACTTCGTCGGCGACCTCCTGGCCGTCCTGGGCACGCTCGACGGTCCGCCGCCCGTGCTGATCGGGGCCTCGCTCGGCGGGATCACCAGCCTGTGCGCGGTCGGCGAGAACCCAGGCATCGCGTCGGCACTCGTTCTCGTGGACGTGGTGGTCGACGTGGAGCCCAAGGGCATCGACCGCGTGACCGAGTTCCTCTCCGCGCACACCGACGGTTTCGCGGACCTCGAGGAGGTGGCCGACGCCGTTGCCGCCTACAACCCCGCCCGCAAGCGCGCCCGCAACCTCGAGGGCCTGAAGAAGAACGTGCGGCAGCGCGCCGACGGCCGCTGGTACTGGCACTGGGACCCGGCGTTCATCCGCGGCGACGACCGCGGGGAGGCCCGCATCCAGGACAAGGACCGGCTCGGGGCCGCGGCCGCGCGGGTCACCGTGCCCACGCTCATCGTGCGCGGCGGCAAGTCCGACGTGGTCAGCGACGAGGGCGTGCAGAAGATGCTGCAGCGCGTGCCGCAGGCCGAGGTCGCCGACGTCAGCGGTGCCGGGCACATGGTGGCGGGCGACGACAACCAGGTCTTCGCCGCCGCGATCGAGGACTTCCTCGACCGCCACGAGCTCTGATCGGCGCTGGTCAGGGCGAACACACGCGCAGGTCGTCAACCGCGCCCATCAGGGCTTCGGCATCGACTTCTGGTCGTCGGTGAGCGGCGGCGGCACGTCGAGTCGGCACATGCGCAGCGTGTACTCGGGCACGCGGTCGATGCGCAGCTTGTAGTTCGCGTACGACAGCTTGAGGTTCCGCTTGAACAGGTCGAAGGTGAGCGGCGCCGAGTACGAGGCCTGCAGCTGCTGGATCTGCGGACAGGTCAGCGCGACTCGGGACTGGTTCACCCAGTCCGGGTCGATGAAACCCGGCAGCGCGGGACGCTTCGGATAGGCCTTGGCCTCCGCCACGGCCCAGTCCGGGAACATGTCCTTGTCGTGCCCGATCCGGCCGTCCTCGAGCCGCGCCGTGTGCGAGGCCATCGGCCAGGCGAGGCCGATCTGGTCCCACACGCGCACGTCCAGCGGCAGGTTCATCCCGGTCATGCCGAGGTTGGTGAAGAACACCGTCTGCCGCAACGGCACGTCGTCCGGCCGCGGATAGGGCAGCGGATCGATGAACCACCAGTCGTAGTCGATGGACGGCAGGTAGACGCCGCCCCGCGGGGTCTGCCTGAGGATCTCCTGGAGCGCCTGCATGCGCGGGTAGTCCAGGTAGTCGTCGGCGGTGATCGGGTGCGCGTGACCCGTCTGCAGGGAGTAGAACGCCCGCTCGTCGACGATGCCGGTCCGGCCGATCGAGGTCCCGTCGGGCTGCCCGCGCAGCGTCGTGGCATGCAGGGCCCAGCCGATGACGAGGACCCACAGCACCGCCGCGATCGCGGCGCCCGCGGTGCCGCCGGCGAGCCGCGCGAAGCCGCGGGCCTTCGAGTCGCCCGGTTGCCGCGCGGGGATCCGCAGTGGGATCACCATCACGGGCAGGAGCAGCAAGAACAGCGGCGCGAGCAGGACGCGGCCGGACATGAAGTCGCCGCCCTGGCGCAGCCAGTACAGGGTCTCGGCGACGCCGCCGAGGAACATCACGGCCACGATCACCGCGGGCCGCTGCAGCTGGTCGCGCAGGCCGCGGGCACCGCCGCGGGGCAGGCGGAACCGGCCGGTCAGCGGGGCGCGGGCGCCGCGCGCGGGCAGGAGCAGCAGCGGCATCGCCAGGAGCAGAGCCAGCACGGGCAGCCACAGCGAATAGGGCTCCACGAGGTTCATCAGGTACGTGAAGCCCTGGCCCCACTTGGACCCCGTGGCGTCCTTCGCGACGGCCGTGTTCGGCACCGGCAGGCCGTAGTAGCCCATCCGGAAGATCTGGTACGCGACGGGCAGGAACCCGCCGGCCGCGGTGATCCCCAGCCGCAGTCGCCAGCCGATCGGCGCGACGAACATCACGAGCAGCACCAGCCCGCCGACCAACGCCATCTCGGGCCGGACCAGCCAGGACAGGCCCGCGACGAAGGCGGTGGAGAGCGTCAGGGCCCAGTACCGGATCACATCCCGCCGCTCGACCGGATCGCGGTCGGCCTGCGACCAGGCGACGGCCAGCCACCACAGCAGCGCGACCCAGAAGATGGTCAGCGACACCTCGAGCCCGGAGGTCGCGAAGTCGCGCGCCGGCGGCAGCGCCATGTAGACCAGGCCGCCCGCGGGCAGGAGCAGCAGCCTCGAGCCGCGGAGCCGGGACCAGCCCGCGCCGCCCTTGTACAGGCGGGCCGTGCCGAGCATGGCCAGCGGGATCGCGGCGACGGAGAGCACCAGCGCGACGGTGAGCACCACGTACTCGGTCTGCACGCCGCTGATCCAGGAGAAGAACCAGATGATGTAGGTCCAGGCCGCGGAGGTGTTCACCTCGACGCGCTCGCCCACGTTGAAGACGGGGCCGTTGCCGGCCAGCAGGTTCCGGACGGTCCGCAGGACGATCAGCCCGTCGTCGGCGATCCACCGGCGCTCCCACGCGCCGTACGCGAACGCCACCGTGCAGACCGCGACCCCGAGCCAGAGACTGACCCGGGGTGCGGAGATCCTCGACGGGGCCCCGGCGTCGGTCGAGCTCGACGGGGCCGTGTCGTCAGGCGAAGTAGACCGCGGCAACGACGGTTCCAATCCACGCGATCGCGAGTACCTGCAGCACGCGATCACCGAGGGCGATCTCCTCCGGCTCACCCGCCTCGCCACCGTCGACGTCGACGGCGTACCGGAGGATGGCGATGGTGAAGGGCACCATCGACAGGCCGTACCAGATGTTGTTCGGGTGCGCGGTCTTGTCGAAGGCCCACAGCCCGTAGCAGAGGACGACGGCGGTCGCGGCGAGCGTCCAGACGAAGCGCAGGTAGGTGGTGGTGTAGTACTCGAGCGACTTGCGGATCTTCGCGCCGGTGCGCTCCGCGAGCTGCAGCTCGGCGTAGCGCTTGCCGGCCGCCATGAACAGCGAGCCGAAGGCCATCACCAGCAGGAACCACTGCGACAGGCCCTTGGGCAGCTCGGCGGCCACGCCACCGGCGACGGCGCGGAGCAGGAAGCCGGAGCTGACGATGCAGATGTCCAGCACCGCCTGGTGCTTGAGGCCGAAGCAGTACCCGAGCTGGATCACGATGTACACCGCGATGACCACGGCGAGGTGCCAGTTCGCGATGAACGAGACCGCGATGGCACCGGCACCGAACAGGAACGACAGGACGTAGGCCAGGTTCACCGGCACCACGCCGGCCGCGATCGGCCGGAACCGCTTGGTGGGGTGCTGGCGGTCGGCCTCGACGTCGAGGGCGTCGTTGATCAGGTAGATCGACGACGCGGCCAGGCAGAACGCGATGAACGCGATGCCGACGTTGCCGAACTTGACGAACTCCAGCTGGTCGCGCCCGGCGGCCAGCGGGGCCACCACGACCAGGACGTTCTTGACCCACTGCCTGGGCCGGATCGCCTTGACCAGTCCGGTGGCGAGGTTCGACGGTGCCTTGGGCTCGCCGTGCTCGATCGGCTCCTCGCTCATCAGTCGTCCGACCCCTTCGTCTGGTTCTTCCGGTACTTCGTGGAGCAGCGCGCCGCTCGGTCAGCCCACAGTCTCTCACCCTCGATCGCGGCCAGCGCGGTCACGGCACCGATCGCGGCACCGGCGGCCACGTCGGTCGGGTAGTGCACACCGAGCACCATGCGCGAGGTGAGCATCGGCGGCACGACCACCGCCGGCGCGAGCACGGCTCCGCCGGGCACGCCGGACGCGCGGCCCAGCAGGATCGCGCCGGCCGTCGAGGACGTCGCGTGCGAGGACGGGAAGCTCAGCTTGCTCGGGGTCCCCACGCCGACGGTGATGTACGGATGGTCGGGGCGCCTCCGCCGGACGATCCGCTTGATCACCACGGACGCCGCGTGCGCGACGAAGGCGCCCACGCCGGCGGTCACGTACTCCCGGCGACGCTTCGGCTGCAGCACCGCGCCGAGCGCGGCGAGGCCGAGCCAGCCAAGGGAGTGCTCGCCGAAGTGGCTGAGGCCGCGGGCCGCGGGGAGCACCCCGGGGCGGCCGGCCAGCTGCGCCTGCACGCCGACGAGGATCATCTCCTCCGGCTTCAGCGCCTGCTCCGGGTTGTCGGTCACTTCGTCTCCTCGGGCTCGAAGATCGTCGACCACGCCTCCCGGCTGGTCAGTTCGGGGTACGCGGCGCGGTAGCGCTGCTTCATCTCGTCGAAGCGGCGGTCCACCTCGCGGTGCACGGCCAGGCTCTCGCGCATGAGCGCGAACATCTTGTCCCGGTCGCGCTGCCGGTAGACCACGCCGCGGCCGTCGGCGGTGGTGACGGTCACCCCGTCGACCCTGCCCAGGCTGAACCAGCGCGCCTCGAGCGGAGGGTAGTTGGCCTGCGGCACCTCGTGGTTGCGCGGGTCGGCGGGGCGCAGGTTGTTGCGGACGGCCTTGGCCAGGGTCGCGACCTTCGTGACGGGGTTGAGCGGGATCCTCGTGCCGAACGCGGTGGCCTGGCCGCTGGTGCGGGGCAGCTCGGTGGCGCTGGGCAGCACGACGGCGTCCGGGTACTCCTTGCGCATCGCGGCGATCTTCGGCAGCGCGGTGGGCAGCAGCTCGTGGAGCGCCTCGGGGCCGCGCAGGAAGTCGCGCATGGCCTCGATCTGGATCGCGACGGTCGAGTACTCGAGGCACAGCAGGTGCTTCATCAGCGCCTTGATCGAGCTGGTCATGATGCCGCGGGTGCTGCCCTCGTGGTGGATCGCGGCGACGACCAGCCGGTTGCGCAGGTGGAAGTACGCCTGCCAGTCGATGGCGTCGTCCTTGTCGGACCAGGCCATGTGCCAGATCGCGATGCCGGGCACCGTCGCCGTCGGGTAGCCCGCCCGGGCGGCTCGCAGGCCGTAGTCCCAGTCGTCCCACTTGATGAACAGCGGCATCGGCAGGCCGATCTCCTCGGCGACGACGCGCGGGATCAGGCACATCCACCAGCCGTTGCCGTCGACGTCGATGCGCCGGTGCAGGTTCTTGCTGTTCTCCTTGTCCTTCAGCGGGTACTCGGAGAAGTCGTGGTCGTACTCGACGAAGGGCGCCGCGGTCCACATGAAGGCGTTCCGGTCGATGACCTCGCCCATGCAGTGCAGGTGGCTGCGGTCCTGCAGGTTGAGCATCTGCCCGCCGACCAGCATCGGGGACTTCGCGAACCTGGCGAACGCGAGGGCGCGCAGGATCGAGTCGGGCTCGATCGCGATGTCGTCGTCCATGTACAGCACGTACGGGCTGTCGGTCAGGCGCAGCGCCTCGTACATGATGCGGCCGTAGCCGCCGGAGCCGCCGAGGTTCCCCTGCTCGAAGCGCCGGTAGCGCTCGCCGAGCGGCGCGATCGCGGCCTCGTAGTCCGGGTGGTCGATGACCTTCCTGTTGCCCTGGTCGGGCATGAGGACCGCGTCGATCACCTCGTCGACCAGCGGATCGCTGGTCAGGGCGGCGATCGCGGCGACGGCGTCGTCGGGCCGGTTGAAGGTGGGGATGCCGACGGTGACGCGCTTGGCCGGCAGGCCCTCCTCGCCGATGGTGGCGTACCAACCGGCGGAGAGGATCTCGGTGTCGCTGTCGGCGGTCACGTCGAACCAGATCCAGCCGCCGTCCTCGAACGGGCCGAGGTCAGTGGCGAACTCGGCGACGCCGTAGCCGGTGGCGTCGGTCTCGACCAGGCCGCCGCCCAGGGCGATGCGGGCACCGTCGACCTTGGAGCGGTAGAGGTCGACGCGGGCCGTGCCCTTGAGCTCGATCCGCAGGACCACGTCCGTGAGCACCGTCCAGCGGCGCCAGTACGACGCGGGGAACGCGTTGAAGTAGGTGGCGAAGCTGACCTCGGACTCACCGGCGACGTTCAGCTGGGTGCGGGTGGGCGCGTGCGAGCGGCGCGAGTTGGTCTCGGCCTCCTCGATGTACAGCGATCGCACGTCGAGGGGCTCCCCCGGGCGCGGCAGGATGACGCGCTGCAGAAGGGTTTTCGCCTGGTTCGTCACTGTGCCGTCTCCTCGGTGAGCGCGGCACCGGTTTCGAGGTGCGGACGCAGCGTGTTGTCGAACATCGACAGCGCGCTGGCGATGGCCATGTGCATGTCGAGGTACTGGTAGGTGCCGAGGCGGCCGCCGAAAAGCACCTTGCGGTCCGCGGCCTCGGTCTTGGCCAGCGCCCGGTAGGCCGCGAGCATCTCGCGGTCCGACGGGGTGTTGATCGGGTAGTAGGGCTCGTCGTCGTCGTTCGCGAAGCGGCCGAACTCGCGCATGATCACGGTCTTGTCCGTGGGGTAGTCCCGCTCGGGGTGGAAGTGGCGGAACTCGTGGATACGGGTGTACTGCACATCGGCGTCGTTGTAGTTCATCACCGGGGTGCCCTGGAAGTCGCCGGTGGGTAGGACCTCGGTCTCGAAGTCCAGCGTGCGCCAGCCGAGGCGGCCTGCGGAGTAGTCGAAGTAGCGGTCGAGCGGGCCGGTGTAGACGACGGGGGCGTCGGGGCTGGCGGCGCGGATCTCATCGCGGACGTCGAACCAGTCGGTGTCCAGCCGCACGTCGATGAGGTCCGACGCGGCCATGTTCTCGAGCCAGGCCGTGTACCCCTCGACGGGCAGGCCCTCGTGGGTGTCGTTGAAGTAGCGGTTGTCGAAGTTGTAGCGCACCGGCAGGCGGGTGATGTTGCCCGCGGGCAGGTTCTTCGGGTCGGTCTCCCACTGCTTGGCCGTGTAGTGCTTGATGAAGGCCTCGTAGAGGGGGCGGCCGATCAGGGAGATCGCCTTCTCCTCGAAGTTCGCGGCGTCCTTGGAGTCGAACTCGGCGGCCTGCTCCTGGATCAGCGCCTTCGCCTCGTCGGGCGTGAAGTAGCGGCCGAAGAACTGGCTGACGAGGCCGAGGCCCAGCGGGAACTGGTAGGCCTGACCCTTGTGCATCGCGAAGACGCGGTGCTGGTAGCCGGTGAAGTCGGTGAACTTGTTGACGTACTCCCACACCCGCTCGTTGGACGTGTGGAAGAGGTGGGCCCCGTACTTGTGGATCTCGATGCCGGTCTCGGGCTCCGCCTCGGAGTAGGCGTTGCCGCCGAGGTGGTGCCGGCGCTCGACGACGAGGACCCGCTTGCCCAGCTCAGCGGCCGTGCGCTCGGCGATGGTCAGGCCGAAGAAGCCGGAGCCGACGACGATGAGGTCATAGGACTGGGGAGAGGAGGTTGCCACGGACGTTCAGGGTACCGGCCGGACGGCGTCCATGACGCCACCCGGCCCGGCGCTGTGACCGAGGCCGGCCGGCGCCGGTTCCCCGGAGCCGGTCGGCACGGCCGTCGTCACTGCGGCGCGCCCGGCACCGTCGGGACGGCCAACGGGGTGGAGCCCGCGGCCGGAGCCGGAGCGGCGGGGGCAGCCGGGGTGGTCGGCGCCGCCGGGGTGGCAGCGGCCGCCGCGGGGGCCGACGGTGCCGCGGGCGCGGACGGGACGGCCGGGGTCGCCGCGGCGCTCGACGGTGCGCCGGGCGTCACCGGCACGGCGGGCACGCCGGACGCGGCACCGGTGGACGCCGGGTTGACTCCCAGCAGGTCGCCCCAGCCGGGGATCAGGTTGAGCAGCGGTAGCGGCGGCAGGCTCGGGGCGCCGCCGGACGCGAAGGCGGTGACCCAGTTGAGCAGCGTCGTGGGCGCCGCGACGCCCGAGGGCACCACCTGGGCGCCGTTCGCCTGCGTGTAGTAGATCGTGCCGTTCTGATACGACTGGAACATCGACCCGTCGGGGAAGGTGATCGGGTTCGAGACCGCCTTGCCCAGCGTGCCGGCCTCGCCGCCCGCACCGGCGTACGCGGCTTCGACCGCGGCCTTACCGGTCACGGCCTGCGCCACGGGCGCGACCGCGGAGGCGGCCGGCGGCCCGGGGATCCCCGGGATCACCGGCGCGGCGGGCGCGGTCGGGGCCGCCGCAGCGGCGGGGGCCGCCGGAGCAGCGGGCGTCGCGGGTGCGGCCGGGGCCGCGCCGGGCACCGTCGGGACGGCCGGTACGGCGGGTGCCGCTGTGACGGCGGACGCCGCTGCGGTCGCCGAACTGGCGGCCACAGGCGCGGACTGCGCGGCGTTCGGCGCGGTCGGGACCGGGTTGAAGGGGTCGACGGGGGCCGCCACGATCTGCCGGTCCACGACCTGCCCGGGGACCGGTGCCGGGGTGGAGCCCGACGGTGCGGTGCCCGCGCCGGGAGCGACGGGCGCGGGAGCCGCGCCGGGAGTGCTCGGGGCGCCGGAGGCGGGCGCCGCGGCCGGAGCCTGGCCGTCGATGGTGAACCAGTCCGAGCGCAGGCCCAGCTTCTTGCGGACGTCCGCGCCGGTCGCGGTGACGGTCTTGCCGGCACCGACGATCTCGACGGCCTCGACGCGGGCGGCCTGCGCCGACTGCGTCTTCGTCACGCGGATGGACTTGAACGTGCCGACGCCGAACTCCTGCGCGATCTTCGCCGTCGGGACCTTCTGCGTCCAGTTCCGGTAGGGCGAGACGACGTCGCCGTCGTCCTTGACGGCCGTGAAGTCGCCGCCCGCGGTGAAGCCGCCGGTGGAGCTGGAGAACTCGGTGGACACGGCGTAGCCGTTCTTCGCCATGACCAGGCCGGCGGTGCTCGCGACGGCCTTGTCGGTGCGCGGGTCCTCCTTCGAGGCGCCGCCGTAGACCTGGGAGTCCTGGGTGTCGTTGTACGTGTCGCCACGCTTGGCGCCCTCGGCGAGCGCGTAGGACCGGGCGGCGATGGCCTGGGCGCGCAGGGCCTCGTAGCCGCCCTGATCCGCCCACTCGACCTTGCTCTCGACCGGGACCACACCGCGCAGGTAGTCCTCGATGTTGACGACGTTGAAGACCTTGCCGTCCTTCGCGGCGACCGCGCCGCGGTAGGTGGCGTTGGTGCCGCAGAACTTCAGGAGCTCGGCCGTCGGGCGGTTCGCGGCCGCGTTCAACGGGTTGATCGTCGCGTCCCCGGCCGGGACGGTCTTGACGACGGGGCCGCCGCAGCCGGTCGTGATGACGGCCTTGTCGCCGTCGATGCGCACGGCCTGGCCGGGCGCGACCTGCTGATCGCCGATCTTGGCGCCTGCCGGGGCGAGGACGTTCGCGGTCTTCTGCGTGGTGAGCTGCACGCGCACGGGCAGGTTCGTGTCCGCACGGGAGAGCTGGGAGCCGCCGTAGTAGTGCGCGACGATCTGCTCGGCCGTCCATCCGGACTTCGCGTAGCCGAAGGCGCCCCACTGGCCGAGTCCCCGGCCGTGGCCGTTGCCCTGACCGGTGAAGGTGACCTCGCTCCCCGCCGTGAGCTGCGGGTCGCCGACGATGTTCGTGGTGCTGAGCAGTGCCGCCGCGCCGCCCACGGCCAGTGCCGGGAGCATCGCCAGGGCGACGGTACGCCGTACGCGGCGGCGACGCGGGCCACCGTCGATCCATACGGGCATGGTTTCTCCTTAGCTCGACGCAGGTGAGCCGTGCCCGGACGGGACAAAGCTCAACGTGAGGTCGAGACTAACACCATCAACAACATTCGTCACGTAAGCAACATAAGTCACACAAGTCACACCAGGAGAGCAGACGGCTGGGGCGAATCGGGTGCGGGAGCCGATTGCTAGCGGTTTCGGCGGAAGGATCGCACGTCGCGATCACAGAAACGACTAGCAATCATCGGCGGCCGCGCCGGCGCCCCCAACCGGCCCGGCCGGACTTCGCACCGTCGGACTCCTTAGAACCAGCGCTCCAGGACCCGGGCCACCCCGTCGTCGAGGTTGGTGGCGGTGACGAGGTTCGCGGCGTCGAGGGCGACGGGGTGCGCGTTCGCCATCGCGACGCCGACCCCGGCCCAGCGGAGCATCTCCGAGTCGTTCGGCATGTCGCCGAAAGCGGCGGTGCGGACGTCGGCGGCGAGACCGAGGTGCTCCATCGCGGCGCGGATGCCCGTGGCCTTGGTGACCCCCGGCACGTGGAACTCGATGAGGCCGTTGTTGGTGGCGTAGGTGACATCGGCGACACCGTCGAGGTGCGGGACGATCCGGGCGGACATCTCGTCGGAGGTCATCCCCGGCTGCCGGACCAGGAGCTTCACGGCCGGGTGCGCGAGCACCTCCGCGTCGGCCGCGGCGACCGTGTCCGGCTCGAGCCAGGCGTGCTGGTACCCGGTGGACGCCGCGAACCGCGGGGTCGCGGAGTCGTGCTCGCCGCGGGCCACACGCTCGGCGGCGAAACCCGCGCCGGGGAGGTAGCGGCGGATCAGCTCTGCGACGGTGTCCAGCAGCTCCGGCGACATCAGCGACGCCGAGACGACCTGCGAGGTCGCGGTGTCGTAGAGCACCGCACCGTTCGCGCACACCGCGAGCGGCGCGAAGTCGAGCTGCGCGGCGATCGGGTCGACGGCGCGCGGCGGCCGCCCGGTGGCCAGCACGAAGTGCCCGCCCGACGCCTGCACGGCGTTCAGTGCGACGTGCGTGCGCAGGCTGATCCGCTCGTCGTCGTCGACCAGGGTCCCGTCGACGTCGCTCGCGACCAGAAGCGGGGCCGGGCCGAGGACGTCCAGCCCCGGCGCCTCGGGCACGGGCACGCCCGGCACCGTCGGGCGGACCGTCGAATCCCGGACGCCGAACTCGCTCCGGGCGCCGTCAGGCACCGTCGGCCTGCCGGTCCTCCCGGAGACGGCGACGCTCGTCGAGGTCGGCGGCGTCCATCGCGTCGGCCTCCTCCAACGTCGGCGCGGTGCCGCCGAGGCGCGCGGGCACCCAGGGCTCACCCTGCGGATGCGGGCCGTACAGGTCCTGCAACTGCAGCAGCATGGCCTGCATCGACTCCTTGAGCCGCGCGGTCAGCTCCTCGGGCGGCCCGACGGGGTCGAGCGGATCGCACACGCCGATGACGATGCGGAACTTGTTGCGACCGAGCTTCTTGGGCAGGCCCTTGGTCCAGATCTGCTGGGCTCCCCAGACCACGACGGGGATGACCGGCACGCCGGCCTCGATCGCCATCCGGGCCGCGCCGGACTTGAAGCCCTTGAGCTCGAAGCTGCGACTGTGGGTGGCCTCGGGGTACACGCCGACGAGCTCGCCGGACTTCAGCGCCGCGACCGCCGCGGCGTACGCGTCGGCACCGGCCTCGCGGTCGACGGGGATGTGGCGCAGCGCCCGCATGATCGGCCCCGACTTGGAGTTGTCGAAGACCTCCTTCTTCGCCATGAACCGCACCTTGCGCCGGCCGGCGGCGTAGGCGGGCTTCCCGGCGAAGGGGAAGTCGAGGTAGCCGGTGTGATTGATGGCGACCACAGCCCCGCCCGTGCGGGGGAACTTATGGAAGTCCACCTCGGTGAACTTGATGCCTTGGAAGGCCCACATACCGCGGGCAACTTCGAGAATCGTTCCGTAGACGGGTTCCACACGGCAAGAGTAACCGTGGCCACGTCTGCGCGGTGCCGCAGCCGAGGAGTCGGCGCTCCCATTACGCTGTACTGGTCAGTGAAACAGGCGAAAGGCTTCACCGTGCAGGTCACCAGCGTCGGGCACGCGGGTTTCCACATCTCCACCGCCGCAGGCACCATCCTGTGTGACCCGTGGGTGAACCCCGCGTACTTCGGGTCGTGGTTCCCGTTCCCGGACAACACGCAGCTGGACTGGAAGACACTCGGCGACGTCGACTACCTCTACGTCTCCCACCTGCACCGCGACCACTTCGACGCGAAGAACCTGGCCGAGAACGTCAGCAAGGACGCCACCGTCCTGCTACCGGACTACCCCGTGCCGGACCTGCGGCGCGAGCTGGAGAAGCTGGGCTTCACGAAGTTCTTCGAGACGCAGGACTCGGTGAAGCACACGATCAGCGGGCCCAAGGGCGACCTGGACGTGATGATCATCGCGCTGCGAGCACCCGCGGACGGCCCCATCGGCGACTCGGGCCTCGTCGTCTCCGACGGCGAGACGGTGCTGTTCAACATGAACGACGCCCGCCCCGTCGACATGGAGGTGCTCGACGAGTTCGGCGGCATCGACGTGCACCTGCTGCAGTACTCGGGTGCCATCTGGTACCCGATGGTCTACGACATGCCCAAGGGCTCCAAGCGCCGCTTCGCCGAGCAGAAGCGCCAGCGCGGCATGGACCGCGCCCGCAGCTACGTCGACCAGGTGGCCGGCACCTGGGTCGTGCCCTCGGCCGGCCCGCCCGCCTTCCTCGACCCGGAGCTGCGCTACCTCAACGACGAGGGCCGGGTGGACCGCGAGAGCATCGGCGGCGACCCGTCGAACATCTTCCCGGACCAGATCACCTTCCTCGAGCAGATGAAGAGCAACGGGAACGATGGCGGACTGCTGTTCATCCCCGGTACCGTCGGCGAGTTCCGCGGCAAGGAACTCGTTGCACTGACCCACCCGGTCTCCGAGGCCGAGGTGATGGACATCTTCGAGAACAAGACGGCCTACCTCGACGCCTTCGCGGCGCGCCAGGCCCCGGTCCTGGAGGCCGAGAAGGCCACCTGGGCACCCGACGACGGGGTGCCGCTGCTGGGCGCGCTCAAAGCCAAGTTCGAGCCGATCATGCAGGCGTCGGCGCTGATCAGCGACGGGATCGGCTACGCGGTCGGGCTGGAGATGGCCTCGCCCGACGGTGCCGTCGAGACCGTGGTGCTCGACTTCCCGACGCGCACCGTCCGGGCCCCGCAGGAGGGCGACGGCAAGTACCGCTACGGCTTCCGCATCGCCGCCGAGCTGGTGCGCACCGTGCTCCGCGACGACGAGCCGGACTGGGTGAACACGATCTTCCTGTCGACGCGGTTCACCACGTGGCGCATCGGCGGCTACAACGAGTTCCTCTACACCTTCTTCAAGTGCCTCACCGACGAGCGGATCGCCTACGCCGACGGCTGGTTCTCCGAGGCGCACGACGACACCGCGTCGACCGAGCTGGACGGCTGGGAGGTGCAGCGCCGCTGCCCGCACCTCAAAGCGGACCTGTCGACCTTCGGTGTGGTCGACGGCGGCAAGCTCACCTGCAACCTGCACGGCTGGCAGTGGGACCTCGAGTCGGGCCGCTGCCTGACCTCCAGCGGCCACGAGATCCGCGCGAAGAAGCTGACATGAGCGGGCAGAATCCGAACCGGCGGCCGCCGAGCAACCGGCAGCGCGTCGAGGACTACTACGGCGTCCACGACACGGGCATGGGCTCGCGCCCGGCACCCCCTCCCGCTCCGAGTGGCCCGACGGTCCCGCCCACTCCCCCGACGGTGCCGCCCCGCCCGTCCGGCACACCCCCGCAGGGCCAGGTCCCGCCGGCGCCGCGGCGTCCGCGGGTGATCCCGCCGCCGGAGGTCCAGGTCGCCGCGCAGGAGGCTGCGCGCGCCGCGGCGGGCGCACCGCCGCAGGCACCGGGTTCGCCGTCGGTCCCGCCCACGGGGGCGCCGTCGGCCCCGCAGCCCGGCGGTCAGGCGCCCGAGGCGAGAGCCGGCAAGCCCGACCCACTGACGGACCCGCTGACCTCCGAAACCTTCCAGGGCGTGCAGCAGGCGTCGGACACCTTCGACACGGGTGTCGTGGGCGGCTTCGGCTACAGCGCCACCACCGGCCCGCAGACGGCGTCGAACACCTCCGCGACCGCCTTCGACGGGGGCTTCGATCAGTTCGCGCCGCCCCGGTTCGAGCCGCGCGCCGAGGGCCGCACGGAGGACCTCTGGGCCGAGCCCGTCGCGTCCTCGCCCGACGGTGCCGACCAGACCTTCGAGGCCACGTTCGCCCCGCACGACGAGCCTGTGGCCGAGACTCTCGACGAGCCGGACGATTCGTACATCGACGTCGAGGTGGTCGACGTGGAAGTGCACGCGCACGAGGCGCCGGAATCTGCTGCGGATGTGGCGGCGGACGTACCTGCGGATGCTGCGGCTGATCTCGACGAGGACGCCGTGGCCGACATCGACGAGGAGCCGGTTCCGGCGTACGAGTCGGAGATCCGGGACGGCGAGGTGCCCGAAGCGGAGGTGCAGCACGCGGAGTTCGTGGATCATGAGCACGACGCGGACGAGTCCGACGCGGACGACACGGGGGACGCGGACGCCGACGAGGAGTCCGTCGCGGCCGAGGCTGCGGCTGCGGCTGAGGAGGCTGCAACTGCCGAGGAGCCGGCGCAGCCGGTGTTCCGCGAGCCGCTCGCGATCGATCCGTTCCCGTACACCCAGATCGATGAGACCTACGTCGACGCCGAAACCCTGCACACGCTGCAGGCCCAGCACGAGCCGAAGGAACCCGGTGACATGACCGAATTCAACGAGTCCCTGACCGAAGCGATGAACATCGACGGCGCGCTGGGCGTCGCGCTGGTCGACGCGCAGAGCGGCATGGCGCTGGCCACGGCGGGCGAACCGTCGAGTTTCAATCTCGAGGTGGCTGCTGCGGGCAACTCCGCGCTGGTCCAGGCCATGGGTCGCACGCTCGGCGACATGGACCTCGACGATCACATCGAGGACATCCTCATCACGCTCGGCACGCAGTACCAGATCGTTCGCCCCATCAACCAGGGCTCCGACGACCTGTTCCTCTACCTGGTGCTGGACCGCTCGCGCGCGAACCTCGCGATGGCCCGCTTCCGCCTGACCAAGCTCGCGGAGCAGATCGAGGTCTGATCCGGCGCGGCCCGTCGGTCCGTGGGTCGGGCGCGGCCCCCAAGGGCCTGCCGGTCAGGCCGCGCGGGCGTCGTCGAGGCGGGTCGTGCCGAGCGGGTTACGCCCCAGCGCCACCCGTGCCCGCAGGTCGACGAGGTAGGCGCGGTAGAGCAGGCTGCCCGGGAACACCCGATCCGCCACGCCGACGAGGCGCATGAGCCGCTCGAGTCGGCGCTGCTCGGCGTCGCTCCACGACCAGCCCATCGCCTCCCGGATGCGGGGGTGGACGGTGCCGCGGGTGAAGAAGTTGTACGGCCGGCCGAGCAGCGCGGCGAGCGCGACGCCGATCGGGCCCCACGGCTCGCGGACGAACCGCAGCGTGGCGAGGTCGTCGAGGTAGGCGCGGACCTCGGGGGCGATCTCGACGTCGTCGAGCGACTTCTCCCAGTAGGCGGTGAAATCCACCCAGGTCTGCGGCCACTCCTCGGCGGTCACGTTCACGCCCGTCGCGAGCACGGAGGCCTCGACGGTGAGCCGGTCCAACACGGGCTCGTCGAGCGGGCCGTGCACCAGCTCGTACTGGTCGACGTAGTAGTAGAACAGGCACGCCGCGACCCAGAGCTGCAGTTTCCGGGAGTTGCCGCTGTAGCGGACGGGACTGTCGTCCGTGGAGTAGACGTGCGAATGCACCTCCGCGATGGCCCGGCGATACACCGACCGATCCCGCTCCGAGCCGTACAGCGCGACGGCCAGGTACTGCGTCGTCGTCCGGGCCCGCTTGAGCGGCCGGTCGACCACCCGGCCCGACGCCACTCGACTCTCCTCGACACCGTGCCCGACGCCCGGGATCGCGAGCTGCATCACGACATTGGCCGCGTTGTTCGACAGCCCCGCCAGGGTCACGAGATCGTCCAGGGTCTCCGGCGTCCGCCGCCGCATGCGATAGATCTTGGTCATGAACCTATCGTGAACCACATCACACGCGTTGGCAAGAGTTTGAGAACATTCATTTACATCAACGCGATCGGGCTGACACAGCGTCACTTGTCATCAACCCTTTCCAGCGACACTCGGATCCCGTCCACAATGGACACCACGTCCGAATCGGACAGGAATCGAGAGTCGACAGCGCGAGCCGACCCACATGACGCACCAGCATTCGCGATCTAACATTCAAGAGTGACGTACACGTACAACGCCCTGCCGCACCCGGATCTCCCGCCCGCGGCGCCGATTCCCCCGGCGCCACCGGCCTCCATCGTCCGCCACCGGCTGTGGGGTCTTGATCTGGCGATCGCGATCGCGACGATCGTGGGTCAGATCGCGATCTGGGTACCATTACTCACTGCGCAGGACATGAACCGACTGTCGATGAGCGCCGGACTGTTCATGACGGTCGGCCTCGCGCTGGGCGGTTCGACGTTCGGCGCGTGGCTCGTCCGCTGCGTCGTGCTCCTCGCCCAACGGACTGTGAGCGTCTGGTACGTCGTCGCCCCGACCGTGGTCGTCGTCCTCGGCGTGCTCGCGATGGCAGTCGGAGTGGCACAGCAGATCTAGCCACCCACGAAGGCACTACGGGCGCAGCACGTCCGTCCCGATGAACGGCTGCAGCGCTGCGGGGACGCGCACGGAACCGTCGGGCTGCTGGTGGTTCTCCCAGATCGCGACGAGCCAGCGCGTGGTGGCGAGGGTGCCGTTCAACGTGGCCGCGATCTGCGGCCTACCGTCGGAATCGCGGTACCGAATGCCCAGGCGACGGGCCTGGAAGGTGGTGCAGTTCGACGTCGACGTGAGCTCGCGGTAGCGGCCCTGCGACGGCACCCAGGCCTCGCTGTCGAACTTCCGCGCCGCCGACGAGCCCAGGTCGCCCGCGGCCACGTCGATCACCCGGTAGGGCACCTCGACGGCCGCGAGCATCTCCTTCTCCCAGTTCAGCAGGCGCTGGTGCTCGGCCTCCGCGTCCTCCGGCTTGCAGTAGACGAACATCTCGATCTTGTCGAACTGGTGCACGCGGATGATGCCGCGCGTGTCCTTGCCGTACGAGCCGGCCTCGCGCCGGAAGCAGCTCGACTGCGCGGCGTAGCGGACGGGACCGTCGGACAGGTCGAGGATCTCGTCCATGTGGTACCCGGCCAGGGGCACCTCCGAGGTGCCGACCAGGTACAGGTCGTCGGCCTCGAGGCGGTAGATCTCGTCGGCGTGCGCGCCGAGGAAGCCTGTACCGGCCATGACCTCGGGCTTGACCAGCACGGGCGGGATCATCAGCGTGAAGCCGTTCGCCACGGCCTTCTGCACCGCGAGCTGCAGCAGCGCCATCTGGAACAGTGCGCCGTGGCCCTTCATGAAGTAGAACCGCGAGCCCGAGACCTTGGCGCCGCGCTCCATGTCGAGCAGGCCCAGCCCCTCGGCGAGCTCGAGGTGGTCCTTCGGGTTCTCGATCTCCGGGATCTCGCCCACGTGCTCGAGCACCACGAAGTCGTCCTCGCCGCCGGCGGGCACGCCGTCGATGATGATGTTGCCGATCTTGCGCGCAACCTCGTCGAAGGCCTCGTCCGCGCGGGTCTGCTCGGCCTCGGCCTCCTTGACGCGAGCGGCGAGCTCGCCGGCCGCGGCGACGAGGGCCTTGCGATCCTCGGGGGCCGCCTTGCCGATCGATTTCGACGATGCCTTGTGCTCGGCCCGCAGGGTGTCGGCCGCCAGCACCGCAGCCCGACGGTCCGCGTCCGCGGACAGCAGGGCGTCGACCAGCGCCGGATCCTCTCCACGGGCGCGCTGCGAGGCGCGTACACGGTCGGGGTTCTCGCGTACCAGCTTGACGTCGATCACGAGGGCCAGCCTATTACGGCACCGTCGCCCCACCCCAATTGATATCCGCGCGCCCGGCCCGGCCCGGGCCAGGCATGATGGGAGGCGATGGCCGACGACACCGATCCCCAGCCCGAGACCGCCCCTGCGCAGAAGAGCCGTGCGGGCGCGTGGACCGTGCGCGCCGTTCTGGCCGCGCTGATCGTGGGCGCCGTCGCGATCGGCGGCGTGCTGTTCTTCACCGGCGCATTCGAACCGAAGAACGAGGAGAAGGCGCCGCGGCTCGCGGCGAGCGGTACCGTCCTCGCCCGATCGAAGCCGGGTACGTGCCTGACCTGGGACAAGGACCCGACGACGATGGCGCCCGTCGACTGCCTCGAGTCGCACAAGTTCGAGGTCGCGGGTGAGCCCGCGCGCACGCTGCCCGAGAATGCGCCGTATCCCACGGAATCGGCGATTGCGGCGCAGCGCGACCAGCTCTGCCCGCCCGTGGTCACCGAGTACCTGGGCAAGCGGCTCGACCCGATGGGCCGGTTCCAGACGAATCTGCTCACCGCCGGCCAGAAGGCGTGGGAGTCGGGCGATCGCACGATGCGCTGCGGCATCCAGGTGGCCGACGGTGCCGGCAACGCGCTCGAGACCAAGGGCAAGGTGGTCAACCAGGACCAGTCGCTGACCTGGCCGCCCGGCACGTGCATCGGCCTGAGCGATCGCGGAAAGCCGACCGGCCCCGTCGAGTGTACGAAGCCGCACGCCCTCGAGGTCACGTCCGTGATCGACCTGCGGCAGGCGTTCCCGGACGCGTCGTGGCCCACGAAGCAGCAGCAGGAGGACTACCTGGGCCGGATCTGCCCGTCGCGCACGACGGGGTGGTTCGGGTCGCAGGACGGGCTGCGCAAGTCCGGGCTGCAACTGGCGTGGAACACGCTGTCGCAGCCGTCGTGGACCGCGGGTTCCCGCTCGGTGATCTGCTTCCTGGCGTCGTCGAAGGACACCGTGACGTACACGCCGATCACCGGCTCGGCGAAGTCCCCCGGCCTGCTCATCGACGGCAAGCCGCCCGTCATGCCGACCTTCCCCGGCGCGAAGCCGGCCGAGCCCTCGACCGGACCGAGGTAGCCGTGCACGTCTCGCGCCGCGCGTTCCAGGAGTGGGTGTCCGACGCCCTCGACGACGTTCCGCCCGAGCTCGCGACAGCGATGGACAACGTGGTGGTGCTGGTCCGCGACCGCAACGAGGACGAGCCGACGCTGCTCGGCCTGTACGAGGGCATCGCGCTCACCGAGCGGGACTGGAACTACGTCGGCACCCTGCCGGACACCATCACGATCTACCGTGAGGCACTGATGGACATCTGCGACACCGAGGAGCAGCTCCGGCGCGAGATCCGCGTGACGGTACTGCACGAGATCGGCCATCATTTCGGTATCGACGACCACCGACTGCACGAGTTGGGCTGGGCCTGACATGCCGACCGCGCACAACTCCGCCGCCCCGGGCGACTACGCCTCCGCCGTCCTCATGCCCGGCGACCCGCGCCGCGCCCGCCGGATCGCGGAGACCCTCTTCGACGACGCCCGCCTCGTCAACGAGGTCCGCGGCATGGAGGCCTACACGGGAACCGTGGGCGGGCGGCCGATCTCGGTGATGGGCTCGGGCATGGGCCTGCCCACCATGACGATCTACGCGACGGAGTTGTACCGCGAGTACGGCGTGCGGCGCATCATCCGGGTGGGAACCTCCGGCGGCTACCAGGACGACATGTCGCTCGGCGACGTGATCATCGCGACTGCTGCGCACACGGATTCGGCGATCAACGACCCTCGCATCCCCGGCGTGCGCTTCGCGCCCGCGGCGTCGTACCCGCTGCTCCGCGCCGCCGCGGATGCCGCCGACCGCGCCGGCACGACGGTGCGCGTGGGCCCGGTCTACTCCTCGGACCACTTCTACCTGGCTCGCCCGGGCCTGCATGAGGGCCTGCGCGATCACGGTGTGCTCGGCGTCGACATGGAGACGGCCGCGTTGTACGCCGTCGCCGCCGCGGAGGGCCGCGAGGCGCTGACCGTCCTGACGGTGACCGATCACATGTTCCGCGACGAGGCGCTGCCGCCCGAGGACCGCGAGAACGGCTTCGCCGCCGCAGCAGCCATCGCGATCGAGGCCGCGTTCAGCTGATGGGCTCTAGCCCATCGGGTCCAGATGCGACGGTGCGTCGGCCCAGCTGACGAGCTCCCAAGCGCCGTCGTCGACCGGCCGGAGCACGATCTCGCCGGTGTTCGGCAGGTGGTGCTTGTGCGCGTAGGCACCGTCGACCCCGGACAGGCGGAAGCCGACGAGCCGGATGGCGGCGCCATGGCTGACCAGGTAGGCGTCGCCGTACGGAAGATGCTCGGTGCGGATGGCGTCCACGGCGGGCAGGTAGCGGGCGAGCAGATCGTCGGCGGACTCGCCGCCGGGCATCGCCGCCGTGGATTCGCCCGTGTACCAGCGCTTCACGACGTCCTGGAAGACTGCGATCGAGTCCTCGTCGTTGAACCCCTCCAGGTCGCCGGCCTGCACCTCGTGCACCCCGTCGACCACTGCCGTCGGCACGCCCCACGCCTCGGCGATGTGCCCGGCGGTCTGCTGCGCGCGCCGTGCGACGGAGCTCAGCAGAACGGGCCGCGCGCCTGTGCCGCGCACGCTCGGCCGCGCTGCGCCGAACGCCCGCGCCTGGTCCACACCCTCGGGCGTCAGCGGGGCGCCGGGCGGGCGGGTGTCGAGGATCCGTGCCACGTTCGCGGTGGTCTGGCCGTGCCGGACCAGGTGCAACAACCCCGTCATCGCTCACCCCTGCGCAGCCCGTCGAACCAGACCTCGGAGTCGCCCGGGTCGACGGGGGCCGTCCCCGGCCCGCCCGGACGGGGCCAGGACCCCAGGAATCGGAGCTCGTCGCACACCCGGTGCAGGGCGCGCAGCGCCTCCCCCACCGCGGGGTCGTCGATGTGGCCGACGCAGTCGAAGTGGAAGACGTAGCTGCCGAACACGGTCCGCTTCGGTCTCGACTCGATGCGAGTGAGATCGACACCACGCAGGGCGAACTCGGCCATCGCGAGCGCGAGCGAACCGGGCCTGCTGGGCACGTCGATCACCACGGCCGTGCAGTCGCTCCCGGTGCGCGCCGGCGCCGGACCGGGCTTGCCGCACAACACGAACCGGGTGCGGGCGTCCGCCACGTCCGCCACGCCCGTCGCGACCTCGGGTACGCCGTACATCCGCGCGGCGAGCGCGGTGGTCACGCCCGCGTCGACGCGATCCTCGGCGACGTCGAGAGCGGCGGCGGCGTTGGAGGCGGCCGGAACCACCTGCGCCTGCGGCATGTTCACCGCCAGCCAGGCCCGGACCTGCGCGGCGGCCACGGGGTAGGCGCCCACCGTGCGCGCCTGCGCGAGCGGCACCCGCGAGGCGATCGAGAAGGCGACCGCGAGGTCGGTCTCGGCGAAGATCTGTAGCGGCGCACCGAAGCCCAGCGCGTCCAGCGTGGGCGTCACGGGTCCCTCGACGGACGACTCGATGGGCACGCAGGCGAGGTCGGCGGCACCGTCGGACACCATCTGGAGGGCGGCCACCTGACTGGGGGCACTGATCCGCTCGGCCCCCACGAGATCGAACCCGGGCACCGACATCGCCCCCCGCACTGCGAGGTCCTGGCACTGGAGCAGCGCCATCTCAGTGAAGGTTCCCTCGGGTCCGAAGTAGGCGATGCGGGTCACGCCACGAGCCTAGCCGAGAGCGTCCACCGTCCGCGGTGGTCGACCCGTCCACGATTCAGTATAGTCATTCCGTTCTTGCAGGAATGGGGGCGAGATGTCGCACGACGAGAACCCGCTGGACCGGATCAGTTCCGGGCCGGCGCCGACGGGACCGAGCCCGTGGCGGTCGAATCGGCTGCCGACCGGGAGCCCGTACGCGAACGGGCTGTACGGCACGGGCGAGGTCCGGAGCCCGCGGCGCCTCGGCCGTTCCGGGTGGATCACCCTCATCGTCGCGGTCGCTCTCATCGCCGGCGCCGTGGCCTGGGCCGCCGTGTCGAAGCCGGATCGGTCGGATTTCGCCTCGCCGATCGGCACGCCGACGTCCCCGCCCCGGCCCCCGAGCGTCGGCCAGGTGACCGGTAGCGCCGTTTTCACGACCGCGCTCGTCTCGCCGCCCGGGTGCGCGCTCCCGCCGCTCGCCGCGACCCGCGAGTCGGTGGAGGCGTTCGCGCGGTCCGGCACCGTCTGCCTCGAGGCGGTGTGGGGCCTGCGGGCCGCGACGGTGCGCCCGTTCAGCTCCCCCGACGATGTACCGCCCGGCCCCGGCTGCTTCGCCGGCGAGCCGATCACCACCTTCGGGACCTGCAACGACGACATCTACCTCAACGTCGATGCCGCGATCGAGGGCGCCGGCAACCAGGCGCCGCACCTGCTGCAGTGGCTCTCCATGGCCGTCGCCGACCGCGCCGAGAACCGGGCCGGAGCCGCGGCCGACGCCGCCGCGCTGATCCGCTCCGTGGACGGCGCGAGCCCGCTCGGCATCGAGTACCGCAAGCGCAGCCACGCGCAGACACTGTGCCTCGCCGGCGCGACGATGCAGCGCCTGGTGGACCACGGCATCACCCGGGCGGACATCGGCCAGGCATCGGCCCAGTCCCGGACCTGGACCCTGCTCGGCGACGGCACGGGCGGCCCGAAGGTCCAGGCCGCGACCGCGCAGCAGTGGTTCGACCGCGGCAGTCTGTCGCCGACGCAGGAGGTCTGCCGGACCGCGTGGACGGTCCCTGTCGACCAGATCTCCTAGCGCAGCCCCAGCCCGTGCAGGCGGTCGGTCACGGCCTGTGGGTCGGGCGCGACGATGTGCCGCAGCCGCTCGCGGACGGCGTCCTGCGCCATCGGGTTGAGGGCGGCCAGTCGCGCCTCGTCGGGAGTGGTCACGGCGGCCTCGATGTCGGCACCCGTCAGCGCCGCGACCGTGGCGCACAGCACCGCGATCGCCTGCTCCGCGTCGGCCACGGCGATCTCGAATCCCGGCCCGTCGTCGTGCACGCCCCACACCAGGAACTCCGCGAGCGCAGTAGGGTCCTCGGGCGCGTAGGCGCAGCTCTGCAGGCCCGACGGTGCCGCCACGGCCAGCCCGTCGACCAGGGACATCGGCTCGCGCGGGGGCGCCAGCAACTCCAGTTCGATTGCCATCTCCTCGACCCTAACCCTTGCCCGGGGTTGCTCCACGCATTAGGTTAGGGTTACCTTCATGAACACCATCACCGAGCGAGAGGAGCCGTCATGAGTGCCCCCACTATCGTCGAGCCGACCCCGGCTGAGCGCGTCCGCACCGTCGCGGCCGTCCCCCACGCCGCCGTCCTCGTCGCCGACGGCTACGAGCCGATCACGCTTGCCCTGCACCACGTGCTCGGCGATCGGCTCGTCGTGTCCGTCCCCGACGACGCGCCCTGGCTCGAGGGCGCCCGCGCCATGGTCGAGATCAACGACATCTCGCCGCTGGCGCTGCGCGAGCGCACCCGCTCCCTCGTCTGGCTCTCCGGCCGGCTGTCCGAGGTGGCCGACGGCGCCGCCCTCGCCGCGCGGGTCGCCGTCGAGAACCCGCTCGAGGCACTGCTCGACGTGGGCAACGGCGCCCGCCTACTGGTCATGCCGATCGAGTCGGCCGTGCTCGCCGACACGGCCGGCGCGGCGTCCGTATCGGGTTCGGAACTGGCAGAGGCGCAGCCGGATCCGTTCGCGGGCTACGAGTCCGCGTGGCTGGCGCACGTCGAGTCCGGGCACCCCGAGATGGTCGGGCAGCTCGCGCGCCGACTGCCGGGCAGGCTCCGCAACCACCGGGTCCGCCTGCTCGGTATCGACCGGTTCGGCATCCGCTTGCGCGCCGAGCACCACGAGCTCTCCGATGTGGACGTGCGCCTGAACTTCCAGCAGCCCGCCGGCGACATGGCCGCGCTGCAGCGCGGCATCCGCATCCTGCTCGGCTGCCCGTTCCTCAACGGCCTGCGCGCCGGCTGACTTCTCCTCACAATGTGGAGTTCCGCGGCATCGTGAGCGTTCTCAGGTGCCTGACAGTGCCGCAGAACTCGATTCTGTGAACAACCGCGAGGCAGCGAAAGTTTCATACGCTTACTGGGGATGAACCTCCTCCGCTCCGGGGCAGGCCTCGGCGCCTACGGTCACGCTGAGCGACATGGACCTCGTGACGCTGATCGCCGAGAACGCCGACGCAGGCGTCATCTCCCGGGCGCGGCTCATCGCGCTCGGAGCGGAACCGCGCGAGATCAGCAAGCTCCGCCACGCCGGAGTCCTGCTCGTGATCCGTCGCGGGTGGTACGCGGTCGCCGGTGCGGATACTGCGGTGATCACTGCCGTCCGCGCAGGCGGAACGGTGACCTGCGTGTCGGCGCTCGCCTTCCACCCCGAGGTGTGGGTCCCGCCCGGCGTGCAGCGCACCCACATTCGTTGGCCGGTGCATCGCGCCGAGCTGAGGGGCTCCGGCAAAGTCGCCCAGCAGCGGACTGCGCGCGCGGCCATGGCCGCGCGGCGCCAGCGGGACCGCGGGCGGAACCCACGGCGTGCCGACACGGACGACATCGGCTGCGCAGACGGGGCACGTCGCGCGAGACGGACACGGGACGGGCCGTGGTCGAAGATGCGCGCGTGGTCGAAGAGTTCTCCTGGCTCGACTGCCCTCTCCGCCCGATGTCACTCGCACCGACCGCTGAGTACGTCCGACCGCGCCGTGGACCCGCGACCGATCGCCCTGCAGTGCGCGGCGAACTGCCTCTCGCCCGACTACGTGGTCGCGGTCTTGGATTCGACGCTGCGAAGGCAGCCGGCCTACACGCTGGAGGACCTGCGCGTGATCTTCGCCGGCGCGCCGCATCGGGTGCTGCGTCTGCTCGATCGCCTCGACGCGGAGGCCGGCTCCGGCAGCGAGTCCGTGGCGCGGTTCCGACTCCAGAACGCGCGCTTCGCGGTGCGCAGTCAGGTCGAGATCGAGGACGTCGGACACGTCGACCTGCTGGTCGGCGAACGATTGATCGTCCAGTGCGACAGCAAGGCTCACCACAACGACGAACAGCGCAGGGAGGACAACCGCCGAGACCGCCGGGCCACCGTCAGCGGCTACAGCGTGCTCCGGATCGAGTACGTGGACGTGATGTTCTCGTGGAACACCGTGCTCGCGGACGTCGTTGCGATCATCCGTGGACGGCCCCGCGTGCCCGGGCGGCACTAGTTCGCGTATTCGAGTTCCGCGGCACCGAGGGTCATCTCGTGACGTCTTCAGTGCCGCCGAACTCGAATTCCTGAAGCGACTGTCGTCAGTGCGCCTGCACCGTGATGTCGGTGCCCTTCGGGGTCAGCGCGTACACGCCGATCGCGACGGCGAGCAGGATCACCCCGCCGACCAGGCCCGTGGTCTGCAGTGACGCGGTGAATCCCTCCGCCGCGTGCCGCGCGATCTCGGGGTTGCCGGCCTGCTCCGCGATGGCCATCGCGGCGCCGAGGGATTCACCCGCGGCGTCGGCGGTCGCCCCGTCCACACCGGGGATCGCGCCGAAGTCGGCGTCGGCGGTGTAGAGCATCGCCGCGACACTGCCGAGGATCGCGACGCCCAAGACGTTGCCCAAGTCGTACGAGGACTCCTCGAGCGCGGCGGCGTTGCCCGCCTTCTCCTCCGGCGTCCCCGACATGATCATCGCGGAGGCCACCGTCATCGCGCCCATCCCGACGCCGACCAGGATCAGCGGGGCCACCAGTCGCGCGTAGTCCAGGTGTGCGGGGGCCGCGAGGAGGACCATGCCGACCGACGCCGCCACCAGGCCGCCGGCGAGAACGACGCGGGCGCCCAGGAAGTTCGCCAGCCACGGGGCCGCGAGCGAGGCCACCACCGCGGCGACGGCGACGGGGAGCAGCCGGACACCGGTCTCGATCGGCCCGTAGCCCGCCACCAGCTGCATCCACTGCGCGAGCAGCAGCAGCGCGGCGGCCATGGCGAACATGACGCCCAGCGCCGCGATGATCCCGGCCGAGAACTGGCGACGCTCGAAGAGTCGCACGTCGAGCAGCGGGTACTCGCGATGCAGCGAGCGCCGGACGAACAGCCCGAGCACCAGCACGGCGATCAGCAGCGCGACGAGCGCGGGACCCGACAGCAGGCTGTGATCCTTCGCGAACCGCTTGATCGACCAGACCAGGGCCACCATGCCGGTGATCGACATGAGCGCGCCGAGTCGGTCCCAGGCGCCGCGGGCGGGCACTGTCGACTCGGGCAGCAGGAAGAGCCCGATGGCGAGCACGATCGCCATCACCGGGACGTTCACCATGAACGCCGCGCGCCACGAGAAGTTCTCCAGCAGAACACCGCCCACGATCGGCCCGATCGCCGCGCCCACGCCGGACACCGCGGCCCACAGGCCGAGGGCCTTCGCCCGCTCCGCGGGGTCGGTGAAGATCACGCGCAGCATGGTCAGCGTGGTGGGCATGATCATCGCGCCACCCACGCCGAGCGCCGCCCGCAGGGCGATCACCTGGCCGGGAGTCTCCGCCCACAGGACGAGCGCCGAGGCGACGCCGAAGACGACGTAGCCGAGGAGCAGCATGCGCTTGCGGCCGAACCGGTCCCCCAGAGAGCTGGTGGAGACCAGGAGCCCGGCCAGCACGAGCGAGTAGACGTCGATGATCCAGAGCTGTTGCGCGGCACTGGGTCGCAGGTCGGCCGCCAGGTCCGGGACGGCGATGTTGAGGATCGTCATGTCCACGGTGATCACGAGCAGGCTGGCCGAGAGCAGCAGGGCCGCGGCCCAGCGCCGCGTCGCGGACATCGCGGGCGCGGTCGAGAGGTCGGTCATGGCGTCGTCTCCTGTCGAGGGGTCCAGAGCGCAGCGATCGCACGGTCGAGGAGCGTTCGCTCCGAGGGCTTTTCGGAGAGCGCCGTCTGCATGATCGCGCCGTCCGTGAGCATCGACACGGCCGCCGCGCTCTCGGTGGTGATGTAGCGCTCCAGCATCGTGAGGAAGTCCGCCTCCCACCGGACGGCGAGCATCCGGAGGTCCGGATGCAGGGGCGCCGAACAGGTCACGGCGAAGTCGGCACCGACGAGACGCGTGTCCTCGAGGTAGCGGTGCAGCGACGCCGTGTAGGCGGCGGGCGATGCCCCCTCCCGGACGAACTCGGCCTCCAACTCGCCGAGCCAGCGCTCCGCGTCCACCACCAGCGACGTCAGGGCGGCCGCGCGCAGGTCGTCGAGCGTGGCGAAGTACTGCGTGGTCGAGCCGAGGGGTACGCCCGCCCGGGCCGCGACCTTCCGGTGGGTCAGCGCGTCGGGCCCGTCTTCGAGGACGATCTCCGCGGCGGCGGCGATGATCTCGCGGCGGCGGCGCTCGGGGTCGCGACGACGGGGGATGTCGGTCATTGTTTCACCCCTCATGTACGTCTGTACATGTACAAATGTACATCAGATGGAACGGGACGAAAAGGACTAGATTGTGATCATGACGACACCCGAACCCGTACCGGCGTCCGCGGAGAAGAAGCCGGTCGGCGAACGCGCAGGTGAGATGGCCAAGAAGGGCGCGCAGCAGGTCGCGATCTGGGTCGGCGTCGCCGTCGTCGCGGTGATCGTCTATTCGATCGCCGCAGCGGTCATCCCGCGGTGGTGGGCCCAGCGGGTCGGCGAATGGGTGAACAAGAGCATGCTCACCGGCACCGGACTCGGCCTCACGTTCGGCATCCTCTGCACCCTGATCCCGCTCCTGCTGCTCGTGTTCGCGGTCAAGCGGATCCGCCGGTCACCGAAACTGGCGACGGCGGCCGCCGTCCTCGCGGTGGTCGTCGCCGTTCCGAACCTCATGACGGCGAGCATCGCCGCCGGCATCAGCAACGCCGCGAAGGCCGGGCGGGACGTGATGAACGTGGACGCACCGATGTTCCGTGGCGCCACGTTGTGGGGCGCGATCATCGGCCTGGTACTCGCGATCGCCATCCCGATCGCCGTCAGGATCTACGGGAAGCGTCGGGAGGCGCGCAAGCTCCAGAAGGCGGCCGACAAGGCCGCGGTGAAGCAGGCCAAGATCGCCGCCAAGGAAGAGGCACGGGCCGAGAAGGCCGCCGCGCGGACCGATCACGAGTCCGGCGACCTCTGACTCTCCGCCGCGTGACGGTGCCCGATCCGGCGCCGTCCGCTACGCCGGCGTCGTCCCGCCCACCAGGGCGGCGATCCGGTCCGCACTCGCGATCAACCTCTCGCGCGGGTAGCGATCGTCCTCCGCGAGCAGCAACCTGCCCGACTCGACGATCACCGCGAACACCATCCGCGCCGCCAGCGACGGATCTTCGACGTCCGCATCCGGATGCTCGGTCAGCATGCGCTCGATCCGCCCCGCCGCCGCGGCGCGGCCGCGTTCGAGCCGAGCCCGAAACACCGTCGTCGTGCTGTCGGAGAGCTCGAACACGGCGCGCCACAGGTCGGGCGATCGCTCGAAGGTGAGCAGCAGGCCCGCGTAGAGCTCCGCGACCAGCTCGGGGAGCGCACGCCCGGCGGCGGCCGACGGGAACGCTGCGAGGTACTGCTCCGTCGCCCTGCGCTCCTCCCGCACGAGGGATGCGCGCAATAGGGCGTTCGAGTCGTCGAACAGCTTGTAGACGACGGGCCGGGTGACGCCCGCCTCCTTGGCGACGGCGTCGATCGACACCTTGCCGACGCCGCGCGTCGCGATCACCCGGAGCACAGCGTCCAGGAGCTGTTCCCGACGGTCCGCGGGCGTCATACGGGCGGCGTAGGGACGTTTGGCGGGGCGGCGGCGGCCCGTAGCCTCCGCCGTCACATCGTCGATCACCGTCTTGACTCTCCCAGCCATATCGGGAATGTTACATCGACTGAAGCTACAGTGGATGTAACAATTGAGGAGGCGCCATGATCGACGACCACCGTGGGCGCGTGTGCGTCATCGGTGCGGGCTACGCCGGAATCGGGCTCGCGCGGGCACTGCGGGGCGCCGGCATCCCCTACGACCACCTGGAGGCCACCGATCGGATCGGGGGCAACTGGTCGCACGGCGTCTACGACTCCACGCATCTCATCAGCTCCAAGAAGTCCACGCAGTACGCGGACTTCCCGATGCCGGAGCACTACCCCACGTTCCCGAGCGCCGCGCAGATGCTCGAGTACCTCCAGTCGTACGTCGACCGTTCCGGCCTCGCGGAGAACCTCGAGTTCGACACGGAGGTCCGTTCGGTCCGGCCCGTCGACGCGAACGGCACCGCCGGATGGCTCGTCGAGCTCGCCTCCGGCGAGGTCCGCCACTACCGCGCAGTGGTCGTCGCGAACGGTCACTACTGGGAGCGCAACCTCCCGTGGTACCCCGGTGAGTTCACCGGCACCCAACTGCATTCCAAGGACTACAAGAATCCGGCGGACCTCTCCGGCCGCCGGGTCCTCGTCGTGGGCGCGGGCAACTCCGCGAGCGACATCGCGGTCGAGGCCTCGGCCGCGGTCGGCACGGCGGACGTCTCGATGCGCCGCGGCTACTGGTTCATCCCCAAGACCCTGTTCGGCGTCCCGTCCTCCGAATGGGACCGGATCTGGTGGCCGATACCGTTGCAGCGCACCGTCTTCAAACAGGCGCTTCGACTGAGCTACGGCGACTACCGCCGATACGGCTTGCAGCGACCCGACCACCGGCTCTTCCACCCGCGATGTCACGGTCAACACGTCCCTCATGTACGCGCTCCAACACGGCAAGGTCTCCGTCCGACCCGAGATCGAGCGGTTCGACGGTGCCCGGGTCCGTTTCACGGACGGCACGAGCGCCGAGTACGACACGATCGTCTGGGCCACCGGGTTCCACACCCGGTTCCCCATGCTCGACGAGTCGATGTTCGTCTGGGAGAACGGCGATCCGCTCCTCGTCGAGCACGTCCTGGTGCCGAGGTACGCGAACCTCTACCTGTGGGGACTCGTCGCGCCGCGGTCCGGCGCCGGACGCATCATCTCCTTCGGCGCCGACTTCCTCGCCGAGGCCATCCCGGCCCAGGACGGGGTCACCGAACCGCTGTCGGACATGCTGGCCCGACGGTTCCCCGCACGATCCTCGATGCTCGCGGGATCCGCCGAGATCCTCTGCCGGATCAGGTTGCTGCGCAGCGCACTCCGCCTCCAGCGCGCCCGCGCCGTCCTCCGCCCCCGGAACAACCTCTCGAAGGAGCCGATCGGATCATGAGTATCCCGTCCCCCACCCCCGATGCCCGTGTCCTCATCACGGGCGCCTCCAGCGGCATCGGCGCCGCCCTCGCCGAATCCTTCGCGCGCCGCGGACATTCGCTGATCCTCGTCGCTCGGCGGGAGGATCGGCTGCACACGCTCGCGGCCCGGCTACGTGCCGACCACGTCGTCGATGCCGATGTCCTCGCCTGCGATCTCGCCGACGGCGCCGCCCGGGCGCAGCTGCTGACGCGTCTCGAGACGGTCGAGCTCGCCGCGGTGGGCCTCAACGCCGGCTTCGCGACCTACGGCTCCGTGCTGGAACTGGACCCGGCACGGGAACGGGAGCAGGTCGTGCTCAACGCCGTCGCGGTCCACGACCTCGCCCTCGCACTCCTGCCGTCGATGGTCGCCCGCGGACGGGGCGGCGTTCTCATCACCGGTTCCACCGCGGGAAACCAGCCCAGCCCCAACAACGCGACCTACGCGGCCACCAAGGCCTTCGCGAACACGCTCGCCGAGTCGCTGCACGGCGAGCTCGCCGGCACCGGGGTCACGTGCACGCTGCTCGCGCCGGGACCCGTTCGCACCGAGTTCGCGTCCGTGTCGGACCTCGGCGCGATCGAGCACCGCCTCCCCGGCATCGCCTGGGTCACTGCGGAACGCGCCGCCGAGGCCGCCGTCCGCGGACTCGTGACCGGCCGGCGGCGCGTCGTGCCCGGCCCGATCGCCAAGCTCCAGGGCTTCGGCGGAATGCACACGCCGCGGAGCATCCTCAACCCCGTCCTGCGCCGCGTCTACGGGGACCTGCGATGAGTGAGTACGGACTCCTCGGCGGGATCCGCGAGACACTGCGGCTCGCACCGCCGCGCGGCCTGCTCTACTGCGACGCCCACTACTTCACCGCGACCGTCGAACTCGATCCGGCCGCGATGCGGCCGTGGCTGCCCACCGGCGTCCGGCTCGCGCAGCCGTACCGCGCCGAGGTCTTCACAGCATGGTTCCCGCACTGCACGTACGGATCGGTCTACCACGAGGCCGGGATCTTCGTGCACATCAGAACCCTCGGCGGGCGCACCGGGATCCACTGCCCGTGGATGATCCTCGACGACGACACCGCGCTCATCCTCGGCCGCGAGCTCCTCGGCTACCCGAAGAAGATGGGCGAGATCGGCTGGAACCTCGACGGAACCGCGATCAGCGCGAGCGCCTCCCGCCGCGGCCACGACCTCATCGCGATGCGCGGGGAGCTCGGTGCGACGGTGCCCGACGCACCTCCGATCCTCGGCCGCCCGCACCGCAACGTGACCGGCACGCTCGGCCTCGCGCTGCCCCGGATCATCGGCTTCACCCCGGGCGAGCATCCCATCGAGACCCGACGGGTGCACCTCGACGAGTTCACGGTGTCGGGTTCCGAGCGGGATCCACTCCACCTCATGGGAATCGGGCGCGTCGTCGACGCCCGTCTGCACCGCGTGAACCTGTCCGCCGGCAGCCCGCCGATCCCGCTGCGCCCACTCACCCCCCTCCATTCGATCGCCCACCTCCGACCGAGAGTGCTCTGACATGACCGCCACCCTCCTGTCCGAACCGTTCCGCCTGCCGTGCGGCAGTGTCCTGTCGAACCGGATCGCCAAGGCCGCGATGAGTGAACAGCTCGCGCACCGCGACGGCGTACCCGGCGACGGCCTCCGCCGGCTGTACGCCGTGTGGGCCCGGGGCGGCGCGGGACTCCTGTTGTCCGGCAACATCATGATCGACCGTGCCGCGCTCACCGAGCCGGGCAACGTGATCCTCGACGACAGCCGCTGCCTCGACGCCGTCCGCAGTTGGACCGACGCGACCGGGGGACCGACGCGGCGATCTGGGCCCAGATCAACCACCCCGGCAGAGTCGCGGTCTCGCCCTTCAACCGGCGGCCGGTGGCACCGTCGGCGTCCCGGAGCACCGTTCCCGGATACAACTTGCGCCGGCCCCATACGCTCTCGAACGCCGAGATCCACACGGTGATCGCGCGATTCGCCCGCACCGCACAGCTCGCCGTGGCCGGCGGCTTCCACGGCGTCCAGGTGCACGCCGCGCACGGCTACCTGCTCTCCCAGTTCCTCTCGCCCCTGGCGAACACCCGCACCGACGAGTGGGGTGGAGACCCCAGGTGCCGGAGCCGGATCCTTCTCGAGACCGTCGCCGCCGTGCGCGCGGCGGTGGGCGAGTCGATCCCCGTCTCGGTGAAGCTCAACTCCGCCGACTTCGTGCACGGCGGCTTCACCGGCGAGGAGGCGCTCGCCGTGGCGGTCGCGCTGGGCGAGGCCGGAATCGACCTGCTGGAGATCAGTGGGGGCGGGTACGAGCAGCCGGCGATGACGGGCGTCGCAGCGGGCCAGGAGACGAGCGGAGAGGGCTACTTCGTCGACTTCGCCCGCCGGATCCGCGCGACCTCCACCGTTCCCATCATGCTGACCGGCGGCCTCCGCGACACCTCCGCGATGGAATCACTGATCGGCGACGGTGTCGTCGACGTCGTCGGACTCGGACGGCCGCTCGCCTTCGTCCCCGACTACCCCCGCCGAATCCTCGCCGGTGACACCCCCACGCTCCCGCCGGGCGCCCCGCGGCTCGGCTATCGACCGGCCGACGGCTACCTCGAACTGGCCTGGCACAACGACCAGTTGCACCGCATCGCGGCCGGCAGGACCCCGCAGAAGCATCCGGGAGCGCTCACTCTCGCGCGGGCGATCGGCCGGATCGCCGGCGGCGCCGCGAAACAGGCGGTGATCCCCCGCTAGACCGACCGCACCGTCGAACAGCGTTCCGGGAGATCAGATCCCGAACAGGGTCTCGATCGGCGTCTTCGCGAAGTACAGCAGGAACAGTGCGGCCACGATCCACAGCAGCGGGTGGATCGTCCGCCACTTGCCGCGTGCCACGGCCATGATCACCCAGGTGATGAAGCCGATGCCGATGCCGTTCGCGATGGAGTAGGTGAAGGGCATCGAGACCACGGTGAGGAACACCGGCAGGGCGATGTCGAACCGCGACCAGTCGATGTCGCGCAGCTGGCCGATCATCATGGCGCCCACGATCACCAGCGCCGGCGCGGCGGCCTCGGACGGCACCACCTCGTAGAGCGGGGTGAAGAACATGGCGAGCAGGAACAGCACGCCGGTCACGATGTTCGCCAGGCCCGTCCGCGCGCCCTCGGCGATGCCGGACGCCGACTCCACGAACACGGTGTTCGACGACGCCGAGGCCCCACCACCGACGATCGCGCCCGCGCCCTCGACCGCCAGGGCCTTGCCGATGTTCGGGACGGATCCGTCGTCCTTCATCAGCCCGGCCTCCTTGGTCAGGCCGGTGATGGTGCCCATGGCGTCGAAGAAGTTCGACAGCACCAGCGCGAACACCAGCACCGACGCCGCGAGCACGCCGATCCGGGTGAACGCACCGAACAGGTCCACCTCGCCGACCAGTGACAGGTCCGGCGCGCCGCCCAACGAGGACGGGAGCTCGGGGATGTTCAGGCTCCAGCCGTGCGGGTCCTTGAACGACGGTCCCAGGCCCGCCACCTTCTGCACGATCAGGGCGACGATCGTGGTGACGACGATGCCCAGCAGGATCGCGCCCGGCACCTTGCGGACCACGAGGATCCCGATGAGCAGGACGCCGAAGACGAACACGGCCGTCGGCCACGCGGCCACGGAGTTGCCGATGCCGAGGCCGACGGGCACCGTCGTCCCGGCGGCGTCGGGGATGCGCCGGACGAACCCTGCGTCGACCAGGCCGATGAACGCGATGAAGCAGCCGATGCCGGCGGCGATGGCCGCCTTGAGCTCGGCGGGAATGGCGCGGAACACCGCGGTGCGGAAGCCCGTGACACCGAGGATGACGATGATGACGCCGTCGATCACCACCAGGCCCATCGCCTCGGGCCAGGTGACCTGCGGCGCGATGGTCACCGCGAGCAGGCTGTTGACGCCCAGGCCCGCGGCGATGCCGAAGGGGTAGTTGACGATCAGGCCGAAGGCGATGCTCATGACGCCCGCGGCGAGGGCGGTCACGGCGGCGACCTGCGCGGTCGGCAGCACGTGGCCGAGCACGTCGACGTTCTTCGTCTGCCCGACGACGCCGCCGATGATGATCGGGTTGAGCACCACGATGTAGGCCATCGTGAAGAACGTGACGAGGCCGCCGCGGAGCTCGCGGGGCACCGTCGAACCGCGCTCGGAGATGCGGAAGAACCGGTCGAGCGGTCCCAGGCGGGACTCGGTGGGAGCGGACACGCGTGTTCCCCTTCGGGCGGTGGGCTTCGATCGCGCGAATCGTACAACGCCCCCGCTAGGGTGGCCCCGTGACCGTCCCCGAAGCCGCGCCGCGCGAGCGCCGCCTGCTGCGCGCCGAGGTCGCGATCGTCCTGACGGTGACCTTCGCCTGGTCGGGGCTGTATTCGCTGGTCCGGTTGATCGGTTACCAGCTCGGGGCCGGGGTCGGATCGACGACGGTGACCCTCAACCCCGTCCGCAGCCCGCACGCGGTCATCGACTTCCTCCTGCAGGTCCTGGGCGCGGTCCAGTTGTTCGGATGGGCCGCACTGGCGCTCTACCTGCTGATCCGGTCGGGCATCGGGTTCGCGGACATCGGCCTCGCGCTGCGCGGCCCGCGCGCCGCGCTCATGCGCAACATCGGGTTGGGCACGGGCCTGGCCGCGCTCATCGGGATCCCCGGCCTGGCGCTCTACGCCGCCGGGCGGGCGTTGAGCGTGACCGCGAGCGTGGTGCCCGCGTCGGGCGACGTGCAGTGGTGGCGGATCCTCACCTACGTCCTGCTCGCGGCCGGCAACGCCGTGGCCGAGGAGGTCGTGGTGGTGGGCTACCTCATGACGCGGCTGCGGCAGCTCGGGATGGGTCGCGCGGGCACCCTCGCGTCGTCCGCGGTGCTCCGCGGCAGCTACCACCTCTACCAGGGCTTCGGCGCCGGCCTCGGGAACCTGGTGATGGGCCTGGTCTTCGGCGCCGCCTACGACCGCTGGCGCAGGCTGTGGCCGCTGGTCATCGCGCACTTCCTGCTCGATGTGGTCGCCTTCGTCGGGTACGCGCTCCTGCGGCCGCACCTCGGCTTCCTACGCTGAATTCTCAGTCACGGCCCGTACAGTCGGACGACGTGAACGACGAACGACCGCGCGGCCGGGACCGGCACCAGCCGAACCTCGCCTGGTCGCAGGTGCCCGAGGGCGACCCGCGCTCCCGCGCGCCCCGGCACCCCCAGGGCATCCCCCGCCCACCGCAGGGCGGACGGCCCGTACCGCCGCCGCAACAGGGTCAGCAGCCGCACAGTCGCCCCGGGCAGGCCGCACCGTCGGCCCAACCCCGCGCCACCCGCGTCGAGCGACCGGCTCCGCAGCCCCGACAGGACTGGGCGCCCCGCCAGGCCCCCGAGCCGCTCCCCGCGGACGAGGTCCAGCGCACCGTCGGGGCCCGGGGCAGCAGTGGCGGACGCGTCCCGCCGCCCCCGCGCCCACCCCGCAACAAGGACCGGGGCCGACGGTCCGCCGCCGCCCCCGAACCGCAGGCACCGGCGCCCAAGAAGGTGCGCCGCAAGCGCAAGCTGCACCCCTTCCGCTGGCTCGTGGTGATCGTCGTGCTCCTCCTCGTCGGCACGGTCGCGGGCACGTTCTACTTCGACGGCAAGCTCAAGCGGATCGACGCGCTCGCCGCCTACTCCGGGCGGATCGCCGACACACCGGGCACCAACTGGCTGCTCGTCGGCACCGATGCGCGCGAGGGGCTCACGCCCGCGCAGCAGAAGGCGCTGGCCACGGGCGGCGACCTCGGCGGCGCGCGCACCGACACGATCATGCTGGTGCACATCCCGGAGTCGGGCGATGCGACGCTGATCTCGATCCCCCGCGACCTGTACGTGCAGATCCCCGGCCAGGGCGGCCACAAGATCAACGCCGCGTACTTCCTCGGGAGCACGTCCGGTGCGGGCGATGCGGGCGGCGCGCAGCTGCTGGTCCAGACCTTCGAGAAGGCCGCCGGCGTCCACATCGACCACTACGCGGAGATCGGCTTCGGCGGCTTCGCGAACATGGTCGACGCGGTCGGCGGCGTCGAGATGTGCCCGAAGTACCCGATCAACGACCCGAAGGCCGGGATCCGGCTCAAGGCGGGCTGCCAGGAGCTCGACGGCGCGCAGGCGCTCGGCTACGTCCGCACCCGCGCGACCCCCAACGCCGACCTCGACCGGGTGGTGCACCAGCGCGAGTTCATGTCGGCGCTGTTCAAGGAGACGACCTCGCCCACCACGCTGCTCAACCCGTTCGAGCTGTGGGGCCTGTCGAACGCGGTCGCCGACGCGCTCACCGTCGACTCCGATACGCACCTGTGGGACCTGGGCCGGCTCGCGTGGGCACTGCGCGGCGGCACCGTCACGACGACCACCCCGACCGCCGGCAGCGAGTACACCAGTGACGGCGACTCGCTCGCGTGGGGGAAGAACACCACCGAGTTCTTCGGCCTGATCGCCGCCGACCAGCCCATTCCCGCACGTCTACTCAGTGGGACCCCCGGAACCGGATAAGGTGACGTCATGACTGAACGCGGCCGCATCGGCCGTCCGCCGAAGGTGAATCGCGAGCAGGTGGTGGCCGCTGCCGCGGACATCCTCACCAACGACGGGCCGCTGAAGTTCTCGATGCGGACCCTCGCCGCGCGCCTCGACATCAGCGCGATGGGCATCTACCACTACTTCGACTCGAAGAACGACCTCCTGGGCGCCGTCCTCGAGCACCAGTCGTGGAACACGCCGATCCCCGACCTGTCCGACGACCCGCGCGAGCGCCTGATCCAACTGCCGCTCGCGGTCATCGAGCACCTCACCCAGCACCCGTGGGTGATCGACGTCCTCGCCGGCGACGAGATCATCGACGCCTACTCGGCGTGGTCCTTCGACGAGTTCCTGCAGACCACCGACCGCCTCGACATCCCCGAGGACGAGTCACTGCACCTGCTGCTGGGCCTGTGGCGCATCGTGATCGGCGAGGTGACCGTCCGGACGAACCACGCCCTGCGGGACGCCCGCCCGACGTCCAGCGCCTGGTACGAGCGCGAGATCCCGCAGCACGTGATCGACCGGCCGCGGCTCGCCCGCACGCTCGGCGCCCTCGATCCGAGCACGGCGACCTACGACATCCGCGGCACGATCACCGCGTACCTCCACGGCGCCCTCGGCGACCGCTTCCCGGGCTGAGCCCTACAGCGACACCTGACGGCCGCGCAGGCCGTCGCGCGAGCGCCGCTGCGCGGCGGTGAGCTCGCTGTCGTCGGCCAGGGCCTCGGCCAGCCGCTTGGCCAGTTCGACGGTGCCCGGCACCCACTCGTCGGGGTGCGACTCGCGGTCGAGGTCGAAGACGGGGACCAGCAGGCCGTCGGACCGGAACGAGCCGGCGAACCGGGAGCCCTCACCCACCGTCAGGCCGCCGGCGGCGTGCACGCGGGCCAGCGCGGCCATGAGCTCGTCCTCGGGCGCGGGGTGCACCCAGCGCAGGTGCGCCTTCGACCCCGTGTCGGCCCACCACGGCGCACCGATCCCGTCGGCGCCCAGGTCCAGGCGGGCGGCGGGCGTGATCAGGGAGTTGGCGTGCTCGACGAGCTGCTGGGTCTGCGCGTCCGTTCCGGCGGTCCCCGCGAGCCACCAGTCGAAGTCCTTGTGCACGGTGATCTCGAGCGGCGCGGCGGCGTCGAGGACCTCGAGCAGCGCACCGTCGGGCGTCTCGGACAGCGCCTCGCCGACGGACGCGTCCGCGGCGAACCGGGCGGCACCCGCGAGCGCGGCGCCGGGCGCCTCGGGGCGGGTGGCGGTCTGCAGCGCGGCGTAGCCGACGACACCGTCGGCCTCCTCGCGGACCAGCGCGTACGCGGCGCCCGGGAGCACCGTCGCGAGGCGGACCTCGCGGTTCGCGCCCGCGACCTTCAGTGGCGCCGTGGCGCTGGGGACGAACTGGCGCAGCGCGACGATGTCGCACTCGGCGGCCAGGCCCTCGAACGGGCGGGCCGTGACGGCCTCGGCGGCCTCGGTGCGGGCGCGCTGCGCGGCCAGCTTCTCGGCACGGTTGGATCCCTCGCGGGGAGTGGCATTGCGTTCGCGTCTACCCATGCGGGAAGCCTATCCGCGCAGCCAGGACCGCGTGCGCGCCGGGTGGTTGGTCGCGATCCACTCGACGCCGAGTCCGTTGCACAGCGCGACGTCGACCTCGGAGTCCACGGTCCAGCAGTAGGTGAATCGGCCGGCGGCCCGTGCCTTGGCGACGGTGTCCGGACGCTCGCGCAGGGATTCCACCGACGGGCCGATGCCCTGCGCCCGGACCGCCGTGGCCGCGCCGCCGCCCAGCAGCCGCGAGGCCTCGCCGAGCAGAACCGCGGGCACCCCGGGAGCGTTGCGCCGCACGCGCCAGACTGCGGAGCCGGAGAACGAGATGACGGTGACCGGCGCGTCCCGCAGGTCGGCGGGCTTGGCCAGCCCGTGCCGCTGCAGTGCGGCGACGAGCTTCTGCTCGACCATGCCGCCGAACCGCACGGGGTGCTTGGTCTCCACGAACAGCTTCCGCTCGGACGCGCGCGCCAGCTCGATCAACTCGTCGAGGGTGACGACGGGCTCGGGGTGCCCGGGCCGCTTCCAGGAGCCGAAGTCCATGGCCTTGAGGTCGGCCAGGTCGAGCTCGGAGACGGCGCCCGTGCCGTCGGAGGTGCGCTCGACGGTGCGGTCGTGCAGGCAGACGAGGTGCTGGTCCTTGGTGAGCCGCACGTCGCACTCGATGGCGTCGGCACCCTCGGCGACGGCCGCCTCGAACGCGCTCATCGTGTGCTCGGGGTACTCGCCGCTCGCTCCCCGGTGCGCCACGACCCCCGCTACGCCGCCAGCCATCGCGTCTCCTCCCGTTCGCGGGCCGTCGGCCCCCCGTCGATCATGCGCACCGATCGCGCCGTCACCAGCAGGAACGCGCCGGACAGCAGATAGGTCAGCGCGGTGTACACCATCGCGTCGGCGCCGTGCTGCAGGCCGCCTGCCGCGAACGAGTACGCCATGCACGCCACGGTGACGATAGTCAGCGCGATCCACGCAGCCCACCAGCGCCGGATGAACATCGCGCGACGATCCGTCCGCGCGCCGTCCGCGCGCCGCTGCGCGTCGACCAGCTCGAGGACCAGCACCGGCGCCGCCACCAGGTTCACCACCGGGACGAGGCAGTACACCCAGAGCTGCCAGACGGGCCGTGGCTCACGGGTGCCCAGCTCGGCGAAGGCGCGGGCGCGGGCCGCCTGCAGCCACAGCGCGAGCACCGCGATCAGCGCGAGGACCGCGAGCACGGCGAGCCATCCCGTCGCGAACACGGCGACCGTCGCCACGATCGCGAGCCAGCCGGGCACCGGGCCCGCCCGGTTGATCACCAGCAGCAGGTAGGCCAGCGCCTCGGCCGCGGCGGCGACGAAGACGATCACCGTGGTCAGGCGGAGCACGAAGGGCGTCACGTCCGCCGCGGCCTCCGCCGCGCTCAGCGGCGCGGCCGGCACGGGCGTGAAGTCCTGCCGCAGCCCCCAGCGCGGGACGGCCGGGTAGCGCGGGGTCGGCTTCGGGCCCGACGGTGCCCGCCTCGGCACCGGGAGCGTCTCGGGCGGGCGGCGCGCCAGCCAGCGGATGCGCCGGCGCGGGGCCTCGGTGCGCGCCGAGGTCGGGTGCATCAGACGGCCCCCGGGGTGCCGTCCGGGCGCACGACGGGCCGTTCGGACGACGCCCACGCGATCATCCCGCCGTCCACGACCACCGCCTCGACACCCACGGTCTCGAGATAGCGCACGGCCTGCTCCGAGCGGCCACCGCCGCGGCAGATCACCAGTACCTCGGAGTCGAGGTCGAGCTCCTCGAACCGGACCGGCAGCTCGGCCAGCGGGATGTGCAGCGCGCCGGGCGCGTGGCCCAAGTCCCATTCGTCCTGCTCACGGACGTCGAGCAGGGTGATCGCCGCGGCGGCCGCCACATCGGCCGGCAGCGCGTCGACGGGGATCGGGCCGTCGCCGGAGTAGTCCGTCATAGCACCAGTCTTCCACGCGCGGGGGTGGACTCCCCGGAGATATCAGCGCGAAGGCGATGCCTCCGAGCGGCTTCATCCACAGTTTCCACAGGCTCATCCACAGGTTGAGGGTTGTGTTGTGCACGCTTCACCAGCGCGGATCCTTCGCCCTGTGGATCGATCACGTCAGGATCCGTAATTCGCCCACAGGCCGCGGCGCTGGAGACCGGACAGCGCACCGTCGAGCACCCCGGCGGTGAGCGACGCGGCGAGCCCGGCACCGTCGATCGCGGTGCTGCCGCCGAGCAGCCGGGCGAGCAGCGGCTTCGGAGTGTGCATCGCCTCGATCTCCGCGTCGGGGAAGCGGTCGGCGAGGACGCCGCGCAGGGTGCCGATGCCGTCGGCGAGGCCCAGGTCGACGGCCTTGCGGCCGATCCACACCTCGCCCGTGAACAGGGCGGGATCCTCGCCCAGGCGATCGCCGCGGCGGGACCGGACCCACTCGCGGAAGGCGGTGTGGATGTCGCCCTGGATGCCGTGCAGCCACTCGAGGTCACCCTCGCGGACGTCCTCGAACATGTCGAGGCGATGCTTGGCGTCCCCCTCGGTGAACACGCGCCGCTCCAGGCCGATCTTGCCGATCAACTCCTTCGCGCCGAAGCTCGCCGAGATGACACCGATCGATCCGACGATGGACGTGCTGGTCACGAAGATCTCGTCGGCGGCGCAGGCCAGCCAGTAGCCACCCGACGCGGCGACGTCCTCGCAGAACGCCAGCACCGGCAGGTCGTGCTTCTCCGCGAGCTGCCGGATGCGGGTGCCGATGAGCTCGGACTGGGCGGGCGAGCCGCCGGGACTGTTCAGCGCGAGCGCGACGGCGACGGCGTCGTCGGTCTCGAAGGCGCGGCGCAGCACCGGCTCGACACCGGCCAGGTTGAGCGCGCCGCGGCCGAGCCCGCCGGACATCGCGGGCGCGGCGATCGGGCCCTCCAGGCGGACGACGGGGACGACTCCGCCGGCCTGGCCCAGGGCGGCGCGTACGCGGTGGCTCGCGGCCTTGGCCGCGTCCTGCAGATCGGTCACGAGAGGACTCATGGCCCCGACGGTAGCGGGCCACCCCGACATCTCGGCGTCGGCGCAGGTCAGGGCGCCAGTGGTGAGCCCGGGAGGTTGCGGGCGACGGTCCACACCGCGATCAGGACGCCGACGGTGACCCACAGGTAGGTGTTCGTCGGTAGGGACGGGACCCGGAAGCCGACCTTTCTGCCGAGCCAGCCGATCCACAGCCACACCACGATCGCCGCGGCGGGGTAGACGAGCGCGTTCGACCCGAGAGCGGCGCCGAACGCACCGTTGGTGATGTCGTTGATCGCGCGGAGGCCGCCACAGCCCGGGCAGTACAGGCCGGTCACCGCGTACAGCGGACAGACGCCCCAGCTGCCCTGTTGGTGCGGGTCGCGCAGGTGCAGGGCGAGAGCGGTCGCGCCCACCGCCGCCGCCGTGGCGAGGGGACCGGCCGCGGCGCGCAGGCTCCACCGGGCGGGTGAGGTGGTGGCCGTCATGGGGTCCAGGCTAGCCTCCCGCGGTCGACGGGGCCCTGGCCGATCAGGCTGCGGCGATCCAGGCCAGGCCGCCGAACAGGCAGCCCACCGAGACGAGCGCGTCCAGCGCCGCGTAGCCCCAGGCGTTGCGGCGGTTGAGCAGGTTGAGCACCGCGTGGGCGCCGAAGGTGGTGCCGAGCAGCATCGAGGTCAGGAACGTGATCGCCAGGACGTCGAGGTCGCCGCCGTAGCTGCAGGCCATCGCCGCGCAGTCGCGGAACGAGGGCAGCGCGCGCACCGCGAGCACGAGGTTCGCGATGGTCGCGGTGAACGAGGCGACGAGCAGTGTCATCGACACGACGATGTCGGCGCGGGTCTGGCGGCCGCCGACGAGGGTGCGAATGCGGCCGGCCCGACCAGCGTGCGGGTGCTGGGTGCGCACCCCGATGCTGAATCCGGTCATGACAACCATGATCCGTCCGCACACGGCGGATTCCAAGCGTTTGCGATAGGAACTGCGACCGATTCTATCGACCGCGTCGGTCGCGACGCAGGTGAGCGCCGTAAAGCAATCCGGCGGTCTAATAGGTCACATTCACTCGCGTGAACAACAAATATCGGACAATCCGGCGACGCGGACTTCGGGTGCGGATTATCGGGGCGCGATATCAGATCCGATTTCCTACGTCCGTGTAGGTCGGCTATGGTGGTCCACACCACAGCTGTGACAGAATTCACAGTTGCAATCACGGGAGGGCGCGATGGCGGTCAAGCACACTCGATCCATCGCGACGGGCGCCGATGCGGCGGCCCGCAGCTCGTGCACCGTGCACTTCTCGCGTTCGCTGACCCGCACCGGCCTGACCGTCGCCGCGCTCGCGCTCGCACTCGTGCTCATCATCGCCCTGGGCTGAAGCCCCGGCGGGCGGCTGAAGCCCCGCACGAACCTCAACAGCACTTCATGCGCATTCGGCCGTCCTTATTGCGGAACCATTCCAGATAAGAAAAGCTGGACGAGTACGTAGGACCAATCAGAGGACGATCGTCCTCGCAATCGAAGGGAAAGACGTGGCCGTCTACACTCTGCCGGACCTCGACTACGACTACAGCGCTCTCGAGCCCTACATCTCGGCCGAGATCATGGAGCTGCACCACAGCAAGCACCACGCCGCGTACGTCGCCGGCGCCAACCAGGCCCTCGAGCAGCTCGCCGAGGCCCGCGAGGACGGCTCGATCGCCACCAAGGCGCCGCTGCTCTCGAAGAACCTCGCCTTCCACCTGGGTGGCCACACCAACCACTCCATCTTCTGGAAGAACATGTCGCCCAACGGCGGCGACAAGCCGGTCGGCGACCTGGCCGCGGCCATCGACGACCAGTTCGGCGGCTTCGACAAGTTCCAGGCGCACTTCAACGCCGTCGCGATGACGCTGCAGGGCTCCGGCTGGTCCGTGCTCGCGTACGACCACATCGGGCAGCGCCTCGTCATCCAGCAGCTGACCGACCAGCAGGGCAACATCTCGGAGGCCCTCACCCCGCTGCTGCAGCTCGACATGTGGGAGCACGCCTTCTACCTGCAGTACAAGAACGTCAAGGGCGATTACGTGAAGGCCTGGTGGAACGTCGTGAACTGGGACGACGTCGCCGCGCGCTACGCCGCCGCCACCGCCTGAGTCCTCATCCCCTCAGCCTCGGAACCCCGTCCAGCGCACTGCGCCGGCGGGGTTTCGTCGTCGGGGCACATCTCGCGCGACAGGAGTACCGTTTTTCGTTATCGTGATTACGGTATTCACGTCATCGGAAGGATCTCCATGATCTCGCGCGGCTCCGCAGCAGTGCTCATGTCCACCGTCTCCCTCGCCGCCCTCGGCCCCGCCGTCGCACACGCCGCGCCGGCCCCCGGCGACGAGGCCACTGCCCGTCGGATCGCCTGCGAGCAGTACGCGGTCGGCGCCGCCACCGTCGACTACCGCGAGTTCGGCCAGTGGCGCGCGAGGCTGACCCGAGGCACCACACCCGAACTCGCCCGGACACTGACCGACGCCTCCGTCGGTATGGAGTCCCTCTACCGGGATCTCCAGTGGGTCTCGACCGCCGGCCTCGCGGGTGCGGAGATCACGTCGCTGGGCAATGACACGTGGCGCGCGACGTGCTTCGTACGGATCCGCACGACCTCTGTGAAGGCGCCGGCCGGGGCGTCCACGGTCTCGGTCTACAACGTCACCCTCGACAAGAAGCGCAACTGGCAGATCACGGACATCGAGGGGGATCCCGCCGCGCGCTGAGATGTCGGTGCCCCGTGCCACAGTGATCGCATGACGCAGCCGGGGTACGACGCGATGGCCGATCTCTACGCGGAGACCTTTCCGGACCCGTACGAGTTCCCGATCGAGGCGCACGCCGCTGCTGCGTTCGCGGAGGCGGCCGCGGGTCGCCCCGGTCGCACCGTGGACGTCGGGTGCGGTGTCGGGCACGTCGCCGCCGATCTGACCGCGCGGGGCCTCGACGTGATCGGTGTCGATCCGAGCCCCGGCATGCTCGCCCACGCCCGCAGGCTGCACCCCCACGTTCCCTTCGTCGACGGTGACGCCTCCCTCAGCGCCCTGCCCGCCGGCCCGATCGCCGCGATCCTCGCCCGGTTCAGCCTGATTCACGTGGAACCGTCCGAGGTCCGCCGGGCGTTGGGGGCTTGGGCCGCGCTCCTGTCCCCCGGCTCGCCGGTGCTCGTCGCGTTCCAAGCGGCCGACGAGCCGGGCCCGCCGATCCCCTTCGATCACGCCGTCGCGCCGGCCTGGCGATGGCACCCGGACGGGTTCGGCGAGGTCCTCGCCGAGGCGGGTTTCGACGAGGCCTGGCGGATCGTGTACCGCGACAAGGGCTACCGCTTCCCGATGGCGCAGTTGCTGGCCCACCGGCGTTGAACGGGGCACCGGCACCGTCGGATACGGGGAGCCGAAACCCTCGCACAGGACGCCTGAAGAACTGCGACAGGTCGTTAAAACTATTGCGTTACTTGCGATTCCGCTGAGGCGTGACTACGCTGGACTATGCACGAAGGGGAGTAGCCCCCAATCGCGCGGTCGACACACTGGAACCCCGATGGCGCCCGGCCCCGCGAACCGCACGTCGCGGTGGGCGAGACCTTTGTGCCACTTGCGCGGTCTGCGAACGCGGATCCGTGTGGCACAGGTCTTTTCGGAGGTTCCACCGTGTTCAACGCTTTGATCGTCGGCTTCCTGGTCGTCTTCCTCGCCGAGCTGGGGGACAAGTCCCAGCTGATGGCGCTCACGTTCGCCATGAAGCACCACTGGGCCACCGTCCTCGCCGGCATCACCGTGGCCACCGTCGCGATCCAGGCCGCATCGGTGGTCATCGGGGCGACGGTCGGCGCGGCACTCCCGACGCACGTCCTGGCGGTCGGCGCGGCGCTCACGATGCTCGCGTTCGCGTTCTGGACCTGGCGTGGCGAGGGCCCCGACGACGACGAGCAGCCCGACACCGCGGCGTCCGCGCGCTCCAACTGGGCGGTGTTCCTGGCCGTGACCTCGGCGTTCGTCCTCGCCGAGCTCGGCGACCGCACCATGCTCGCCACGATCACCCTCTCCACCGGCCACAACGCGCTGGGTATCTGGATCGGCTCGACGATCGGCATGATCCTGGCCGGCGGCATGGCGATCGCGGTCGGCGCACTGTTCGGGCACCGCATCCCCGAGCGCGCGGTGCACGTCATCGCGACGGTGCTGTTCTTCGGCTTCGCCGGGTGGATGCTCGTCGACGCGATCGTCGGGCTGACCAGCGGTACCGCGGTGGCCGTGACCCTCGCGCTGACGACGGCCGTCACCGCCCTGGGCCTGTACGCGGTCCGGCGCGCCCATGTGGCCCGACGGTCCGCCCTCGCCCCGGCCGATGAGCTGTCCGGCACCCCCGCGCCCTGAAGAACGGCCGCTCACTACTGTGAGACGGGTCGCCCCGCCCACCGGCGAGGGCGCATGTCACCACAGAAGGGAAACAGCCATGGACGTGTCCGGCTCCTCCGTCATCGTCACCGGCGCCGCCTCCGGCCTCGGCGCCGCCACCGCCAAGCGCTTCGCCGAGGCGGGCGCCACCGTCTTCGGGCTCGACCTGCAGCCGTCGATCGACAAGGCCACCCCCGTCGAGAACGTGCACCTCATCGCCACCGATGTGACCAAGGAGGACGAGGTCCTCGCCGCGATCGCCGAGGCCGTCAAGGCCGGCCCGCTGCGCGTGGCCGTCAACTGCGCCGGCGTCGGCTGGGCCGGCCGCATCCTCTCCAAGAACGGCCCGCACGCCCTGGACCTGTTCCAGACCGTCATCAACATCAACCTGGTCGGCACGTTCAACGTCATGCGCCTGGCCGCCGACCAGATGAGCAAGCAGGAGACGGCCGACGCGCAGGGCTCCCGCGGCCTCATCGTCAACACCGCGTCCGTCGCCGCCTTCGAGGGCCAGATCGGCCAGATCGCCTACACCGCCTCCAAGGGCGGCGTGCACGCGATGACCATCACCGCGGCGCGCGACCTGGCGCAGTTCGGCATCCGCGTCAACACCATCGCCCCCGGCATCATCAACACCCCGATGCTCGCCGGCGTGACCCCCGAGTTCAAGCAGACCCTTGAGGCGGGCGTGCCCTTCCCGCAGCGCCTCGGCGAGCCGTCCGAGTACGCGGACCTCGCGTACTTCCTCTCGCAGCACGACTACCTCAACGGCGAGACGGTGCGCATGGATGGGGCCATTCGGATGGCTCCGCGCTAGATCTGCAGTTCCTCCGCCGGCGTCGCCCCGACCGCGTCCGACAGGACGAGGAGCGGGGCGGCGTCGTCGTCTATCGAGGTGCCCTCGGGCGGCAGCACCATGCTCGACGGTGCCGGGGCCGCCCCGGCCTCGTTACGCAGGTCGATCGCGACGAGCAGGTTGTGCACGTTCTCCTCGGGAACCCCGTCGCCGAAGTCGTCCGGCAGGTAGGGGCTGAGCTGGACCAGTACGTCCCGGATCTCGACGACACGTCGCTGGAACCGCAGGTGCGGGTCCTTGCCGGCCGATTTCGCGTCGAGCACGACCTCGGGCACCGCGGTGGTCAGGAGCTGCCACAGCGGCTCCAGCCGCTTGTAGTCCCGGCGGTGCCGCTTGCGGTAGTCGAGCTGCACGAAGAAGCCCCGCACACCGGGGTAGCTGAGCCCGATGACGAACAGCACGATCCCCACCGCGGTGCACCCGCGCGAGACCGTGAGCAGGACCGGCCAGGACACGGCGTGCACGATGCTGGTGAGCACGAAGACGACCTGCGTGAGGGAGCCGATCGCCGTCAGCGCGAGGCCGGCGGCCATGAGCCGCAGCGAGGTCACCAGGTAGCCGTCCGCGAAGGGCATGAGTCGCGTGAGGGACAGGACGCAGTCCGCGAGGCCGTACATGAGGTAGCCGCCCGCGATCGCGAAGAACACGGCGAAGCCGAGCTCCTGCACGGTGAGCGTGTCCAGGGTGGCATCGCGCAGCGACGGCGGCATCACCGTCATCGCGACGGACAGACCGATGACGGACGCGAGGAGCGGGACCGCCTCCATGCCGGCGCGACGCTGCCGCGCGGACTCGGTGGGGCCGTAGAAGAAGGCGACGGCGAGCGCGGCCACGCCCAGCGCCAGCGCCGCGTAGCCGCCGAGGCGGCTGGAGCCGCGCCACAGCGCACCGTCGATGCTCGAGGCGAGGGGCGAGTTCAGCAGGAGCACCGCCAGGGTGAGCGCCGCGATGGCGACGGTCACGGCCACGGCCTGGATGCCGGCCTTGGCGCGGTAGAGCCGGTCGACGCGGTAGCACAACACCAGGGTGAAGAACGCGACGCCGAGTACGTTCACGATCTTCACAGCCACCGGGAATGTCCTCCCAACGCGCGTTGGATGCCGCGCAGGCTGTCGTGTTTCGCGGTGCGGCCGGCGAGGGCACCGGCCTCGGACGCCCAGCCGAGGATGATGGAGGCGATCATCTCCGCCTCCCACTCGTTCGCGTCGTCGTAACAGGTCCGGTGCAGGGCGGCGTCGGCCTCCTCGGCGGGCATCTGCTCCGCGTGCACCGAGGGGCCGGCGTTCTGATGACCGGCGATGAGGTGGCCGAACTCATGGATGATGATCTGGTCGCGATGGGTGCGCGACGTGTTCGCCTGGTAGAAGAAGTAGTCCGCGTCGTCACCGACGAGCCACAGCCCGTTCGGCATTCCGACGGGAAGCGGCTGCGAGATCACCAGGATGTCCCGACCGCGGCGCTTGCCGTACTTCTCGCACAGCTGCACCGCGTCGAAGGGCAGGTCGAGGTCGAGACTGCGCACCTCGTTCTCACAGAGGCGGCGAAGGGCCTTGACGGAACGCACGCACGCCCCTCCTTCGACGGATCCAGGAGGGACGGCGCGGACCGGCAGACGCGCGCTCGCGGCCCGTCCTACGGGCCGCTGAGCGGCGAGGTCAACCGGAGAAGGTTACAGTCCCTCAGTTTCGCGCGAGTCTACGGGAAGTTCCGGCGGATCGGCGGGCAGGCCCTGCTGCACCCGGAGCACCTTGATGAGCTCGTTGACCATGTTCACCGAGTCCGGCGAGAGGCCTGCCAGGCGGAACGCGGCCATCTGCACCTTGGTGTCGGCCTGGAGCCGCATGAGGTGGATCTGGTCACGCGTGCGCTGCGCCGCCTCGTCCTCGAGGAAGTAGTGCACGTCCACACCGAATGCCGCGGAGATGCCCTCGACGGTGCGGAACGACGGCGACTTCGCCTTGCCCGAGCGCAGCTGGCTCAGGTAGGACTCGCCCAGGCGGAAGCCCAGGGCCGTCGACCGCTGGGCGATCGCCTTCGCGGTGAATGCGCGACCGTTGGGGCCGGGCACCGTGCGGAACAGCTCCTCGAGCCGACTCGCGAACAGACCCTGACCCACCAGGGCGTCGCTGTCGTACTTATTACCTGTGTCCACTTTGTGCCATCCCTCTCTATCACCGGCACGACCTGCCGCCTGTGGCCCCACCTCGTCTGTTGCGAGTCCACCAAGCTTGATCACACTATAGCGCACTTTGCCATCGGCCACGACCTCTTCGTGATCGCCTATCGAATCAGTGCATCCATGCTGTATTCTTACTCATAACTGTGCGACAACTGCGGAAGGGGTGCGTTGTGTCTCGCCCTGCGCATCTTTCCCGCCGCATTCGGGCCGTCATCGTAACGGCCCTGGCAGTCGGTGCAATCGCATCCGCGCCGGCGTGGGCCGCCCCCGATTCCGACACCTCGTCCGGCTCCTCCGATGGAGGCCAGTCGACCTCGCAGAGCGAGAGTTCGTCCTCGTCGAGCAACGACGACAGCAACTCCAACGACGGCAACTCCGGCGGCGGTGTCCGCGGCGGCGACAGCTCGGCGTCCGGCTCGGGCGGTAGCTACGGACGGGGCGTCAACCCCTCGAACTCCGGCAACGACAGCAACGGCGGCACCGGCAACGGCAACGGCAACGGCGGCACTGGAACCGGCACCGGCGGCACCGGCACCGGCACCGGCACCGGCACCGGCACCGAGAGTGGTGGAACCGGCGGCACGACCGGAACCGGCGGAACGGGCGGCAACGGCGGCAGCCACCACGGTGGCGGCATCATCGGCGGAATCCTGGGTGGCATTTTCGGCGGCTCGGGCAGCGGCTCGTCCGGCGGCGCCACGGCACCGTCGATCCCCTCCGGCTCGACCGGCGGATCCTCGACCGGCGGGTCGACGGGTCCGGCGAAGCCCGAGACCCCCGGCGTCCGCACCGGCAGTCCGCTCCCCGAGACCACGGCGGGCCTGGGCGACGATTCGTCCGCCACTGCCGACGAGCCCAGCGCTCCGGCCGCCGCTCCCGCGGCGCCCGCCGCCGCGGCGCCCGCACCGGTCGTGGTCCCTCCCCTCGTGGTGGGTCCCGTCGCCGCTGCGCCGGCACCGGCCGTCCCGAAGCCGGTTCCCGCACCGGCTCCGGCCGCGCCGAAGCCGGCACCGTCGGACACGGACCGCCCGACGAGCAACCAGAGCACCGGCCCCCAGGAGACCACGGTGTTCGCGTCGGCGGTCACGTCCGCGCAGCGCGTGGCGCCGGTCGCCGCGGAGACGGCGCGCCAGCTCTCCCCCGCCATGATCGCGATCCTCGGCGGCATCGCACTGCTCGGCAGCGGCAGCTTCGCGGACGCATTGCGGCGCGCGCACCTCCGCCAGGCGCAGGCCTAAGCGCCCACCACCGGCAGCGCGAGTACGCGGTCGCTCGACATGAACGCGCGGAGCGCGGCCGTGGCCTTCACGTCGTCCTCGTTGTACTCGAGGATCCGCTGCCGCTGCACCGCGCGCTCGGCGTCGCCGAATCCCCCGTCGATCCCGACGCCCACGCGGTACCAGAGCATCGAGGCCTCGCCGCCGGCTTCGGCGTCGCGCCAGTGGAATCCGGCGACGGGCGCGACCTTCTTCAGGCCCCGGCCCTCCAGTGAGAGGAAGGAATCGCCGACCGCGTCGAACATGTCGACCCATTCCGGTGACGCGATGAACTCCTCGACCGCGCGCCGCACCGGGACGCCGGGCTCGCCCACGAACCTGTCCGCCGACGCCAGGAGCCACTTGTTCTCGGCGTTCTGCGAGTAGCAGTACGCCGCGAAGGTCCTGCCCGTGGCGTGCGCCTCCGCGCGACGGTCCATGAGGAAGGCCCAGAACTCCGCGAAGGAGCGCGCCTCGTCACGCGTGGGCACCGGGTCCCAGGTGACGAAGGGCCGGTAGCCCAGCTCGACGCCGTCGCGCCGCAGCCACGTGCCCCAGAGGTACGCGCCGTACTCCTGGTAGCTCTCCATGTCGACGTCCACCTCGACATCGGCCCGGCGCACCGTCACCTCCGGGCGCCGCCGCACGAGCACCTGCCCGTCGCGCCAGGCGCGCGCCATCGCGCGCAGGTCGGCGATCGGGACGGGCACGTCCTCGGGCTGGGGCCCCTCGTACTCGGCCAGCTGGTCGACGGTGACGATGCCCGCCTCGCGCAGGCCGGGTGCGGAGCGGCCGTCGGCCACCAGGCTCACGTCCCGGGCCAGGGTCAGGGTCTGCGCGCACTGGGGCCACCAGGGGCACCTCCGGCATTCGGCCACGCGCACGGGCTCCGTCTCCACGACGCCCGCGAGCACGGCCCGACGGTCCGCGAACCGCTCGTCGTAGGCGGCCAGGAGCGGGCCGACCTCGTGCACGACGATCCGCGCACCGTCGACCCCGATGCTCCCGCCGAGCAGCGTGCGCGACGCGAACCCCGTGTCCTGCAGCATGCGAGTGATGTGGGCGAGGCGCATCTGGTCGCCGCGGTGTTGGCGGACCCGCACCGTCTGGTCCTCGTGGGGCTCCCAGCGCTCCAGCGGCGAGGTCACGGGCCCGCGGGGCGCGCCGTCCGGTCCGGGGGCGGGGCGCGAACCGGAGACGGGATCGCAGGTCTTGTGGTTGACGACGATGACGGGGATGTAGCCGTCGGCGAGCCGGACCAGGAGTTCGCTGTGACCGCGGCGGTCGTGCGCGGTGGGCAGCACGGCGTTCCAGATCCGATCGGCGCCCGCCTCCATCGCCGCGAGGGTGCGGCGGACCGCTCCCTCACCCGGCGCGATGACGGTGAGTCCCGGCAGACCGTCCCGGACCGACGCGCGGAACACGGCGGCCGCCTCGACCCGCAACTCCATGCCCGGGTCCGGCTCGCCCTGCGGGGCGCGGGCCTCGAGAGCCAGACGGTGCCGGCAACCGGTGAGCGACCCTGCGCTCACCGGATTCGTCGTGGTTGCCTCGTTGATGTTCACTTCCCTAGCAGTATGGCGGGCGGCACCGACAACTCGCGGAGCCGCGCTGTGCAATGCTGTACCGGACGGCAGTACTGACCTACAAGGACGTGCACTGATGGGTTTGTTCGGCAAGAAGAAGAAGTCCTCCCGCGCGGAGCGCCGCGCGCAGGCCAAGGCGCTCAAGTCCAAGGCGCGCCTCGAGGCGAAGCTCGCCGCCAAGAACGCCGATCGCGACGCCAAGCGCGTCGTCAAGAGTGCGTCGAAGAGTGAGCGCAAGGCCCTCAAAGCAGACCTGCAGCGCTCGAAGATCGTGGCGAAGGCGCAGGGCAAGGCGGACGCGGCGAACCTCAAGATCGCGGAGACCAATGCTCGCGCGGCGGTCGAGGGCAAGCTGCTCTCCGAGGCGCGGCTCAAGCGGTACATCTCCACCGCGCGCCTGCTGGCGCCCGTCGTGGTGCCGATCGCGTACCGCGCGGCGCAGGCCGGCCGGAACCAGTTGGACGCGGCGAAGGCCTCGCGCCTGGGCGTGCCCGTCGACGAGGTCGCGGCGTTCGCCGGCTACGGCGGCGGGCTCTCCGCCCGCGTCGCGGCGGCGCGGCGCTCGCTGGACCAGCTCGCGGCCACGCATCCCGACGCGGAGACCAAGTCCTTCACGGCCTCCGTAGCGAAGCGCCTCGACGACCTGGGCACCGCGGTCACCGCGTCCGAGTCGATGCCGCCGGCTCGGCGTCGCCCGGCGCACCAGGCCATCGCCCGCGAGCTCGACGGCATCGACGCCGACCTGCTCAACCGCCTGGGCGTCAGCTCGTAGTTCACCGCTGCCGCTCCGAGGCGTCGGCGACCAGGTCCGGGCACATGCGCCCGGACCTGCGTTCGTAGTGCCAGATCTCGTTCTCGTAGATCCGGCACAGCCCGTACCGCTCGCCGTTGCGACTCATCCATCGGGCGGCCTCGTCCGGCCCGATGTCGACCGCGTCGCCCGTCACGTGTTCGGAGTCCGTCGGGCTCGCGACGAGCCGCGCCGCCTCCTGCGCGCCGTCGCGCCGCACGGCCTCGTCGTAGAGGAACCGCTGGTAGCGCTGCGAGCGCCAGCCCGACGTGAGATAGGTGCTCACCCCCTCGCGCTCGGCGGCGAGCGCCGCCTTCCGCACCGCCTGCCGCAGGCGCGGATCGAGGTTCGTCACCGCGGGCACGTCGGCATCGACGGCCACGTGGTCCGCAACGACGCCGTCCGCCTCCCCCAGCGGCCCGACGGTGCCGGCGCCCGTCCCGTCCGGTATCCCCGGAAGCGTCTCCGAGCACGCGGCGACCGTCATCACGATCACCAGTGCCGCAGTGGATTTCGTGAACACATGAGCCATGTGCCCACGGTGGGCCGCTCACGTCCCGGTCCCGTCGCCGACGGTCCGCCGTCCCGTCCCGGTCGTGCCCCGATCCGGTCTCACCACCGCAGTACGAGTTCACCGCCGTCCGGAAGGGCGGCCCAGCGCGGTGCGATGTCGTCGTAGCGGGCGAAGATCCGGTCCCGCAGGGCGGGCTCGACATCGGCGTCCTCGAGCGCGCCGGGCCAGGCGGGCTCCGGCTTCCGGTGCCCGCGCTCGACCTCCCACAGCGCCGCGGTCAGCGACGCCAGGTACTCCGACCGCGCCATGTCCGCGGACTGCGCCGGGGTCGGCTGCCGATTGCGCCGGGAGGCCTTTCGGCGCTCCGCCGGATCGGCCGGCCAGAACAGCCCGTCGAGGCCGTTGGCGTCGGCGAGCCGCCCGAACACACCGCCGCGCAGGCCCGCCTCGGCCTCCACGATGAGATGCGCGATATCGTGCGGCACCGGCGGGCGGCCGCCCGGGCCGCCGCGCGGCGCGAGCTCCGGGCCCTTCGCACGAGTGATCCGCACGTCGTACCCGTTCCGGCGCTTGACGAACGTGACCTCCATGCCTCCAGGTTCCAGCATCCGGCTCCGCGCCGCAACGGGATTTCGACGGGCTGCGGCCGTCGACCGCGCGCAATACAGTGACGGCATGTCGATGCGCACCCGCCCGTCCCTGTCCCTGCTCGGCGCGGCGGTTCTCGTCACGACGGCGGTGCTCGGCGCCGCACCGGCGGCGGCGGCCCCGCCCGCGCCGGCCTATGTCGCGCTCGGAGATTCCTACTCGTCGCTGCCCGCCGACGCCACCGTCGGCACTTCGCAACAGGAGCGCTCGTGCGGGCGATCCACGCAGAACTACCCGAAGCTCGTCGCCGCCTCGCTGGGCCTCGCGCCGAACGCACTGCGGGACAACACCTGCGGCGGCGCGAAGACCGACGACGCCTTCACCCGCCAGCGGGCCGGATCACCGAAGCTCGGGTACTACTCCGCCGCACCGCAATTGACCGGCATCGGCGCGGAGACGAAGCTGGTGACGATCTCCCTCGGCGGCAACGACGGCGATCTGTTCGCGAACATCCTCGAGGCGTGCGCGGCACCGTCGGCCTCGAAGACGGTGCGCTGCACCGCGGACGAGCGCACCCGCCCGGCCCGCCTGTCCGACGGGGCCGTCACCGCCCGGCTCGCCCGGATCACCGCGGCGAACGAGCGCATCGTCCGCGCGGTCCGCGAGCGGGCGCCGCGGGCGCGGATCCTGGTGGTGGGCTATCCGTCCGTGCTCGACGGTGACCGCTCCTGCGCGACCATCCGGTTCTTCCGCACCGCGTCGATCCCGTGGATGCGGAGCATCCTCACCGAGCGGCTCAACCGCGCCGTCCGGCAGGCCGCTGCGAGCACTCAGGCGGAGTACGTCGACATGGAACCCGCGTCGAAGGGCCACGAATTGTGCAGCGCCCGACCGTGGATCAACGGCGTCGACGACGATCCCCGCGCCGCGGAGATGCACCCGTTCCCCGAGGAGGGGCGCGCCGTCGCGGCGGCGATCACCGCCGCGCTGCGGGCGTCAGGGCCGCGCCTGTAGCCGTTCCCGGGTCGCCTCGTCGGCGGGCAGGAAGGTTTCGAGATGCAGCTCGTCGACGGTGGCGTCGTGGGGCGTGAGCACAGCGCTGACCACGCTGAACAGCCGCAGGTGCGGCGCACCGTCGGGCATGCGGAGCACGAGCTCGACGACGGGGCCCGAGGGCTCCGGCGCCGGTGCGCCGGCCGGGTACTCCCGGCACTCCGCGAGCAGCGCCGCCAGTCGCGGGTCGGCGGTCCGGTCGGCGCGCGCGGACAGTTGGTGCAGCAGGTGCGCACGCCACGCCCCGAGCTCGACGATGCGCGGCGCGAGCCCGTCGGGGTGCAGGCTCAGCCGGACGACGTTGATCGGCGGCTCCAGCAGGTGCGCCGCGCAGCCGTCGAGGAGCGGCGGCACCGCGTCGTTGGCGTCCACGAGATCCCAGTACCGGTCGAGCAGCACCGCGGGATAGGGCGCGTGCGCGTCCAGAAGCGTGCGGAACGACGCGAGTACCCCCGCCGCGTCGACGGGGCTGTCGTGGCGCGGCGCGAAACCGCCGGCGACGAGGAGCGCATCGCGTTCGCGCGGCGGCACGTCGAGGTGTTCGGCGAGCCGCAGGATCATCTCCGCGCTCGGGTGCGAACGTCCGGTCTCCACGAAGCTCAGGTGCCGCCCGCTGACCTCGGCGCGGCTCGCGAGCTCGAGCTGACTGAGCCGTCGGCGCTGCCGCCAGGTGCGCAGGAGCGGGCCGACCTCGATCGTCGTCATGGACGCGAATCTAGTCGCGCGGGGGAAGCGCCACCATGACCTCGGAGGTAATCGTCACCGGATCCCGCCGCCGGCAGACTCGGCGTCGAACGATCAGCAGGATCCGAAAAACACTGGAGGACATCATGAACGACATCGTCACCGCCTACCTGAGCACGTGGAACGCGGTCGATCCGGAGACCCGTCGCGCGCTGCTCGACGCGCACTGGACCCCCGACGCCACCTACGTGGACCCGATGGCCGCAGTCGCCGGGACCGAGGCCATCGGTGCCGTCGTCGAGGGCGTGCACGAGCAGTTCCCCGGCTTCGAGTTCACGCTCGTCGGGGAGCCGGACGCGCACCACGACCAGGTGCGCTTCCAGTGGGGCCTCGGCCCCGCGGGCAGCGAGCCGCCCGTGATCGGTTTCGACGTGGTGACCGTCGACGCGGACCGTCGGATCGCCACCGTCGCCGGATTCCTGGACCGCGTACCCGCCTGACCGGGAGGACGCCGATGGCCCCTCCGCAGAGGGGCCATCGGTGCTCGTCGGCCTACCGGCCGATCAGCTTGAGCGCCTTGATCGCCGAAGGCACGATGCCCAGGAAGACATTGCGGGGCACACCCTTGATGCCGCCGATGCCGATGATCCGCTGCTGCGCAATGGTCTTCGACTCGCAGTACTTGAGCAGGCCCTCCGTGCCGTGACGCCGGCCCACACCCGAGATACCCATGCCGCCCATCGGCGCAGCGGTGGAACCCCATGCCGCGGCGTAGCCCTCGTTGATGTTGACGGTACCGGCGTTGATCCGCTCGGCGATCTGCTGCGCCTGCTTCGTGGTGCCGGCGAAGACGCTGGCGTTGAGCCCGTACTCGGTGTCGTTGGCCTTCTCGATCGCCTCGTCGACCGAGTCCACCGGGTAGATGGACACGAGCGGGCCGAAGGTCTCCGACTTGAAGCAGACGGCCTCCTCCGGCACGTCCTTGAGCACCGTCGGCTCGTAGAAGAACGGGCCGAGGTCCGGGCGGGCCTTACCGCCCGCGAGCACCGTCGCACCCTTGGCCACCGCGTCGTCGACATGCGCGGCCACGGTGTCGATCTGCGCCTTCGACGCCAGCGAGCCCATCTCGTTGGTGAAGTCGTAACCCGCGCCCAGTGCGAGCGTGGCGGTGCGCTCGGCGAAGGCGCGGGCGAACTCGTCGGCGATCTCCCGCTCGACGTAGATCCGCTCGATCGAGATGCACAGCTGGCCCGAGTTCGAGAACGCGGCGCGGGCCGCACCGTCGGCCGTGTGCGCGATGTCGGCGTCCTTGGTGACCACCATGGGGTTCTTGCCGCCCAGCTCGGCGGAGAAACCGATGAGCCGCCTGCCGCACTGCTCGGCGAGCGTGGCGCCGGTCGCGGACGAGCCGGTGAACATGAGGTAATCCGCGGCCTCGACGATCGCGGTGCCCACGACGCCGCCGGGGCCCGGGACCACGGCGAACAGGTCGCGCGGCAGGCCGGCCTTGTACAGCAGCTCGACGGCGGCGAGCGCGCAGTACGGGGTCTGCGAGTCCGGCTTGAGCACCACGGCATTGCCCGCGGCGAGCGCGGCGATGCCGTCCGATACCGCGAGGGTGATGGGGTAGTTCCACGGCGCGATCACACCGACGACGCCCTTGGGCTGGTACCGCACGCGCGTCTTGGTGAACACCGGCAGCATGCCGTCGGTGCTCTTCTCCGCCAAGATCTTCGGCGCGTTCTTGCCGTACCAGCGGGCCGTCATCGCGACGTCCAGCGCCTCCTCCTGCGCGTACTGGCGGGCCTTGCCCGTCTCCAGCTGCACCATGTCCATGAGTTCGGCGCGGTTGTCCCCCACCAGGTCCGCGAACTTCAGCAGCACCTTCGCGCGGTCCTGCGGGGTGCGCGCCGCCCACTGCTTCTGCGCGACGCGGGCGCGCTCGAAGGCCTTGGCCACGTCCTCGGCGGTGCCGACGGGGATCGTGGTGACCTTCTCCCCGGAGAACGCTTCGAGGACATCGCGCGATGTCCGCTCCTCCGGGTGATCGATCGCCGAAAGGGCGCGAAGACGGTCGAACGTGGCCTGGGTGGGTGCTGGCATGACGCCAGATTACCCGCTTGTTGATGGTCACTCAATAGACGGTGGCAACCGGCCCGGCCGCGGCCTCGGAGATTCGGCCGGATCCCCCGCGGAACTGGATACATGCGCTCTGAGCAGGAAATCTGCGGATTCCCCAACCGCCTCTCTCCACAGATGAGGTTATGAAACTTCGTTCCTCCACAGCTGGCACATCATCGGGCGATCCGGCGGCCGAGCCCCGAGAGGATGCTCTCATGGACACGATCGAGATCCTCGAGACTCTCGCCGGGCCCGACGGAGGAGTTTTCTCACGCCGAGCGGCACTGACGGCAGGAGCCGATGCTGCTGGAATCGAGCGGCTGCGCCACAGCGGAGACATCGTGGCAGTACGTCGGGGCTGGTACCGACTCGGCGGCGCCGACGCGCTCGTGGTCGCCGCAGTCAAAGGCGGAGCGGTTCTGGCCTGCGTGTCCGCTCTGCGGTATCACCCCGGCGTGTGGATCCCGCCGGATCGGAGCAAGACCCACCTGCGACGGGCCCGGCATCGACGCAAGCCGGCGCACCAGGACTGCGACGCCGGACACCCCATGAGCTCTCCTGTTCGCGCGGTCGACTCGCTCCCGGATGCTCTCCGGTGCGCAGCGAACTGTCTGGCCGCCGACGAGTTCGTCGCAGTCCTCGATTCGACGCTCCGCCTCGACCATGACCGTTACTCGGTCGCCGATCTCCGCGAGATCTTCGACGGTGCCTCGCAGCACATCACTCGGCTACTGGACTTCCTCGATCCGGTGGCAGGTTCCGGAACCGAGTCGCTCGTCCGATTCCGCCTGCAGTACGCGCGGATCAGGGTGCGGAGCCAGCAATCCATCCCCGGCATCGGACGTGTCGATCTGCTCGTCGGCGACCGGCTCATCATCGAGTGCGACAGCACTGAGTACCACAGCGGCGCGCAGCGTCTGGAGGACAACCGGCGAGACCGGGTCGCGACTCGCGGCGATTACCGTGTGATGCGCATCGACTACTCCGAGGTGATCGGCGCGTGGCCGCGGATCCTCGCCGACATTCTCGACATCGTTCGCACCGGTCGCCACCGCGGACCCGTCCGGATCGTGGAATCCGACGATTTCGACGCGGGGGCGGATATGCCGAGCGCCACCTAGAAATCCTCCGATTCCTCGAGCCGGATACCCTGGCGAACATGAGCAACGTGCAGTTCACCCCCACCGCGGACCTGGTCGACGAGATCGGCCCCGACGTGCGCAGCTGCGACACGCAGTTCCGCCAGTTCGGCGGCCGCAAGCAGTTCGCCGGCGAGGTCGTCACGGTGAAGTGCTTCCAGGACAACGCGCTGCTCAAGTCCGTCCTCGGCGAGCCCGGCGAGGGCCGCGTGCTGGTCATCGACGGCTCCGACTCCAGCGGCGTGCCCTCGCTGCACACCGCCCTGGTCGGCGACCTCATCGCCGAGCTCGGCCGCTCCAACGGCTGGGCCGGCATCGTCGCGTACGGCGCCGTGCGCGACGCCGCCGTGATCGGCACTCTCGACATCGGCGTCAAGGCCCTGGGCACCAACCCCCGCAAGTCGACGAAGACCGCGGAGGGGCAGCGCGACGTGCCGCTCACCTTCGGCGGCGTCACCTTCACGCCGGGAGACACGCTTTTCAGCGACGAGGACGGCATCGTCCTCCGGTAGGGCCCCCACCCCGGTGCCACCCTCTTCCAGCGCCGGGACGGCATCGTCCTCCGGTAGGGCGCCTCAGCCGGCGAGCCGGGTCAGCGCGCGACGCGCGCCGACCGCCCGAACACCTCGACCACGTCGCCGACCGCGAGCTGTCGGCCGCGGCGCGTGTCGACCTCGCCGTTCACGGTCACCTCACCGTCCGCGATCACTCCCTTCGCCTCCGCCCCGGAGTCGATGAGGCCCGCCAGCTTGAGGAACTGCCCGAGCCGAATCACGTCGTCGGAGATGGTCACGTCGATCGCGTTGTTCACGCCGACCATCATGCCGCACGACGTGCCCGCTCCAACGTGGTGACGAGCAGCCGGTCCAGCAGTGCGGGATCCGCGACGCCGTCCGCCTCGACGACGACCACCACCGACCGCACCCGCGCCAGCAGGATCCGCCGCTCCTTCGCGAGCTTCGACAGTGCCGGCTTCGACGCCGATTCGTCATCGAGGTCCACGGACGTCGAGGTGTAGACGTAGGACGGGAGTCCGGAGACCGCCGCGCCCGGCCCGAAGGTGTCGGTCACCCCGCGGTTGCGGGTCGACGGCGCCGCGAAGTCGGGGAAGGCCCGCTCGTAGGTCCCGCATCCGGCGATCCATGAGGTGGTCAGGGCGAAGACATCGGCGCCCTCGCGTTCCCGCTCGATCGTGACGCTGACCCAGCCGGCGTCGCCCTGCGATGTCGTGGACGCCGCGTAGTAGAGGTTCCAGTCGGACCCGTCGGGGTTGCGGGAGAAGCTCTTGCCGAACGGCGTGTAGAGGCACTGCGCGGGCCGCGTCTGTCCGTCGGTCTGCCCGTGCAGGCCGAGACCCGAACCGTCCTCGTCCGCGATGTTCGTCGACGGTGCCGCGCCGCCCGGGAAGTCCCCGGCACCGGGGAGCAACGCCGCCAGTTCGGCGTTGCTCCGCGCGCCGAGGCCCGCGTGGTTCGGATGGAACCGCCCCTGGTATTCGGCGAACAGGCCCGGATAGCTGCGCGCCGACGACGGTGCCGCCGCACCACTGGACGCGGCGGAACCGTCGCCGTCCGACCCCGGGTCGCACGCCGCCACCGCCAGAAGCGCGACGAGCGCGAGGGCGCGTCCGTACCTCATGTTCCCTCCCCCGGCCGGAATTCCCCGACGGTACTACTCTCGCCGGTGTGCTGCTCGAACTCGCGGGTACCCGCACCCACGTGGTGGTCGACGGTCCGCGCGGCCCAGCCTCCGGGCCGCCCGTCGTGCTCAACTCCGGCCTGGCCGGCAACTGGTTCGACTGGGACGCCGTCACCGAGCTCCTGACGGTGGGCCGCACCGTCGTCCGCCTGGACCGGCCCGGTTACGGCCTCTCCGATCCCTGGCCCGACGGTGCCGTGCCCACCCTGGGCTCCGAGGTCGCGCGGCTGCGGGACCTGCTGGACGCGCTGGAGCTGGAGTCCGCGGTCATGGTGGGGCACTCGATGGCGAGCTTCTACGTGGAGGCCTTCGCGCGCGAACACCCCGCGCGCACGGCGGGCGCGGTGATCCTCGACGGCAGCGTCGAGTCCTCGCCGCGGTGGGTCCTGCCGGGCGACCTGCGCGACGAACTGCTGCTGCGATCGGCCGACGTGGGGGCCGCGGTGGGCATGAACCGCGTGGGCCCGGCGGCGCACCGGATGCTCGGCGGCGCGACCCCTCCGCCGGAGTACGCGGACATCCTGAAGTCGGACGCCTACTTCAAGGCCGCGTTCCTGGAGAACGGGCGGTACCCGGTGCTGGCGCGCGAGCTGGCGGCGCTGCGCGGACGCCGGGAGCTGCCGCCGGGGATCCCGACCACGGTAGCGGCGGCGTACGGGGGGCACCGCACTCCCCTGTCGGCGTCGTGGCTGAAGGAACAGCGGGGTCTCGCGGACCTGCTGCGCGCCCGCTACGCGGTGATCTCGCCCAGCGGACACCAGGCGATGGTCGACCAGCCCGCCCAGGTGGCGGCGCTGGTGCTCGACACGGTCAGCTGACGCGGAGGCTCCGCAGATCGGACGCGGTGACGAGGCGTTCGCCGTCCTCCGTGAGCAGGAGCGCGAGGCGCCGGTTCCGCAGGCGGGTGAGGGTGCGTGAGCCCAGGATGGCGGGGCGGCGGGTCAGCTTCACGGGGATCTCCGAGGGTGCGATCTCGATGCGGAACGGTTGGTTACAGATACTGTATTGCTTCCTGAGGGCGGGGTCCAGCGCTCGGACCGCGAGCGTGTCCCTCCTCACAGCCGGGTTCGGCGAAGACCTTCCCGACCGCGCCGCTAATCTGTCATTGTTCGACCGCAGTTTTGCGTCCCCACACATCCTCCAAGGAGAACCGTGTCCGATCTCGACGACCTGCTCAAGTCCATCCCGCTCGCCGACATCGCGGCCCAGCTCGGCGTCTCGGAGGACGTCGCCTCGGAGGCCGTGAACCAGACCGTTCCGACCCTCCTCGCCGGTCTCCAGGCGCAGGACACCACCGAGGCCCCCGCCCAGCTCATCGACGCCGCCGACAACGGCGACGGCCAGGAGATCGTGGCCAGCCTGTTCGGTGACAAGACCGACGACGTGGCGGCCGCCGCGGCCGCTCCGCTGTCGTCGGGCGTGACCGACGGCCTGGTCAAGCAGCTGCTCCCGATCCTCGCGCCGATCGTGATCAGCTTCGTCATGAAGAAGCTCACCAGCGGCGGTGCAGCGGCCCCCGAGCAGCCGCAGGCCCCGGCCCCGCAGCAGGGCGGCGGCGACCTGCTCGGCAGCATCCTGGGCAACATGCTCGGCGGCGGCAACTCGGGCGCGGGCGCCGGCGGCAACGCCGCGGGCAACGTGCTCGGGAGCATCCTCGGCGGCCTGCTCAAGGGCAAGTAGCCGCACCGCGACACCACGCAGAAGGCCGGGCTCCCCAGGGAGCCCGGCCTTTCCGTTCGCGGGGCCCGACGGTGCGCGCGGCACCGTCGGGCGTGCGACTACCGCTGCGGGGCGGCGGTGGGCACGATCGGCGCGGGAAGCGCCGTGTCGCCCATGAGGAAGCGGTCGACGGCGGCCGCGGCGCTGCGGCCCTCCGCGATCGCCCACACGATCAGCGACTGGCCGCGGCCCGCGTCGCCGGCCACGAACACGCCCGGCACGGTGGACTGGAAGTCGTCGCCGCGCGCGACATTGCCGCGCTCGTTGTACTCGACGCCCAGCTTGTCGAGCAGGTCGTCGCGCTGCGGGCCGACGAAGCCCATCGCGAGGAGGACGAGGTCGGCCTCGAGGGTGAAGTCGGTGCCCTCGACCTTCTCGAACCGGCCGCCCTCCATCTTGACCTCGTAAGCCTTGAGGCCGGTGACCTTGCCGTCCTCGCCGACGAACTCCTCGGTGCTGACGGAGAACTTCCGCTCGCCGCCCTCCTCGTGCGCCGAGCTGATGCGGTACATGAGCGGGTAGGTCGGCCACGGGGTCGACTCGGCGCGCTCGCGCGGCGGGGTCGGCATGATCTCGAACTGGTGCACGATCTCCGCGCCCTGGCGCAGCGACGTGCCCAGGCAGTCGGCGCCGGTGTCGCCGCCGCCGATGATGACGACCTTCTTGTCCTTGGCGTGCAGCGGCGGCAGGCCGTTCTCGTCGAGGACGTCATCGCCGACCGCGGCGCGGTTGGCCCACGGCAGGAACTCCATCGCCTGGTGGATGCCGTCCAGCTCACGGCCGGGGATCGGCAGGTCGCGCCAGACGGTGGCGCCGTTGGCGAGCACGACCGCGTCGAAGTCCTCGCGGAGCTGCTCGACGGTGACGTCCACGCCCACGTTGACCCCGGTCTTGAAAACTGTTCCCTCGGCGTTCATCTGGGCGAGGCGACGGTCGATGTGCCGCTTCTCCATCTTGAACTCGGGGATGCCGTAGCGCAGGAGGCCGCCGATGCGGTCGGCGCGCTCGAACACGGTCACGGTGTGCCCGCCGCGGGTGAGCTGCTGCGCGGTGGCCAGACCCGCGGGGCCCGAGCCGACGACGGCGATCTTCTTGCCGGTCAGCTTGGTCGGGTGCTGCGGGGAGACCCAGCCCTCGTCGAAGGCCTTGTCGATGAGCTCGACCTCGACCTGCTTGATGGTGACGGGATCCTGGTTGATGCCGAGCACGCACGACGCCTCGCAGGGCGCCGGGCACAGCCGCCCGGTGAACTCCGGGAAGTTGTTCGTGGCGTGCAGCCGCTCGATGCCGTCGTGCCAGCGGTCCTTGTACGCCAACGTGTTCCACTCGGGGATCAGGTTCCCCAGCGGGCAGCCGTTGTGGCAGAACGGGATACCGCAGTCCATGCACCGGGACGCCTGCTTGCGCAGGGTGGCACCGTCGAAGGGCTTGTAGACCTCGTTCCAGTCCAGCAGACGGAGCGGGACCGGCCGGCGGACCGGCAGTTCACGGGAGTTGTGCTTGAGAAAGCCTTGCGGATCAGCCACGAGCGGCCTCCATCACTGCGTCGTCGATGTCGCGGCCGTCCAGTTCGGCACGCTTGATGGCGGTGAGCACGCGCTTGTAGTCACGCGGCATCACCTTGGCGAAGAGCTGGCGCTCCCGGCCCCAGTTGGCCAGGATCCGTTCCGCGATGGCGGAGTCGGTGTACTCGTAGTGCTTGGTCACGGCCTCGAGGACGAACTCGATGTCGTCCTCGCCCAGCGACTCCAGCTCCACCAGCTCGGTGTTGAGGTCGCGCTCGAACTGGCCGTCGGCGTTGTAGACGTACGCGACGCCGCCGGACATGCCGGCGCCGAAGTTGCGTCCCGTGTCGCCGAGGACCACCACGCGGCCACCGGTCATGTACTCGCAGCCGTGGTCGCCCACGCCCTCGACCACCGCGACGGCGCCCGAGTTGCGCACGGCGAAGCGCTCGCCGGCCTTGCCGCTGAGGTACACCTCGCCGCCGGTCGCGCCGAACAGGATCACGTTGCCCGCAATGATGTTCTCCGCGGCGACGAAGCCCTCGGGGGCGTTGCGCGCCGGCCGGACGATGATCTTGCCGCCGGAGAGACCCTTGCCCACGAAGTCGTTGGCGTCGCCCTCGAGGCGCAGCGTGATGCCCTTGGGCACGAAGGCGCCGAAGCTGTTGCCCGCGCTGCCCTTGAACGTGATGTCGATCGTGTCCTCGGGGAGGCCGTCGGCGCCGTGCGCCTTGGTCACCTCGTGGCCCAGCATCGTGCCGACGGTGCGGTTGACGTTGGAGATCGGCGTCTCGATCGTGACCGGGGCACCGGTCTCCACCGCGACCCGCGCCTGCGAGATCAGCTGCTGGTCCAGGGCCTTCTCGAGGCCGTGGTCCTGCGGCTGGCTGCAGAACGGGTCCTGCTTCATGAACGGCGAGTCGACCTGCGCCAGGATCGGCGAGAGGTCGAGCTTGCCCGCCTTGGCATTCGCCCAGTGGGCCTGCGCCGCCTCGGTGTCGAGGATCTGCGACTGGCCGACGGCCTCCTGCAGGGTGCGGAAGCCCAGCTCGGCGAGCAGCTCGCGCACCTCCTCGGCGATGTAGAGGAAGAAGTTCTCCACGAACTCGGGCTTGCCGTTGAAACGGCGGCGCAGCACCGGGTTCTGGGTGGCAACGCCCACCGGGCAGGTGTCCAGGTGGCACACCCGCATCATGATGCAGCCCGAGACCACCAGGGGGGCGGTCGCGAAGCCGAACTCCTCGCCGCCGAGCAGCGCGGCGACGATGACGTCCCGGCCGGTCTTGAGCTGACCGTCGACCTGCACGACGATGCGGTCGCGCAGACCGTTGAGCAGCAGCGTCTGCTGGGTCTCGGCGAGGCCGATCTCCCAGGGCGCGCCGGCGTGCTTGACCGAGGTCAGCGGGGTCGCGCCGGTGCCGCCGTCGTGGCCCGAGATGAGCACCACGTCGGCGTGCGCCTTCGAGACGCCGGCCGCGACGGTGCCGACGCCGATCTCCGAGACCAGTTTCACGTGAATCCGCGCCTGCGGGTTCGCGTTCTTCAGGTCGTGGATCAGCTGCGCGAGGTCCTCGATCGAGTAGATGTCGTGGTGCGGGGGCGGCGAGATCAGGCCGACGCCCGGCGTCGAGCCGCGGACCTCGGCGACCCACGGGTACACCTTGTGCGGGGGCAGCTGGCCGCCCTCGCCGGGCTTCGCTCCCTGCGCCATCTTGATCTGGATGTCGGTGCAGTTGCTCAGGTAGTGCGAGGTCACGCCGAACCGGCCCGAGGCGACCTGCTTGATCGCCGAGCGGCGCAGATCGCCGTTCTCGTCGGGCGTGAAGCGCGCCGGATCCTCGCCGCCCTCACCGGAGTTGCTGCGGCCGCCGAGGCGGTTCATGGCGATCGCCAGGGTCTCGTGGGCCTCCGCCGAGATCGAGCCGTAGCTCATGGCGCCCGTCGAGAACCGCTTGACGATCTCGCTCGCGGGCTCCACCTCGTCGATGGAGATCGACGGGCGGTCGGAGGCGAACCGGAACAGGCCGCGCAGCGACGCGAGCCGCGCGCTCTGGTCGTTGACCAGCGCGGTGTACTCCTTGAACACCTTGTACTGCCCGGTGCGCGTCGCGTGCTGGAGCTTGAAGACGGTGTCCGGGTTGAACAGGTGGTACTCGCCCTCACGACGCCACTGGTACTCGCCGCCCACCTCGAGCTCGCGGTGCGCCAGCTCCTCGGGGCGGTCGTTCATGGCGCGCTTGTGCCGCGCGGCCACGTCGGCGGCGATCTCGTCCAGGCCGATGCCGTCGAGCTGGCTCTGCAGGCCGGTGAAGAACTCGTCGACGATCTCCTGCGACAGGCCGATGACCTGGAACAGCTGCGCGCCGGTGTACGAGGCGAGCGTGGAGATGCCCATCTTGGACATCACCTTGAGCACGCCCTTGCCGGCGGCCTTGACGTAGTTGGCGTTGAGCTTCTCCAGCGGGGTGCCGTTGAGCTCACCGCGGATGTGCATGTCCTCGATGGTCGCGAAGGCCATGTACGGGTTCACCGCCGCCGCACCGCAGCCGATGAGCGCGGCCATGTGGTGCACCTCGCGCGCGTCGCCGGACTCGACGATGAGGCCGACCTTGGTGCGGCTGCGCTCGCGCACCAGGTGATGGTGCACAGCGGAGGTCAGCAGCAGCGACGGGATCGGCGCCAGCAGCCGGTCGGAGTTGCGGTCCGACAGGATGATCAGGCGCGCGCCCCCGGCGATCGCCTCGGAGACCTGGGTGCGCACGGTGTCGAGCGCCTCGCGCAGGCCCTTGCCGCCCTCGGCCACGTGGTACAGGCCCGGGATGACCACGGACCGGAACTCGGGCAGCGTGCCGTCGTCGTTGACCTTGACCAGCTTGATCAGCTCGTCGTTGTTGAGGATCGGCTGGTCCAGGTGGATCTGGCGGCAGCTGCCCGGCTCCGGGTGCAGCAGGTCGCCCTCGCCGCCGATGGTGCCGCCGAGGCTGGTGACGATCTCCTCACGGATGGCGTCCAGCGGCGGGTTGGTGACCTGCGCGAACAGCTGCTGGAAGTAGTCGAACAGCAGCCGGGGGCGCAGCGACAGCACGGCGACCGGGGTGTCGGTGCCCATGGAACCGATCGCCTCGGCACCCGTCTTCGCCATCGGCGTGAGCAGCAGGTCCAGTTCCTCGGTGGTGTAACCGAACATCTGCTGCCGCTGGGTGACCCGGTCGTGCGGCATCACGGGGTGCGGGCGGTCCGGAAGCTCCTTGAGGCGCAGCAGGCCCTCGTCGAGCCACTGCTGGTAGGGCTCGGCCGCGGCCAGGTCGCTCTTGATCTCCTCGTCGGAGACGATGCGGCCCTGCGCCGTGTCCACCAGGAACATGCGGCCCGGCTGCAGGCGGGTCTTGTAGACCACCTCGGAGTGGTCGATATCGAGGACGCCGACCTCCGAGCCCAGCACGACGAGGCCGTCCTTGGTGACCCAGATCCGCGACGGGCGAAGGCCGTTGCGGTCCAGCACGGCGCCGATCAGGGTGCCGTCGGTGAAGCAGACCGACGCCGGCCCGTCCCACGGCTCCATCAGCGAGGAGTGGTACTCGTAGAACGCCCGGCGGGCCGGGTCCATGTCCTGGTGCCGCTCCCACGCCTCGGGGATCATCATCAGCACGGCGTGCGGCAGGCTGCGACCGCCCAGGTGCAGCAGCTCGAGCACCTCGTCGAAACGCGCGGTGTCGGAACCGCCCTCGGTGCAGATCGGGAAGATCTTGTCCTCGGCATCGGCGCCGAACGCCGAGACGTCGAGGAGCGCCTCGCGGGCCCGCATCCAGTTCTCGTTGCCGCCGACGGTGTTGATCTCGCCGTTGTGGGCGACGCGGCGGTACGGGTGGGCCAGCGGCCAGCTCGGGAAGGTGTTCGTGGAGAACCGCGAATGCACCAGGCCCAGAGCGGATTCGACGCGCTCGTCCTGCAGGTCCACGAAGAAGCCGCGCAGCTGCGGGGTGGTCAGCATGCCCTTGTAGACGAAGGTCTGACCGGACAGCGACGGGAAGTACACCGACTCCTCGCCCTGCGAGCCGGCGCCCGCACCGTCGGCTCCGAGCTCGCGCTCGACCCGCTTGCGGATCACGAAGCAGCGGCGCTCGAGGTCCATACCGGAGAGCGGCGCACCGTCGGAATCCGTTCCGGCGATGAAGATCTGACGCATGGTGGGCATCGCATCGCGGGCCAGCGCGCCCAGCGAGCCGTCGTCGGTGGGCTGATCGCGCCAGCCCAGGACCGTCAGGCCCTCCTCGACGACGATCCGCTCCACGCCCTCCGCGGCGGCGGTCGCCTCCGCGGCGGCCTGCGGCAGGAAGGCGATGCCGGTGGCGTAGGCGCCCTGATGGGGCAGCTCGAAGTCCACGACCTCGCGGAAGAAGCGGTCCGGCACCTGGATCAGGATGCCTGCGCCGTCACCGGTGTTGGGCTCGGCGCCGGCGGCGCCGCGGTGCTCCAGGTTGACCAGGGCGGTGATGGCCTTGTCGACGATGTCCCGGGACTTGCGTCCGTGCATGTCCACCACGAAGGCGACGCCACACGCGTCGTGCTCGTTCGCGGGGTGGTACAGGCCCTGGGGACCCGGGGGGACGAATCGGCTCATCGAATACCTGCCTTAGCGCAGCGCCTCACGGCGGAACGGATGGATCAAGGGCGGCGATCGGCTCGCGTCCGGGGACGCGGCTCGCCTCAGGCATCGTTGGCTGTACTCAAAACTGTAGTTTCCCCCGCCCGGATCACAAAATGAAAGGCCATCCTTACCGACCGTGACCTGCGGGTATCCGCGGTCACGTCGCCGCGGGCAGCGTGTTTCGACTAGGTTTCCTGCACGTGACCGGAGGTAGTGATCCGGGCGAGCTGCTGAGCGTCGGGCCGGGCCTCGCCGTCGCGCTCGTCGCCCTCGCGCTGATGGGCGCCGCAGTGGCGTGGCTCGGCCGCACCGGCTACGGGCCGGCGGTACTCGGAGCCGCGGCGCGGGCCACCCTGCAGCTGGCCGTCCTGGGCATGGCGCTGAGCCTGATCGTGCGGAGCCTGTGGTTCACGGCGGCGTTCACCGTGCTGATGGGGTGCACGGCGGGCTGGACGGCGGCCGGGCGCATCGTGGGGCGCCGGCCCCGCTGGTCCGAGTTCGCGGTGACGACGGTGACCGTCGCCAGCCCGGCAGCGCTCCTGACGGTCGCGCTGATCCTCTCCGGCGTGCTACCGGCGCGCGGGATCGCCGTGATCCCCGTGGCGGGCAGCGCGATCGGGGCGGCCATGGCCGCGGCGGGGTTGGCGGGCAAGCGCGCACTGGAGGAGCTCACCGCGCGGCGCGGCGAGCTCGAGGCAGGACTGTCGCTGGGGCTGGACCCGATGTTCATCCGGCTCGACCTGACCCGCTCCGCGGCGGCGACCGCGCTGATCCCCGCGCTGGACCAGACACGGACCGTCGGGCTGGTGACGATCCCCGGCGCCTTCGTCGGCATGGTGTTGGGCGGCGCCTCGCCCGTGGCGGCCGCGGTCATGCAGCTCTACGTGCTCGTCGCGATCCTCTGCGTGACCCCGGTCGCGATCGTGGCGATCACGTGGCTGGTCGCCGACGGCAGGTACGAGACGGGCTCGCGCAACTACTGAGTCCCTGTGGTCGATAGTGCCCGCTGAGCGGGCACTATCGACCACGCTAGGAACCGGCGATGGCGTCCAGCTCAGCGACGACGTCGGCGGGCAGCTGCAGGGCCGCGCCGGCGATGTTCTCGCGCAGGTGCACCACCGACGAAGTGCCGGGGATGAGCAGGATGTTCGGCGAGCGCTGCAGGAGCCAGGCCAGCGCAACGGCCATCGGGGTGGCCTCCAGCCGCGCAGCGACGGCGTTCAGGCTGTCGGACTGCAGCGGGCTGAACCCGCCCAGCGGGAAGTACGGCACGTACGCGATCCCCTGCGCCGCCAGCGAATCCACGAGCTCGTCGTCCACGCGGTGAGCGATGTTGTAGAAGTTCTGGACGCACGCGACCGGGGCGATCGACTGCGCCTCGCGCACCTGCTCGGCGGTCACCGTGCTGATGCCGAGGTGGCGGATCAGCCCCTGCTGCTGCAGCTCGGCGAGGACGGTGAAGGGCTCGGCGATCGAGCCGGGAGCGGGCGTGTCGAAATCGCCGACGCGGAGGTTCACCACGTCGATCGCGTCGAGCCCGAGGCGCTCGAGGTTCTCGTCGACGGCGCGGCGCAGGTCGTCGGGCTCGAGGGCCGGCGGCCAGCCGCCCGTGGCGTCACGGCGGGCCCCGACCTTGGTGACGATGTGCAGCGAGTCCGGGTACGGGTGCAGTGCCTCGCGGATGATCTCGTTGGTGACGAACGGCCCGTAGTAGTCGCTGGTGTCGATGTGCGTGATGCCGAGGTCGATCACGTCGTGCAGGACCTCGATCGCGGCCTCACGGTCGGCCGGCGGGCCGAAGACGCCGGGGCCGGCCAGTTGCATCGCGCCGTAACCGAAGCGGGTGACCGTCAGGTCACCGCCCAGATCGAAGGTTCCGCCGGGCGGGGTGGGTGCGGTCATGGGGGACTCCTTCGTGGCGAGGACGTGCGACCCCTCCAGGATTCCAGTTTCCCGCCCGCGCCGCCGAACGACGGCGCCTGGACGGGACCCGTCAGTACCCGTGCTTGTCCTGCCGCACCTGCCGCCAGCGCTCCATCATCTCGGGGAGCTCGGTGATCATGAAGTCGAAGAAGTCCCGCATCACGGACAGCCGTTCCGCGGCGGGCCCGCCCGCGGGGAGTTCCTCGATGCCCTCGATCGCCACCTCGCGCCACCGCTCCAGGATCGGATTCCGCGAGGCGAAGGCCTCGTACCAGATGTCGTCGCCGAGCGTGATCAGGCTGTGCCGCGAACCCGGGACATGGGTGCGGCGGATCATGGACGTCTGCTCGAGGTACCCCACCGCGCCGGACACCGCCCCTGCGGACACCTGCAACTGCGCGGCGATCTGCGACGGGGTCAGCGCGGCCTCCGGCGAGGTCAGTACCGCGGCGAACACACGGGACGCCATCCGCTGCATCCCCGCCTCCACGAACGCGGCTGCCATGTTCTCCACGAAGTTCGGCGCGTCCATATCGCGCAGATTATACGAATTTTTAACACTTCACAAATTTGTGAAACGCGCGTAGCGTCAGCGCCATGACAACTGACGTCATCCGCGCCGAGGGCCTCACCAAGACCTTCGGCAGCGCACATGCCCTCAACGGACTCGACCTGACCGTGACCCCCGGGGAAGTGCACGCCTTCCTCGGACCCAACGGCGCCGGCAAGTCCACCACCATCCGAATCCTGTTGGGGCTCCTGAAGAAGACCGCGGGCACCGTCGAACTGCTCGGCGGCGACCCATGGCGCCAGGCCCCCGAACTGCATCGTCGCCTGGCGTACGTACCGGGCGATGTCACCCTGTGGCCGAACCTGTCCGGCGGCGAGATCATCGATCTGGTGGGCCGTCTCCGGGGCGGGCTCGATGAGGCCCGTCGCGCCGAGCTCATCGAGCGATTCGCCCTGGACCCCGCCAAGAAGGCGCGCACCTACAGCAAGGGCAACCGGCAGAAGGTCGCGCTCGTCGCGGCGTTCGCGGCGCGCGCCGAGCTCATGATCCTCGATGAGCCGACGTCCGGCCTCGACCCGCTCATGGAGGAGGTGTTCACGCAGTGCCTCACCGAGGCGAAGGCCGCGGGCACCTCGATCCTGCTGTCCAGTCACATCCTGTCCGAGGTGGACCGGGTGGCGGACACCGTGACCATCATCAAGGACGGTGCGACCGTCGAGACCGGTTCCCTGGCCTCGCTCCGACACCTGTCCCGCACGCGCGTCGAGGCGACCCTCGCGCAGCCCGTCGACCTGACGGGTACCGCGGGCGTGCACGATCTCCAGGCCGACGGTGACCGCGTGTCTTTCAGCGTCGAATCCCGTGACCTGGGGCGGATTCTCGGCGAGCTGGCGGCCGCCGGTCCCACGTCGCTGACGAGCCGTCCGCCCACGCTCGAGGAGCTGTTCCTGCGGCACTACGACACCGCGGGGGCCGTGCGATGACGGGCCTCGCCCCCACTCTCCGGTTGGTGCTGCGGCGCGACCGGATCCAGCTGATCGTCTGGCTGCTGCTGTACGTGGCCATGGCCGCGTCGGCGTACTCGACGGCGAAGACCAACTACGCCGATCAGGCATCGCTCGACTCCGCGGCGCGCGCCGCGAGCGAGAACCCCTCCCTCGTCGCGATGTTCGGCCCGGTCTACTCGTCCACCGTGGGCGCCGTCGGCATGATCAAGATGGTCGTCATGATGGCGGCCGCGCTGGGCCTGCTCACCGGCCTGCTCGTGATCCGGCACACCCGCGCCGACGAGGAGTCCGGCCGCCGGGAGATGTTGGGCGCCTCCGCGATCGACCGCACCGCTCCCCCGATCGCCGCGCTCGTCGAGTCCGTCGTGCTGAGCCTGGCGATCGGCGTGCTCAGCGCGCTGGTCCTGATCGGCATGGGTGCGGACGCGCGCGGCAGCCTGAACTTCGGTGCGCTGTGGGCGTTCACGGGCATCGTGTTCGCGGCATGGGCGCTGCTCTGCGCGCAACTCACGGAGGGCGCCCGCGCGGCCCGCGGGCTGTTCGCCGTGGGCCTCGGCGCCGCCTACCTGCTCCGGGCCGTCGGCGACGTCTCCGTCATCCGGACCGACGGTACGCTGCCGGCCGAGCCCGGCTGGGAGTCCTGGCTCTCCCCACTGGGGTGGGCGCAGCAGATCCGGCCCTTCGCCGAGGACCGGCCGTGGCCGATCCTCCTGCTGCTGGCGCTGTCGGCGGTGTTCATCGCGGTGGCGCTGCGCCTCGCCGCTCAGCGCGACCTGGGCGCCGGACTCATCCCCGTGGGCCGCGGAAAGGCCCGTGCCGGAGCCCTGCTCGGCACCGTCGAGGCGCTGACCTGGCGGCTGCACCGGGGTCAGGTGATCGGCTGGAGCGTCGGCTTCCTCGCCGTCGGCCTCGCCTTCGGCGGCATGGGCAGCGCGATCGACTCCCTGGTCGGCAACAGCGGCACGCGCGAGATGCTCGAGCGGCTGGGCGGATCCGGCTCGAGCATGCTCGACATCTTCTTCGGCGCCGAGTTCTCGATCATGGGCATGGCGACGGCCGCGCTGGGCATCTCCATCGTCAACACCGCGTGCTCCGAGGAGACCTCGGGCCGGGCCGAGTACCTGCTGTCCGCGCCGGTCCGGCGCCTGCGCTGGTACGCCTCGCACCTGACGGCCGCCGTGATCGCGACCTCCGTCGCGACCTTCGCGCTGGGCGTGGGGGTCTCGCTCACCGCGGGGCGCCAGCTGATCCTGCCCGCCCTGGCCGCGCTGCCCGCCGTGTGGGTGATCACCGCGATCGCCGCCCTGGCCGGCGCGATCTCGGCGCACTGGTCCTCGGTCGGCTGGGTGGTCCTCGCGCTGTGCGTGATGACCATGGTCGCCGATGTGCTCAAGCTGCCCGACTGGGTCGCGAAGGTCTCGCCGTTCAAGCACGTCGCGACGCAGCCGGGAGCGACGGTTCTCACCGGCGCCACCCTCGCACTGGTCGTGATCGCCGCGGCCGGACTCATCGCCGCCGCGTTCTCCGAATCGCGCCGGGACCTCGCGTCGTAGTTCCGAATCGGGCCGTTGCGATCGTTCAGCCCGTCCGTGCCAGACTGCACCACGTGAGCGAGACGCCCGATACGATCCCCGCGACCACCGTTGAGTGGATCGCCCGGCCCGGTGACCCTCGCCGCGCAACGCTGGCGTCGCTGCGGCAACGGCGGGCGTGGATGAAGCCCCTGGCGATCGGGCTGGCGATCGGCGTCGTGGTCACTGCGGTGTGTGTGGCGACCGACAGCGGGTGGCCGCTGGGACTGGCGATCGGCGCGGCGTTCTTCGTCGGAGTGGTCGTCGAGATGGAGCTCGTGGCGTTCATCGCCATCTACCGGCACAACCGGAAGGGGCTGGCACCGGGCGCGCGGTGGGCGGCGGGCAGCGACGCGGCGCGGATCCGGTTCGACAGCCCGATCGGCACGACGGTGCTCGATCGGGCGAACGTCCTGAGCATCGAGCGCGCCACGTTCCTCGCGGTTCTGACGGTGCGGCCGAAACAGCGCCTGGGCATCCCCGTCGCACTCCTGCCCGCGATCCTGCCCGTAGCCGACGACCGGAATCTCATCGACTGAGACGGTTGAACTTTCACCTGAGAGACGCCGGGCTAACTTGAGAGATCAAAAGCCCTGCAAATGACTACTGACCGCAGCGAGCGAGTCAGCTGCGGTCAGTGCCCTCTCAGGATAACAGGACAGTTGCGATCATGCATATATCCCGTCGCGGTATTTCTGTCACGTGTTTTTCGCACCGCGCGCGCAACGCTCGAGCAGCAGCCGGCCCGCGGGGTAGGCGGCCAGCGCCACGGGCAGCGTCCCGACCCGACCCGACTCCAGCACGGCCACCACGTCGCCCAGCTCCGACGGCCCGCCGGGCTCGACACCGAGCCGTCGGAGCGTCTGCCGCGCGACCGGCTCCGGCGAGTCGAAGACGGCCACCTCGCGCCCCGTCCGCTCCCGCAGGGCTGCCACGATCGGCTCCCTGACCAGGCCGTAATGGGTGCAACCGAGCACCACGGACTCGATGTCCGCGGGCGTCGCCGCGGCCGCGGCCGTGATCGCCTCCGCCACGCGAGACGGCTCGCCGGAGTCGATCGCCTCGGCCAGGCCGTAGCAGGGGATGCGGTGCGCGAGCGCCGAGTCGGCGAAGGCGTCGATGAGCGAGGTCTGGTAGTCGCTCACGGTGGCGGCCGCGGTGGCCCACACGGCGAAGGGACGCCCCGTCGACCCCGCCGGGCGGATGGCCGGCACCACTCCGACCACGGGGATCGCGGGTTCGAACCGGGCGCGGGCCGCTTCCAGCGCGTACATGGAGCCGGTGTTGCAGGCGACGATGATGGCGTCCACGTCGTACCGCGCCGCTGCGCCGGCCATCGCCACCACGCACTCGGAGATCCGCGCGGGTTCGAGCAGGCCGTAGGGCATGTTGTCGGGGTCGCGCGCCAGGACGAGCTCGGTGTCGGGGCGCACGCGGGAGAGGGCGTCGGCGTAGTTGACCATCCCGAAGCCCGAGTCGATCACCGCAACACGCATGCCTCGAATTTACCGGGCGAGCCGCAGCCGGAAGACGGTGGTCGCACCGTCGCGGCGGTAGTCCACATCGCCGCCCAGCAGTCGCGCGTTGTCGCGGGCGATGGCCAGCCCGAGCCCCGCTCCCCCGCCGCCGCCCCGCGACCGCGCCTCCTGCCCCTTGGCGAACCGCCCGAACACCCGCTCGGCGTCGCACTCCGGCACGCCCGGGCCCGCGTCGCGCACCTCGACGACGACCTCTCCCGGGGCGGTGGCCACGGTCACCGCCACCGGCGGCGCCCCGTGCCGGACCGCGTTGCCCACCAGGTTGGTCACCACCGCGACCACCCTGCGCCGGTCGGATTCGACGGTGAGCGGCGCACCGTCGAGCTCGACGGACCGCCACCCGCGCGCGGTGAGCGCCTCGCGCAGGGCGCCGACGAGCTCGAAGGGCTCGCTCCGCACCTCCGCCGCACCCGCGTCGAGGCGGGTCATCTCCAGCAGGTCGTCGACGAGACCCGCGAGAGTGTCGACCTCGGCGGCGACGAGCTCGGACGCGCGCCGCAGGTCGTCACCGGGTTCCAGCGCGGCGGCCTCCTCGAGCAGCACCTCGGCGGCGGGGACCAGCGCGGCGAGCGGGCTGCGCAGCTCGTGCGAGACATCGCCGACGAACCGCCGCGACCGCTCGTCCTGGCGGCGCAGCACGTCGATCGACTCGCTCTGCCGGTCCAGCATGGAGTTGAAGGTCTCTGTGAAATCACGTAATTCGGTGACGTTCGTGGCGGGCAGGCGCGCCTCGGGGTCGCCGTCCGTGACCCGCGCCGCCACCGACTGGATCCGGCCGAGCGGCCGGATCACGATGCGCGCCACGACCAATGCCACCAGGATGCCCAGCAGCGCACTGCCGCCCACTGCGACGAGCACCACCAGCGTGAGCCGGTCGAGCCGCTGCTGCACATCGCCGAGGGGCTGGACGCTGTACACGACCAGGGTGTCGGCGTCGGCGGCATTCGGACGGTTCATGCTGTGCGCCACCAGCACCCGGCCACCGGACAGCCGCTGGAAGCGGTACAGCGAGGGCACCCGTTCCAGCTCGGAGCGCATCTCGGCCGGGATGTCCTCCGGGCGCACCGTACCGGCCTGGACCGTCCTGCCGTCGACCTCGACCGCGTAGTCCGACGGCAGCCCGAGGGACTCGGAGGGCGTCGCCCACTCCTGACCGCCGCTCCCCGGCACGGGCCGCGTCGGCCGGCTCTCGAAGCTCTGCATGTCGTGCCGGAAGGCCGTGAGCACCGCGTCCTGCGCGTCCTGGTACACCCAGTCCCGCACCACAACCGTCACCGCGATCCCCGTGACACCGGCGGTCAGGCACATCACAACCGCGATGATCGCGAGGATCCGGGCGCGCAGGCCCTTCAGCACGGCACCCGCCTCATGGCACACGCCTCACGGTGACGCCCGGAACCGGTAGCCGAAGCCCCGCACCGTCTCGATGTGGCTCGGGCCGTCGTCGGGGTCGATCTTCGGTCGCAGCCGCAGGATCGCGTTGTCCACCAGGCGGGAATCGCCGAGGAAGTCCTGGTTCCAGGCCAGCGCGAGCAGCTGCTCGCGGCTGAGCACCTGGCCGGGGTGGTCCGCGAAGGCGTACATCAGCCGCTTCTCGGTCGGCGTGAGCGGCAGCGGCGCACCGTCGCGCAGCACCTCCGCGCCGGCCCGGTCGATCACGAGCGGACCGTCGTTCGACGGTGCCGGGCCCGCCTCCGGGGGCGCGCAGGGGACCGAGCGACGCAGCGCGGCCTTGATCCGGGCGTCGAGCACACGGGGGCTGACAGGTTTGACCACGTAGTCGTCGGCGCCGGCCTCGAGCCCGGCGACGGTGTCGATGTCGTCGGAGCGCGCGGTGAGCATGAGGATCGGGACCGTGCTGGAGCGGCGGATCCGGCGGCACACGGCGAAGCCGTCGTCGCCGGGTAGGCCCACGTCGAGGATCACCGCGTCGGCGGCGGCGACGCGCTGCTCGAGATCGTCGGTCGCGGCGCCCAGGTGCTCGACGACGTGGTCGAGCCGGCCGAGCGACAGCACGAGGGCGTCGACGATCGAGGGGTCATCCTCGATGAGCAGCAGCCTGACCACCCGTGAGGCTCCCTTCCACGTCGGACGTCCAGGCCCAGGCCGCCTGACCGACCCGGACCGTCGCGGCGGTTCCCACCGCCACCAGCCATGCTCCCAGGACATCGCCCGGGCGGTGCCACTGTTGGGCGACGACGAGCACGGACACGACGGCGCCGACACTGCCCGCGATCAGGATCGCGAGGCCGCGATAGGGGCGCGCCGCCGAACCGACGAGGATCACCGCCAGCGCGGCCACGACCGCCACGGTGTTCGACGGGAAGGAGTTGAGTTCCGGGCCGATGCCGAACGACGGGCGGTCCAACAGGGCCTTCAGGACGAAGGCGACCGCCACCGTCGCGGTGAGGACGAGCGCGGCGGACACGGCCACGGTCTTCGAGCGGCGGCTCGCGACGACCGCCGCCACGAGGAGACCGCCGACCGCGAGCATCGGCAGTTGGTAGCGGCCCAGCGCGCCCTCGACGGGGTTCTCGACCCCGAACGCCGCGGAGACGATCCGCATGAGTTCGTGGTCGACGTGCTGCCCCGTCGGGGTGCCGACGACCGCGAGGTAGAGCCCGCCGAGGGCCAGCGCGGCGACGACGGCCGTCGTCGCGGCGGTCCAGGGGCGTGTGGTTGCGAACATGACGCCGAGCATTGTGCCCCATGGTCGTCGGGTCTCATCCGTTTCGCACCACGAATGTCACAGCCGTGTCGCAATCCGCGTCGCAAGCACCGACCTCGTGCACAACCCTCCCCTTACGGGAGGGTAGAGTTTCGACCGTTCGCGCGGTGCATCCGCGCACCGTCTCGTCATTCACCCCCGCACTCGGCAGTCGCCGCGAGGTGCGACCGATGTACGAAGGATCCGATCGATGGCAATCGACACGCGCGCGGCGCGGGCCCTACGGGACAGCGAGGTCGTGGCCGCGCTGCGCAGCCCGAAGCGCCTCAAGACCGAGACGCTCGCGGGTCTCGTGGTGGCGCTGGCGCTGATCCCGGAGGCGATCTCCTTCTCGATCATCGCCGGCGTCGATCCGCGGGTGGGCCTGTTCGCCTCGTTCACCATGGCGGTGACGATCGCCGTCGTGGGCGGTCGTCCCGCGATGATCTCCGCGGCCACCGGCGCGGTCGCCCTGGTCGTCGCACCGATCGCGCGCGAGCACGGCCTGGACTACCTGCTGGCGACCGTGATCCTGGCCGGGGTCCTGCAGATCGTGCTCAGCGCCCTCGGCGTGGCGAAGCTGATGCGATTCATTCCGCGATCGGTGATGGTCGGATTCGTCAACGCCCTCGCCATCCTGATCTTCCTGGCCCAGGTGCCGCACATGACCGGCGTGCCGTGGCTCGTGTACCCGATGATCGCGGCAGGCCTGCTCATCATGATCGGCCTCCCGCGCCTCACCACCGCGGTGCCGGCGCCGCTGGTGGCGATCGTCCTGCTGACCGCGGTGACGATGGTCGCCGGCCTCACCGTCCCGAACGTCGGCGACGAGGGTGAGCTACCGAGCACCCTGCCCCAGTGGCTCGTCCCCGACGTCCCGTACGACCTGAGCACGCTGCGGCTGATCGCGCCCTACGCCCTCGCTGTGGCGCTCGTCGGTCTGCTCGAATCGCTCATGACCGCCAAGCTCGTCGACGACATCACCGATACCCACTCCGACAAGACCCGCGAGGGCTGGGGGCAGGGCGTGGCGAACGTGGTGACCGGCTTCTTCGGCGGCATGGGCGGCTGCGCGATGATCGGGCAGACGATGATCAACGTCAAGAGCTCCGGCGCCCGGACGCGGATCTCGACCTTCCTCGCCGGGCTGTTCCTCCTGATCCTGGTCGTCGGCCTGGGAGACCTCGTGGCGCGGATCCCGATGGCCGCGCTGGTGGCGGTGATGGTCATGGTCGCCGTCGGCACCTTCGACTGGCACAGCATCGCCCCGGCGACCCTGCGTCGCATGCCCCGCAGCGAGACCGCGGTCATGCTGGTCACCGTCGCGATCACCGTCGCCACCCACAACCTCGCATACGGCGTGGTCGGCGGCGTCATCGTCGCGACGCTCCTCCTGGTGCGGCGCGTCGCGCACTTCACTGAGGTCGCGCCCGCCGAGTCCGACGTGCCCGGCGTGCGCACCTACCGCGTGCGGGGCGAGTTGTTCTTCGCGTCCAGCAACGACCTGGTGCACCAGTTCGACTACGTGAACGACCCGGATCACGTGATCGTCGACCTGTCCGCGACACACGTCTGGGACGCGTCGACCGTCGCGGCACTCGACGCGATCGAGACCAAGTACCGCGGCAAGGGCAAGACGGTCGAGTTCGTCGGGCTCGACGCGGCGTCCGCGGAGCGGCACGGGCGTCTCAGCGGGCACCTCGGCGGCGAGAACTAGGCTCCCGGCATGGCAGACGCAGCGGAGATCGGCCGCCTCCTCCAGATCGGACAGGTCGCGGAGGCGACGGGGCTCTCGCTCAAGACGATCCGGCACTACGACGAGGTCGGGCTGGTCACGCCGTCCGAGCGGAGCCCGGGCGGATTCCGGCTCTACACCTCCACCGACGTCGACCGCCTCCTGGTGATCCGCCGGATGAAGCCCCTCGGCTTCACTCTCGAGCAGATGCGGGACCTGCTCGCGGCGCTGGACACGCTCGCCGACGACGCGGCGACCGACGCGGTGCGCGCCGACGCGGAGGTCTTCGTCGACCAGTGCTCGGACTCCGCGCAGCAGCGCTGCGCGGAGCTTCGAACGCAGTTGGCGATCGCGGAGGAGTTCGCGAGCACGCTCGCCGATCTCGCCCGGCGGCGCTGACGACCGGGCGGCCACGACCGCTGCGCCCCGGTCGGGTCACCCGAGGACGGAGATGCGCGGCGCCGCGGGGGTGAGCTCCGCAGCGCCGCGCCGGCGAGCCGTCAGGCGTGGGTGAGGGTGTCCGCCTCCACGACCGCCGAGTCCGTCACGCGCAGGACCCGGCCGGACGCGATGTCGAAGAACAGACCGATCACCTCGACCCGCCCCGCCCGGACCTCGTCCCGCACCAGTGGATGCTCCGCCACCGCCGCCACCTGCATCGCGACATTGACCAGCGAGAGCTGATCCGCCTCGCCGAAGCCCAGGCCCGCCGCCGCGCGGCGCACGGGATGCCCCGCACGGAAGGCATTCGTCGACGGTGCCGCGTGCGCGATCCAGCGCTCGATCGTCGGAGGCACCGGGGGCGAGGAGAGCGCGACGCCCATCGCCCCGCACGACGAGTGGCCGCAGACGATGACCTGCCGGACCCCGAGCTCCTCCACCGCGAACGCGAGCGAGGCCTCCATCGACGGGTCCGTGCCCGCGGGCGGCACCAGGTTGCCCACGTTGCGGACGGTGAACAGATCGCCCGGGCCGCTCCCGGTGATGACGTTCGGGACGATCCGGGAGTCGGCGCAGGTCAGGAACAGCGCCTCCGGCCGCTGTCCGCCGCTGAGCTGGTCGTAGTCGTCACTGAGCAGCGCCGCGTGCCGCCGGTGGTACCGGGCGATGCCGTCGGCGAGGCCGCCGCGGGCGTGCGCGCGCCAGGGCAGGAGGCCGCGTTCGGCCGGGCGCTGCGTGGTGCGCCGGGGCGTGCGCGTGGCCGCCGCGTCGAGGGCCGCGCCGCCGAGATCGTCGACGGTGACGGTGCCGCCCGCGGCCCGGTAGCGCCGCGCCCACTCGAGGATCTCCTCCGCCGCAGCGTGATCGAGGAAATCGACGGTCAGCTCGATCGCGACGTCCCGCCCCGGCGGGACGGTGGCGAGCACTCGCGTCAGGCGCGGCAGGGAGAAGAAGGACAGCGTCCCGTCGACGGTGACGTGCCAGCGCCCGGCACCATCGACCGCGGCCTCGATGTGGGCCCGGGCGACGCGCCACAGCACGAGGACCAGCGCAACGACCAGCCCGGCGAGCACGCCCTCGAGCAGGTTCAGGAACAGGACGCCGCCGATGGTGACGCCGTAGACCAGGAGGTCGCCGGTACGGCGGGCGCTGCGGATGTGCGAGATCTTCACCAGCTGCACGCCGATCACGATGAGCAGTCCCGCGAGCGCGGAGGTGGGGATCTTCTCGACGAGACCCGACAACGCGACGGAGAACAGCAGCAGCCAGACGCCGTGCAGGACGGCCGACCAGCGCGTGCGCGCCCCGGCGGCGACATTGGTGGCGCTGCGGACGATGACGCCCGTGACGGGCAGGCCGCCGAGCAGTCCGGAGAGGGTGTTGGCCGCGCCCTGCCCGACCAGCTCGCGGTCGAGGTTCGACTTCGGGCCGTCGTGCATGCGGTCGGTCGCGACCGCCGAGAGGAGCGATTCGACGCTCGCGATGAGCGCCACGGTGAGCACCCCCAGCGCGACCGCGCCCCAGTTCCCGGTCGGCATGGACGGCAGGCCGATCGCGTCGATGATGGAGCCGTTCAGGCGGATCCGCTCGACGCTCATCGGCACCACGAGCGACAGGACGGTCGCGGCGGCCACGGCGACGAGCGCGCCGGGGACGCGCCGCCACGCCGCGGGCAGCTTCGGCCACTCCACCATCACCCCGATCACGACGAGGCCCACGGCGAGGTCCGGCCAGTGCAGCGCGCCGATCCGCGCGGGGAGGTCGAGGAGGTTCTGCAGCACGGAGCTGCGCGACGATCCGCCGAGCAGCACGTGCGCCTGCTGGATCACGATCGTCACGCCGATGCCGGCGAGCATGGCGTGCACCACGACCGGGGAGATCGCGAGTGCGGCGCGGGCGATCCGGCTCAGGCCCAGGCCGATCTGCACCAGGCCGGCGGCGACGGTGATCGCGGTGGTCACCTTCCAGCCGAAGGTCGCGATGAGCTCCGCGACCACCACGGTGAGACCCGCCGCGGGTCCGCTGACGAGCAGCGGCGAGCCGCCCATCAGGCCGCCGACGATGCCACCGACGACGCCCGCGATGAGCCCCGCCATGAGCGGAGCGCCCGACGCGAGCGCGATGCCGAGGGACAGTGGCAGCGCCACGAGGAAGACGACGATCGACGACGGCCCGTCGAATCGCGCTATGTCTCTGAGTTTCTCCTGCATGCACCCCACTGTGGAGGCGGGGTGTGGACGCGTCGCCGCGATGTCGTGAAGATCGCGTGAAGCCGGGGATCAGGGGGCGGGGAGGGTGAAGGCGAACACGGCGCCGCGCCCCTCGCCCTCGGATTCCACCCACATGTGGCCGTCGTGCGCGAGCACGATCGCGCGGCTGATGGTCAGGCCGACGCCGCTGCCTCCGTGGTCCCGGTCGCGCGCGATGTCGGTGCGGTAGAAGCGCTCGAAGATCGATTCGAGGTGGTGCGGCGCGATGCCGTCCCCGTTGTCGGCCACGCGGATCCGGACCCGGCGGTGGGGTGCGGCGTCCGCCCCGAGCTCGACGGTGCCCCCGGGGTCGCTGTGCCGCAGGGCGTTCGACAGCAGGTTGGCGAGCACCTGATCGAGGCGGTGGCGATCGGCGACGAGGGGGCGGCGAGCCGCCGGCGCGACCCGCACGCGCAGCTCCACGCCCCGGTCCGCGTAGCCGCGGCGGGCGGCCGCTGCGGCGGCCTCGAGCAGCTCCGGCACGTCGACGGCCGTCGGCCGCAGGTCCAGTGCGCCCTCCTCCGCGTGCGAGACCGACTGCAGGTCGTCGGTGAGCCGCGCGAGGCGCGTGGTCTGTGCACGGAGCACAGCGAGTGTCGCAGCGTCGGGTTCGACCACGCCGTCCTGGACGGCCTCCAGGTAGCCGTCGAGAACGCTGACGGGCGTGCGGATCTCGTGTGCGAGGTCGGTGAGCAGGCGCCGGCGCTCGCGGTCACTGTGCTCGAGACGCGCCGCCACCGAGCGATCGAGCCGCCTGGCCAGAACGCCGCTCACCGAGATCGACACCACGACGGCGCCGACGAAGCCGGTCAGCGCCGCGAGGACGTTGACCCGCTCCGCCGACTCCCGGCTGAGCACCAGCGGCCAGATCACGAAGTCGACGAGCGCGGTCACCGCCAGCGTCCCCAGCGCCACCGCCATGAGCAGCGGTCCGGGGCTGCGCGGCCGGATCATCCGGGACCCATCCGGTAGCCCACACCGCGGACGGTACGGACGAACCGCGGGTCGGCGGCATCGTCACCGAGCTTGCGGCGCACGCGGCCGACGTGGACGTCGACGAGCCGCTCGTCGCCGACCCAGCCCGTACCCCAGATCGATTCGATGAGCTGCGCCCGGCTGAAGGCCACGTTCGGGCTCCGCGCCAGGGTCGCGAGCACGTCGAACTCGGTGGCCGTCAGCTCCACGGCCTCATCGGCCACCCGGACCTCCCGGGCGATCGGATCGACGGTCAGCGCGCCGAACCGCCGGGCCGCGCCGGCACCGTCGGGCATGGTGCGCGGGCGGCGGAGCATGGCCCGGACCCTGGCCACGACCTCGCGCGGACTGAACGGTTTGACGAGGTAGTCGTCGGCGCCGACCGACAGGCCCACGATCCGGTCGAGCTCGTCGCCGCGCGCGGTGAGCATGATGACGTAGGCGTCGCTGAAGGAGCGCACGGCGCGGCACACCTCCAAGCCGTCGATGCGCGGTAGGCCGATGTCCAGCAGGATGACCGCGGGTTCGAGCTCGCGGGCGAGGGCCAGCCCCTGCTCACCGTCACCCGCGATCGTCACGTCGAATCCGTCCCGCACGAGGTACTCCCGGGTGAGCCGCGCGAGAGCGGGCTCGTCCTCGATCACCAGCACTCTGTGAAGGTCCATGCCGAACATTGTAATATGCGCATGTGACTATTCCTGATCCGCCGGTGGAGGCACCGTCGATCCTCGGAATGCTCGCGTGGGATCCGCCGGCGCTCCCGATCCTGCCGCTGGCCGCGATCGCGGCGGCCGCGCTGTACGTCGCGGGGGTCCGCACGCTGCGCCGGAAGGGCCGGCGGTGGCCGGTCGCGCGCCTCGTGAGCTTCCTGCTCGGCTGCGCGGTCCTCGCCGGGGTGACCGGACTGCGGATCGAGGCCTACACCTGGCACCTGTTCAGCGCGTTCATGTTCCAGCAGCTCACGCTGTCGATCCTGGTCCCGCCGCTACTGATCGGGGGCGCCCCCGGGGTGCTGCTGCTCCGCGCGACGCCGCACCGCGGGCTCGGACGAGTGGTGCTCGGCGCGGCACTGGGGCTCCTGCGCAGCCCCGCGCCGCGGATCCTGCTGCACTCGGCGTTCACCATCCCTCTGTTCCTGGTGAGCTACTACGGTGTCTATCTCGCCGGAGTGGTGGACGCGATCGGCGGGACCCGGGCCGGCCACACCGCGCTGCAGGTCTTCTTCCTCGGGGCGGGGCTGCTGTTCATCATCCCGATCCTGTCGATCGGCCCGCTGCCCGGCCGCGACTCGTGGCTCATGCGCTTCTTCGACATCTTCATCGAGATGCCGCTGCACGTGTTCATCGGCGTGATCCTCATGATGGCGACCACCCCCATGGTCGCCGCGTTCGCCGCACCGCCGACGTCGTGGGGGATCGACCCACTGCGCGACCAGTCCATCGCCGGTGCGCTCGCCTGGTCCTACGGCGAGCCCGTCGCGATGATCACGACCTGCCTGTTCGCCCTGCGCTGGCGCCGGGCCGAGCGGCGGGACGCCGAGCGGGCGGGGGCGGACCGTCGGGAAGCGGACGAGACGAACGCCTACAACGCCTACCTGCGCGAACTCGGCCGCGGCTGAGACCCGCTCGCCGACGGTAGCCTGGCCCCATGCGCCGCGCCCGCCTCATCGTGATCGGCGGCGCCGTGCTCTATTCGACGTGGCTGATCGCGTCGCTGCTCGGCTCGGAGCTCAGCCCGCTGACCTCGTTCGTCAGCGAGGTCGGGGCCTCGGGCCAGCCCTACGCGAAGCTCTTCCGTGCGACGGATCTCCTGGCCGGCACCGCCTTCGTCGTGGCCGGGGCCCTCGCGTGGCGCGCTGCACGCCCGGCGCCCTGGACGGCCCGAGGGGCGCTGATCGGCCTGCTCGTCCTGGGCGCCGCCACCATGTGCGACGCCCTGATGCCGCTGTCGTGCACCCCGACCGCGGACGCCGCGTGCGCCGCGCGCGAGGCGGCCGGCCTGGTGCCGTTCACGCACGTCGGGCACGCCGTCTCCTCCGGGATCGCGGGCTTCGGCGGCGTGGTCGCCGTCCTCGGCTGGGCACTGTGGCGCCGCGGATCCGGGTTCGACGGCGCCCGGCTCCCCCTGGGCGCCGGCCTCGCATTCCTCCTCGCGACGGCGTGGACGCTCGTCGCGATGCTCGAACCGGCGCTCTACCTGGGGTTGGCGCAGCGGGCGCAGATCCTCGCGCTCACGCTGTGGCTGGTGCTGGTGGCGCTGCCGCCTCGCGCTCGGCCGCGCTGATCACCGAGCCGAGCAGGCCGGGGTAGGCGCGCTCCACGTCGTCGGCCCGCAGCAGCTGCCGGGTGTGGGCGCCCACGTCCTCACGTCCGGTGATCCCGGCCTCGCGGAGCACCTTGAAGTGGTGGCTCGCCGTCGCCTTGGTCACGCCGTCGTAGAGGTCCGCGCACGCCATGGGGCCCCGCTCGCGGTGCAGGCGCCGGACCATCTCCAGGCGCACCGGATCCGCCAGCGCGCTGAGCACGGTGTGCAGCGAGGCGACCTCGATGCCGGAGGCGACTGTGACGTCGATCATGATTCTCGTTCCCTGAGATAATGGTTTGATCCTCGTCGAACCGGGTGTACTGTACGACATGGTTCGACGATCATCGAACTCAACCGTACACCGGAGGCGTCCCCGATGAGCATCACCGAGCAGATCGCACCACCGTCGACTCATGCGCACCCACAGCGCTGGGCCTTCGCTCTCCTGCTCACGCTGCTCGCGCTGGCCCTCGGAGTCTCGGGCCTCCCCTCCCCGCTGTACCCGCTCTACCAGGAGCAATGGCACCTGTCGGCGCTGTCGACCACGGTCGTGTTCGCGGTCTACGCCATCGGCGCACTCGGCGCGGCGCTCACCGTCGGGCCGATCTCCGACGCGATCGGCCGCAAGCCCGTACTACTGGTCGCGGTCGCGACGATCCTGCTCGGGCTGGTGCTGTTCCTCTTCGCGGGCGCCGAATGGCAGCTGATCCTGGCGCGGTTCCTGCACGGCGCGGCGATCGGCTCGATCACCGTGGTCGCCGGGGCCGCCCTCCTCGACGTCCGGCCGGACGACGGTGCCCGCAACGGCATGCTCTCCGGCGTCGCGCTCAACGTGGGCATCGCCGCGACCGCACTCGGCGCGGCGGCCGTGGCCCAGTACGCGCCGCACCCGCTGCGCACGCCGTTCGTGACGATGGGCGTCGTGGTGCTCGCGATCCTCCTCGGCGTCATCGCGCTGATCGAGCCGCACACCGGTCGCACCGGAGGCCGCGTGCGCCTGAGCCGGCCCAACGTGCCGGGCGAGATCGCCTCCGACTTCTGGTTCTCCGGCATCGGGATCATCACGGCGTGGTCGGTGCTCGGCGTCTTCCTCAGCCTGTACCCCGCTCTCGTGCAGCACGTCACGGGGCACCACTCGGTGATGTTCACCGGCGGCCTCGTCGCGGTGATGGCCCTCGCGTCCGCGATCTCGCAGTACATCGGTGGCCGCTACCCGGCGCGTCCCACCGCCGTCGTCGGCGACATCGGCCTGGCGATCTCCCTCGCGCTCGCGGTGTTCGCCGTGCGCGACGGCCACACCTGGCTCATCGTCGTCGACACCATCCTGCTCGGCGCCACCTTCGGCCTGGCCTTCGGTGGTTCGCTGCGGCACCTCGCCGCCGTCGCTCCGGCGCACGCCCGCGGCCAGGTGATGAGCGCGTACTACCTGCTCGGCTACCTCGCGATGGGCGTGCCGACGGTGATCGCCGGCTACCTCGCCACCACCTACAGCACCGCCACGATCTTCCCGTGGTTCGCGGCCGCCGTCGCCGGTGCCTGCCTTCTGGCCGCCGCCATCGGCGTCCGCGGCCGACGGTCCGCCGTGCTCACGTAGGCCGGGTCGAGATCGACGGCCGCACCGATCGGCGGCTGGCGGCTGGCGGCTGGCGGCTGGCGGCTGGCGGCTGGCGGACCATGGGATCGGGTTCGATGGGCGGGAGGACGAACGCGGGGACTCGACGATCCGCTGACTCTCGGATTCTGACCGACATGGACACGCTCCCGAACCGTCGTGCGCCGCACGGGATCTAGCGCCATATGGGGGATCGACGCCTCATGGGGGACACGGCGCCGCGCGGGGGACGGCCGAGCCCCCACCGAACGACTGGCGTGCGATAGGGGTACGAACGCCCGGCGCTCCTTTCGGCGCCGCGCGGGGGACAACGGCGCCGCGTGGGGGACGACGCTTCCCTCGCGAAACGCCGGGCGTCCGATGGGGGTACGAACGCCCGACGCTCCTCTCGGCGCCGCGCGGGGGACGAAACATCGAACTGCGTGATCCCGCCCGTGCCGACCCACCGGCGCTGTCCATCTCGGTCAGGATCCGAGAGTCGCGAGATCGGCTGCGTCCCTCTGTCGTCGGCGCAGAGCGCACGAAGCCATCGCGTGGGTCGCGGGAGACCACCGACACCGGCCTCGCGACCGCAGTCCGCCGCCGGCGGAGTCCGTGGATCAGCCTCCGGGCGTACTCGTCCCGGGCTCACCGGTGGAGGGCACCGTCGACGACGGGGAGGGTGCGGCGGACGAGGTCGGGGCGAGCGGGACACCGTCACCGTCGACGGGCACGGCGCTCCCGGCGACCCAGGTGGACCACGGGACGGACCAGTCGCCGTTCTGCCACTGCTCGAGCGCGGGCCCGCCGGTGTTGCGGACCTCCACCACGTCACCCGGCTGTGAGAGCCCGAAGAACCACTGCGCGTTGGCCGGGCTCAGGTTGAGGCAGCCGTGCGACTGGTTGCTCACGCCCTGCGCCCAGATGTTGTCGAGCGCGTGCAGGTAGATGCCGTCGTTACTGATGCGGGTGGCCCAGCCGATGGTCTGCTTGTAGCCCAGCCGCGAATTGATCGGCAGGCCGTAGGTCGACGAGTCCATGATCACGGGATTCGCCTTGTCCAGCACCGTGTAGACGCCGCGCTGCGTCCAGAAGTGGAAGGTCTTGCCGTTGATCACCTGCTCGCCGCCCTGCCCCATCGACGTGGGCATCGACCGGACCATCTGACCGTTCACGAAGACCTGCACCTGCTTGGTGGTGTCGTCGGCGATGGACACGTGCGACTCACCGATGGTGAACGAGACGGAGACGTCCTTCTCACCCCAGAGCCCGGGGCTGACCTCCTTGCCGAACACGCCCGCCTCGATCGACACCTTCGTGCCGGACGGGTAGTAGACCTTCGGCCGCCACGCGACGGTCTTGTCGGTCGTCCACATCCACGCACCCGGCACCGACGGGGTCGTCGTGACCTTGAGCAGCTTCTGCGCCATCGCGCGGTCCTTGATCGGCTCGTCGAAGTGGACGACCGCGACCTGCCCCACGCCGTAGACGGCACCGTCGTTGAGCGACATCCCGCCCGTGTTCTCGAAGTAGGGCTGGGTCTTGTTCGTCTCGTCGACCTTCACCGTGGAGAAGGTGGCGCGCTTCTCGCGCGGCTGGCCGAGCGTCTCGTACTTCGCGACGAGCGTGTACACGCCGTTGTAGGCGAGCGGCTTCGTGGGCTTCCACGAGAGCAGGTCCGTCGAGAGCTCACCGTCGACCGCGACGCCCTTGTCGTCGGTCAGCGTGACCGAGCCCAGTTTCGCCTTGGCGATCGACACCGTGACCGGGGCGATCGGACTGACGGCCTGCGCACCGTCGGCCGGGTTGACCGTGACCTCCGCCGGATCCGGGGGCGGGCCGGACGGGCCCGCGCTGGCACCCGAGCCTCCCGTATCGCCGATCGTGCAGCCCGCGACCACCACGGGCACCGCGGCCGCGGCACCGATCAGTACCGCGCGCCGGCCGACACGCTCGTTGAACATGCTCACTGAGTTCCCCTCGCCACTTGCCCGCAGTCTAGCGATCGGAAGTGACATCGCCGTTCGGGTAGCACTCGCGGTGCACCGCGTCGGACAGGGGCCGACGCTGCCGCCACCCGAATCGCTCCAGGTCGGGGACGGTCTGGAGCTGGGTGACGGGTCCCACGCAGAGCCATGCGACGACGTGCACGTGTTCCGGCACGCCGACCAGTTCCCGCAGGAAGGGCTCGCGGTAGAAGGACACCCAGCCCACGCCGATGCCCTCCGCCGTCGCGGCCAACCACAGGTTCTGGATGGCCAGCGCCACCGACAGGTGCCCGGTCTCGTCGATCGTGTGCCGGCCCAGGATGTGCGTGCCGCCGCGGGTCGGGTCGTAGGTGACCACGACGCCGGTCCGCGAGGACTCGATCCCCTCGATCGAGATGGGATTGAAGGTGTCCTTCCGGTCCGCGGGCAGGGAGCGCGCGAAGTCCTCGCGGCAGTCGCCGACGTGCCCCGCGAACCGGGCGAGCGTGCCCGGGTCCTGCACCACGACGAAGTCCCAGGGCTGCGTGTTGCCGACGCTCGGCGCGCTGTGCGCGGCGCTGAGGATGCGCAGTAGGCGGTCGTCGTCGATGACCTCGCCCGCGAACTCGTTGCGCACGTCGCGACGGCGCAGGATCGCCTCGAAGACGTCCATCAGGCGTCGCCCGGACCGGACCGCGCGCCCGCCGGGCCGGGCCCGGCGGCACCGTCGGCGACGGCGGCCAGGGCCCCGAGGGACGGACCGGTGAGCCGCTGCGTCGCCCACTCGTCCATGGGCACGGCCCCGATGGACCGGTAGAAGCCGATGGCCGGCGCGTTCCAGTCGAGGACGGTCCACTCGAGCCGCTCGTAGCCGTTGTCCCGGCACTCCTGCGCGAGCGTCGCCAGCAGCTGCTTGCCGTGCCCGCCACCGCGCACGCCGGGGCGCACGTACAGGTCCTCGAGCCAGATGCCGTGCGTGCCGGTCCAGGTGGAGAAGGTGCGGAAGTACACGGCCATGCCGACGACGGTCTCGGTGCCGTCGGCGCCGACCTCGGCGGCGATACGGGCGAAGACCGCCGGCGCGGGCCCGAACAACGCGGCCTGCAGCTGCTCGGCGGTCGCGACCGCGGCGTCGGGCTCCTTCTCGTACGCGGCGAGCTCGGCGATCATGGTGAGGATCTCCGGCACGTCCGCCGGTGTCGCGGGCCGGATCACGAGGCGCCGCCCGATGCCGCTCCACCGGCGGCAGCGGCCTGCGCCGCGATCGCGGGCATCAGGCACTCCCGGACCACCCGACCGGCGGTGTAGGGGTCGTCGAAGCTGATCAGGCCGTCCGGCGCCAGCAGGACCGAGTGCCCGACCCGCGCGAAGATCTCCGCGATCGGTTTGGCGTCGAACTCGGGCAGCTCTCCCTTGGCCTGGAAGCCCTCGATGATGTGCGCGGCGAACTCACGGCCGATCTCGATGAGCATGCCGCCGCCCTGCGCGATCATCGGCAGGCCGACCACGACGTTGCCGTCGCCGATGCCCCGGATCAGGGGCCGACGGTGCGCCTCCCGCAGGAACGTGACGAACCCCTCCGTCAGCGCCTCCTCGACGGTGCCCAAGCCCGTGACCTGCTGTTCGACAGCGCTGAGCAGTTGCTCGGCCTCGTACCGGATGGCCTGCTGGACGAGGTTGTCCTTGCGGTTGAAGCGGCGGTAGACGGTGGCCACGCCGATGCCGGCGAGATTCGCGACGTTCTCCATCGTCGTACGCGAAATACCGACGCTACCGATGCTGGACACCGCCGCAGACAGGATGCTCTGCGCGGTCTGATCGTTTCTGCCGGGACTCACAGCAGCCGATTCTATGCGGTGCGTCGGTTCCGGGGGTTCCCACTAACGGTCCGCGGCATTGATCTTCTATTATTACAAGTGGCGCTCGTAGAAATAGCCCCGGAGAGCCGGGCGTCGGAACCGAGAGGAGCATGGAGCGATGAGCGAAGGCCGGAGCAAGCCGAACGTGCTGCAATTCATTCCGTACGCCTACGGCCGCACGGTCCTGCCCCCGTCGATGCACCCGTGGGTCGCCAACGACCTCGCCGGGCCCGGCGCCGCGATGCGCACCGTCGTGCGGTTCGCGATCCCCTGCTTCCTGATCCTCGTCCCGTTCTGGTTCATCGACACGTCGGTGCTCAACCGGATGACCATGACGCTGCCGATCTTCATCCCGTTCGTCTACTTCTCGATCGCACTGAACAAGATCTACCGGCGCGGGCGGCTGCGGCATCACGGCCTCGACCCCGAGCTCGTCGACGTGATCGCGCGGGAGAAGGAAGCGGACGTGCACGCCGACTACCGGGCCAAGTACGGCCCGCGCGACGACGACTGACGCACCCGCGCCCGGGCGCACGAGTCACCACGAGTCACCGAGAGGCGCCCGTACCCGCCGTGATACGTGACGCACGTCCTACTATCGGGTCCATGGCGCTCACCGACCTCCTCCACACGCTCTCCCAGAAGATCCCGACTCCGCTCGTCGCGGGCGGCGCGAAGCTGCTGTTCGGGCTGCCCGTGTCCGTCAAGCAGCGGCTCGGGACCCCGCAGACCGTCGAGGGCAACGAACTCGGCATCGACTCGCAGATCACGCTCCTGCTGCTGGGCCTGCAGGGCGTCGACGGGCTGTCCGGCGCCCGCGACGTCGCCTTCTCCCGCGTATCGCTGAACAAGCTCGGCCAGGCCGTCGGCACCGGTGCCGGTCCGACGGTCGGCGCCCGGGGCCTCATGGTCGACGGTGCCGCCGGCCCGCTCCCGGCGCGGCTCTACACGCCCGCGGGGCTGGAGGCCGGGTCTCCGCTGGTGGTCTTCTTCCACGGCGGCGGTTTCGTGCTCGGCGACCTGGACTCGCACGACGCGCCCTGCCGGTACATCGCCGACCGTGCGCGTGTGCGCGTGCTGTCGGTCGACTACCGGCTCGCGCCGGAGGCGATCTTCCCCGCGGCCGCCGACGACGCCGTCGCCGCGACGAAGTGGGCCCTGGAGCACGCCGACCAGCTCGGCGCCGACCCCGCGCGGGTCGCCGTGTCCGGCGACAGCGCGGGCGGCAACCTGGCCGCGGTCGCGGCCCGCGAGCTCTCGCTCGAGGGCGGCGCACAGCCCGCCTTCTCGCTGCTGTTCTACCCCGTGACGGGTGCCGATCCGGGTAACCGCAGCCGCGACACCTTCGCCGAGGGCTACTTCCTCACCAAGGCCGACATCGAGTGGTTCCGGCAGATCTACACGCCGGAGCCCGGCCAGGACACGGACCCCAAGTTCGACGTGCGGCACGCCGACAGTCTCGGCGGCATCGGGCGGACCCACGTCGTGGTGGCCGGTTTCGACCCACTGCGCGACGAGGGCGCCGCCTACGCGCAGCGCCTCCGGGACGCCGGAGTGGACGCCACCACGCAGTTGGCACCCGGCTCGCTGCACGGATTCATCAACTCGGTGGGCGTGAGCGCCGACGCCCGCGTCGAGGTCGACGCCGCTCTCGACGTGCTGCGCGATGGCCTTGCAAAACGGTCGTGACAACCGGCCGTGAGCTGCTGCGGATCGACACGACGCAGCGCATCGCAGGAAAGGTGGCACGCGTACGCGTACACCACGTATCGTAGGTTCTGCGGCCGCCATATGACGTCTCCCCCCACGTCGGTGGCTGCGTGATTGAGCCTTGATACCGGTTCCCCCTCCTCCCCCCATTCCGGGAGCCGGTATCAAGGCCTTTCGCGTATTCGGGGGCATCTGCGGATACTGGAGTGGTGACCGACCTCTCCACCCCCGCCCCACCCGCCTCCGCCGCCCCGGAGCCGGGCGGTGTGCAGCGCACCTTCCTCGAGGTCGACGGCATGACCTGCGCCGCGTGCGTCGGGCGGGTCGAGCGCAAGCTCGCCAAGGTCGACGGGGTGCGCGCCGTCGTCAACCTCGCGACGCGGACGGCCACCGTCGAGCATCCGGCCGAGGTCACCGTGCGGCAGCTCACGGACACCGTCGAGGCCGCCGGCTACAGCGCGACCCCGAAGTCGCCCAACCCGCGCCGCGCGATCCTCGCCGAGGAGCGCGAGCGGCGCGACGTGCTGCGCCGGCTGATCGTCTCGCTGGTGCTGTTCGTGCCCGCCGCGGACCTGTCGATCGTGCTCGCGACCATCCCTTCCACGCGGTTCACGGGATGGCAGTGGGTGCTGCTCGCGCTGAGCCTGCCGGTCGTGACGTGGGGCGCCTGGCCGCTGCACAAGCGGGCCCTCCAGGGCGCGCGGCACGGTGCCGCGACCATGGACACGCTGGTGTCGGTCGGTATCACCGCGGCCACCGCATGGTCGGTGGTCACCGTGCTCACCCCGGGGCGGCAGCGCCCCGACCCGCACGGCTTCTGGAACGCCGTGCTCCAGTCCGACCCGATCTACCTCGAGGTCGCGATGGGCGTCACGGTCTTCGTGCTGGCCGGCCGCTACTTCGAGGCGTCGGCGCGCGCGAAGGCCGCATCCGCGCTGCGCGAGCTCGCCACGCGCGGCGCCCGCGAGGTGTCGGTACTGGTCCGCGACGGCTCCGAGCTGCGCATCCCCGTCGGGGAACTGCGCGAGGAGCAGCTGTTCGTCGTGCGCCCGGGCGAGACGATCGCGACGGACGGCACCGTCGAGTCCGGGTCGGCGTTCATCGACAACTCGGCGATGACGGGCGAGTCCCGGCCCGTTCCCGCCGGGCCCGGCAACCGGGTCGTGGGCGGCACCGTCTGTCAGGACGGCCGCCTGACGGTCCGCGCCACAGCCGTCGGCGAGGACACCACCTTCGCGGCGATGCTGCGGCTCGTCGAGGACGCGCAGGCCACCAAAGCGCGGATGCAGCGCCTCGCCGACCGCGTGTCCGCCGTCTTCGTTCCCTGCGTCTTCGCCATCGCGACGCTCACCTTCGTGGGATGGCTGATCGGGAGCGGGTCCATCGATCACGCGGTGAAGGCCGCGATCGCCGTGTTGGTGATCGCCTGCCCGTGCGCGCTCGGGCTCGCGACGCCGGTCGCGTTCATGGTCGCGTCGGGTCGGGGCGCGCAGCTCGGCGTGTACGTCCGCGGCCACCGGGCCCTGGAGGCCACCGAGACCGTCGACACCGTCGTCTTCGACAAGACGGGCACCGTCACCACCGGCGTGCTCTCGGTCGCCGTGGTGAGCGTCGCGCCGGGGTTCACCGAGGACGCGGTGCTACGGCTGGCCGGGGCGGTCGAGAACGCGTCCGAGCACGCCGTCGCGCGCGCCGTCGTGGCGCGGGCGGGCGCCGACCTGCCCGCCGTGGAGGACTTCCGGGCCGTGCCCGGGCTCGGGGCCTCGGGCGTCGTCGGGGGTGCGACGGTACGCGTCGGATCGCCCCGCTTCGTCGCGCCCGGAGCGCTCGGCGGGGCCGTCGCCGCCGCGGCCGAGTCCGGGCGCACCGTCGCCGTCGTGGAGGTCGACGGTGCCGTCGCCGCCGTCCTCGAGGTGGCCGACACGATCAAGCCGGACGCCGCTGCCGCCATCGCGCGGCTGCACGCGGCCGGGATCCGGACCGTCCTGCTCACCGGCGACAACGCCGCCGCCGCCGCGAAGGTGGCAGCGCTCGTCGGGATCGACGACGTGCGCGCCGACGTGCTGCCGGACGGGAAGGTCGCAGCCGTCCGGGAGCTACAGGCGTCGGGCCGGAAGGTCGCGATGGTGGGCGACGGCGTGAACGACGGCCCCGCCCTGGCCGCCGCGGACCTGGGCCTGGCGATGGGCACCGGCACCGACGTGGCGCAGAGCGCCGCCGATGTCGTCCTCATGCGCGAGGAGCTGTCGGCGGTGCCCGACGCGCTGGGCCTGGCCCGCGCGACCCTGAAGACCATCAAGACGAACCTCGTGTGGGCCTTCGGCTACAACGTGGCCGCGATCCCGGTCGCCGTCGCGGGCCTGCTCAACCCTCTCGTCGGCGCCGCCGCGATGGCTTTCAGCTCGTTCTTCGTGGTGTGGAACAGCCTGCGCCTGCGGAAGTTCGGCACGCGGCCGTAGTCGGCGCCGGGCACGCGGAACGACGAGCCGCTGACGGCGGACGAGCGAGCGGCCTGGCGCTGACGCGAGCTGGAGCGATGACCGATCGGAAAGCCATGCGCGGCACGCATGGCTCTCGAAATGACATCACCAGGCCAGCGCAGGAGCTTTCGGGGCGGGCGTAGCTCAGAGCAGCTCGGGCTCGGAGTCCTCGTCGCGGTTGCGCCAGGCCCAGTGCAGCACCAGCCCGAGCGTCACGAGCGCGATGGCCGCCTCGTCGGTCGCCCAGGCCACGACGCCGCCCACGAACTGGTCGCGATGCAGATCCGTCATCCACGGGAAGTCGAGGTACAGGTACAGCCGCGAGCCGACCAGCCCGTCCATCGTCATGACGATGAGGGCGAACACCATGGTGATCGGCATCATCGCCAGCAGCATGCCGATCCGGCCGATGAAGGGCAGCTCGGTCGGTACCGGATCGATCTGGAAGACCCGCCAGTAGAACAGGAAGCCGGTGAAGAGCAACGCGGCGTAGATGGCCAGATGACCCCAGTGGTAGCGGCCGATGGTGTCGAACAGCGGCGTGAAGTACAGGCCGTAGAGCACGAACGCGAACAGCGCGAGCTGCACGACCGGCCGCATCAGCACCGCGAAGGACCGGGAGTCGAGCAGCATGGCCAGCCACCGGGCCGGGGCGCCGCGCAGCGTGTCGCGCAGCAGCGTCACGGGGGCGCCCAGCAGGAGGAACACCGGGACGATCGAGGTCATCAGCATGTGCACCACCATGTGCACACTGAACATCGCGTTGGAGTAGGTGCGCAGCCCGGAGCCGGTCAGGGTGAGCAGCGCGACGCAGCCCAGCAGGAACAGCACGGTGCGGTACCACGGCCAGTTCGCCGTCCGCCGGACCAGGATCAGGTAGCCGACGGCGAGGGCGATCGCGAACGGGGCCAGGTTCAGGTCGGGACGCCAGTTCCCGAGGAAGGCCATCGCACTCGGCGGGTCCGGCAGGTTGTAGCCGAGGAAGTTCTCGCCCACCGTGGGCCGGCTGCGCAGGAAGGGCGGCGGGGTCAGCTCGGACGCCGCGATCGCGGTGCCGAACGCGGCCGTCAGCAGCGCCGCCGCAGCGGGTAGGGCGCGCAGCCAGTGCGCCGCGCCCGCCGCCACGAGGAGCACGCCGGTGGCCAGCAGCAGCTGCCCGTACCAGGTGACCCAGAGGTCGGAGCCGGGCGCCATGATCAGCGCGATCACCGCGCCGTTGACGAGCGCGAGCGCGGCGAACAGCGGACCGATCCAGCGCCGCTCAGACCGCGCCGGCAGCCGCACCGCCGACCACAGCCCACCGAGCCACAGCGCCGCGACGACGGCGAGGGTGGTCAGGGCCGCGGTGGAGTAGTCGTGGTTCCAGTTCTGCGCCTCGTTGGCGGTGACGATCGTGGCCAGCAGGCCCACCACAGCGGGCAGCAGGATCCACAGGTGCGCGACCCAGGTGTACGCGGTGCGCAGCGCCACGGACACGGCCACCGCGCAGACCAGCGAGACGATCCAGCCCTTCGCCGTGTCCGACGCCGAGATCAGCACGCCGAGACCGCCGACCCGGTACGTGGCCACGAGGTCCTGGGCTGCACTCTCCGCGGCCGCGAGGAAGACCATCGGGACCGAGACGACGGCCCAGGCGGCGGCGTACCGTCGGGCCTGCAGTTGCGTGAGGTACCCGCGCAGGCCGAGCTCGCCCGAGTCGAGGGCCCGCGTACGGAACACGGCGTAGCCGATCGAGCCGAAGGTCAGGGCCGCGGCGACGGTGCCGACCAGCCGGCCCACGGCCGCCCCGTACGCGGTGAGCGCGCCCGGGTAGGCGTTGCCGTTGACGAGGTAGCGCAGCTCGCCCTCGCTCGCGACGAGCCAGAGCACCACCGCGAGGGCGGCGGCCGAACCGATCAAGAGTGCGGCGATCCCGCCGCGGGGCGCCGCGACCGGGCGCTGCTGCTCCGCCTCCGCAGCGGCTCCCGACTGCTCCTGCGCCACCGCCGACAAGCTACTTCGCGTCCTTGATCTTCTTCACGGACTTGTCGAAGAACGAATCGAACTCACCGCGATCGGGATCGCCGCCGAGCTTGGTGCCCTGCACCGCGACGGTGTAGCCGCGCAGCGAGGCCACGCCGACCAGCACCTTCTGGTGGATCGGGAAGGAATCGGTGCCCTTGGTACGGGTGCCGTCGAGAGCGATCTCGAAGGTGGCCTTCTGCGTGTCCGAGGCCACCTCCTTGGTGATGGCGCGGGCCTTGATCGTGCCGCCGCGCGGGTCGCCCGTCTCGATGGTCACGTCGGAGCAGGTCTTGAGCAGGCCGACCTTGAGCGTGTCGACGTCGACGTCCTTGGCCACCAGTGACGCGCTGAGGCTCTTGCGGTCCTTGTCGTTCACGCCGGCGATCGTGTTGGCGTCGCCCTCGGAGCTCTTCAGCGCGGACAGCAGGTTCTTGCACTCCGGCGGGTTCACCTTCGCCGACGACGCGAGGGTCAACGGGTCGGCGCCCAGCTCGTTCGCCAGCCGCTGCTGCGGTGCGGGCACGATGATGTAGCCGCCGGGGAAGTCACTGGAGTTCGCCAGCAGGTCGGACGCCGGCGCGGTGGGCTTGGCGGTGGTGTCGGGATCGGCATGGGCGATGCCCCCGGACAGGCCCACGACCAGTGCGGTCGCGGCGGTCAGGGTGGCGGCGCGACGCAGGCCCGCTCGCTTGAGGTCAGTCTTCGCGTTCATCTTCCACTTATCTCCGGTCCCGAAACCTTCGTTACGCAGGTCGACGGTGACCGTGGTCACCGTGCGGCCCGCCTGCGCAGGGCGATCATGCCGAGGGCGGCCACGGCGACCACGATCTCGGCTGCCGCGAACACGATCATCAGGGTCATCCAGGGCTCCATCGAGCCCATGGAATGGCCCATCGAGCCCATGTCCATGCCGGGCATCGAGTGGTCCATGCCGCCCATCGACGAGCTCATCGCCGACATCAGGACCGGGTGGAGGGCGATCATGATCGCGCCCATCGCTCCGGTCAGCACCCAGGCGCTCACCGTCGGATTGCGGAACAGGCAGACGGAGCAGTGCGCGCACCCGATGAGCATCGCCGCGACGAGGATGGACACCACCCAGCTGTGCTCGCCCAGCATCGGCAGGTGCACGAGCGACGTGGCCAGCGCCACGGCGGCACCGACCCAGCCCCAGATGCGGGCGGTTCGGGACGTTCCGGCGGCGTCGGCGTGCGCGTGGTTCACGACCGTGATCCTACCCGGCGGGCACTTCACCGGATTCCTGCGGCGGTGGCTCACCGGAAAGCCGGTACGCCGCCCCCGCGAGCGCGGCGAGGATCCAGGTCAGGTACCAGATCTGCATGAATCCGGAGGTGTCGAGGATCAGGCAGATCACGATCAGCGCGGCGACGGCACCGCTGATGCCACTGGCGAGCTCGGCCGTCGCGCCCGACGCCCGCGCGGACGCCCGGATCGCGAGGTAGAGGGCGAGCGCCAGCGCGGCGATGAAGGTGACCAGGCCGAAGATCCCCGCCTCCATGAGCCGGGAGAGGTACTGATTGTCGAGCACCGGCTGCTTGAGCGTCGGGTACGCGCCCACGCCCTGGCCGAACCAGAGTCGTTTCCACACGTTCTCCGCGACGAACGCCTGGCCCACGGCCCGCGACTGCAGCGAGGAGTCGTTGCCCGAGCCCGCGAAGGTCTCGATCAGCGCGAGGATCACCTTGATCTGGAAGACGGTGCCGACGAGGAACAGGCCGACGGCGCTCGTCACGATTACCAGGAGGCGACGCACCGGCCAGCGCCAGCACATCACGGCCACCGCCGCGGCGCCGCCCACGATCGCCGATCGGGACAGCGAGGCCAGGTCGGCCGCCACGATGATCGCCGTGCACAGCGCCCAGGGCCACACCTTCGCGCCGCGCCTGCGGGCGCTGAGGATCAGCGCCACCCCCAGCGGGACCAGCACCGTGAGCACCGCGCACAGCTCGAGCGCGTGACCCGCGCTGCCCTGCGGACGGTTGAGGCCGGCGCGAGTGAAGTTCTTGATCAGGACGAAGTCACTGGCCTTGGTGATCACCGGGATCCGGAAGTTCGGCGCGAGGTCGAGCCCCGTGGCCGCGTACACGAGCGCGAACAGCGCACTGACCGTCCCGCCGAGAACGAGCCCGCCCAGCACCACCCGCAGCGGGTGCTCCGACCGCACCACCGCGAGGATCAACAGCACCATCCCGACCAGGAGCATGTCGACCATGACATAGCGATCCATGGCATCGACGGTGATGCCGCTCGGTACGCCGCGCGCCATCGCTCCGCCGTAGGAGACGAAGGACGCGAACGCGTAGGCGAGCACCGCGGCCACGATCGACCGGTCGCGCACCATGGGGGCGTAGCCCGTGAACGCCGCGGCCCCCCACACCACGGCGCCGATCGCGAACAGTGTCTGCGCCAGGGTGAGGCCGTAGGTCGCGGGCACCAGGATCGACTGTCGCATCGACAGCAGCGCGAATCCGCCGGCCGCGACGAACACCGCGCCGGGCGGGCCGATCGTCTGCGCGATCCGCCGCGTCACCGTCGACCCGACCTCGACGGGGTCGACCGCCGGCAGCGATTCCCGCAGCCTGCTCACAGCGGGACCCGGTCTCGGCCGTCGGCTCCCGTCGGGGTGCCCGACGGTGCCTCCGGCGCGGAGTCCGGTGCGTCCCCCGTGCCCGGCGGTGCCTTCGGCTCGCCGTTCCCGCCCGACGGATCACCGTCCCCGTCCGGCGGACCATCGCCCTGCGTTCCGCGGACGGCGCTCCGCAGGCCCGCGATCATGACGAAGACGAACATCGTCAGCAGGACGCCGCCCATGGCGTATCCGACGGCGGCGCGCACCGGGTCGGCGCCACTCAGGACGCCGGGCCGCGGTTCCACGCTGACGCGCAGGTCCGCGAGTGTGCCCGGGAGCGCACCGGCCTCCTCCTGCATCGTCTTCAACCGAGTGCGCAGGAAGTCGATCAGCGCGACCGCGGCCTCGCGGGAGGTCCACTGGTCCGGGGCGCGGACGGCGAACAACACCTGCGGCGAGAGCAGGGCGGACGAGCCCTCGCCCGCCACCGTCGAGACCACGTAGTCGGGCGAGCCGCCCTTGGCCTCCACGACCTTGCGGGCGTCCTCGCTGAGCGCGACCGTCGAGAGCACGTGCGCCAGCTGGGCCGTGTTGGACAGATTGGTGAACGGGTTCAATGTGGGGTTGGGGTTACCGGCGCCGGGCGGGATCGCGACGACGGCGCCGACCGACTCGTACTCGACCGTGACGGACTTCCATCCCGCGGCGCCGCACACGACCGCAGCGATGACCGCCACGGCCACCACGACGCGCCGGAGGAAAACGGCGCGAACCATGCCCGCGATGTCCATCTCGTGTCCTTCCTGCCGCCGGCCCGGGCGCCCGTGCCCAGTTCTGTGCGATCGCAATGATAGCCGGGCCGGCCGGCTCATTCCGAGGCCACGCCCGCGGTGCGCCGGTCCGCCGCGGGCGTCGGCGACGACTGCGACGATCCCGCCCGGGGCCGGCGACCACCTGCACGCGCGTTCCGGACGAAGCGCCGGACCAGCAGCAGCGCGACCACGATCACCGCGGCGATCCCACCGTCCTTCAGCGCTGCGATGACGAGTCCGCCGGTGACCTCGTGCGCGGCGGGTGCGGGTACGGCGACCTGCAGTTGCGCCATCCGCTCCGCGGGGATTCCGGCGTCGCTCTGGATGGTGCGGATGGCGTCGCGGATCGCGGCGACGAGCGCATCCGCCCCGCGCTTGGCCGCGTCGGGATCGGGAGCGTTGATCGTGTACTCGATCTGCGCCGCGTTCTGCGCGAAGTTGGCCCGCACCTCGCGGGCCACAGTCTCGATCACGTAGTCGCGCCGGGCGCCGGACGCGGCCACCCGGTCGCGCGTGGCCTCCGACCGCACGTTGGTCGCCACGACGGCGGTGAACTGCGTGGAGTTGTAGAGGTTCGCGAACGGATTCTGGCCGGCGTCCGGGTTGCCCGCCCCCGCCGGCAGCACCACGACCGCGCCCTGCGTCGCGTAGTACGAGTCCGTCGTGCTGTACCCGACGTATCCTCCGGCGACGGCCGCCACCAGGACCAGCGCCACTGCGAGCACCCTGCCCCGCAGGCTGCGGAGCCATCGGGCGAGATCAGTCCACACGTTGCCTCAGCCCTCGGTCGGTCTTCACGATCGCAACCGACTCTAGCGTGCGGCGGCCCGGGGCCCAACCCACGTCGCTTGACCGCCACGGACCGCCACCAGCAGACTGGTCGCTGGTAATCGGCGTTACGAAACCAGCGCTTGTGCAGTCCGAACGATCGGATCCGTCATGAACGCGAAGCACGTGGGCGCGCTGGCAGTCGCCCTCATCACCGTCGCCGGCCTCACGGCGTGCGGCTCGAACGACAAGCCCACGGACAGCTCGGTCGCCTTCTCGCCGACCACCGGGGACGACTTCGGCTCCAACCCGGGCGCCTGGCAGACCGACGGTGTGCCCGTCCCCGGCAAGGGCGTGACGATGGTGGGCGATCCGGTCGCGGCGCAGGCCGTGGCGAACGCGGGTCTGCAGCAGGGCACCGTCACCGCGACGGCCGGAGACGCCACCGTCTACTACCCGAAGGCCCCGGACGTGCCCGGTCTGCCCGTGACTCCGCAGGAGGTCGCGCCGCCCCCGCCGCAGTTCACCCGCCCCGTGAACACCCGGCCGTGGAACTACACGCCGCACCAGATCGACGTGTACCGGCAGATCTGCGAGACGGGCCGCTGGAACGACTGGGTCGCCGGCGTCGAGGTGCAGTCGCAGACCTGCTGGACCGTGTACGGCCGGCAGCTGGGCGTGCGTCCCTGGTACCCCGGACAGCCGAAGCCGTGGGAGCGGCCGAGTTGGCCGAAGCCGTGGTTCGAGGCGAGCTTCCGCGCGGACGTGCCCGTGATGTGGGTGTACCCGCGGGACTGGTCGCAGCCGCGACCGCAGCCGCTGATCTCCGTGTCCATCGGCATCGACGTTCCGCAGAACCCGCACGCCCGGCCCAACCCGCGCTACCGGGACCAGCCCTACTACCCGGTCTGGGCCGCCACGCCGGGCCGCCCGGTCGCGGTGCACGACCAGGGTCGCGTCGTGGCGCCCTGGCTGCCGGCGTACGGCTCGGCGACCGCCGGCTACACCGCCGCGCCCCTCTACCCCGGCGTCGTGCTCGCGCCCATGCCCACGTCGGATCGGGCGGAGGTCGTGACGGCGGTGCCGGGCACGCAGGTCGTCGGCAATCCGTTCCGGGATTCGACGGTGCTGGCCCCGACCGCCGCCGCGATCGCCGGGGCGACGGTCTACAACGGCACGCGGACCCAGCTCGCGCAGGCCCTGGGCGAGGACGTCGACGTGCGGGTCCCGACCAGCGGCCGGGCGTCGGCGCGGACCTCGGACGCGACGACGAGCACGACGACGACCACCCGGTCCGCGACGAAGACGACCACCGAGCCCACCACCTCGGAGAAGGCCACGACCACGTCCGGGACGACTGCGGACCGGACCTCCGACGCGACCACCACCACGAGCACGAAGACCACCACCACGACGCCGAAGACGACGTCACCGTCGGGCTCGACGACGACGGCACCGTCGGCCACGCGGACCACGACGACGGCCCCGAAGACGACCACGACGGAGAAGCCGGCCACCACCACCGAGAAGCCCGCGACCACGACGACTCAGGCGCCGACGACGAAGACGGACACGCCGGCCACGACCACGACCACCACGAAGAAGGTCGTCACCACCACGACGACGAAGCCCGCGCAGTAGCGCGGGCTTCGGGGTCGATCGGTCGAGCGGTCAGATCCGGCGGGCGAGTCCCACGCGGGTCAGCGTGCCGACCAGGCGCAGCGTGCGCCCGACCTGCCGCGGCGAGGCCATGATGGTGCGCTTGTGCGTGTGTCCGGCGTCGGCGACGGGCTTGCCGTCGAGGCGGTCGGCCAGCCAGCCGAGCAGCATGGGTGCCGACAGGAAGTGCATGGAGAAGTGGTCGCTCCACTGGTCGGTGCGGTACTCGACGTGGGTGCCGCCGTCGGCGTAGCGCGCGACGTGCGCCTCCGCGTCCGTCACCGGTGAGATCTGGTCCTTCGTGGACTGCACGACGAGCATCGGCACCGTCGGCGCGGACTGCCCGGGCCGGATGTCGTCGAAGATCTCCAGCAACTTCGGCAGCCGCGCGACCTCCTCGAAGGTCAGATCGGGGCAGTAGTAGCCGAAGTCCTTGTGCGCCATCTTGCGGATCGCGCGCTCGGGCGACCACTCGAGGGCGTCCTCGTAGAACACCTTGCGGCCCTTGTCGTCGACGTGCTCGGCGAGCACCTCGCGCAGCGTCGGGTACTCGCGGGCGAGCGCGGCGATGACCAACGTCGGCAGGCCCGTGAACAGGGTGTTGTTCAGGTAGACGAAGACATTGCCCGGGTCGGAGACGGGCGCGCCCACGGCCCCGGCGATCAGGTTCAGCTCCGGCGCGTACGACGGTGCGATCTCCGCGGCCCAGGAGGTGGCCAGGCCGCCGCCGGAGTAGCCCCAGACGCCGAGGCGGGTGTCGGCCGCGAGGCCCAGCGGCTCGTGCGAGAGGGCGGCGCGCAGACCGTCGAGCACCATGTAGCCGGGTTCGCGGGGGATGCCCCAGCGCCCCGTCTGGCCGCCGTGGTCGGGCACGGAGACGGTCCAACCCTTGGCCACCGCGGCCGCGATGAACAGGTACTCGATCTGCGGGAACGACGCGTCCTCGGTCTTGACGCCGTGCTGCAGCACGTACGACGGGAAGGTCTTGGGGTGCAGCGAGTCGATCGCGCACTGGTAGCTCACCAGCGGGGCGCCCGGCTTCGCGCCGCGCAGCGGGCTGATCACGGTGGTGACGGTGACCTCGGGGACGCCGTGCATGTTGACGGTGCGGTACAGCAGTTGGGTGGCGCGCACCTTCTGCTTGACGCGGCCGAGGAAGCCGATCGACACGTCGCGGTAGCGCAGGACGGTGCCCTCGGGTGCGTCCTCGAAGCCCGACGGGGCCTCGAAGAACGGGTCGACGCCCACCATCTGCGGCTCCGCGGGTGCGGGCCAGTGCTCGGCGAGCTCCGTGCGGTTCTGCACAGCCGTCATGTCGGTCCTCCTGATCGGGGGTTCGGAGCGACTGTACACGCATATGGGACAGATCTGAAGAATCTGTCCCAGGGCTCGCTCGACGGAGTCGGTGAACATCGCGTGAACCGGCCCCGCTTGCCTTTGCAAGCGGCTAATCTTCATCTCGCTGAATGAACGATTGAGGTGAACGACGTGACCCCAGGTGACCGCGTGCAGTTGCGCGACGAGGTGCTGAGCTACGGAACCGTGCTCAGCGCCGATGATGAGGCGGTGTCGGTCAAGCTCGATGACGGACGGGCCGTGGCGGTGCACCGCGAGGCCGTCGTCCTCCTGTAGACGCTGGGCGCGCCCCGGCGTCAGTACACACCCGCCCCGAGCAGCGTCAACGTGCTGCGCAGCGATGCGATCACCGGCTCCGGCGAGATCGTCGGATCGACGGCCCGCTGGATCCCCAACCCGATCGCCGCGGCCAGCATCAGGTCCGCAGTGGAATCGAGCGCGTACAACTCGGCCTCCGCGTCGGCGGCGTCGTCATCGGCGTCGCCGCGCAGCATGGTCCGCAGCATGTCGACGACGGTGCGGTGCGCCGCGGAGCGCAGCTCGACGACCATCGCGAGCAGGCTCGGGTCGGTCCGCGCGACGGTGACGAACTCGAGCTCGAGCATCGTCCAGCCGACGTCGCCCGCCGTCCGCTCGACCCAGGACGCGAGCACGTCGATGCGGTCCTGCAGATCACCGGGCCCGCTCACCAGCGCGCTGAGCTGGCCGACCTTCTCCTCGTGGATCGCCTGCAGCACCTCGCGGCACAGATTCGGCTTGTCGACGAAGTTCGAGTAGACGGCGCCCTTCGAGTAGCCGGCACGGTCCGCGATGTCCTCCAGGCTCGCCGCGGCGTAGCCCACCTCTAGGAACCTGTCCCGCGCGGCGAGCAGCAGGTCGGCGCGCGTCTGCGCGCGCTGCTCGATGCGGGTCAGCCTGGCCATGCGGAGAGAATACCGCCATCGGTATTCAAAAACTGCAAGTATTCGGATACTGTTGGTCCAACCTGATCGAAAGGATCCACCATGGCCCTGTTCTTCGGCCCCTCCGACCGCCATCTCACGCGGCTCGACGGTGCGCTGGTCGTGATCACCGGCGGCGCCCGCGGCATCGGCGCCGCCACCGGCCGCCTGTTCGCGCAGCACGGCGCCCGCGTGGTTCTCGCGGACGTCGATCTCGACGTCGCCGAGGCCACGGCCGCGACCATCCCGGGCGCACGCGCCGTGCGGCTCGACGTCACCGACCGCGACTCCTGGCGGAGCGCACTGACCGAGATCGGCGGCGACATCGACGTCCTCGTCAACAACGCGGGCGTCATGCCGCTCGGCCACTTCGAGGAGGAGTCGGAGCGGACCACCGATCTCATCCTCGACGTCAACATCCGCGGCATGCTCAACGGCATGCGCGCCGCGATCCCCGGAATGGTGGCGCGCGGTCGCGGGCACGTCGTCAACGTCGCGTCGATGGCCGGGATGATCCCGATCCCCGGCATGGTCACCTACAACGCCAGCAAGTACGGGGCGCTCGGCGCGTCCCTCGGCGCGCGCCGGGAGTACGACGGGACCGGCGTCGCCGTGTGCGCGATCCTCCCGTCCGCCGTGCGCACCGAACTCAGCTCAGGAGCACAGCTGGGCGGCGGCATGCCGACCGTCGACCCCGAGGACGTCGCCGCCGCGATCGTCGACACGCTGCGGACCCGCGCGGCCCGCACCTCCGTGCCGAAGTGGGTGGCCCCGGGCTGGAGCCTCGTCGAGGCCTTCGTGCCCGAGCCGATCGAACGACTCGCGCGCAGGCTGGTCGACGACCGGCGCACGCTCGACCTCGACGCGGCCGCGCGGAAGGCGTACACCGACCGCATCGACCGCCACGCCGCGGATCACGCCCTCGACGAGGAGGCCGCCCGATGACCCGCGCCCTCGTGATCGGGTGCGGCGGCACCATCGGCGGCGCGTGGACCATCGCCGCGCTCGCCGCACTCGAGGAGCAGCTCGGCTCCGATCTCCGCGAGCTCGACGTGCTGCAGGGCACCTCCGCCGGCTCGGAGATCATCACCGCGCTCCAGCGCTTCTCGGTGCAGGACCTCGTCGCGATGCAGGAGGGACGCGCGGAATCGCCCGTGCTGCAGCACCACCTGGCCGCGACCCCGCCCTCGCTGCCCCGCATTCCGTTCTCGCTGCCCTCGGACCCGTCCACGCTGTGGACCCGCCGCGGCGGGCACGCGCCGCTCACGGGCATCGCCCCGCGCGGCCGCGGCGACGCGACGTGGCTGGCAGAGCTGGCCGACGCCACCGTCGGGCCCGGCGCGCCGGTCCCGGCGAAGGCCCGCATGGTGGCCTACGAGCCGGTGTCCGGCGAGCGCGTCGCATTCGGCGCACCTGGCGCACCGAAAGCCACTGCCTCCGAGGCGCTCCGCGCATCGTGGGCCATCCCGGCGTGGATGCCTCCCGTCGAGGTCGAAGGTCGCACGTTCGTGGACGGCGGCGCCGCCTCCACGGCCTCGGTCGACCTCATCACCCCCGAGGACGCCGACGAGATCATCGCGGTCGTGTCCATGGCCTCCGCTCCCGGCGTCCGCGGTCCCGGAATCGGCGGACTGATCGAGTACGCCGGGCTGAGAAGGCCCATGTCGCAGGTCTTCTGGGCCGAGGTCGCCGTGGCCCGGGCCCGCGGCCAGAAGGTCACCGTGATCTCGCCCGACGGTGCCGACCTGGCCGGGCTGGGTGCGAACTTCATGGCCCGGGGCCGTCGCGCGGAGGCCTTCGAGGCCGCGCGGAGGACCGCCCCGCTCGCCGTCCGGCGCGGACTGGAGGCAGCGCGATGACCGAGCCCCGCATCGTGGTCATCGGCGCCGGCGTGGCCGGCATCTCGACCGCACACGTCCTGCAGGAGCAGGGATTCACCGACTGGGTCGTGCTGGAGAAGGGCGCCGACGTGGGCGGCGTGTGGTTCTGGAACCACTACCCCGGACTCACGTGCGACGTGCCCTCACAGATCTATCAGTTCGCGTTCGCGCCGAAGCCCGACTGGGAACGGATCTGGGCCACGGGTCCACAGATCCAGCAGTACCACCGCGACGTGGTGGATCAGCTGGGCATCGCAGACCGGATCCGCTGCAACACCGAGGTTCTCGCGGCGGAGTTCGACGACGCCTCGGCCACCTGGGCCCTCACGCTGAACACCGGCGAGACGATGACGGCCGACTTCGTCATCTGCGCGACCGGCGTCCTGCACAATCCGGCGATCCCCGACATCGAGGGCCTCGCGGATTTCGACGGCGACGTGGTGCACACCGCCCGTTGGGACGATGCGCTGACCACCGAGGGCCGAAGGATCGCCGTCATCGGCACGGGATCGACGGGCGTACAGGTGGTCTCGGCGTTGCAGCCGAGGGCGAGGCATCTCACGCACTTCGTCCGCTCGCCGCAGTGGGTCCTGTGGGCGCCGATGCGGCTGCCGCAGATCGCGCCGATCACCGCCCTGTTCGAACGCATTCCGGGACTGATCGACCGGGTGCACCAGGGCCTGCTCTGGGGCTCGGGCATCCTCGCGGACATCGCGACGAAGCCGTCGTGGCGGCGCAGCGCGGTGCAGGCCTACGCCCGGCTGTCGCTCCGCGCGCAGGTGCCGTCCACCCTGCGGCCCGGCCTCACGCCCGAAGACGAGCCGCTGTGCAAACGTCAGGTCGTCTCCGGCACCTACTACTCGGCGATCAAGGCGTGCAACGCCTCCCTCGTCTCGGAGGGCATCGATCGGATCGAGGCGAAGGGCATCCGCACCGCGGACGGGACGCTGCACGAGGCCGACGTCATCGTGCTCGCCACGGGCTTCCGGGCGCACGACTACATGCGGCCGATGCAGGTCACGGGCCGGGACGGGGTCAAGCTGGACGACGCCTGGTCCGGCGGCCCGCGGGCCTACCGGATGACGGCGATCCCGGGTTTCCCCAACCTGTTCACCGTCCTCGGCCCGAACTCGCCGACGGGATCGATCTCCCTCCAGTTCTCCGCCGATCTCACGGCGCGGTACATCGCGCAGTGGCTGGACCGGTTCCGTCGCGGCGAGGTCACCTCGACGGAGGTCACCGAGGCCGCAACCGACACCTTCAACGAGCAGGTCGCCGAGGCCATGGGCCCCACGGTATGGAACACCGGCTGCAACTCCTGGTACTTCACCGAGGGCGGCACCATCGACCTGTGGCCCTTCGACCGGAAGACGATGGTGCGCATGCTGTCCGAGCCCGACGAGGCGGACTTCCACGTCCGACGGTCCGCCGACCGCAGCTGACGATCAGGCGCCCGGACGCAGGGCACCGGAGGGCTCGGTGCCGCACGCGCGGTGCCGGGCCCTCACGTCGTGTCGCCCGCCGAATCCCGCGCGTCGGAGACCCGATCCGTCACTGCGCATACCGATCCGGCGCCGGCCCTTGACACGGCCGTCCGGACCCGCCATTCTGAACATGGTTCATATATGAACATCGTTCAGATTGGGGCAATCCATGACCTCTCCCTCGCTCGCCGGGCGCCTGTCCAGCCCTCGCCGTGAGACCGACCCGCGCCGCCTCGCCGAGGCCGTCTCGGGACGCACCGTCCTCATCACCGGAGCCTCGTTCGGCCTCGGCGCGGCCACGGCCGAACTGTTCGCCGCCGCGGGCGCCACGGTGCTCCTCGTCGCCCGCACCGCCGACAAGCTCGACGAGGTCGCCTCCCGAATCCACGGGAACGGCGGCACCGCCCACACCTTCCCGACGGATCTCTCCGAGCCCGCCGCCGTCGAGGCCCTGGCCACGGCGATCATCGAGCAGCACGGCGCCCCGGACATCGTCATCAACAACGCGGGCAAGTCGATCCGCCGTTCGCTGGACCTCCAGCTCGACCGGCCGCAGGACTTCGTCCGCACGATCGACGTGAACTACCTCGGCCCGGTCCAGCTCCTGCTGCGGCTGATCCCGGCGATGACCGAGGCCGGCGGCGGCCGCATCGTGAACATCTCCACCGTCGGCGTGCGCATGTATCCGGGACCGCGCTGGGGCGCCTACCAGGCCTCCAAGGGCGCGTTCGACACCTGGTTCCGCAGCGTCACGCCCGAACTGCACGCCCGGAAGATCGCCACGAGCTCGATCTACATGGCCCTGATCCACACGCGCATGAGCGCCCCCACGCCGAGCATGCGCAGGCTCCCGGGGCTGGACCCCGAGCACGCCGCGCAGATCGTGGCGGCCGCCGTGGTCGACGGTCGGCGGGTCCTGGCCCCGTGGTGGTCGTGGCCCCTCGACACCGTCTCCGCGGCCGCCGGCGGCGTGTTCGCCGCCGCGTACACGCGGGCGTTCCGGTTCACGGCCGACTCCGCCTCGGCGCGTGCCCGGCACGAGGTGCTCCGGTGAACGCCGCGATCGCCACGGCGCTGGCCGCGGCGCGGTCCGGGCTGCTCGTCCCACCGCCCCCGGCCCGCTGGCCCGGAGTGCTCGACGCGCTGTTCACGGGCCCGCGGGGCATCGGCTCCCTCGTACGCCTGTCCGCGGCGCGACACCCCGACCGGGTCGCGATCGTCGACGACGAGGGCGCGCTCACCTACCGGGAGCTGCTCGCCGAGGTCGATGCGGCCGCCGCCGCGCTCCACTACGGCGAGGGGGTGGGCGCGTTGGGCACCGTCGGCATCATGTGCCGCAACAGCCGGCAGTTCGTCGTCGCGCTGCTGGCATCCACCTCTCTCGGCGCCGACGTGGTGCTGCTCAACACCGACTTCCGGGACCGCGCGCTCGCGGCGTCGCTGGAGGGGCACGACATCTCGCTGGTGATCTGCGACGCCGAGTTCGAGGCGATCGTCGGCGCCGTGCCCGCCACGCGCACCGCGTCGCCGGGCGCGCGCGACCAGGGGCACCGCGCACCGTCGTCCCCGCGCGAGGGACGCCTGATCCTCCTGACCTCGGGCACCACCGGCACCCCGCGCGGCGTCCCGCGCGACCCCGACGTGCGCACCGTCCTCGGGATGACCGCCAGCGTGATCCTGCGCACCGGCGCACGCACGGGCATGCGGACCATGGCGTCCGTGCCCTTCTTCCACGCCTTCGGGTTGGCGGGTCTGCTCATCACGCTGGGCCTCGGCGGGACCCTGCTGACCTGCGCCCGGTTCGACCCGGCCTCCGCGCTGGAGCGCGCCGCGGTCCACGAGGCCGACGCGCTGCTCGTAGTGCCGGTGATGCTCAGCCGCATTCTCGACGCCGTCCCCGAGGGCTCGGAGACCTCCATGCCGCGCATCGTTCTCAGCGGCGGCTCCGCGCTCCTGCCGTCGGTCGCGGAGCGCTTCACCCGCCGCTTCGGCGACCACCTCTACAACGGCTACGGCTCCTCCGAGGTCGCCCTCGCGACGCTGGCCACGCCTTCGGACCTCCGGCGTTCGCCCGGCACGGTCGGTCGGGCCGTCGCCGGCGCCACCGTCGCGATCCTGGGAGACGACGGTGCCGCCGTCGCCCCCGGCAGCACGGGCCGGATCCACGTCGGCGGTGCGCCCGCCGTCGGCACGTACACCAGCGGGCAGCGCAAGGGTGAGGTCGCGGGGCTGATCGCCACGGGCGACAAGGGATTCATGGACCGCGACGGGCTGGTGCACGTCACCGGCCGCGAGGACGACATGATCGTCAGCGGCGGCGAGAACGTCTACCCGCGCGCGCTCGAGAACGTCCTCGCCGGGCACCCGGACATCGTCGACTCGTGCGCGGTCGGCGTGCCCGACGAGCAGTACGGACAACGTCTCGCGGCACTGATCGTCGCCGACACCGAGCGCTTGCGCGAACCGGATCTGCGCTCGTACCTGAAGGATTCGCTGTCGCGGTTCGAGCAGCCGCGCGATGTCCACTTCGTCTCCGCCGTCCCGCGCAACGCCGCGGGCAAGGTCGACCGGCGCGCGACCACCGCCCTCCTCGTCCAACTCTCCCTGGAGGCCTCATCATGACCATCCACCTGTTCGACGTCGCCACACTGCGCCCCCTCGCCGGTGGCGAGGTCCCCACGCTGTGCCTCGTCATCGTCGGCGAGGACCGGGTGATCGCCATCGACGCCGGCTTCCCGGTCTCGGTGTTCGAGGACACCTCGCTGATCGGTTTCGAGCGCCACTTCCTGCGCCTGCGCCGCACTCCCGAGATGGCGCTGGTGAACCGGTTGGCCTCGATCGGCGTCCGCCGCGAGGATCTCACCGACATCGTGCTGACCCACCTGCACAGCGAGCACGCCGCCGGCATCGTCGACTTCCCCGATGCGACGGTGCACGTCTCGGCGACCGAACTGGCCGCGTCCCGCTCGCGCTCGCCCCGCGCCCGGATCTCGTACCGGTCGCGCTTCTTCGAGCACGGCCCGAACTGGGCTCCCCACGACGGCGCCGAGGAATGGCTCGGCGTGCCGGGCTGCTCGTACGTCACGGACGACGTGGTGCTGGTCCCGTTGCCGGGGCACACCGTCGGGCACTGCGGCGTCGCGGTCCGGCGCGGCGACCGGTGGCTCCTGCACACCGGCGACGCCTGGTACCGCGACCCGCTCACCGGATTCGACGCGTCCTTCCCGCTCGGGCTCTACGAGCGGGTCGTCAAGGCCGACGGTGCCCTCCAGGCGCAGACCTGGCGCACGCTCGAGCGGCTCGCGCTCCGGCCCGACGTCGACACGATCTCGTCCCACCGCTTCCCGCCGCGACTGCCGATCTCGCTCGCGGACACGACCGAACGGAGTTCCCGATGACCCCCGCCGTCACGATCGAACGGATCACCGTCGACGGGGGCCCGGCACCCTTCGAGGCCCTCGTCGCCCGCCCCTCCGAGCCCGCCGGGCCGCGCCCGTCCGTGCTGCTCGTGCACGACATCACGGGCGCCGAACCGGACATCGAGCGCAACCTCCGCATCGTCGCCGGCCACGGCTACCTCGCGATGGCGCCGCTGCTGTTCACCGCGGGCAGCAGCCGCGCCGGGTGCATCGTGTCCACCATGCGCTCCCTCGCCACCGGGAAGGGTCCCGCGTTCGGCGTGCTCGAGCGCGCCCGCTCCGTGCTGGCGGGCGACGCGCAGTCCACGGGCGACGTCGCGATCACCGGGTTCTGCATGGGTGGCGGCTTCGCCCTCCTCGAGGGCGACGCCCGCTATGTCGCGGCGGCACCGTTCTACGGCGCGCTCACCACGTACCGGATGGTCACCGCCGACACCTGTCCTGTCGTCGCCTCCTTCGGCCGCCGCGACGCCTTCATCCCGCTCGGCGAGCAGCGACTGCAACGGGTACTCGACCGGCACGGCATCGACTCCGACCTCAAGACCTATCCCGGTGTGGGACACAGCTTCGCGAACCGGATCGAGCTCGCGTCCGACGCCGTGCTCCGCGTGGCCGGCATGCACTACGACGAGGCGGTGTCCGCCGACGCGTGGGCGCGGGTGTTCGCGTTCTTCGACGCGCGCTTCGCGATGGGAGACGTGGCATGACGGTGCGCGTCCATCACCTCAACTGCGGCACGATGCGCCCGCCCGGGACCGTGCCGATGGTGTGTCACGTCCTGTTGGTGGAGACGAACGCGGGCCTGGTCCTCGTCGACACCGGACTCGGAACGGCGGACATCGCGCACCCGAACGCACGGCTCGGTGCCAGTGCACCGGTCATCCGGCCCGCCTTCGACGACGCCGAGACCGCCGTCGCGCAGGTCCGCGCCCTCGGCTACTCCCCCGCGGACGTGACCCACATCGTGGCCACCCACCTCGACTCGGACCACACCGGCGGGATCGACGACTTCCCCGGGGCGAAGGTCCACGTGACCACCACGGAGTACCGCTCGGCGGGTCTCGCGAGCGGCCCGGCGGCGGCGCTGCGGTACCGGCCCTGGCGCTCGTCACCGGCACCCGCCACCGTCACCTACGACCGGTTCCCGGTCGACTGGTTCGGCTTCCCGAGCGCGCCACTGTCCGCGATCGACGAGGACCTGCTCCTGGTGCCGCTGCCGGGGCACACTCCGGGCCACGCCGGGGTCGCGGTCCCGACCGGCGACGGCTGGCTCCTCCACTGCGGCGACGCCTTCTACCACCGTGCGGCGGTCTTCGGCGGGCACGTGCCCGCCACACTCCGGCTCGGCCAGTTCGTCACCGCGACACGACGCCGCGAGGCCCGGGCCACACGGGACCGGCTCGCGGAGGCCTTCTCCGACGGTGCCTCGAACGTGACCCTGGTGTGCGCGCACGATCCGGTGATGTACGCGGATGCGGCGCGGGGCAGTATCGGGGGGTGAACACGAGCAGGCCGGCCACCCAGTGGGGCGATCGCGATCAGCGCCGGATCGACATCCTCCGCGCCGGGGAGCGACTGTTGCGCGAGGGCGGCTACTCCGCTCTACGGATGCGCGATGTCGCCGACGGCGCCGGCATCTCGCTCGGCACCGTCTACACCTACTTCGCGAACAAGGAGAACCTGTTCATCGGCGTCTTCGCCGAGCAGGTGGTCGGTCTCACCGAGCGGCTACGTCCCCAGATCGAGGGCGCGACCGACTTCACGGCGGTGTTCACCGCGGCCGCCACCGAGTACCGCGAGCAGTACCTGGACTTCGGGCGCCAGTTCGACGCGCTGGGCCTCGAGCACGCTCCCGGCACGCTGCAGCCCGCGGTCGAGCAGCACCTCCGGGACGCGACGGGCGGGCTGGTCGCCGTGCTCGGCGCCGCCCTCGTCGACCTCGGTTACGAGGGCGATCCGCGTCCCGCCATGGCCTTGCTCTGGTCCACGGTGACCGGCCTCGCGAACCACTACACCACCGCCCGGCAGGACTTCCTCGGCGTGCCGTGGGATGCCGAGATCGCGTTCGCCGCCGAACGGTTGGGCCGCAGCCTCGGCGTGCTGTGACGCGCCCGCGGGGGCGCGCGACGGACCGGCTCGGGTCGGCGTCCCGGAACCGCCGCCGGTAGGGTGTCCGCGTGCGGCGATTGCAAAGGCTCCTGTGGGTGACGGCGGTGCTCGTCGTCGCCGTGCTCGCGGCGGTCGGCGGCGTCGGATACCTGCTCTTCGGTGTCTCGCACGAGGATCCGCTCCGCAAGGTGGACGCGATCATCGTGCTGGGCGGTGAACACGACTCCCGCGAGTACTACGGGATCCGCCTCGCTCAGGAGGGGTACGCCAAGAACGTCGTGCTCTCGAACCCGTACGCCGCGACCGACCGCACCATGCAGGACCTGTGCGACACCAGGATCGACGACATCGCCGTCACGTGCGAGCGGCCCGCGCCCAGCACGACACGCGGCGAGGCGATGTTCACGCAACGCCTGTCCGAGCAGCACGGCTGGAAGTCGGTGATCGTCATCAGCTGGGGCTACCACCTCACGCGGGCCCGGTACATCTTCGACCGGTGCTACAGCGGCGAGACGGTGCTGCGGGCGGTCCCGCGCTCCTACGACTACGGCCCCGCCGACTGGGAACTCGTCTACCTCTACCAGTTCTTCGGCACCGCGAAGGCCGTCGTACAGGGCTCCTGCTGAGCGGTCAGAACCACACGCGCGCCAGCCACGCCGCGAGCCCCAGCCCGCAGATCGCGACCACCACGCGCAGGCGTCCCGCGTCGATCCGCGCCACGACGGGCGGGCCGCACCAGCCGCCCAGGAACCCGCCGATCGCCATCGCGATCGCCGCCGGCCAGTGCACCGGGCCGAACGCCGCGAAGCCGATGGCCGCCACCAGGTTCGCCAGCCCGAGGACGTAGGCCTTGAGCATCGCCGCGCGCCACAGCGGCTCGGACGTCGCGACCAGGGTGAGCGCCAGGATCATCACCCCGGCGCCCGCGCCGAAGTATCCGCCGTAGATCGCCACGAGGAACACCCCGACGGGGTAGTACCGCGCGAGCCGCGCGACCTCGGGGCGCTCGCGCAGTCGCGGCTGCAGGAGGATCGCCACCGCCGCGATGGCGATGAGCACCGGCACCACCGCCTCGAAGGTGCTCCCCGGAGCCAGTATCAGGAGCGCGGAGCCCACGACGCCGCCGGCCACCGCGAGCGCGGCGAGCAGCCGCATCTGCGGCTTGTTCTTCACCAGCTCGGACGCCGACGAGGCGATGGAGCCGCCGCCCACCGCCACCATCGCGACCGTGTTGGTGACATTGGCCGCCACCGGCGACAGGCCCATCGCGAGCAGCGCCGGGTACGAGACCAGCGAGGCCAGCCCGGTGATGTAGCCGATCAGCCCCGCGGCGAACCCGGCGGCCACCATCGCCGCGATCACCCACACCGTCATCGCCCCGCCTCTCCGACGCGCATCAATCGCAGCGATTGTCGCGCGGCGCGGAGCGGACTCAGACCGCGGGCTGCTGCTGGGTGATGCAGTGGATGCCGCCGCCACGCGCGAACAACGGCCGCGCATCGACGGTGAGGATCTCCCGACCGGGATACGCGGCCGCCAGCACCTCCACTGCCACAGCGTCGTTCGGGTCGTCGAAGGAGCACGCGACCACGGCGTCGTTGACCACGACGTGGTTGATGTAGCTGTAGTCGACGAAGCCCTCGTCGTCGCGGAGCACCGTCGGGGCGGGGACGGAGCGGACCTCCCAGGGCAGGCCCGCGGCGTCCGTCGACGCGGCGAAGACCTCCCGGATGACCCGGCACCGCTCGTGGTCCGGGTGCGCGGGATCGCGCTGGTCGTGCAGCAGAACGGTGCCCGCGGACGGGATGGTCGCGACGATGTCGACGTGGCCGCGGGTGCCGAAGGTGTCGGAGTCGCGGGCGAGCCCGTAGGGCAGCCACACCGCATGCGTCGCGCCGATCGTCCGGGCCAACTCGGCCTCCACGTCGGCCTTCGAGAGCCCCGGGTTCCGGCCCGGATCGAGCTGGACGGTGTCGGTGAGCAGGACGGTGCCGGCACCGTCGACGTTGATACCGCCGCCCTCGCCCACCAGGTCGGACCCGATGTACTCGGCGCCGGCGAGCTCGGCGACGAATGCCCCGATCCGGCTGTCGCGGTCCCATCTCGCCCAGGACTGGCCACCCCAGCCGTTGAACACCCAGTCCACGGCGCCCAGCCGCCCGGCCTCGTCGACGACGAAGGTGGGCCCGATGTCGCGCATCCAGGCGTCGTTGAGCGGCGCCTCCACGACGTCGACGGCGCCGGCCAGATGGCGCAGCGCGGCCTGCCGCTCGTCGGGATCGACCACCACGGTGACGGGCTGGAAGTCGACGATCGCGTTCGCCACCGCCGCCCACGTGGCGCGGGCGGACTCCTGCTCGGATGCCGTGTCGCCGAGCGAGTACCCGGCGGACGGGTAGGCCATCCAGGTGCGGGTCTGGGGCGCCGTCTCCGACGGCATGCGCCACGTCACTTCGCACCGCCCAGGAGACCGTGCGCCGACACCGGCTCCGTCAGCGGCCCGTAGGTGTCCGGCCGGCGGGTGGCGAGGAACGGGAAGAGCGTGAGCCAGTCGCGGCGCTGGTCCAGGTCCAGGTCCGCGACGAGCACGGCGGATGCGTCCCGCGGCGCCTCGACGAGGACGCGGCCGTACGGGTCCGAGATGAACGAGCTGCCGTAGAAGGTGATCGAGCCCTCGTTGCCCCAGCGGTTGGGCACCACCATGAAGGTGCCGCTCGAGATCCCGTTGCCCACGATCACCTGCCGCCACAGGGGCGCGGTGTCGAAGTCGGGGTGGTCGGGCTCGGAGCCGATCGCCGTCGGGTAGGCGATGATGTCGGCGCCGCCCAGCGAATAGGCCCGCGCGACCTCGGGGAACCACTCGTCCCAGCAGGTCGGCAGGCCGAACCGCGCGCCGCCCAGCTCCGACGGTGCGTGGACCGGATAGGGATCGGCGCTGTCCGGCCCGGGGCCGCGCAGGAAGTAGGTGTCCTCGTAGTAGCCGGCGGTCACCGGGATGTGCAGCTTGCGGGTCTTGGCGAGCAGTTCCCCGGACGGCGAGACCATGATCGCGGTGTTGTAGCCCAACGGTTCCGCGTCGGGGTGCCGCTCGTACAGGGAGGCGTGCACGACCACGCCGTGCTTGCGCGCCGCGGCGGCCGCGAAGGTGAAGGTGGGCCCGGTCAGCAGGTCCTCGGCGAGCGCACTCGGCTGCGCGCCGCCCCGCTCGAACGCGGGGTAGCGCAGGAGCGTGATCTCCGACAGGAAGACCACCTGCGCCCCGGCGGCCGCCCCCTGCCCGATGGCGTCGGTGAGCTCGGCAGCGAGTCGCTCGGCATCGTCGTGCCAGCGGTGCTGGACCAGGCCCACCCGCAGCGGAGCGCGTTCCGGCCGATCGACGCGGGCGGGCGACACGGGGATTCCGGGCGCGAGGATGAGGTCCATCTCGTCTCCTGAGGATTTAATCGATAGGCTTTCGATTAAAAGATAGCCCGGTGCGACCGCCGCCACAAGACCCAATCGACAACCTTTCGATTTTCAGCCCCGGCGGGTAGGTTCACGCAGGTGAGCAGACGCGCCGGACGCCCGACCACCCCGCAGCTCGACCGCGCCTCCATCGGTGCGGCGGCGCTGGAGCTGGTCGATCGGGACGGCAACTTCAGCCTCCCCGCACTCGCGCGGCGGCTCGGCGTCACGGTCTCCTCGATCTACCACCACGCGGACGGGCGCGCCGCCGTCGTCGGGCTGGTCCGCGACCTCGTGACCGCGGACATCGACGCCACCTGCTTCGACGCGCTGCCGTGGGACGAGGCCCTCGACACCTGGGCCCGCACCTACCGCGACGCCTTCGCCGCGCACCCGTCGGCGGTGCGGCTGCTCGCGACCGAGACCATCGGCGGCGACCAGAACCTGGCCATGTACACCGCCGCGGCGGCCGCGCTGCTCCGCGCCGGATTCCCCGTCGATCGCGTCATGGGGATCATCGTCGGCGTGGAGAACTTCCTGCTCGGTGCGGCGCTCGACGTGTCCGCTCCCGACGAGCCGATCCACGTCGGGGACGAGCCGGGCGCCGAAGATCTGCGCCGGGCGCTGGCCGCGGCACCGTCGGGCCCGGAACGCTCGCTGCAGGCCTTCGACCTGGGGCTCGCGGCGATGATCGAGGGACTGCGGGCGCTACTCGTCGCCGAGCAACAGCGCCAGTAGGAGCTCGGCGCGCACCCGCGCCGACTTCAGGTCCACACCGAGCACCTCCTCGGCCCGCGCCACCCGTGCCCGCGCGGTGTGCCGGTGCACGCCGAGGGCCGCGGCGGTCCCCTCCCACTGCCCGTGGTTCTCGAGGTACGCGCGGAGCGCCTGCGCCAGATCGCGGTCCTGCGCGCGCAGCGGCTCGAGCAGCGCGCGGTCGAGCGCGGTCAGCGCGCCCCGGGTACCGGGGTCTGTGAAGAGGGTGCGCCCGGCCAGCGCGGAGGCGTCGACGGTGCCCCCGCCGGGCCGGGCCGCGCGGGCGGCGAGCTCGGCCGCGCGCACCGCGTCGGCGACGGCGCCCGCGGCGTGCGGCGCTCCGAGACCCGACTGCAGCCGCGCCCGCTCGCCGGGCGCGAGGCCCGCGACCAGACCGTCCGCGAAGGTCCGCCCGTCGGCGCCGCCGAGCAGTGCGACGACGACACCGTGGGACGCCTCGGCGACGAACACCGGCCGGCCCGCGTCGTGCAACGCCGCCCGCACCGCGGCGACGACGGCCACGGCCTCGCCGCCGCGGACCACGAGCGCGCGTACTCCCCCCGGGTCGGCGGCCTCGTCGACCAGGCGGGCTGCCTCGTCGGAGTCCCCGCCCGCGGACAGCACCAGGCGCAGGGCCGCCGCGTTGATCCGCCACTGCGCGCGCAGCAGGCGCAGCGGACGCTCGAAGTCCAACGCCAGCAACGAGTTCGCGTGCCCGATGAGGACGTGATCGGTGGCCAGCGGCTCGTGCGGCAGCACGACGCCCAGGTGGCCGTGCTCGCGGTCGCCGACGCGGATCGGCTGGGTCACGATCGTCGCACGACCGACCGCATCCGCCGCCGTCACCGGCCCGACCGCGGACGCCGCGCGGTGTGCCCGCGCCAGCTCCCCGACCTCGCGCGACACGGCCGGGTCGACGTCCACGGGGTGGGCCTGCACCACCCGGCCGCTCCGGTCCAGGAGCAGGGCCGTGCCGCCGCAGCCCACCGCCAGCTCGCGCAACGTGGCCGACGGTCCGCCCGCCACGGCGGCGCGGGTCATCCGCTGCTGGGCACGCCCCGCGGCCACCTGGGACCTGTTCGCGCGTCGCGCGATCTCGTCGATGACGGTGCGCGCGACGGCCACGAAAGGGGTCGGCAGTGGCACGTCCACGAGGGCCAGGCCGTACTCGTCGGCTGCCGCGACCAGGGCCGACGGTGCGCTCTCCCGCGAGACGCCGACACCGAACCCCAGGGCCGAGACACCGCGTTCGGTGAGCCGGCGCACGTACTCCCGACAGCCCTCGTCGCCGGGTGGGATGCCGATGCCCGTGGTCAGTAGCATCTCGCCGCCGGCCAACCAGGGCGTGGGATCCGACAGCTCGGTGGTGATGACGAAGGTGATGGGGACATCGGTCGCCGCGGCCCCGGCGCGGAGCCCGAGGCCCAGGTCCCGCTGCGCGAGCAGCCAGCGCACCGTGACGGCCATGCCCACTCCATTCCGTCGAGATGATCCGATCGATTTCGCCATTCTGGCAGATGCCGCGAGAAGTGATCCAGCGCACAGTGAGAGGACCTCACCCGCCCTGTCGCCACCGACGAGAGAGAGCCGCGATGACCGACCGCCTCCAGAACTACATCGACGGAGCCTTCGTCGACTCGACGTCCAGCGCCTCGATCGACATCGTCGATCCCGCGACCGAGAAGGTCGTCGCGGTCTCCCCCGTGTCCACCGACGCCGAGGTGGCGGCGGCGATCGCCGCCGCCGAGCGCGCCTTCCTCACCTGGGGCCGCACCACGCCCAGCGCGCGACAGGCCGCGCTGCTCGCTCTGGCCGACGCCATCGAGGAGCACGCGGACGAGATCGTCGCGGCACAGGTGCGCAACACCGGTCAGATCGCCGCCCTGGTGAAGTCGGAGGAGGTGCTCGTCTGCGCCGACCAGGTGCGGTTCTTCGCGGGCGCGGCCCGGATGCTCGAGGGCCGGTCCGCGGGCGAGTACATGGACGGCTACACCTCCTACGTGCGGCGCGAGCCGATCGGCGTCGTCGGCCAGGTGACGCCGTGGAACTACCCGTTCATGATGGCCATCTGGAAGATCGCCCCCGCCCTCGCCGCGGGCAACACCGTGGTGCTCAAGCCCTCGGACACGACGCCCGAGTCGACCCTGGTGCTGGCGCGGATCACCCAGGACGTCCTGCCCGACGGCGTGCTCAACGTGGTCCTCGGCGACGGAGCCGTCGGCGCCCGACTCGTCGGCGACCCCGCGCTCGGCCTGGTCGCGATCACCGGCTCGGTCCGCGCGGGCGTGGCCGTCGCGACCGCGGCGGCGTCGGACGTCAAGCGCGCGCACCTGGAGCTGGGAGGCAAGGCACCCGCCGTCGTCTTCGCCGACGCGGACCTCGCTCGCGCCGCCGAGGGCATCGCGCAGGCGGCCTTCTTCAACGGCGGCCAGGACTGCACCGCCGCGACGCGGGCGCTGGTCCACGAGTCGGTGCACGACGAATTCGTCGCCGCGCTCGCCGCGCAGGCGCAGTCCTTGCGGCCCGGCGCGCCCGACGATCCGGACGCCTTCTACGGCGCCCTCAACAACGCTCGCCACTTCGGCGCCGTGCTCGACAAGCTCGCCGCCCTGCCCGCGCACGCCGCCGTCGCGACCGGCGGGAAGCGCGTCGGCGAGACGGGCTTCTACGTCGAGCCGACCGTGATCACCGGTGTGCACCAGGACGATCCGATCGTCCAGGAGGAGACCTTCGGCCCGATCATCACGGTTCAGCCCTTCGCCACCGAGGACGAGGCCGTCGCCCTCGCCAACGGCGTCGATTACGGCCTGGCGTCCAGCGTCTGGACCACCGACCACGCCACCGCGAACCGGATGAGCATCCGGATCGACGCGGGCGCGGTGTGGATCAACTGCCACATCCCGCTCGTCGCCGAGATGCCGCACGGCGGATTCAAGCACTCCGGTTACGGCAAAGACCTCTCGGCGTACGGCCTGGAGGACTACACCCGTATCAAGCACGTCATGAGCAGCAACGACTAACCACCCGCACCGTCGGAAAGGCCCTCGCGCGATGACCGCACACTCCCACCCCCTCGACCCGCTCTCCGCCGACGAGATCCGCGCCGTCACCGCGCTGCTCGCGCAGGAGCACGGCGTGGGCGCCACGTGGCGCTACGCGTCGATCGAGATGTTCGAGCCGAGCAAGGCCGAGATCACCGCCTTCGACACCGACGGGACGCCGTGCGAGCGCGTCGCGGTCGCGGTGCTCTTCGATCGCACCGCGAACCACACCTACAAGGCCCGCGTGTCCCTGACGGACGGCACCGTCACCACGTTCGAGCACATCCCGGACGTACAGGCGAACGTCACCGTCGACGAGTGGGACGAGGCCGACCGGGCCCTGCGCGCCCACCCCGACGTGATCGCCGCGCTCGCGGCGCGGGGCGTCACCGACATGTCGCTGGTGTTCATGGACACCTGGACCTACGGCGCGGTGCTCATCCCCGAGGAGTTCGCCGGCCGGCGCATCGGCTGGTCCGATACGTGGGTCCGGGCGTCCGACGGTGCCAACCCCTACGCCGGTCCGGTCAACGGCTTCCACTGCGTGATCGACCTGAACACCATGGAGCTGCTCAAGATCGAGGACACGTTCCACGTGGAACGGCCGGAGATCATGGGCGAGTACGTGCCGCGGATGCTGCCCAAGGAGATCCGTGAGGCGTCGACCCGCCCGGAGCGCAAGCCGCTGGAGATCACCCAGCCCGAGGGCCCCGGCTTCACACTGGAGGGCAACAAGCTGACGTGGCAGAACTGGTCACTGCGCGTGGGTTTCAACTACCGCGAGGGCATGACCCTGCACGCGATCACCTACAACGACAACGGGAACGTGCGCAAGATCGCGCACCGCCTCTCGTTCTCCGAGATGATGGTCCCCTACCGCGATCACTGCGACGACCACTACCGGCGCACCGCCTTCGACATCGGCGAGTGGGGCCTCGGCTTCATGACCACCTCGCTCGCCCTGGGCTGCGACTGCCTCGGCGAGATCCGGTACCTGGACGCCGTCCTGCACGACAGCAAGGGCGAGCCCTACGACATCGCCAACGCGATCTGCATCCACGAGGAGGACAACGCCGTCCTGTGGAAGCACGTCGACCACCACGACGGCGCCGAGGTCCGCCGCATGCGCCGCCTGACGGTGTCCTTCCACGTGACCGTCGCGAACTACGAGTACCTCACGTACTGGCGGTTCTACGAGGACGGCAACATCGAGTGCGAGGTGCGCGCCACCGGCATCATGGTGGTCAGCCACTTCCCCGAGGGCGGATCCCATCCGCACGGCACGCTCGTGGACAACCGCACCTACGCGCCCTTCCACCAGCACTTCATCGTCGCCCGCATGGACCTCGACGTGGACGGCGAGGACAACACCGTCTACCAGTCCGAGACGCGCATGGTGCCCACCGGGCCGGACAACCCCTACGGCCTCTCGCTGCAGCAGGTGAACACCCCCTTGCGCACCGAGGAGGAGGGCAAACAGGACCCGCACTACCCCACGCAGCGATCGTGGAAGGTGGTCAACGACAACGTGAAGACGGGCCTGGGCGTCTCCCCGTCGTACAAGCTCGTCGCCTCCGCGAACGTGCCCGCGATGTTCGACCCGGCCTCCCCCATCCTCGACCGCTGCCGCGCCATCGAGCACACTCTGTGGGTCACGCCCAACGATCGCGAGGAGCGCTGGCCCGCAGGTGAATTCGTGAACCAGGGCGGCGGCGGCATGGGCCTGCCGGCGTGGACCGCGCAGAACCGCTCGATCGAGAACACCGACGTGGTGCTCTGGTACACCTTCGGCATCCACCACATCACCCGTCCCGAGGACTGGCCGATCATGCCGGCCGACACGGTGAACTTCTGGCTCAAGCCCTTCGGCTTCTTCGACCGGAACCCCTCGCTGGACGTGGCGCCCACGCCCGCCAAGTCCGGGTCGTGCTGTTCCACCGAGTCCGACGGTGCCGAATCGTCCTGTTGTGAGGGGGAGAAGTGAAGATCTACGTCGCCTACCTGGCCACCGACGGCGGCCGTGACGCCGTCGCGCTCGGCGTGCAGCTGGCCCGCACCCTCGGCGCCGAGCTCGCGCTCGGCATGGTGGTGCCGCCCGACCAGACCGGGTCCTTCGTCTCCGGCGACCTGACCTCCCAGGTGCTCACCGAGCAGGCGGACGCCTGGCTGACGCAGGCCCGGACGCTGGTGCCGGACGACGTGACCACGAGCACCCATGTGGGCGTGCATGACTCGATCGCCGGCGGCATCATCGCCGAGGCGGAGCGGATCGGCGCCGCGATCGTCGTGACGGGCGCCACCGGTGGAGGGCTGCTCGGCAAGCACTCGCTGGGCCCCGTCGTCAACGACCTCATCCACTCCGCGCCCATGGCCGTGGCGCTGGCCCCGCGCGGGCAGCGCCACTCCAAGGCGGAGCGGGTGCGCTCGGTGACCTGCGCGGTCGGCACCCGGCCGGGCGCCGCGGAGCTGCTGGACGCCGCGATCGCCGGCGCCGAACGCGCCGGGGTCCCCCTCCGGCTCGTCTCGCTCATCGCGGTCGACCTCATGCCCGGCCCGCAGCAGAGCGACGACGGCAAGCTCGACGAGGCCCGCCGCCACTCGCTCGCGGTACTCGACGAGGCCCGCGCCAAGCTGTCCGGATCGGTCGAGGTGACCTCGGCGGTCGTCCTCGGCGACACCGTCGAGGACGCCGTCAACAGCCTCGACTGGCACCCGGGCGACGTGATCCTCGTCGGCTCGAGCCGCCTCGCCGCGCCCCGCCGCCTGTTCCTCGGCTCGACCGCGGCGAAGATGCTCCGCGTCCTCGACGTCCCGATGGTCGTCGTGCCCCGGGCCGGGATCTCATGACCGCCGACGCGGGCCGCGGTCCCGACACCGCGTCCGCGGACGGGAGCGGCGACACCGTCGACAAGGGCCTCGCGAAGGGCCGGATCGGCACCTTCGCCGGTGCGGTCCTGGGCATCTCGACGGTGGCCCCCGGCTACACGCTGACCGCGAGCATCGGCCTCATCGTCGCCTCGGTGGGGCTGAAGATGCCCGCGATCTTCATCGCCGGTTTCATCCCGATGTTCCTCACCGCGTACGCCTACCGCGAGCTCAACTCGCGGGTGCCGGACTGCGGCGCGTCGTTCACCTGGTCCACCAAGGCCTTCGGGCCGTACGTGGGCTGGATGTGCGGATGGGGCATGGTGCTCGCCACCATCATCGTGCTGTCGAACCTGGCGGCGATCGCCGTCGACTACTTCTACCTGTTCCTCGCCCAGGTGATGGGCAACGACTCGATCGCGGACCTGGCGTCGAACAAGCTCGTCAACATCGCGACCACACTGGTGTTCATCGTGATCGCGACCTACATCTCGGGTCGCGGCGTCACCACCAGCGCCGTGGTGCAGTACGCGCTGGTCGGCTTCCAGATGGTGGTGCTGGTGGCCTTCGCGGTCACGGCGATCGTGCGCTCGCACGGCGTGCCCACCGGACTGTCCTTCTCGATCGACTGGTTCAACCCGTTCACGGGGCTGACGATCGCCGCGTTCGTCGTCGGCCTCACGGGCTCGATCTTCGCGTTCTGGGGCTGGGACACCTGTCTCACGCTCGGTGAGGAGTCCAAGGACCCCACGAAGGTCCCCGGCCGCGCCGGGCTGCTCGCCGTGGTGTCGATCCTCATCACCTACCTGCTCGTGGCGATCGCCGTGATGATGTACGCGGGCGTGGGCACCGAGGGCGTGGGCCTGGGCAACCCGGACAACTCCGAGAACGTCTTCCGGCCGCTCGCGAACCCGGTGCTGGGCGGCTTCGGCGGCCTCATGCTGTTCCTCGCGATCTTCGCCTCGTCGATCGCGAGCCTGCAGACCACCTTCCTGCCCGCCGCGCGGACGATGCTCGCGATGGGCAGCTACGGCGCCTTCCCGAAGAAGCTGGCGGCGGTGCACCCGCGCTACCTGGTCCCGACCTACGCGACCGTCGTCTCCGGCATCATCACCGCCGTCTTCTACGCCGTGGTCAAGATGCTTTCGGACCGCGCCCTGCTCGACACCATCGCCGCGCTGGGCATCATGATCTGCTGGTACTACGGCATCACGGCATTCGCCTGCGTCTGGTTCTTCCGTCGCGAGCTGTTCACCAGCGTCCACAACATCGTCTACAAGTTCCTGTTCCCGTTGCTCGGCGGCGCGATCCTGGCGGTCGTCTTCGTCATCTCGGTGCAGGAGAGCCTCAACCCCGAGAACGGCAGCGGCTCCTCGCTGTTCGGGATCGGCCTCGTGTTCTACATCGGCTTCGGCCTGCTCCTGCTGGGGGTCGTGCTGATGTTCGTACGGCGGGCCACCCACCCCGCCTTCTTCCGCGGCGAGACCCTGCGCCGCACCATCGCCCCCGTCGACGTCGACAAGGAGACACTGACATGACCGCATCCACCACCTCGCTGACGTACCGCCTGCCGCAGGTCCGCAACCTCGTCACCGCCCTGCCCGGCCCGGAGTCCGCCCGCCTGGCGGAGCGCCGACGGTCCGCCGTGGCCGGCGGGGTCGGCTCGTCGGTGCCCGTGTACGCCGCGGACGCCGACGGCGGCGTCATCGTGGACGTGGACGGCAACTCGCTGATCGACCTGGGCTCCGGCATCGCCGTGACCAGCGTCGGCGCGTCCGACCCGCGCGTCGCGGAAGCCGTTGCGGCGCAGGCGCAGCACTTCACCCACACCTGCTTCATGGTGACCCCGTACGAGGGCTACGTGGCCGTGGCGGAGCGTCTGAACGCGCTCACCCCCGGCTATCACGACAAGCGCACCGTGCTGTTCAACTCCGGGGCGGAGGCCGTGGAGAACGCGATCAAGGTGGCGCGCCTGGCCACCGGGCGCGATGCGGTGGTCGCCTTCGACCACGCCTACCACGGCCGCACCAACCTGACGATGGCGCTGACCGCGAAGACCATGCCCTACAAGAAGAACTTCGGCCCGTTCGCGCCCGAGGTCTACCGGATGCCGATGTCGTACCCGTACCGGGACGCCGCCGCGGGCCTCGACGCCGACGGCAAGGCCGCCGCCGCCCGCGCCATCACGCAGATCGAGAAGCAGATCGGCAGCGACGCGGTAGCCGCCGTCATCATCGAGCCGATCCAGGGCGAGGGCGGCTTCATCGTTCCCGCACCGGGATTCCTTCCCGCGCTGGCCGCTTGGGCGAAGGAGAACGGCGTCGTCTTCATCGCCGACGAGGTGCAGACCGGCTTCGCCCGCACCGGCGCCTGGTTCGCCTGCGAGGACGAGGGCATCGTGCCGGACATCATCACCATGGCCAAGGGCATCGCGGGCGGCATGCCGCTGTCCGCGATCACCGGCCGCGCCGACCTGCTCGACGCGGTGCACGCCGGCGGGCTCGGCGGCACCTACGGCGGCAACCCCGTCGCCTGCGCCGCGGCGCTCGCCGCACTGGACACCATGGAGGACCTCCACCTCCCGGCGCGCGCCCGGGCCATCGGCGAGAGCGCCACGACCCGGCTGCGCGCCCTCGCGGACGAGATCGGTGTGATCGGCGACGTCCGCGGCCGCGGCGCGATGATCGCGATCGAGCTGGTCCACCCCGGCACCTCGGAGCCGGACGCCGACCTGACGAAGGCCGTCGCCGCGAAGGCCCTCGCCGCCGGAGTCGTGATCCTGACCTGCGGCACCTACGGCAATGTCATCCGCCTGCTCCCGCCGCTGGTGATCGGCGACGCGCTGCTCGACGACGCTCTCACGGTCCTCGAGACCGCGCTCCGCGAGGCCGCGGCCTAGCCGGCTGCTCCATCCCGGCGAACCCGCCCGCGCGCACCGTCCCATCCGGCCGATGCGCGCGGGCACCGTCGCACCCCAGACTGACCGCTACACCCGACTCGAGAGGTCACTGTGAACGTCACCGAACTCCTGAACTCCGTCCCCACCGGCCTGTGGCAGGGGGGCCGCTCCGTGCCGAGCGAGTCCGGCCGCACCTTCGACGTGGTCAACCCCGCCACCGGCGAGGTCCTCGCCTCCGTCGCGAACGCCACTCCCGCCGACGCCCGCGCCGCCCTGGACATGGCGACCGCCGTCGCCGACGACTGGGCCGCCACCCCGGCCCGCACCCGCGCGGAGATCCTGCGCGCGGCATTCGAGGCGGTCACGGCCCGCGCCGACGACTTCGCCCTGCTCATGACCCTCGAGATGGGCAAGATCCTGCCCGAGAGCCGCGGCGAGGTGACCTACGGCGCCGAGTTCCTGCGCTGGTTCTCCGAGGAGGCCGTCCGCATCGGCGGCCGCACCGCGACCGCCCCCGCCGGGACCGGGGAGATCGCCGTCGTCAAGGAACCCGTCGGGCCGTGCCTGGCGATCACGCCGTGGAACTTCCCGCTGGCCATGGGAACCCGCAAGATCGGGCCGGCGCTCGCCGCGGGCTGCACCATGATCGTCAAGCCCGCCGAGGACACCCCGCTCACCATGCTGCTGCTCGCGCAGGTCTTCGCCGAGGTCGGCCTTCCCGCCGGCGTGCTGTCGGTGCTCCCGACCCTCGATGCGCCCACCGTCGTCGGGGAGCTCATGGCCGACGACCGCCTGCGCAAGGTCTCCTTCACCGGCTCCACCGGCGTCGGAAAGATCCTCCTCGCCCAGGCCGCGAACAACGTGCTGCGCACCTCGATGGAGCTCGGCGGCAGCGCCCCGTTCGTCGTCTTCGACGATGCCGACCTCGACAAGGCCGTCGACGGCGCCATGCTCGCCAAGATGCGCAACGGCGGCGAGGCGTGCACCGCCGCCAACCGCATCCTGGTGCAGAGCGGCATCCGCGAGGCCTTCACCGCGAAGCTCACCGAGCGCGTCGCCGCGATGCGCGTCGGGCCGGGCTGGGAGGAGGGCTCCGCCATCGGCCCGATCATCAACGCCAAGCAGCGCGGTTCCATTGCCGCACTCGTCGACGAGGCCGTCGCCGCCGGTGCCACGGTGCGCACCGGCGGCAAGCAGGTCGACGGTGCCGGGTTCTTCTTCGAGCCCACCGTCCTGGACGGCATTCCCGACGGTGCCCGCATCCGCCGCGACGAGATCTTCGGTCCCGTCGCCGCGATCGTCGGCTTCGACACCGAGGAGGAGGGCGTCGCCATGGCCAACGACACCGAGTACGGCCTCGCCGCCTACTTCTTCACGGAGAACCTCGGCCGGGCGCAGCGCGTCGCGCGGAAGCTGCAGGCGGGCATGGTCGGCGTGAACCGCGGCGTGATCTCCGACCCGGCGGCACCGTTCGGCGGGATCAAGCAGTCCGGCCTCGGCTCCGAGGGCGGCAGCGAGGGCATCGAGGAGTACCTCAACACCAAGTACATCGCCCTGCCCGCGGTCTGATTCAGCCGATGCGCGGCAGCTTGAGGTACGCCAGGCCGAGCAGGTCGAAGGAGAGGTAGCCCAGGATCGCGGCGGCGGCGGCGCTCGCCACCACGACGAGCCCCCGCCACCAGGTTCCTCGCGGCGCGGCCTGCAGCCACCAGAGGATGCCGGTGAAGGTCACGATCGGCCCCAGCAGAGCGATCGGCACCGTCGCCAGGCCCGTGTCGCCGACGACCCGGACGACACGGGCCACCGCACCCAGCAGCACTGACAGCGGAACCGTGACCAGCAGCAGCCGCGTCCAGCCCGGACCGGCCGCGATCAGGCGGTATCCCGCTACGGAGCCGGCTGCGCCGGCAAGCGCCACGAGCACGATCACCGGCGGAGCCTCCGTACCGACCACAGCCCCGCCGCTGTTCCGAGCCCGGCGACGACTGGCGCCGCGAACAGGAATCGGACCCCTGCCGACGGCGGCATCCCCAGCAGGCCGACCAGCGCGTAGACCCCCACCGAGGAGACGCCGGCGAGCAGACCGAACACGAGCAGGCCGAAGGCTCGGGGGCCCAATCGGTCCCGCAGGCCGAACAGGACACCGGTGGCGACCGAGACGAGGGCGAGGCCGAGGAGGCGGACGTCGAACTCCGTGCCTCGCCACGCCGGCGCCGACGACAGCTCGCTCACGAACACCGCGGCGAACGCTCCGCCCGCGGCGACCGCCAGGAGGGTTCGACGGTCGGTGGGCAACCGCGCACCGTCGGGCGCGGTCCGGTCCCGGGATCGGTCCTGCACGGAGACGACGATACGGCCCGTCAGTACGCGCCGTCGGAGGTGAGCACCGTCTTGACCGTGCGGGCGATGATGCTGATGTCCTGGCCGAGGGACCAGTTCTCGACGTACCCCACGTCGAGCCGGATCGACTCGTCCCAGGAGAGGTCGGAGCGACCACTGACCTGCCACGCACCAGTCACGCCGGGCTTGACCAGCAGGCGACGCCGCATCACGGGCGGGTACTGCTCGACCTCGTGGGCGAGCGCGGGCCGCGGGCCGACGACGGCCATCTCGCCGCGCAGCACGTTGAAGAACTGCGGCAGCTCGTCGAGGCTGTACCGGCGGATGACACGCCCGACCCGGGTCACCCGCGGGTCGTCCTTCACCTTGAACAGTGGTCCCGCACCGACGTTCTCGCCGGACAGGACGTCGCGGCGCGCGTCGGCGTCGATGTACATGCTGCGGAACTTGATCATGTCGAAGAGGGCGCCGCCGGACCCGACGCGGGTGGCGCGGTAGAAGACCGGCCCGCGGCTGTCGATCTTGATCGCAACGGCGACCGCGACCATCACGGGCGCCGTCAGCACCAGGCCGACTGCGGCCACGGTGAGGTCGAGGAGCCGCTTCCCCAGGCCGAACGACCGGCTCGGCTTCGGGGCCGCGATGTACATCATCGGCGTCTGCCCGAGCGGCTGGCTGACGATCCGGCTGCCTGCGACGTCGGCGATGCCTGCGGTGACGACCAGCTCCACACCGTCCTCGGCGAGCTGCCACATCAGATCACGCACGTCGTCCGGGCCGAGCGAGTCGGTGGCAGTGAGCACGACGACGCCCGCTCCGGTCTCATGAACCGCCTCGAGGACGGTGCGGTCGGTCCCCACGACGGGGATCCGGGCACCGCGCACTTCGATCGCGTCGACGGCCGTCGCGTCACCGGGCGGTAGGCACACCCCGACGATCCGGGCGCCCGCGTACTCGGCGCGCAGCATGCTCCGCACGGAGGCGGTGGCCGACGCGTAGCCGCCGACGATGAGGGTGGGTGCGCCCACGGCGCCCGAGTCCGTGCGACCGAGGCGGCGGCGGAACTAGATGCGGCTGAGCAGGATCCCGCCCAGGGCGACGGGACCGGAGACGACGACGAGGGAGTGCGGCAGGAAGGCGGGGAACAGCACCTCGACCACGACCAACGGGCCGAACACGAGCCGGACGGTGCCGAACACACGCCGTAGTTCGGCCGACCCCAGACGGAGCAGCGGAATGTCCATCGGCCGCGTGCGGGTCAGCTGATGGAACCAGAGCAGATGCACGACGATGACGAGAACGACGAGCAGGGTCGGGTCGGCGCCCTGTCGCAGTCCGACGATCAGGCCCGCGCACGCGGCGATGAAGGCGATCGTGCCGTCCGCGGCGAGGATCCAGCGGGAGAGCCTCGCGCGATACGCGTCCGCGGCCGCGCGGGTCGACGACGAGCCGACGGGGACCGCCACGCCGGCGTCGAGCGCTGCAGGGGGGTCGAGTGCGACCGGGATGTCGAGGGTCGTTACCAGCGGGTCCACGGTGGACTGCGGTGCCGGGGCGCTCGGGCGGACGGCCTCGGGGACCTCCGGCACCGTCGAGGGCGCGGGCAGCGGGGCGGCGTCGGGCGCGGGGGCGATGAGGGTGGTGAGCACGGTGGCTCGCGGCGCACGCGCGTCGGTCCAGGTGTCGATCGACATGTCCCGCCTCTCCGAATCAGGTGCCGGGGCACGCCACGGTGCGAATACCTCGTCGGCAATCACAATCGGCGATCAATGCCATTGCAACTGTGAATTACCAGCGAGGACGCGCCGACACCCGGCCCTCACGCCGCACCGGGTTCGGTGCGCCGCGACGAGGCGCGAAGCCCCGGGGGACGCCGCACCCTCCACCCGCAGGACGAGGGCGGCGACGAGGCCGAAGCGCTGATACTCCGCTGTTGACGGTGCATGCGTCCGCCTACCGACCTCGACCCTCCGGCGTCCGGACCGCCGGTTCTCGACGGTGGACGGAGACGGATTCGAGTGACTGTCGTTAGCCACCGTAGACGTTCAGAATTGCGATCGCAACATCAATAGCCATTTGCAACCAGAAAAGTCTGAGAGACTATGCTCAGATCCCGAAGCGCCCCGTCGACAGTTACGGAATCCATCATGCAGTGCCGTTTGTGCGGTTCGTCGCGACTGCGGAGTGTGGTCGATCTCGGAGCCACACCGCCCTGTGAGAAGTTCCTCACGGCGGACGAGCTCGACCTGCCGGAGCCGACCTATCCGCTGCACCTGCGGATCTGCGAGGAGTGCCTCCTGCTCCAGATCCCCGCCCTGATCATCCCGGAGGAGACCTTCTCGGAGTACGCGTACTTCTCGTCGTTCTCCGCCAGCTGGGTCGACCACGCACGGCGCTTCGTCGAGACGTCCATCGACCGGCTGGGGCTCGACGCCGACAGCCTCGTCGTCGAGGTCGCCAGCAACGACGGCTACCTGCTGCAGCACGCGGTCGCCGCCGGTGTCCCGTGCTTGGGCATCGAACCCTCGGTCAACGTCGGCGAGGCCGCCCGCGAGCGCGGGGTCCCGACGGTGACCGCCTTCCTCGGCCCGGAGACCGCCGCGGCGGTGCGCGCCGAACACGGCCCCGCAGATCTCGTGGTCGCCAACAACGTCTACGCCCACATCCCGGACCTGCTGGGCTTCACGCAGGGCCTGCGCGGGCTCCTGGCCGACGACGGCTGGCTGAGCATCGAGGTGCACCACGCGCTTCCTCTCGTCGCCGAGGGCCAGTTCGACACGATCTATCACGAGCACTTCCAGTACTACTCGGTGCTGACGGCGCAGCGCGCGCTCGCGACCGCGGGGCTGACCGTCGTCGACGTCGAGACGATCCCCACGCACGGCGGCTCGATCCGCGTCTGGGCGCGGCCGGACGGGGTGGCGCAGGCACCGTCGGACCGGGTGCGCGCGGTGCTGCGCGCCGAGGAGGAGGCGGGCCTGCACGACCTCGCCGGGTACGCGGGCGTGCAGGCGCTGGCCGAGCGCGCGCGGCAGGACCTGCTGCGCTTCCTGCTCGAGCGCCGCGCCGAGGGCAAGCGGATCGCGGGCTACGGCGCGCCCGGTAAGGGCAACACCCTGCTGAACTACTGCGGCATCCGGACCGACCTGCTCGAGTACACCGTGGACCGGAACCCGTACAAGCACGGCCGGTTCACGCCCGGCGCGCGGATCCCGATCCACGAGCCCGAGCGCCTCGACTCGGATCGCCCGGACGTCGTGGTGGTCCTGCCGTGGAACCTCGAGACCGAGATCACCGAGCAGCTACGGCATCTCGTCGATGCCGGCACCGAGCTGGTCTATCCGATGCCCCACCTGCACGCCGCGCGGCCGCACGCCGCAGTCACGGAGGTCTGAGATGAAGGTCGTCCTGTTCTGCGGAGGCTACGGCATGCGCATGCGCAACGCCGCCGACGACGCGGTGCCCAAGCCCATGCAGCTCGTCGGGCCGCGACCCCTGATCTGGCACGTCATGCGCTACTACGCGCACTACGGCCACAAGGACTTCGTCCTCTGCCTGGGCTACGGCGCCCAGCACATCAAGGACTACTTCCTGAACTACCGCGAGACCGAGTCCAACGACTTCGTCATGCGCGGCGGCGAGGTGGAGCTGCTGTCGACCGACATGAGCGACTGGTCGATCACCTTCGTCGATACCGGGCTGGAATCGGCCATCGGAGAACGGCTCCGGCGCGCCCGCCCGTACCTCGACGGTGACGAGTACTTCCTCGCGAACTACGCCGACGTGCTGAGCGACGCCCCGATGAACGACATCATCGACCGGGTCCGCGAGACGGGATCGGCCGCCTCGATGCTCCTGGTCCCGCCGCAGTCCTCGTTCCACTGCGTGGACGTCGACGGTGCCTCGAAGGTCACCGGGATCACGCCCGTGTCCGAGTTCCCGATCTGGGAGAACGGCGGGTACTTCGTGCTCACCCAGGAGGTCTTCGACCACCTGCCGCCCGGCGGCGATCTCGTCGCCGACTCGTGCACGGCGCTGGCCAAGGAGGGGAAGCTGTTGGGCTACCAGCACCGCGGCTTCTGGAAGCCCGCCGACACCTTCAAGGAGCGCGCCGACCTCGACGCCGGCTACGCGCGCGGCGACCGGCCGTGGATGGTGTGGCAGACCCCCGTCGCGCCATGATCGACCTGTTCACCGGCCGCCTGTCCGAGATCGCGGTGCTCGGCGCGCACTGCGACGACATCGCGATCGGCATGGGCGGCACGCTCCTTCAACTGGCGGAGGCCAACCCGGGGCTGCGGGTCCGCGCGTTCATCGGTAGCGGCGCCGGCACACCCCGCGAGGCGGAGGAGCGGGCCGCCCTGGCCGCCTTCCTGCCCGAGGCGGAGCTGCACCTGACGGTGCTGGACCTTCCGGACGGCCGGGCGCCGGCCCACTGGGAGCGCGCGAAGTCGCTGCTGTCGACGTTCCGCCGCTCCACCGAGCCCGATGTCGTGTTCGCACCGCACCGCGGCGACGCCCATCAGGACCATCGCCAGCTGGCCGAGCTGGTCCCCACCGAGTTCCGCGACCACCTGGTGCTGGGCTACGAGATCCTCAAGTGGGAGACCGACACTCCGCGGCCCACGCTGCTCAATCCGCTCTCGCCCTACGCCGCGATGGCGAAGGTGCGGCTGCTCGCGGAGCACTATCCGTCGCAGACCGCGCACGACTGGTTCGACGACGACGCCTTCCTCGGCCTGGCCCGGTTGCGCGGCATCCAGTGCCGCGCGACCTACGCCGAGGGATTCATGCTGGAGAAAGCAATCATCCGATTCGGAGGAGATCGATGAAGGTCCTGCTCACGGGCAGCCAGGGGTATCTGGGCACGGTCATGGCGCCGGTCCTGCGCGCCGAGGGGCACGAGGTGACGGGCCTCGACTCGGGCCTGTTCGCCGACCGCGTGCTCGGCCCGGCGGTGGACGACCCGCCGACGCTGACCACGGACCTGCGCGACGTGACGGTCGAGGAGCTCCAGGGTTTCGATGCGGTGATCCACCTCGCGGCCCTGTCGAACGATCCACTCGGCTCGCTCGCGCCGGAGATCACCTACGACATCAACCACTCGGCGTCGAGCCGGCTGGCACGGCTGGCGAAGGAGGCGGGCGTCTCCCGCTTCCTGTACGCCTCGACGTGCTCGGTGTACGGCGCCGCGGGCGAGGGTCTCGTCGACGAGGAGGCGCCGCTCAACCCGATCACCCCGTACGCGATCAGCAAGGTGCGGGTCGAGGACGACGCGGCCGCGCTCGCCGATGCCGACTTCACCCCTGTCTTCCTGCGCAACGCCACCGCCTTCGGCTTCTCGCCCCGCCTGCGCGCGGACATCGTCCTCAACAACCTCATGGGCTACGCCGTGCTGACCGGCGAGGTGCTCGTGCTCTCGGACGGCACGCCGTGGCGACCGCTGGTGCACGCGCAGGACATCGCGCGGGCCTTCGCCGTCTGCCTCACCGCGCCGAAGGAGACGGTCTCGGCGCGCGCCTACAACGTGGGCACGGAGGCCAACAACGTGACGGTCGCGCAGATCGCGCAGTCCGTGGTCGACGTAGTCCCCGGCGCCGCCGTGCGGATCACCGGCGAGGCCGGCAACGACCCGCGCTCGTACCGCGTCGACTTCTCCCGTGCCCGTGGCGAACTGGGCTTCGAGGCGCAGTGGACGGTGCCCGACGGCGCCGCGGAGCTGCACAAGGCGTACACCGAGTACGGGCTCACGGAGCACTCCTTCCACCAGGACTTCACGCGGCTCGCGGTGCTCAAGGGCCTGCAGGCCGGCGGTGCGATCGACGGATCGATGCGTCGTCGATGACGGTGCGCTCAGCCCAGCCGCGACCGCAGGTCGGCCCACGAGCCGGCCGCGCGGTCGCGGGGCGAGACGATCGACGTCGTGAGCGGCCAGTCGAGCGCCAGGTCGGGGTCGGCGTGGTGCACCGCGAGGTCCTCGGCGGGGTCGTGCGGCCGGTCGATCCGGTAGCACACGTCCGCCACGTCGGTCAGGGCCTGGAACCCGTGCAGGAAGCCCGGCGGCACGTACAGGGTGTGGAACTCGATGTCGTCCAGCCGGAAGGCCTGCGATCGACCGAAGGTCGGCGAGTGCGGCCGCGCGTCCACCAGCACGTCATGCACCGCACCTCGGGCGCTGCGCACCAGCTTCGCCTCGCCGCGCCCGGACCGGCCGTGCATCCCGCGCAGCACGCCGCGCACGGACCGCGACTGCGAGTCCTGCACGAATCGCGCTGCGGCACCGTCCTCCCCGAGGTGCGCGTCGAAGACCTCCGCGTCGAACGTGCGGGTGAACAGGCCCCGGTCGTCGACGTGCGGCACGGGGACGAACAGGACCACATCGGCGAGCTCGGTCTCACGGATCTGCATGGGAGTACTGTGCCATGATCTCGTCCCGCACGTGCCGCGGCTGCGGCTCCCCCGACCTGACCCGGGTGCTCGACCTGGGCCGGGTGCCCGCGGCGGACCTGTTCCCGCCCGCCGATTCCCCGGTCTCCCCGGACGAGTCCGCGCACCCGTCGGCCATGGACCTGTGCGGCGACTGCGGTCTCGCGCAGCTCGCCGACGACGACACCGTCGCCGACGAGCCGCGGGGCGTGGAGCCCCGCGCCCTGCGCGAGCAGGCCGCGGACGCGGTGAACCGGGTGGCGGCCGCCGGGCTGTTGGCCGGTTCGACGGTGCGCGAGTTCGGGAGTCCGCACGGCGGGACCTGGCTCCCACTGCTGGCGGACCGGGGGTTCGCCGTCACCGACGATGAGGCGCCCGCGGATGTCGTGCTCGACTGCTTCGGCATCATGCATGAGCCCGACCAACGCGCTGCCTTCGCGGCGCGGGCGGCCGCCGTCGCACCCGGCGGCGTTCTCCTCCTGCAGTATCAGCCCCTCGGATCGATCGTCGCGCACCGGCAGTGGACAGCGCTGCGGCACGGCCACTTCGGCTACTACACGCTCTCCGCGCTGCTGCGACTACTCGGGGATGCCGGTCTGGAGCCGTTGCGCGCCTTCGAGTTCGACCTCTACGGAGGCACCGTACTGCTCGCCATCCGGCACAGCGGGGCCGCGCCGACCCACCGCAGCGCCGGCGTCGAGCGGATCCTGCGGGACGAACGCACCGCACGCCTGACGGAGCCCGAGGGCCTCCGCCCACTGGCCGACGCGCCGCGCGAACAGGCTCGCGCCCTGCGGAACTGGGTCGACCGCGCCGCGGCCGGCGGTGAGACCGTTGCGGCGTACGGCGCCGCCTCCCGCGCCGTCGCGCTGTTCGCCCTGGCCGGGTTGGATCGCAGCAGGATGTCCTGCATCGCCGACGCCTCGCCCACCAAGCAGGGCCGCCGCATGCCCGGCACCGACGTGCCGATCGTCGCGCCCGAGGCGCTCGACGCAACCACGGGCCCCGTGTTCCTGACCCTGCCGGACCTCTACGACGAGATCACCGAGGCGTACCCCGCGCTGCGCGGGCGCCTGGTGACGGAGGACGAACTGTCGTGACCGAGCCCGTCTTCGACGAGTCCCGCCGCCTGCAGGACCGCCTGCACGCCCTCGTGCCGGGCGGCGCGCACACCTACGCCCGCGGCGCGGACCAGTACCCCGAGTTCATGCCGCCGGTGCTCGTCCGCGGCAGCGGCGCACGCGTCTGGGACGCCGACGGCAACGAGTACGTCGAGTACGGCATGGGCCTGCGCGCCGTGACCCTGGGCCACGGCTACGCCCCGGTCGTCGACGCCGTCCGATCGGTCCTCGACGCCGGCGTCAACTTCAGCCGCCCGACGGTGACGGAACTCGCCGCCGCCGAGGACTTCCTGGACCTCGTGCCCACCGCGGAGATGGTGAAGTTCGCCAAGAACGGGTCCGACGCCACCACCGCCGCCCTGCGCCTGGCGCGCGCCGTCACCGGCCGCGACCTGGTCGCCGTCTGCGAGCAGCCCTTCTTCTCGGTGGACGACTGGTTCATCGGCGCCACCGACATGAACGCCGGAATCCCGGCGGCCACCAGCGATCTCACAGTGCGCTTCGGCTACAACGACGCGGCATCCCTGCGCGCCCGGTTCGCGGAGCACCAGGGACGCATCGCCGCCGTCTTCCTGGAAGCTGCGACCGCGCTCGCCGAGCCGGAACCCGGTTTCCTGGAGGAGGTCCGGGCACTGTGCGACGAGCACGGCGCGCTGCTCGTCTTCGACGAGATGATCACCGGCTTCCGCTGGTCGCCGCACGGGGCGCAGTCGGTCTACGGCGTCACTCCCGACCTGTCCTGCTGGGGCAAGGCCATGGGCAACGGCTTCCCGATCGCCGCGCTCGCCGGCAAGCGCGAGTTCATGGAGCTCGGCGGACTGAACACGGACGCCGACCGGGTGTTCCTGCTGTCCACCACGCACGGGCCGGAGTCGATGTCGCTCACCGCCTTCCGCGCCGTGGCCCGCGCTTATCGGGAGACGGACCCGGTGAGTGCGATGGAACGCGCAGGCCGCCGCCTGGCGGACGGCGTGAACGCGGCAGCCGCGGCGGCGGGCGTGGGTGACGCGGTCGCCGCGATCGGCAGGCCCTCGTGCCTGGTGTTCACCACACGCGACGCCGACGGCGCACCGTCGCAGGCGTTCCGCACCCTGTTCCTGCAGGAACTGCTGCGCCGCGGCGTACTGGGCCAGTCCTTCGTCGTCTCCGCCGCGCACACCGACGCCGACATCGACCACACCATCCGCGCGGCCGCCGGCGCGCTGACGGTGTACCGGCAGGCGCTCGAGGCGGGCACCGTCGACGGGCTCCTCCAGGGTCGCCCCGTGGCACCCGCGCTGCGCCGCACCGCCGCGCCGCGGCGCCTGCCCGGCGGAGCCGCCCGGTGACGCCACCGATCCGGGTCCTCGTCGTGGGCCCCGCGCCGCCCGGCCCGACGAGCCGGGGCGGCATGGCCACCGTCATCGGGCACATGGCCGCGATCACCGACCCGGGCATCGAGGTACGACTGCTCACCACCTACGTCGACGCGCCCACCGCGAAACGGATCCGGGTGGGACTGGCGGGCATGGCGCGCGGCACCGTCGCCGTCGCGCGCGGCGATGCGGACGTCCTGCACGTGCACCTCTCACACGGGGGCAGCGTGCTGCGCAAGGCCCCGCTGCTGTGGGCGGCGCGCCTGCGCGGCGTTCCGGCGGTCGTGCACGGGCACAGCTTCGATTTCGGCGGTTGGATGGCCCGGCTGCCCGCCCCCGCTCGGTCCCTCGTCCGGGCGGCGCTGCCGGCCGACCACTGGCTGGTTCTGGGCGCGGGCCTCGCCGTCGAGTACGCCGCGGCACTGCGGCTCGACCCCGCGCGGGTCGAGGTGCTCTACAACCCCGTCCCCCCGGCCGCACTCGACGCTTCCGCACCCGGGCCCGACGGTGCCGCGAGGGTCGAGGTGCTCGCCCTCGGCCGGCTCGGCGTGCGCAAGGGCAGCTACGACCTGATCTCCGCGATCGCGGAACTCGAACCGGCCGTGCGGGACCTGCTGCACGTCACGCTCGCCGGCGACGGCGAGGTCACGCAGGTGCGGGCTGCCGCGGAGCCCCTCGGCGCGGCGGTGACGGTGCGGGACTGGGCCGGCCCCGCCGAGCGCGACGAGCTGCTCGCCGCGGCCGAGGTCCTCGCCCTGCCCAGCTACGACGAGGGCCTGCCGATGGCCCTGCTCGAGGCGATGGCCGCCGGCCTGGTGCCGCTGACCACTCCCGTCGGCGGCATCCCGGAGGCCGTTGTCGACGGCCGCGACGGGCTGCTCGTGCCGCCGGGCGACGTGCCCGCGCTCGCCGCGGCGTTGACCCGTCTCGTCGAGGATCCCGCTCTGCGGCGACGGCTGTCCGACGGTGCCCGCGCTCGCGCCGCCGACTTCGATATCGCCGAGTGGCACGACCGGCTCAGCGCGCTGTGGACCTCGCTCGCGCGGCGATGACCCGCTCCAGTTCGGCTCCGAGCGCCGCAGCGGACACCGTCGAGGCGCAGCGCCGGAGGTAGTGCTCGCGGGCCGCGCCACCGCGCCGCGCGGCGGCCTCCGGGTCGGCGAGCGCATCGAAGGCGCGGGCGAGGCCGGCCACGTCGTCCACACCGATCGGCTCCTCGCCGGGCGGCTGGAACTCCGGCAGGGCACCGGCGTCGGAGACGATCGGGACCACCCCGAGCTGCATCGCCAGCACCTGCACGCCGCTCTGCGTGGCACGCCGGTAGTGGGCCACCGAGCCCTTCGCGGCTGCGAGATCGCCGGTCACCTCGGCGTAGGAGTACGGGCCGCGGCGCCACCGCACAGCCTTCCCGAGGTCCCGGTCCGGGCCGTCGCCGATGAGGACCAGTTCGTCACCGCGCCAACCGGGCCCGTTCACGTGCCGCTCCCACGCCGCGAGCGTCACGTCGAGGTTCTTGTAGGCGGAGAGCCGGCCCACCGCCAGGAAGTTCCGACGGTCCGCCGCCGGCACGACGGGCGGCACCAGGGCGTCGTCGAGGTCGCTGGTGAGCGGCGCGACGGCCGACGCTCCGACCTCGCGGGCGACGAAGTCGCTGAACGCGACCGTCGACGCGGCACGCGCGTTCCACCGCCCGAACAACCGCCGCTCCCAGCCGGGCAGCTCCTCGTCGGCGCCGTGCGGGCGGTCGTCGTGGACGAGGTTCATCCGCGGCGCCGTGCCGGCGAGGGCGATCCACCGCGGGTCGCGGACGAGCTCGGTGACCACCACGTCCGGGCGGAAGGCCCTGGCGCGCCGCAGCTCCCGCGCGAACTCCGGCCACGTGCCGGCGGTCTTGGGCCGCGGGTCGAGGACCCGCTCGTAGGGCCGCGCACCGTCGGACTCGGGGTGCCGGTCCGAGGTGACCAGCACGACCTCCCACCCCGCGGCGATCAGCCGCTCGCAGTAGACGCGGGCCAGCGGCCGCATCCACGGCGAGAGCCAGAGCACCCGGCCGGTCATGTGCGCACCGCCGCCCCGGCGAGGGCGGCCTCGTAGGCGTCGGCCATCGCCTCGACCGTGTACTGCTCGCGCATCCGCGCGAAGCCACGATCCCCCAGGGCCGACCACTCCTGCGTGCGGGAGAGCAGGGCGCGCAGCGCTTCCCGCCAGCCCTCGACGGTGATGTCGTGCACCAGGGCGCCGGCGGCACCGTCGTCGAGCATGTCCGGGACGGCGCACACGGCCGAGGCCGCGACCGGCACGCGCAGGGCCATCGCTTCGAGGATCACCATCGGGAAGGCCTCGGAGCCGCTCGGGACGCACACGAGGTCGGCGTCGGCGAGGGCCTGCTCCGGGCCGGGCGACCAGCCGCGCCAGCGGACCCGGCCCGCGAGCTCGGGCGGGGTGAGCGCCTCGAGCCGCTCGCGATCGGGGCCGTCGCCGAAGATGTCGAGCTCCCAGGCGAATTCGGTGAGTCCGGCCAGCGCCGCCACCAACAGGTGCGGGTTCTTGTGCTCGACGATCCGCGACAGCATCACCAGCCGCGGCACGGCGCCGACCGGACGGCGCACGGGCACCCCGTCGAGCTCGGAACGGGCCGCGACCCCGTTGGGCGCCACGAAGAACCGGCTCGCCACCGCCTGGTGGGCGGAGACGAGGTCGCGGTGCGCGGGCGAGAGGGCCACGAAGCCGTCGGCGCGGCGCATCGCCGCGGCGAGCGGCGCTGAATAGGTGGGCCCGTCCGTCTCCGGCGGGATGTGCGCCCCCACCAGCCACGTCCGGTCCCGACCCCCGGCCCGCCACAGCGTGGCGAAGCCGGTCTCGGTGTTGGTGTCGCCGCTGATCAGCACGGTCGGGCCGGGCGGCAGGTCGAGCAGCGGGCCCCACCACGGCTGGCGCACGACCCGCACCCCCGCGGGCGCCTCCGCGATCAGCGGCCCGAACCGCTGCAGGCAGACGATCGTCACCGAGTACCCGCGCCGCTGCAGCTCGCCCGCGAGGACGAGATGGTGCCGCTCAGCGCCGCCGAACACCAACCGATTGACGGTGAACACCACGTTCGGCCGGCCGCCGTGCGGGGCCACGCGCCGGCTCGCGCGCTTGCTGCGCTGCACCCGGTCCAGGAGCGAATCCCCCAGCAGGAACGCGCCGGCCGCGCGGGCACCCGCCGCGTGCTCGATGTTCAGGGCCATGTTCGCGCGCAGGAGGTCGGCCGAGCGACGCCAGGCGACGGCATCGTCGCGCACGGTGCCGTGCCCCGAATGCTCCACGCCCGCATCGCCCGTCAGCTCCAGCGTCCAGCCCGCGTCGAGCGCGCGCCGCTGCCAGTCCGTCTCCTCGCCGTAGAGGAAGAACTCCTCGTCGAACGGGCCGAGCGCGTCCCACGCATCGCGGCTGATCGCCAGGCACGCGCCCGTGAGGTAGCCCTCGACCCGCTCCGGCGGGGCCGGGTACAGGTCCGAGAACGGCGTCCGGCGCAGCGCCTCCGCGTAGCCGGCGCGGGAGACCAGGCCGCGCACCAGGCCCCGTCGACGGTGCGCGACATCCCAGGTGCGGCCCCGTCCGGACGCGTCGTGGTCGTCGTGGATCACCGGTGCCGCGGCCGCGACGCCGGGCCGGCGCAGCGCAGCGCGGGTCGCGTCGAGACCGCCGCGGAGCAGCGCGTCGGGGTTGAGCAGCAGCAGGTCGTGCCCCGGGGCGAGGGCGGCCAACCGGTTCACCGCCGCGGCGAAGCCGAGGTTACGACCGTCGCCGTGCCAGGAGACCGCCGGGAACGCCGCGCGCACCCCGCCCATGCCCGGATAGTCGGGGCCCGAGTTGTCCCAGACCAGGACCGGCGCACCGGGCAGGTGCGCGGCGACCGCGGTGAGGCAGGCTGCGACATCGGCGGGTACCCGGTAGGCCACGATCAGGACGGCGAGCTCGCGGGTGCTCCCGTCCTGCGGCGGCGGGGCGAGCCGGAGCCCACCCGAGAGCTGAGGGCGTTCGGCGATCATTCCGGCGTTCCTTCCTCGGAGCTGAGCAGGCCGCGGGCGTCGCGCAGCCGCACCGGCCCGAGCACCAGGTTCACGGCCAGGTACGCGACCGCCGCGGCGGCGCCGGTGAGCAGGACCGGCAGGGCGTGTCCGACGACGCAGACCGTCGCGGCCGCGGCGACGGCGGGGATCAGTCGTGCCAGGAACAGCCACGGCGTGCGGTACGGGGTCCGGCCGGCGAGGCGGCGGGTCGCGACGGCCAGGCCGAACAGCTCGCTCACCACCAGGGCCGCCGCGGCGCCCTTCGCGCCGAACTGCGGGATCAACACGACGTTCAGACCGATGTTGAGCAGCAGGCTCACGATGTTGAGCCGCAGCAGGAAGACCTGGTCGTGCGCGGCGAACAGCCCCTGGCTCAGGGTGCCGGTCACCAGGCGGATCGCGACGGCGACGAACAGCAGGCCCAGCGTGCTCCCGCCCGCCGCGACGAAGTCCTCCGAGCCGAGCAGCCGGACCAGCTCGGGCGCGAGCAGCGCACCCGCCACCGCCAGGGGCACCGCGACGAACAGCATGAGCTGGATACTGCGCACGGTGAACCTCGCGAACCGGGCGCGGTCGGTGGCGAACAGGTTCGTCATCGTCGAGAGCGTGGACGCCAGGAACACCGTGGAGATCACCGTCGCGTTGAAGGCGACCGTGTACGCGAGGTTGTAGGCGCCGGTCTCCTCCTTACTGCTGAGGACCGAGAGCAGGACACCGTCCGAACGCCAGTACAGCGCCGCGATGACCAGGACGCCGGTCTGCGGCAGGCTCTCGCGCACGAGCTCCCAGCTCTCGCGGAACGAGAAGATCGGCCGCAGGTCGACGATCCGGCGCGCGACGCCGCCCTGGATCAGCAGCACCACCAGCGGCGGGATCAACTGGACCAGCGCGTACCAGTACAGGTCGGCGCCGACGTGCACGAGCAGGAAGGTCAGCCCGAACGACAGCAGGCGGCCCAGCAGGTCCGACAGCGCGATCGCGCCGAAGCGCACGTCGGTGACGAAGACCGGCTGCACGCAGCTGCTCAGCGTCGTGAGCACGAGGCTGCCGCTGATGATCGCGATCATCCCCACGACCAGCGGATCGTCGCGGTAGAGCAGCCAGCCGGACAGCGACGACGCCGCCCCGAGCGGCAGGCAGTAGGTCAGGGAGAAGCCCGCGTTGACGCGGACCAGACGCGACAGGTCGCCGGTGCCGCCGGTGACCCGCCGCACGATCACCGCGCCGATGCCGAGCTCGGTCAGGCTGCTCCACAGGCCGATGAACATGATCGCCGCGGAGAGCTGCCCGTAGGGCCCGGGTCCGAGCGATCGGGTCGTCAGGGCGACGGTGCCGATCGACGCCACCAGCCCGACGATCCGCGCCACGAACTGCATGCTGAACGCCCGGGCGATCCGGCCGCCCGAGGCACGCCCACGCAACGTGGGTTCGGCCTCGGCGTTAATCTCATCGCCGAGAGGAGGTTCGGATGCGAGTAGTGGTTCCGCTGGCGGGGGGACTGTCGCCGGCTGATTGGGCCGCCCGGCACCGGGCGGGAGAGGTTCCGGATCGCTCACCGTACGGCCTCCATCGGCTGGCCGATCACGGCCTCGACGTGCGCTTCGCCCCGTCGGAACTGGGCGAGCGGTCCCGACTGCTGCAGCGGGTGGCGCGGTCCGTGCGGCACCGCACCGATGGCTACGAGCTGATCGGCGCGCCCTCGCTCGCCGACGCCGATGCCGTCCTCGCGTACGACGAGCGGACCGGCGTGCCCGCGCTGCTGCGGAGCGATGCCCCCGTGGCGGCGGGGATCGGCTGGCTGACCACCCGCGCGGCGGCCGGACGCGTGCACGGCGCGCTCGCCGCCCGCGCCCTCCCCCGCGCGGCCGCAGTGTGGGCGCAGTGCTCCGCGGTGCTCCCCGTCATCGGGAGCGAGTGGAAGATCGCGCCGGAGCGCCTGCATTTCATCCCCCTGGGGATCGACACCGAGTTCTACACCGAGCAGCCGGCCCCGGAGACGGGGTGCACGGTGATGAGCGCGGGCGAGGACCGCTTCCGCGATCATCCGACGCTGGTCGCGGCGGTCGAGGAGGTCCGCCGGACGGTGCCGCACACCACCCTCGAGCTCGCGTCCAGCCTGCCCCTGCACGCACCCGAGGGCCTCGTCACGGTGCACACGGAACGGCTCAACGGCCGCATCCGCGAGCTGTACCGACGCGCCGCCGTCGTGGCGATCGCCCTGCACCCGACGGCGACCGGCTCGGGCCTGACGGTCGTGCTCGAGGCGATGGCCAGCGGCCGTCCGCTGGTGGTCACGGACAACCCCGGCGTCTCCGATTACGTTCAGCACGGCGTGACGGGCCTGCTCGTGCCGCCCGGCGACGCCGACGCGATGGCGGGCGCGATCCGCACGCTGCTGCTCGACGAGGACATGCGCGTGGAGATGGGCCGACGCGCCGCGGCGACCGCGCGCGAGCGGTTCACGACGGAGGTCATGGCAGCTCACCTGGCCGAGATGCTTCGGGCCATGTGACCCGGTCCAGCCGGACCCGACGCAGGCGAAGTGCTGCCCTGGGCCCCTGCAGCAGGTACCGACGCCCCAGCCGGCGCGGCTCCTGCAGCAACCGGTACAGCCATTCCGCTCCCGCGCGCTGCCAGGCCGACGGTGCCCGCGACACGGTGCCCGCGAGGAAGTCCGCGGCCGCACCGAAGGGCAGTAGCACCTGCGCCCCGGTGCCGGGCCCGGCCTCGTCGATCCACTGTTCCTGCCGGGGCTTGCCCAGACCGACGACGAGCACCGTCGGCGTGGCCGACCGGATCTCGTCCTCCAGGCGCGCGGCCGCGGCCGGGTCGTCGATCTCGGCCCGCTCGGGCGCCCAGTAGCCGGCCACCGTCAGCGCCGGATACCGCTCGGCGAGCGCCGGGGCGAGCCGCGCGTGCATCGCGGGGGTGCCACCGACGAATCCGATCCGCCAACCGAGCTCCGCCGCGAGCGCAATGATCGCGGGCAGGAGGTCCGCGCCGGTGACGCGGGGCCACGGATGCCCCGCGGCGAGCGCGCCGCGACCGGCGACGGGCGCACCGTCGGCCACCGAGAGCCACTCGACCCGCGGCCCGAGACTGCGCCGCCCGCGCCCGAAGTGATGCAGGTGGTCGACGTTGACCGAGCACACCGCCAGCGGTCGTGCACCGCCCTCGGCGATCCGGAGCCGGATCCGGTCCAGGACGTCGGTGCCGGTGACGCAGACGACCTGCTCGTCGTCGAGCAGCATCGCGCTGCGCGTGCTCACGGCTCCGGCCGTTCCATGATGCTCACGAAGTCATAGTAAGGTGAAGCGACGGATTGCTGGGAATGCAACCACACACATCATTCGGTTGGGCTCCCGCGCCCCGCCGGGGAGCGAAACGGGGTCGGACCGGATGAATGTCGCAGCCTTCCTCCGCTGGGTGCTCACGAAGCCGCTCGTCATCGTGGTGGTGCTCGCCTGCGCCGTGGCCGGTGGCCTGGTCGGCTACCGCTCGGCGACGGTGCAGTACGAGACAGAGGCGGCCGTGCTGGTGATCCCGCCGTCGATCCCGTCGGTGCCCGGTGCGTCGGACGCAATGCTCAACCCCTTCACCAACCTGTCCGGCAGCACCACGCAGCTGGCGTGGGTACTGGCCAGCTCCGCGCAGTCGGTGCAGGCCCGGGAAGTGGTGAAGCGCACGGGGGCGTCGCCGGACTACACGATCGCTTCGGTCGCCGGTGATTCCAGCTTCTCCCAGCTCTCGCCCCAGATCACGATCAAGATGCCCGCCACGGATCCGCAGGCCGCCAAGGCCGGCGCGCAGGCGCTGATCGCCTTCATGCAGGACCAACTGCGCAGCATCCAGAAGGACGCCGGCGTCAACCCGGGCGTCTACGCCGACCTGCGCACCACCACCGAGCCGCAGGCCGGCGCCCAGGTGAGCAGCACCGCCCTGAGCAACGCGGGCGGGCTGGCGTTGGGCGCCGCGCTGGCGGGCCTGTTGGTCAGCCTGCTCGTCGCGGCCGTCCTCGACACGCGGCGCAAGCGCAGCGCCGAGGCCGCGATCAGCACGAAGGCCGAGGAGACGAGCCCGCTGGGCGGCGTCGTTCCCGCGGCCGGCGAGGCTCCGGTCGAACCTGCTGCCGCATCCGTCGACACCGAGGAGTCCGCGCCGGTCCCCACGTCGCGGCTCGAGATCGCACGCCCGCCGGCGGACGAGGCCGACGCCCCGGCCCGCCCCGCGGCGCCCCGCCCCGCGCGTCCCGCCGGCCGCGCAGAGCAGCGCGCGATGACGCGCTGGCGGGACCGCGTGGAGGTCGTCTCCGAGGAGTCCGAGATCCCGCTCCCCACGTTCGACGGCGACGACGGCGAGGCCACGCGTCGCCTCGGCACCTCGGGGTGAGCGCTGCGCGCTGCGGCGTCGTGCCGAAGCGCGTGGTCGCGCTCCTCCTCACGCTGGCGATCGTCGCCGGGTGCACGTCGCCCCCGCCCGAGCCCGGCACCGTCGACTTCGACGGACCGGACCTGGTCAACCCGATGCGCGGCCAGTACCAGAACATCCTGACCGACCTGTTCCCCCAGGCCAGCGAGCCGAATCGGGACCGCCCGGCGTGGCCGGGGACGCGGTTCGAGAGCGTCCGGATCCCCTGGCGGATCCTGCAACCCAAGGACCCGCGCACCGTCGCCGCCGGCGCGCCCGACACCGAGCGGTACGACTTCACGCGGCTCGACCGAGCCATCGCGGACGCCGCGGCCCAGGGCCGGCAGTTCGGCTTCCGGATCACCGCCTTCGACTCGTGCTGCGACGCGACGGACAAGGGCCAGACGGTGTCGATGGCACCGGACTGGCTGGCCACGACGCCTGGCGCGAGCAGCACCCGCACCGCCGACGGCGTGCACTACGTGCTGCCGGAGTGGAACAACGCCGCCTACCTGGACCGGTTCACGGACCTCATCGCGGCGCTGGGCCGCCGCTACGACCGCGACGAGCGCGTCGCGATGTACGAGATGTCCGGCTACGGCGATTTCAGTGAGAACCACGTGGCGTTCGCGCGGGACACCCTGAAGATCCCGGCACCGTCGCCGGAGAACAGTCGGAAGGAGCTCGGCTACTTCAGCCAGTACCGGGATCAGTACCTCACCTACGCCTCGGCGCAGCGCCTGGTCGACGCGACCCTGCGGGCCTTCCCCAGCACGCAGATCGTCTCGACCATGGGCAACCCCGCGATCGCCGGCCTGCTACTGCGCGACAGCCCCGAGCTGCGCGGGCTGCGGCGCCCCGTCGGCATCCGGTCGGACTCGCTGGGAGCCCTGCCGATCTTGCCCACCTGGGCGGAGAACCGCTGGTCGGAGTACGTGCAGAAGCGCGACCCGCTGATCGGGGTGCTCGCGGAGCGGTTCCGCACCGCCCCGGTCATCACCGAGTGGCCGCCGCAGCTGCTGTCCGGCGGCACCGTGCTCGACTACTACCGCCGGGGCCTGCGCGACGTGGTGAACGGCCACGTCTCCCTGGTCTCCAGCACCGGCTTCCCGGCACAGAGCCGGCCGGAGCGGATCACCGACGAGCAGTACTCGCTGTGGCGGCGGGCCACCGTGTACACCGGCTACCGCTACGCGGCGGACCGGGTCGAGGTCACCGCGACCGGGTCCGGACTGCGCGCGGCCGTGCACTGGGTCAACCGCGGTTCCGCGCCCACCTACGACGGGTGGAAGGTCTCCTACGAGGTGGTCACGGAGTCGGGCCGCCGGGTGGCGCGAGTCGACGGTGCGCCGCCGCTGCGGACCATGGTCTCGACGCAGCCCTACAGCGACCTCGCCGCCACCCCGCCGGTGGCGGAGGCGACGGACACCGTCGACCTGCCCGGCCTGCAGCCCGGGCGGTACATGCTGCGCGCGATCGTGACCTGGGACGAGCACAAGCCCCGCGGTACCCACCGGACGACGATGCCGCCGATGCAGCTCGCGATGGCCGGGCGCGGCAAGGACGGCGGCTACTCGGCCGGCTGGTTCCAGGTGGGCTGAGCCCGGGGAGCCGTCAGCCGACGACGAGACCCGGGAGTCGCCGCGCCATGATCTCCTCGGCCTCGGCGACGACGGTGCCGACCACACCCGCGACGGTGTCCACGGACTCGATGAGGCCCTGGGTCTGGCCGGCCCACCACATCCCGTCGTCCATGCGACCCTCGGCGAGGACGTTGGCGCGGCCGCGGGCGCCGGAGGCCAGCTCGGCGACGTCGTCGAAGACGGCGCCGGGGCGCTCCCCGATCTCGACGATCTGCTCGGAGACGGCGTTGCGCACCACGCGGGCGGTGTTGTGGAAGTTGCGGAACACCAGCACGGTGTCGCGCTCGGAGTTCTCGACCAGCTGGTTCTTCACGTTCTCGTGGATGGGGGCCTCGACGGTGGCCATGAAGCGGGTGCCCATGTTCACCGCGTCGGCACCGAGGGCGAGCGCGGCGGCGAGGCCGCTGCCGGTGGCGATGCCGCCGGACGCGATCACCGGGATCGACAGCTGCCGGACGGCGGCGGGGATGAGGATCAGGCCGGGCACGTCGTCCTCGCCCGGGTGACCGGCGCACTCGAAGCCGTCGATGCTGATGACGTCGACGCCCTTGCGCTCCGCCGAGAGGGCGTGGCGGACGCTGGTCGCCTTGTGGATCACCTTGACGCCGGCGGCCTGGAAGTCGGGCAGGTGCGGCGCGGGGCTCGAGCCCGCGGTCTCGACGACCTTGATGCCGGACTCGATGATCGCGGCGCGGTACTCGTCGTACGGGACGGGGTTGATCGTCGGCAGGATGGTCAGGTTCACGCCGAAGGGCTTGTCGGTGAGCTCCTGCGTGCGCTTGATCTCCGCCGCGAGCGCCTCCGGGCTGGGCTGGGTGAGCGCGGTGAGGAAGCCCAGGGCGCCGGCGTTTGCGACCGCCGAGATGAGCGGGGCGGTACCCAGCCCGGTCATGCCACCGCACACCACGGGGTGGTCGATGCCGAACATCTCGGTGATGCGGGTCCTGATCATGGAGGTCCTCTCGTCGTGCGCCTTTCTCCACAGTCTGTCCGACGACGGTGCGCGCGTCATCGTCGGGAGGCCCCGTCCCGGGCCGCTTCCGGTTGTGCCGGCGCACACCCGTCGGGTGGTGGGCGCCGTCAATGGACGCCCGACGGTGCGCCGTGGGTCAGTGCTCCGCGCCGCGCGCGGCCGGGGAGGTGGCGAGGTAGGCGACGGCCTGCGCGGTGGAGCCGATGGACGCGGGGTCGAAGCTCGGCTTGAAGTAGAGCAGCGTGAACCAGATGACCTGCCGGATCTTCGGGAGCAGCTTCTTGTGGGACGCCTTGAGGTACTCCCACCACAGCCGCGGGTAGGAGTAATCGAAGTTCGGGTCCTTGCGCAGCAGGTACCCCGAGCAACGATGGAGGGTGAGCCCGAGGAAGAAGACCACCGTGAGCATCGCCCGCACACGGTGCAGGTAGCTGGGGTCGAAGTAGGTGGCCACGTCGTGCGCGACGGACCGGTGTTCGACCTCCTCCGCCCCGTGCCAGCGGCAGATGTCCGCCATCACGGGGTTCACGTCGTAGTCGTCCCACGCGTTGTTCAAGCCGAAGACGCCGAGGATCGCGGTGTAGTGCTCGATACCGGCGATCAGCCACAGCCGCTGGACCATGTCGTTGTACTGCGCGCGGTCCGATCGGTAGCGGCGCGGCGCGAGGATGCGACGGAAGATGAACTCGGCCTGGCGGGCGATCGGCGCGGTGTCGATGCCGCACCGCTGGAGGTACTCCGAGAGCGCGCGGTCGTGCGATTCGGCGTGCATCGCCTCCTGGCCGATGAAACCGCGCATGGTCCGCGCCAGGTCCTCGTCCTTCACGTACGGCAGCGCCTCGGCGTAGACCTCGCAGAACCAGCGCTCGCCCTCCGGGAGGATGCCGTGCAGCACGGAGCTGACGATGTCGCTCGCCACCGGCTCGCCGGGGATCCATTCGAGCGGCACGTTCTCCCAGTCGAACTCCACGTCACGGGCGTGGATCTCGACACCCACCGGTTCGGTGGAAGCGTTCGTCTTGCCGCGCAGGGACACCATCGTCGACTCCAACCGTCGGGCCATTCATACAAGCGTGTAGGAACTCGCTCCGAAGTCTGTCGCGGCGCTAGTGATATGTCAAGGGCTGATTTCTATCATCAGTCCGCGAACGGCGTCAGGCCTGGTCGTCCATGAGATCCAGGCTGTTCCACGCCTGTTCGATCCGCCCGGCAGTGCCGCGCCGGTCCGGTTCGGCGAGGGCACGGAGCTCGGCCAGGATCGCCTGGACGACACCCACCATCGCCGTCAGCGACGGTGCCGGGTCGATGCCCTCGATGGGCGTGATCACGGCGTGCGCCGCGTCCGCCGTCAGCGGCGAGGCGCGCAGGTCGGTGAGCACCGCCACTGTCACGCCCTGCTCGGCCGCGATCCGGGTGAGACCGCGGATCGCGCGGGTGAGGCGCCAGACGTTGACGACCACCAAACAGTCCTCGGGGCCGAGCGGCGCGACCTGGACCGCCTGGGTCGTGGGCGGCCCGGCGGCGACCTGGATGTCGTAGCCGTGGAACGAGGCGAGGTACGCCAGGATCTGCGCCGGGCCGGCGCCGCTCCCGGTCGCGATCACGACGGTGCGCCGCGCCGCCGCGATCGCCGCCGCGATCGCCCGGATCGCGGCGATGTTCTCGGTCGTCGCGACACCGGCCAGGTTGGCGGCGTCCTGGTGCAGCATGAGCGCGGCCGCATCATTCGTTGCAGGCGCGACCGACTCCCCGGCCGCCGACGACGCGAGGTAGGCGGCCCGGAGCGACACCCGGAGGTCGGGCCAGCCGTCGAAGCCGATCTGCTGGGCCGTGCGCACCACCGTGGACACGTTCACCCCGGCGCGCTCGGCGACCTCGCGGGCCGAGGCGTACGAGGCCATCTGCGGCGCCCGCGCGAGGGCCTGAACGACCCGTTCGGCCTGCCCGCCCAAGCCGACGCCGGCTGTGCGCTCGCCGAGCCACGCCTCGATCGACACCGCGTCTCCTCCCCGGGTTCGATCACCCGATCCTTCTGCACGACAGCCGATTCGGACGACGGTCAGCAGGCGTGAACGACCCGCAGCTCCTCGGCCCGAGCCGTGATGTCACCGCCGGCCGCGGCGGCGATGCCCGCCGAGAAGGCGTCCCGGCGCGGGTCCCGCTGCCACCGAGCGTATCCGTCGGCGTCCGTCCAGTGCGCGATGCAGGTGATCGACCCCGGCCGAGCGTCGTCGACGAGGAGCTGCGCCGAGGCCGCGCCGGAGACCTCCATGACGCGCTCGGCTCGGTAGTAGGCGACGACGGCGGCGACGCGATCGACCGGGACGTGGAGGGTGAGGACACTGACCGTATGCATGCAACAACTATTGCATGTGCCCTTCAATGCCTCTACTCTTTGCGTGCATCGGATCACAGTCGACGGAGGAACCATGTCGCAGTCACACCCCACCACCGCTCCGCCCGACGAGGCCCTGCTCGCCCGACTGGACGGCCTGGAACCCGGGAAGCCGCACCGGCGCCTCATGGTGATGGGTGGGCTCGGCTACACCTTCGACTCCTTCGACGGCGCTCTCATGGGCTACGCACTCTCGGCGCTGATCGTCGTCTGGCACATCCCGAAGGGCACCGCGGGCTGGCTGCTGTCGTCGATCTTCTTCGGCTACCTGGTGGGCGCACTGCTCGCGGGCGTGCTGGCCGACCGGTTCGGCCGCCGCCGCCTCATGCTGACCTCACTGCTGATCTTCTGCGCGTGCAGCCTGCTCATGGGCACGTCGCACTCGGTCGGTGAGCTGTTCGTCTGGCGCGTCCTCGCGGGAGTGGGTATCGGCGCGGAGACCGCGCTCATCGCCCCGTACATCGCGGAGTTCCTCCCCGCCCGGGTGCGCGGGAAGTTCGTCGCGCGGACCGTCGGGTTCCTGTCCTTCGGCTACATCCTCGCGGGTGTCGTCGCGCCCCTGGTGATCTCGCCGCGTCCGGAGACCGGGTGGCGGATCGCGGCGGTGATCTGCGCCCTGCCCGTGCTCCTTCTGCTCTGGTGGCGGCGCAGCATGCCCGAGTCGCCCCGGTACCTGCTGGCACAGGGCCGCACGCAGGAGGCCGTCGCGGTCGTCGAGCGGTTCGAGCGCGAGTGCGGGGTCGAGCCGGTGGCGCTCGCGACCACCCCCGGGACGGCGGGGACGGATCCGACCCCGCTCCCGCAGCCGTCGGCCCTGGCGCGCCTGAGCGGCCTCTGGGCGGGGCCCATGGCGCGCACCACCCTGGTGATCTGGACCCTGTGGTTCGTGCTCACCGGCGTCAACTACGGCTTCTCGAGCTGGCTGCCGACCCTCCTGGTCACGGAGAAGGGCTTCACCATCACCAAGTCCTTCCTGTTCGCGCTCATCACTGCGATCGCCCAGGTACCGGGCTACTACCTCGCGACCCGGCTCATCGACCGGATGGAGCGCAAGTGGCTGATCGCGGCGTACGCGGCGGGGGCCACCGTGTCGGCGCTGATCATCGCGCTGTCGTCCAGCGAGACGATGCTGCTGGTCGGGGCGTCGCTGCTGGCCGCGTTCGTGAACGGTGCCGCGGCGGTCTACTACACCTACACCGCCGAGCTCTACCCCACCGCGATCCGCGCGACGGGCATGGGCGCGGCCTCGGCCGTGGGCCGGGTCGGCGCCATCCTCGCGCCGATCACCATCGGCTACCTCAGCGCGGCGGGCCTGAGCTTCTCCGCGATCTTCCTGTTCCTGGTCGCGCTGCTGGCCGTCGGCATCATGGTGGTCGTGGCCTTCGGCCCGCGCACCTCGGGCCGCGCCCTCGAAGCCGCGTCCCCGCGCCTGACCGAAACCGTCTGAAGGAGAACATCATGCGCACGCTGATCATCAACGCCCACACCCTCGAGCCCGCCACCGGCGAGCGCGTCGACGGGGCCTGGCTCGACCTCGCCGACGGCGTCATCGCCGCGACCGGCACCGGCGCCCCGCCCGCGGCGCCGGGCGAGGTGCGCGTCATCGACGCCCGCGGCGGCACCGTCATGCCGGGCCTCGTCGACGCGCACGTGCACGTCCTGCTCAGCTCGATCGACCGCGCGGAAGTGGGGAACTGGACGCCCGGCTACGCGACGGTGCGCGCCCTCGGCGCCGCTGGAGCGATGCTGCGACGCGGGTTCACGACGGTCCGCGACGTGGGCGGCGCGGATCACGGCATGGCACGCGCGCTCGACGAGGGCCTGTTCCCCGGCCCGCGGCTGATCTTCGGCGGCAAGGCGATCTCACAGACCGGCGGGCACGGCGACCTGCGACCGCTCAGCGACGACGCGCACCCGTGCTGCCAGTCGCAGCCGGGCTTCTCACGGATCGCCGACGGTGCCGACGCCGTCCGCGCCGCCGCGCGCGACGAGTTCCGCAAGGGCGCACACCATCTCAAGCTCGTCGTGTCCGGCGGCGTGGCCTCGCCCGCCGACGAGATCGACGCGGTGCAGTACACCGAGGAGGAGATCCGCGCGGCCGTGGTCGAGGCCGAGAACCACAACCGGTACGTGACGGTGCACGCCTACCATCCGCGCTCGGTCAATCAGGCCCTCCGGGCGGGCGCGCGGTGCGTGGAGCACGGCAACCTCATCGACGACGAGACCATCGCCCTCATGCTGGAGAAGGAGGCCTTCCTCGTTCCCACCATCATCACGTACGAGGCGATGTTCCAGGCGGGTCCGGCATCCGGGCTCAGTGCCGGCTCGCTGGAGAAGTTGGGCCAGGTGCTCGACGGTGCGGTCGACGCCCTGGACCGCGCGCATCGCGCCGGCGTCGACATCGTCTACGGCAGCGACCTTCTCGGTGGCCTTCAGGTTCGCCAGCTCGACGAGTTCGAGATCCGCACCCGGGTCCAGCCCGTGCTGGACGTGATCCGGGCCGCCACCAGTACCGCGGCCCGGTTGCTGAACATGGAGGGCAGGATCGGGACGCTCGCGCCCGGCGCGGAGGCGGACGTCCTCGTGCTCGACGGTGACCCGCTCGCCGACGTGCGGGTGCTCACGACGCCGGACCGCCACTTGCGGTACGTGATCCGGCGCGGCGAGGCGTTCGGGATCGCCGAGTAGGGCGCGTTTCTCAGGCGGGGCGGGCCGTCAGGTCGGCGGTGTCCGCGAAGACGAGGTCGCCCGCGTCACTGAGCACGGCCCACCGTCGGGCGGGCTCGGCGATCCGCTCGCCGTCGTACTCTGTAGCGACGGGGGTGAACTCGCCGAAGTCCTCGACGATCTCCCCCGCGACCTCACGGTCGGTACCCGCGAAGGCGGTGACGGCCTTCCCGACCGCGTGCCCGGAATCCCCTTCCGCGGGAACGGTCTCGCCGTCTGCGGGGGTGGTGCCGCCCTCGTAGGGGTCGGTGCTCGACGTGGCCATGGTGCGCCTTCCGTGAGGGCTGTTCGGTCCGATGGCTCGCCATCGGATCCGACGGTCCGCGGTACTCCCGCCGGTCGCTCGACGGAATCGATAACGGAGCAAAGATCGCCGACGACGTCCACAATCTTGTTCGTTATCTTCGCGGAAGAATAAACGCACTCGAAGTCTCCGCGGAAACGGATTCAGTACCAGCAACCCATTCCGACCGTTTCCGTGCCATTTCTCGCGACCATTCCGGTGCATCCATTGTCCGGTCGATGCGATCACGCACGAACCAGCACCCGCGCGATCAGACCCGCGCAGACGGTCTTCATGCGATCCTTCACGCGCGGCATGATGAACGTGAACGCCGACCACGAGGAGGGGAACGTGACGGAGCGTGATCTGCAGCGGGTCGATCTGAACCTGCTCGTCGCGTTCGACGTCCTCATGTCCGAACGCAGTGTCACCCGGGCCGCGGCGCGCATGCAGCTGGGCCAACCGGCGATGAGCGCCGCGCTGGCGCGGCTGCGCCGGCTGTTCGACGATCGCCTGCTGGTGCGGGAGGGCCGAACGCTGGTGCCGACCCCCGTCGCGGAGTCGCTCATCGGTCCGGTGCGACAAGCCCTGGCACTCATGGAGAGCGCTCTCGGCCAGCGGTCCGGCTTCGACCCGGCGAAGGACGAGCGGACCTTCACCATCCTCACGAGCGACTACTTCCTCGTCCTGCTGCTCCGCCCCCTCCTCGCCGCGCTCCGGCGCGAGGCTCCGGGCGTGCGCATCCATGCGCGCCAGGTCGACGCGGACTACGCCGACGTGCTTCGACAGGGTCTGTTCGACCTGTGCATCGTGCCCCGCGAGTCGCAGCGCTCCGAGGTCACTCTGCGCAGTGAGGATCTGTTCACCGACCGTGTCATGTGCGCCGTGGATTCCGCGAACCCCGAAGTGGGTGACCGACTCACCCTGGAGCAGTTCCAAACCCTGCCGTACGTCGCCTTCTCCGGCGGGCCCGCGCTCGAGACGACCGCGCAGCGCCAGCTCCGCGCGCTCGGCATCGACCGCCCGATCGACGTCTCCGCGCACGGCTTCGTCTCCGCACTCATCATGCTCCGCGACACACCGATGTTCACACTGGTCCATGAGCACCTCGGGATCAGCCTCACCGAGCAGGCTCGACTACGGCTACTCGAGCCGCCCGTTGCCCTGGACCCCATCACCGCCACGATGTACTGGCTCCCTCGCCAGGACGAAAGCCCTGCGCACCAGTGGCTACGCAGGCAGTTCCGGGAGTCCGCAGCCGCTCTCTGACGAAGTATCAACGTCATCGATGCACTATATCGATATGCATCGATAACGCTTGTGTGATCCACACCACTACCGTCGAAGGAGATCGACCGCCCGAACGCATCCACCCGATGCCCCGGCTCCGCGGTTCGACCCCCTTCTCAGGTAGGAGTTCGCCATGCGCGCAATTCAATTGGACGAGTACGGCCCCGTCGAGAACTACCGGCTCGTCGACGTTCCGGAGCCCTCCGCGGGCCCCGGCGAGGTCCGGATCAAGGTCGAGTACTCCGGCGTCCGCTGGGGCGACGTGATGAACCGGCGGGGCACCCTCGTGCGCCCCGATCCCCCGTTCATCGTGGGTCTTGAGGTCGCCGGCACCGTCGACGAGATCGGCGAGGGCGTCACGGGGTACGCCGTGGGCGACCGCGTGGTCAGCATGGTCGACGAGGGCGGCTACGCCGAGTACGCGGTGGCTCCGCAGCACCTTCTCGCCAAGATCGACGACGACGTCGCCCTCGACAAGGCGCTGGCCTACTTCCTCAACCTGCGCGTCGCGTACATGATCGTCTACCCCTGGGCCAAGGTGCAGGAGGGCGAGACCGTGCTGCTGCATGCGGCCTCCGGCGGCGTCGGCTTCCTGGTACTCCAGATCCTCAAGCGCCGCTTCCAGAACGTGACGGTGATCGGCGTCTGCAGCTCGGAGGAGAAGGCCGCAAAGCTCCGCGCCGCCGGCTGCGATCACGTGATCAACCGGCTCACTCAGGACTACGTCGAGGAGGTGACCCGCATCGCGGGCACCAAGGCGACGGGCTACTCGAACGCCGCGCAGGCGGGCCAGGGCGTGGACCTGTCGATCAACGGCGTCTCCGGCCCGACGATCGAGGGCGACATGAAGGTGATCCGCAAGCGCGGCCGCTGGCTGCTGTTCGGCCGCCAGGCGGCGGACCGCGGCGCCACGATCGACACGCACCAGATCAACTACGACGGCATCACGATCATGCCCTTCTCGATCGTCGCCTGGTTCGGTCAGCCGGAATGGGAGGAGTCTCTGACCTTCCTCAACGACTGGCTCGCCCATGAGGAGCTCAACGAGTCCATGACCTGGCCGCTGGAAGAGGCCGCCGCCGCCGAGACCGCCATCGAGAACGGCAAGACCGTCGGCAAGGTCGTGCTCAAGGTCGCGCGGGACTGATCACCGTGCGCCGCTTCGTGGACATCTCCGTCGATCTCCGCAACGACATCACCCGGGCCGTCGCCCTCTTCGACGATTAGCCCCTTCCTCTTCCCCACCCATCACCACCCGGTGCCGTCCTCGGCGGTCCGGGTGCGAAAGGCACCTGAAATGTCCACATCGTTCGGCGAGGAGCTCTCGCGAAACTGGAACGTCCTGCTCGGGTCGATCATCGGCGGCGGCTGCGGCATCATCCCGCTGGCCGCCGCGGCCGGAGCCATGTTCATGCGCTCCATCCAGGCCGACTTCGGTTGGACCCGCACGGAACTCTCCCTGTCGTCGGTGGTGCTCGGCGTGGTGCTCGCGGGGATGGCGCCGCTCGTCGGCGTCCTCGTCGACCGGTATCGGACGTCGTGGATCGCCGGCGGCTCGATGGTGCTGATGGCGGGCGGGTGGGTTGCGCTCAGCCTCGTCGGCAACAACCTCGGTCTGTACCTGGCCCTGTTCGCCGTGACCACCGTCATCGCCGCCGGCGCGTCGGCGGTTCCCTTCGCCCGCGCCGTCAGCATCGCCTTCCCGGGCAACCGCGGTAAGGCATTGGGCCTGGCGATGATCGGCAACGGGGTCTCCGGGGTCCTGCTGCCGCTGTACATCGTTCCGCTCGTCGCCGCCGACGGCTGGCGCTCCGGGTTCCGGGCTCTGGCGCTCGTCGCCGTCGTCGCGGCGCCCATCGTCTTCGGGCTCCTCCGCAAGGGCGAGCGGAAGCCGGGGGTCGCCGACGCGGCCGCGGCGTTCTCCCCCGGCCCCGACCTCGCCACCGTCGGGATGACGGTGCGCCAGGCGATCGCGAGCCGTCCGTTCCGGATGCTGCTCGTCATCTTCCCGCTCGTCACGCTCTCGTTCGCAGGACTGCAGATGCATTTCCTGGCGATGCTCGGCGATGCCGGCCTCTCGGCACAGTGGGTGGCCTGGTACGCGAGCTCGATGGGCATCGCGCTCACCGTGACCCGCGTGATCTCGGGGTACCTGCTGGACGCCTTCCCCGCCCAGCGGGTGTGCGCGATCATCATGGGCCTCGGCGCCGCCTCGGTCCTGGTCTTCGCCTTCAGTGGCACAGCCGGATCGGTCTTCGGCGCGATCGCCATCGGGCTGGTGAGCGGTGCGGAGATCGACATGCTCGGCTACTTCGCCTCGAAGTACTTCGGGTTCGCCTCCTACGGGCGGGTGTACGGAATGCTCTGGTCCACGATCCTGCTCACCACCGCCGTCTCGCCCATCCTGTACGGCCTGGTCAAGGACGGCACCGGCAGCTACACGCCCGCACTCGTGGCGGGAGCCGCCCTCCTCGGCGTCGCGAGCCTGTTGCTGCTGCGCATGGCCCGTATCCCCTACCTCCCGACAACTTCCGGGCCCCCGGCCCCCGTCGGGCGGTCCGACGGTACGCCGATCGGCACCGTCGGCATCGCTCCCGTGGCCTGATCCACTTCTCCGAAAGGCGACGCCATGAAGTTCGCGACCTACTCCGACGTCCCGGGTGGGGCCACCCGTGCCGCGGTGCTCGACGGCGAGATGTTGTATCCCGTATCCGGCGCGTCGAGCGTGCTCGATCTGATCGGCGACGGGCTGGATCAGCTTCTGCTGCACGGTCGTACCGCCCGCGAGACCGCTTCTCCCGTTCCGCTCGCCTCGGTCCGACTCGAGGCGCCGCTGCAGCCCCCGTCGATGCGCGACACGATGAGCTTCCACGAGCACATCGTCAACTGCATGGGCGAGGTCGATCCGTTGCACCACGAGTTCCCGTGCTTCTACGTCACCAACCACGACGCGGTGATCGGCCCGAACGACGAGGCCCGCGTCTCCCCCGGCTGCGAGCAGTTCGACTACGAGCTCGAGGTGGCGACGGTGATCGGCCGGCCCGGCACCAACATCGCTCCGAACGAGGCGGCCGAGCACATCATCGGCTACACCACCTACATCGACTGGAGCGCACGGGATCTCCAGTTCGAGGAGATGCAGCTCCGGCTCGGCCCGGCCAAGGGCAAGGACGGTGCCACCACCCTCGGCCCGGTCCTCGTGACGGCGGACGAGTTCGCCCCGCTGCGCGCGGGCAAGGGCCACGACATCGGTATGCGCGTCGCGATCAACGGCGAGCCGATCAGCAGCGGCAACTGGTCGTCGATCAATTGGACTTTCGACGATGTCGTCGCCTTCACCTCCCGCGGCACCTCGCTGCGGACGGGCGCGGTGATCGGCTCCGGCACCGTCGGCAAGGGTTGCCTGCTCGAGCAGCGCGCCCTCGACCCCGAGGGTTTCCGCGGCTGGCTCCGGCCCGGCGACGTGGTCACCTTCGAGGTCGACCTCATCGGCCGCATGGACATCACCGTCGGATCCCCGCTTCCCCGCCACCCCCTCAGCTCCGGCCACTGAAACACCAACACCGAACAGGAAAGAAGATCATGATCGTTGTACTCACCGTTTTCAAGTACGTGGAGGGCGCCCCGATTCCGGCGCAGAAGGAGTCCGAGGCCCTGGAGGCCGCGCTCCAGGAGGAGATGATCGACACCGGCGACATCCTCTGGTTCCACAGTCGGCTGAAGTTCTTCGGCACGGAGGTCGGCGGCGTCCGCTGGGACGATGCGGCGCTCTACGCCGTGCGCGACGCCGAAGCCATGCGCCGCTGGATGCTGTGGGACAAGCACCGCGCGGTCGACGCTGCGATGGCCGAGAACAACGCCCTCGTCTCCGTGCTCCCGTTGCAGTTCACCGACGCCGAGGACACCGAGGCGGCCATGAACGAGTTCCTCGCCGTCATGCGCGAGGGCGCGTTCGACCGCGCGGAACACGGGCTGACGCTGGACTTCCCGGCGGCCCGCTTCGGTCCCGACTACGCCATGCCCGAGCTCGCGGACCTCGCCGCCGGCACCGACCGGAAGTGAGGGATCACCGTGAAGGTCGTGACCTTCCACCGGCAGGGCGACCCCGCCCCGCGACTCGGCCTGGACAACCGGGACGGCTCCACCTACACCGACCTCACGGCGCGATTCCCCGAGGACCCCGCGTTCGGGTCCATGCTCGCGTTCATCGACGCCGGCGCGCCCGCTCTCGAGAAGGCCTGGGAGGCATTCCTGAAGCTCGACGGTGCCTTCCTCGTCGAGCAGGGCACCGTCACCCTGCTCTCGCCGTTCCGGCCGCGCCGCCTGCGCGACTGCGGGCTGATCGTGGCGCACCTGCGCCCGAGCATGCTCAAGAGCGCGCAGTGGCTCGCGGCGAACACCGACGCACCGTCGGCGATGGAGCTCTACACCGCCTTCGACCCGATCTTCGCCCCGCACTACGACCCTGCGGTGCCCCCGCTCTTCGTCGACCGCGACCCGGCCACCGCCTGCGCGCCGGGCGCCGTGCTCACCTGGCCGGCCGAGAGCGCGTGGATGGACTACGAACTCGAGCTCGCGGTGGTGATCGGGAAGGCCGGCACGGACATCGCGCCGGAGAACGCCGCGGACCACGTCTTCGGCTACACCGTCTACAACGACTGGACGCTGCGCGACATCCAGGCGGCGAACATGCGGCGCAGCGGCGAGGTCCACGGCGACGCCAAGGACTTCCCGGACTCCAACTCCTTCGGGCCGTGCGTGGTCACCAAGGACGAGATCCCCGATCCCCGGAACCTCGCGATGACGGTCCGCGTGAACGGGGAGGTTTGGGGCGCAGGCAGTTCCGCACGGATGATCCACTCCTTCGAGGACGCCGTCGTCGCCTTCAGCCGCAACGGCGGCATCAAGGCCGGCGAGGTCTGGGGCACGGGCACCGTCCCCGACGGCTCCAGCTTCGAGCTCGGCAAACGGCTCCCCCGGCCCGCGTTCGTCGAGCTCGAGATCGAGGGCATCGGAAAGCTCTCCCACTACGTCGTCCCGCAAGCCTGAAACACTCACCCCGAAAGAAGTACCACCATGTCCACTCAACTCGCACTCGAGGACGACCCCCGCCTCATCCGCCTCACCGACGAGGTCTACGTCTTCGGCACCTACCCGTACAGCGGCCTCGTCGTCACGGACGAGGGCTGCATCGCGATCGACGGCCCCATGTCGCCGAACATCTGCGCACCCTGGAAGGAGTTCATCGACGCGAAGGGGCCACTGCGGTACCAGGTGTACTGCGAGCACCACTCCGACCACACCATCTCCGCGCCCTACCTGCAGCCGGAGGTCCTGGTGTCGTCCGAGACGACGCGTGGCGTCATGGATACCGACGAGGTGGCCCGGGAGGCCATGCGCACCTGGGGTGCCTACCCGGATGTCGACAGTGCCGTCATCGACGGCTACCGCATGGCCTACCCGACGCTGACGTACCGCGGGCGCCTCAATCTGGAGCTGGGTGGCAAGCGGTTCACGCTGTTCGAGGCCCCGGGGCACACCATGGGTTCGACGGTCGTGCACGCGATCGACGATCGCGTCGCCTTCATCGCCGATCTCGGTGCGACCCCTGCCATCCAGTCCGGTGACCCCGTCGCGTGGCTGACCACGATCGCGCTGTTGGAGACGCTGGACGTCGACTGGTACGTGCAGGGTCACATGGACCCGATGCGTCGCGAGGACCTGCACGAGTGGCGGCTGGCTCTGCTCGGCGCGCTGGACACCGCGCGCGAGCGGGATCGCGAGGGCCTGACCCCGGATCAGATCGTCGCGCAGGGCGGCGTCTTCGACGTCGCGAAGATCCTCGGCGGCAAGACCTTCCTCGGCCGCGACGACATTCCGCCGGGCCTGCTGACCTTCGGCGCGGGTGCGCTCCAGGCGATCGGCGCCGAGCGCATGTCCGAGGCCGTGCACCGCCATCCCACCGATTCCCTCTCGGCCGCACTCGGCCCCGTCAGTACCCAGGAGTGAGTTCCATGAGCCAGGACGTCTTCATCATCGGCGTCGGCATGACGCCCTTCGGCGTGCACGCCTCCGAGACCGTGCCGACCCTGACCGCACGCGCGGTCCGCGAGGCGCTCGCCGACGCCGGCATCACGCCGGCCGAGGTGGAAGCCGCCTACTTCGGCAACACCACCCAGGGACCGCTGGAGGGGCAGGCGATGATCGCCGGTCAGATCGCGCTCCGCGGCGTCGGTTTCGAGCGCATCCCGATCTTCAACGTCGAGAACGCCTGCGCGAGCGGTTCGTCCGCGCTCAATCTCGCGATCACCAGCGTGCGGGCGGGCGAGGCCTCCGTCGCGCTCGCGGTGGGCGCCGAGAAGATGAACACCGGCGACAAAGCGAAGACGATGAGCGTCTTCGACGGTGCCTACGACCTGTCCGATCCCGCTGCGCTGCAGCGCACTCTGGACGCGCTCGGCGGCGAGGTCGACACCAGCGACGCCGGGCAGCGCAGCATCTTCATGGACATCTATGCCGCGATGGCACGCAATCACATGACGACCTTCGGCACCACGCAGGAGCAGATCGCCGCGGTCTCGTCGAAGAATCACGGTCACTCGGTGAACAACCCCCTGTCGCACTACCGCAAGGCCATGAGCGTCGAGGAGATCCTCTCGGCGCGAGCACTCGCCTACCCGCTGACCGTCCCCATGTGCTCGCCGCTCACGGACGGCGCGGCCGCGGCGATCGTCTGCACCGCGGAGGTCGCCGCGCGGATCGCCGGGAACAGGAACGTCCGGGTGCTCGCGTCCGTCGCCGGTACGAGCGTCGAACGCGAGACGGCCGACTACTCGAAGCACGTCACGCGGCTCGCCGGCGAGCGCGCCTACGAGCGCGCGGGTATCGCGCCGAGCGACGTGGACGTCGCGGAGGTGCACGACGCCACGGCGTTCGGCGAGCTCGCGATCAGCGAGCACCTCGGCTTCTTCGAGCCCGGCGGGGGCGGCGCGGCCGCCGAGGCCGGGGAGACGACCCTCGGCGGCCGCATCCCGATCAACACCTCCGGTGGGCTCGAGTCCAAGGGCCATCCACTGGCGGCGACCGGGCTCGGCCAGATCTTCGAGCTCGTCACGCAGCTGCGCGGCGAGGCCGGGGCCCGGCAGGTCGACGGTGCGCGGATCGCCCTCGCCGAGAACGGCGGAGGCTTCAGCCCGTTCGGCACCGGCGAGGAGGCCGTCGCCGTGGTCACGATCCTCAAGGCACCCTGATGGCGATCATCGACTACTTCGACCAGGGCTGGGCCCGCAACGCCGGCGGTGACGCCTTCGTCCTGGGCGATCGACGGTGGACGTACCAGGAGGCCGGTGAGCTGACCTGCCGGATCGCCCACGCGCTGCTCGGCGAGAAGGTCGCGCTCACCGGCAACGCCGCGGTGCTCTCCCCCAACGACCCCGTCGGCTGGATGTGCGTGCTCGGCATCTGGCGGGCCGGCCGCACCTGGGTGCCGCTGCATCCGGGCGAGCCGGCGAGCACCTCGGCGCAGCTCATGCGCCAGTTCGATTGCGAGGCACTGTTCTTCCACAGCTCGATGCGCACCGAGGCCGAGGAACTCTGCGCGGCTCTGCCGCAGGTGAGCCTGGTGATCTGCATCGACTCCGACCTCGACGGGGCCTACACCTCGCTCGAGAACTGGATCGACGGCGCACCGTCGACCCGCCCGACGGTGCCCTACGACATGGACGACGTGGTGATGATCTCGCCCACCGGCGGCACCACGGGCCTGCCCAAGGGCGTGATGAACACGCATCGCACCCTGGCGAACACGTGCGCGCACCTGCTCATGGCGTTCGAGTACGGCGACGACGAGCACGTCGTGAACCTCGCGGCGGCTCCGCTGACGCACTCCGCCGGCATCGTCACCCTGCCCACCATGGTGCGGGGCGGCACCGTCGTCATCATCGAGCGGCCGGACCCGGCCTCCGTGGTCGCGGCGATCGAGGAGCACCACGTGACGGACCTGTTCCTGCCGCCGACGGTGATCTACCGGATGCTCGACTGGGTGGCCGGACGCGACTGCGACTTCTCCTCGCTGCGGTACTTCGTGCACGGCGCGGCGCCGATGTCGGTGGAGAAGCTCAAGCGCGCGATCGAGGTGTTCGGCCCCGTGATGATGGCGGCGTACGGGCAGACCGAGGCCTTCGCGGCCATCGCCTACGCGCGGCCCGACGAGCGGGTCAAGAACGGGATCATGGTGCCCGACAGCCGACTCGACTCCTGCGGCCGGCCCTACCCGCTGATCTCCGTCGAGATCCGCGACCGGAACGATGCCGCGGTGTCCGTGGGCGAGAGCGGCGAGATCTGCGTGCGCGGCGATCTCGTGATGAAGGGCTACTACAAGCAGCCGGACAAGACCGCCGAGACGATCGTCGACGGCTGGCTGCACACCGGCGACGTCGGCCACTTGGACGAGGACGGCTACCTCTACATCACCGACCGGACCAAGGACATGATCATCTCGGGCGGCTTCAACGTGTACCCGAGCGAGATCGAGCAGGTGATCTGGGGCCATCCCGCGGTGGCGGACTGCGCCGTGATCGGCGTCCCCGATCCAGATTGGGGCGAGAAGGTGATCGCCGTCGTCGAGCTCTCCCCGGGCCAGCAGGTCGACGGGGCCGAACTCATCGCCCTGGTCAAAGAGGCACTGGGCAGCGTCCGGACGCCCAAGCGGATCGACATCGTCCCGAGCCTGCCGCGCAGTGGCACCGGCAAGGTGCTCAAACGCGCTCTGCGCGAGGACTACTGGTCCGGCGCGGACACCAAGATCTGACAACACGTATCCGAAGAAGGAAGGACATCATCATGACCACAGCGATTCTCGTCGGAGGCAACGGCTACATCGGGCGCGAGGTGACCCGTCAGTGGCTGCAGCGCGACCCCGCGGTGCAGCTCATCGTGACCAGCCGGGAGGACCGGCACGAGATCGAGGACCCGCGTGTGCAGCACGTGCAGGTGGATGCCGCCGACGCGGCGGCCTTCGAGAGCGCCCTCCCGGCCTCAGCCGACTACGTCGTCACCTTCACCTACGGCTCGAACGAGGTCCTGGAGAACATCCGCGGCTACGCCGAGAAGCACGGCGCGCAGGCCGTCGGCAACGTCGGCATTGGCGCCGTCGAGCTCCCCGGTTTCGAGGACTTCGTCGCCATGAAGAAGGCCGAGCTGGAGTTCCTCCGCGCCGGAGCGGTGCGCGTCGCGAACGTCGACGCCACCGTCGTCTACGGGGCCGACCGGGACGACGACCTCGCGAAGGCCGTGCGGTCCGGCGCGCTCGACGCGCTCCCGCCGATCAGCGTCGAGGTCGTCGCGCAGCTGCTCATTGACCGCCTGGTGCGCGCCTGGGCCGCCTGACCCGGCTCGATGTTGACACTGCTTACACGCCGGGCTACAGTCGTTCGTGTAAGCAGTGCATACATCGACGAGTGAGGGACATCATGCAGACGATTCTGGGCGCGAACGGGCAGATCGGCGAGGAGCTGGCGCGTTACCTGCACGAGAACGTCACCCAGGACATCCGGCTGGTCGGGCGCAATCCCGAGAAGGTCAACGAGACGGACGAACTGGTCAAGGCCGACCTGATGGACGCCGAGGCCACCGACCGCGCCGTCGCGGGCAGCGACATCGTCTACCTCACGGTCGGTCTGCCGATGGACTCGGCGATGTGGGAGGAGCGCTTCCCACCGATGATGGAGAACACCATCGCCGCCGTCCGCAGGCACGGCGCGAAGCTGGTCTTCTTCGACAACACCTACATGTACCCGCGGACGGCGGTCCCGCAGGTCGAGGGCAGGACGCCCTTCGAGCCGCGCGGGCGGAAGGCGGCCGTGCGCGCGCAGATCGCGACCCGGCTGCAGGAGGAGATGGGCGCCGGTCGCATCGAGGCCGTGATCGTGCGTGCCCCCGAGTTCTACGGCCCGGGCAAGACCCAGGGCCTGACCAACACCACCGTCTTCGACCGGATCACGAAGGGCGAGCGGCCCCTGGTCCCCGTGAGCGCCGACACCAAGCGCAGCCTGATCTGGACGCCCGATGCCAGCCGAGCGATGGGCCTGATCGGCAACACCCCCGACGCCTACGGTCAGACCTGGCACCTGCCGATCGACCAGAACCGCCTCACCTATCGCGAGATGATCGCGATCGCCTCCGAGGTCGCCGGCCGGAAGATCCCGTTCAGCACGATCCCGCTGTTCGTGTTCACGCTGGCCGGCCTGTTCAGCGAGAAGGCCAAGGAGGCCTCGGAACTCATGCCCCGCTACGGCAAGGACAACATCTTCGACACCTCGAAGTTCACGGCCCGGTTCCCCGATTTCCGGGTCACCACCTACCGCGAGGGCATCACGCAGATCCTGTCCTGACTGCGACGCCGGTCCCGCTCACCACGTCGTCGTAGACGTCTCGGGCCGCGAACGCCGCGGTCAGCGCCCGCTCGACGTTCCGCTGTGTGCCCCGACGGCCCGCAACCCGGTGCGCCTCGTGGGCGGCATGGTGCGCCTCCCGGAGCTCGGCGGGGACCGGCCCGTCGTAGGCGGCGAGGTCTCGGTCGAGATCGTTGAGCATCGTCGTGGTCACGCCCCGCAGAGTGCGCCGGTAACGCTGCACCGACGGCGGCGTGAGCAGGCCGGCAGCACTGAGCGCCACCAGGATCAGCACCAGCAGTAGCGTGATCGCGATCCGCAGCCCCCGCAGTAGCTCCGGGGTCGTCGAGGGAGTCATCGTGTTGTCGCAGCCGGCCGATTCGTGGCCCGGCAATGGTTTCAGGCGTCGGCCATCAGGCGGGTCATTCCCCGCAGCACGGAGCGTGTGACCGCCCCGCGCACGCGATCGGGGAGCGGCGGTGCCGAGGCCGGTGCTCCCTTCCCGAGGCGCGGGAACAGCGCGAGGGCGTTGTCGCGCTCGATCCCGCGAGCGAGCTCCGCGTCGCCCGCGGTGTAGGTGTCGAGTCCGGCGGCGAAGTACTGCACGGCCACCTCGGGCGCGAAGGGCCAGTCGCTGCCGAACAGGACGTGGCCGGGGTCCGCGAAGGCGAGCAGGCTCGGCAACGCCGCCGCGCTGGCGGAGAGCGCAGTGTCGAAGTAGAAGCCCGAGAAGTCGTCGAGCACGTCCAGTGGGCTCCGACCTGTCTCGCCCGCGATGGTCAGGGCCGTCCGGTGCGACGAGTAGGGCACGAATCCGCCTGCGTGGCTGAGGATGAACCGGATGCGGGGGTACCGTCGCCGGATCCCGTTGCGTACGAGCAGGTACGCGGCCCGGGTGGTGTCGAGCAGGAAGTCGGCCGCGAAGGGCGGAATCCCGTCGACGGCCGGTGCCGGGAGATCCGCCGGATGGATGAACACCGTCGCGGCCCGCTCGTCGAGAAGGCTGAGGAGCTGATCCTGCCCCCGCTCACCGAGGTACGTGCCGCGGGCATTGGCGAGCAGGACCACGCCGTCGGCGTGCAGGTCGTCCAGGGCGCGCCGGGCATCGGCCGCGGAGGCAGCCACGTCGGGCATCGGCACCGTTGCGAAGAAGCCGAACCGGCCCGGATGCGCCGCGACCACCGCCGACGCCTCGTCGTTGAGCGAGCGCGCCAGGCCCGCCGCCTCGGCGGAGTCGGTCAGGAAGCCCGTGCCCGGCGTCGACACGGACAGGATCGCGGTGGCGATCCCCGCGCGGTCCATCACCCCGAGGGACTCCTCGGCGGACCACGCGGGCAGGTCCCGCCCGCCGGCCGCGGCGATGCCCTCGGCGGCGAGCCGTTCACGGTACGCAGTCGGGATCATGTGGTGGTGGACGTCGATGCGCTGCATGGAATCTCCGTGGTTCGACGGGCAGTGGATCGGATGGCGGCGGGCTCGGCGATCCGGCTCGGGTCCGGATCGCCGACGGTGCCGCCTACCCTCCGGCGTGGAAGGGCTCGGTGCCGAGGACGAGCCGGAGCCCGGCGATACCGGAGTGCTCCTGCGCGTAGCGCAGCTCCCGGCTGAGGTCGCTGAGGCTGTTGCGCGGCGGCACCCCCAGGCTGAGGGTGGACAGCGTGCCCAGCGCGTAGCCCTCCGAGTCCACGTACGCGGCGCCGCTGTCGCCCGGCACCCCGGGCCGCGCGGCGGTGACCGTGTGCGCCCAGCCGCCGGCGTCGGGCTCCGGGGACTGCAGGGTTCCGCGATGCGGCGACAGCGCGTTCACGCCGCCGCGCAGCGACGAATCGCCGTAGCCGAAGACCCGCTCCCCCGCGTGCACCCGATCGACCCCGAGGCCCACCGGGCCGCCCCAGGTGGGGATCGAGGGATTGACGGATCCGACGGCGCTCTTCGGCAGCCGGATCAGCGCGAAATCGTTGTCGGCGCACAGGTCCGCGCCCTTCTCCCCCGCCTCCTGCATCGTCCTCCAGCTGGAGAAGGCGAGGGAGCCCGTGGCCTTCGTCGTGCCCTCGGCCCGCACCGACCCACCGGTGCGCAGGTCGACGGCGGTGCCCAGGGGCACGGTCTGCGCGGTGCAGCCGTTCGGCAGCTTGTCCGTGCCCGTGTAGCCGCAGTGCGCGGCCTGGCCCAGGTACACCTCGCCCTTGGCGTCGGTGAAGACGAAGTTGGTCGTGCACTGGCTGTCGCCCGTGTAGGCCTGCACACCCGGGTGCAGCGTCGCCTGCGCGGCGGGGGCCCAGGACACCCCCGCCTCTGCGGCGGCGACGGTGTGCGCCGCCCCCGCGGAGGTCGCCGCGCCCGTGGACGTCGCCGCCCCGGACGTCCCCGTCGCAGCGGACGAGGCGGCGGGGCTGTCCGTCGCATCCGCCCCGCAGCCGGCGGTGGCTGCCAGAGCGGCGGCCGCCGCGACGGCGATGAGAGCGCGGGCGGCCCGAGTCAGGCGATCGTCGCTGTCGATGCGTCGCATCTGTTTCTCCTCATCTCACCCGATGATCGGGCGACGGTACCGGGTCTGGCGGTCTAGTTCGGTCTGCATGGCGGCCCGGACGCGGTCGGCGTAGTCCTCCGCGGCCTCGTCGGGCTCGGGGCGCATGGCGGGCAGGAAGGTGGTGCGGAGCTTGGTGGGCAACGGGATGTAGGGCAGCAGTCCCACCGCGCCGATGTTGACGCCCCACTGGATGGACACGGTGGTCGGCAAGCGGTTGAGGCGGAACCGTTCCCGCACGCCGGTCGCCTTCGCGAGCCAGGCACCGTCGTCGAGGACGACGACCGATTCCCCCGCACCGCTCGTGACGACGGGCACGATCGGGGCGCCGGCTTCCACGGCGAGCCGGGCGAAGCCGGTGCGACCGTCGAAGAGGACCGTGTTGCGGTCCTTCCAGGTCTTGAAGGCGTCGACATCGCCGCCGGGGAAGACGAGGACGTGATTGCCCTCGGCGAGGGACTCCTTGGCGGTCTCGCGGCCGGCGAGCCGGGAGCCGAAGGGCTCCAGGAACCGTCCGACTCCGAGCTGCCACGCCACCTGATGGGTCAGCACGATCACCGGGCGCTCATCGCCGCTCTCGCGGTGCCCGATCCCGAAGGCGACCACGTTGAGGTCGAAGACGCCGCCGAAGCCGTGGTTGGCGACGAAGAGCACGGGTTCGTCGGGAATCGGTGCCGCGATGGTGGTCTCGTGCCGGTTGTACGCGCCGACGAAGGTCTCCAAGGCCCGCGCGACGCGGTCGCTCCAGTCCGTCATCTCCCGATCGCCGCCTTCAGTCGCGGCAGTTGCTTGAGCGGGTTGTGCCGCTCGATCTCGAGACGCTGCTCGGTGGTGAAGGTCTCGCTGAGGCCGGGAGCGGGGTCGCGGTCGCCGTGCTGGTCGAGCACCAGGCCGGAGAAGGGCCAGTCGCTGCCGAACACGATGTGGTCGCGGCTGGTGGCGGCCAGCACGCTGTTCATCGCGGTGGGCGCCGCACTGAGCGCGGTGTCGTAGTACATGCCCGCCACCTGCGCCTTGACGTCGAGCAGCGAGATCTTCGGCAGCCCGAGGCGGCCGAGCACCGTCTGCGAGGCGACGCCGATGCGATGCGTGAGGAAGGGCAGGGTGCCGCCGGCGTGCGCGAGCTGGAACCGGATGTTCGGATACCGCTCCATCACGCCGGTCATCATCATCATGGTCGCCGCGCGCGTGGTGTCGAAGGTGAACTCCGCGAGGAAGTCCGGCAGCGGCAGGTGCGGCTTCGCGTTGTCGGGGATCGCCGCCGGGTGCACGAAGACATACGCGGAGCGCCGGTTGAGCTCCATCATCAGGGGCTCGTACCGCGGATCGCCCAGGTACACGCCGTCGTAGGCACTGAGCAGCGTCACGCCGTCGAGGTGGAGCACGTCGAGCGCGTACGCGAGCTCGGCGATGGACGCGATGAGGTTGGGCAGGGGCAGGACCGCGAAACTGCCGAAGCGCTTGGGGTGCTTCTTGATCAGGTCCGCCGCGTACGTGTTGCAGTACCGCGCGAGGTCGATCGCCTCCTTACCGGCGAGGAAGGAGACGCCGGGGTCCGATACGGCGAGGACGCGAGCGGAGATGCCGTAGTAGTCCTGGAAGGCGAGGTCCGCCTCGGGCGACCACGTGGGCGTCGGGTAGCCGCCGATTGTGAAGTGCCCGTGCGAGAGCAGCGCCGCCCGGTACTCCGGCGGCAAGAAGTGGGCGTGCAGGTCCACGCGGTACTGGCCCGTGGGAGCTGCGAAGCCCGGCTCCGGCTTGGCAGCGGCGGGTGCTGCGGCTGCAGCGCCGAGGGCGACCGCGCCGACGGTCGTCGCGGCGCCGGCGAAGAAGTTGCGGCGGTTGATCATCGAGGGGGGCTCCGGTCTGCGGCAGGGTTGTCTTCACTGGGGGTGTATCGGTTGTCAGGGCTCGAGCGCGAACTCGGCCACGGCCGTCGCGAGGGTCTCGTCGCCCAGGCCGATGCGCGCCTCGACGTGATCACCGGGGCGGACCGGAACCATGGGGCCCAGGGCTCCGGAGAGAACGACGTGCCCGGCGCGCAATGGATCGCCCAGGTCGCGGGCCGTCTCGGCGAGCCACAGCAACGCGTTGAGCGGATCGCCGAGGCAGTCCGTGCCGTATCCGGTGGAGGCGATCGTGCCGTTGACCGTCATCGTCATCGTCACCGCCGACGGGGTGATCGCGTCGGGGAGCCTGTCGCCGATCACGTACAGGCCGGCGCTCGCGTTGTCGGCCACGGTGTCGGCGTAGCTGATGTCCCACTGGGCGACTCGGCTGTCGACCACCTCGATGGCGGCGTGGCTCCGGGCGACGGCCCGGCGGACGGACTCGAGCGTGAGGTCACCGTCGAGGTCCTCGCCCAGGACGAAGGCGATCTCCGCCTCGACCTTGGGCTGCAGGAGCATCGAGCCCGGGATCGGCGTCCCGGTCACGTCCATGTCGTCGAACAGCACCCCGAAGTCGGGGCGGTCGACGCCGAGCTGCGCCTGCACGACCGGGTTGGTCAGCCCGATCTTGCGGCCGACGACGACGGCGCCGCGATCGACGCGGTCCTGGGTGAGCAACTGCTGCACGGCGTACGCCGCCGTGACATCGGTGGGCCCGATGAGGTCGCGGATCGGCAGGCACGGGCTGCGCAGGTCCGTCGCGGTCAACAGTCGGCGCGCGGCGGTGGTGATGGTGTCGGCGCTCATGCGGGCCTTCCGGTCTGGGTGGGGGTGGCGTCGATGCGGGTCGTGGTGCGGCTGTCGGTACCGGACGGTGCGACCTGCCGGACCAGTGCGCGGGTCAGGTCCGCGGCGTCCCGGCTCGCGCCGAAGACGTACTTGTCAGGTCGCAGGACCACGACGGTGCCGGGCCGGTGCCCGGCGCGCCGCAGCCACGAGGTCAGGAGGTCGTCGGTGTCCTCGAGGTCGAGGAGACCGGCCTTGCGGCGGCCGTCGCCGATCCGCCCCTGCGGCCGCGCGCCCGAGCGGTAGATCGTCGCGAAGTTCGCGCCGAGACGCTCCCACACGAGCGCCTCCGCGCCGAGCGCCTCGCGCGGGTCGGTCTCGAATCCGATGACGGCCCAACCGATGCCGAGGGCGTCGTCGAGCCGGACCCGGTGGCCGTCGTAGCGCCGTACCACGGGCTGCGGCGGCAGGGTGCCCTCGATACCGCGGACCGGCTTGCGGTCGAGGCCGAGGTACTCGCCGCGACGGAACCGCGGCTTGGGCTTCATGCCGGCCCGCCGCACCCAGGCGCCGAGTGCGGGCACGCGGAGCGCCGAGCGCAGCGCGATGTCCCGCGACCGCGCGAGGGCCCTGCTCTGGACGGAGACGAGCGACTTGTTGAACACGGACAGCTCGATCATCGCCTTCGCGTGATGCCGGCGCTCGGACTCGTAGGTGTCGAGGATCGCGGGATCGGCCCCGTGCTGCAGGACGGCCTGGAGCTTCCAGGACAGGTTGTCCGCATCGCGAACGCCGGCGTTCATGCCCTGGCCGATGAACTGCGGGGTCATGTGCGCGGCGTCGCCCGCGAGCAGGATGCGGCCCTCGCGCCAGCGGTCGGCGATCACGGCGTTGAAGGTGTAGACGAGGCGCCGCTCCACGGTCACCTCGTCGACGTCGACGTACTGCCCGATGAGTCGCTGCACCGTCGCGTCGGACTCGAACTCGTCCTTCTGGTCGTCGTCGGCGAGGTTGAACTCGAACCGGTGATGCCCGCCGGGCTGAGGACAGCTCACCGTCGGCATATCCGGATCGCAGACGAAGTCGAAGTACGGGAGGTGGCGGAACGGGTCCGCGCCCTCCTTGGCGGCCAGGTCGACGACGAGCCACCGCTCGGGGAAGCTCTTGCCGCTCATGTCGATACCGAGGCCGGTGCGGATGACGCTGCGGCCACCGTCGGCGCCGACGAGGTACGACGCGCGCACCGCCTCGCGGGTGGCATCGTCGATCACGTTGTCCTGCTTGCCGTACCCGCTGCCGGTGGAGGCCGCGTGAACGACGATCACGCCGTCGGCGTCCTGCTCGAACTCGACCACCTCGCGGCCCCGTCGGACCTCGACGTTCGGGTAGCGGATGAGGGTGTCCCCCAGCTTCGTCTCCAGGTAGGGCTGGTAGAAGAAGTTCGTCACGGGCCACCACAGCGGGCGCTGCGGCTGGCGGAACTGGACGAGCACCTCGCCGTCGGAGGTGACCCACTGGACCGCCGAATCGACGTTCATGTCCTCGTGGATCTCGTCGGCGACGCCGGCGGTCTGGAAGACGCGCAGGGCCTCGTCGTCGGTGTAGACGGCGCGAGCGTTCCCGTAGAAGTGCGGTTCGCGCTCGAGGACGAGGACGGACAGGCCCCGTCGGCCGAGGAGGTGGGCGAGGGTGAGGCCGGTGGGCCCGAGGCCCACGACGGCGACGTCGTAGTCGTTCACTTCTTCATTCCGATCGGTGTGCTGAGGGCGGGAACGGTCCGCTCCGGGCGGCGGAGGTTGCGGAGGGCTTCGCGGACCTGGGCGAGGTTGTCGGTCATATGGACGGTGTCGTGGCCCCAGATGCTGATGCCCTGGTAGGTCGTCGGCTGCCAGGCGGCTTCGAGCTCGGGAGTGACGACGATGGGATTCCAGCCGACCTCGAGTTCGAACCCCGAGGGCGTGACGCAGTAGAAGGACAGCTCACGGTCGTTGGTGTGCTGGCCCACCGTCCACGCGATGCGGAAACCGAGGTCGCGGACCCGCTGGTAGGCGGCGAGCATGTCGTCGAGGTCGGCGACCTGGATGTTGACGTGCTGCGCCCGGGTGCGGATGGGGTCGACGGGCAGGTGATGCAGGCCGGCGACGGCGATCGAATGGTGCCGCTCGTTGACCCGCAGGAAGCGGATCTTGAGCGTGAGACCGTTGACGTTCTCGTCGATGTAGTCCGAGAGTCGCGAGTCGAAGACGGTGCCGTAGTAGCGGTGGATGCTCGCCGGGTTCCGCGAGGTGATGGCGACGTGCCCCATGCCGGAGTCACCGGTCACGTAGCCGGAGGTGAGCATGCGCAGCGGCTGGGTGGTAGTCCGGCCGGTCGTGAAGACCTCCTGGACAATGCCTTTCGGTCCCGGGAAGCGCCACAATCGTTCCACGCCGCGCAGCGCGGCGTCCTCGGGGGAGCCCTCGACGATCGGAACGCCGCGATCACTGACTCGCTTGATGACCCGGTCGAAGGTCTCGTGATCGTCGACCTGCCAGCCGATCGCCATGAGGTCCTCGGCGGGGCCGCGGCGGATGAGGAAGCGGCACTCGTTCTCGTCGAGCCGGAATCGGAGGGTGTCGGCGTCGAGCTCGTCGACGTGCAGGCCGATCGCGTCGGCGCCGAAGCGGTGCCACTGCTGCATCTTCCGGGACTCGACGGCGAGGTAGCCGAGGTGGACGGCGCCGAAGACGGATCCCTGCTTCGCGACCTCTGTTGCAGCGGCGGTCATTCGGTGCCGCCGAGGAAGGTGGCGGCGAGGTCGTTGAACAGGTCGGCGCGCTCCCACTGCACCCAGTGACCGGTGCGCGCCGCGACGTAGAGGTCGCAGTTCGGCATGGTCTTGGCGAGCATCGGCCCGCCGGCCGGGCGGTTGACCTTGTCGTCGGCGCCCCAGATCACCAGGGTCGGTGCCTGGACGTCCGCGAGGCGGCGGTCGCGGGTGAAGTCCATGCGCAGGAGCGTGCGCAGCGCGGTGGGGCCGGACGGGCGGCGCAGCGGCGGGTTCGCGACGACATCGGGCTGGATGCTGGCCCGATACCGCAGCTCGATGAGTTCCTCCGGCACGGCCGAGGCGTCGTAGACGAGGTACTCGCGGATGAACTCGCTGAGCTTCTCCTTGCTCGGCCCGTCGCCGCCGTAGTAGCCGAGCAGTGAGTTGAGGCCCTTGGTCGGGAGCGCACGCGTGGTCCCGATGCCGCCGGGGCCCATGAGGATCAGCTTGTCGACCTTGTCGGGCCGGTCCATCGCGAGCCGGAGGGCCGCGGCGCCGCCGTAGGAGTTGCCGACGAGGTGCGCCCTGTCGATGCCGAGCTCGTCGAGCAGGCCGCGCAGGACCATGGCGAGGTCGCCGAACGGGTCGCTCTGGTCGATGTCCTTGCTGGACTGCCCGTACCCCGGCATGTCCGGCACGATCACGCGGAACTTCTGCGCGAGGACGTCGATGTTGCGCGAGTAGTTCGACGCGCCCGTCGCCCCGGCGCCGCCACCGTGGAGCAGGACCACGGGGGCGCCCTCGCCGGCCTCGGTGATGAAGATCCGACGACGCCCGACCTCGACGGTGCGTTCGGTACGGGTGGGGGTGGTGGCGGTCATCGGTGGCCCTCTCGGTCGGTACGTTTCTGACTACATCATCAGAAACGTGATCCGCGATGCCAAGAGGTTTCTGATAGATTTATCCAAGAAACCCACCGAAGGGAGACCGCGGATGACCACCGAGACGGCCGACGCGCCCGCACGGCGCCCCGATCCCCGTCGGGCCCGCACCCGTAACGCCCTGATCGGCGCCGCCCGCCGCCTGCTCGCCGACGGGCGGGCTGCGGTGAGCGTGCAGGAGATCACCGACGAGGCCGGCGTGGGCTTCGGCAGCTTCTACAACCATTTCGAGACCAAGGAGGAGCTGTTCACCGAGGCCGTGGCCAGCGTCCTCGACGAATGGGGCGAGCTCCGCGACGCGGTGGTCGACGGCATCGAGGACCCGGCCGAGGTGTTCGCCGTGAGCTTCCGCATGCTCGGCCGGATGCAGCGCCACCTGCCCGAACTCGTGCGCGTGATGCTGCACCAGGGCATGTCCGTGCTGCTCACCGACCGCGGCCTGCGGCCCCGGGCGCTCGCCGACCTCCGGCGCGGGATCGAGGCGGGCCGGTTCACCGTGCCCGATGCCGAGATGGCGCTGATGATGTCCGGCGGCGCGCTGCTCGGGCTCGTCCAGCTGCTCGACGCCCACCCGGATCTCGACGATGCCCGCGCCTCCGACGACTACGCCCGGCACGTGCTGCTCATGCTGGGGATCGAGAAGGACGACGCCGACCGCATCGTCGCGCTGCCCCTCCCGGAGATCTCGGTCCCCGTCTGACCCACACGAAAGGGTTTCCACACGGCCGAAAAACTGTCCGCGACAGATGCTCTCGCGCGCGGCACGGCCAACCGCATCGGCGGCCCCGATGAGGGTGCCGACGACGACGAGCTGCCGATCCACCGCGAGATGTTCGAGCGGGCGCGGTCGAGTCAGGACGCGATCGAGGCGCGGGTCGCGCGGTTCCAGAAGCGCCCGCCCGTCTTCACCGGGCAGTAGTCCGCTCGCGGCGGGTTGTCGCTGGGTGACAACGTCGACCGCACGTTTTGTTCGCCCGAACCGATGTGCTCCGGGCATTGCGCCGTACCGTCCCCGGGGACACGACCGTGCGAGGCGTGCACTGGGTCGAAATCCGCGTTACTGCTGTTGCAGGGGCAGGAGTTCTCTCTCCGCAAAGACCTGGCGGATAGCCAGCATCGCGTTGAACACTCGTGGGTTCCCGGCGAAGGCGAGGAGGTGGATCACGGCGTCCACGATGTCCTGGGGCGATGCACCAGCGGTGAGGGCCGCTCGAGTATGGAACTTCAGCTGGCGTTCCGCGTCCCCAAGCGTCGTCAGGGCAGCGATTGTTACTAGGGCGTGTCTCCCAATAGTCGTGACCATCGCAAGCATGCTTGGAGCACGACCCCGGCCCGGTAGGTGATGGCGAGTTTGTCGTAGCGGGTGGCCAGTCCGCGCCATTGCTTGGTGTCGTTGAATGATCTCTCAACTACGTTGCGGCCCTTGTAGGTATCGGTGTCGAATGTCGGTGGCCGACCACCCGCGGCGCCCTTGCGGCGGCGGGCGTCGATCTCGGTGACCTTCTGCGGAATGACTGCCTTGATACCCCGGCCGGCGAGCATCCGCCGGTTCACGCCACTGGTGTAGGCCCGGTCGGCGACGACCGCGTCCGGGCGAGTGCGGGGACGCCCAGCCCCGCATCTCGGTACCCGAATATCGGCGAGGACCTCGGTGAGCATGGCGCCGTCGTTGCGCTGTCCGCCGGTGACGACCACCGCGAGCGGACGCCCCTGACCGTCGACTGCTGCGTGGATCTTGGTG